>MKJV01000086.1 GCA_001942185.1 Pseudonocardia sp. CNS-004
TCGCGACGCGACCGGCCGCTGCCGCGGACGTCGTCCGGGCGGCGCCGCGCCGTGGTCAGGGCCCGTCGCTGTCCCCCGCGTCCCTCACCGGGGCTGGCCGCCGGCACACGTCGTCCGGGCGGCGCCGCGCCGTGGTCAGGGCCCGTCGCTGTCCCCCGCGTCCCTCACCGGGCTGGCCGCCGGCACGCGGCTGGCCCTGCCCTCCCCGAACGGCGCCACGCTCTGCGCGGCAGTGGCGGGGGCCGGGGCGGTGCTGCTCGCGGGCTGCCTGCGCAACGCCTCCGCGGTGGCGGCCGCGGCACGGGCCGTCGGCGGACCGGTCGGGATCGTGCCGGCGGGCGAGCGGTGGCCGGACGACACCATGCGCGTCGCCGCGGAGGACGCCATCGGCGCCGGTGCCGTCGCGGCCACGCTGCCGGGCCGCTCCCCCGAGGCCGAGCTCGCCGTCGCGCAGTTCGCCGCCGCCCGCGATCGGGGCCTCGCCGACGTGCTCGCGGCCACGGCCTCCGGACGCGAGCTGCGCGCCGAGGGCTTCGCGGCCGATGTGGATCTCGCCGCCGCGCTCGACGCGAGCACCGCCGTCCCGCGGCTGCGCGACGGTTTCCTGCGGGGAACGTGATGGACGGCCGTTGGGTGGAGGTCAGCGACGGGGTGCTCGCGCGCCGCTACGCCGAGCTCGACCTCACGGTCGGCCTCGTGCTCGGCGCCGAGCGCGCGCTCGTCGTCGACACCCGCGGTGACGCCCGCCAGGCGCCGAGCTCGCCGCCGCGGTGCGGGCGGTCACCGCGCTCCCGCTGGCCGTCGCGATCACCCACGCGCACTTCGACCACTGCTTCGGCACCGCGGCGTTCGCCCCTGCCCCGGTCCACGCCCTGCCGCGCTGCCGCGCTGCGCTCGCCACCACCGCGGCCGCCCAGCGCTCCAGGTGGGCGGCCCACTACCGCGCCCGCGGCGACGTCGGCACCGCCGAGGCCCTCGCCGCCACCGATCCCCCACTGCCGGACGCCGACGCGCCCGCCGTGCTCGACCTCGGCGGCCGCACCGTCGAACTGTTGCACCCCCGGCCGTGGCCACACCGACCACGACCTGGTCGTCGTGGTGCCCGACGCCGGCGTCGTGTTCGCGGGCGACCTCGTCGAGCAGGGCGCACCACCGGACCTGGAGGACGCGGTCGTCGCGGAGTGGCCCACCACCCTCGACAGCCTGCTCGCGCTGGGGCCGCGCACGATCGTCCCCGGCCACGGCGACCCGGTCGGCCCCGAGTTCGTCGCCGGGCAGCGGGCGGAGCTGGCCGAGGTCGCCACCCTGCACGCCGCGGTCGCGCAGGGCACCCTCCCGGCCGCCGACGCGGCCCGCCGCTCCCCCTACCCCGACGTCCCGTGGCCGGCGGCGGCCGAGAAGCGACGGCTCATGACACGGCGACACTAAGGTCATCGACGTGACGTTCTCAGCGCAGCTGCGGGAGCTGACCGGGCCGACGTGGGACGCCGCCGTCGGGCACCGGTTCGTCGAGGAGATCTGGCGCGGCGGGGTCGACACCGACGTGCTCACGACCTACCTGGTGCAGGACCACCAGTTCGTCGACGCGTTCCTCGCTCTGATGGGTGCTGCGGTGGCGGCGGCGACCGGGCGGAGGCGCGGGTGGTGCACGCCCGCCAGCTCGGGATCATCGCCGGCCCGGAGAACGACTTCTTCGCCCGCGCGCTCGACACGCTCGACGTCCCGCTGGCCGACCGCACCGACCCCGAGCTGCTGGAGCCGACGCGCGGGTTCGTCGAGCTGATGGACGACGCCCGGCGCAGCGCCGACTACCCGTCGTGCCTCGCGGTGCTGCTCGTCGCGGAGTGGCTGTACCTGGAGTGGGCCACCCGGCCCGAGGAGGAACCGCCGGAGGAGCCGCTGCAGGCGGAGTGGATCGCGCTGCACAGCGGGCGGGCGTTCACGGCGTGGGTGGAGTTCCTGCGCGCGGAGTTCGACCGGGTGTGCGCGGGCATCGAGCCTGCGCACCGGGAGCGGGTGCAGGCGTTGTTCGTCCGCGCCGTCGACCTCGAACTGGCGTTCTTCGACGCCGCGTACGCCTGACGCGGCCTGGCGGAGAGACGCACGTCACATTCACCGGCGGCCGTCTCACATCCTGCCGAGCCGCCGTGTCATCCAGGCATGGACGCTCGATTGAACCTCGCAGCAACCCGGTCTCCGCCAAGGTCGTGAAGCACATCGTCGCGGCGGGCAAGGCGGTCGAGGGCTCGACGGTGCCGACCACCACGCTGGAGCTGGTGGCCCTGCGCACGAGCCAGATCAACGGCTGCGGCTTCTGCGTCGACATGCACACCAAGGACGCCGCGCACGCCGGGGAGACCCCGACGCGCCTCAACCTGGTGGCCACCTGGCGGGAGGCCACGGTGTACACCGAAGCCGAGCGCGCCGCCCTCGAACTGGCGGAGCAAGGCACCCGGATCGCCGACGCGGCGGGCGGGGTCACCGACGACGCATGGGCGAACGCCGCCAAGCACTACGACGAGGACCAGCTCGCAGCGCTGGTGTCGACCATCGCCGTCATGAACGCCTTCAACCGCGCGAACGTCATCGTCCGCCAGCCCGCGGGCGACTACCAGCCCGGCCAGTTCGGCTGACCCACCCACCGGCCACCGACCACATCCGTGAGGAGCTCCATGACCTCCGTCGCGATCCCCGGTTACCTGTCCGGCGCCTGGGCGCCCGACCCGACGCACTCCGAGATCGCCTTCTCCGTCCGGCATCTCATGATCAGCAAGGTGCGGGGCCGGTTCACCGGCTTCGACGTCGCGATCGTCACCGGCGAGGACCCGCTGGACTCGTCCGTCACGGCGACGATCGACCTCGCGTCCGTCGACACCGGCAACGAGACGCGGGACGGCCACCTGCGCTCCGGCGACTTCCTCGACGTCGAGAACCACCCGACGATGGCCTACTGCTCTACCGGCGTCCGGCCGGCAGGCGACGGCTGGATCGTCGAGGGCAACCTGACGCTGCACGGGGTCACCCGCCAGGTGCCGCTCGCCCTCGAGATGAACGGGTTCACCCCCGATCCCTGGGGTGGGCAGCGCGCGGGGTTCTCCGCGACCGCGGAGATCAGCCGGCAGGACTTCGGCATCGGCACGACCGTGCCGATGGAGTCCGGCGGCGTCGCGCTCGGCGACAAGGTGTCGATCAGCATCGAGATCCAGGCCGTTCTCGAGGGGTGAACGACCCGGACCTGGCTGTCGCGGACCGGGAGCCCGGTCCCAGGTCGTGTTCAAGGATCCGGGATTCTTGAACGCGGCCTGACTTGCGTGATCGCGGGGCAGCACGGACGTCACATCGATGTGGCAGCGTCACCCCCATGAGTGACGTCCCCCTGCTCGGCGTCGAGGAGGAGTTCCACGTCGTCGACCTGGAGTCCCGCCGATCGGCCCCGGAGGTCGACGCGCTGCTCGCCCAGCTCGACGGCGCCGAGTTCGCCCCCGAGCTGCAGCGTTCGCTCGTGGAGACGAACACTCCGGTGTGCTGCACGCTCGACGAGCTGCGCGACCACATCAGGCGGCTGCGCGGCAGGCTGGAGGCGGTGGCCGCGCCGCTCGGGCTGGGGGTCGTCGCGGCCGGCACGGTGCCGCTGGCGGATGCGACCGGCGACGCCATCTCGGCGGGAGCCGCTACGAGAAGATGCAGCACGAGTACCAGATGCTGGTGCGCGAGCAGCACATCTGCGGGGCCCAGGTGCACGTGGACGTGCCCGACCGCGACGTCGCGGTGCAGGTCGTGCGCCGGGTCGCGCCCTACCTCCCGGTCCTGCTCGCGATCTCCGCCAGCTCGCCGTACTGGAACGGCAGCGACACGGGCTACGCGAGCTACCGGTCCGTCGTGTGGTCGCGCTGGCCCACCGCGGGCCCGCCGGCCCACGTCGAGACGGGTGCCGACTACGAGGAGCTGGTGGCCGACCTCATCGCGTCCGGCACGATCAGCGACCCCGGGATGGTCTACTTCGACATCCGGCCCAGCGCCCACCTGCCCACCGTCGAGCTGCGGGTGTGCGACGCCTGTCCGGACGTCGAGGACGTCGTGCTGATCGCCGGGCTCTTCCGGGCGCTGGTCGGCAAGGCGCGCACGGACGCCGCAGCGGGCGTTCCGCTGCCGGACGCCCGGCACGAGCTGCTGCGCGCGGCGTCGTGGCGGGCGGCGCGCTCGGGGCTGGAGGGCGACCTCGTCGACCTCGTCGGGCCCGCGCTCGTCGCTCCACCGCTGCTGATCGGCCAGCTCGTCGACCTGCTGCGGCCGCAGCTGGAGGAGCTCGGCGACTGGGAGCAGGTGCTGGAGCTGTCGCAGGCCACGCTGTCGCGCGGCAGTGCGGCGGCCCGCCAGCGCCGGCTGTTCGGCCGCCGGGGCGAGCTGGCCGACGTCGTGGACGGGTTGATCGCCCACACCCAGGGCCGCACGCTGCGCACCGAGCCGCCCGCCACCGTGCCGAGCACCCCCGGACTGCTCGTCGGCTACCACACCGGTCGGCCCGACCGCGGGGACGATCAGGCCGCGTACGACGAGGCGGTGAGCGCGGGGGGCACCGTGCTGCCGCACTACGGGTGGCTGTTCCGCACGCTCGACCGGCTGGGCCCGCGCGGCATGCGGGCGGCGCAGTCGGCGCTGCGCACCGAGCAGCAGGCGCGCGGTGTCACGTTCCGGGTGGGCGCCGAGGACTCGGACCGGCTGTTCCCGCTCGACCTCGTGCCGCGGATCGTCACGGCGGAGGACTGGGAGGGCCTCTCCGCCGGGCTCGGCCAGCGGGTGCGGGCGCTGGAGGCCTTCGTGCGCGACGTGTACGGCGAGCGCCGGATCGTCGCCGACGGCGTGGTGCCGGCCTCCGTGGTGGACGCCGCGCCCGGCCGGAGCAGGCTCGGCACGCTCGTGCCCGCCGACGCCGTCCGGATCGCGGTGGCCGGCATCGACCTCGTCCGCGACCGCGCCGACCGCTGGTACGTGCTGGAGGACAACCTGCGGGTGCCGTCGGGCATCGGTTACGCGCTGATCAGCAGACGGCTGATCCGCAGCGCGATGCCCGACCTCGAGCCGCCCGCCGGTGTCGTCGGGCTGGAGGCGGTGCCCCGCATGCTGCACGCGGCCCTGATCTCGGCCACCGAGCGCGACGCGGCGGGCCACGACGAGGTGGCGCTGCTGTCCGCCGGACCGTCGGACTCCGCCTACTTCGAGCACCGCCTCCTCGCCGATCGGATGGGGGTGCCACTGGTGACCCCACGCGACCTGCAGGTCACCGAGGACGGCGTGTACCTGGTGAGTACCGGCGCCCGGCGCAGGCTGTCGGTGCTCTACCGCCGGCTCGACGAGCGCGAGCTGCTCACGGCCACGGGTGCCGACATGCGGCCCATCGGGCGGGCCCTCTCGAAGGCGGTGGCCCGCGGCTCGGTGGCCGTGCTCAACGCGCTGGGCAACGGCGTGGCCGACGACAAGCTCGTGTACGCCTACGTGCCCCGGATGATCGACTACTACCTCGGGGAGGACGTGCTGCTGGCCAACGTCCCGACCTACCCCTGCGTCGACCCCGATCAGCGCGAGGAGGTCCTGGACCGCCTCCACGAGCTGGTCCTCAAGCCGGTGGACGGCTACGGCGGGCACCGCATCGTGATCGGCCCGCACGCCGACCGCGCCGAGCTCGCCGCCCTCGCGGACGAGGTGCGCGCCGACCCGGCGGGCTGGGTGGCGCAGGACCTCGTGAACCTGTCCACCCACCCCACGTTCGCCGGCGACCACCTGGAACCGCGCGCCGTCGACCTGCGCGCCTTCGTGCTCCAGTCCCGGATCGGCGACCGCACCACCGTGCACGTCACTCCTTCGGCGCTGAGCCGCGTGGCGCCCGCCGGCAGCATGATCGTCAACTCGTCCCGCGGGGGCGGGGCGAAGGACACGTGGGTGCTGCGCTGAGTTGTACATTTCACCCGCGGCTCGTACATTTAGTACATGACCGACGCCTGAGCATCTCCGAGGCGCGAGACCAGCTGGCGACCGTCGTCGACCGGGCTCGTTCGGAGCATCGGCCGGTCTTCCTGTCCCGCCACGGGCGCCGGGTGGCCGCGGTGATCGACGCCGACGACCTCGAGCGGCTGCTCGATCTGGCCGAGGACATGGCGGACATCCGCGCCGCGGAGGCGGCCAGGGCCGAGATGCGGGAGACCGGAGCGACCCCGATCCCGTGGGAAGAGGTCAAGGCGGACCTCGGCCTGTGAGATACCGGGTCACCTTCACCACCGGCGCCGCCCGGCAGCTCCGCAAGCTCGACCCACAGGCGCGACGCCGCATCCAAGCGGCGATCGAGCTGCTCGGCACCGATCCACGTCCACCGGCGGCCACGCAACTGGTGGGCGGCGGCGGTGAGTGGCGGGTACGCACCGGCGACTACCGCATCGTGTACGAGATCCACGACGGCGAACTACTCGTCCTGGTTCTGACCATGGGCCACCGCCGCGACATCTACCGGGATCGCGGCTGACGGCTCAGTCGCCGGTGACCCGCCCGTATCCCGCGCCGAGGCTGTTGTCCCGGATGCTGATCCTCGAGGAGCCGTCGGCCTGCTGGATCGCCTTGCGGCCCGCGCCCGCGAAAACGTTGTGGCGGATGACGAAGTCGTGGGCGTCGCGCAGGGCGATGGTCTGGTTGGCGTAGCACTGGAAGTAGTTGCCCTCGACCACCCAGTTCCTGGTGGCCCCGCCGCCGCCCCCGCCGCCGTCGGTGCTGCCGGGGCCCTCCACCATCAGGCACTGGTGGAAGGCCCTGTCCTGGCAGAGGTTGCCGGCGATGACGACGTCCGCGGTGCCGCCGCCCGCGCTCGGGGTGGCGTAGGTCTGCATGCAGTCGAGGTGGGCGTCACGCTTCGAGCCCTTGAGGATGTCGAAGAACCGGTTGCGCAGGATCTTCGTGCCGTCGCCGAAGAAGCGCAGGCCGTCGATGTCGTCGCCCGCGTAGTAGACCTGCGAGATCGCGTTGTTCTGGACGACGTTGTTCGTGCCCTTGGTCCACACGCAACTGCCCGCGCAGTTGCGGAAGTCGAAGTTCTGGACGGTGACGTCGTCGGCGTTCACCGTGATGCCGACCGCGGTGTGCCCCTGCCCGTCGTAGATCACGTTCGAGGTGGTGACCTCGATGCGCGACGTCTGGTCGGCGGTGATGCACACGATCCCGGGCGCCGAGCAGTACGCCGAGGCGGCCGGTGGTTCCAGCGGGGCCTCGGAGGCCGCCGCGGCGCCGGGCCACGCGGAGGGCAGCAGGACGGCGACCGTGGTGAGCACGGCGAGCAGCGCGGCGCGGACGTGCAAGACCTGACCCCTGGACGGTGGAACGGTGAGCCGGCCTCCTTTCTACCCCCGCTTCGCGCACGCCTCGATGAGAGGTCCCGGATCGGGGGTCTCCTCCGGGGGCACGAACACCACCGTGGTGGCACCGATCCCGCTCATCGTGGCGATCGTCTCGTCGATCCGGGCGTCGACGCCGGGAGCGGCCGGATCGACGTCGACGAACACGACCGTGTCGAACGGCTCGTCGCCGCGCCCGGCGGTGTTCCTGGCCGCGGCGGCCTGCGCCGCACCCTCCCGGACCTGGTCGAGCGTGAGCACGCCGTCGAGGATGACGCCGTCGGCGATCTCGCCCGCGAGACCCACGGTCTTCGGCCCGCGCCCGCCGACGAGCAGCGGCGGCGGGGACGCGGGCGGCCAGTCGAGCGTGACGTCGTGCAGGCGGACGTAGCGCCCCTCGACGTCGACGGTGTGCCCGTGCAGCAGGCGCCGCACCGCGGTGGTGTACTCGCGCAGCAGCGTCATCGGCGACGGCACGCGGGCCCCGACCTGCTCCATCCACTCCAGCACGCCGTGGCCGAGCCCGGGGCGGAACCGGCCGGGGAACATCCGGGCGACCGTGGCGATCTCGATCGCGGCGAGGGCCGGGTTGCGCAGCGGAACCGGCAGCAGCCCGACACCGACGTGGAGCCGCTCGGTGCAGGCCAGCGCCGCGGCTGCGGTGCTGATGCCGCCCTCGAAGAAGCAGTCCTCCCACAACCACAGCTGGGCGATGCCCGCCTCGTCGGCCGCCCGCGCCACGTCACGCAGGTCTTCGGGCGGGCTCTGCGGGCGGAAGGTCACGCCGATGGTCGGTTCCGTCATGGATGCGATCACACCATGGGGTCCCGACACCAACTGGAAACACGTGGTGGGTTGCGCAGGTGCCCCGCGGCGTCGTCCACTCGACGGTGACGGAGCGGAGGACGGCCATGTGCGGTATCGCCGGAGAGATCCGGTTCGACGCCACGGAGCCGGACGTACCCGCCGTCGCGCGGATCACCGCCGAGATGCACCGCCGCGGCCCGGACGGGTCGGGGGTGTACGCCACCGGCGCCGTCGCGCTCGGGCATCGCCGGCTGAAGATCCTCGACCTGTCCGAGCACGGCGCGCAGCCCATGGTCGACCCGGAGCTGGGGCTCGCTGTGGTGTTCAACGGGCTGATCTACAACTACCGCGAGCTGCGGGCCGAGCTGCTGAGCGCCGGGTACCGCTTCTTCTCCACCTCCGACACGGAAGTGCTGCTCAAGGCGTTCCACCGCTGGGGTCCGGCGTGCGTGGAGCGGTTCATCGGGATGTTCGCCTTCGGGATCGTCGACGCGACACCGGTGTGCTCACGCTGGGCCGCGACCGGCTCGGGATCAAACCGCTGTACGTCACCGAGGCTCCCGGACGGCTGCGCTTCGCCTCGTCGCTGCCCGCGCTGCTGGCGGGCGGTGGCGTCGACACGTCGCTCGACCCGGTCGCCCTGCACCACTACATGTCGTTCCACTCGGTCGTGCCGGCGCCGCGCACGATCCTGGCGGGCGTCCGCAAGGTCCCGCCCGCCACCGTCCGCACGATCCGGCCGGACGGTACGAGCAGCGACCGCGTGTACTGGCGCCCCGAACACGTCCGCAGGCCCGAGCACGCCGGCATGAGCGCCCGCGACTGGAGCGACGCCGTGCTCGCCGCGCTGCGGCTCGCGGTGCGGCGGCGGATGGTCGCGGACGTCCCGGTGGGGGTGCTGCTGTCCGGCGGGCTGGACTCGTCGCTGGTGGTCGCACTGTTGGCCCGGGAGGGCCAGAGCGGGCTGGGGACGTTCAGCGTCGGGTTCCCCGCCACCGCAGGCGAGGCGGGTGACGAGTTCGGGTTCTCCGACCTGATCGCACGTGAGTTCGCCACCGACCACCACAAGATCCTCGTCGACCCCGCCCGGATGCTGCCCGCCGTCGACGCCGCGATCGGCGCGATGGCCGAGCCGATGGTGAGCCACGACTGCGTGGCGTTCCACCTGCTCGCCGAGGACGTGTCGACGTCGGTCACCGTCGTGCAGTCCGGGCAGGGCGCCGACGAGGTACTCGCGGGATACGACTGGTACCCGCCGCTCGCGGGCGTGCCGCGCGAACGCGGGCCCGAGGCGTACGCCGCGGTGTTCACCGACCGCCCGCACGCCGAGCTGGCCGAGATCCTCGAGCCCGAGTGGCTGCTCGACCACGACCCCAGCCGCGCGTTCGTCGCCGAGCACTTCGCCGCACCGGGCGCCGACGACACCCTCGACGCCGCGCTGCGGCTGGACTCCACCGTCATGCTGGTGGACGACCCGGTGAAGCGGGTCGACAACATGACCATGGCGTGGGGCCTCGAGGCGCGGGTTCCGTTCCTCGACCACGAACTGGTCGAGCTCGTGGCCGCGTGCCCGCCGGAGCTCAAGCTCGCCCACGGCGGCAAGGGCGTGCTGAAGGAGGCGGCGCGCGGGGTGGTCCCGGACTCCGTGATCGACCGGCCCAAGGGGTACTTTCCGGTTCCGGCGATCAGGCACCTCGAAGGGCCGTTCCTCGACCGGGTGCGCGACGCCGTCACGGACCCGGTCGCGAAGGCGCGGGGGCTGGTCCGCCGGGAGTGGGTCGACGCCATGCTGGTCGACCCGAACACGAGGAGAACGAACCTGGGTTCCAACGCGTTGTGGCAGGTGGCGCTGTTGGAGATGTGGATGCAGGAAAGGGGGCTGTGACGAGATGGAGCACGCGAGGACGCCGGGTTTCACCGAGCGACGGCTCGCACGTCTCGGGGGCGGCACGGACACGCCCGGGCTCTTTCCCACCCGCTTCCACCATCCGGCGCCGTCCCCGGACGGCACCCGCCTCGCCTGGATCTCCGATCGCGACGGCCGCCCGCACGCGTGGGTCGGCCTGCTCCCGCCCGAGGGGAAGCAGGTGGAGCAGCCCGACCGCCCGCTGCCCACCGGCGGTGACGTCGAGACGATGTGCTGGTCGCCCGACGGGCTCTGGATCGCCTGCCAGATCGCCCCGCACGGCGGCGAGCGCACCGGCGTGCAAGTGGTCTCGCCGGACGGCGAGCAGGTGCGGGACCTCGCGCCCGGCGCCGCGGCCGCCACGCTGGGCGTGTGGTCGCCCACCGGTCGCCAGCTCGGCATCACGATCTTCGCCGAGTCGTCCGGCGACGGGCAGGCCTGCCTGGTCGACCTCCGCGACGGCACGTCCGTCGTGCTCGCGTCGGGCCCTCGCCGCACGTGTGCTCGGTGAGCGGGGACGGCAGGCGGGCGGTCGTGCGGCTCGGCCCGCGCGGGGCGCGCAGGCTCGAGCTGGTCGACCTGCACAGCGGCAGGCGCACCGAGCTCCTGCCCGGCGGTGCCGACGTGGCCGACGCCCGGTTCGGCGTCACCGGCCGCCAGCTCTACGTGCACACCGACGCCGGGCGCGAGCGCCCCGGCCTGCTCGCCGTCACGCTGGGCGGCTCCGGCGGGGTCTCCACCGTCTACCCCATCGCCGAGCGCCCCGACGACGACCTCGACCTGGTGGCCCTCGACCCCGCAGGGGTGCGCGCCGCGCTCACCTGGAACGTCGACGGGCGCAGCGAGGTGGAGCTGCTCGACCTGCGTTCCGGCATGCTCGAACCGGTCGTCCCGGTGCCCGGCGACGTCGTCACCGGCACCGCGTTCACCCTCGACGGCAACGCGCTCCTGGTCGCCAACGAAGGCCCCACCGTGTCGCCCCGCCTGTCCCGGATCGGGCTCGACATCCACGGTGTCTCCACCCCGCTGCTACGGCCCGCCAAGCAGGTCGGGTCCTCGTTCGTGGAGCCCACGCTGCACGAGTTCCGCGGCGAGGACGGGCTACGCCTGTCGGGCTGGCTCTTCCGGCCCGGCGGGGCACTCGGCCCGCAGCCCACGCTGATCTGGCTGCACGGCGGCCCGGAGGCGCAGGAGCGGCCCACGTTCCAGCCGCTGTTCCAGGCCGTGCTCGCGGAGGGTGTGGCGGTCTTCGCGCCCAACGTGCGCGGCTCCGGCGGCTACGGGCGCACCTTCAGCACCGCCGACGACGGAGAGCGCCGCTTCGCCGCCATCAGCGACGTACGTTCGGCCGTCGAGTTCCTGGTCGCCGCCGGGCTCGCCGACCCGTCCCGCATCGGGGTGTCCGGGCGTTCCTACGGCGGCTACCTCACCCTGGCGGCGCTGGCCTGGTTCCCCGAGCTGTTCGTCGTCGGCGTGGACGTGTGCGGCATCTCCGACTTCGCCACGTTCTACGCGCACACCGAGCCGTGGATCGCCACCGCGGCCGCCACGAAGTACGGCGACCCGCACGCCGACGCCGCGCTGCTGCACGAGCTGTCCCCGCTGCACCGCGTCGACCGCATCGCCGCGCCGCTGCTCGTGGTGCACGGCGCACACGACACCAACGTGCCGCTCGCGGAGGCGCAGCAGGTGGTCGACGCGCTTCGTGAGCGCGGAGCGAGCCCGGGGTTCCTGCTCTTCGAGGACGAAGGCCACGAGGTGCACGGCACCGACAACCGCGTGGTGTTCGTCCGCGAGGTGGTGCGCTGGGTCACTTCCCACCTCCTCGGCCTCTCCGAACAGACGGCCTGACCGCTGGACGGGTGATGCCGACTCGGCCGGTGGCCGTGGCCGATCATGGCCGGGCTGATGGCCGGCCGGTGACTCGTGATCGCCGGAGATGGTGCCCGGACGACAGATCCGTCGCCCCGCCACCGCTGCGACGATAGACGCGCACGTGATCGGCCGAAGTGGTGCCGGAGCGTCGCATCCGGCGCG
Source organism: Pseudonocardia sp. CNS-004 (assembly GCA_001942185.1). Lineage (GTDB taxonomy): Bacteria > Actinomycetota > Actinomycetes > Mycobacteriales > Pseudonocardiaceae > Pseudonocardia. The sequence continues at coordinate 12,124 of MKJV01000086.1, forward strand.
CTCCAACCACTTCCAGCGATCACGCCCCGGATGGCCGACGCCCAGCGGGCCGGGGAAGCACCGCCGTCCTGGCCTGCTCACCGGCAACGTCATGATCGTTGCGACATCACGCTGCCCGACGCGGCAAGGGCGCTGCGGCCCCAGTCGGACCGATCATGCCGTCATGATCGGTCCGAGACTGGCCTGGGCGCCCCACCGAGGGCGATCCCACGCCAGTCGAAACGATCACGCCGGCGCGACGCGCAGTGCCTGCTCGCCATGGCCGAGGCGATCTGGCGCCCGGCCGCTCCGGCGCCGGATCCCTGACCTCCGTGGGCAGTGCACCTAGAGCTTGCTGAACGACTCCATGATCGTCTGGCCGTCGGACCCCGTGCCCATCACGAACCGGTAGGGCTCGCTCGACGTGCCTCCGTCGCGGCGGGTGAACACCACCGTGCCCTCGACGGTGTCGTCGGCGGTCTGGCGGGCGTTCTGCAGGCGCACCGAGGCCATCTCGGCCCAGAACCGGTCGTACCCGTCGCGGCCGCCGGACACGCCCTGCGCCTCCGGGCTGAGCAGCCGCCACGCCGACTCCGTGTCGCCGGGCAGCAGACCGTAGTAGCTCTGCACGAACGCGACCGCGCCGGTCGCCGGGGTGGGCGCCGGGGTGGCGGGCGCGGTCGTTGCCGGGGGCGGTGTGGTGGCCGCAGGGGCGGTGGTCGGCGCCGGCGCTTCCGAGGTGGCGGCCGGCTGGGCGGAGGCCGGGCTCCCACCCGCACCGGTGTCGCTGGTGAGGATCGCGACGGTGACGCCCACGCCCACGGCGAGGACGCCGAGCACCCCGAGCAGCAGCGGCATCCGGCGGCTGCGCCCGCGACGCGCCGGCGGGGGCACCGGGGCGTCCGAGAGGGTGGCCGGGCCGGAACGGGCCGGCGGGGTGGCAGGCGCGGGCGTCGGCACGGTGGCCGCGAGCGGCGCCAGCCCGGAGTCGCCACCGGCGCCCACGGCGACGAACGCGTCGCGGGCCTGGGACGCGGTGGGCCGGTCCTCGGGCTCCCTGCTCAGCAGCCGCATGATCACGTCGACGATCGGGCCGTCCTGCTTCGGGCGGCGCACCTGCTCGGTGGCGACCTTGTGCAGAAGGGCATATGCGTTGTCGTCGAGCCCGAACGGCGGGGTGCCCTCGATCGAGGCGTACAGCGTGGCGCCGAGCGCGAACATGTCGGATGCGGCCGTGGGGTTGAGCCCGCGCGCCACCTCGGGCGACAGGAACGCGGGGGTGCCCGCGATCAGGCCCGTGCGGGTGAGCTGCACGTCGTCGACGGCACGGGACACCCCGAAGTCGGTGAGCTTGACCCGGCCGTCGTCGGCGATCAGCACGTTGCCCGGTTTGACGTCGCGGTGGGTGACGCCCGCGAGGTGGGCCGCCGAGAGCCCGTCGGCCACCTGACGCCCGATGTCGGCCACCTGGCCGGGCGGCAGCGGCCCCTTCTCGCCGAGCACCTGGGCCAGCGACCGCGACGGGAGGTACTCCATCACCAGCCACGGCCGGTCCTCGTGCACGACGACGTCGAACATGCTGATGACGTGCGCGTGCTGCAGCCGCGCCCCGATGCGGCCCTCGCGCAGGATGCGCTGGCGCGACACCTCCAGCGCGTCGTTGCCCGCCGCGGTGGGCGGCGCGGCGGCCGCGAGCAGCTCCTTCACCGCCACGGTGCGGTTGAGCAGCTCGTCGGTGGCCCGCCAGACCGCACCCATGGCACCGGCACCGATGCGCTCGTCGAGCCGGTAGCGGCCGCCGACGCGGACGGGGGGGTGATCGGATGCGGGGCTCATCGCCCGCAAGGGTATCCAGGCACGCCGACGGCACGCTCAACGCGGTGCCCATAGCCGATCGGGCTACGCGCGGTGCGCCGAACGGGTCATCCGCGCCGCGAGGACAGTACCCACAGCAGCATCGCTGCGCCACAGATGACGGCGGCGCAGAGGAACGCGGGCCCGCCCGGGAGCGTGCCCATCACCGCAATGCCGAGGGTCGCCCCCGTCTGCCGCACGGCGTTCAGCAGGCCGCTCGCCGTGCCCGCGGTCCCCGGTGGGGCGGCCGCGACCACGACGGTGACCAGGGCTGGAAGAGTCAGCGAGACTCCGACCCCGATCACGAGCAACCCGGCGCCGAGCACCGAGTACGGCGCGGTGGGCGACGCCGCGAGCAGCGCCGGGCCGGTGACGAGCGCCACAAGCCCGGTGAGCACGGGAAGCCGGGGGCCGTGGGCGGCGACGAGCCGGGCCGTGAACACCGGCCCGACCGCGGTCGGGAGCGTGAGCGGGAGGAACGCGAGGCCCGCCTGCAGTGGCGTGAGGCCGTGTCCGTCCTGCAGGAGCACCGTGGCGGCGAACAGCACGCCCGGCTCGCCGACCGGCGCCCCGACCTCCGGCTGGACGTGCGGTCGATGATGCGCAGGCCGCTCCTGCGGGCCGTCGCCACCGGGGAGCTGGACGCCGCGCTGCTGCTCGACGTCGGCACGTCGCTCGGCGAGCTCGGGTTCGACGACGAGGGCGCAGCGCTGCAGTTCGTCGACATCGGCACCGTGACGTTGCGCCTCACCGCCCGGCCGGGGCACCCGCTCGCAGGCGCCAGGCCGCTCACACCTGCCGACCTGACCGACGAACTCCTACTGGTGACGCCGCCCGGCTGCTCGTTCCGCATGGCAACGGACCGGCTGTTCGGACCGGGTGGTCGACGCACCGAGCTCGGCAGCGTCTCCACCGTCAAGGCATGGATCGGGCAAGGCCTCGGCATCGCGCTCCTGCCCGACTTCGCGGTGGCGGGCGAGATCGCCGACGGCACCCTCGTGCCGCTGCCCCTGCACGGGACACCCACTGAACTCGCACTGCGCGTCCTCTGGCGAGGCGACGACGACGGCCGGGAGTTGCGCGACGCGCTCTACGCAATTGCCTCCTGAGTAGCCGATCGCCCACCGCACCGACCGTTCGGCGCACGAGATCAGGCATCGGTGACAGACGGTGCGTCTTTCCGGTGACGGCGCTCTCCCGTGACGGCGGCGGCCGCCCGGCAGGAGCACCATGGTCACACGGCGCAGCACAGGCGGGCGCCCCCGAACCACCGCAGCCGGCATCGAAGGGGAAAGAAGATGAAGATCGCTGACATCCTCGACAACAAGGGCTCGACGGTCCACTCGGTGCTGCCATGGCTCACGGTCGCCGAGGTCGTCGAGAGGCTCGGCAGGCTCGGGATCGGCGCCGTCCTCGTCTGCGACGAGAACAGCACCATCCAGGGGATCGTGTCCGAACGCGACATCGTCCGCGCCCTCCGCAAGCACGGCGCCGGGCTGCTCACCATGCCCGTGAGCGAGGTCATGACCCGCTACGTCCAGACGGCGAGCCCCGACGAGACGGTCGCCCACGCGATGGGCTGATGACCTCCGGCCGCTACCGCCACCTCCCGGTGCTCGACCACGGCCGCCTGGTGGGCATGGTCAGCATCGGCGACCTGGTCAAGCACCGGGTGCGGGAGATGGAGTTGGAGACGGGCGTCCTGCGCGACGCGCTGATCGCCCGCTATTGAGAATGTGTGTGAGAAGGGCGAAGCGGGCCGCCCAGAACGGCCGCGACCTGGTGGATCATCGGGACCTGCGGCCCACATGAGGGCTTCTCACACACATTCTGACGGCTCAGTCGAACGCCGGCTCCTCCGTGCGGGTGCGCTTCAGCTCGAAGAAGTGGGGGAAGGATGCGAGCGCCCGCGCGCCGTCGAACACGCGGCCCGCGTCCTCCCCGCGCGGGATGCGGGAGAGCACCGGGCCGAAGAACGCCACGCCGTCGACGTGGATGGTCGGGGTGCCGACGTCCAGGCCCACCGGTTCCATGCCGCGGTTGTGGCTCGCCTTGAGCTCCTCGTCGTACTCGGTGCTCGTGGCGGCGTCGGCGAGGCTCGCAGGCAGGCCGAGCTCGGCCAGCGCCTCCTTGATCACGACGTCGAAGTCCTTGTTGCCCTGGTTGTGGATGCGGGTGCCAGTGCGGTGTAGAGCGGCTCGAGGATCTCCTCACCCTCCGAGCGGGCGGCGGCGATCGCGACGCGGACGGGGCCCCAGGCACGGTCCATGAGCTTGCGGTAGTCGTCCGGGAGGTCACGGCCCTCGTTGAGCACCGAGAGGCTCATGACGTGCCAGTCGATCTCCACGTCGCGCACCTCCCGTACCTCGAGCATCCAGCGCGAGGTGATCCACGCCCACGGGCAGAGCGGGTCGAACCAGAAATCGACGCGGGCGGGCTCGGCACCGGTCACGGCTACTCCTCAGGTCAGGGCATCGTGGTACCTCCGGAGCAACCCGGCGCGCCGACCCGGCATTCCGCGGCCGCCCGATCTCTCGCCGGCCCGATCTCGACGGCGTCTCGCCGACGCACGTGGTTGGATCGGCAGCCAGTCCCAGCGTCCCATCGACCCAGGAGTGCCGAGTCCGTATGGCCCCTCCCAACCTGACCCGCACCGACGCCGAGCGTCGGGCCGCGCTGCTGGAGGTCGTCGACTACACCGTCGAGCTCGACCTCACCGACGGGCACGGAAAGCCGGGTGAGGCGACGTTCGCCAGCACCACGACCGTCCGTTTCCGCTGCGCCGAGCCCGGTGCCGACAGCTGGATCGACTTCGTGGGGCCCTCGGTCGCCGAGGCCACGCTGAACGGCGAGCCGCTCGACGTGTCGGACTACCGCGAGGAGGACGGGATCGCGCTCCCCGCGCTGGCCGCCGAGAACGAGCTCCGGGTCGTGGCCACCGGGCAGTACATGAACACCGGCGAGGGGCTGCACCGGTTCGTCGACCCGGTGGACGGCGCGGTCTACCTCTACTCGCAGTTCGAGACGGCCGACGCGAAACGCATGTTCGCCTGCTTCGACCAGCCCGACCTCAAGGCGCGCTACACGCTCACCGTCACCGCGCCGGAGGACTGGAAGGTCATCTCCAACGCGGTCGCGGAGAGTGCCGATGGCGGGATCCACCGGTTCGCCACCACCGAGATCATGTCCACCTACCTGGTGGCGCTGATCGCGGGCCCGTACGCGGAGTGGCGCGACGAGCACAGGGACGATCAGGGGGCGATCCCCCTCGGCATCTACTGCCGGGCCTCGCTGGCCGAGCACATGGACGCCGAGCGGCTGTTCACCGAGACCAAGCAGGGCTTCGACTTCTACCACCGCAACTTCGGCGTGCGGTACCCGTTCGGCAAGTACGACCAGCTGTTCGTGCCGGAGTTCAACGCGGGCGCATGGAGAACGCGGGCGCGGTGACGTTCCTGGAGACTACGTCTTCCGCTCCCGCGTCACGCGCTTCCTCTACGAGCGCCGGGCCGAGACCGTGCTGCACGAGATGGCGCACATGTGGTTCGGCGACCTGGTCACGATGCGCTGGTGGGACGACCTGTGGCTGAACGAGTCGTTCGCCACCTGGGCGTCGGTGATCTGCCAGGCGAACGCCACCGAGTACACGCAGGCGTGGACCACGTTCGCGAACGTGGAGAAGTCGTGGGCCTACCGGCAGGACCAGCTGCCCTCCACGCACCCCGTGGCCGCCGACATCCCCGACCTGCAGGCCGTCGAGGTCAACTTCGACGGGATCACCTACGCCAAGGGCGCTTCGGTGCTCAAGCAGCTCGTCGCGTACGTCGGGCTGGAGCCGTTCCTCTCGGGGCTGCGCACCTATTTCCAGCGCCACGCGTGGGGCAACGCCACGTTCGACGACCTGCTGACGGCGCTCGAGGAGTCGTCGGGCCGTGACCTGTCGGGCTGGGGCGAGCAGTGGCTGCGCACCACCGGGCTCAACCTGCTGCGCCCGTCGTTCGAGGTCGACGCGCAGGGCCGCTTCACCCGCTTCGCCGTGGTGCAGGGCGGCGCGCGGCCGGGGGCGGGTGAGCTGCGCACCCACCGGCTCGCCGTCGGCGTCTACGACGACCGGGACGGCAAGCTGGTGCGCACCCACCGCGTGGAGGTCGACGTCTCGGGTGAGCGCACCGAGGTGCCCGAGCTCGTCGGGGTGCCGCGCGGGCAGCTGGTGCTGGTCAACGACGACGACCTCACCTACTGCGCCCTGCGTCTGGACCCGGGCTCGCTCGCCACGCTCGTCGACCGCATCGGCGACATCGCCGAGCCGCTCCCCCGCACGCTGTGCTGGTCGGCGGCGTGGGAGATGACCCGCGAGGCCGAGCTCAAGGCCCGCGACTTCGCGGCGCTCGTGGCCGGCGGGTTCGGGGCGGAGACCGAGGTGGGCGTGGTGCAGCGGCTGCTGATGCAGGCGCAGACCGCGATCGCGTCCTACGCCGACGAGCAGTGGGCCGCGGAGCGCGGCTGGCCGATGCTGGTCGACTCGTTGCTGTTCCGCCTCGACACCGCACCCGCGGGTTCCGACGCGCAGCTGGCGGTGGTCAACGCGCTCACCGGCAGCGTCCTCTACTCGACGGTGCTGGAGGGAATGCGCGGCTGGCTGGACGACGTCGACGTGCCGGACGGGCTGACCGTCGACACCGACCTGCGCTGGCGGCTCCTGCAGGCACTGGTGGCGCACGGGTACGCGCGCGAGCCCGAGATCGACGCCGAACTGGAGCGCGACCCGACCTCCACCGGGCAGCGGCAGGCGGCCCGCGCCCGCGCGCTGATCCCGACCGCCGAGGCCAAGGAGCGGGCCTGGACCCTGGCCGTCCACGACGACGACATCCCGAACGCCGTGCAGGAGGCGATCATCAACGGCTTCTCGCACCCGGTGCAGCGCGGGCTCCTCGGTGGGTACGTGGAGCGCTACTTCGCCGAGGTGGCCGAGGTGTGGTCGCGGCGCACGAGCGAGCGGGCCCAGCAGGTGGTGGTCGGCCTGTTCCCGTCGTGGGCGGTGGACAAGTCCACGGTCGAGGCCGCCGACGCCTGGCTCGCGGACGAGTCCCACTCGCCCGCCCTGCGCCGCCTGGTGTCGGAGGGCCGCGCCGGCATCGTCCGGGCCCTGGGCGCGCGGGAGTTCGACAGGTCCTAGCCGACCGGCCAGGGGCGTTCACACACCAACTCCGGCGCTCGCGGATGTTCGTGTGTGGGCCTCCGGGCTGCGGCAAGATCGCTCATGATCGGCGAGTGGGCGCGTTCTCGTGTCGATTTCGCCCGTTTTCGCGCCGAAGCGCTGATCATGCCTGCGACACCGTCTCCGGTGTGCCGGTGCCGGAGTCGGTGTGTCAGCGTGCTCCCAGCTCGCCGGCCGAGGCGTCGACGCGGTCGGAGACCGCCCGAGTGAGCAGCGTGGACGCGTATTCGTCGCCGGCGTCCGCCAGCGCGGCGAGCCCGTCGAGGTCGCCCCGGGCGGCGAGCTGCTCCGGCAGGTCGCCGTTCATCGGGATCGACCCGTGGGTGATGCCGCTCCAGGTGTCGAGCCCGGACCAGATCTCACGAGCAGATCGGGCGAGGAACCGGAAGACGACCCGAACGCGGTCCGGCCAGTAGCTGACCGATGGCGCGGTGCGCGGCTGCGCGACCATCACGTGCCTCCTTGGGTGGTTGCCCCGGCCGTAACCGGGTCACAACCGGACAAACACCCCTCAGGCCATCAATCTTCCTGGTGTTTCGCAGCTCACTGCCCGGAAGCTGCGGGCGAGGCTGTCGCGCACGACGGCGTCGGTCGGAGTGGGCACGCCCCGCTCGACGGCGAGCTCGCGCAAGGACGTGATCGGGTCCGCCAGGCCACAGGACACGAACTGAGCGAACACCGCCATGTCCGGGTCGACGTTCAGGGCGAAGCCGTGGGTGCTGACGCCGCCGCGGATCCGCATGCCGATCGAGGCGATCTTGCGGTGGTCCGGGGTCCACACGCCGACGAGGCTGGAGCCACCGGGTGGGGTCTGCCTGCGGACGGCGGGGAAGCCGAGTGCGTCGAGTGCGGTGATGAGGCCCTGCTCCATCCAGCGGACGACATCGGCGGGGCCGCGCTCGCGCACGTTCGCGACGAGGTAGCCGACGATCTGGCCGGGGCCGTGGTAGGTGGCCTGCCCGCCGCGGTCGACCTCGACCACCGGCAGGCCCGAGGCCGCGGGTGGGAGATCGGCGGGTGAGGTCCGCGAGCCGTAGGTGACGATCGGTGGGTGGGACAGCAGGAACAGCCGGTCGCCCGCGGTGCCTGCCCGGCATTCGGCCGCCCAGCCCTCCATGGCAGTGGTGGCGGAGTCGTACTCGACCTCACCCAGGTCGACGCGGGAGAGGTCGGGGAATGCCTCGGTCACTCAGCGGCCGAGGCCCATGCTGCGCATGAAGCGCCGCCACGCGCTGTTGGCGCGCCGGTACTCGCCGCACGTGGCGCGACCGCAGGCGCCGCAGTCGGTGCCGGGCCGGTAGTGCTCGTGCGTCTCGGGGCCGTGGCCGCAGGTGCACGGTTCGACGACGACGTCCCGCGCGGGCGGCTGGGGCGGCTCGACCGGCACCGGGGAGAGCGGCTGCCGCTGTGTCGGGAAGGCCGCGTGGAGGTCCGGGATGACCGGCATGCCCGTGGGAGGGGTGAGGACTGACGAGCCAGCAGTGCTTCGCCGGCCGCGACGATGCCCATCGCCGGCTGTGTGTCCCGCTGCCGCGTCACCCATGTGGGTCCCTGCCCTTCATCACTCCGTGGCCCCGCGAGGCCGTGGACGAACAGTATGCGACGTGGAGCGCCGTGTCGGCCATCACCAACTCCGGTTAAAGCTCGGAGGTTACGGTCGATCGGTTACCGGTCGCGCAGTTCGGTGCAGCGGGGTACCCGGCGGTGAGCGGTCGGGAAACCGGCCGGGCCGGTCGGCGGGAGGACGGCTCAGTGCGCGCGGCGGCGGCCGCCTGCCTGGTCGGCCAGCATGCGCAGGCCGCTCAGCAGGCCGCCGAGCAGGTCGCCCTCCTTGAAGGAGGCCACCATGCTCATGACGGCGAGCTTGGCGCCGCGGTCGGGCAGGCGGGTGCGGGCCTCGGCGCCGCTGAGCACCTCGACGAACCGCTGCCCGGGGCTCACGGCGACGAGCACGGCCTCGGTGGCGCCATCGAGCTGGTCGTGCAGCTCGGCCACCCGCGCCGACGGCTCGGACCCGAGGTCGCGAGGTACACGCTGAACCGCAGGCCGGTCTCCCGGCTGGTGAGCGTGAGCGCCTCGTCGAGCCGGGCGAGCTGGACGGGGGTGAACGGCTGGTCGGCCCGCGAGGCTCCTCGTACTCCTCCGCGCGCGAGACCCGGCCCGACGCGGTGACGACCGCGCCGAGGGGCAGGTCCTCGCTGCCGGGCGCGACGACGGCCGTGCCGGTGCCGCCGTGGTCGGTCGTGCTACCCGGGGTGACGTCACCAGCTGCCACGGGCACCTCCTCGCTCGGCGCCTGCGCGTGCGCCCACGGGTGCGGGGCCGCGGTCGGCGGAGTGGTCGTCGCTGTGGTCGACGGCGGGCAGCTGGGCACCTGCGGGTTGGCCGTCCACCACATCGGGTCGTGCGGCCAGGGCTGCCCCACCCGGTAGCGGGGCCTGCGGGCCATCCGCGGCGCGGCGACAAGCAACGCGATACCCAGGTACAACGCCACCGTGGGCACCGCGAAGTAGAGGATCGTCTCCCACACGCTCACGGCCACAGACGATAGTCGACGTGCCGCGGGCGCCCGCTGCTGGGCACTCGACGGGTGCGTACCGCCTGCGCCGCGCGAGGATGTGGCCGCAATGGGCATTGCAGATCGCAGGAATCCGTACAGAGGTAAGGGAATCCTGACCACGAATATAACCCGTCTGCAGCAATGTGCTGGTCCGACTGTGTACGCCGTATGTCACCCAAACGCCGACCTGAGAAAACCCTGTAACACCCCCGCCTATTGTCGTGATAGCCAGAACAGGCGGCGGGTACGCCATTCCAAGATCTCGTCGACGGGGTTCGCGGCCACCAGGGGCACGGGGCACGAACACCGATCGGGATCCCGGGTGTGTGCGTGTCGCCGAGCCTCGGCGACACGTTCGCGCCGAGGTCTGTAGGGGGAGCATCGCAGGGTCTGGGGGACCGGTGGCGAAGCGAGTTGACATCCGTGTGGCCGTTGTCGGGTACGGCTACTGGGGGAGCAAGCACGTTCGGGTGCTGAGCACGATGCCGGACGTCGATGTCGTGGTCGTGGACGAGGACGCGGGGCGGCTCGAGGACGCGGTGGCGTACTACCCGTCCGTGGCCGGCACCGCCACGTCGCTGGCCGACGTGCTCGACGACGTCGACGCCGTGCTGGTGGCCACGCCACCGGGCGCGCACGCGGAGGTCGCCCTGCAGGCGATCAACGCGGGCAAGCACGTGCTCGTCGAGAAGCCCATGGCCACGTCGGTGGCGGACGCCGAGGCCATGGTGCTCGCGGCGGCCGTGCACGGCGTGCAGCTGATGGTCGGGCACACGTTCGAGTACAACGCGGCCGTGCGCAGGCTGCGCGAGATCATCCGTTCCGGCGCGCTCGGGCGGGTCCTGTACATCGACTCGGCGCGGCTGAGCCTCGGCCGGTACCAGCGCGACGTGAACGTGATCTGGGACCTCGCCCCGCACGACATCTCGATCGCGTCCTACCTGCTCGACGAGCTGCCGGTGGCGGCGTCGGTGTGGGGCGACCGCAACGTCACGCCGTGGCGCGAGGACGTCGCCTACCTGCGGCTGGACTTCCCGCAGACCCGCGCGTTCGTGCACGTCAGCTGGCTGAACCCGAACAAGGTGCGCCGCACCACCGTGGTCGGCGAGCGCAAGATGGCCGTCTACGACGACATGTCCGACAACGAGCGGATCCGCATCTACGACATCGGCGTCGACCCGGCGAGCATCGACGACCCGCACAGCGCCCACGAGCGGCCGGTCAGCTACCGCACCGGCGACATCGTGTCCCCGTTCGTGGCGTTCCACGAGCCGCTGATGGCCCAGGACCGGGCCTTCGTCGACTCGGTGCGCACCGGCGTGCCGTCCGACACCCCCGGCGAGCGCGGGCTCGACATCGTGCGCGTGCTGGCGGCCACCGACGCCGCGCTGATGACGGGCCGCACCGCACCCGTGGTGAAGCCGCCCGGATCGCGTCCGGTGTGCGAGCGGTCTCGTGACCGGCACCCTCGCCGTCCCGTTCCTCGACCTCGCCGCGGTCCACCAGGATCTCCGCGACGAGCTCGACCTCGCGTGGAAGGAGGTGCTCGCCCACGGCCGGTTCATCGGCGGCCCGAGGTGAGCGCGTTCGAGGCCGAGTTCGCCGCCCACTGCGAGGTGGCCCACGGGGTCGGGGTCGGCAACGGCACCGACGCGCTCGAACTGGTGCTCGCCGGGCTCGGGATCGGCCCCGGCGAGGAGGTGGTCGTGCCGGCGAACACGTTCGTCGCCACCGTGGAGGCGGTGCGGGCGGTGGGCGCGCGTCCCCGGTTCGTCGACGTGCGGCCCGACACGCTGCTCGTCGACCCGGCCGCGGTCGCCGCCGCGATCACCCCGCGCACGGCGGCGATCGTGGCCGTCCACCTGTACGGCCAGATGGCCGACGTCGACGCGCTGGCGCGGCTCGCCACCCGCCACGGCGTCGCGCTGGTCGAGGACGCTGCGCAGGCGCATGGCGCCCGTTACCTGGGCAGGCGGCCCGGCGGGTGGGGTGCGGCCGCCGCGTTCAGCTTCTACCCGGGCAAGAACCTCGGCGCGCTCGGTGACGGCGGTGCGGTGGTGTCCGACGACGCCGGGCTGGTCGAGCGGATCCGGGTGCTCGCCGACCACGGCCGCTCCCCCACCGACCGCTACGCCCACGAGGTCTCCGGCCGCAACAGCAGGCTGGACACGCTGCAGGCGGCGGCCCTGCGGGTCAAGCTCGCCCGGCTGGACCGGACGAACGAGGACCGCGTCGCGCTCGTCGAGCGGTACCGGCGCGGCCTGCCGTCGTGGTGCGTCCCCGTGGCGGAGGATCCCGCCGCGGAGCCGGTCCACCACCTCGCGGTGGTGCAGGTGCCCGACCGGGCCACCGTCACCGCCGCGCTCGACGCGGCGGCATCGGCTGGGGGTTGCACTACCCGATCCCCTGCCACCAGCAGCCCGCCTTCGCCGCGTACGCCGACGGGCCGCTGCCGGTGGTGGAGACGGCGGCCGCTCGGATCCTGTCGCTCCCGCTTTCCCCCACGATGACGTCGGAGCAGGTCGACCTGGTCTGCGAGGTCCTGCATGGTGTCCCGATCTGAACGCCCTCGGCGCGAGCCTCGCTGAGGGCTCCCCGCGTGCTGATGTACCACTACTTCGGCGAGGCGCCCGGCGCCGACCCGGAGCAGCTGTTCGTCCGCGAGGAGGCGTTCGCGGCACAGCTGCGCCACCTGCGGCGCAGCGGGTGGCACGCGCTCACGCTCGACGAGTACCTCGCTGCCCTGGACGGGGCACCGACCCCGCGCCGCTCGTACCTGGTCACGATCGACGACGCGCACGAGTCGGCGTGGAAGATCGCCGCGCCGGTCCTGCAGGCGGCGCAGGTGCCCTCGGTGCTGTTCGTCTGCCCCGACCGGATCGGCGGCCGGGCCGAGTGGACCGACGCGTACGCCGACGAGCCGCTCCTGGCGGGCGGGGAGCTCACGGCGCTGCCCCGCATGGGCATGGAGCTGGGCGTCCACAGCGCCGACCACACGCGGATGGTCGGGATGGACGGCGCCGAGCTGCACCGCCACGTCGTCGAGGCCCGCGACCGCCTGGAGGAGGCCACCGGCGTGCGGGCGCGTTCGTTCGCCTACCCGTACGGCACGCACGACCCCGGATCCCGGGCCGCCGTCGCGGGTGCCGGCTACGACGTGGCGTTCGCCGTGGCGCGCGAGCACGGCCGCTTCGCGGTCGACCGGGTGTTCGTCCGCAGCGGCGACTCGCTGCTGCGGTTCCGGTTCAAGCTGTCCACGGCCTACCGGGTGATCTCGCGCGTCGGCGGGCGGGCGTGGCGGCTGCGGCACGCGGTCCGCGGGATCGGGGCCCGCCTGCGTGGGGCGGCCTCCGGTGGGGCGGCCGCCACGGTGCGCAGGCTGGTCGACGTCGCCGTCTCGGCCGTCGCGCTGGCGGCGCTGGCGCTGCCGATGCTGGTCATCGCCGCTGCCATCCGCATCGAGAGTCGCGGCCCCGCGCTGTTCCGGCAGCAGCGCGTGGGGCTGCGTCGCCGCCCGTTCGAGATGCTGAAGTTCCGCACGATGCGGCCCGGCGGCGACGACAGCGCGCTGCGCGAGCTCATCGCCCGTGAGCTCCAGGGCGAGGACACGGTCGTCGACGGCAGTTCGAAGCTCGTGGGCGACACCCGCATCACCCGGGTCGGGCGTTTCCTGCGCCGCACGAGCCTCGACGAGCTGCCGCAGCTCATCAACGTGTTGCGCGGCGACATGACGCTCGTGGGGCCGCGGCCGTGCCTGGAGTGGGAGGCCGAGATGTTCCCCGCCGAGTACGCGGCGCGGTTCGACGTGCCGCCGGGGCTCACCGGGCTGTGGCAGGTCAGCGGCCGCAGTGCCCTCGGCACGCTCGACATGCTGCGCCTCGACGTCCGGTACGTCCAGGAGCGCACGCTGGCGCGCGACCTGGAGATCCTCGCGCGCACGGTCCCGGCGTTGCTGGGCGGCGGTGGGTCGAGGTGACCACGGTCCTCGTCGCGACGACGGGCGGTCACCTCGCCCAGCTGCACGGCCTCGCCGAGCGCATCCCGCCCGACCCCGACGCCGTGTGGGTCACCCACGCCAACGAGCAGAGCACGTCGCTGCTGCAGGGCCGCGACGTCGAGTACGTCCCGTACGTCGGGCAGAAGGACGTGCGGGGCGTGCTGCGGTGCGCCCTGCACGCACACCGGCTGTTCCGGCGCAGGCGCCCCACGCGGGCGGTGTCCACCGGATCGGGCATCGCGCTGGGCTACCTGCCCTACCTGGCCGCGCGCGGTGTGGAGTGCCACTACATCGAGAGCGCGGCCCGGGTGGGCGGGCCTTCGCTCACCGGCCGCATCCTGCGCTGGGTGCCCCGGGTGCACACCTACACGCAGTCCCGGAGCTGGAGCGGCGGGCCGTGGCGCTACGGGGGCAACGGCTTCGACGCCTTCGAGGCGGTGGCGCAGCGCCGGGAGCCGGTGAACGGGTGAAGGTGGTCGTCACGGTGGGCACGGCGGCCGAGTTCCCGTTCCGCCGGCTCGTGCTGCCGCTCGCGAAGCTGCTCGCCGCCGACGGGCCGCTCGAGCAGGCCATCGGGCGGCCGGTGGACGTGCTGTGGCAGACCGGCTGCACCCCGGTCGAGGACCTGCCGATCACCGCCACCCCGTTCCTGCCCGCCGCCGACCTGCGGCGCGCGCTCGCCGAAGCCGACATCGTGGTGAGCCACGCCGGCACCGGCTCCGCGCTGGCCAACCTCGACGCAGGCCGGTTCGCCGTGATGGTGAGCCGGGAGGCCGAGTTCGGCGAGGCGGCCGACGACCACCAGCGGGAGCTCGCCGACGAGCTGGCGCGGCGGGGGTTCGCCCTGCACCGCGCGCCCTCCGACATCACGGTGGACGACCTGGTCTCCACGCTGTCCACGGCGGTGCGCAGGGCGTCCGAGGTACCGCCGTTCGAGCTGCGACCATGACTCTCCTGGGCGCCTTCCCGGCCGTCGTCGAGGCCGACCCCGTCACCGACCCGCGGTGGCGCGGGCTCGCCACGGGGCCGGGGGCGAGCCTGTTCACCTCGCCACCGTGGATCAGCGCGGTCTGCCGCTCGTACGGCTTCACGCCGGAGGCGCGGATCGCGCTCGACCCCGCGGGCGAACCGGTCGGCGGATTCGCCTGGGTCGCCGTCGACGACGTGCGGGGCAGGCGGCACTCCAGCCTGCCCTTCTCCGACCGCGCCGACCCGCTCACGGCGCACGCCCCGGTCTTCACCGCGCTGCTGGACGCCGCGAAGACCGGCGACGAGCAGCTCACGCTGCGGTGCATGGCCGACTCGCCCGCGCTCGCCGACCCGCGGCTGCGCACGGTCGGCGAGGCCGCGTGGCACGGCACCCCGCTCGACACCGGGATCGACGAGCTCCACCGGCGGATCTCCGGGACGTCGCGCCGCAACATCAGGCAGCCGAGCGGGCCGGGGTGCGCGTGCACGTGCGCCACGACCTCGACGCGGTCCGCACCTTCCACCGCCTGCACGTCGGCCTGCGCAAGCACAAGTACCGGCTCCTCGCGCAGCCGGTGGAGTTCTTCGAGAACATCTGGCACGAGTTCCACGACGGAGGCAGGTGCGCCACCCTGCTCGCCGAGCTCGACGGCGAGGTGATCGCCGGCGCGATGTTCCTCGAATGGGACGACGTCCTCTACTACAAGTTCGGCGCCTCATTGCCCGAACACCTGGGGGCACGCCCGAACGACGCCGTCTACTGGACCGGGATCCAGCGGGGCGTCGAGCGCGGCATGCGGCTCGTCGACTGGGGCCTGTCCGACCTCGACCAACCCGGCCTCGTCGGGTTCAAGGGGAAGTGGGCGAGCGACGAGCGCCGCATCGTCACGTTGCGCTCCGGCACCTGGCTGCAGGCACCGGAGCAGGAGGAGTTCGGGCGGGAGCTGGGTGAGCTCACCCGCCTGCTCACCGACGCGTCGGTGCCCGACGAGATCACCGCACGGGCGGGCGCGCTCCTCTACCGCTACTTCTGCTGAGGGGGAACACCATGTCGGTCGTCACCGGTCGAGTTGTCGTGGTCGGCCAGGGATACGTCGGGCTGCCGCTGTCGGTGCGCGCGGTGCAGGTCGGACACGACGTGGTCGGGTTCGACCTCGACAAGCAGCGCACCGACCAGCTGCGGCGCGGCGAGAGCTTCATCGACGACATCACCGACGAGGACATCGCGAGCTGCCTGCGCACGGGCCGCTTCACACCCACCGACGACGCGCGGGAGCTCGCCGGGTTCCGGGTGGCCGTGGTGTGCGTCCCGACGCCCCTGCGCGACGGCGCCCCCGACCTGTCCTTCATCGAGGACTCGGCCCGGCTCCTCGCCCCGCACCTCACCCCGGGCGCCTGCGTGGTGCTCGAGTCCACGACCTACCCGGGCACCACGGAGGAGGTCTTCCGGCCGATCCTCGAGGCCGGGTCCGGGCTGGCGGCGGGCACCGACTTCCACCTCGGCTACAGCCCCGAACGCATCGACCCGAACAACCCCACCTGGCACCTGCAGAACACGCCGAAGATCATCTCCGGGGTCGACGAGGCTCCACCGTCGCCGTGCAGGCGTTCTACGACACGATCGTCGACCACACCGTGCGCGCGCCGGGCACCCGGGAGGCGGAGCTGGCGAAGCTGCTGGAGAACACGTTCCGGCACGTCAACATCGCGCTGGTCAACGAGCTGGCGATGTACTGCCACGAGCTCGGCATCGACGTCTGGTCGGTGGTCGACATGGCGGCCACCAAGCCGTTCGGGTTCATGAAGTTCACGCCCGGCCCCGGCGTGGGCGGCCACTGCCTGCCGATCGACCCGTCGTACCTGTCGTGGCAGGTGCGGCGCTCGCTCGGGCGCACGTTCCGATTCGTCGAGATCGCCAACGACGTCAACGACAACATGCCCGCGTACGTGGCCGCCCGCGTCACCGAGCACCTCAACCGCAGGAAGCTCGCCGTGAACGGCAGCAAGGTGCTTCTCGTCGGCCTGACCTACAAGCGCAACTCCGGCGACGCGCGCCAGAGCCCCGCCGTGCCGGTGGCGCACCGGCTCGCCGACCTCGGCGCGCAGCTGACCGCGATCGACCCGATGGTGGCCCCGGCCGACGTGCCCGACGAGGTGCGGCTCGTCGGCTGCACGCCCGAGACCCTCGCCGGCGCGGACGTCATCGTGATCCTCACCGACCACGACGACATCGACTGGGAGCTGGTCGAGCGTCACTCCGCCCGGGTGCTGGACACCCGCGCCCGGCTCTCCGCCCCAGGGGTGGATCGGCTGTGATCCGAGTCCGACCGATCCGAGCCCGCGTCCGACAGCGCTGCCACGATCCCGACGAGCGCGAAGAACGGGCCGAACACCGGCGGGCCGGTGAAGGTCACGGTGGCCACGGACTGCACGAGGCAGGCCACCATCCACCCGATCGTCACCAGGCCGGCCCACCGCACCGGCGCGGGCCGCGAGGAGAGCCACAGCCCGCGGGCCGCGAGGTAGATCGCCACCAGGCCCGCCACGAAGGCGATGGCGCCGAGGAAGCCGCTCTCGCCGATGATCGCGGGCCATTCGGTGTCGGTGAGGAAGCGCCCGTCGTCCACGCCGCGGCCCAGCCCCCAGACCTCGGAGAACCCGCGCTCGACGTACTCGGGGCTGTAGTTCTCGGCGGCCGTGGCCGAGCCGTAGCGGCCGAACCCGGCGCGAGGGGGAAGTGGCTCGCCGCCACGTCGAAGGAGCCGAGCGTGAGCACCGTGCGCGCCGCCGAGGTGGCCGCGTTCGGGTCGAGGTACTCCTGGTAGGTCTCGTTCACCACGGCGGTGAGCGGATTGATCAACAGCACGGCAGCGATCGGCGCGCACACGGCCACGGCGAGGAGCGGCCCCTTGGCGCGCACGGTGGCCTGCACCCAGAGCCACGCGGCCACCAGGCTGCCGATGGCGGTGCGGCGGGCGGACAGCACCGAGCCCACTGCGGTGGCGAGCATGAGCACGAACGTCAGGGCACTCTTGCGCACCGCCACCCGCCATGCCGCGATCACGACCGCGGAGAGCGTCATGAACTGCCCGAGGTCGATCGGGTGGCTGAACGGCCCCACGAGCGACGGGAGCGCACCGCGGGCCTGCACGGCGTTCTCGTCGCTCGCCATGAACGCGTTCCACGGGTCCTCGAGCACGAAGTTGGCCGCCGTGGCCGCCACGCAGAAGACCACGAGCACCGTGCCGGCCCGGGCCGCGGCGCGCAGGTGCCGCTCCTCCCAGTCGACCTGGGCCACCGCCCACGCGAGCACCAGACCCTTCCCCATCACCACCGCTCCGGTGAGGAAGATGTCGGGCGCCACCCCGAGGAGCAGGCCGCTCAGCAGCCCGGCCACGACGAAGCCCGCGAACCACCACTGCCCGGGGAAGACCCGCAGCGCCCGCTTCCCGGCGATCCTGCGCAGCGGCAGCACGAAGGCGCAGAGCAGCACCATCGCCTCGTCGAGATAGCTCAGCTGCGGCACCGGCACCAGGTGCATCAGCGGGCGCACGAACAGCGCCGCGAGCACGGCGAGACCCACGGTGGTGCGCGGGGCCACGACCGCCACGAGCAGGAGCACCGCGCCACCGAACGTGGCCACGGCCGCGATCGGCGCCACGACGGCGAGCGCCCCCAGGGCGACCGCCGCCAGTGCCCACGGCCAGGCCTGCCGGCTCAACACGGTCATCACATCCAAGGTGCCAGGCTGGGGAGCACGGGTGCAAGCTCGCGCTCCCCACCCGCACATTCCTGGCCATATATTTGAAGCGAATCATCGACGGGCTGATTCACGGGGGCGAACATGACCGTTGACCGAGCGATTCTCGTGCTGCGCGAGCGCTGGAAGATCGTCGCGCTCTGTCTGGTTCTCGGCGTGCTCGGTGCCGGGGTCGCGAACTATTTCGCGCCGCGCGAGTACAGCTCCGACATCACGTTCTACGTCTCGCTGCAGGGCCCCGCCGCGGACCCCGACGAGGCGTACGAGTCCAACGAGCTCGCCAAGGAGCGCGTGCTGTCCTACCAGCCGCTGCTCACCGACGAGCGCATCACCCAGGCGGTGATCGACCGGCTCGGCCTGCCGATGACCCCGGCCGAGCTGGCCCAGCGCATCACGGTGAGCGCCGACACGGACACCGTCGTGCTCACGGCCGCCGTCCGCGACTCCACCCCGCAGCGCCGCCGACATCGCCAACACCCTCGCCGCGGAGTTCGTCGGTCTCGTCGGGCAGCTCGAGCAGCCGATCGGCCCGGCGCCCACGCCGGCCCCGGCTGCGCCCGGCCAGCCCGCCCCGCCGGCCCCGGAGCCCTCGAGGATCGGTGCCGAGATCGTCCGCCAGGCCACACCGCAGCCCACCCCCGTGTCGCCCAACACCATGTACAACCTGGCGCTGGGCGGGGCGCTCGGCCTGCTGATCGGTGTCGTCGGCCTGGTCGTGCGGGAGGCACGGGACCGCTCGGTCCGCTCGGCGCCCAGCTCGCCGAGCTGGCCCCGGCCCCGGTGCTGGCCGAGCTCGCCCACGACCGCCACGTGCCGTCCCGCCCGCTGATCGTGGACGAGCCGTTCACCTCCCCGCGCGCCGAGGCGTTCCGGAAGCTGCGCACCAACCTGCAGTTCCGCGACGGCCGCCGCGGCCACAAGGTGATCGTGGTGACGGGCGCCCGCATGGGCGAGGGCACCTCCACCACGGCGTGCAACCTCGCGATCGCGATGGCGGAGACCGGCCACCGCGTCCTGTTGGTCGACGCCAACCTGCGCAACCCGCGGGTGAGCGACTACCTGGGGCTGGACCCGTTCCCCGGCCTCGTCGACGTCCTCGCCGGGCGGATGGTGTGGCAGTACGCGCGGCAGCCGTGGAACCGCGGCGGCTTCGACGTGCTGACCGCGGGCCCCTACCCGCACAACCACAGCCAGCTGCTCGCCTCGTACAGCCTGGCCGACCTGTTCGCCGACATGCGCAGGCAGTACGACCTCGTCGTCGTCGACACGCCCGCGCTGCTCGCGGTGTCCGACGCGGCCGCGGTGGCCGCGCGCGCCGATGGTGTCGTCCTCGTGGTCCAGCACCAGCAGACGTCGCAGGACCAGGTCACCGCGGCGGTGGGCGCGCTGCAGGCGGTGTCCGCCCGCCTGCTCGGCACCGTGCTCACGATGACGAAGGGCCGGCTGCGCCGGGAGGGCCGGGTGCCCGCCTACCAGGTGCCCGTCTCGACGGCCCGCCGCGACGGGCAGCCTGCGCCGACGCGACCCCGTCCGACCGCCGCACCGCCCGGCGCCACCCCACCCGAAGCCGCCCCGCCCGAAGCCGCCCCGCCCGAGGTCACGAGCCCGCCCACCGGGTTACCTCGCCCCATCCCGGAGCAGTCCGAGAACAACGGCACGCAGCAGGAGAGCGGCACCGACACGGCCACCCGCCCCGTCGACAAGCCGCGCCCGTCGCCCACGCCGCGGCGCTAGTGGCCCATGATCGCCGCAGCTGGTGCAGGGACGACAGATCTGTCGCTGTGTCACCAGTTCTGACGATCATCACCTGGGCGTGTACCCGGCCTCAACGGCATGCGGCGCCGGTGGCGGCAGAGCTGACGAGCTTGGCGTACTTCGCGAGCACGCCGGGCCGCGGCCCGGGCCGTTCAGGCAGGCTCACGGCACGTCGGCGTTCGAGTTCGGTCGGATCGACGAGGAGATCGAGCGCTCCGGTGGCGAGGTCGATGTGCACCTCGTCGCCGTCTTGGATCCACGCGATGGGGCCGCCGTCGGTTGCCTCGGGGGCGATGTGGCCCACGCAGAGCCCGGTGCTTCCTCCGGAGAATCTCCCGTCGGTCAGGAGCAGGACCTCGGAGCCGAGGCCGGCACCTTGAGTGCACCCGTGACTGCGAGCATCTCACGCATGCCGGGGCCGCCGCGGGGTCCTTCGAAGCGGATGACGACCGCTTGACCATGGCTGATCTCGCGGGCCGCGATCGCGTCGAGCGCGGCCCGCTCGCCGTCGAACACTCGGGCCGTGGCCGTCATGGAACGAACGGGGATGCCGGCCGACTTCACCACCGCGCCATCGGGTGCGAGCGAGCCACGCAGGACGGTGATGCCAACGGTGGCGTCGAGCGGATCGGCGAGCGAGCGGAGCACGGTCCCGTCGGGACGACCGGGTAGCAGTTCGTCGAGGTTCTGCGCGAGCGTGCGCCCGGTGACGGTGAGGCATTCGCCGTCGAGGAGATCTGCGTCGAGCAGCACCTTCTGGACCACCGTGATGCCGCCGACCCGGTCGATGTCGGCCATGTAGTGCTTGCCGAACGGCTTCACGTCGGCCAGTCGTGGGACTGTGCGGCTGATCTTGTCGAAGTCGTCCAGTGTCAGCGAGACCTCCGCTTCCTGGGCGATCGCCAGCAGATGCAGGACCGCGTTGGTCGAGCCGCCCAGGGCCATGAGGACGGTGATCGCGTTCAGGAAGGCCTGACGGGTCAACAGTTGGCGGCTGGTGATGCCGTGTTCGAGCATTCCGATCACGGCCTCGCCGGAGCGCCGCGCGATGTCGGTGCGGCGGCGGTCGTGCGCCGGCGGTGATGCGCTTCCAGGCAGCGCGAGGCCCAGCGTTTCGGCCATGCTCGCCATGGTGTTGGCCGAGTACATGCCGGCGCAGCCGCCCACGCCCGGGCAGAAGTTCCGTTCGACCGCTTCGACGTCGCTCTTGGGGGCGAATCCGTAGTGGCAGGCGCCGATGGTCTCGAACGCGTCGATGATGGTGAGGTCGCGTTCTGTGCCGTCGCTCAGGGTCGCGCGGCCGGGCATCGCGGTGCCCGCGTAGACGAACACCGACGCCAGGTCGAGACGCGCGGCGGCCATCATCATCCCGGGCAGCGACTTGTCGCATCCTGCGAGAAGGACGCTTCCGTCGAAGCGTTCGGCTTCCATGACGGTCTCGACGCTGTCGACGATGACTTCACGGGATACCAGGGAGTAGTGCATCCCCTCGTGGCCCATCGCGATGCCGTCGCTGACCGAGATGGTGCCGAAGATGAACGGCACTCCTGCGGCTTGTCGAACCCCCTCGGCTGCGACCTGCGCGAGCCTGTCGAGGTTGCCGTTGCACGGGGTGACCTGGTTCCAGGAGTTTCCGATCCCGATCTGTGGCCGGGTGAGATCGGCTTCGCTGAGCCCGAGTCCTCGCAGCATCCCGCGTGCCGCGGCCGCCTCCAGGCCCTCGGTCACCGCATGGCTTCGGGGCCGATGCCTGCTGCCTTCGAGCCGTTCGCGGGTCATCGACCGCCCTCCCCGGCGATCATGCCCTCTGCGGCGACCTCCGTGGGCTCGCCGCCACGTGACCAGTAGGAGGCCAGCACCGACCCGGACACGTTGTGCCACACCGAGAAGATCGCGGCAGGTAGCGCCGCCACCGGGTTGAAGTGGGCGGCGGCCAGTGCTGCGGCGAGGCCCGAGTTCTGCATGCCGACCTCGATGCTCACCGCCCGGCGGCCCGGCACGTCGAGACGGCAGGCCTTGGCGATCGCGTAGCCAAGACCCAGCCCGATGCCGTTGTGCAGGACCACCGCGACGACCAGCACCAGGCCGACGGAGAGCAGTGTTCCTGCGCTCGCGCCGACCACGATCATGACGACCGCGGTGATCCCGCCAACCGAGATCATCGGCAACACCGGCAACACGTGCTCGACCAATCGGCCGGCGAAGGTGCGCAGCAGTAGGCCGATGAGCACCGGCGCGAGCACGATCTGCAGGATCGAGGTGAACAACGCGCCCGCGTCGACGGGCAGGAACTCATCACCGAGCAACAGCACGATCGCCGGGGTCAGAAGTGGCGCGAGGAGTGTGGAAACCGTGGTCATCGCCACCGACAGCGCCGTGTCACCGCGGGAGAGGTAGACCATCACGTTGGACGCCGTGCCGCCAGGTGCCGCACCCACCAGCACCATGCCTGCCGCGAGAGCGGGGGGCAGATCGAGCGCCACCGCGAGGCCGTATCCGGCCAGCGGCATGACCAGGTATTGAGCGGTCACGCCCAGGAGCAGCGCCCACGGCCGCTTCGCCACGATCACGAAGTCGCCGACCTGAAGGGTCATGCCCATCCCGAGCATGATCAGCGCGAGCAGCCACTGGATCGCGCTGGTTCCCGGCGCGAAGGTCTCCGGCGTCAGGAGGGCGATCGCGCCGGCGGCGAGCACGATCACCGCGAACCACCTGCCGACCAGGCTGCTGACACGTTCGGCAGTCTTCATCTGCATCTCCGATCACGAGCGAGCTCGGACGACGATGCATCGGTGGCTCGACCACAGGCAGACCTGCCTCGATACTGGTACCAACACCACCACCAAGGACGAGGATGGAAACCGAGGCCCGTACAGAGTTGGGGGCGTTCCTACGGCGTCAGCGCGAGCAGACCACCCCCGAACATGTCGGGCTGCCGCAATCGGGCTCCCGCCGTACACCTGGGCTGCGGCGCGAGGAGGTCGCGATGCTCGCCGGGGTGGGGCTCACGTGGTACACGTGGCTCGAGCAGGGCCGCAAGATCAACGTGTCGCGACAGGTGATCGACGCCGTGGCTCGAGTCCTTCGAATGTCCCCGGCCGAGCACGAGTACGCCCTGCACCTGGCCGGACACGAAGGACTGCAACGGGACGACGGGCATCGCCTCCCACCCCACGGTCAGCACGTCCTCGATGCACTCGGATCATCTCCGGCGTACGCCATCGCCTGGGACTGGACCATCATCGCGTGGAACGACGCCTACGCAGCGCTGTACCCCACGGTCGCAACCACAACGCCCGACGAGCGCAACTTGCTCTGGCTGGTCTGGACCGACCCGACCGTCCGTGACCTCCTCCCCGACTGGCCCACCGACAGCCGACGCTTCGTGACCATGTACCGCGCCGCCATCGGCCCTCGACTCAACTCACCCGAGGTCGCGAAGTTGGTCGACGACCTCCGCAAGGCAAGCCCCGAATTCGGAACCGCCTGGGACAGCCACGACGTCGACGGCTTCACCAGCCGCGTCCGCACATTCATCCACCCGGACGTCGGAAGGCTCGATCTCGAACACCAGCAGCTCTCGTTCGCCGACTCTCCTGGCATCCACCTGACCATCTACACGGCCCCGAATCGCGAAACCGCAGCAGCCCTCGAGCGGTTGAGCAACCGCGATCACTTGACGGCAGGCGACTGCCCTGGGAGCCCGACGCTGACGGCATGAACACCTGCATCGAGCAGGTGTGCGACGTTCTGGTGTGGGAACGACAGGCTGACGCCGCGACACCATTTCCCCTGATCACAGCCCCGTTCGCTCCGCGGCTACCGCTCCTGGCCGATCGCCCGGGGTACCGCGCTGCGCAGCAGCACCAGGTAGACCCCGGCCATCGTCCAGCGCAGCAGCAGCGTGGCCACCACGATGCCGATGGGGCCGATGGCGAAGAAGAAGATCGTGTCGAGCGCGGCGTTGAGCACGGCCGTGGCTGCGGCGATCGCCAGCATCCAGCGCTGCCTGCGGGCCACCACGAGCAGCCGGGTGCCCACCACGTTGAACACGTGCGCGGGCAGCGACAGCATCACGATCGCGCCCCACAGGAAGCCCTGACCCCACGACTCGGGCAGCAGGCCCGACGCGAGCCCGGCGAGGCAGACCAGCGCCCCGCCCACCGTGAGCACGGCCGTGACGATGCCGAGCACCCGTCCGTCGCGGCGCAGCAGGGCAGCGGCGTCGCCGGGGACCATCGTCGGGAGGCGGGCCCACGCGCCCACGCGCCGCACGATGAACGCCATGTTGACGAACTGGGCTGCCGCGTACATCAGCCGGTCGGCGATCTCGTAGCTCGACACGGCCCCCGCCCCCGACGCCGAGAGGAACAGCCGGTCGACGGCCGGGCCGAGCTGGGTGACGCCGGACGAAAGGGCCTGTGCGACCAGCCCGAACGGGGTCAGCGCCCCGTCCTCGCGCCCGCCTGCTGCGCGCGCAGGCGGCGCACCGCCACCCCGAGGACGACGGCCCTCGCCGCCTCGCCCGCCGGCAGCATGGCCGCCACGACGACCAGCGGCGCGTCCCACCAGACCGCGAGGAGCACGGCGGGCAGCAGGGTGCGCATGGCCTGCACCGCGATCGGCACGGTCGGGCCGCCGCGGGCGATGCACTCGCCGGAGAGGATGCTCGCGATCGCGGCGAGGAGCGGGGCCGGCGCGACGGCGCACACGAGCGCGACGAACTCGCCGCGCGCAGGCGACCCGATCGCGTAGGCGATCGCGAGCGCGGGCACGACCAGCACGGTGAGCGCCGTGGCGAACAGCAGGACCCGCCGCCGGTAGTCGCGCAGCGCGCCGGGCGCCGGGTTGCGGTCCCTGCCGAGGACCCTCCCGTACTCCGCGATCGTGGTCAGCTCGACGGCGGAGCTGACGATCACCGACACCGTGATGGCGACCGACATCGCCAGCAACAGGAGGTCGGAGTCCTCGGGCTCCAGCACCAGCGCGGCGACGAAGGGGAGCGTGAATCCCGGCAGCGAGCCGATGATCGCGGCTGCCGCCGTGTGCAGGTCCTTCCTCACCGCACCTACGTCAGGACGGTGGCGGCCCATTGGTACTGCTCCGCCAACCCTTCCTTCAGTGCAACCGTGGGTGCCCAGCCGACGGCCGCCTGGATGGCGGCCGTGCTCCCACCGGTGCGCTCGACGTCGCCGGGTACCGGGTCGCCCCGGCGGACGGCGGGCACCCGGCCCGAGATCTCCCCCAGGAGCTCGATGACCTCGTTCACGGTGGTGGAGGTGCCGCCTGCCACGTTGAGCACCGTACCGGCCGGGACGTCGGCGGTGGCGGCCCGCGTGTTGGCCTCGACGACGTCGTCGACGTAGGTGAAGTCGCGGACCTGGTCGCCCGTGCCGAACACGGTGATCTCCGCGCGTCGCGGACGGCGGAGCAGAAGCGGGTGAAGGCCATGTCGGGGCGCTGCCGCGGGCCGTACACGGTGAAGTAGCGCAGCGAGACCGTGGGCAGGCCGTGGTTCTGCGCGTAGAGGACGCAGAGGTGTTCCGCGGCGAGCTTGGTGACCCCGTACGGGGACAGCGGCTGCGGCCGGTCGGACTCCCGGGTGGGGTAGCGCAGCGCGTTGCCGTAGACCGACGAGGAGGAGGCGTAGACCAGGCGCGACAGGCGCGGGGCCCGCAACGCCGCCTCCAGGAGCTTCTGGGTGGCGCCGACGTTGCCCTGCAGGTAGCCGTCGAAGTCGGCGCCCCACGACTTGCGCACGCCCGGCTGGCCCGCCTGGTGGTAGACCACCTCGACGTCGGCGAGGAGGCCCGCGAGGTCGACGGCGTGAGGTCGGCCTCCACCAGCTGCAGCCGGGGGTGTGCGATGTCGCGCAGGTTGTCGCGTTTGAGCCGCGGGTCGTAGTAGTCGGTGAGCGCGTCCACGCCCACGACGTCGTGGCCGTCGGCGAGCAGCCTGCGCGCGAGCGTGCTGCCGACGAAGCCGGCCACACCCGTGACGAGGGTCTTCACGACGCCGCCGGTGTGAGGCCGCGGAAGAAGACGTCGCGGACGACCTGTGGCGCGCTCAGCTCGGCGACGGCGGCCGTGACGTCGGCGCGGTCGAGGCCCTGCGCGGCCCGGACGGCGTCGGCGAGCGCCGCGGCGTCCCGGCCGCGGACGAAGCCGGAGACGCCCTCGCGGACCAGCCCGCCGGTGTCTGCGCCGTCGGTGACCACCGCGGGCAGGCCCATCGCCAGCGCCTCGACCAGCACCCGCGGGAAGCCCTCGTAGCCGGCGTGGGAGGTCATCAGGAAGACGCCGGAGTGGGCGCGGGCCTCCGCGACGTCGGCGGGCCCCAGCCGCCCCCGCAGCGTGATGCGGCGGGCGACGTCCTCCGGCAGGGCGGCGATCTGCTCCTCGAGGGCGGGGCGCAGCGTGCCGGACCCGATCACCTCGAGCGTCCACGGCTCGTCGGGGTGCTCCTGCGCCAGGTGGGCGAACGCCCGCACCGCCAGCGCGGGGTCCTTCGGCACCTCCAGCCGGCCCACCCAGATGACGGCGTGCGGGTTCAGCGGTCGCGGCGGGGGGTGGGTGATGGCCGGGTCGAACCAGGTGGGCGCGGAGATCGTGCGCGGGTTCCACCGCCGCACCTTCTCCGCGTACGCCGGGTTGAACACGATCACCCGCTCCGCGGCACGCGCGATCCGGCGGTCGAGCCGCTCGTGCAGGCCGCCGAGGAACCGCCAGTACGACTCGGACGTCGGGCCGAGCAGTCCGCGTTCCTGGGTGTGGATGCAGTACACCAGCGGCCGCCGGAACAGCAGCCGGGTAAACAGGCCGACGTCGACCCGGTGTGCCTGCACCACCTTCGGCCGCGGGATGGCCCGCCGGTGGCGCAGCAGCCCGGCCACGAGCCGCAGCGAGTAGGGCACGAGGCCCTTCGAACGGGACGTGTCGATCCGGGCGACGGGCAGGAACCAGATGTCGCGGTCGCCCCGGCGGTGGCGTTGCCACACCCCGAGCGGCCGGTCCGGGGCGCCCACCTCGTCGATCCCGACGATCCCCACCTGCACGTCCTCGGGGGCGTAGTCGAGGAACCCGCGCAGGCAGGTGTCGATCCCGCCGATGGTGACCGTGCGGTGGACGTCGTACTGCTGGATCACGAGACGGTCGATCTCGCCGTCTTGCGGCACCTCAGGCATCTGTGGCCTCCTGGCTCTCGGCCGCGGGGCGCGGCACCCGCCCCACCGCGCTCCAGGAGAAACCCGCGCGGCGCAGGACGTCCGGGTCGACGAGGTTGCGCGTGTCGACCACGATCGGCTGCCGGACGGCCGTCGCCAGCCGCGGCCAGTCCAGCGCGCGGAACTCGGGCCACTCCGTGAGGATCACCAGGGCGTCGGCGTCCTTGGCGGCCACGTACGGGTCGTCGACGACCGTGAGCAGCTCGCCGTCGAACGAGGAGTCCTCGGCCGGGATCGCCGGGTCGTAGGCCAGCAGCTCCGCCCCGGCCTGCCGCAGCTGGGCCGCGACGGCCAGCGCGGGCGAGTCGCGCAGGTCGCTGGTGCCCGCCTTGAACGCCAGCCCGAACAGAGCGATCCGCCTGCGGGTGAGCGACCCGTTGCGCTTGCCGGTGACCGCGGTCTGGATCTTCTCGACGACCCGCCTGCTCTGCCGCGTGTTCGTCTCGATCGCCGCACGCAGGAGCCGGAACTCGAAATCGACCGAGTCGGCGAGCTGCAGCAGCGCCGAGGTGTCCTTGGGCAGGCACGAGCCACCCCACCCGGGGCCGGGCGACAGGTAGGACTGGCCGATCCGCTTGTCGTAGCCCAGGCCCTCGGTGACGTCCTCGACGTCGGCACCGAGCCGCTCGCACAGCTCGGCGATCGCGTTGACGTACGACAGCTTCGTGGCGAGGAAGCAGTTGGCCGCGTACTTGATCATCTCGGCGCTCGCCAGCCCGGTGAGCACGGTGGGCGCGCCGAGCCGCGAGTACAGCGCCGCGACGCGCTCCGCGGCGTCCTGCGCATTGGACCCCACGATGATGCGGTCGGGGTGCAGGAAGTCGTGCACCCCCGAGCCCTCCCGGAGGAACTCCGGGTTGCTCACGACCGCGACGTCGGGCCTGCCGATGAGCTCGGCGGTGCGCTCACCCGTGCCCACCGGCACCGTGGACTTGTTCACGACGATCGCACCGGGCGGCAGCACCTCCCGGACCTCGTCGATCACCGCCTCGACCGCCGACAGGTCCGCGAGGCCCCCGACCCCCATGGGCGTGGGCACGCAGACGAACAGCACCTCGCAGGCCGTGCCGTCGCGGCGCAGCTCGTCCAGCGCGGCCCGCGCGCCCGTCACGAACGCGAGCCGGCCCGCCGCCAGCATCTCCCCGACCATCTCCGCGAGCCCGGCTCCCGGATGTCGATCTTCCCGGCCTGCAGCCGCTCGACCTTGGCGCGATCCACGTCGGCGCAGATCACCCGATGGCCCAACGACGCGAGACACGCTCCGGTCGTCAGGCCGACATACCCAGTTCCCACCACCACGATGCGGCGGGCGAATTCCGACACCAGCGTCTCCTCCCCCGTCAACGCAGGACGTCGTCACGACGCCTGTCGGGCACGAGCCCGACTCCGTTACCCGGCTCTACTCGGCGGGCGGCCCCTGATAGCCCTGCTCCGCCGACGGATCGTCGAACCCGACCTCACGGCCGTACCCCGGGCCGATCCGGTTGTCCCGCACGATCACACCGGTGGAGTCCTTGCCCAGCGCGAACGCCTTGTTCCCCTCGCCGGCCATCTCGTTGTTGCTGATCGTGACGTCCTGGATGTCCTCGAGCGCCACCGACTGCGCCTCGGCGTGGGACTCGCAGTAGTTCCCGTCGAACAGCCAGTTGCGGCTCACGCCCTCGCCGGACCCGCCCTCGTCGTTCGGGCCCTCCGCCATCAGGCACTGCGCGCGGATGTCCTCGCACCTGTTGCCCTGGATCACGACGTTCGAGCTGCCCGGCAGCTCCACCGCGAACGTCTGGATGCAGTCGACGTGCGAGTCCTCGATGTCACTGCCCTCGAGGTCGTACACGTGGTTGTTCAGTATCTGCGCGCCGTCGCCGAAGAACCGGATCGCGTCGACGTCGTCACCGTCGTAGTTGACCTCGGTGATCTCGTTGTGCCGCACCGTGATGTTCTCGCCGACCGCCACGATCCCGGTGCTGTCGGCGCCCTTCGACACGAAGCCCTCGACCACGACGTTGTCGGCCTGCACCCGGATCCCCGGCACCACCGCGCCGTTGCCCCGGTAGAACACCGGGGCGTCGGCGGTGCCCCCCGTGGTGATCTCCAGCGGCTCCTCCAGCTCCCCGGAGAAGCACACCGCGTCGCCCGGGGCCGGTGTCTGGTCCGGCGTGAGGCAGCGCTCGGGTGCCGCAGCGGGCGGCGACGGGAGCGTGCCCGGGCGCGCCGGCGCGGGCGTACCGGCGGTCGAGCACGCGACCACGCCGGTGCTCATCAGCACCGCGACGAGGATCCCCAGGCCCCGCAGCACCATGCTCGCACCTCCCCCGGCACGTGGACGCGGTCCAGCGTCCACCTCGCAGCCTACGGACGCCACGAGGGGCGTTGCGCCGATCCGGTGACGGGAAACTGTGACGGCTCACAGCTACCGAAAGGCGCCCACCGTCTCGCCCGGTGGCGTCGGCGAGGTCGGCACGAACTCCAGCCGTTCGGGTGAGACGCCCGCACGTCCCGCTCCGCGAGCGGCGACCCGACGGTCACGCGGGCATCACCGGTCCGCGCGTACGGTGGGTACGGCACGGCCACGAGGGGGAGTTGAGGCAGTGCTGGAGATCGAGGTCGACGACGCGCCGTCGCACCCGGAGTGGGACAAGTGGGTGGAGGCCGCACCGGGAGGCCATCACCTCCAGTCGAGCGGATGGGGTCACGTCAAGGCCGGGGCGGGCTGGGAGGCCCGCCGCATCCTGCTTCGCCGCTCGGGGCACCTGGTGGGTGGCTGCCAGCTCCTGACCCGGCGAATCCCCGTGCTCGGCCAGATGGGTTATTTGCCCCGCGGTCCCGTTCTCGAGTCCCGGGACCCCGAGCTCGTCGAGTTCCTGCTCGCCGCATTGCGGCGGCACGCCCGGCAGCACCGGATCGCGGTCATGAAGATCCAGCCACCGGTCGACCGCCCGGACCTCGCGGCGTTCCTGGAATCGCGAGGCTGATCGCCAGCGACCTCGACACCGCGCCGGTGGCCAGCGCGGTGGTCGACGTCGGCTCCGAACGTGACGAGGACACGATCTTCCGCGGGCTGCGCGCGACGACCCGCCGCCGGGTCCGGCAGGCACGCAAGCACGGTGTCACCGTGCGCACCGGCGACGTCGCCGACCTGCCCGTCCTGCAGGCGATCATCGAGGCGACCGCGCGGCGGCAGGGCTTCGCCCCCTACCCCGCGGACTACTACCAGCGGCTGTGGGCGGCGTTCGGCACGTCCGGCCACCTCCGGCTGCTGATCGCCGAACGCGACGGGGTGGCACTGTCGGCGGTGCTGCTCGTCGCGTTC
Source organism: Pseudonocardia sp. CNS-004 (assembly GCA_001942185.1). Lineage (GTDB taxonomy): Bacteria > Actinomycetota > Actinomycetes > Mycobacteriales > Pseudonocardiaceae > Pseudonocardia. The sequence goes on from MKJV01000086.1 coordinate 42,748, forward strand.
GGCGACACGGTGATCTACAAGATCGGCGGCCTCGCCGACGTCGAGGACGCCCCACCGGGTGCCAGCGAGCTGACGCACTGGACGGCCATCGCATGGGCGCGCGAGGCCGGCTACCGCTACTACGACTTCGAGGGCATCCCGCTCGAGATCGCGCGGGCGATCCGCGCAGGCGCGCCGGCAGAGCCCAAGGGCGTCGCGTTCTTCAAGCTCGGCTTCGGGGGCGAGCCCGTGGTGTACCCCGGCACGTACGACCTGCTTCCCGACGGTCTGCCCGGGCGGGCCCTGCGGTACGTCCTCCCCCGCGCGGAACGGTGGCGCGGCGCGGTGCACCGGCTGTCCGGCCGCCGCGGTTAGCGACGCCAGTCGGGAAGCGCGGTAGCTTGGATGGAGTGACGGCAATCGCCCCGCGCCCCGACCGGGCGCTGCTCCCGCCCGGACTGCACGCACCGGCAGCAGCCGTCTCGGTGCTGGCGCTGCTGGTGTTCGGATTCTTCGGCGCGCGCTACGCCGACGACTCGAGCGCGGGCCGGCTGGACCGGCGCCTCCAGAGCCTCGTCGGCAACAACCCGTCCCCGGCCGACGCCGTGATCGTCTTCGGCAACCCGGTCACGGTCGTCGTGCTCGCGGCGCTGCTCGCGGGCGTCGCGTTCGCCCTCGGCCACCGCAGGCTCGCCGCGCTGGCCATCCTGGGGCCCGGCCTCACCGGGGTCGCCACCACCGGTCTCAAACCGATCATCGGACGCACGATCGACGGCGGGCTCGCGTTCCCGAGCGGCCACACCGGCGGCGCCACCGCGCTCGGCGTCGTCGCGGCGCTCCTGCTGATCACGGTGCTGCGCACGGCGAGCGGCACGAGCGCGCTGCTCATCGCCGCCGGGGCCGGGGTGTCCGGTGGCGCGATGGCGCTCGCGCTCGTCACCGAACGCATCCATTACCCCACCGACACGGTGGGCGGGTTCTGCGTCGCCGTCGCGGTGGTGCTGACCTGCGCACTCGTGCTCGAACGCCTGCCACGCCGTACCTCGATCGAGGGCAGGGCGTCCTCCGGTCCATCATGACCGCCATGACGGACCCGTCCCTGCCGAAGTCCGCAGCGCTGAACGCCCGCCTGCACGCCGCGGTGCCGGGCGGTGCACACACCTACGCCAAGGGCGACGACCAGTACCCCGAAGACCTCGCACCCGTCATCACCCACGGCCGCGGCTCCCACGTGTGGGACGCCGACGGCAACGAGTACATCGAGTACGGCTCGGGCCTGCGCGCCGTGGCGCTCGGCCACGCCCACCCCCGTGTCGTCGACGCGGTCCGCGGCGAGCTCGACAAAGGCAGCAACTTCGTCCGCCCCGCCGTCATCGAGGTCGAGGCCGCCGAGCGCTTCCTGCAGAACGTGCCGACGGCCGACATGGTCAAGTTCACCAAGAACGGCTCCGACGCCACCACCGCAGCCGTGCGCCTCGCCCGCGCCCACACCGGACGCACCACCATCGCGCTGTGCCGCGACCACCCCTTCTTCTCCACCGACGACTGGTTCATCGCCGGCACCCCCATGTCCGCCGGAATCCCCGGCCAGGACACCACCACCTTCCCCTACGGCGACCTGGACGCCCTCGCCACCGTCCTCGAGCAGCACGAGACCGCCGCGGTCTTCCTCGAGGCAGCCACCCAGACCGAACCACCCGCCGGCTACCTCGACGCGTCCGCGAGCTCGCCACCCGCCACGGAGCGCTCCTCGTCCTCGACGAGATGATCACCGGCTTCCGCTGGAGCGAGCACGGCGCCCAGGGCGTCTACGGCATCACCCCCGACCTGTCCACCTTCGGCAAGGCCCTCGGCAACGGCTTCGCCATCTCCGCACTCGCCGGCAGGCGCGACATCATGGAACGCGGCGGACTGCGCACCGACGCCGAGCGGGTGTTCCTGCTCTCCACCACCCACGGCGCCGAGACCCACTCCCTCGCCGCCGCCATCGCGGTGATGGACACCTACGCCGAGGACGGCATCGCCGACCGGCTCCACCAGCTGGGCGGCCGCCTCGCCGCCGGGGTCCGCGAGGTCGCCGCCGGGATGGGCGTCGCCGACCACGTCCAGGTCCGCGGGCGCGCGTCCAACCTGGTCTTCGCCACCCTCGACGCGGAGGGCAAGCCGTCGCAGCCCTACCGCACGCTGTTCCTGCGCCAACTGCTGGGCGGCGGGGTCATCGGCCCGTCGTTCGTGGTCAGCGCGGCCTTGAGCGATGACGACATCGACCGCACCGTCGAGGTCGTCGGCCAGGCCTGCGCGGTGTACCGGAAGGCGCTCGACGCCGGGGACCCGGCGCCGTGGATGGGTGGCGACCGGTCAAGCCCGTCTTCCGCCGGTACGTCTGACCCCATCGGGTCCGGCGGTTCCTCCCGCTCGACCGAGTTGTCCTCCGCCTTACCGACCAGTGGTTTCCAGCTGGCGGGCGACGGCCTAGTGTCCGGCTCCATCACGGTTGAGCCCGGCGCGGTGCGTGGCCGGACCTGGGGGAACCGCGCGGGCACTGCGGAAACCGACGGGACGATAAGGATGGACCTTCGCTTCACCGCGTTCGAGCTCATCACGCGGGATGCCGTGCTGAGGAAACTGCTCGTGAACCACGCCGACCGCCTCGAGCACGGGCCGCGCCCGGACGGGCGGGGAACCGACGCCTGTTTCCTCGCGCTGCGGTGGTCCGCCGACTACCGGCCGGGCCGTCCCGCCGGCTCCCAGCTGTTGACGGCTCGGGTCCACATGCCGCGTCACCACGCGAGCGAGCATTCGTTCCTCGACTTCGTGCTCGCGCGGCTGCGGGCGGCCCTGACCGCCACCCCGGCGACCGGGTTGATCACGACCCGCTGCCTGTCGGAGTCCGGGAAGGACGAGGACGCGGACACGGTGTCCAGGGCCTGCACCTTCGAGGTCGTCCCCGCGGTGTCGGTGCGCGACGGAGCGGCGCTGCTCGGGCTGGCGCCGTGGACCGGCTGCGTTCACCGCGGCTCGGCGAGCTTCATCTCAGCGGGAGACACCGTCCCCAGCATGAACTGATCCGACGCGGGAGTCTGTAACGGTCCTGCCCGTCGGGCAGAGCAGTACGAGTGACGCGTGCCGTCGAGCGCGCCGGCCGTGGGCCCACCGAGGGGGCGACCACGACGGCTGCGGAACGGAGGCGATGCCCGTGCGCACTCGGATCATCGGCTCGGCCGTGTGGGCCTCCGTCCTGGCCATCGGTCTGTTCGGGGTACCGCTCGCGGTGGCGGTGCTTCAGTACGCGCTGGTGGTCGAGCGGAGCGAGCTCGAGCGGGCCGCCAACACCATCGCCATCACCGTGGCCGCCGACGTCTCCGACGACGAACGGGTCACGCGGATCGACGCTCCCGCCGAGATCCGGGTGACGGTCTACGACGAGGACGCCGTCCGGCTGAGTGGCGCCGGGCCGTTCGAGGGCGGCCCCGAGGTCGGCCGGGCGCTCGCGGGCCGGGTGGGGACCACGGCGGACCACGGCGACCTCGTCGTGGCGGTACCGGTCACGCACGAGGACGACGTGATCGGCGTCGTGCGGGCCGCCGTCCCGCGCAGCACCGCGATGGGCCGGGTGGCGCTGGTGTGGGCCGCGATGGCCGCGCTGGCCGGCCTCGCCATCACCGCCGCGTGGCTCGTCGGGCGCCGACAGGCACGCCGGTTGGCGCGACCGCTCGAGGAGCTGGCCGTCGCCGCACGGCGGCTGGGCCACGGCGACTTCAGCGTGCGCACCCGGCGCGGTGGGATCACGGAGATCGATGCGGTCGGTTCCGCATTGGACTCCACCGCGACGCGGCTCGACGAGCTGCTCGCCAGGGAACGCGAGTTCTCTGCCGACGCGTCCCACCAGCTGCGCACCCCGCTCGCGGGTCTCCGGCTCCGGCTCGAAGCCGCCCTCGAGGGCTCGGATGAGGACCCGAGACCCGCCATCGTCGCCGGCCTCGTCGACGCAGACCGCCTGGAGTCGACCATCGACGAGCTCCTCGCACTCGCCCGCGACCGCCGAGCCACCCCGCCGAGCAGGCTCGATCTGCCCGCGCTGCTGGACGAGATGTCGCCGGAGTGGCGCGGACGACTCGCGCTCCAGGGCCGCTCGCTCGCTCTGTGCGTCGAGTCGGGAACGGCCGCCCCGTGCACGTCGCCCGCGGCGGTCCGGCAGATCCTCGCGGTGCTCGTGGACAACGCGACGACCCACGGCGCGGGCACCGTCGCGGTCACGGTTCGCGAGGCCACCGATGCTGTGGCGGTCGACATCTCCGACGCAGGCCCCGGTGTCCGCGAACCCGTCAGCGCCCTGTTCACCCGTCGCGCCGACCAGCGGGGCTCGCACGGGATCGGTCTGGCACTGGCACGACGCCTCGCGGAGGCGGAGGGCGGCCGGCTGGACCTGACCCGGCGAACGCCCCCGACGTTCACGCTCCTGCTGCCGCCTGCGCCACCCGAAGCCTCGTCGCTCCCGTCTCCGGCCGACAGCACGGCAGGTGTCAACGTCCTGGTGGAGCGCTGTTCGAGTCCGGCAGGAGCTCCAGCCGGAACCCGTGCCCGCGGAGTGTGACGATCGCGGGAACCCGGGCGTGCGACGACGCGGCGATCTCACCGATCTTGCGGCGGAGCGCCGCGACGTGGACGTCGAGCGTCTTGGTGGAGCCGAACCAGTGCTCGTCCCACACGTCGCACATGAGCGTCTCGCGGCTCAGCGCCACGTCGGGCTGCGCGGCCATGCGGGCGAGGAGGTCGAACTCCTTGGCCCGCAGGGGAAGCTCCCGACCCGCGACCGTGACGCGGCGGCACGGCACGTCGACGACGAGGTCACCGATCGGGTACGCCGACAGTGCGGCGGCCGCTCCCTCGTTGCGGCGCAGGTGGGCCCGGACCCTGGCGTGCAACTCACCCAGCCGGACCGGCTTGACCAGGTAGTCGTCGGCACCCGCCTCCAGCCCCACGACGACGTCCATCTCCGCCGCGCGGGCAGTCAGGATGACGATCACGCAACCGGGCCGGGCCCGCCGGAGCTGCCTGCATACCTCGACGCCGTCGAGGTCTGGGAGCCCGAGGTCCAGCAGGACGAGATCGACGGCCGACGCGGTGGCCCGGGTGATCCCCGCCTCGCCTGTCTGCTCCCACGTGACCTCGTGGGCGTGGCTGCGCAGGCTGGCCGTCAGGACTTCACCGATCGTCGAGTCGTCCTCGACGAGGAGGATTCGGCTGGCCATGGACGCGTCCGGGTTCAAGCCAGCCGGCGGATGGAGGCCGGTTCGTCGGCACCGACCAGGTCCGGCCCGTACAGGTCCTCCAACCAGTTCGTCTGATAGATCGTGTCGAGGTAGCGCTCGCCGAGGTCCGGGGCGATGGCCACCGCCGTGGGCTCACGCATGTCGTGCCGCGCCAACCAGCTCACGGCCCCGCTCACCACCGTGCCGGTGGAACCACCGAACAGGAATCCGCTCCTCGCAAGGCGGTGGCAGGTGCGGATCGTGTCCGCTTCCTCGACCCGGACCACGTCGTCCAGCAAGGACTCGTCCAGGAGCGGGGGCCGGATGCTCGTACCCAGGCCGGGGATCATCCGACGGCCCGGCACCCCGCCGAACGCCACCGAGCCGACGCTGTCCACGGCCACGATCCACACCCGCCTGCGCAGCTCCCGGAAGTAGTGCGCACACCCCATCAGCGTCCCGGTCGTGCCCGCGCCGACGAACAGCACGTCCAGGCCCGGGAACTGCCGAGCGATCGCCGGCGCGTCGACAGGTAGTGGGCCTTCCAGTTGCTCGGGTTGGCGTACTGGTTGAGCCACACGTATCGGTCGTCGGAGGCACACAGCGCGCGGACGAAGTCGATCCGGGCCCTGAGGAGGCCGCCGACAGGGGCCGGCTCGGCGATGATGTGCACGTGGCTGCCCAATGCCTCCATCAGCCGCCGCGTCGTCAGGTTGCAGCGGGAATCGGTCACGCACAGGAAGCCGTAGCCCTTGCTCGCCGCGAGCATGCTCAGCGCCACGCCCAGGTTTCCCGACGAGGACTCGACCAGGATCGACCCCGGCTTCACGACCCCGTCGCGCTCGGCGGACGCGACCATCTCGGTCGCGGCCTTCAGCTTGATCGAACCGGCGAAGTTGAAGCCTTCGCACTTCAGGAAGAGCGGATGCCCGATGATCGACCGGAGGTCGACGTAGAGCTCCTCCTCGTTGTACTGGTGGGGCACGGAGATCACAGGCACCGCGCGCCTCCTTCCATCGTCCGGCCCGTTCGGCCGGCCGTCCTCGGTTGTGCCGGCCCTGCGGCGGGACTCGATCCGGCCGATGCCGCGTCGAGCACACCGGCGAGGTCGGCCAGGGTCGGGTGCCGGGTGACGTCCTCGAGGGTCACCGCCCGGTCCAGTGCGACGACCAGCTTGACGGCCAGCAGCGAGGACCCGCCGCTGTCGAAGAAGTGGTCCGTCCGGCCGACCCGGTCCTCGGCGATCCCGAGCACGTCCGCCCATGCAGCGGCGAGCCGCTTCTCGGCCGGGGTGACCGGCGCCCGCTGCTCGTCCTCCGCGCCCCCGGCGGTGTGGAGCTCGGCGGCCACGGCCCGCAGCGCCGCACGGTCGATCTTGCTGTTGGCCGTCAACGGCAGAGCCTCCCGCCAGTGGAAATCCGACGGGATCATGTACACCGGCAACGACCTCCCCAACCGGTCCCGCAGGACGTCGGCCGCGACCGGCCGGGGGCCGGCGCAGAACGCCACCAGCCGCAGGCCCCGGCCGGGCAGGTCGGTGACCACCACGGCACCGTCGCGGACCCCGGGCACCCGCACCAGGGTGTTCTCGATCTCGCCGAGCTCGATCCGGAAGCCGCGGATCTTGACCTGGGTGTCGCGGCGGCCGAGGAACTCCAGCTTGCCGTCGGGCCGCCACCGGCCGCTGTCGCCGCTGCGGTAGAGCCGCCGGCCATCGCGATGCGGGTCCGCCACGAAGGCCCGGCGGGTGCGCTCGGGATCGTTGACGTACCCGCGCCCCACGCACACCCCCGAGAAGACGATCTCGCCCGGCGCGCCCAACGGCACGGGGGACAGGTGCTCGTCGACGACGTGCACACGCACGTTCTGCACCGCCGCACCGAGCGGCACCCGGTCCCCCGGGGGCGGCCGGTGCATGACCTCGTGGTTGGTGTCGTCGGAGGTCTCGGTCAGCCCGTAGGCGTTGACCAGCGTGGTGGTGGGCCGGGCGGCGAACCAGCGCTGCACGAGCTCCTTCTTCAACGCTTCCCCCGTGACCGACACGCAGCGCAGGTCCGGCAGGTCGCGGGGGTGCTGCGCCAGGTGGGTCAGCACGACCTCGAGGTAGGACGGCACGAGCTGGAGCACCTCGACCCGGGCCCGGACGATCGTGTCGACGAAACGCGCGACGTCGAGGACGACCTCCTGCTCGACGAGCACGGTCCGCCCGCCGACCAACAGCGCGGACACCAGCTGCCACAACGAGATGTCGAAGCACTGGGGCGCGGTCTGCGCGACGGTGTGCCCCTCATCGATCCCGAGATCGCGGATCTTGGCCTGGAGGTGGTTGAGCATGCGGCGTGCTCGCACATCGCGCCCTTGGGTTCGCCGGTCGAACCGAGGTGAAGAAGATGTAGGCGAGCTGGTCCGGCGCGACGGCGACGCCGAGATCGCGGTTGGCGGCCTCGTCGTCGACGTACCCCGCGTCGACGTACCCCGCGTCGATGAGGAGCGTCCGGACCCCGGGAAGCGAGTCGAGTGCAACGTCGAGCGCGCCGGAGCTGCCGCGCTCGGTGAGCACGAGCCGGCACCCGGCACGGGAGATCGTCCGCGCGATGCGGTCGGCGGGGAAGCCCGGCTCGATGGGCAGGTAGGCCAACCCGGCCTTGAAGATCGCGAGGACGGCCGCCATCCAGTCCAGGTTCCGCTCCGTGACCACGGCGACGACGTCCTCGTGACTCAGCCCGCGCGCCAGCAGCGCCCGGCCGAGCCGGTTGGCGCGGACGTTGAGCTCGCGGTAGGTCCACTCCCGCTCGCCGTGCACCGCCGCGACGGCGTCCGGGTGCGTGCGCACGCGCTGTTCGAACAGCTCGTGGACGCGGACGTCCGGCAGTTCCCGGCGTGGCCCGGCGAGCCCGTCGGCCTGGAAGCGGACCTCCTCGGCGGACAGCAGGCTCCGCCGCCCCGGCGCGGCATCCGGGTCGGCGACCATCGAGGTGAGCGCGCGGATGTGATACCCGGCGATCCTCCTGGCGCTCCCCGCGTCGAGGACATCGGTGCGATGGCGCAGCCGGAGCACGTGCCCGGTCCCGTCACGTGCGATCCCCAGCCCGAGCACGACGCCCTCGTCGAGATCACCCGTGGTGCCGACGCCGGCGGCGGGGTCGAACACGGTCTCGAACGGCGGACCGGGCAGGCCCAGCTCACGCTCCAACGCCTCAACGGGGAAGCCCCGGTACAACTGCAGTTCCGCCTCGACCCGGTCGGCGTGGCGCACCAGCGCCCGCCAGGAGCTGTGGCCGACCGTCAACCGGCAGGGCACGGCCCGCTCGCCCGGCACGGCGACGTAGCCCGTCACGACCTCGCGCTCGCCGGTCAGCACCGCGAGCACCTCGGCGTGCGCGGCCACCAGCACCGCGCGCAGCGACACCGCCATCTCCTCCGCCAGCCGCCGCAGCGCCGCCATGAGCGTCTCGGGGATCCTCGCCTCGTGCTCCCCGACGCCGGGGGCGGGGTGGAGCGTCCACCGGGGGATCGTGGCGAACCCACCCGCGACGAGCACAGCGGTCCAGAACTCCCGGCCGTCGCCCGCCGGCTTCCTCATCGGGTTCATCGGGGCCGCCCGCCGTTCGGGACGCTTTCCGGCCGACGCTGCGGCCGGCGCATCTCCCGAGCCGGGTTTCCGGCCCATCGGGCGTCGTCGGGCATCTCCTCGCCCTTCATCAGGAAGGAGTCGGTGGCGAGCACCGCCCGGTCGCCCATCGTCACGCCGTAGTGCACCCACGCGTTGGGCCCCACGGTGCAGCCGGATCCGATCCTGATGCGGTCGGACTTGAAGGTGCCGTCCTCCTGCGAGTGGCTCTGGATCACAGCCCGGTGGTTGAGCGTGCAGCGGTCCCCGATGGCGACCAGGGTCGGCTCGACGATGCCGCAACCGTCGTCGAAGGCCAGCCTGCCCAGCCGAACGCCCCGCAGCCGCGAGAACACGTTCTTGAACGGCGTGCCGTCGAAGATCTTGCCTTCCATAGCCGACGTCAGCTTCCAGAATCGTTCGTGCCGCCAGAACGAGATGTCGTAGATCGAGCAGTAGAGCGGCCGCAACGCGCGGAACCCGGTGGAGGCCCGTTCGGCCAGCGCGGCCCACCCGGTGCCGAACACGAGCGCGAGGACGGTGGCCATCGCGATCACCGGCGGTCCGTAGAGGTGGTAGAGCTCCGCGGCGATCGAGTAGATCACGGTGATCCCGAACAAGCGGGTCCAGCGCACCAGCAGGAACAACGCGGCCGTGACGGCGTTGTGCTTGTTCTTGGCGACGACGCGGCGGCGGCGCTCGCCCGCATTCGCGATGTCGAACCTGCTGTCGCGCTCGACGGATCGAGGGATCTCGAAGCAGGGCGCGCCCAGGAGGCCGACACCCTCCCGCACCGGCCCGTCCACCGGAACCATCACCTTCGTCGCGAGGAGGCAGTTGTCCCCGGTCCGGGCCTGCGCCGGGTAGACCACGTGGTTCCCGACGAAGTTGGACGCCCCGATCGACGCCGGGGACAGCCGGAACGATGTGCTCGAATAGTCGGCATTGATCATCGACAGCCCGTCCGCGACGATCGTTCCGGTGCCGACCGAGCTCAGGAACGGGGTCTCGTGCTGGACCTGGGTGCCGAAGTTCGAGCCGGTCTGCTCCACCCGGGACAGGTCGTACCCGATGCCGCGCAGGTAGTGGACGATGGCGGAGCTGTCCCCGAAGAGCATCTTGAGGAGCCTGAGGTTCGTCAGGCGCATGATCGAGCGGTGGACGCCGTAGTGGAATCCGTACAGGCGGTAGACCTTGTTCGGCCCAACCGCGAGGTTCAGCACGCGTGGGACCGTGAGCACCACGAGCAGGCCGACGAGCAACGAACCGAAGTAGAGCACGAACGAGAGGGCAAGGGCCTCCCCGTAGAACGTCCAGCTCGTGAACGTCGCCGGTCCCGCGTCCAGCAGCGCCGCCAGCTGCGGCACCTCGACCAGCAGGATGGCCACGCCGCCGATCGCCAGCGGCAGGTACAGGACCAGCACGTTCACCAGCTGCAGAGCGCCGTAACCGACCCGCCGCACGGAGCCGCAGGGGGCAGCCTCGACCGTCCGGAAATCGGCATCGGTCCGCTGGGCCGGGCATCCGTGCCAGCGCTCGCCATCGGGCACGAGCTGCCCGCTGTGCAGTGACGAGGCGTGCCCGAGCTGCGCGCCCGTGCCCATCGAGGTATCGATGTCGATCACCGCGGCCTCGCCGACGACCACGTCCTCGCCGAGGGTGACCGGACCCGCCCGGATGACCCCTGAGTCCGCTCGGTAGCAGCTGAACAGCGCGTCCTTGCGGATGACCGTGCCGGCGCCGACGGTGAGCAGGTCCGTGCAGACAGGAACAATCCGGGAGAAGACCGCCACCCCACGCCCGATCCGTGCGCCCAGCAGGCGCAGGTAGAACGTGTAGACCGGCGAGCCGACGAACAGCACCAGCGGGCTCGTGCGGATCAGCGTCTTCACGATCCAGAAACGGACGTACGCCAGGCTCCAGATCCGGATCTGCCGAGGCCTCCACCGGCCGACGAGCACCCACTTCACCAGGATCGGAAGGGCGCTCATCGCGAGGAAGCCCGCGGCTCCGAAGACGAGCGACCGCAGGTAGTTGTCGATCGGACCGGCACCGGCGAAGATCCAGTCGTAGCCCGTGGCGAGGACGTACGCGGCGGCGCAGGAGTAGGCGAGAAAGAACAGGAGCTGCAGCACTCCGCACAGCACGTACCGGCTCCGTCCGGCCGGGGAGAGCAGGTCGTCGGTGGCCGGCGGCTCCGCGGCTGCGGCCGCACTCGGCGTGGCCGCCGCGAGCGTCGCCGCCAGCTCCCTGATCGTCGGATGCCGGTAGACGTCCTTCATCGACACCGCGGGCAGTCCGGCCGCTTCCGGACCCGCGCGCAGAAGCGCGCCATCACCATCGAGTCTGCGCCGAGATCGTCGAAGAAGTGGCTGTCGACCGGCACCTGCCCGACACCGACGACGTCGGCCAGTACTTCGGCGAGGAGCACCTCGCCGCTGGTCGACGGGCCGTGGGTGGCCGCAGGTTCGGCCAGACCGACCGTCGCGAGATCGACACGCTTCCTCACGAGGCCCCCCTCCCATCGGGAACAGGCATCGTCACGCCGGACCGGATAGCCGGCACCCCTCATGAACGTTGGGCCATCTCCGTGTGAGCCCTTGAGATGCGGAGTACTCGGCTTCCCGCCGAGCAGCGTTTCGAGCACCCTCACCCGTTCACCCGTTCAGCCTTCGAGCCGTCACGTACGGCAACGAGGGCCGGTCTGCCGTTCGGAGGACCACGAACAATCGCGGTGCGCGGCTCGTTCAGCGCATCGAAGGGCATGCGAGCTCGGCTTTCGAGATGAGGGCGCCCTCATACCCTCCGACGTTCGCACCGGGAATGCGGTTGCTCACTTCCGGCACTGCTCGATCGGCGCAGCCCGAAGACCTGCCGGTCACTCGTCCGCCCCCGTGGTCGGACAGGCGTGCGCGGTCTACCGGAAGGCCCTCGACGCGGGCGACCCGGCGCCGTGGATGGGTGGACGGCCGGTCAAGCCCGTCTTCCGCCGGTACGTCTGACACCCGCTTCTCCCCGATCGGGGGCGCCGCTCGGCGGGCCTGCGCGTCCGCGCGGGGGGGCCACGTCGGATAATGCCCGTCAGCTCCGACTCGAGGAACGGACGGGCCCATCAACGGACATCGATGCCGCCTCCCGGAACCTCGCCGGGTGGGCGACGAGTACGTCTGCCGGTGCGGCGCACGGTACGTGACCGTGCGCAAGCGCTGGGGAATCCGGACCCGGTGGCAACGCGTCCTGTTCGAGCTGCCCGCAGAATGACCAACGCGCTGACCCGTTCGGCCGATCCTCAAATACATCTCAGGATTCGAGTTGCCGCTTAGTAACGGGCCCGATCCACCGCTCGATGACGCAACTGCAAGGGGAAAGCGTCCTCCGGGTCTGCTCATGGGGAAGCACGCGGGGGCGCATCATACGCGATCAATTGTAGTGCTTGACGGCGGCTGGGCGGGTTCGATCTTGCTCGACCACCCTGCCGCCGTGGGGTGGGGGGAACGCCCGTGTCACTCGACGTCGCCGTTTCCGAGAGACCCGCAAAGAGTTCGAATCCGCAACGCATTTTCGGCGCACGGCCGACGGAGCTCGGCGTCTCGGTCATCGTTCCCACGCGGAACGAGGCGGGGAACATCCGGGAGCTCCTGCAGCAGCTCTCGGCGGCGCTGACGCCCGGTCCTGCCGCCGAGGTGGTGTTCATCGACGACAGCACGGACGACACCGCCGAGGTCATCGCCGCCGCTGCCGGTGACTACCCGTTCTCCGTGGTGCTGGTCGAGCGGTCCCGACCGGTCGGCGGGCTGGGCGGCGCGGTGGTCGAAGGGCTGAGGATGGCTCGGGCTCCGTGGGCGGTCGTCATGGACGCCGATCTCCAACATCCCCCGTCGCTCGTCCCGCGGCTGCCGGCCGTCGGCGGGTCCGCCGACGTCGACCTCGTCGTGGCCACGCGCTACGCGGGCGGCGGCAGCAGGCACGGCCTCGGCAGCGCATACCGCCGGGTCGTCTCCGCCGCGTCCACCGCGCTCTCGATCGCCGCGCTCGGCGAGCAGGCCGCACGGCTGAGCGACCCGATGAGCGGCTTCTTCGCGGTCCGCACCGCCGCGCTCCGCCTCGACCTCGCCCGGCCGATCGGATACAAGGTGCTCCTGGAACTGGTCCTGCGTTCCCAGCTCACCCGGATCGCCCAGGTCCCCTACACGTTCCGCACCCGCCACGCCGGCCGGTCGAAGTCCACGCCACGGGAGGGCATCCGGTTCCTCCGCCACCTGGTGGCGCTGCGCACGGCCCGGCGGCGCGCTCCGCCACCTGGTGGCGCTGCGCACGGCCCGGCGGCGCGACCACGTCGAGTTCCCCTCGGGGACGGGCCCGGTCGACCTGGATCGGCTGCGTCCGGCACGGTCCGTCCGCCCGGGTCCGGACGAGCCGCAGCGGGGCCTGAAGATCCTGGTTCTCACCAGTGAGGCTCCGCCCGTCGTCTCCGGGATCTCCCGGTGCGTCGACCGCGTCACGCACGGGTTGCGCACGCGCGGGCACACCGTGGACGTCCTGTCGTCCGTGCAGATCCCCCGGGTGGCGGTCGGCGAGTGGCGGTTCAGCTCGCTGCTGCTGTGCTGGCCGGCGATCGCTCGGCGGCTGCGCGACTACGACGTGATCAACCTGCACGGGCCGGTGCCGACGATGAGCGACGTGTTCCTGCTCCTCGCCGGGGCGCGGGGGCGGGTGCCGATCGTCTACACGCACCACAGCGCACTCGCGATCCGCGGGCTGGAGCGGATCTACGACGTCTACAACCGGCTGCACCGCAAGCTGGCGACCCGGGCAGACCTGATCCTCACCACCTCCCAGCACTACGCCACCACCGAAGCCGTCGCGGGCGGCCCGCAGGCCCGCGTCGTGCCGTGGGGCGTCGACATCCGGTCCGCGACCGGGCGGCCCGGCCATGACGGCCCGCTCCGCGTGCTGTTCGTCGGCCAGATGCGGACCTACAAGGGCCTCGAGTGGCTGCTTCCCGCCGTGGCCGGCCGCCCGGAGCTGGCGCTCACGCTCGTCGGCGACGGCCCGCGTAGGCGCGCCTACGAGCAGACCACCGCTCGGCTGGGTGCCGACAACGTGCGGTTCCTCGGCCGCGTGCCGGACGACGTCCTGCAGGCCGAGTACGCGGCGAGCGACGTGATCGTGCTGCCGTCGGTGACCCAGGCGGAGGCGTTCGGGCTGGTCGTGCTCGAGGGGATGGCGGCCGGGTGCGTCCCGATCGTGTCCGACCTGCCGGGCGTCCGGGACGTCGTCGCCGGGGCGGGTGTGGTCGTTCCCCCGCGGGACGCCGCCGCCCTCCGCGCCGCGCTACTGGAGGTCGCCGCCGACGACGCACATCGTGAGCACCTCGCCCGGTTGGCGCGCATGCGGGCCGAGAGCCTCGGCTGGGACGCGTTCGTCGACGGCTACGAGGAGGCCCTGCTGGAGGTCGCGCATCGTCGCTGCGCGGCGCCGCTCGCGGCGGGAGGGGCACGCCGACGTGGTTGACCTGCGGGTGCAACGGACGGCCACGGCGGGAGGGGTCGTCCTCGTCGGGGCCGTCGGGTCGGCCGCCGTCCTGAACTACGGGTTCGGGGTCGCCCTCGCCTGGCTGCTGCCCCAGGACCAGTTCGGGATGTTCGGGGTGCTGCAGAACGTGCTCTCGCTCGCGGCGTTCGTCCTGACGGCCGGGTTCCCCTGGGCCGTCGCGCGCTCGGTGGCGCAGGCCGACACCGCCGAGAGCGCCGGTAGCGCGAACGCCGAGGTGGCGGTGCGCGGCGGGATCCTCGGCAACGCCGCACTCGGTCTGGCGCTAGCCACGGGCTTCGTCGCCGTGCAGGCGAGCCCGGTCCCGCTGCTGCCGGGGGTCGGGTGGGCCTCGACGGCCGCCGTCGCGTGCGCGCTCGTCCTGCTGTCGCTCAGCAACGTCCTGGCCGGTGCGTTGCAGGGTGCGCGGCGGTTCGACGCGGTCGGCGTCACCGGGATCGCCGAGATCGTGGTGAAGATCGCCATCGGGCTCGCGGCCGTCGCCCTGCTCGGGTGGGGCATCTCGGGACTGGTCGTCGCGGTGCTCGCCGGCACCGTCGTGGCGGTCGCGACGGCGTGGTGGTCGGCGCGGGACAAGCTCCCCGGCCGCGGCCCGGTGGCCGGCGGCCCCGCCGTGCGCTCGTCGGCAACAACCAGGCCCGCGACCCGTGGATCGACGAGGCCTTCGCGACCTACGCCCAGGCCGTCGTCGCCGGCCAGCGAGACGTGTACCGGCTCGACGAGGTGCCCCGCCGGGTGCGCGGGCACCTGGGCGAGCCGATGTCCTACTGGGCCGAACAGGGCGGATTCGGCCGCTACGAGCAAGGTGTCTACAGCCAGGGCGCGGCGCTACTGCTCGAGGCGCGGGACCGCGTGGGTGTCGACCGGTTCGACAAGGCGGTGCGCGGCTACATCGCCGTCAACGCGCACCGAGTGGCGGATCCAGCGGCCGTCCGCGCGGCGTTCGAGCACCTGCCGGAGGTCATCGAGTTGCTGAACCGGCACGGAGCACTGAGCTGACTCGTTACGCCCGAAGCCGGAGCAGCAGCAGCCAGTCCTCGCCGCCCGCCGAGTTCCGGCCTGGCGTGTTGAGCGAGCCGGAGGGGTCGACGGCGACCTCCAGCGGCGGGGCCGTCGCATCGGCGGGATCGACCCACCTGGCCGTGGCCTGCGCGAGCTTCGTCGGGTCCACGGTCATCATGCGCGCGGTCGGGACATAGGCCACCAACGAACCACCCGACCGGGCCGCAGTGACGTAGTCACTGCTCATGATCCCGACCTCCGACGCCGACGCCGACCGGCTCGCCACGGCCGCCGACGAGGACCTCGGCCGACTCGTCCGGCACGAGCGCCCACCAGTCGAACGACGCGAAGAACTCCCGCAGCCGGCCCAGCTGGGCCACCGCCGGCGTGTCCAGCCGCCCCTCCCAGCCGGGCAGGAGCTCCCAGTCGTCGGAGCCGTAGATGTAGCCCGGCGAGCCCGACGTCAACGCCCACGCCATCTGCCGGCGCAGCACCTCGTCCCCCGTGACCGGCGTGCCGGGCAGGTTGTTCTCACCCTCGTAGTTCGCCTCCGACAGCAGCGCCGCAACCGGTTACGCCTGTACGCGTCCAGCACCGCCCGGTACGTCGGCAGGTAGGTGTAGACGAAGTTGAAGGCGACGCGAGGCGCCCACTGCGGACTGTCCGTCGAGATCGACGCCGGATACCCCAGCTGGATCGAGAACGGCCGGGTGTCACCCGTCGACCGGATGCCCGAGAGCACCTCCTCGAACAGCTCGTCGTACACCGGGGGCGAGTCGTGCCGGCCCGGAAGGTCGCTCGGGAAGTGATCGCCGCCCGTCATCCACACGATGTTCGGGAACCCCGCGTACCGCGCGGCGACCATCGCGCCGTAGCGATACGCATCCTCGCGCGTCGCGTTCCGGAACGCGTTGCCGGCGGTCCAGCCGTCGATCGGGTACAGGAACAAGGTGTTGCCGTGGGCGCACGCCGCCCGTACGTACTCGTCGACCCGCTGCCAGTACGCCTCGTTCCACCGCGTGACATCGCCGCCGTCGAACGGCAGCAGCCCGTCGTATGTCCGGCCGTCGTCCTCCGGACCGCCGTTGTCCGTCGCGCGACCAACGAGACGATCGACGCATTGAAACCACGCGCCTCACGGTCGGCGAAGTACCGCTCCGCCTGCGCCGGCGACCAGCGCACCATGCCCGCCCACGGGGAGTCGCCGAACACGAGGAGCGGGGCGCCGTGCTGGTCGGTGAAGTACCGGCCGCTCGGGTCAATCGCGGTGACGTACCTGTGCTCCTGCATCCTCGCCTCGTCGCATACCGCCTGCGGTCGCGTGACGGTGGGCGCGGGCTCAGGCGCACACGCCAGGGTGCCGACCCCGACGACCAGCGACAGGCAGGCGAACCTCAGGGCGCGCCGCACCTGGTCCAGGGTATCGACGACTCGGCCGTCAACAGGCTTCGACGGCGCTCAGGTCCCGGGGCTTGCAACGGAGGCGAGCAGGAGGGCCATGACCACCCGGCCGAGCACACCCGTCCTGGACAACTCCGTTCCGCAAACGCCGTGGCGCGGAAGTTCGCCACGATCGTACCTGCCCCGAGGGTCCCCAACCCCTTACCCGAATGACGTCGGGCGGCGGCGGGATAGCGTTAACCGCGGCCGGCCTGACGGGTGTTATCAATTGGCCGTCGCTTCAGTTCCCCGCAGCGCCCAGAACCGGCGGGACGGCCTTCCCCCGGTCGGTGCGCCCCGGCATCCACGGCGTGTTCCCGGCCTGGTACATGGTCTCCAGCGCGATCCGCTCCTTCAGGGTGTCGGCAGGCTGCCAGAACCCGTTGTACGGGTACGCGGCCAGGCGACCCTCCTTCGCAAGCACCGCGCAGGCGTCGGCCACGAGGTCGCTGTTCTCCGGCAAGTAGTCGAAAACCTCCTGGCGGAGCACGAGGTACCCGCCGTTCTCCTGCAGCCGCATGTCCTTCAGCGCGGTGATCGCCTCGATGCGGTTGCCCTCGTTCACCTCGACCACGTGGAACGCCGCCTGCGGCGGCACCGCGAGGGGGACTGTTCCAAGATCGGTGTTTCCGGCCCGACACGCCGGGCTGAGGTCCGGCGGGATGGGCACTGTGAGTGATGACATCGGAGCTTGTGAGTCCACGCAAGCGTGAATCGAGGCCGGCGCGGGAGCCGTCGCCGGGGCAGGCCGCCGCGGCGGCGATGGTGGCCGAGGCGAAGGCTCGCGGGCTGGCGCTGACCGGCCCGGACGGGTTGCTGAAATTGTTCACCAAGAATGTTTTGGAAACCGCGCTGAACGAGGAGATGACCGAACACCTCGGGCATGAGAAGAACCAGGCCGAGCCGGGCCGGGGTTCGACGAACGTGCGGAACGGCGCGCGCCCCAAAACGGTGGTTTCGGATGCTGCTGGCGAGGTCGACATCAACGTGCCACGGGATCGGGAGAGCACGTTCGAGCCGCAGATCGTGAAGAAGCGGCAACGTCGGCTCAGCGAGGTAGACGAGATCGTGCTGTCGCTGTATACGAAAGGGATGACGACCGGGGACATCTCGGCGCATTTCGCCGAGATCTACGGATCCTCGGTCAGCAAGGAAACGATCTCGCGAATCACCGACAAGGTCGTCGCCGAGATGCAGGACTGGGCCAACCGGCCACTCAATCCGGTGTACGTGGCCGTGTTCATTGACGCAATCCCACGTCAAGGTCCGCCACGGGCAGGTGGCCAACCGACCCGTCTACGCCGCCATCGGCGTCACCGTGGATGGACACAAGGACATGCTAGGCCTGTGGATGGGCACTGGCGGCGAAGGCGCCAAGTTCTGGATGAGCGTGCTGATGGACCTGAAGAACCGCGGCTTCCTCGACGTGTTCTTCCTTGTCTGCGACGGCCTCAAAGGCTTGCCCGAAGCCGTGACGAACGTGTGGCCACAGACCATTGTCCAGACCTGCATCGTGCACCTGATCCGGAACACGTTCCGCCTGGCGTCACGACAGGACTGGGACGCAGTGAAACGCGACATTAAACCCATCTACACCGCCCCCAACCCCGCCGCCGCGATGGCCGCTCTCCAGGAACTCGACGAGAAATGGGGCACGAGATACCGAGCGATGATCCGGCTATGGCGCAACGCGTGGGACGAGTTCGTGCCGTTCCTCGACTACAACATCGAGATCAGGCGCGATCTGCTCCACCAATGCGATCGAGTCCCTAAACGCCCGTTGCCGGCGGGCAATTCGCGCGCGTGGGAACTTCCCGACCGAGCAAGCCGCAATCAAGTGTCTGTACCTTGTGACTCGCAGCCTGGACCCGACCGGGACGGGCCGCGCCCGGTGGACGATGCGGTGGAAGCCCGTGATCAACGCATTCGCCATCACGTTCGGTGACCGCTGGCCGGGAGCCGAGACCTACTGATCAACAACGCCGGAAACACCGATCACGGGATCCCCCTTGGGGGGAGGGAGGGTCGGTGCGTAAGCTGGCGGAGGCACCGTGAACGAGCAGCAACCCGGCACGGCCCTTGATCGCTGAAAGTGGTGCCGCGGCGTCAGAACTGTCGCGAGGCGCGCGAGAACTGTCGCGTGGACACCACTACTGGCGATCACCAAAGGTGGCGCGCCAAGTATTTGCCGTGCCGCACATCATCGGCCGCGAAGACTCCCGCCTGAACAGCCGATATCAGACCCGGAACGTAGGCCTGGACGGTGTGGTCGACGCGGAACCCGAGCCGGTCCGCGATCTTCATCCCCGCGACGCAGACGAACTCACGGAGGCACTGCTCGAGCTCGCCGCGGATCCCGACGTACGCCGCCGACTCGGGCTCGCAGGCGCGCCCAAGTCCAGCGCGCAACACCACGACGCGCAGCGTCGAGCCCGTGATCACGCTGTACCGCCTCACCGAAGCCTCCCGGCAGGAGGCGTCCCAACATGGCGCTGGACGGTTCCGCCGGATCGCGCGTTGCATCCTCCCGGCCGCGATGCGCAATGCGCTCTCCAGCGACCCGTAATGGCGGGTCGCGGTTCAGCAGGAGCTCAGGCCGCGATCGCCGTCATGGACACCTACACGGAAGACGGTGCCCGAGCACGCGATCAGCCCGGTGGCACGATCCGGAGGATGCGATCGTCGCCCTCGCGGACATCGCCACGCCCGTCACGGTTGGACGTCGACGCCCACAGCGCGCCGTCTGGAGCTGCCACAACGGTGCGAATCCGGCCATAGGTCGAACCGAGCAGGACAACAGGCTGCCCCACACCCCCATTACCGTCCAGCGGCACACTCCAAATCCGCTCTCCCCGCAGCGCAGCGACATAGAGCACGTCGCCGAGGATTGCCGCACCGGACGGAGACGCCTCCCGGACGCGCCAGGTGACGAGCGGGTTGGTGTAGCGACCACCATCAGTATCCCCGTCGCCCTCGATCTCAGGCCAGCCGTAGTTGCCCCCTGGTTCAATCAGGTTGATCTCGTCCAACGCGTTCTGCCCGAACTCAGTCGCATACAGCCGTCCAGCCGCGTCGAATGCCAAGCCCTGGACATTGCGATGACCGAGCGAGTAGACCGGCGATTGCGGATTCGGATTACCAGGCGCAGGCTGCCCGCTCGGCGTGACCCTGATGATTTTGCCGTTCAGGTTGGCCGGATCCTGGGCTGCGTCATCGTCGCCAGCGTCGCCCGTAGCTATGTAGAGCAAGCCATCAGGCCCGAAGGCCATTCGGCCACCGTTGTGGTAAGTGCCGCTGGCGATCCCTGCGATAATTATCTCCTGCCGCTCGGGGGCATCGAAGCCGAACCGGACGACCCTGTTGTCCTCCGCTGTCGTATAGTAGGCATAGATGAACCGATCCGAGTCGAAAGTCGGAGAAACAGCCAATCCAAGCAGGCCGCCCTCCCCATCTTCCCCTCCATAACTGCTGGGCAGTCGCGCCGACTCAGCAATGATGCCCCCATCGGCAGCGACATGAAGAATTCGACCGGAATCTCGTTCGGCAACAACCGCACTACCGTCCGGAAGAAACGCGATACCCCACGGCACTTCGAGATTCGACGTAATCTCCTGCACTTGCACACTCGGGAGGCTGGTAACACTTCCGGAGGTGGCAGGACTTTCCGTCCAGCATGCAGCGCACCCTATTACAGCAAAACCGACTGCGACGGCCCGTCGGACTCGACAACTCACGGCAATCGACGCCCTTCTCACGCCCGCGCCGTTGCGGCGGCCACTTCGTACGCCCCATCCGCGAAAGCCTGGACCCAGCATGCCCGTTCCCATCGTCCTGTCCCTCCCGGCCTCCATTCTCGATCACACAGGCCTCAGGTCCCGCGGCTTCCTGAGGCGAGGCGAAGTGAGCACGTCAGGTAGATGTTCACCGTATCTCCAGCCACCGTGGGAGGTCGGGTCATCGTGGCAGTCATGTCGACCCAGCCGGCTACGCCTCGGCCGCAATCCCTCTGGGAGATCCGGCCGCCGTTCGGGGTCGGCCAACGATCACGTGGGTGTACTCCTGTGCTCGGACCTATGGCCGAGTGACTCGGCACCGAGGCCCCACTTGTTACAAGGGTTCGACCGCGCCCCTCACGGATTCTGGAAACCAGCGCTCGGGGACCGGGATCAGTGGCTCGTCCTGAGTGTTCAGCGTCAGGTGGCACGGGCCGGGGGGAGCTGCTGGTGGGGGAGACGACCACACGAAGACGGGCCAGTCCCGCCCTCTGAGGAACCGGGCCTTCCTGAGCGCCGCTCCCAGCACCGGGCAACTGGCGCGCGCGCGCACGAGCCGGGGCCGGTACGGCAGGACCGCGGCGACGAGCTCCGCGACCATCCAGCGATACAGGTCGTAGGTCGGACGCGGAGCGTATGTCTCCACCAGCGCGGCCTCGGGGCCGTCCGGACCTCCCACGACCCTCACCAGACCCCAGCCACGAAGGACGCCGCCGAGGGTGAAGTAGAGGCAGATGAACTGCCCGGACGCCGGATGACCGCCCGCGAGCCACCTCAGGTGTGCGATGTCAGGCAGCGGGAGCAACCCGTACCCGGTGCAGCCCTGGTACAGGTCGAGCACCTCCTCGCCCGGTACGCCCACGGCGAGGACGGCTCCCCCGCGCGGTCGGAAGCGCCGGACGGGGCGGAACCACGTTCGCCCGGCGGCGGTCAAGGCGGCCCGCCCGACACCCTCGAGTCGGCCGAGCCGTCGGCGCACCTCGGGCGGAGCGCGCTCCCGTCGAGTGGGAGGGCGAACGAAGTGGCCCGGTCCAGCGTCCGCCACCCCAGGGCAGGCAGGAGGGCCAGCGTGTCGGGGCTGCCGCCGACATTGACCAAGGGTTCAGACTCCTCCATCGCGGCGCGCAGAATTCTGACCCCGACGGCACTACGCCGGTGGACGGGATCGACGTACCAGTCGAAGGTCTCGAGGCACCCCACGCGATCGTCTCCGAACCGGTAGGTTCTGGCGAAGGCCCGGAGCAAGCCGACACAGGAATCATCCTGCATCGCCACCCACGCCCGGTGGGTCGGCCCCTCCAGAAAGGCCCAGCGCTGGAAGGCGTTCTCCCTGGGTCGCCGATAGGCCGCATCGGCAAGCTGCCGCACCGCGGGCATGTGTTCTGGCCGGAAGCGCTCAATCTGAAGGGCGACACGACCTCGTGACCCGGCACTCATGACGGCGAGCTCCTCGGTCGGACAGGACACGATCTCATCGTATGCTCGGCCAACATTTTGCTCCAAATTCCGAAGGAATGAGGGCGATCAAGAAGCGCGCTCATCGCCCACGGACAAAGAAGACCTCAGCGACCGTCCGCAGGATGATCTTGATGTCAAGCCAGAGGCTCCAGTTCTCGATGTAGTAATTGTCAAAGCGCGCCCGATCCGCGATCGATGTGTTCCCTCGCAGTCCGCTGACCTGCGCCAGACCAGTGAGGCCGGCCTGAACGCGGTGTCGGTGGGTGTAGCGGTCAAACTCTTCGGAGAATCGGCTCACGAAGTGAGGCCGTTCCGGGCGCGGGCCCACTAGCGTCATGTCGCCGCGCAGAATATTCCACAACTGAGGCAGCTCATCCAGTGAGGAGCGACGAAGGAAGCGACCAACCGGACCAACTCGATCGTCCTCCGCAATTGACCACGTCGTCGCAGACTCGGTTTCGTCGGACGGTCGCATTGAACGGAGCTTCAAGCAATTGAATTCGACGCCGTCCCGCCCCACTCGACGCTGACGGAAGATCACACCTGGTCCTCCCTCGAGCCGAACGGCGAGTGCACATAGGGCAAACACAGGGAACACAATCAGAAGTACGGCACTTGCGATCGTAACATCAAAGCCACGCTTGACGACTCGCCATGCGCCGCGCAACGACGGTGTCTTGATCCTCATGATCGGAATCGAGCCGATGTGGTCAGCCCGCCAGCTTGTGTATTGAAGTAGCAAACACGCGGAACTACAAGCACATCGCAATGCAGGCAGGCCGGTGTTCGAACCACATCAATGAGTTCCCGCTCAGAGAACCTCCCATCCGCAATCAAGAGGACATCGGCCTGGGCCTGCTGAACCACATTCTCCAGGTCTCGCAGCATGCCGAGCCGCTTCAAGACTGCGCGAGGCCCCTCATAGCAACCATCGTCCACAAATCCCACCACTGATAGCCCATAGCGCCGATCAGTCCGCAGGATTTCTGCCAACTCCAACGCAAACGTACCTCCGCCGATTATCACGACCCGATGATCGGTAAGTCTGCGTCGCCGACTCCATCCGATGATGTAGGTCGTCGCCACCCGTCCGGCAAGGACCAGAACGCCAGATACGGCAACGTTTCTCAAGAAGGTGGTTACTGCCTCTTGCTCATGCCGGAGCGCGATAATTACAGCCACGGCTGCTGCGGCGGCCAGCAATCTACCGACCAAGGACGGAAGCTCATCGAGCACGCTGAGATAAAGCCGCGCGCGATAACGTCCCCCGCTGTTCATCGTGGCCGCCCAGAGCAAAGTCAGCACCGTGGTGGCCTTCCATTGTGAAGGACTCCAGGTCACCGGAAGCAGCAGGAGGATGGCATCAACCGGCAGTACGATCATCCAGGCCCGGATGCGGTGCATGAACGACAAACACCGGCCAGAACCCTTGACGGCACTTTTCGTTGATCGCTCGGCAACATCCAGCTTGCTCGGGGTGTGGCCGTCCAGACCTGATCCCACCTTGCTCACGTCACCTCCCGTAGGTTCAGACCCCACCTACGACACAGGTGGAGTCGCTGCCCGCCGCCTCGCCGTTTCGTCGAACCCAAGATTCGCGCTTGAGTTTCTGCGGCGGCGCGATCACGGCCGGCCTATGTTTCAGTGCGTAGTGGAGCAGTTACGCGGCTATGTGCTGGACAAGATCGGCGACGCCGGAACCGGGGTGTTCGTGGTCGACGAGACCGGTTTCCTCAAGAAGGGCGTGCGTTCAACCGGGGTGGCCCGGCAGTACACCGGCACCAGCGGGAAGATCGATAACTGTCACGTCGGGGCGTTCGTGGCCTACACCTCGGCCGGAGCTCGGGCGTTGATCAACCGAGAGTTGCCCCTACGACGACCCGACCGAGGACCGCGAATGCTGTGCGTGAGCCGGAGTCCCGGACGAGGTCGGGTTCGCGATCAAGCCGCAGCTGGGCCTGACCGTGCTCGAACGCGCCACGCCGCCGGTGTGCTGACCGGCTGGGTCACCGCGGACGAGGTCCACAGCCGGAACCCCACGTTCTGGCCTGGCCAGATGGTGCTGGCGCGGATCGTCGAGCCGACCGGCAAGCAGAACAGCCTGCGCGCCGACAGGCGTCGCGACCAGGTCATTTACTACCAGTACAAGGCCGACCGGGGCCGGCGCATCCTGCGTGGGATCGACGAACAGGCCGCCAAAGCCGAGAAGGCAGTACGAACGCGGGTCCATCGACGCACACGTCACGATCGTGTCCGCCGCGCTCGCGATCAGTAACCTCCTCGAGGAGGCTACCGGTTGATCAAGCAAGCGCTTCGTGCACACCGCCCGCCGCTACCGCACCGTCCAGATCCGCGGCGGGGCCCAACTGCTGACCGCCGAGGACCCGATCCCCGGGGACCTGCGCGACGCACTACGCACCGCAACACGCTGCTGCTGTCACTGCGCAGGTGTGATTGGGCGTCGAGGCGGGCCTACGAATGCGCGTCATCTTGGCATCCAGATGTCGCCCTCGAGCCCTGTCAGCAACGCCTTGCTCGAACCTATCGCATCACAGATGGCCGCACTGCGTGAATGGAATAGATACCGCATGCGCGAAAACATGATCACTCGACGTGGCAAGATCTCGAGCAACCACGGCTCGAGCCGACCCGCCACCGCCGTGGCATCAAGATCCTCCGCCACATGCACCACATGGCGGTACAAGCGCTCCTCGTTTCCTGGCGCTGCTGCGAGGTGCAGAATGTAATAGATGCCGCTCGGTCGGAGAGAGGCGATATACCAGCCCAAAGGCTGGCCACGGGCGTCTCGGACCAAGTTCTTGACGAGCCGACCGTTGGCCCGGGAGCGGCCAATTTGATCGAACAGCACGCCGAGCGACTCGGCGTCGTAGTCCGGCCAGAGTCGGAACCGATGAGGCCCGAGAAAGAGGTGGTCGATCAAGAGCTGGGGCGACAGCGGTTCTTCGACGTGGTTCTCGACATCGCTTGTCCCGCCCGTATTGTAGCGGGAGTACACGGCATCCAATGGCGCGCACAAGAGCCGGGCCACTGGCAGCCACCGGTGCCTGCCGAGCCGCCAGAGGCCGGCCCCGGCCACCGTTCGCACCGGGCGTAGGGGATGCAGCCAGTTCACCGAACCGAGGTGGTACATGGAACCGTCGAGGCGTTTCCAAATGCGCTCAGTGGCAGTACCGGCGGTGTCGGTGATGGTGACGTCCTGTGGTCCGGCCAGGTACTTCCGCAATAGCAAACCTCCAGCGCCGAGTTGCCTCGCTCGCGGTGAGACGACCAGCGAGCTGCTGCAGGCCAGGCGCACGGGTCGCTCCTCGAACCGCATCCGATGCACCAGCGAGCCGATGAAGCCGAGGATCGCTCCATCGCGCCTTCGATCACCAGCGAGGGAATGGAGGGGTCCGACAGTGGCTGGTTGAGGAACATCTGCTCGAAGGCCACGCGCAACTCGTCGTCGTCGGCGATGTGAGGCCATGCCAGATAGGAGCGATACAGCGCCACGACTTGGGAGAGATCGTCGGGACGCAGGCTCCGGATGCGGGTCATCGCTCCAGGCCGCGCGCTGGTACCAACCGCGTCATCTTGCGCCCTGCGCCTGTGCCACGCACACGCCCGGCGAGCCGGCGGACACCTTGCAATCGAATGATCATGCCGTCACCATCACTTGTGCCCTCCGAGCAGAGCCATCAGCCTCAGCGCAGTGCGCGATCGGAGGTATTCAGCACGTCTCCGGTCGCGAGGACGAGGTCGACCGGCGTGACCGTCCCGGCGACCTGCAGACGGCTGATCACGACCACTCGTCCCTGGCTGCGACCCAGGCCTCCGCACTGTCGCACTGTCCGACCGTGCCAGCCGGATCTGTCGCCGGTCGGCCGGTGCGGCGCGCCCGTTGCACAGTCATCTCGAGTCCGTCGTTCCCGCGCGTGCGGGCACGGCCCCACGGCGAGGCCCACGGACCGTAGTCGCATGCCCGCACAAGCCCGGTGACATGGACGGCGTCCTTCGTCCACGGGATCCAGCCGCCGTGCGGGACATCGCGTCCGAAGTATCGCCGCAGCGTGACGTCCTGCTCGATGACCGGCACCCGACGAGGATCGGTCGCGAGGTCATCGAGCAGACGCGAGACCAACTGCAGGCCTTGGCGCACGCAGGTTGCGGACACGCTGAACCCGTTGTCCTCGGCTCCAATGGGGAAGCTCTCCTGGTACGCGATCGGTCCCGTATCGATGCCCGGCGCCATCCAGTGCAGCGTCACACCGTGTGTGGTCTCGCCGTTGTACAGCGCCCAGTTGGGGGTGTTCAGGCCGGCGTATCGAGGCAGAGGTCCTGGATGGAGGTTGAAGCAGCCCAACCGCGGAGCGGCGAGAACCTCAGGATGCACGAGGTACAGCGAATGCACGTTGAGCAGGACGTCGACGCGCCTGGCGCGGAGGACGTCGGCCAGGTTTGGATCCCGCACGGCGGCACCGGGCAGGGTGTCGAGCCCAAGCTGGTCGGCGACGGCGGCGACCGTCAGGCCGCGTGCGCGGTCGCCGGAACTCGATGTGGTCAGCACCGCGCACACGTCGTGGACGGAGTCGGCCAGGAGCCGGAGGGTCTGCACGCCTGCGGACTCCTCCGCGGCCAACGCTATCCTCATGAGATCAACGCTGCCGCGAGGCGGGCTGCAATCGCGTCGGCCAGCGCCCGAATGCCGCTCACGGTGTCCCTCGTCTCACGACGCGTTGCGACCCGGAAAAACTCCCGAGTCATTGAGGTACTCGGTGATCCGGCGCGCCGAACGGAAGTTGTCGATGTCGAAGTCGTCGAGAGGGAGTTCGCACGCGAACGTCTCCTCGAGTGCGCTGATCAGCATGACGAGCGCGAGCGAGTCGACCGATCCCGTCTCGATCAGGTCCGTGTCGACGTCCATGACATCGATGTTGAGCCGGTTCCGGATCAGCTCGAGGACCCCGGCATCGGACTGCCTTCCACTGTGGTTCATGTCCCCACCACCGGCTGTCCGCGTACGGCCATCTCCCGGATGAAGCTGGACTTGAGCTCCTTGCGATCAATCTTCCCGTTCACGTTCTTCGGGAGGGCGTCCAACTCGCGCCACCGGGTGGGCAGCATGT
Source organism: Pseudonocardia sp. CNS-004 (assembly GCA_001942185.1). Taxonomy (GTDB): domain Bacteria; phylum Actinomycetota; class Actinomycetes; order Mycobacteriales; family Pseudonocardiaceae; genus Pseudonocardia. Next base: position 69,941 of record MKJV01000086.1, read on the forward strand.
AGGCGGGCAGCAGCTCGGACACGGCCGTCCGCAGGGCGAGCGGTTGTAGGTCCACACCATCGGCCACCGAGAACGCGCAGCAGATGGGTGACCCCTCGAAGCCACCGATGTCGACGCCGACGACGGCGCACTCCCGCACGCCCGGCTGGGCGTTCACCGCCGCCTCGATCTCCCCCAGCTCGATCCGATAGCCCCGGCTCTTGATCTGGGAATCCGCGCGGCCGAGGAAGTGCACGAGACCGTCCTCCGCACACCGAGCCAGGTCACCGGTGCGGTAAATGCGCCCGCCCGGCACTTCAGGGCGGGTGATGAACGCCGCCTCCGTCTTCTCGGCGTCGCGCCAGTACCCGGGCGAGAGCCCCACGCCGGAGATGTAGAGGTCGCCGATCTCGCCGGGAGGAGCCGGCTTGAGCTCCTGGTCGAGGACGAGCAGGTCCTCGCCGGTGCACGGGGTGCCGATCGGGATTGCCGCCGTCTCGTCCTCCGGGCAGTTCGGGACGGTGTAGTAGCTGCTGGCGATCGTGGCCTCGGTCGGACCATAGAGGTTGGTGAACCGCACGTGCGGCAGGCGCCGCATCCAGTGCACCAGCACGGGTGTGGGCAGCACCTCGCCACACCACATGAGGCGCTCGAGGGCCGGAAAGTCGTCCTGGGCAATGACGTCGAACTTTGCGAGGTATGTCAGCACCGAAGGAACGGAGAACCACTGCGTGAGCTCGCGGTCGCGGATCATCGCGGCCAGCGCGCGCGGGTTGACGCTCAGGTTGCCTGGCACCAGGTGCAGCTCGGCGCCCGCAGCGAAGGTGGCGAAGATGTCAAACGTGGACAGGTCGAAGTGCAGGGGCGGATGCCCCGAGACGCGGTCGGACGGCCGGGTACCGAAGTACTTCACCGCCCACTCGACGAACGCCAGGACGTTGGCGTGAGTGATCATCACGCCCTTGGGCGTGCCGGTCGACCCCGAGGTGAAGAGGAGGTGGGCAAGATCGTCCGCGCGACAACGGTTCGGAAGGGGGTCGGCAGAGAATGCCGCAGCGTCGGACCAGGAGAATTGAGACGCGAAGCGGTCGCCGGTCAGGGCGCCGTCAATCGAGCCGATTGGCGTGATGAGCCGGGAAAGCGCTCCAGCGTCGATGAGGCCATCGACGAGGGGGAACCGCGGACTCGTCGACGAGGACGAGGCTGGGCTCGGCCGAGCCGAAGATGCGCGCCACCCGGGCGGCGGGGCTTGCGCTGTCGATGGGCACGTAGACCCCGCCGGCCTTGAGGACGGCGAGCAGGCTGGCCACCGTTCGGGGCGTCTTGCTTGCCAGGATGCAAACCCGGGCACCCTCGCCGCAACCGTACCTCTGCATCAGGCGAGCCGACCGGTTGGTGTCCGCCTCGAGCTGCCCATAGGACATGCGTTCGTCGCCCATGACGAGCGCCCCGGCGGTCGGGTCGCGCTCGGCGGATCGGGTCAGGTAATCCTGCAGTCCGCTGATCATATCGTGACCATCTCCTGTGCCTTTGCGAAGACGACCGCAGCGTGGGCGAGCTCCTCCTCGCACGGTGGGACGTCGAGAATGACCGTGGTCGTGCCGAGTTCCATGTAGTGGCTGAGGATCCGGGCCACCCGGTCGTAGCTACCGACCAGGTAGGGACAGAACGTCTTGTAATTCTGGAACGGCCCGAGCCAGTATGGGTCGGGGTCGCGTCCAGATCGAAGGAGAGGTCGCGATCACCCGACAACTGACCGTGCCAGTGCGAGTCGGAGACCGCGACTGCAAGCCGATGGGTGATCTGGCCGGACCGGTCGGTCGGGAAGCGTGCATGTGCGACGCGCCATGCCTGTTCGGCGGTCTCACGCGCAACGATGCCGAGCCGGATGCCGAAGCCGCCAACGAGCCCGTCCGCCATCCACGCCGCTTCCTCTCCGGGCGGCTGGGGGTACTTGACGGCGGTCGCATCGAGCGCCCGAGCCGCTTCCCGTCCCGCCGGTGACGAACCCGACACGAGAACCTCCGGCCGGAGGTGCTCGGGGACCTTCGGTCTCATACGCAGGCCGGTAACCGTGTAGTACCGTCCGTCGACTTTGACTGAGCCGTCATCGCGCATTAGCGCCATCACGATTTGGGTGTACTCCACGAGCCGGCGGTAGCGCTCGTCATGATCCGTATCGTCCCCGAGGGCGAGAAGATCGTTGCGGAACCCGCCGGCAACCATATTCAGGTGCACGGCGCGACCATGCAGGTGGGCGAGGGACGCGACCATCTTTGCCGCCGCGTAGGGATGCATGTACATCGGCTGCACGGCGACCAGCGGGCAGAGTTGCTCGGTGCTCTCAATGATCACCTGCGACAAGAGCCAAGGGTCGACCAAGCTGTTGTCGGTGTAGACGAGAGTCCCGACGCATCCTGCGCGGTCGCTCCACTGGGCGACGTCCCGGACGCTCGATATGTAGCTGGCCCGGTCCCTTGCCGTGGACGGTGGACACGTCGTATAGATCCGCATCCTGATCCACCCTTCGCGTCTTCGAGGCTCCCCTGTGACGGGGCATCGAGCATGCACTCGTCACGAGCGGCGACCTCGTTAACCGGTCCCTCATCGATCTGGAACCGCGTACGCGGCGGCCCGGGTCCACCGGTCGGGCCGGCATGATCGCGACTTTCGGGTGCCCACGGCCAATCCACAGCCACAGCGACCCGAAACAGCGGATCATGCGCATACCCAGCGCCGATGATCACGCCGAGCCGCACACCAGCGCTGTGGTGGCCGCCCCCGATCCCGAGCGGCCCACCCAGCCGGGACACGATCAGCGGACACGTCGCAGCGGCCCGCGCTGCCGGCCGCGCCGACCAAGGCAGATGGTGGTTGTTGACCTTCAACTACCACCATCCACCTTCGACCACCGCCGGTACGCGACCCTCGGCCCTCCCTATCGCGAAGGGACCCGGGTGGGCCCGGCCCCCCACCCCGTCGCCGGCTCGTCCCTCAGCTTTCGTAGACCATGCCTGCCGCGGCCGGCCGTGGCCACGAACTCCGGCTGTGGCAATAGGGACTGTGCATGACGCCCGGTGTTGGTCGCGTGCGGCGTTGGCCGCGGTGCCTACGTTGGCCGCGGCGTCGGCGTTGGTCGCGGCCTCGGCGTTGGCCGCAGCGCGCCGAGTGCCGGCAGATCTGATGCAGGTGCCGCCGCTGGAGCCCCCAACGGGGCCGGGATGGGTGCCGAACTGCTGGGCGGAGCCGATGCGGTCCCCTCGTCTCGGGAAGTCGGCTCGGCCGGTGCGCCAGGCACCGGTGACGGGGGGTTCGGCGGCCGGATCGAGCTGACCCCCCTGCGTCGCTTCCTGAGAGTCAAGACGGTGCCGAGCAGCTTGGCTGCCGCCGCCTCCAGCACGTCGACGGCGGCCGCAACCTCGCCACTGCTGGTCCGGCCCACCTGACAAATGAGCAGCGCGCCGTCAACCTTGGCCGCGAGGACAGCGGCATCCTGAGCCACAAGTAGCGGCGGCGAGTCGAATAGGACGATGTCGTACTGTCGGCGGAGCTCTCTGATCATTGCCGACATCTGCTCGGAGCCGAGCAACTCGCTCGGGCCCGGAGGAAGATCTCCGGTAGTGAGGACGTCGAGGCGACCACTATCACCCCAAGACTGCATCGCTCGGCTGAGCTGAACCTGTCCGGTCAGCACGGTTGTGAGCCCAATTGCCGGATTGACACCGAGGAGCTTCGAGATGCCGGCCCGTCGCAGGTCAGCATCGACAAGCGCAACCCGCCGCCCTTCTGCCGCGAGGGTGATCGCCAAGTTGCACGCTGTCGTCGTGGTGCCCGCGCCGATCGGGTGCTCGTAAACACCACGGCCTTGCGCAGATTCGAAACGTCGATGAGCATCAGGTTCGTAGCCAGACGCGGAGCTCCTCCGAGCGTGGAGGGTTGCCGTCGCCGCGAACGAGGAGTGGCTCGCTTCGGACCATGGGGTCCGTGGCGAACATAGCTAGGTTTGGAACCTTCACAAGCTGCTGCAGGTGGTCGACTGACCGGACCCTACGCCCCAGGGCATTGCGCACGAACGCCGCGACCGCACCAACTACCAGCTACTAGTGCCCTCAGCGCGAGGTTGAGGCTGGGCCGCGGGGATGCCGGGATCGTTGAGGGCTCGGCCTTCGTGAGTACCTGCGCTGAAACGACGGGGAATGAGGTGCCCATCGGTTTGAGACACGGAGTCGCTGCTATCGAAGCGCTGCAGGTTTCCAGGTCGACGGCGACCCGGACGAACGAGTCGACGACCGCGTTGGCGATGAGGGCGGCTCGATCCGGCGACCGATCTGTCACGGCAACGTCGAGCAGGAGAGTCTCCGGCTCATTCGATACGACAATCTTGTCGGCGAGCTCGGCCGCAGTCTCCACGAGAGCCAGACGCGCGACGACATCGTTCAGAACGCGATCCTCGGTCAGCAGTTCCCGGTAGGATAGGACCCGAGAATGGGCCACCTCCGCTGCGGCGACCGCGTCGTCCCCGGCGGCCTGCCCCGAGATGTAGATCGTCACGTGCGATGTGTACTCGCGCGGCAACAGGACGTTCGCCGCGAAGGCGGCTCCGACGAAGAGGACGATCCCCGCGATCACGAACGCCCACCCTCGCTTCAGCACTCGGGCGTAGTCAACGATGGTCATGGCGTTACCTTCCCTGTGAGTCGCGCTCTGACCTGGCAGCGATGTCCGAGCCACGTTGCGCGGAGATTGCGAGCGGGCCATCGCGGCGCACGCGGCGGCACACGAGACCGTCATAAAGCCGGACGTAGCTGTCCAGCATCGCTGGCAGCGAGAACTCCTCGGCAACGAGCCGTCGCCCGATGTGACCCATGGCCGCGCGGCGATCCTCATCGCACAGCAGTGCAACGATGGCGCGACCGAGCTCCTCCGGGCCCCCGCGGACGATCTCGCCCGCACCGGTGTCCAGCAGGGAACTCATGCCTGGCGCATCGGTCGATACGACTGGTGTGCCGCATGCCAGAGCTTCGAGAGCAGCAATGGACAGGCCCTCCCACTTCGACGAGAACACGAGTAGGTCTGACTTGGCGATGATGTCGCGCGCATCATTGCGTGCAAGCGTGAAGACGACCTTGTCCGCGATACCCAGCTCGCGTGCTAGCGCCTGCAGGTCGGCGCGCAGCTTGCCGTCCCCAACGACGAGAAAGCGGGTCGCAGGCAGCTGCCCCGCCACCCAAGCAGCAGCACGTAAGAACCGGTCGTGGTCCTTCTCCGGAGCGAGACGACCGACAATCGCCACCACAGGCGGCCGTTGGCCGCCCGCGACTGCGCCCAGCTTCAGCTCCGCGTCCAGCGCCTCAGACCGCTCGCCCGTCAACGGAACGGCCGCGCCGACCGCATTTCGGATGAGGTGGGCGCGCGAGGCCGGGAAACCTACGGAGACCAGCGCATTTAGGAGGTCCTCCGAGACGCAGGCAACGGCGTCGGCCGCTCGGAAGAGCTTGGACGCGATGCGGACCTCGCCGGGATTCAGACCGTGGAATGTGGCGAGGACGGGTGGCCTTGGGCGCGAGGCAACCCTGCCGGCGGCGCCGGCGAGCGCAGCGTGCAGAACGTTCTGGGCGTGGATGACGTCGGGTTTGAACGTCGTGACAACGCTCCGCATCGCAACCAGCACACGGGCCACGCCTACTGCAGACCTCGACGGCAGCGGAAGGATGAACCGATCGTGCGGCACGTCGGCGAGGTCTGCGTCCAGCGATCCACGCGACCCCATGAGGCCGACCTGATTGCCCCGCTCGACCAGACCCTTCACGATCTGGACGACGATCCGCTCCGCACCACCGACCTCCATGATCGGAGAGGAAACGAGGATTCTCATCGACGCCGCCGATCCGCGACCGCCTGCACCACGTTCATTGGTGGCCACTTCCTTCCTCATTGCCGCGCTCAGAGAACCCCACTAAGACACCGAGGCAGACCCCGGGAAAAGCCCAGATCCACGCCGCGGAGTTGTAGGTGATCGTCAATGTGACGACCGCGAGCCACGCCGAGGCGCCAGCAATCCAAACACCCACGACAGACCGACGGAAAAGCCCCGCACGATCGGAACAACCAGCGCGAGAATCATGACTCCGCCCGCGACCGCACCGTTCTCCAAGAGAATTCGGACCGAGACACTGAATATGTCGAACAGTCTGTTGTGGACCAACAGCCCATCCAGTGGCATCTTGCCGCTCTCGTACAGGACGGACGCGCTACCCGGACCGACCCCGATCAGAAGAGTCGTCAACGAGTCGAGAAGAAATTTGACCCCAGCCAGGATGGAAGACCCACGATCGTCCCATGAATGGTTGGGCAATTTATTTCGCGCTTGGAGAAGCTGCGAAGCCAACAGCAAGAACGAGCCGGCACCAAGAAGTAGGAACCAGGCCCGCCGCAACCCCGTGGAGAACGGAAGAAACACCATCGCGGCCAACGCCGGAACGGTCAGAAGAGCGCTCCCCGACTCCCCGAGGGTCATCGCCGCGACCACCGCCGCGACGGCAACGATGTCGACAACGGGTAGGCGGCGGAGCGCCACGTAGCTGAGCAGGATGAGCGCCATCGCAGCGAGGGCCAGTGAGCCCGCCATGAACGACGACTCCGGAAACCATCCGAACGGCCTGCGAACATACTCGGTAATTACTTCGGCATTCTCGGTGACGCTCCAGTAACCAGGCATCTCGTATAGTGAAAGAAAAGGAATTGTGCCACTGTCCAGGAAGAACTTCTGGACGACCGTGTATCCGGCGGCCGCGAGCAGGAATATCCGCAGAGTCAGCCTGACCGTGCGGGGCGACGTAACGACAGCGCCCGCCACACCGCCCAGCGGTGCAATGTGGATCATCCACACCGCTAACAGGAACTCCTCACCTCCGGCCTGGCCCAGCACTGACTGCACGAATAGCATCAGCACCGGCGTAAGGGCCACGACCAGTAACGGCACTAGCAGCCGCGGGCGGGCGAGCAGCTCCCGCGCGTAAACCGCGGCGAACAGTGCCGCGAGAGGAATGTTCGTGTTGTTGCCGGCCGGAATCGCGAGGTACGGAAAAAAGATGAGCCCGATCATGACGGCAGCGCGGAGCGAGAAGTCCGGCTTGTCACCCGCCCAGTCCGATAGTTGGCCCGGGCTTGCTTCTCGTCGTAGCGTCGCGCCGATCGTAGTCCTGGCGGAGATCATCAGCCGACGACACCTCCATCCGTGTCTCCCAGAGGACGGCCATTCTTGTGCCGCAGCGCACCAAAGCCGTCCACCCACAGATGGTGCGATCCGAGAACGATGTGCCCCTTGTTCCACTGGCCACTGACCGCTAATGATCCATCCTCGACGTACATCGGCCCCGGCGACAGGGCCCCGGCCGCCGCGCTGATGTTGCCGATACGCCAGCTCACGGTTGCCTCGGCGTCGGCGAGTCGTAGCGCTGGATTGAAAGAGTTGTAGGCGCGCATGCCGTCGATGACGAAGCTCTCCGTGGCGGCGACGTGGAAGACGTATGCAGGAAAGGGCCGCGTCTCGCCCTCGGGCCCCGGGACGAGGCGCCCTTCCAGATTGACCCGGGTGCCAGCGAACGAGACGACTCGACAATTATCCAGGCGGACCATTGCACCGCCGTCCGCACCGACTTCCTCGAACGCGCAGTCCCATGCGGACACGACCATAGCGGAGGCTATATCGAGGGCGCAGCCCGCGATGTTCTCGAATATGCATCCGACGAGCCCGACGGTGAGGCTCAACGACTCGTAGTCGCGCTCGAGCAGACGATTCGAATCACCCTGAACAGCGCCGACAATACCTCCGTGGCTCAGGTTCACGAAGGAGCAGTCCTGGATGCGCAAGTCAGTGTGGTTGCGGACTGAGGAGCCGTCTGGCTGAGACACCGCATATCCTAGCGTCCCGTCTCCGGTCCTCGACGCGATGTAGCCGTAAGCGTTGTTTGAGAAACTAACGCCCTTGACAAAGACGAGCCAAGCGCCGACCCCACGAATCGCCGCCCCCTGCCATCCGCGGATCTCGGAGTCCCCATAACCGACAACACGGCTGTTGGAGTCGGTCTGCACGAGACGGACGGCGTCGTACACGAGCTCGGTATCAGGCGCTGCCACCCGCTCTGAAGGATAGAGCTTGCCGAGACGTAGCTGGCCGTCCTGACCGACGCGGATGCCACACCACGACGCTCGCGGCCTCGACGGATAGTCGAAGTACAGTGTCGCACTTGCGGCGTCCAGCACCACTCCCGGCGGGATGACCAGACTGGCGTCCTCATCAGGCGCACTGATCAGGTAGTGCCCCGGGGCCAAGGCGACGGTGGTGGAACGCCGGCGAGTATAGCTGTAGTAATCGGTGCCGATCACGTCGCTCGCCGCGTTGAGCGCAGCCTGAATCGCGGCTCGGCTGTCCACGCCGTCGCCGGCGGTCCCGAACCGACCCGTATAGCTACCCACTGCGCCGTTGGCGAGCGGGTCGATCTGCGACGGTGCACTGCGTTCAGGAACCGGCGCAGCCCCGGCGGAAGCGCCTTGCCGGTATCCGGCGAAGCCGGCCGCACCGAGCGCGCCGGTCGTCAGGACACCGAGTAACAACCGTCGCCGATCGGCGATGTGCCCTGCGTCCCCCCGGTCGGAGAGCACCGTCATCGCGGTTAGCAACACGAACACATCGACCGCCGGGACGACCCAGAACAAGCCGAAGGCGTCGATCAGATCGGTCGGGGGCCCCGGAGAATGCCGAACGGCCACTGCCGCCACGAGGACAAGTAGCGCGACCCAGGCGACACGGAGCCAGGCCGGGGGACAAAAGCTCGGTTGTGCGCGCCGCGCCAGCCGAACCAGCGCTACGTGGACGAGCGCGGCGCCACATCCCACGACGATCAGGTAGAGCAATTTGCATCCTCCGCAAATAGGGCAGGCGAGCCGGCCGACGGCCGCGTCGTCCCGACGCGTCGGTATTCGGCGGCCGTGGCCGCTGCCATACCGCTCCAACCCATTTCTCCGATGGCCGACTGCATACCGTTCACGAAGCTTGCTATGTCAGGCCCGGTGGCTGAGAACAGCCCCTGGATCGCCTCAGTGAGAGCCCGAGCCGTAGGCTCCCGCACCGTTACACCGATGCGATACTTGGACATCAGCTCTGCAAGGCCGCCGACGGACGTGGCGACGACGGGCAGTCCATGCGCCAACGCCATGAACACCGTGCCACTCTGCGCCACGAACTCCTCGGTGTAGGGCAGGACGAGCGCGCTGTGCGCGGCGAACAGTGAATCAATGTCCTCGTCCGGCACGAACTCTGCGCTCAACTCGACACGGACACCAGCCGCCCTCGCTCGATGCACGAGAGGCAGCACGGTGCCTTCGAGGTACTCCAGGTCCAAAGGCGCCCCCGCCACGGTAATGCGAAATCCGTCCAGCCCGTGGCGCGCCGCCGCCTCCAGCAGCAGGTGAATACCCTTATTGCGACGGATCGCGCCGAAGCACAGCAGACGCCGCTCCTGCAGGCGTCGCGCGATCACTTCATCATCAACGCGGCTTTCGCCACCAACGGTCCATATGCCATGACGAACGACGCGAATCCGCGGCGCTCCGGCAGCTTTCACGGGACGTCTCAGAAAGCGATCGAGTTCGGCCGCCAGTCCCGTGCTGTGCACGAAGAGGCAATCGCTCTGGGAGTAGGCCCGGCGCAATGACCGGTCGACGATCGAACGTGGCAGAAATCTCGGGTAGGTGTGCGGCCGGACGTTGTGCACGGTGATGAACACCGCCATGCCACGCTTCCTCAGACAACGTACAACTAGGTGCGTGATCGCCAGAGATGTCTCCTGGAGATGCACAGCGCCGATGTTCGGACGGGTGCGAAGCCAGGCTAGAAGGCGCCAATCCCTTCGGCAATAGTACAAGGACCGGCTGAACGCCCAGCCTATACTCGTCCGAAACTCGCTGCGCTTCCGCAGCACCGGGAGCACCGCGTGCACCACGTAGCGATCGGAGCGGAAACGAGGGTCGAGGTCGGTGCTGCTGACCCACTCGACGCTCGGCCCATCGCCGGGTTGCTCCGCCAGTGCAGTCAGCAGCTCGGCCACGTAGCGCGGGTGTCCACCGAAGGCGTACGGGGAATACACGCACACGTCATTACCTGTCATGTGGCGGAACTTCCCTTCGTGTCGCGTGGTCGAAGACGTTGGACGCGATCGCCCTGGACGACAGGACCGCCACAGCGCCTCCGCGGTACGTCTACGGAGTCCGAAACAATCGACTGCCACGAGGATCGCGCCATAGAGGAAGGCACCAGCGACGACCTGCGTCGCGAGTACGAGTATGTTTGCGTGGCTGCGGAACGGGTATAACGCGGCTCCCATCGCGGCGCTTGCGAGCACAACGAGTGCCAATTCCCGGATCGGGAACGGCAGCGGGAAGTGCCGGCGTCCCCACCACGCGGTCAAAACCAGAGCAACCAGAAAGGTCACAACCGAGGAAAAAGCTGCACCGCGCAGGCCCCAGATCGGGATCAGTAGCAGGTTGAGCAGAACGCTCACCACAGCCGCTGCGAGGACAATCCATACCTGTTGCGCGGTGCGCCGCGCGAACTGCAGTGCGGCGTCGAAGTGGTACGCCTTGAGTCCAGCAAGTAGCGCGCTCAGCGCCACCAACGGGATGATGTCCGCAGATGCGGTATAACCGTCCCCGAAGAAGGAGCCTGCGATCCCGGGCGCGAGTACTCCAGCGCCGACAGTCGTCGGAACACCGACGGCGAGCAACAGTGCGACGTTAGTTGCCATCGGCTGACGGGCTGCTTCAACGCCTCGCGTCTCGAGCTCGCGAACCGCGATCGGGAACGCGGCCATCGAAACCGCCATCATTACCAGCGTTATGGTCTGGCTGGTGAAGTCGAACGCCACCGAGTACAAGCCTGCGGCGTCATTTCCGAGGAAAACGGCGACCAAGCTCCGATCACACAGGAAGATGGCGCCGGCAAGCGCGACCGTGAGCGATACTGGCGCTCCGTACCGGAACATCTCGCCGGCGAGCTCGCGATCTGCGCGTAGCCGGGCATCGCGCCAATCGCTGCGCCACCTCCATGCAACCGCCACTGCCATTCCAACAGCCACAGCGATCAGCGGGCCGGTCCAGCCGACCCCAAGATACAGCAACACGGAACCCAAACCGACCAGCGAGCTCGCTCTGATCAGCTGCAGCACCATGAAATGCCACGGCCGGAGCGAAGCCCGCAGAAGCTCCGTGACGATGTCGAACATCGATTGTGCCGCCAGCACGGCCCAGCCGAGGATCAGTACGGCACCGATCGGTCGACCGAACGGGAGCGTCAGCCCAACAGCCACGACTAGGCCGACGGCGCCTGCTGTTCCAAGCCATAGTACGGCGATCGTCGACGTGAACCAGGCCATCCTCGCCGGCTCGGTCGGGAAACACCGGACCATCGCAAGGCAGATCCATTGGAACAGAAGGGAGTTTGCAACATTGATCGCAGTGACCGTGAGTGCGTAACTCCCGTACTCTCCCGGCTCGAGCAAGTTCGTGAACACCGGGATGGCGAGAAATGCCACAACTCCGGGTAGGCCACGCGCCAGCAGATACGCAAACGTATGTGAGACGACGAGACTTCCGTGGTTGTCGTCTCGGCGCGTGTGGCCGGGCGGCCCGGCAAGACGGTCGCTCATGTTTGTCCCGCCGCGAGGTGGGAACCTGCCGTATCCGCCGACGAACCGCGTGCCGTCCACAGTCGTCCTGTCGGTCCACGGACGACCCCATACCTATTTTGCCGGGTGAGATGTTCGTCGCTAGCGCGTGACGCCCGGCTGATCAGTGCGTCACCCTGCTCGGGGTATACGCCCAGCACGGTGTCGTCAATTTCCATGGTGGCGATCCGGCCGTCGTGGCGCATCCCGACCGGGACGCGTTGGCGGATGACCTCGGCGACTGTCGGTGCGTGCAGGACCGGCGGGTCTGCGAGCTGGGGGGCGCGGTGCCGCTGGTTTCGGGCAGGGGCAACGGCTACCACGTGAGTTCGCTTCATCGATCTCGTCCCGCCCTTCATCTCCCGGGGCCAGTACGCTGCTCAGCGGGACACTCGGAGCAGCCCGGCAGTTCGTTTCGTCTGCTGGCGACGTGACGGAGGAAGGGGGCAAATCGATGATCGTCCGCTCGCCGCCGACCTTCTCGCCTGGCCCCCGCGTGTCCCTCGCCGCAACGGCGGCGCCCGCCTGAGCGTCTGCCGGTTGAGTCCTGGCCGCGGCGGGCAGGTTGTCCGCACCCTCGCCGCTGGCTCATCAACATCGGCACAGCCTTGTCCCTGCGCACACACGATCATGCGACCCGTGGCACCGCACGCAGGGACAAGCGCCTCACGCCCCAGCCTCCGCACTCCCAGCGGGCGAAATGGCCTCTGCCGCGATGCCGCACCGGCACAGGAACCTTGATCTAGAGGCCTCGCCGCCTCGCCCAGCAGAATTAGAGCCCGCGTCCACAAGATCCCAAACCGCGCATCGAAGATCGCGATTCAGGCGTCAGGCAAGATCGAGTTAACGAACGCACGTCCTCGAACGAGCCTGTCCTTGGGGAACGAGCCGGTCCTTGGGTACGGCCGGGCGACGTGGCGTCAGGATGGCGATGTGTTGAATGTCTGTAACGCGATAGCGACTGTTCAGCGTGCTGTGCCCAGCCCGAGGGCCGGATCTCGGCCAGGTGCTCGCTACCTGGCAGCAGGATCGAATATCGGTCACGCGAGACAAATTAGTGTCGCCCAGTGTCCGCATCTTTGGTGAGGAGCCCTTCCTTGCGCATCTGCCAGCTCACCCATATCGAGACGAACTTCAAATTCCTCGCTCCTCTCTTCAGAGCTCTCGCCCAGGACGGACACGACGTCGTGGCCGCGAGCAATCTCGACCGAGACGGGGTGGTCCTGCGTCATCATCTAGGAGACGAATATGACGTCCACATGACCAAGGTAAGTCGAAATATCACCGTCCGTGCCTGCACCGTCGAGGTCGTCCGCCTCGCTCGTTACCTGGCGCGCGAGCGGTTCGACGTAGTACACCTGCACGGCAATTTAGCTGCCGTCCAGGGCCGGCTTGCGGCGCGACTGGCCAGAGTTCCGATCGTGATCAATCATGTGCATGGGTTCTACTTCCATGACCGGATGCGGCCCGTGCCGCGACTCATTCTCATAGCATTGGAGAGGATACTCAGCCGATTTCTCACCGACTACACGGTCACAGTAAATGAGGAAGATCGGCAGTTCGCGCTGCGCAATGGCTTCGCTTCCGACCCGTCCAAGATCATCGGGACACCCGGGGTCGGCATTGATACGCAAATCTTCAGCCCGCGCGGCCGTGCAGAGGGGCTCGCGGTCCGCCGCGAGTGGAGCGTACCGGAAGACGATCTCGTTGTGACCTTCGTGGGTCGGCTTGTGACCGAGAAGGGCCTACTGGATCTCGCGGCCGCCTTCTCCGGCCTGTTGGTCGATCGGCCGGCCTGGCTCTGGCTGGTCGGCGACGTCAATTCGTCGGAGCGCGATCAGACAGCGCTTCGAGAGCTCGATGATCTGCAGAGGAACGACGACGAGGCGGCGCGCCGCACGATACGACTCGGCCTTCGCCACGATATCCCGCAGATCCTTGCCGCCACCGATATCCTCGTGCTCCCGTCCTACCGGGAAGGTATGCCGATTTCGGTACTGGAAGCGATGGCGTGTGCCGTGCCGGTAATCACGACAGACGTACGCGGCTGTCGTGAGGCGGTGGCAGAAGGAGACGCCGGCATTCTTGTTCCCGCACAGGACCCCGATTCGCTTACCGAGGCGCTTCGCAAACTCGCCGCCGACCCTGAGGAGCGCCGGCGCCTCGGGTCGGCCGGGCGCACCCTAGTGGAAGCCCGCAATACAACGGCCCGCAGTGTTGCGCCGGTGATAGCGTTGTACCGCCGCATCGATGCGTCTCGCAGTGACGCTAGTGCGGGTGCGGTCAAGCAGATCCGTCAAAGCGGTCGCAGGGTGCTGCGTACGTTACTGCCCACTATCATCCGAAGCGCACTGGCTAGCCCCCCTCAATGGCGGATCGCGGTCCAGCACGTCTCTGACCCGCTGACCAGTACACCTGATAGAACGCAAGCCGTATTCACCGAGGAGGAACTCGGCGATCTCGGCTTGACCTTCGTCGCGGATCCGTTCGCGGTCCACCGGGACGGGATATGGAACCTCTTCTTCGAGCAAGTCCGCAAAGGGTCCGACCGGGGTGAGATCGGACTGGCTACTAGTTCAGACCTCCAGACATGGACTTACCAGGGTACCGTTCTGGCAGAGCCGTTCCACCTGTCCTACCCGCATGTTGTTGAGGCGGACGGCGAGACGTTCATGATTCCGGAGGCGTGCGCCTCAGGCAGCGTACGCCTATACCGTGCCGCCGCCTTTCCTTTCAAATGGGACCTCGTCGACGTGAGTCTTGAGGGGCGGCCATTTAAGGACAGCACCCTCGTCGAGCACGACGGCAGCCTCTTCCTCTTCACGGAGACCAGCGCTCGGCATACTCAGGACGAGCTACGGCTATTCGTAGCTGCGGACGTGCGCGGACCCTGGACTGAGCACCCGGCGAGCCCTCTAGTCGTCGGCAACGCGGACGCGGCACGACCAGCTGGCCGGATCTTGAGAGTCGGCGGACAACTCGTCCGCCTGGCACAATGCTGCGCACTGCGCTATGGGGCGGGCGTCCGCGCACACGTAATCGAGCAAATCAGTCCCGGTGAGTATCGCGAATCGCGGTTGTACCGGCAGGTATTGGAGCCCAGCGGATCTGGGTGGAATGCGCGAGCAAGCCACCATATCGACGTACACGATACGCCGTATGGCTGGATCCGGTTTGTCGACGGCCATTCGTGATCACGGTGCTGGCGTGCGCGGTCGCTTGAGCCCGGGGCTTTCGTCGCTGGCCAGCAGTGCTCCAGACCGGTGGGTGTCGGTGTTCGCTGGGTGATTCTGCATGGTGGGTGTGACGGAGTGCCCGAGGTCGCTCGGGTGGGCGCCGGTTCCACGGGCCGGGTAGGTGGGTCGTCGGAGCGGGTGGTTCTGGTGCTCAGCCGGGCGCGGCTCGGGCCCGCAGGGTGGTGATCGCCTCAGCCAGCAGTGCTGCCCAGGGTGCGTGGCCGGGTAGGTGCAGCACGGTGCGTCGTGCGGTGCGGGCGAGCCGGCCGGGGAGGGAGAACAGCCGCAGGCACAACCGTTCGGGTTCCCACCGCCGAGCGGAGTGCTCGGTCAGTGCGAGCAGCTGCGCGCAGGCGGTGAGCTCGCGGGCCAGCGCGACGATGGCGCACCAGATCCGGTTCTGATCGAGCTCGTGCAGGGGCAGGTTGGTCAGTCCGGTGTCCTTCGCGGCGCGGATGCGGTCCTCGGCGCGGGCCCGGCGGCGGTGCCGTAGTTCCAGGTCGGCGAGCTGGCGGTGTGGCCCGCCCGGCGGGGTGTCGGTGGCGAACGCGGTCAATCGGTGCGGACGATCACCCGCATGCCCTTCGGCCGGCCGGACAGATCCGCAGCCCGGTCACCTCCAGGACCCGGGCGCCGTCGCGCGGCTCCCGGTCGGCGTCGTAGGCCGACCGCCTCTCGGTCTCGGGGATCTTGGCGAGCTCGTCGACGATGCGCTCAGGCAGGGGGAACCCGACCGAGTACGACAACCGCTGCCCGACAATCCACTCCAGCAGCTCGTGGGTGCAGCCCACCGAGTCGATCCGGATCAAGATCTTGCGGCCCGGGCGAGTGCCCGGCCGGTGGCCGGGAAGCTGCCGCAGCGCCTCGCGGATGACGGTGATGTGGTCGGCGGCGGTGTTGGAGCCGGCGTTGCCCGGGCGCAGCAGCACCGACAAACCTGACCCGCCGCCCCCGCCCCGCAGCACGGCGCGACTGCTTGACGTCGTCGGTGGCCGTACCACCGCGGCGTTGAGCTGCTGGATCGCTCAGCGGGAGCCGGGCCGGTGGGCCGCACTGATCGCGGCGGCGAATCCAGTGGGAGCTGACTGGGGCACCGCGGCCGCAAGCATGACCCGCTGTACCGATCCGGCTGCTGCTCGGCCACGAGCACCAACTCGTCGCGGTTGTGGGCGCGGCTGCTTGCCGGGCTCGACGCCTGCGACACCCGCGACGGGCATCAAAGCTTGACGAGCGGCTTTCCCTGCAGGTAGCTCGGCGAACTGATGCCAAAGTACTCGAGCAAACTAGGCATGAAGTCGAGGCTCGAGATGCGCGGCGGCTCGCCCGCAGTCGGTGTTGCACCCGCCCGATGCACGATCAGTGAACCCTCGGCGCAGTGTTGCGCTGTGCAGTTCACACGCTCGTCATGCGCGACTAGGCCGATGCCGAGTTCTTCAAAACTGAAGACTTCGTCGGCAACTCTCACTTTGGCTCGCCCTTGTAGTCGTCAACCTGCAGGCTCACATGAATCGTCCGATCATCGCTGCGACTGTACGTAAAGGGGTGCTTGAAGTCGCCATCGCCATAGGCGTGCCGGATATGGGCGAGGCGCGACGCTGATGCCATAAGCATCTTGGAATGCATCCGCTCCTGGGTCTCGATCGGCCGGACGCCATCGATTTCAACGGTGGCCAGACGCGCGTACGCCGCTTCCGCCGTGTCCGAGCGCCGGAATCGGAAAGTGAAATCCGGCACCATGGTGGGACACAGTTCGAACTGATCAAGGCCCACGTCCATTACTCGGTTAGCGAAACGTTCCGGACTGATGATCGACAAGAAAGAATGATGATTCTCGGCGACAATCTCTTCCTGGCCGATAGCGCTCGCTATCACGACTGTGACATCGCCGCACCTCCCGGTCTCCAGCAACCGGAGGAGGCGTTCGACCGAGTAGAGCGCCTCCGCTACCTCATTGGAGTAGTCGTTCAACCACTGGCTCGTCAACCGTTCTCGGCTGATAGAAGTCCTCGGCAACGACGCTGCCCAGAACCTGTGCATAGCAGCCGCGACATTATTGGTGTAGAAGGTCGCGAACTGTGGACCTGTCTTTGCGAGTAGCGAGGTGAAAACATCGGCGTGCAGCTCTGTCTGGATGTTTCGGCGGCGCGAAAGGCGCTTGCGGTCCAGCCGCTCGGTAATCAGCTGGCGAGCGACTCGAGACAGGGTAGTCGGCCGGATCCACCCGCTGAGCGCGAGCTTCGCCATCGCCATGCCGCCCCCGCTGGAGATGGCCTCGTCTGCATTACGACCCGATGCCCTTGTCATCCTCAGGTTGAATTCCTGAAACGCGCTCAACTCGGCGGGCTTCACTCTACAATGTGGCGAGAACGCGTCTGGCACGAAGAACGCATATGGCGCAATATCTGCCTCGGCATTAGAGAACAACGATCCATAGACTCCAACGTCGATATGATGTTGTTGTAGTAGCCTCCATACTGGAGGGAACCGGTCGGCCGAGCTCGTTGATTGGCCCAGATGAAGCAGACCGTGCTGCTCGTCGTTGACGCCGCGGTGAAATGATGGCCAAGCAATCCAGGGATCAAGTTGGATGCGATCGGCAGCCACGGTCGTGTACCGCTCGCTTGCGCCCAGCCACTCAGCAATGAAGTGCGACCGCTGAGCGTAGTCATCGAGAACATCGTTGGGAACTTCATTCAGTTCGATCAGGACGATTGGCCTCATTGCTCCAGCTCCTGTATCCGTATGGCCATGTACGAGATCGTTGCCCTGGCGACCGGCACTCCTGAGGCGCCTATTCCGTCGGGGCGCTTCGAGGTTGACGAGGGGGCGCGGTAGCTGCCTCCCGAGCATGCGTCGGATATATCTGACGTACTGCGGTCGACAGGGCTGACCTGCACCTGGTCTCGCCCGCGGGCGTCTTCGCGTTACTGGCGGTTGGCAAACGCTGCTGCTGACACTCGACCCCGTGCGAGATCATTTTGAAGCAGACGCGTGCGCGAGCGCGTGCGGCGCTCGAAGTTGATAGCTGACCAACATCTGGTTGATCTTTTGGCGTCTTGCGCGGATGGGCAAGGAGCCCGATCAGGAATGCGTCACGCGGTCGCTGTGGTGTTGACGCTGTGCACCGCGGCGCTGGTGGCGGGCATGAGCTCGCACCGCATGCGCCGCCGGGTGGACACCGCCGCGGACACCGCAATCGACGCGGTGGCCGGTGCCCGGCTGCCCGAGCGGACCGGCGCCGACGAGACCACCGGACCCACCGGGCTGGCCCGACGCCGGGCCGGACAACACTGGACCCCCGGGTTTGGTGGGTCTTCGATCTTGAGCGGGCAACGGTGGGTCTTGCCCGCGCGTGCCGGTGACATCTCCTCGGGCAGGTTGAGGGCCGCGCCGCCACCGACATCGGCGCGTGGCTGGCCGCCCAGACCGACGCCTGGCTGTCCGGCATCAAAGTGGTGGCGATCGACATGTGCGCGACCTACCGGGCCGCCGTGCGCGAGCACCTCCCCGACGCGACACTGGTGGTCGACACCTTCCGCGGTCCAGCCGGCCAACCAGACGCTGTCGCATGTACGCCGCCGCGCCACCAGCACGATGCGGGGACGCCGGGTCCGCAAGGACGACCCCGAGTACGGGATCCGGCGACGCCTGCTGCGCAACCGTGAGGAGTTGACCGTCGAGAAGCTCACCGACACGTGGAACCGGCTCATCGACCTCGGCAAGCCCGGCGAGCAGATCCTCACCGCCTGGATCGCCAAGGAGACCCTGCGCGACCTACTCGCCCTCGCCCGCACCCACCCGCCACACCACCAGATCTCTCAACGGCTCTGGGCGTTCTACCGGTGGTGCGCCGATGCCGACATCCCCGAACTCCACCGCCTCGCGGTCACCATCGAAGCCTGGTGGCCCCAGTTCGAGGCCTTCCTGCACACCGGCGTCACCTACGCCGCCAGCGAAGGCGTCAACAGCGCTATGAAACTCGAAGCCCGCAACGCCTACTACGGCTTCCGCAACCCCCACCAACCAACGCGTCCGGTCACGCTGTGCAACCGCCCGGATGACGCCGCCAGTTAGGCAACTTGCCGACCGCCAACCATCTTCACATCAGTTGTGCCGCGTCCGCCTCAACACAGCGCGAAGTGTCTTGACGATGATCCGGGCGTCGAGGGCAAGCGTCCAGTTCTGGACGTAGCGCAGGTCGGCACGCAGCGCTTCATCCCAAGTCGGGTCGCTGCGGCCACTCACCTGCCAAAGGCCGGTCATGCCGGGCTTGACGAGCAGCCGTCGCCGCCCCTCGGACGCGTACTCAGCCACATCCGACGGCAGCGGCGGGCGAGGTCCCACCAGCGACATCGATCCGCCCAGTACGTTGAACAGCTGCGGCAGCTCGTCGAGGGAGAACCGTCGCAGGAACTGGCCCATCCGGGAAGTCCGGGAGTCAATTCTCGACCGGAACTTGATTATCTTGAACTCACGCCCGCCGACGCCGACGCGCACCTGCCGGACGAAGATGGGGCCACCGTCGAGCGCCACCGCGATCGCGATGGCGATCAGCAGCGGCGCAGTGACCACCAGGAGCAGCAACGCCGCCATCCGGTCCAGCAATCCCTTGAGCAGGCGGGAGGCACCTGTCAACGTCGGCGCGTCAGCCACAGCAGCGGGAGACCGTCCAGGGAGTCGACGTGCAGACACGGACCGGCGATCTCCATCAGGCCGGGCTCGACCACCAGCTCGGTCTGCGTGTCCTGCAGGTCCCGGGCCAACTGCTGCAGCCGGCGGGGTGTGATGCCGGGAGCCAGCGCCACGCTGACGATGTCGAACTGGCGGCTCCTCGCGCGCGCCGCGACCGCGTCCAGGTCACCGATCACCGGCACATCGGCCACGAGCGCACGGCCGCCTTCTCCGCGCCCGTCGGGGTGCAGGCGCCAGTGATCGTCCAGCCTTCGTATGGGGCGCGGCGGGTCTGCGCGACGAGCGCGGCGACGGCGTCCTCGGTGCCGACTGCGAGGACCTGCACCATCGCGGCGCCTGCGCGCCGACGCCGATGCAACTCCCACCGCAGGCCGAGCCGGCCGAACGTGGCGAGCGCGCCGGCGATCGGAAGCACACCGAACACCCACGGCCGACCCGCCGGCAGCTGGCTGGCGAGGCTGACGAGGGCGACGACGACCGCAGCACCGAGGAAGCCCCGCAGCAGGCGGCTGAACTCGGCGGAACCGTGCCCGAGGACCACCGGATCCCAGGCGCGAGCGACCCCGAGGGCACAGGCGGTCATAACGAGCACAGTCGCGCCCATCGCCAGTACGACCTGGTCGTCAGCAGTGCCCCATAGCGAGTAGAGCGCCGACGAGACGGCCACCGCGATCATGTCCAGCACGATCGCGGCACGTCGGTACGAGCGCTGCCATCTCGGACAGCGCGCCTCCGGCTGCCCCGGCAACAGGGAGATCCGCCGGTCACGATGCCGGCGAAGCGCGCGTTGGATCGGCAGGTGTCCCTCCCGGCCGCGGTTGACGCCCAGAGCGTCCTTGCTCATGGCTACCTCACCCTGCTGCTTCGGCGTCCCCCTCCGACCTGGCTTTCGCGACGCTCATGGACGTCACGCCGGACCGCGCGTATGGGACGTGTCGGCCCCACGGGACAGTTCGTTATCTCTTGAGAGAGGGCTCGACACGCGGCGTTGACCAGGCAATTTGATCTCACTGGTCGAGCCAGACTCGCCAGCCCCGGCCCCTGTCGGTGTGTGGTCTCAGGTGATGCTTGGCCGAATGTCATCAGTTGATCATTGACGACCGGGGTCGTCGTGGACGCCGGCTCCGGTGACGTGGAGGCGGGTAATCGGGGCGAGGCTGCGTCGGGGCCGGGCGGCGACCTCTTCGCCGTTGTGCAGGACGCGGAAGTGGGTGTCCTCGACGACGACCGTGACGAGCTTGCCGGCGTGGCGTGGTCCAAGTTTGATTCGCTGGCGGGC
>MKJV01000087.1 GCA_001942185.1 Pseudonocardia sp. CNS-004
CAACCTCCCCGCAGGCCAGATCCCCCTGGTCATGCTCGACATGTGGGAACACGCCTTCTACCTGCAGTACCGCAACGTCAAGCCCGACTACGTCAAGGCATGGTGGAACGTCGTCAACTGGGCCGACGCGGCCGCCCGCTTCGCGAAGGCCCGCGCCTGACCCACCGGCGCGCCCCACGGAAGGGGCAACGTGGTTGACCGTGCCGCTACGGCATGGTGTCTGCTCGGGTCCGCGGCAGCAGTCCAGCACCCCCTCCCGCCGCGGAGAGGCCCACCCGATGCCCGAGCTGATCGATCTCGAGGAGTTCTTCGCCGACCCGCGGTTCGCCGTGCCGACCATCTCCCCGGACGCACCCGGATCGCTTACCTGGCACCGAACCACGGGCGGCGCAACGTGTGGGTGCGGGGCGTCGACGAGGAGCACTCCGACGCGGTGTGCGTCACGAACGACACCCGGCGCGGGATCACCACGTACTACTGGACCGACGACCCGCGGATCATGCTGTACCTGCAGGACACCGACGGCAACGAGGACTGGCACCTCTTCCGCGTCGACCTCGACGACCCCGACGCGCCCGCCGTCGACCTGACCCCGATGGACCCCGGATCCCGCGTGGCCGGCGTCGAGCCGTACCGGCCCGCCCCGGGCACCGTCCTCGTCTCGATGAACCAGCGGCCGATGTTCTTCGACATCTTCCGGGTCGACATCGCCACCGGCGAGACGGTGTTGCACCGCGAGCAGGACGCCCCGGGCGACGCCGTCCTGCTCGACCTGGACGGCGAACCGGCGTTCCACACCGCGCTGGCCGAGGACGGCACCGTCGATCTCTCCGCGATCGACCCCGTTACCGGCGAGAAGCGGCTCCTGCGCCGGATGGGCGGCGTGGAGCATCCGATGGGCGTCCAGCCCCAGCAGGTCACCGCCGGCGGGAAAGGGCTGCTCGTCGGCTCCTTCCAGGACGGCGACGACCTGCAGCTGGTGCGCATCGACCGGGATACCGGCGAGGAGACCGTCGTCGCCGCCGTCGACGGCCACGACCTCGACATCAGCGGTTCCATGCTCCCCGGGGTGCTGCCGCCGCCGGTGCACACCAGCCGGAGCACGGGCGAGGTCCTCGCCGCCCGTTTCGTCGCCGACCGCCCGCACATCGAGGTCCTCGACCCGCACTTCGCCGAGGTCTACGCGCACCTGCAGAAGCTCTCCGACGGTGTGCTCGGCACGCTGTCCGTGGACGAGTCCGGGCAACGCTTCGTCGTGACCTTCATCCACGACCGCGACCCGGGCGTCACCTGGTTCTACGACCACGCCGCCGGCGAGGCCCGGATGCTGTTCCGCGCCTTCCCGGACCTCGACCCGGACACGATGGCCCCGATGACGCCGGTGGCCCTCACCGCCCGCGACGGGCTGCCACTGCACGCGTTCCTGACACTCCCGGTCGGGGTCGAGCCACGGGCGCTGCCGCTGGTCCTGGTCGTGCACGGCGGGCCGTGGACGCACGACTCCTGGGTCTTCAACCAGGAGGCGCAGTTCCTGGCCAACCGGGGCTACGCGGTGCTGCAGGTCAACTTCCGCGGTTCCCTCGGCTACGGGCGCCGGCACGTCACCGCCGCGATCGGCGAGTTCGCCGGCGCGATGCACGATGACCTGATCGACGCCGCCGACTGGGCCGTCGCCCAGGCTACGCCGACCCCGCCCGCATCGGCATCTACGGGGCTCCTACGGCGGGTACGCGGCGCTCGTCGGCGTCACCGTCACCCCCGACTACTTCGCCGCCGCGGTCGACTACGTCGCATCTCGGACCTCGCCAACTTCATGCGCACGCTGCCCCCGTTCACCAGGCCCTACTTCGCCGCCAACTGGTTCGGCTACGTCGGCAACCCCGACGACCCGGCCCAGGAAGCCGACATGCTGGCCCGGTCGCCCATCACGATGACCGACCGCATCCGCACCCCATTGCTCGTCGCCCAGGGCGCCAACGACGTCCGCGTCGTGCAGGCCGAGTCCGACAACATCGTCGCGTCGCTGCGCGACCGCGGGATACCCGTCGAGTACCTCGTGGCCGAGGACGAGGGGCACGGCTTCAACAACCCGGAGAACCGCCGGCGGCTCTACCGCGCCATCGAACGGCACTTCGCAGAACACCTCGGTGGCCGCCGAGGCGGGTGACCGGCGCGCGCCAAGTCACGTGCTTGATCGGACCGGAGCATCTTCCGTTGATTTTCGGCTCACGCACATCATCCGAGCCGACGCTGCCCGTGGACGGGTGGCATGGGCCGACACGGGGTGCGTGGCCGGAGAACATGTGCGTGCCGCCCTGCTGCGCACCCCCGCGACATCCGCCTCCAGTGGCGCCGCGCCACGAAGGGCGGCCTACGGATGCCTCAGACCCATCAGCCCGACACCAGTGGTCTCCACCAGCTACGTGCTGATGGATGCCGCCACGGGCTGTTCCTCGCTCATCTGCCACATGGCAGGACGCGGCCCGCGGTTTGTCCGGACCGGTGAATCCCGCCTGCCGCAGGGGTGAACTCACACACGTATCCGAGATCTGCCGGACACCTTCCGTTAACGTCGAACGCAACACAGCTGTGCCCCGGGTGGTGCCGAGCGTCCCGCACCCGTCCCTCGAACCCGGCTGACGCCACAGCATCTTCACCCCGGAAGGTGAGACATGCGCCCCCGCGCTGCACGCTGCCGTCGCCATGCCCGGATCGCGCCGGAAGCGGTCGGTGCCCGGTGACGCTCGCGCTCACTCGCACCCCCGCGCTCTACCCCACCGCCCCGCCGCCGCCCCGCCGCACGCTGCTCGACGTCCTCGCGGAGACCGCCGCGGCGCACCCCGACGAGGCCGCGATCGACGCCGGCGCCACGGTGCTCACCTACCGCGGGCTGGTCGAGCAGGTCGACGTCGTGCGGCGGCGCCTCGCCGGCGCCGGCATCGGGGTCGGTGACCGCGTCGCGTCCGGATCTCCTCCGGCACCGCCGAGCTGTACGTGGCGATCCTCGCCGTCCTCTCCGCGGGTGCCGCGTACGTCCCCGTCGACGCCGACGACCCCGACGAGCGGGCCGATCTGGTGTTCGGCGAGGCCGGGGTGTGCGCGGTGCTGCGCGATGGGGTTCTGGGAGACGGCGGGAGCATGACCGCCCACGGTGTGCCGATCGGCACGCCCGGCACACCCGGCCCCGACCACGACGCGTGGATCATCTTCACGTCCGGCTCGACCGGCACCCCGAAGCGTCGCGGTCGGCCACGGCTCCGCGGCGGCGTTCGTCGACGCCGAGGCGCGGCTGTTCCTCGCCGACGAGCCGATCGGGCCGGGCGACCGCGTGCTCGCGGGGCTGTCGGTCGCGTTCGACGCCTCCTGCGAGGAGATGTGGCTCGCGTGGCGCCACGGCGCGTGCCTGGTGCCGGCACCGCGGGCGCTGGTGCGCACCGGGGTCGACCTCGGGCCGTGGCTGGAGGCGCAGCGCATCACGATCGTCTCCACCGTGCCCACGCTCGCCGCGCTGTGGCCGCCGGAGGCCCTGGAGGACGTCCGGCTGCTGATCTTCGGCGGCGAGGCGTGCCCTCCCGAGCTGGCCGAGCGGGTCGCCGTCGAGGGCCGCGAGGTGTGGAACACCTACGGCCCGACCGAGGCCACCGTGGTCGCCTGCGCCGCCCAGCTCACCGGGGAGGGGCCGGTCCGGATCGGGCTGCCGCTCGACGGGTGGGCGCTCGCCGTCGTCGACGGTGTGGGCGAACCGGTCGCGATCGGCGAGAGCGGTGAGCTCGTGATCGGCGGGGTCGGGCTCGCCCGCTACCTCGACACCGAGAAGGACGCCGCCCGGTTCGCCCCGCTCCCGTCCCTGGGCTGGGAACGCGCCTACCGCAGCGGCGACGTCGTCCGCGCCGAGGAGGCCGGGCTGGTGTTCCTGGGGCGGGCCGACGAGCAGATCAAGCTCGGCGGGCGGCGCATCGAGCTGGGCGAGGTCGACGCCGCGCTGCTCACACTGCCCGGCGTCCGCGGCGCGGCTGCCGCCGTGCGCCGCACCCGGGCGGGCAACCAGGTCCTGGTGGGATACGTGGTTCCGGACGGCGACGGTCCGGACGGCGACGGTCCGGACGGCCGCGGCCTGGACACCGACGCCGCGGCGCTCGCGCTGCGCGAACAGCTCCCCGCGGCGCTCGTGCCGCTGCTCGCCCTCGTCGACGACCTGCCGACGCGCACGTCGGGCAAGGTCGACCGGGACGCGCTGCCGTGGCCGCTCCCGGCGGCGAGCGGGGTCGACCCCGTCGCCGCGGGTCTGCTGACCCCCACGGAAGGGTGGCTGGCCGAGGGCTGGACGGAGATCCTCGGGGTTCAGGTCACCGACCCGAAGGCCGACTTCTTCAGCCACGGCGGCGGCAGCCTCACCGCCGCACAGCTGGTGGCGCGGATCCGCACGCGGTATCCGCAGGTGTCGGTCAACGACCTCTACCTGCACCCGAAGCTCCGGTCGCTCGCGACCCGGCTGGACGAGCTGACCGTCACCAGGACCGAGCGGCGCGAGGTCACTCCGACACCGCGGCGGGCGGCGGTGGCGCAGGCGCTGCTCATGGTGCCGGTGCTCACGCTGGTCGGCCTGCGGTGGGCGAGCGTGGCGGCGGCGGTCTCGACGATGGCCGCCGCGGTGGTGCCGTGGGCTCCCACGCCGTGGATGCCTACAGCGCCGTGGTGGGCGCTCGCACTGGCCTGGGTGGTGCTGTTCAGCCCGGCCGGGCGGATCGCGATCGCCGCGGGCGGCGCCCGGCTGCTGCTGCGCGGCGTGCGGCCGGGCAGCTACCCGCGCGGTGGCTCGGTGCACGTGCGGCTGTGGGCGGCCACCCGGCTGGCCGAGCTGTCCGGCGCCACCGGCGTGTCCGCCGCGTCGTGGACCACCCGCTACGCCCGCCTGCTCGGCGCGAAGATCGGCAAGGACGTCGACCTGCACTCGGCCCCTCCCGTGACCGGTCTGCTCAAGATCGGGCGCGGCGGGGCCGTGGAGCCGGAGGTCGACCTCGCGGGCCACTGGGTCGACGGCGACGTGGTGCACATCGGCAAGATCCGGATCGGCGCGGGCGCCACCGTCGGCGCCCGCAGCACGCTGCTGCCGGGTGCCCGGATCGGCAAGGGCTCGACGATCGCCGCCGGCTCGACGGTGCGCGGGGCCGTCCCCACGGGCCAGCGGTGGGCCGGTTCGCCCGCGATGAAGACCGGCAAGAGCGATGACGTGCACTGGCCGTCGGACCGCCCGGCGCACTCACGCAGGTGGGTGCTGGCCTACGGCGTGACGTCGACGCTGCTCGGGCTGGTCCCCGCGGTGGCGGCGCTGCCGGCGCTGGTGATCATCGCTGCCGGGGTCGCCGGCGCGACCTCCCCCGCGGAGGCGACGAACCGCGCGCTCCTCGTGGTGGCGCCCGCGACACTCGCGTACCTGCTCGCGTACGCGGCGGTCGTCGCGGCCGGGGTGCGCCTGCTCGGCATCGGCATGGTGGAGGGCTTCCACCCGGTGCACAGCCGCACGGGCTGGCAGGTCTGGGCCACCGAGCGGCTCATGGGCATGGCCCGCACCGGCCTGTTCCCGCTGTACTCCAGCCAGTTCACGGCCGCGTGGCTGCGGCTGCTCGGCGCGAAGGTCGGCCGCGACGTGGAGGCGTCGACGGTGATCGCGCTGCCGCGGATGACCACCGTGGCCGACGGCGCCTTCCTGGCCGACGACACCATGGTCGGCACGTACGAGCTCCGTGGCGGCTGGATGCACGTCGCGCCGTCACGGGTGGGCGAGCAGGCGTTCCTCGGCAACTCCGGGATGACCGCACCGGGCCGCTCGGTGCCCGACCGCGGTCTCGTCGGCGTGCTCTCCGCCGCGCCGCGGAAGGCGAAGAAGGGCTCGTCGTGGCTCGGCCTGCCTCCGATGCCGCTGCGCAGGGAGGCGGAGCGGGGTGACCCGAGCCGCACCTTCGACCCCCCGCGCAGGCTCCGGTTCGCGCGCGGTCTGATCGAGCTGTGCCGGGTGGTGCCGGTGATGTGCTCCGCCGCGCTCGCCGTGCTGGTCGTCGGGCAGCTCGTGGCGATCCACGCGGGCGGCGGGCTCGTCGTCGCCGCGCTGCTGGCGGGGCCGCTGCTGCTCGCCGCGGGCGTCGCGGCCGCGGGCCTGACCACCGTGGCGAAGTGGCTGCTCGTGGGCCGGTTCCGGCCGGTCGAGCACCCGCTGTGGAGCTCGTTCGTCTGGCGCAACGAGCTGGCCGACACGTTCGTCGAGGTGCTGGCCGTGCCGTGGCTCGTCGGGCCGGCGAACGGCACCCCGGTGCTCACGGCCTGGCTGGAGACGATGGGCGCGCGCATCGGGCGCGGCGTGTGGCTGGAGACGTACTGGCTGCCCGAGTCCGACCTCGTGCACCTGGGCGACGGCGCCACCGTGAACCGGGGCTGCGTTGTACAGACCCACCTCTTCCATGATCGGATCATGAGCATGGACGAGGTGCGCATCGACGACGGCGCGACGCTCGGACCCAACGGGATCATCCTGCCCGGCGCGGGGATCGGCGCGGGGACGACCGTCGGGCCGGGTTCGCTGGTCACGCGCGGCGACACCGTTCCGGCGGCCACCCGCTGGCTGGGCAACCCGATCACGACGTGGGGCTGAACCGGCAACCGCCCGTCCAGGGCGCGGCCCGCTCGCGCGACCCGTACCTGCCCGCACACGGCAACGGCGGGTACCGGGTCGAGCACTACGACCTGGACGTCGACTACAAGATCTCCGCCAACCGCCTCACCGGGCGGGCGGTGCTCACCGCGGTGGCCGAGCAGCCGCTCCGCCGGTTCAGCCTCGACCTCTCGGCGTTCCGCGTGCCGCGGGTGCTCGTCGACGGCAGGTCGGCGCGGTTCGCCCACCGTGGCGGGAAGCTGCACGTCACGCCGGCGCGGCCGGTGACGGGCCGGTTCACCGTCGACGTGCGCTACGTCGGCAACCCCGCGCCGGTGTCGAGCCGCTGGGGCGACGTCGGCTGGGACGAGCTGACCGACGGCGTGCTCGTCGCGAGCCAGCCGATCGGCGCGCCGTCGTGGTTCCCGTGCAACGACCACCCGTCGGACAAGGCGACCTACCGCATCGCCGTGACCGCCGCGGCGCCCTACACGGTGGCCGTCACCGGGGTGCTCGCGTCGCGGCGCCGTTCGGCCGGCACGCGGACGTGGGTGTACGAGTGTGCGGAGCCGACGGCAACGTACCTGGTCAGCATGCAGATCGGGCGCTACGACGACGTCGTGCTCGCCGCCGGCCCGGTGCCGCAGGTGGCGCTGCTGCCGGCCCGGCTGCGGGGGCGCGCCGCCCGCGACCTCGGCCGCCACCCCACGATCATGACGACGCTCGCCCGCTACTTCGGGCCCTACCCGTTCGCCGCCTACCAGCTCGTCGTCACCGACGACGAGCTGGAGGTCCCGATCGAGGCCCACGGAATGTCGATCTTCGGGTCGAACCACGTCGACGGGCGGCGCACCCACGAGCGGCTCGTCGTGCACGAGCTGGCGCACCAGTGGTTCGGCAACAGCCTCACGATCGCCGACTGGAGCCACATCTGGCTCAACGAGGGCTTCGCGACGTACGCGGAATGGCTGTGGTCGGAGGCGGTGGGGGGCCGTGCGGCGGCGGCACACGCCCGGGAGTGGCACGCGCGCATGGCGGCGCGACCCGCCGACCTCGTCCTCGCCGACCCGGGGCCGGCACGCATGTTCGACGAACGCGTCTACAAACGCGGTGCACTGGTGCTGCACGCGCTGCGCACCCGCATCGGCGACGAGCGCTTCTTCGCGCTCCTGCCGGACTGGGCGGCGCGCCACCGGCACGCGACGGTGACCACCGCGCAGTTCGTCGAGCTGGCCGCACACCACGCCGGCGAGGACCTCTCGGCGTTCTTCACCGCGTGGCTGCACCGTCCCGCGCTGCCTGCCCTCGCCGCGAGAGGTCGCTGACCGCGGTCACGACGCCGCTCTGCGGATCGCGGAGCGGGTGCGCCGCACGAGCGAGTAGCCGTTCGTCAGCGCTCGGTCCACCGCGAACACCCGGTGCAGGTCGGTGCAGTCGGCGATGCGGGCGAAGTCCTTCGGCGTGGTCGAGCGCCGCACCGTGAGCCGCGGGGTGGTGAACACGTTGCGGCCCGGCCGCGACGCGGCGTTGGCCACCGCGGCGGCCTGCTCGTAGCCCGCCTCCTCCACGGCGTCGCGCACGCGACGGCTCCAGTAGCCGTACGGGTAGGCGAGGCTCGGGACCGGCTCGCCGAGCCGCTCCTCCAGGAGCAACCTGGCGAGCGACAGCTCCTCGCGCAACGACCGGCCGTCGAGCTGGTCGAGCTGGGCGTGGCTGTGGCTGTGGGCCGCCACCTCGATCCCGCTGTCGTGCAGCTCCCGCACCTGCGTCCACGCCATCGTCCGATCCAGCGGGCGGCCCGCCGAGCGGGGCCCCGCGTCACGCAGCCACCCCGTCGTGACGAAGACCGTGGCCGGGAACCCGTACTCCTGCAGGAGTGGCAGCGCCTGCTCGTGGGTGTCGGCGTAGCCGTCGTCGAAGGTCAGCACGACGGGCCGGGCCGCAACTCCGCACCGGTTCGGCTGTGGGCCCACAAGTCGGCGAACGTGAGCCCGGTGAAGCCGCTGTCGCGCAGGTGGCGCAGCTGCCGGCCGAGATCCGCCGGTCGCACGGACAGCGACCGCGTCTCGGCGGGCGGGTCGTCGGCGACCGAGTGGTACATGAGAACGGGCACCTGCCCCGTCATGCCTGCTCCTCCGTCGAGCGGGACCGGGCCACCCGCGCCCGCCCCACCACGTAACCCGCGGACGTCCAGGCGAACCCCGCGACGATCGCGCCGGCCCGCAGCACGCCCCCGAGGTCGCCGACCAGCCCCTCGCTCAGCCCCTTCGTGACGCCGCGCCGCAGCGCGAGGGCAGCGTATGCGCGTTCGTCGGCCAGCCCGTCGCCGACCCCGACGCTGTCGGTGACGAGCGCCTTCGACAGCCCCTCCGCGTAACAGCGCGTGCGGTAGTAGGCGAATCGCTGCCGCGTGACCGGGACCCGGTGGTGGATCACGGCCTGCGGCGTGAAGATGAATTTTCCGTTCGGGAACCGCTGGCCCGCCCGGATGCAGAGCTCGGTCTCCTCACCCCCGAGCGGGCGCGATCCCGCCGACGACCGGCCGATGTGGGTGGGAAACCCGCCGATGGCGTCGAACAGGTCGCGCCGGAATGCGGCGTTTCCGCCGTGCAGATTGCGGACGATTCCGGGGTTGCGCCCGGCGTGGGTGCAGCCCACGACCCAGTCGAACTCCCGCGGCCACCACCGCGGGCGCTCGGTGGCCCACGCGGGCAGCGTCAGCCCGCCCACGCCGAGCACGTCGGGGTGGGCGAAACGGCGGGCGAGCGCCTCGAGCCACCCCGGATCGGCCACCGCGTCGTCGTCGAGGAACGCGACGACATCACCCTGCGCGAGCGCCACACCGGTGTTCTTTCCCCCGGACAGCCCGCGGACCTGCGCGTTCTCGACCACGGTCACGTCGAGTTCCGCGGAGAACCGCGCGTACAGCGCGGGATTGTGGTCGACGACGAGGATCACCTCGCGCGGCTGCGGCACCTGAGCGCGAGCCGACGCGACCGCCGCCAGGGTGTCGTCCCACCGATCGTCTGCGAAGGCGCAGATCACGACCGACAGGCTCGGCAGCTCGTCCCGGTCGGCCTCCCCCGCCCCGGCCGGATCGCTGCCCATCGATCCTTGGTTTTTGGCATCACGAATCATCTGCATCGTCCCCCCGGACGCATCCCCATGATCAACGGTTTGTGCCGTTATCGACCGCATCGGCCGTTGCGCCCAGACCGTTACATACCGATCACAGCTACGCTACGTGCACATTTCGCCACGGGACGGGCCTTTCCGGGACACCGGCCCGGCGTCATCGCCCCTGGACGGAGCGCGGTACCGTCGTGGCGTGCCGCCGATTCCCAGCGTGTCCGTGTGCATCCCGGTCTACAACGGCGAGCAGTTCCTGGCCGAGACGATCCGCAGCGTGCTCGCCCAGACCTACCAGGACTTCGAGCTCGTTTTCCTTGACAATGCAAGCACCGACCGCAGCGCCGAGATCGCGCGGTCGTTCTCCGACCCGCGCATCCGCTTCGAGCACAACGACACCCTCCTGCCGCAGGGCGACAACTGGAACCGCGTCGTCGAGCTCGCCCGCGCCCCGCTGGTGAAGGTCGTCTGCGCCGACGACCTGCTGCACCCGCGCTGCCTGGAGCTGCAGGTCCCGCCGCTGGAGGCCGACCCCGGCATCGCCGTCGTCGCCGCGCGCCGCCACATGATCGACGAGCGGGGCAAGGTGATCGCGCCCCGGCGCGGGCTGCGTGCCTGATCGGCGTCCACACCGGCGTCGAGGTGGCCCGGCGCGTCGTGCGCAACGGCGCCAACCCGATCGGCGAGTCCAACAACGTGCTCTTCCGTCGCGCCGACTTCTTCACCGTCGGTGGCTGGCGGGCCGACCGGTCCCACGTCATGGACCTCGACATGTGGCTGCGGCTGCTGCAGGTCGGCGACTTCCTCGGGCTCCCCCAGACGCTCGCCGCCTTCCGCATCGCCACCGAATCGATCACCTCCCACAGCGACGAGCGGCTCTACGAGCAGCAGCGTGCGCTCATCGAGGAGCTCGGCGAGTCGGGCTACTTCCAGGTGCGTGGGGTCGACCTCACCGTCGGCCGCCTGAGCGCACCGGCAGGCCGGGCGCGCAGGCGCGCGCTCTACACGCTGACGAAGCTCACCGGCTGACCCGTCCGCCGATCCCCGCGAGGGGTGTCGGCAGCGCGGCGCAGGCGAGTAGCAACGCCTCGAGGCCCGCGGCGATCGCGGGCTGCTCGGGCGAGCCCGCGCGGACCGCGACGATCACCCGGCGGATCGGCACCGGCGAGCCGCCGATGGGGATGCGCCGCGTGTCGTGCCGCGCGGCAGCTCGGCCAGCCGCGGGACGAGCGCGACGCCGAAGCCGCGGGCGACGAGCGCGGCGCCGGTGTCCCACTCGTCGGCGTAGTGGGCGATGTCGGGCGCGAACCCGGCGCCTGCACAGGCGAGGGTGACGAGCTGGTGGTAGGCCCGCCCGGGGTTGCTGCAGATCCACGGATCGGCGGCGAGGTCCGCCAGCGCGACGTCGTCGTGGCCGACGAGCGGGTGCTCGGGGCCCACGAGCACGTCGAGCGGTTCGTCGTAGAGGACCCGCTGGTCGATCGCCGCGTCGGACACGGGCGGGATGTCCGGCGTCGCGACGACCACGGCGATGTCCGCGTCGTCGGCGGCGAGCAGGTCGAATGATCGGGCCGGTTCGGTCTCGCGCAACTGCAGGCGCAGCGCGGGGTGGGCGCGGCGGAGCCGGTCGAGCGCCTCGGGCACGACGGCCGACGCCGCGGTCGAGAAGCCGCAGAAGCGCAGCCTCCCACCCACGTCGCCGCCACGGTGCGCGGCCAGGTCGGCCTGCGCACGCTCCCACTGGGTGGCGAGGGTCCGCCCGTGGGCGAGGAGGGTGTGGGCGGCCTCGGTGAGCCGCACCCCGCGCCCCACCGGCTCGAGCAGGGCGACGTCGAGCTCGCGGGCCAGCGCCTGGAGCTGGTGCGATGCGGCGGACGGGGTCAGCCGGCACACCTCAGCGGCGGCGGTCACCGTGCCGTGCCGCTCGACCGCCCCGAGCACCTTCAGCCGCCGGTCAATCATGTACGAACCGTACAAGATCATTGGTTTGATTCTTCGATGGACGCGAACAATCCCGGCGCTCACACTTCCCGGCAACACCACGACCACCCGGCACGAGCAGGAGCAGTGGATGACCGCTCACCGCGCGATCGTCGTCGGCCTCGGCGGGCTGGGCTCCGCGGCCCTGCACCGGATCGCCGCCGAGCTCGGGCCCGGGCCGGGGGTGCTGGGGATCGAGCAGTTCGCGCTCGGCCACCGCCGCGGCGCGTCCCAGGACCACTCCCGGATCATCCGGCTCGCCCAGCACCAGGCCCACTACGCCGCGCTGGCCGCCCCGGCCTACGCGGCGTGGCACGAGGTCGAGGCCGAGTCGGGCCAGCAGCTGCTCACCCGCACCGGCGGGCTGGTCGTCGAGGACAGGGTGGCGCGGCGCGGCATCGACTCCGGCACCCGCAACATCGAGGGCTACTGCGAGGTGTTCGACCGCTTCGGGGTGGCCTACGAACTGCTCGACGCCGACGCCCTCGTCGAGAGGTGGCCGCAGTTCCGCGTCGACGGCGGCGAGCAGGCGCTCTACCAGGCCGAGTCGGGGATCGTCGACGCCGCCAAGGCGAACGCCGTGCACATCGCGCTGGCCCGCGCACACGGCGCCGAGATCATGACCGACACGCCGGTCCGCGCGGTGCGCCCCGACGGGGACGGCGTCGCCGTGGTCACCGACCGCGGCACGCTGCGGGCCGACCGCGTCGTCGTCACCGCCGACGCCTGGACCAACCGGGTGCTCGGCGAGACGGGCCCGACGCTGCCCCTGACCGTGCTGCAGGAACAGGTCACCTACTACTCCACCCCGCACCTCGCGGAGTTCGCGCCGTCCCGGTTCCCGGTGTTCATGTGGCACGGCCGCCACAACTTCTACGGCTTCCCCGTGCACGGCGAGGTCGCCACGAAGCTCGGCCAGCACATGGGCGGGCACGAGACCACCGCCGAGGACCGCACGTTCGAGCCGGACCCGGTGCGGCGCGCGCGGTACGCGGACTTCGTCGCCCGCCACGTCCCCCGCTTCGGCGGGCCAGAGCTGTACACGAAGACCTGCCTCTACACCGTGCCCCCGGACCAGGACTTCATCATCGACACCCTGCCCGAGCACCCCCAGGTCGTCGTCGCGAACGGCGCCGGGCACGCCTTCAAGTTCGCCGCGCTCATCGGGCAGCTGCTCGCCGACCTCGTCGTCGGCCGCGCGCCCTCCCACCCGATCGACGCCTTCTCGATCACCCGCCCGGCCCTGACCGACCCGGCGTTCCCGCGCAGCTTCCACGTCTGAGCCACCCACGTCCGGCCCGCCGCGAAGGGAGAGCACCCGCGATGACAGCCGACACCACCGGCGCCCACCTCGACCCCCATGCGGTGCTGCCGGCCCGTCCCGTCGACCCGGCGCGGTTCACCGAGGAGTCCACCTACCGCCACACCCGGCTGCCGGTGGAGCTGGCCTCGACGCTGCTCCCCGACGCCTACTGCTCGCCGGAGTTCTTCGCGCTCGAGCGGGAGCGGGTGTTCGCGACGAGCTGGGTCGCGGTCGGGTTCGTGAGCGACGTCGACCGTCCCGGCGCCTGCATCGTCGTCGACGTCGCAGGCCGGTCGGTCATCGTCACCCGCAACCGGCACGGGCGGCTGCGGGCCTTCCACAACGTCTGCCGGCACCGGGCCACGAAGCTGCTCGACGCGGACGCCCGAGAGGTCGGCCACCGCGGGCGCATCCGCTGCCCGTACCACAGCTGGACCTACGACACCGACGGCACGTGCCTGGGCACCCCGCTGTTCGAGGGCTCCGACGTGCCCGCCGGGCAGGAGCCCGTCTTCGACACCTCGGTCGCCGCAGGCTTCGACCGCGCCGACTACGGGCTGCTCCAGGTCGCCGTCGACACCTGGGGCTTCCTGCTGTTCGTCAACCTCGCCGCCGAACCCGCGCCGCTCGGGCACCAGCTCGGCGACCTGGCCACCCGCTTCGCCGCCTACCGGCTCGACACGTGGACCCCGCAGCGGCGCCGCACCTACGAGGTCGCCGCGAACCACAAGCTCATCGGCGAGAACTTCATGGAGTACTACCACCTGCCGTGGGTGCACCGCGAGCTCAACCAGGTGTCCCGGTTCTCCGACCACTACCGCTGGCAGGGGCCGGGCTTGTACACCGGGATGTGCACCACGCCGGTGTCGCGCAACACCGAGGCGGGCGGCTGGGACGGGCTGGCGCCGCTCGGCTCGCTCTCCGGGCCCGACGCCGACAGCGGCCGGTTCGTGTGGCTGTTCCCCGCCACCGCGCTGGTCGTCCTGCCCAACCACGCCTTCGTGCTGCTCAACCGGCCCGTCGCGCCGAACCGCACGGTGGAGACCGCCGTGCTGCTGACCCATCCCGAGTCGCTGGACGACCCCGCCGCCGAGGAGGGCCTCGACCGGCTCGCGGCGTTCTGGGACCTGGTCAACCGGCAGGACCTGGAGATCGTGGAGCGGGTTCAGGAGGGCATCGAGAACCCCGCCTACCGCGGCGGGCGGATGTGTTTCCGGTTCGAGGAGCCGCTGCACCGCTTCCAGAACATGGTCATCGACCGGGTGGTCGGCATCGACCGGGTGCCCGCGGGCGACGACGACACGATGACCCGCATGTTCCCCGATCCGGAGTGACCGACGCCTACCAGCGGCGGGCAGCGCTCACGGGGGTCGAGGCGGTAGGATCCCTGGGAGATCCGATACCGGTGTACGCCTCTCGTTCGGCGGCAGCCGGCCCGGTGGGGTGGGTGCCGCGGCCGTAGACCGGTGGTCGATCAGCGGCACACCCTCCCGCCGCGTGCGGGTGGGCCGCGCGGACCGCGGCCTCGGCCTCCGCGGATCCGTGCGTCCGCGCGCCCACTCGGTCGCAGAACTTCACGCGGCACCGCTGCCACGGCGGCGTGCCGGAACCCCTCGAGGAGTAGTCAGTGGCTCGACGAGGCCAGCCCCGCACCAGGCTCGCCGTGCGGCACCGCACGACCGTCGGCACGGCAGGCGCCGCGACGACGTCGTCCAGGACGTCAACTCGGTGCTCGCCCGTGCCGTCCGGGAGGTCGAGGCCGCGCTGCGCAGTGGCCGGGCCACTCCGGCCACGCGCACGAAGTTCCAGGCCGCCGCGCTGCTGCTGCGCGACGAGCGCGCCCGCGTCCGCGCCGACGCGGACGGCACCGAGGCCCACCGGGCCGAGCAGCTCAAGCGCCTCGACGGCATCGCGACGATCCTCGCGAAGAGCGCCGTGCGCGACTCCGAACTGCTGGCGCTCCTCGCCGAGGACGCCGTCGTGTCCGACGCGGCCCGCTCGCTCAAGCGGGACATGCTGCGCACCGCGGGCATCGAGACGGCCGCCGACGAGCCGCCGCCCGCGGAGCCCGCGCCCGCCAACCGGGTGGTTCCCCGGTCGGTCGTGTCGCGGCACCTGGCCAACCCCTTCCTCGCCCCCGACGCCTCCGCCGCCCGGCCGAACGCGCCCCGCCCCACCCGGCTGGCCACATGGGAGCTGATCGGCCCGCTGCTCCGGTCGTTCGAGCGGGCCGGCAGCGGGGCCCCCGCGTGCATGGACCTGCCCGGGCCCGCATCGCGGTACACGCCGCCGGGCCTGGAGCTGATGCCGCACCAGGCCGGGCTGGTCGGTGCCGCCGCGGCCGGACACCGCACCTTCCTGCTCGCCGACGAGCCGGGCCTCGGCAAGACGGCGCAGGCGTTGCTCGCCGCCGAGGCGGCACACGCCTACCCGCTGCTCGTCGTCGTGCCGAACGTCGTCAAGACCAACTGGGCGCGCGAGGCCGGGATCTGGACCCCCCACCGCTCGGCCACCGTGATCCACGGCAACGGCGACTCGATCGACGGGTTCGCCGACATCGTCATCGTCAACTACGAGGTCCTCGACCGGCACGTGGGCTGGCTCGGCGACTTCGGCCTGCGCGGCATGGTCGTCGACGAGGCCCACTTCATCAAGAACAAGGCCTCCCAGCGTTCCCGGCACGTCCTGGAGCTCTCCGACCGGATCCGGTCGTTCACCGCGCGCCCGCTGCTGATGGCCCTCACCGGCACCCCGCTGATCAACGACATCGAGGACTTCCGGGCGATCTGGCAGTTCCTCGGCTGGATCGACGACAAGAAGCCGCTCGCCGAGCTGATGGGCGCGCTCGACGGCACCGGCTGTCCCCCGCCGACACCGGGTTCTACGCCGCGGCCCGCCAGACCGTCATCGACATGGGCATCGTCCGGCGCCGCAAGGTCGACGTGGCCGCCGACATCCCCGCACGTCGCATCGCCGACATCCCCGTCGAGCTGGACGGGGCGGCGGGCCGCTCGATCCGGGCCGCGGAGCGCGACCTCGCCCGCAGGATGGTCGCCCGCTACGAGGAGGCGCTGGCCGCCCGCAGCTCGGGCACCCTCGTCGAGGGGATCGACCACCACCTCGTGCGCCAGGTCGCGAAGTGGGAGCAGAAGGACGCCAACGCCTCCACGGCCGGCGAGAACGTCTTCAGCATGATGCGCCGCATCGGGCAGGCGAAGGCGGGGCTCGCCGCCGACTACGCCGCCCAGCTCGCACGCAGCGCGGGCAAGGTGGTCTTCTTCGCCAAGCACGTCGACGTCATGGACGCCGCCGAGGAGACGTTCGCCCAGCAGGGGGTCCGTTTCTCCTCGATCCGCGGCGACCAGACGCCCACGGTGAGGCAACGCAACATCGACGCCTTCACCCATGACCCCGAGGTGGCCGTCGCGGTCTGCTCGCTGACCGCGGCAGGCGTCGGCCTCAACCTCCAGGTCGCCTCCGACCTCGTCCTCGCCGAGCTGTCCTGGACCGCGGCGGAGCAGACCCAGGCCATCGACCGCAGCCACCGCATCGGCCAGACCCAGCCCGTCACGGCGTGGCGCATCATCGCCGCCCAGACGATCGACGCCCGCATCGCCGAGCTGATCGACGGCAAGGCGGGCCTCGCCGCCCAGGCCCTCGACGGCTCGGACGAGGAGGTCGGGTCGTCGGCCGACGTGCAGCTGGAGGCGCTCGTGGCCCTGCTCACCGACGCACTGTCCGGGGCAACCCAGCCTCTGGGCTCCTAGGCAGGTCCGAGTCGAACCGGATGATCGGTCCGACGTGCACGGCATCGCCTCCACCGGGCGCCCACCGCCATCTCGGACCGATCATGATCGCGTGATCGGTCCGAGCGGGGCCACAGCGCCCTTGCGGCGGCGGGGAACGTGATCTCGCAACGATCACGACACCCGGGCACGACGACAGGTCGGTCGTCCCGCCACCACTCCCAGCGATCTCGAGCCACCGGCCGTGCCATCACCCCGACCCTGATCGCCTACGGCCACCGGCCGATCTCGACATGCTCGGCTAGGAACAGGGCGGATCGGCGTTCGCGCCGGGCGGCAGGATCGACTTCTCCCCTGCGGTGAGTTCCCGTCCGACCGCGGTGCACAGCGCATCCCGCCAGCCCTGCGCGGTGACGGGCACGTCGACGGTCCGCTCACCGTCGAGGTCGTCGAGGCGGAGGGTGCGACGGTCGTCACCGAGACCCACGATGTGCATGGAGCCGGTCGCGTCGTTGATGTTCACCGACCCGGCCTCCGCCCCGCGCCGAGGTCGACGAATGCCAGCCGGATGTCGGCCAGGGTGCTCTCGTCGTCCCGCTGCGTGGCCACGAGGTGCCCGTCCGCGGCGAACCCGACCAGCCCGGTGACGGTGGGGGCGGGGATCGGCGGCCGGACCGGCCGGGTGGAGGGGATGTCCCACAGCTGGACGGTGCGGTCCCCGCCGAGGACGACGAGCCGGTCACCGGTGGCGTCGAACATGATCGGGACGGCGCCCCGGGCCAGCGCCCCGATCAGGCGTCGGTGGGGACGGTGGTCACGAGCCGGGCGGCCGGTACGTCCCAGATCTGCACGTCGTCGGCGCCGAGCACCGCAACCTGGCCCGAATGGCCGGGACGCGCCTGCATGTAGGGGTTGCTGCGGTGGAAATCCACCTCCGCGGGCGTGGCACCGAGGTCGGCGAGGGTCGGTACCAGCGCTTGTTGCGCGGTGGTCAGCTGCGCCAGCGGTACCGCCTGGCGGACGAGCCGGCCGTTGCGGTCGGGTCGGGCCAGCGCGGTGAACAGGCGCCGCACCGTCTCGATCGCGTCCGGTTCCGGCGACGCGTCGATCGCCCGCTCCGCGTGCCGGGCCACTGCTCCGGCGACGCCACCGGCGGCCTCGTAGCCGCTCAGCGTCAGCATGCCGCCGTCGCGCCGCTCCCAGAGGTCGGTCAGCAACGACTCGACCAGCGGAAGTTGGGACCACGGCACCCGCGAGCACGGCTTCGCGAGCCCTCGCGACCACGACCTACCCCCCGCGTGCCGGGACCCGGCAACCGATCAGTGGAGATCATCGCCGAGGACCGTCTCCCCCGTCCAGCCGGTGGCCGGCGGTCAGCGCATGGCAGCGCCACCCCGTAGGCGCTACCCCAGCAGCGTCGGGACGAACAGGGCGGCGGTGTAGTAGGCCATGAACTGCACACCGGCGTGCATGCCCAGCAGTTTGTTCATCAGCCCGCCGAAGATGCCGACGGTGACCGCGACGAGCAGGCCGAGCAGCCCCCCTTCGTA
Source organism: Pseudonocardia sp. CNS-004 (assembly GCA_001942185.1). Taxonomy (GTDB): domain Bacteria; phylum Actinomycetota; class Actinomycetes; order Mycobacteriales; family Pseudonocardiaceae; genus Pseudonocardia. Next base: position 18,355 of record MKJV01000087.1, read on the forward strand.
CACCGAGATCACGAGGATGAGGCCGGCGAACGTCCCGATGACGGCCTCCTGACTGAGCCGGCGGACCACCCAGGCCGCAGCAGCGTGCGCGTAGTTCATGGCGAACGGGTACGCGACCACGACGCCGAGGAGCACGGCGAGCATCCCGTAGCCGAGGAACTCCCATGGCGACAGCAGGTTGTGCAGGTTGTGCGAGGCACCCGAGGCGGAGTCGATCGTGAACACCGGCGGTGCGTTGAACAGCGGCGCGGCCGGACCGGCGGCGACCGGGCTGAGAGGCAGCCCGATCGCGACGAGCGGGATGAGCGTCTCGGCGATGTAGGTCGACTCCGTGACGCCGTTCTTGACCGCCATCATCGAGGTCAGGCGGTGGTAGGCGTGCTTGACGCGGGCGCCACCGCCTCACCGAGCAGCACCGTCATCGCCACCGGGCTGAGCACGAACGTCAGGCTGGACACGACGGCGCTCGCTCCGGTGGCGGTCGTCTGCGACCGGTCGAGGACCCGGAGCGGGTTCGGGAACCAGCCCTTCCAGCTCTTGATCTCGGGCGCGAGGAAGAACGTGCGGCGCGGGTGCCTGCGCATCGAGTCCATGGCGAACGGCGACGAGATGCGGAACAGGTCGGCGACCAGCGGTCCGATCGCAATGCCGAGGAAGAAGCTGATGCTCAGCGCCGAGCCGTGCAGCGGCGTCACGAACGCCTGGAGCGCGGCGATGACCAGCACCATGGGCACCAGTCCTGCGACCGCGGCCCACCTGCCCCGCGAGAAGTAGGCGATGAGCGCAGCGGCCACCGGGAACACGTACGGCGCCGCGGCGGTGACCTGCTCCGCGAACGGGGCGATCAGGCGGCCGCGCCGACGGAGACGGGAACCGCGATGAACGCCGCGACGGCGGCCCCCGAGATCGCCTTGTGCAACGCGATGTGCGGCACCCCGAGCCTGCGCAGCAGGTCCGCCTCACGCAGCAGCGGGACCGCCATGGTGTCGCCGGGGATGCCGAGCAGCGCGGTGGGGACCATGTGGGTCATGTGCTTGGCGACGGCCCCCGCCAGGAAGAAGGCCAGTACGCCTGCCGGCGGGACCCCGATCAGCACGACCAGCAGCGTGAGCGGGGCCAAGGTCGCCGTCTCGTCGGTACCGGACACGAGGCCGATCGCCGAGAACACGACGGCGCCGAGAAGGCCCATCCCGAGCGCGAGGAGAACCGTCGACATCATCGCTGGACCGCCTCGGGGTTCGGCGCCTGGGCCACGGGAACGGGCTCGTGCCCGGCGCGCCGTTCGGTGAACAGGTCCTCGATGCCCAGGTCCCGCAGCTCCCGCCGAGCCGCCTCGGGAAGGTCGTCGACACTCCCCAGCTCGCCGGACTCCGCGATCAGCTCGGCGATCGCGTCGTCCCGCGCGGCGGCGTCGCTCGACTCCTCGACGAGGTCACGCTTGGGTGCGAAGAGCCGGGCGCAGATCGCCCCGGCCAGCAGGCACGCGGCGAGTCCGACCAGCAACGCGTAGGCCTTCGCCAGCTGCGGTGTGGCGACCTGCCCGAACAGCAGGGCCGCGAGCAGGTAGGAGGGCAGTCCGAGAGCGCAGCCGATGACCACCGACCAGCGGAGATGGGCGATGTCGACGACGTCGCCCCAGACCTCGACCAGGTCGGGCCGGCGGCTCATGTCGCCGCCGCTCGGAGACGGAGGACGCGGTTGGTGCGCGGCATTGGGCTCGCTCCCACCTCTCTGTGGTGTTCCGAATGTCGGCACGCTAGCCGTCGGAACATCCATCGAGGATGGGCGAACGGTCTATGATCCGCGGGCGCTATGTAGCCTGATGGTCCATGCCGGGTCGGGAGGTGAGCTCGTGGGCGCGACCGTCCCGGTCGACACCGTCATCGCCCTGCTCGAGACGGCAGCGGCCGAACGGGATGGCGACGACGCCGAGCTCCGGGAGCTCCTGGCCGGCCTGGACCTCCCGGCGGACGCGGCGGCGCGGATCGGCGACGGCATCCGCCAGCTGCACGTCGGCGCGGAACGGTTGCGGCGCCGCGGGCAGGAGCTGTCCGCCCTCTTCTCCAGCGCACGGGAGCTGGCGCAGCTCCGGGACGTCGACAAGCTGCTGGAGCGGCTCGTCGAGCGCGCCCACGACCTCGTCGGCACCGACGTGACCTACCTGTCGGAGTTCGACATGCGCACCCGGGAACTGCGGGTGCGCACGACGCTGGGCACCGTGGCCCCGACGTTCCTCGGGCTGCGCGTCCCGCCCGGCATGGGGCTGGCGAGCCTGGTGGTGGAACGGCGGCAGCCCTGCTGGACGTCCAGCTACTCCGGTATGACGCAGGCGCCGCACGACGCCCAGATCGACGCGACCGTGGCCGCGGAGGGCCTGGTCTCCCTGCTCGGCGTCCCCCTCCTCGCCGGCGACGAGGTGATCGGCGTGCTGTTCGCCGCGAACCGCGTCGAGCACTCGTTCTCGCCGGAGGAGATCTCGCTGCTGTCGGCGTTCGCCGACCACGCCGCGATCGTCCTGCAGACCGCCCGCCTGCTCGCCCGCACGCAGGAGGCCGCCGAGGAGACCCGCCGCGCGTACGGGCAGCTGGCCCGGCACGTCGAGGCCATGGAACGGGCCAGCGGCGTCCACTCCGACCTGACCGCGCTCGTCCTGCGGGGCGGGGACACCACCGCGGTCGCCGCCGCGCTCGGGAAGGCCCTGCGGTGCCGGGTGACGATCCTCGACGCGACCTCGACGGCGACGACGGGAACCGGCGCGACGAGATCCGCCGGGCCGTGGACGAGAGCAGGCGCAGCGGCCGGTGCGTGACGCTAGGGCCCGGCCACGACGTGGTCGTCGCCGTCGTCGCCGGCCAGACGTTCCTCGGAGCGCTCGTCCTCGAGCCGGGCTCCGTCGAGTTCGGCCCCGTCGAGCTCCGCACCGCCGAACGTGCCGCCCAGATCACCGCGCTGCTCAGCCTCAAACAGGACGCGCTCGTGGAGGCCGAGCAGCGCGTCCGCGGCGATCTGCTCGCCGACCTGCTCTCGGGCGACCCGGGGCGACGGGCCGGCGTGGCGCAGCGCGCGCAGGCGCGCGGCATCCGCACCGCCGAGCTCCGCACGCTCGTGGTCCTGCCGCTCCCGGCCGAGCACCGCAGGCTCGCGGCGCGCGCGGCCGGCCGCGCGGCGGGCGGCGGCCTGATCGGCGAGCACGCCGACTGGGTCGTCGCACTCACCACCGATCCCGACCCGGCGTCCGCAGCCCGCCTGGTCCACACGGCGGTGCGCCGGGCGATCGACCGTCCGACGCTGGCCGTGGCCGCGGCCCTCGACGACGTGCCCCGGGACGTGCACGCTCAGCTCACGGCCGCCACCGCCTGCGCGCGCGTGCTACCGGCGCTCGGGATCACGGACTCGGCCGCGACCACCGACGAGTACCTGCCCTACACCGCGCTCTTCGGCCCGGGCGAGACCCGCGTGACCACCTTCACCGACAACCTGCTCGGCCCGCTCCTCGAGTGGGACGCCACCCGCGGCGGAAGCCTCCTGACCACGCTCGCCGCCTACCTGGACAACCGCCTGAGCCCGGTTGCCGCCGGGCGTGCGCTGCACCTGCACAAGAACACCGTGCTCCAGCGGCTGGAGCGCATCACCGAACTGCTCGGCGACGACTGGCAGGAGCCCGACCGGCTCTTCCGGATCAACGTCGCCGTCCGGGTGGCGCGGCTCTCCGGCACCGCGCACGGCACCGCGGACTAGAGCCCGGCGAGTGTCGTGATCGCCGGAAATGGTGCCGGGACGACAGGACTGTCGTCCCGCCACCGCTGTCGACGATCGACGCGCACATGATCGGCGCGAGTGGTGCCAGAGCGACACATCCGGCGCTCTCGGACCACTTCCGGTGATCGCACCCCCGGCTGGCCGGCGGCACCCGGGTGGAGACCGGGAAGCGGTGCTGGCCTGGCCGGCGGACCCGGCAACGACTGATCGTTGCGAGATCGTGCCGCCGCTCGGGCGCGGCGGCGCTTGTCGGACCGATCACGCGGCCTTGATCGGTCCGAGATGGCATTGGGCGCCCGGCCGAGGACGATCCCGCGCCGATCGGATCAATCACGGCGTTCCGCGACGCGTCGGTCCGACAGCTGATGTCGAGACCGCGGTGGTGGCTCCGTCCCAGAGCCGGATGCGGCCGCCGTGGCCGCACCGGAGACCCGCCGACCGGAAGGACAGCCGCCATGGCCACCGCCGACGACCTCGACCGCGCCACCGACTCGCAGTGGGACTGGGTCGCCGAACACACCCGCACGTACCTCGCGTCGGGCGGCACCGAAGGCCACGAGAACAACGGCGTGCGCACCCTCGTGCTCGCCACGACCGGCCGCCGGACCGGCACGCCCCGCCGCACCTGCCTGATCTACGGAACGTCGGGCGACGAGTACGTCGTCGTCGCCTCCAAGGGCGGCGCCGACGAGGACCCGTCGTGGTTCGCGAACCTCGTGGCGGAGCCCGGCGTCGGAGTGCAGGTCGGCACGCGCAGGTTCACGGCACGCGCCCGCGTGGCGTCCGCGGCCGAGCGCGCGCAGCTCTGGCCCCGGATGGTGGGAATCTTCCCGCTCTACGCCGAGTACGCGCAGAAGACCGGACGCGAGATCCCGGTCGTCCTGCTCACCCCGCTGGACCGACCGCGAGCCTCGTCCGAGGCCATCTAGGCCAATAGCCCACACGGACACCCGAGTCCGTGGTCGATTGATACATGCCCACTTCCCGGGTCTGCTCACTAGCGTCCCCATGCGGATCAGATGCCACGCCGAAGTGGGAGAGGCGATGTCGCGCACCAGTCGTATCCAAGGGCTCCGGGACCTGTCCGTCGAGGCCCGCCGCAAGACCGTCGCGGAGGCGGCCGGGCTCGACGCGGACGGTCTCGCCGCCTTCGCGCCCGAGCGGGGGATCGGGGCCGGGCTGGCCGACCACATGATCGAGAACGTGGTCGGGGTCATCGGCGTGCCGCTGGGGGTGGCGACCAACTTCGTCGTCAACGGCCGCGAGGTGCTGGTGCCGATGGCCACCGAGGAGGCCTCGGTGGTCGCGGCGGCGTCGAACTCGGCGAAGGTCGCCCGGATCCACGGGGCTTCGCCACCTCGTCGACCGACCCGATCATGCAGGCTCAGGTGCAGATCATCGGGGTGCGCGACCCCGAGGCCGGACGGCTGCGGCTGCTCGAGGCCCGCCAGGAGCTCATCGAGCTCGCCAACGCCCAGGACCCGAAGCTGGTGGAGTTCGGCGGCGGGGTGCGCGACATCGCCGTGCGCGTCGTCGAGGCGCGCGCGGGCACCTACGTGGTGGCCCACCTGCAGGTCGACGTCCGGGACGCGATGGGGGCGAACGCGGTCAACACCATGGCCGAGGCCGTCGCCGACCGCGCCGGGCAGATCGCCGGCGGGCGGACGCTGCTGCGGATCCTGACCAACAAGGCCGACCTGCGGCTGTCGCGGGCCAGGGCGGTCTTCGACGCCGACGCGCTCGGCGGGGACGCCGTCGTCGACGACATCGTGCACGCAGCGGCGCTGGCCGAGGCCGACCCGTACCGGGCGGCCACGCACAACAAGGGGATCATGAACGGGATCACCGCGGTCGTGCTCGCCACCGGCAACGACACCCGCGCCGTCGAGGCGGGCGCGCACTCCCACGCGATCTCCCCCTCGGGGCGCTACACCTCGATGTCGCGGTTCGAGAAGGACGCCGACGGCAACGTGGTCGGCACCCTGGAACTGCCGATGCCGGTCGGCCTCGTCGGCGGCGCCACCAAGGTGCACCCGGCGGCACAGGCCGCCGTCGGGCTGCTGGACGTGCGCACGGCGGCCGAGCTCGCCGAGATCATCGTCGCGGTCGGGCTCGCGCAGAACTTCGGTGCGGTGCGCGCGCTGGCCACCGAGGGCATCCAGCGCGGGCACATGTCGCTGCACGCCCGCAACATCGCCTCCACCGTCGGCGCCACCGCCGAGGAGGTGCCCGCCGTCGTCGCCCGGCTCATCGCCGACAAGGCGGTCCGCGCCGACCACGCCGAACGCGTGCTCGCCGAGCTCCGCGCCGAGAACGCGTGAACCACTACGGGGTGGAACCGCTGCCCGGCCTGCCCAGCAGCGTCACCATCTGCGAGGTCGGGCCGCGCGACGGGCTGCAGAACGAGGACGGGATCGTCCCGACCGAGGTCAAGGTCGAGTTCGTCGAGCGCCTGGTGGACGCGGGCCACACCGTCGTCGAGACCACCAGCATGGTGCACCCGGAGTGGGTACCGCAGCTCGCCGACGCCGAGGAGGTGCTGCGGCGGCTCGACCGGGCGCCGGGCGTGCGCTACCCCGTGCTCGTGCCGAACCGGCGCGGGCTCGAACGGGCCGTCGACCTCGGCGTCACCGACATCGCGGTCTTCGGCTCGGCCACCGAGAGCTTCGCCAAGGCCAACCTCAACCGCTCGGTGGCGACTCGCTGGAGATGTTCGCCCCCGTCGTCGCCCGCGCCCGCGAGTCCGGCATGCGCGTGCGGGGTTACCTGTCGATGTGCTGGGGCGACCCGTGGGAGGGCCACGTCCCCATCCCCCAGGTCGTCTCCGTCGCGTCCCGGCTCATCGGGCTGGGCTGCACCGAGCTGAGCCTCGGCGACACCATCGGTGTCGCCACCCCGGGCCGCGTGGGCGCCCTCCTCGACGCGCTCCTGGCCGCCGGCGTCCCGATCGACCGCATCGCCGTGCACTTCCACGACACCTACGGCCAGGCCCTCTCCAACACCCTCGTCGCACTGCAGCACGGGGTCACCACCATCGACTCCTCCGCGGGCGGGCTCGGCGGCTGCCCGTACGCGGGGTCCGCCACCGGGAACCTGGCCACCGAGGACCTGCTCTGGCAGCTCGGCGGTCTCGGCATCCGCACCGGCGTCGACCTGGCCAAGCTCGCCGAGACCAGCGCCTGGCTGGCGGGCGAGCTCGGCGCCCGAGCCCGTCGCGCACCGCGCAGGCCCTGGCCCGGGGCTGACAACACTTCAGTAATCACTCAAGTGTTCGCGGCGAAGTCTCGATGGACATCGAGGTTCACGCACCCGACCCTCGATGCATGACGGACCGGTGGAACGCAGGAGTCATCCCCTACGCCGAGATGGGTTACTGGCAGCCCGACTACGTCCCGAAGGACACGGACGTGCTGTGCGCCTTCCGGATCACGCCGCAGGACGGGGTGCCACCGGAGGAGGCGGGCGCCGCGGTGGCGGGCGAGTCGAGCACCGCGACCTGGACGGTCGTGTGGACCGACCGCCTCACCGCCTACGACCACTACCAGGCCAAGTGCTACAAGGTGGAGGCCGTGCCGGGCACGCCGGGGCAGTACATCGCCTGGATCGCCTACGAGCTCGACCTGTTCGAGGAGGGCTCGATCGCGAACCTCACGAGCTCGATCATCGGCAACGTGTTCGGGTTCAAGCCGCTCAAGGCGCTGCGGCTGGAGGACATGCGGATCCCCACCCAGTACGTGAAGACGTTCCAGGGTCCGGCGCACGGGGTCGTCATCGAGCGCGAGTACCTGAACAAGTACGGCCGCCCGTTGCTCGGCGCGACCACCAAGCCGAAGCTCGGCCTGTCGGCCCGCAACTACGGCCGCGTCGTGTACGAGGCGCTGCGCGGTGGCCTGGACTTCACCAAGGACGACGAGAACATCAACTCGCAGCCGTTCATGCGCTGGCGCGACCGGTTCCTGTACTGCATGGAGGCGGTCAACCGCGCGCAGGCGGCCACCGGCGAGATCAAGGGGCACTACCTCAACGTCACCGCCGGGACGATGGAGCAGATGTACGAGCGGGCGGACTTCGCCAAGGAGCTCGGCTCGGTGGTCGTGATGATCGACCTGACGGTCGGCTACACCGCGATCCAGTCGATGGCCAACTGGGCGCGGGCCAACGGGGTGCTCCTGCACCTGCACCGCGCGGGCCACGGCACCTACACGCGGCAGAAGACCCACGGCGTGAGCTTCCGGGTGATCGCCAAGTGGATGCGCCTGGCCGGGGTGGACCACATCCACGCCGGGACGGTCGTCGGGAAGCTGGAAGGCGACCCGAACACCACCGCGGGCTTCTACGACACGCTGCGTCTGGACCGGGTGCCCGCCGACCCGGTGAAGGGCCTGTACTTCGACCAGGAGTGGGCGTCGATGCCCGCGGTGATGCCCGTGGCGTCCGGCGGCATCCACGCAGGCCAGATGCACCAGCTGATCCACCACCTCGGCGAGGACGTGGTCCTGCAGTTCGGCGGCGGCACGATCGGGCACCCGATGGGCATCGCGGCGGGCGCCGAGGCGAACCGGGTCGCCCTGGAAGCGATGATCAAGCGCGCAACGAGGGTCTCGACTACTACGCCGAGGGCGAGGCCATCCTGCGCAAGGCCGCCTCGCGCAACCGCGCGCTGGACATGGCCCTGGCCACCTGGGGCGACATCACCTTCGACTACGAGTCCACCGACACCCCCGACGTCGTCGCGACGCCGACGACCGTCTGAGGAGGAAGACCATGCGCATCACCCAGGGCACCTTCTCCTACCTGCCCGAGCTCACCGACGAGGAGATCACCAACAGATCGGGTACTGCCTGGACAACGGCTGGCCGCTGTCGGTGGAGTTCACCGACGACCCGCACCCCCGCAACACCTACTGGGAGATGTGGGGCCTGCCGATGTTCGACCTGCGCGACCCGGCCGGGGTCCTGCTCGAGGTCAACGCCTGCCGCAAGGCCCACCCGGACGTCTACATCCGGCTCACCGCCTACGACGCGCGGCTCGGCCGCCAGACCACCGCGCTCTCGTTCATCGTGCAACGCCCCGCCGAGGAGCCCGGGTTCCGCCTCGAACGGCAGGAGATGGGCGACCGGCGGATCCACTACACGACCCACGCCTACGCGACCGACCGTCCCGCCGGGGACCGCTACCGGGAGCGCTGACCCGTGGCCGGCACCCCGTTCGGGTACCGCGAGCCGGACGCCGAGGACACCGTCGACCACCTTCCCGCCGACGCCACGGTCGACCTGGCGGCGGCCGGCGGGACGCGGGCGTCGACGACGTGCTGGAGTCGCTGAACACGGAGCTGGTCGGCCTGTCGCCGGTGAAGACCCGCATCGAGGAGATCGCCTCCCTGCTGCTGGTCGACCGGATGCGGGAGCGGTACGGGATCACCGCGCGGCGCCCGACCCTGCACATGTGCTTCACCGGCAACCCCGGCACCGGCAAGACCACGGTGGCGCTGCGGATGGCCGACCTGCTGCACCGGCTCGGCTACCTGCGCCGCGGCCACCTGGTCAGCGTCACCCGCGACGACCTCGTCGGCGAGTACGTCGGGCACACCGCGCCGAAGACGAAGGACGTCATCAAACGGGCGATGGGCGGCGTGCTGTTCATCGACGAGGCCTACTACCTCTACAAGGTGGAGAACGACCGGGACTACGGCTCCGAGTCGATCGAGATCCTGCTGCAGGTGATGGAGGCGAACCGCGACGACCTCGTCGTCGTCCTGGCCGGCTACGCCGACAAGATGGACGTCTTCTTCGCGGCGAACCCGGGCATGCAGAGCCGCATCGCCCACCACATCACGTTCCCGGACTACACGGTCGCCGAGCTCGAGGAGATCGCGGTCCTGATGACCGGCGAGCTGGCCTACCGGCTCTCCGACGAGGCCCGCCAGGTCCTGCGCCGCTACCTGGAGCGGCGGGTCGGACAACCGTGGTTCGCCAACGCGCGCAGCGTCCGCAACGCGATGGAGCGGGCCCGGTTGCGCCAGGCGCGTAGGCTCGTCGGCCAGGACGATCCGCGGGTCGGCCTGGAGGCCCTGACCACCATCGAGGCGTCGGACCTGCTGGCGAGCCGCGTGTTCTCCGACGACGCCGACACGAAGACGGTGCGCTCGGCATGACGGGGACGGACCGGACCACCGGATGACCACCAACGCGAGGCTGCGCGCGCTGGTCGAGCTGGCCGAGGCCGGCTCGGTCCGCGGTGCTGCCGAGCGTCTGGTCGTCACCGAGTCGTCCGTGTCCTCGGCCGTCAGCGCGCTGAGCGCCGAGGTGGGCACCCCGCTCGTCACCCGCCACGGCCGCGGCGTCCGCCTGACCCCGCGGGGAACGCTACGCCGAGTACGCGCGCCGCATACTCGGCATGCACACCGAGGCCACCCTCGCCGCGCTCGCGGAGGCCGACCCGGAGCACGGGGCGGTCCGGATCGCCGCGGTCACCACCGCGGGCGAGTTCCTGATCCCGGACCTGCTCGCCTCGTTCCGCGCGAAGCACCCCGGCGTCGTGCTGCGGGTGGAGGTCGCGCCGCGGGGACGCGTGTGGCCCATGCTGGTGCGCCACGAGGTGGACCTCGCCATCGCCGGACGGCCACCGGAGGAGCAGTTCCCCGCACGGGTGCGGGCCGTCGCCCCGAACCAGCTGGTCGTGGTCGGCCCGCCCGACGAACGTGCCGGCTTCGACCCGGCGCGGGCCACCTGGCTGCTGCGCGAGCCGGAGTCGGGGATGCGCGCCACGTGCGCGGCGCTACTGGAGCGCCTGGACGTCACCCCGCAGCAGATGACGCTCGGTTCCAACGGCGCCGTCATCGCCGCGGCCGCGGCCGGGCTCGGGGTCACGCTGGTGTCGCGGCTGGCGGTCCGCCGCGAGCTGGACGCCGGCACGCTCGTCGAGCTGGAGCTGCCCGGCGTCCCGCTCGACCGCCCGTGGCACGTCGTCAGCCAGCCGGACCCGACGCCGTCCACCCGGCTGCTGGTCGAACACCTGCTCGCGGTGCCGGAGCTCGGCTGGCGAGAACCCCGCCGCTGAGCTCCCCCCGCCGGCCCCCCGCGCGGGGGATGTCCCCTCCCGCCGCGGCGGCAGCCTCAGGGACGACGCCGCACCGCCGACCGACGACGGAGGCACGACATGTCACGCACCCACCCCATCGTCTCGGTCACCGGCTCGTCCGGTGCCGGCACCACCTCGGTGATGCGCACGTTCCAGCAGATCTTCCGACGGGAGGGGGTGAACGCCGCGTACGTCGAGGGCGACAGCTTCCACCGCTACGACCGCGCCGGGATGAAGGCGGCGATGGCCGAGGCGCACACCCGCGGCGACCACACCTTCAGCCACTTCGGCCCCGAGTCGAACCTGTTCGACCAGCTGGAGGAGCTCTTCCGCACCTACGGGGAGACCGGAACCGGGAAGGTCCGCCGGTACCTCCACGACGACGTCGAGGCCGCGCCGTACGGCCAGGAGCCCGGCACGTTCACCCCGTGGGAGAGCCTCCCCGACGACACCGACCTGCTGTTCTACGAGGGCCTGCACGGGGCCGTCGTCACCGACGACGTCGACATCGCCGGGCACGCGGACCTGCGGATCGGCGTGGTCCCGGTGCTCAACCTCGAGTGGATCCAGAAGCTGCACCGGGACAAGGTGACGCGCGGCTACTCGGCCGAGGCGGTGACCGAGACGATCCTGCGCCGGATGCCGGACTACGTGAACTACATGTGCCCGCAGTTCTCCCACACCGACGTGAACTTCCAGCGGGTGCCCGTCGTCGACACCTCGAACCCGTTCATCGCCCGCACGATCCCGGCGGCCGACGAGTCGATGCTGATCATCCGGTTCCGCGACCCGCACGGCATCGACTTCCCCTACCTGCTGGCGATGCTGCACGACTCGTTCATGTCGCGCCCGAACACGATCGTGTGCCCCGGCGGGAAGATGGACCTCGCCATGCAGCTGATCTTCACACCGATGATCCTGCGCCTGACGTCCGCCTCACGGGCCTGAGCGCTGGTCGCAGCGTTCCTCGTGCCCGGCGTGGGAACGCTGCTCCACCTGCAGCGTGCTGTGGGCCAGCCCGAACCGCTCCCGCAGCACGTGGGCCGCGCGGTCGAGGACCGAACCGTCGCCGCACGGCCCGTGGCCGCCCTCGTCCACCACGACGTGGGCGGACACGGTGGGCTTGCGGTCGTTGATCGCCCAGACGTGCAGGTCGTGCACGTCGTGGACGCCGGGTACGCCGCGGAGCGCGTCCTGCACCTCGTCCACGTCGATGTGCTTCGGCGCTCCCTCCAGCAGGACGTGCCCGACCTCGCGCAGCAGCCCGATCGTGCGCGGCACGATCAGGGCGGCGATGAACAGCGACGCCACCGTGTCGGCGTAGGGCCAGCCCGTGGTGAGCAGCACCACCGCGGCCACCAGCACCCCCACCGATCCGAGCGCGTCACCCAGGACGTGCAGCGCCGCGCCCCGCATGTTCATGTTCTGCCGGTCGCCGCCCGCGAGCACCAGCAACGAGACGATGTTGCCCGCGAGCCCGAGCGCACCGATGACCAGAAGCGGCATGCCGGGGATCTCGGCCGGCTCGAACAGCCGGTTGACGCCCTCGTACGCGACCCACCCGACCACGGCGATCAGCGCGATGCCGTTCAGGCCCGCGACCAGCACCTCCACCCGGCCCAGACCGTAGGTCCGGCGGGTGCTCGCCGGCCGCGCGGCCAGCACGGAGGCCACCAGCGCCGCCGCCAGCGCACCCGCGTCGGTGAGCAGGTGGCCCAGGTCGGCGAGCAGCGCCAGCGACCCGGTGAGCGCGGCGCCGACCGCGCCCAGCACGGCCGCCCCGAGCGTGACGGCCAGCGCGATGCCCAGCCGCCTCCGGTCGCCCTCGGGCGAATGCCCGTGGCCGTGGCCGTGGCCCATCGAAGCCCTCCGATCGCGTCCTACCCGATCCATAGAAACATGCATACTTCTGCATGTCTAGCTCGATCGCTGGCGTCGGCAGTGTGTGTGACCGGACGAACCCGCCGAAATGGCACCCAGCGCTGTTCGATCTTCACGCAACCACGCTCAGTGCGATCTCGATCCCCGTGCCGTGCGGACGGGAGTCCGAACACGGCGGCATCTGCGCCCCTCTCGCGCTAGGAGCGCGGCCGGTCGGCGGAGACGGGGTTGGTCAAGGCACCGACTCCCTCGATCTCCACCGTGACCTCGTCGCCGGGGACCATGGGCCCGACACCGGCCGGGCTGCCGGTGAGCACGACGTCCCCCGGCCGCAGCGTGATCCAGCGGGTGATGTGGGCCAGCACCCGCGGCACCGAGAAGATCATCTGGTCGGTGTCGGAGGACTGGACGGTGCGCGGACCCAGCCGGGTGACGAGCGCCCGCCCACCGGCCGCCACGTCGGTCTCGATCCAGGGCCCCAGCGGGCAGAACGTGTCCGCGCTCTTCGCGCGCGTCCACTGCCCGTCGGCGCGCCAGTCGTGGGCCGTGACGTCGTTGGCGCAGGTCAGGCCGAGGACGTGGGACATCGCGTTCTCCGGGGTGAGGTCGCGGGCCACCGCGCCGATCACCACCGCCAGCTCGCCCTCGTATTCCAGGCGATCCACGTCGGCCGGGTGCCACACGGGCTCACCGGGGCCGACCACGGCGTTCGGCGCCTTGAGGAACAGCGCGGGCTGCTCCGGCCACGGGCGCCCCTTCTCCGCGACCTGGCACGGGTAGTTGCTGCCCACGCAGACGATCGTGCGCGGCTCGCACGGCGCGAGCAGCCGCACCTCGTCGAGCCGGGCCGCGACCTCCCCCGGCGACGTGCGCTCCCGCAGGGCGCGCACGAAGTCGCCGCTGTCGCCGGGCTCGACGCACCCGAGGCCGGCCCGGCCCTCCAGCTCGTACCGGACGATCCGCATCGCCGGCTCAGCCCTTCTCGGACCGGCCGGTCAGGGCCGCCGCCACCAGTTCGAGCGGGTGCCACGCGGTCCGGCCGACGCCGTGGAAGATCTGCTGGCGGCAGGACACGCCGGTCGCGGCGACGAGGGTGTCCTCCGGCTCGGACTCGATGGCCGGGAACAGCCGGTCGCGGCCGACTGCGAGGGACGTGTCGTAGTGCTCGGCCTCGAACCCGAAGGACCCCGCCATGCCGCAGCAGCCCGAGTCGATCTCGGAGACCTCGAGGCCGGGGATGCGGCGCAGCAGCGCCATCGTCGCCGCCGTGCCGACCTCGGCCTTCTGGTGGCAGTGGCCGTGGAACACGACGCGGCGCCCGGAGAGCCAGGACTCCTGCGGAAGCACCAGACGCCCCTCGTCGATCGCCTCGACCAGCAGCTCCTCGACCTGGCGGACCCGCTGCCCGACCTCCTCGACCTCGGGGAGGTCCGGCAGCAGCGCCCTGGTCTCGTCGCGGAGGGTGAACACGCACGACGGCTCGCAGCCGACGATCGGCGAACCCGGCTCGGTGTCGCGGGCCAGCGACGTGACCAGGCCCGCCGCCTTGCGCTTCGCGTCCTCCAGCAGGCCCTTGGACAGGCTGGAGCGGCCGCAGCACCCGCCGCCGGCGAGCTCCACGTTCCACCCCGCCTGCTCCAGCAGCTCGATCGCCGCTTTGCCGATGTGCGGCTCGGTGTAGCTGGTGAACGAGTCGGCCAGCCAGTTCACGGTGCCGACCGGGCTCGCCTGCGCCGGCCGAGCGCCGCGGCGGCGGTTCCAGCGCAGCAGGTTGTCGCGCGCGAACTCCGGCAACGGGCGCGCCGCCGCGATCCCGACCGTACGTTCGGCGAGCGCCCGGACGGCCCGGAAGCGGCCGGGCAGGTTCGACACCGGCGCCGTGGCCGAGCCGAGCCGGTTCAGCGACCGGATCGCGCCGAAGATCCGGGAGCGCAACGGCGTGCCGTGCCGGGCGTGCTGCTGGTGCAGCGCCTCGGCCTTCAGCGACGCCATGTCGACGCTCATCGGGCACTCGCTCTTGCACGCCTTGCACATCAGGCAGAGGTCGAGGATCTCGTGCAACCGCTCGTCGGCGAGCGCCGCCTGCGGGTCCGGCTCCGACAGCGCCTTGACCAGCGCGTTCGCCCGGCCGCGCGTGGAGTGCTCCTCCTGCAAGGTCACCTGGTAGGACGGGCACATCACCCCGCCGGTGGTCTTGCGGCAGAGCCCGATGTTCATGCAGCGGTCGGCGGCGTCGCGCATCCCGCCGCCCACCACCTCGAACGACAGCATCGTGCGCAGCGGCGGGGCGGGCACCAGCGCGTCGCGGTCGCGGAGGTTGTCGGTCATCGGCGGCGCGTCGACGATCTTGCCGGGGTTCATCGTGTTCCCCGGGTCGAACAGCCCTTCACCCGGCGCATCGCCTCGTACAGCTCGTCGCCGAAGATCTCACGGTTGAACTGCGAGCGCGCCAGCCCGTCGCCGTGCTCGCTGGAGTTGACCCCGCCGTACTCCCGGACCAAGTTCTTGATCTTCTCCGCCACCACGCGCATGGTCTCCACCTGCGCGGGGTCGCTCAGGTCGACGAACGGGCGGATGTGCAGGCAGCCCACCGAGCAGTGGCCGTAGAACCCGGCCTCGAGCCGGTGCTCGTCGAGGACCTCCTTGAACCGCTGCGTGTACTCGGCGAGGTGCTCCGGCGCCACCGCGGTGTCCTCGATGAACGCCAGCGGGCGGCGGGTGCCCTCGCCTGCCGCCATGAGCAGTCCGAGGCTCGACTTGCGCACCTTGAGCAGCGCGGTCTGCTCGGCGGCCGTCACGGCCTTCAGCGTGTGGTAGCCGTGCCCGTTGCGTTCCCAGAGGTCGGCGACGACATCGAGCCGCCCGGCGAGCTCCGCCTCGTCGTCGCCGGAGAAGGACACGAACAGCAGCGCAGCCGGGTCGCCGACGAGGTGGTTGCCCAGGTCGGCGTACTCGATCTTCTGCCGGGACAGGTCCAGGATCGTCTTGTCCATCAGCTCGACCTGGTGGGGTCGCAGCTCAGCGCGTCCACCGTCGCCGAGATCGCCGCGTGGGTGCTCTCGAAGTGCCCCACGGCGTAGACGGTCTTCTTCGGCTTCGGGACCAGGTCGACCACCGCCCGGGTGGCGATGACGAGCGTGCCCTCGGCCCCGACGACGAACTTCGCCAGGTCGAACGGGTTCGCCTCGCCGTAGCCCGCGAGCCGGTCGAGCCGGTAGCCGCAGGCCCGGCGCCAGAACAGGGGCATGCCCTCCGCGATGGCCTTCTCGTGGGCGGTGACGAGCTCCGGCAGCTCGCGGTAGATCCGCCCCTCCAGCGTGTCGGCCTGCGCCCGCCGCACGCGCTCCGCCTCGTCGACCGGCTCGAACCGGGTGGTGGAGCCGTCGGAGAGCACGACGTCGAGCGCCCGGATGTGGTCGATCGTCATCCCGAACGTCAGCGAGCCGCTGCCTGCCGAGTTGTTGCCGAGCATGCCGCCGATCGTCGCCCGGTTGCTGGTGGACGTGTCGGGGCCGAACATCAGCCCGTGGGCGGCCGCCGCCTCGTTGAGCTGGTCCTGCACCACGCCGACCTCGACGACCGCGGTCCGGGCGACCGGGTCGATCTCGATGATCCGGTTCATGTGCCGGGAGAGGTCCAGCACCAGGCCGGGGCCGACGGTCTGCCCCGCCAGGCTGGTGCCCGCACCCCGCGGCACCACCGGCACGCCGAACTCCGCCGCGGTGCGCACCGTCGCGGCCACGTCCTCGTGGTCGCGCGGGAAGACCACGCCCCGCGGGGTGATCGAGTACATGCTCGCGTCCCGGGAGAACAGGTGGCGGGTGTAGTCGTCGAAGGCGACCTCGCCTGCCACCCGGGAACGCAGGACGGCTTCCAGCTCGGCAGTCATGGGACGGGTCCTCTCGCGGCGATGCGGCGGATACGGGGTCAGTCGGTCTGCAGCCGCTCCAGTGCGGCACCCAGCCCGCGCTGGTCCACCGGGACCCCGGCCAGCGCGAGACCCATCTGGACCCCGGCGAGGGTGCCGGCGAGGGTCAGGTCGTTGAAGGCGCCGAGGTGCCCGATGCGGAAGATCTTCCCGGCCAGCTTGCCCAGGCCGGCACCCAGCGACATGTCGAAGCGGTCGAGGATCACCGCACGCACCTTGTCGGCGTCGACGCCCTCCGGCATGACGACCGCGGTCAACGAGCCGGAGTACTCCCGCTCGTCCTGGCACAGCACCTCGAGGCCCCAGCCCCGGACGGCGGCGCGCGTGGCCTCGCCGTGACGGGTGTGCCGGGCGAAGACGTTCGGCAGGCCCTCCTCGTCGAGCAGGCGCAAGGCCTCCTTCAGGCCGAACATGAGGTTGGTGTTCGGGGTGTAGGGGAAGAAGCCGCGCTCGTTGGCCTCGAGCATCGGGCACCAGTCCCAGAACGTCCGCGGCAGCCGCGAGGTCTTCGACGCCTCGAGCGCCTTGTCGCTGATGGCGTTGAAGCTCATGCCCGGGGGCAGCATCAGGCCCTTCTGCGAGCCCGCCACGGTGACGTCCACACCCCACTCGTCGTGCCGGTAGTCGATCGACCCGAGCGACGAGATCGTGTCGACGTGGAGGAGCGCCGGGTGCCCCGCCGCGTCGATCGCCGCCCTGATCTCCGGGATCCGGCTGGTCACGCCGGTGGAGGTCTCGTTGTGCACCACGCACACCGCCTTGATCCGGTGTGCCCGGTCCGCCGCCAGCCGCTCGGTGACGGTCTCGGGGTTCACGCCGTGCCGCCAGTCGCCGGGCACGAAGTCGACCTCGAGACCGAGACCGCGGGCCATCTGCTGCCAGAGGGTCGCGAAGTGGCCGGTCTCGAAGCACAGCACCGCGTCGCCCGGGTCGAGCGTGTTGACCAGCGCCGCCTCCCACGCCCCCGTCCCGGTGGCCGGGTACACGACCACGGGGTTCGTCGTGCCGAACACGGGCTTGATGTCCCGGAGCAGCCCTTGTGCCAGCGCCTGGAACTCCGGGCCGCGGTGGTCGATCGTGGGCGCGACATCGCCCGGAGCACCGGGTCCGGCACGTTGGTCGGGCCCGGGATCTGCAGGAAGTGGCGCCCCGCCGCGTACGTCATGTGTCCTCCAACTCGACTCCGAGCAACTCCCTCGAGGAGGCCTTGGCCGCACCCCTCGATACGGTATACGGTCTACGGTAGCGGCGTCCAGAGATGCTCGACACCCCGGCCGCACAGCACCCCCTGCCTGCGTCATCGCCGACCACAGAGGATTCGTGATGTCCATTCAGCTCGTCACCGTCGTGGCGCTCGTGCTGGTGTTCCTGACAGCGACGATCCTGCCGGTCCACATGGGAGCACTGGCGTTCGTCGCCGCATTCGTGGTCGGCACCGTGTTCGTCGGCGAGAGCACCGACGACATCGTCGCCGGCTTCCCCGGCGACCTGTTCATCATCCTGGTCGGCGTCACGCTGCTCTTCGCGATCGCGAAGGGCAACGGCACGGTCGACCGGCTCGTCCAGCTGGCCGTGCGCGCGGTGGGCGGGCGGATCGCCCTGATCCCCTGGGTGATGTTCCTGGTCACCGGCGTCCTGACGGCGGTGGGCGCCGTCGTGCCCGCCGCGGTGGCGATCATCGCTCCCATCGGCATGGGCTTCGCGAACCGCTACCGGATCAGCCCCATGCTGATGGGCCTGCTCATCATCAACGGAGCGAGCGCGGGCGGCTTCTCGCCGATGAGCATCTTCGGCAGCATCGTCAACGGCGTCGTCGACCGCAACGCCCTGCCCAGCAGCCCCGGACTGCTCTTCCTGTCCTCCTTCCTGTTCAACGTCGCGCTGAGCGTCGTCGTGTTCTTCCTGTTCGGTGGCCGCGAGCTCATCCGCCGCTCCGGCGAGGTCGTGGCCACAGCCACCGCCGCGGCCGAGAGCGTCCCGGTCGGCGCCACGTCCCTGGTCGGCGGCCCGCTGCCGGGCCCGTCGACCACCGCAGGTGGTTCCGGCTCCTCGGCAGGCCTCTCCGACGACGACCCGACCGCTCCGCAGCCGCTGACCCGGGACAACGTGTTCACCCTGCTCGGGCTGGCCGCGCTCGCCGTCGGCGCGCTCGGGTTCGGCCTCGACGTCGGCTTCACGGCGTTGACCGTCGCCGCCGTGCTGTCGCTGATCTCGCCGGTCTCCGCGAAGGCCGCCGTCGGTCAGGTCGCGTGGCCGACCGTACTGCTGATCTGCGGGATCGTGACGTTCGTTTCGCTCATGGAACGGGTCGGCACGATCGACTGGCTCGGCCACCTGGTCACCCAGATCGGCTCGCCACTGCTCGCCGCGATCATCATCTGCCTGATCGGCGCCATCGTGTCGGCGTTCGCGTCGACCACCGGCATCCTCGGCGCCCTCATCCCGCTCGCGGTGCCGTTCCTGCTGGCCGGTGAGGTCGGAGCGATCGGCCTGATCATCGCCCTGTCCATCTCGTCCTCGGTGGTCGACTCCTCGCCGTTCTCCACCAGCGGCGCGCTGGTCGTCGCGAACTCGCCGGAAGCCCAGAACGACAAGGTCTTCCGCGGGCTGATGGTCTGGGGCTTCTCGATGTGCGCCGTGGCGCCGATCGCGACCTGGCTCCTGTTCGTGGTGCCCGGCTGGGGCTGACCGCGCCCGCCTCTGCTGCCTGGAGCCGGAGCGAAGGCCCTTCCCTCGCTCACGAACACTGGTGCCCACACACCAACTGCAGTTCGTGTGCGAGCACCACATCCGTGTGTGACCGCCCGGAGGCCGGTCAGCCCCGCGTCGCCTCCGACCGGGCCATCGTCCGCTCGCGCCTGCGGACCAGCCAGGCCTCGGACGCCTGCGTCCCCCCGTCGAGCCGGTCGACGACGTCGATGAGGAAGAAGCTGTGGCCGTGATCGGCCAACGCGCGCTGCGCCGCGTCCGGGTCACCGGCCTCGATGATCTCCAGCAGCTCGCGGTGCCGTTCGACGTTCTCCATGAGGCTTTCGCGATCGCGCAGGGCGGTGCGGTTGAGGGCCATGCACAGCTGCATCTGCAGAGACAGGGCGCGATAGGCCTCGGTGAGCCTGCCGTGCCCGGCCAGCGCGACGAGCGAGAGGTGGAAATCGAACTTGCGCTGCGTGAACAACCCCTCGTCGCCCGAGCGCCCCGCCTCCTCGAACGCACGCAGCGCGGCTCGACACGGCTCCAGGTCGGCCGCCGAACGGACCGGGACCGCGAGCCCCATCGCGAGCGCCTCGAGGTCCTCCCGCAGCGTGACGATCTCGTACACGTCGTGCCTGGTCAGCGGTCGGACGATGAGGCCGCGTGGCGGGCGCGCGACGACGAGGCCCTCATGCATCAGGGACTGCAGGGCCTCCCGGAGCGGCGGCCGCGACACCCCGAGCTGCTCGGTGAGCCGGGACTCGACGAGCCGCTCCCCGAGCGCGAGATCACCTGCAAGGATCATCCGGCGCAGCTCGTCTGCCGCCAGCTCGGCCATGGTCGGGGGCGCGACGATCCGCCCCTTGGATCCGGTCTCCGTCGCAGTCACGGCCACCCCCTCACAGCGTCAGTATACGGTATATATACGCCGTTCCGGACACCGCGAAGGACTGCGAAGACTCGCCGATCAAGGGCAGATGGCGGTCGGTCGATCGTCGATCGCAACCATTTGCCCTTGGTCACAGACGTCAGGCCGGCAAGGAGAGGCGAGGGGGCGGCCAGCCGGTGGCCCACCGGCTCGTCGATCACACACGCTACTGTCCGTTTCGCACGTTTCAGCAGCGTTCGTGCACGGTGACGGAGGAGGAACGAGCTCGGATGGGTCTACTCGACAAGCTCAGGGAGAGGCTTGCGGGTCCCGCAGGTCAGGGGTCTCGGGGTCACGGCGCTCCGGCGCCGCAGGCGCGGCCGCCGCAGGATCCGGACCAGGCCGCCATCGAGAGGTACCGCTACATGCTGCGCACCGCGCCGCCGGAGACGGTGGAGCAGGCGCACGCCGAGGCGTTCGCGAAGCTGACGCCGGAGCAGCGCCAGAAGGTGCTCGCCGACCTGGGATCCGAGGTGCCGGAGTCCGAGCGGGCCAGGTCGACCGATCCGCAGGAGATGGCGCGGATGGCGACCCGGGCGGAGATGCGCCAGCCCGGCACCATGGAACGGACGCTGGGCGGCGGCGCCGGTGCCGCGGCATGGGCGGCGGCATGGGGATGGGCGGCATGATCGCCGGCACCCTGCTGGCGAGCGTCGCGGGCGCGTTCATCGGCAGCGCGATCGCCGACGCGTTCTTCGCCGACGACACCGGGTTCGAGGAGGAGGCACAGGCCGCGGAGGAGCCCGCGCCCGAGCCGGCCGACGAGGGCGGCTTCGAGGACCCGGGCGCGTTCGACGACGGCGGGGACTTCGGCGAGTTCTGATCCCGTCCCACCTCGGGCGGTATCGGTTGTCGCGGTCACGCCCCGCGGGGGCCGCACGACGACCGGCGACCGCAGGTGGCCGCCCGGCGCTCGCACCCGAAGGGGGCCGACCGGCGCTCCGCGATCCGCCCGAGGATCGGGCCCGTGCAGCCCACCGAGCCTCCCGTGCGGTCCCGGGCCCGCCACCGTCGCGCCGCGCCTGCGGTGGAGACGGGACACGGCCACGGGCACGGCCACTCCCCTGCCACCCCCGCCGAGCGCCGGGTGCGCGTGCTCATCGCCGCGCTGCTCGTACCGTGCGCGGTGGCGACGGTGGCCGGCCTGCTGCTGCTCGCGCCGACCGGGCCCGGTCCGGCGGCGGACGCTTCCCCCAGGATCGACGGGCACATCACCGCGGCCGAGGAGACCGCTGCGCCAACGACCCGGTGGCCGAGGGCTGCCTCACCCTGACCGTCGACGTGTCGGAGGGGCCGCTCGCCGGCACGAGCATCACGACCCAGGTGTCGGTCGTGCGCGGGGCGGCGCCGTTCGGTGCCGGGGACGACGTCATCCTCACCACCGGCGGCCTCGACCCGACGAACCCCGCGGAGTACGAGGTCGTCGACTTCCAGCGCGACACCCCGCTGCTCGCGCTGGGCCTGCTCTTCGCCGCGGCGGTGCTCGCGCTGGGCGCCCGGCGGGGGCTCGCCGCGCTGCTCGCGCTGGGCCTCACCGCCGCCACTCTGGTCGGCTTCGTCCTGCCCGCGATCCTCGCCGGGGAGGACCCGCTCGCCGTCGCCGTCGTGGCCTGCTCGGCGATCATGTTCGGCGCGCTCTACCTGACCCACGGCTTCTCCGCCCGCACGTCGACGGCGGTTCTCGGCACGCTCGTGAGCCTGCTGCTGATCGGGGTGCTCGGCGCGGCGTTCACCCACCTCACCCGCCTCAGCGGCGCCGACGAGGACACCGCGAACCTCGGTGCGGTCCTCGGCGCCGACGTCGACGGGCGCGGCCTGCTCATGGCCGGCCTGCTGATCGGCGCGCTCGGGGCGCTCGACGACGTCACCGTGACCCAGACGACCGCGGTGTGGGAGCTGCGCGCAGCGGATCCCACGCTGCGCGGCGGTGCCCTGTTCCGCTCGGCCATGCGGATCGGCCGCGACCACGTCGCGTCGGCGGTGAACACGCTGGTACTCGCCTACGCCGGCACCACCCTGCCGCTGCTCCTGCTCTTCTCCGCGGCCCAGCGCGGCCTCACCGACGTCCTGACCACGCAGGTCATCGCCACCGAGGTCGTGCGCACGCTCGTCGGCAGCGTCGGGCTGGTGGCCGCCGTCCCGGTCACCACGGCCGTCGCGGTCGTCGTCGCGAGCAGCGGCCGGGCACCGGCCGTGGCGCACGGGCGCTGAGCGAGAAGGCCACGCGACGACCGCTCGACGCATCCGGTCGGTCACACGTCGTCGGGATCTCCCCGATTCGTCACCCGTACGGTCCGGTTTCTCTACGCTGCCCCCGTGGCCGGGCCGACGCTTCCGCACGGCCGCCGCGCCCGGACGGTCGCGGCGGCGGGCGCCGCCGCGGTCTCCACCGGCTGCGGCCACCTCCTCGCCACCGGCGCCCCACCCCCACTGGCGGGCCTGCTGCTGGCGGTGGTCCTCACCGCCGCGGGCGCGTGGTGGCTCACCCGCGACGAGCTGGGCTGGGAACGGTTGGCGGCGGCCCAGCTCGCCGCGCAGCTCGGCGGCCACGCACTGTTCGTCGCCACCGCCACCGACCCGGCCACCCACACCGGCCACACGGGCATCGGCCCGGAGCTGGTCCTGCTCGCGCACGTGGTCGCCGCCGCCGGCGCGGGAGCGTGGCTGCGCCACGGGGAACGTCGCGCCGTCGCGGCCGCCACCCGGGCGGTCGCCGCGATGCTGCACGTCCTGTCCTGGCTGTGGCTCGCCGGCGGGCCGGTGCGCGACGTCACCGCGCCGCCACGGCCGGACGGCTCCGCGTTCGCCGTCCTGACGTCCTGCCTGCGGCACTCGATCGTCCACCGGGGACCTCCGGCACTTCGCTGACCCCTGCTCACCGGCCCCGCTCGCCGGGCACCCCGCCACGCACGTACGCGCCGCCGTGCGCACGTGCCGTGCCGTGCCGTGCCCCGCCGGGCCGATCCTCAGCGACCCGAAACCGGAGACCCCGCATGTCCACGCTCTCGAAACCCGGCGGCCCACCCGCCGGCCCGGCGGTCCGGCGACCGTCGGGCTGGCGCGGCGTCGTGCTGCGCCTGCACTTCTACGCCGGCCTGCTCGTCGGGCCGTTCATCCTGGTGGCGGTCACCACCGGGGTGCTCTACGTCCTCACCCCGCAGCTGGAGGACTGGCTGTACGCCGACCAGCTCCGGGTGCCCCCGACCGCCCAGCAGCTCTCCCTCGCCGACCAGGTGCGTGCCGCGGAGGCGCGGGCCCCGGCGGCGAGCTCGTCGCCGTCCGGCCTGCGCCCGAGCCCGGCGCCACGACGCGGGTGCTGTTCGACGACGACCTCGGCGCGTCCGAGAACCGCGCGGTGTTCGTCGACCCCGGCACCGGCGAGGTGAAGGGCTCGCTGGTCGTCTACGGGACGAGCGGCGTCCTGCCGTTGCGGACCACGATCGACCAACTGCACCGCAACCTGCTGCTCGGTGAGCCGGGACGGCTCTACAGCGAGCTGGCCGCGTCGTGGCTGTGGGTGGTCGCGCTGGGCGGGCTGGCGCTGTGGGTGGCGCGCTGGCGGGCCCGGCGCGCCCCCGCCCGTGACCTGGTCCGCCCGGAGCCCGGTGCGACCGGCAGGCGCCGCGCCGTCGGGCGGCACGGAGCGCTCGGGGTCTGGCTCCTGCTCGGGGCGCTGTTCCTCTCCGCGACCGGGATGACCTGGTCGACCTACGCGGGCGAGAACGTCAGCTCGCTGCGTTCCGCGCTCGGGTGGAGCAACCCGGCCCTGGAGACCGCGCTGCCCGGCACGCACGCCGAGCACGGCGGAGACGCGGAGCACGCCGGGCACGGGGCCGGAGCGCCCACCGGGTCCGGCGACGTCGATCCCGGGCACTTCGACGCGGCGCTCGCCACGGCACGGGCCGCGGGCATCGACGCAGGCAGGCTCGAGATCGCCCGTCCCACCGAGCCGGGTGCGGCGTGGACGGTCACCGAGATCGGTCGCGGCTGGCCGACGCAGGTGGACTCCGCCGCCGTCGACCCCGCGACGGGCACCCTGGTCGACGAGGTCCGCTTCGCCGACTACCCGCTGGTGGCGAAGCTCGCGCGCTGGGGCATCGACGCCCACATGGGTGTGCTCTTCGGATGGGTCAACCAGCTCGTGCTGGTGGCGTTCGGCGCCGGGTTGATCACGCTGATCGTGCTCGGGTACCGGATGTGGTGGCGCCGCAGGCCCACCCGCGACCCCGGTGCGTGGCGCGGTGGCACGCCGGTGCCGCGTGGCCGGCTGCGGCGGGCGTCCCTGCCCACGGCGCTCGTCGCGCTCGTGCTGGCGCTCGCGATCGGCTGGTTCGCGCCGCTGTTCGGGATCAGCCTGCTCGTGTTCCTCGCGATCGACGCCCTGCTCGGGTGGCGCGCCCGCCGCGCCACGCCGCAACCGCAGGCGGAGCCCGCCGCGGAACCGGACGACCTGCTCGTGAGCTGAGCGGGCCGACCGGCCCGCACGCCACACATCACCCCTCCCACGATCCGAGGAACCCCCATGTCTTCGTCCGCACACCCGCGCCGCGGGCTGCTCCTGCTCACCTCCGTGTGCATCGCCGGGCTCGCGCTCACCGGATGCGCCGGCTCCTCCACCACCCCCGCCGCCGCGGCACCCCCGGCACCCGCGTCGGCGCCGGCCCCGGCGGGCGTCACCATCACCGACCCGTGGGTCAAGACGGCCGAGTCGGGGATGACCGCCGTGTTCGGCACGTTCACCACATCCGGGTCCGCCCCCGTGACCATCCGGTCCGCCGTGACGTCGGCGTCACCGCGCACCGAGCTGCACGAGGTCGTCACGGGGGCCGACGGCGCGATGGTCATGCGCCCCAGGGCCGACGGGTTCGCTCTCGAGCCCGGCACACCGCACGTGCTCGCCCCGGGCGGCGACCACATCATGATCATGGATCTGACGGCGCCGATCCGGCCCGGCGACCAGGTCGAGGTCACCCTCTCCCTCTCCGACGGCTCGACGACGCGGTTCACGGCGCTGGCCAAGGAGACCAGCGGCGGCGAGGAGAACTACGACGACGGCGCCGGGGAGATGCACATGTCCGAGGGGGGCGCATGAGACCGTCCCGCCGGTCCCTGCTGCTGGGAGGCGCCGCCGCGGCGGCGGGCGGCACCGCGGCGGTACTCGCGTCCCGGGGCGCAGGCACCGAGGTCGCCCGGGCCCGGCCCCACTCGCGGGCGCGAGAGCGTGCCGTTCCACGGCGTCCACCAGCCGGGCATCGACACCCTGCCGGCCCAGGCGCACGCCGTCCTCGTCGCGCTGGACCTGCGCCCGGGCAGCGGGCCCGCCGACGTCGCGCGCCTGCTGCGGTTGCTCAGCGACGACGCCGCACGGCTGATGGAGGGGCGCATCCCGCTCGCGGCCGAGGACCCCGAGCTGGCGCACTGCCGTCCCGGCTCACCGTGACGTTCGGCTTCGGGCCCGGGCTGTTCGACGCGATCGGGCGGGCCGCCGACTGCCCCGCGGTCGTCCGGGAGCTGCCGGAGTTCCCGACCGACCGGCTCGAGCCGCGGTGGTCGGGCGGCGACCTGCTCCTGCAGGTCTGCTCCGACGACCAGCTGCCGCTGTCGTACGCGCTGCGCCGCCTCGTCCGCGACGCCCGCAGCATTGCGACGGTGCGCTGGACCCAGCGCGGGTTCAACGCCGCCCGGGGCTCCGAGCCACCGGGGACGACGCCGCGCAACCTGTTCGGCCAGCGCGACGGCACGGCCAACCCGGCGGCGGGCTCCGCGGAGCTCGCCGACGCCGTCTGGGTGCGCGACGGCCCACCGTGGCTCGTCGGCGGCAGCATGCTGGTGCTGCGCCGGATCCGGATGGACATCGACACCTGGGACGACTTCGGCCGCGACGGCAAGGAGATGGCCGTCGCCCGCAGGCTCGACACCGGCGCACCGGTGACCGGCGGCACCGAGTTCGACGAGATCGACACCCGGAAGGTCGACGAGCGCGGCTTCCCGGTCGTCGCGGCGAGCGCCCACGCCGTCCTCGCCGCCGACCGCAGCCCCGCCGAACGGATGCTGCGGCGCGGATACAGCTACGACGACGGCCCGACCGCGGAGGGGACACCCGACTCGGGGCTGCTGTTCACGGCCTACCAGGCGGACGCGGCCACCGCGTTCGTCCCGGTGCAGGCCCGCCTCGCCCAGTCCGACGTCATGAACCTGTGGATCACCCACATCGGCTCGGCAGCCTTCGTGATCCCGCCGGGCTGCACGGAAGGCAGCTACGTAGGGGAGCCGCTCCTGAGCGGCTGAGGCCCCCGCCGTACGCCGCCGTCCTCCAGCCGCAGGACGCGGTCGGCCCTCCGGGCCACCAGCTCCGCGTCGTGGCTGATCAGCAGGACCGTCGTTCCGTTCGCGCGGCGTAGGTCGTCCATCGCGTTGAGGAGCTCGGTCTGGTGGGTCTCGTCGAGGGCGGAGGTGACCTCGTCGCAGATCAGGACGGCCGGGCGGGCGGCGAGCACCCGGGCGACGGCGGCGCGTTGCAGCTGTCCGCCCGACAGCGTGCCCGGCAGGCGGGCGGCGACGGCGGCGTCCACCCCCAGCCGTTCGAGCAGTTCCGCGGCCCGGGCCGACGCCCCGCCGGCCGGCTCGCCCCGCAGCAGCACGGCGGGGCGAGCGACCTGTTCGAGGACGGGCCGGTGCGTCCGGAACGTCGCGCGCGGGTCCTGGTGCACGTACTGCACGGCGCCGCGCTGGGCGGTGCTGCGCCGGCCGATACGGGCCGGCAGCACATCGCCGTCGACGCGCACGGTGCCGTGGACGTCGCCGTGCAGGAGCCCGGCGACGAACCGGCCGAACGTCGTCTTCCCCGCCCCGGACGGCCCGACGATGGCGAGCAGCTCGCCCGCCGCCGCGTCGACGTCGATGCCGCGCAGGACCGGCCGGCCCGCCACGTCGGCGACGGCGGCCCCGCGGACCTCCAGGCGGGCGCGGCCCGGTGGGCCGGACGGCCGGACGGCGGCCTGCGCCTCGGCGGCGCCGAGGATCTCCGCCACGGTGCCGCGGCGGACGGCCCGCCCGCCCTCGAGCACCAGCGCCCGCCCGCCGAGCGCCCGGGCGACGACGTGGTCGTGGGTGAGCAGCACGATCGCGGTGCCCCATGCGCGCAGCCCCGCCAGCCGGTCGGCGAGCTCGGCCGAGGTGTCTGGGTCGAGGCCGGTCGTCGGCTCGTCGAGGACGAGGACCGCGGGGCCCGTCACGAGGGTCTGCGCGAGCGCGGCGCGCTGCTGCTGGCCGCCGGAGAGCTGGTGGGGGAAGCGGCGCAGCAGGCCGGGGTCGAACCGGGCCGCGGCGCACGCCTCGGCGACGGCTGTGGCCCGGGAGCGGCCGTCGCGGTGCGCGAGCGCGGCCAGCTCACCCAGCACCCGCCCCACCCGGCGGACCGGGTCGAGCACGGCGCCGGGGTGCTGCGGCAGGTGCCCGACCCGCCCCGCGCGGGCGCGACGCCGGGCCGGCTCGGGCGCGCTCACGAGATCGGCGCCCGAGACGAGGACCCGGCCCCCGAGCCGCACCCCGGGGGCGGCCTCCCCCAGCAGCGCGAGTCCCAGCGTGCTCTTGCCCGCTCCCGAGTCGCCGAGCACGGCGAGCACCTCCCCCGGCCCGACGGCCAGGTCGATCCCGTGCAGCAGCCGCCGCTCTCCCGCGTCGGCGTGCAGCGCCGCGACCTCCAGCAGCGTCATCCGCGACGCTCCAGCAGCTCGTCGACCAGCAGGTTCGTGCCGGCGCAGAGCGCGACGAGCAGGCCCGCGGGCAGCAGGACGGCGCCGGGGCGCAGGAACAGCGCCGTCATGTTCTGGTCGACGACGACCGCCCAGTCGACGATCGACGGGGCGAGCCCGACGCCGAGGAAGTTCGCGGCGGACAGCAGCCCGACGATGCCGGTGACCCGGGTCGTCGCGTCCACGAGCACCGGGGGAAGTACGCGCCGGCCCGTCTCCACCAGCCGCACCCGCCACCACGGCTCGCCGATCATGGTCATGGTCTCCAGCGCGGCCTGGCACGCGGGCACCGTCGCGGCGGCCCGCACCAGCCGCACCACGTGGGGCAGCTGGACGAGCGCCACGGCGACCACGAGCCACCCGATGCCGGTGCGCCCGGTGGCGGCCAGCACCATCAGCAGCAGCAGCGACGGCATGGCGAGCACGACGTCGAGCAGCCCGACCGCGAGGCTCCCGGCGTGCCGTCCCCCGGCGGTGACGAGGAGCCCGGCCGGGACCGCGACGGCGTAGGCGAGCACGAGCGCCGCGAGGGTCAGGAGCACGACGGTGGTGCCGCCGTGCAGGAGGAGGGCGAGCAGGTCCCGGCCGAGGACGTCGGTGCCCAGCACGTGCCCGGCCCCGGCCGGCTGCAGCGGCGTCCCGCCCGGCGCGGTGTTCAGCCCGAGCAGCGCGGCCACCAGCGGGCCTGCGACGGCCGCGACCGCCGGGACGAGCAGCAGCACCCAGCCGACCGTCAGGAGGACGCGGCGCGTCCCCCGGCCGCGCCGCCGCGCCCGGCCGGGCATCGGCAGCACCCGCACCGCCCCGAGGGCCGTCACAGCCGCACCGCCTGCGGGACGAGGCGGGCGGATGCGAGGTCGGCCGCCAGGTTGATCCCGATCGTCGTCACGGCGAAGAGCAGCGCGTAGGCCTGGACGACCGGGAGGTCGCGGGTCTGCACGGCCGCGACGAACCCGGACCCGATCCCGGGCAGCGCGAAGAGCGCCTCCACCACGAGCACTCCGCCGAGCAGCCCGTCGACGGTCCGGGCGAGCTGCTGCACCGACGGCACCACGGCGCCGGGCAGCACGTGTTTCAGCAGCACGTCGCGCTCCCCCAGCCCGAGCCGGCGCAGGTGCACGGCGTGCTCGGCGGCGTCGGCCTCCACGACACCGATGCGGATCTGCCGGGCCAGCCTGCCGAGCTGGTTGGAGACGAGGACCGCGACGGGCAGCACCAGCATCGGCACCGTCAGCCCCGAGAAGCCCACGGTGCCGGCCGCGGTGGCGGGCAGCCAGCCCAGCTGCAGCGCGAACAGCGCGACGAGCAGCAGCCCCAGCGCGAAGTCCGGCACGGCCTGCGCGACCGTCGTCGCGGCCGTGATCAGCCGGTCGGCCGGCGAGCCGGGACGGCGGCCGCCGTAGAGGCCCAGCCCGACGGCGGCCGGGACGAGCACGAGGAGCGCCACCACGGCGAGCAGGACGGTGAGCCCGAGCCGGGCGCGAGGTCCCGCAGCACGGGCCGCCCGGTCGCGAGCGAGGTTCCGAGATCGCCGTGCAGCAGCCCGCCCGCCCAGTCGGCGAACCGCTCCACCGGCGGCCGGTCGAGCCCCAACTGCTCGCGCAGGACGGCGATCTGGTCCGGGGTGGCGAGCGGCCCGAGCACGACCTCGGCCGTGTCGCCGGGCAGGAACGTGGTGAGCGCGAACACCGCGACCGAGACGGCGGCGAGCTGCAGCACCGCCAGCCCCACGCGTGCGACGGCCGGCCCGGCGGTCATCCCAGCGTGGCCCGGCTGAAGTTCGCCCAGTCGAAGGTGTTGGGGCGGAACCCCGACAGCCCGCGCACGTCGGCGTGCGCCCCCACGACCCAGTCGCTGACGCCCCAGATCGGCGCGGCCACGTCGTCGTGCACCAGGGTCATCGCCCGCCCGATCGCGTCGGTGCGGGCGCCCTCGTCGGGGTCGGCGAGCGCACCGGCGTAGAGGCGGTCGATCTCGGGGTTGGTGTACTTGCTGAAGCTCGCGTCGACCACCGTCGAGAGCTGCGTGGTGGCGATCCAGTTCGGGATCGGCAGCGTGCCGGTGCGGCTGAAGTGGAACGTCGCCGATTTGCGCACGTCGGAGAAGTAGGTCTCCGGCGGCACGTTCCGGACCTGCACGGTCAGCCCGATCTCCGCCAGCTGCGCGACGACGAGCTGGGTTGCCGCCTGCCACGACGGGTCGGTGACCCCGGTCGCCAGCTCGACGGTGTGCACACCCGACCCCGCCACCAGCGCGCGGGCCCGGTCCAGCTCGCGTTGCCGCTGCGGGACCGATGCGGGGTAGTACTGCAGGCCGGTGCCGAACATGTCGTTGCCCGCGCTGCCGTGCCCGAGCAGGCCACCCGCGCCAGCGCGTCGCGGTCGAGCCCGAGCACCAGCGCCTGGCGCAGCCGCGGGTCGGAGAACGGCGGTCGGTCGTGCTTGACGTACAGGAACTGGAACGCCGCACCGGGCGCGCTGAGCACCTGTGCGCGGGAGTCGGTCTGCAGCTGCTGCGCACTGGTGGCACGCAGGTCGTGGGCGTACTCGATCTGCCCCGACAGCAACGCCCCGAGCCGCGCGCTCTCGTCGTTGATCGGCAGGAACTCCAGCTCCGCGAGCGACGGGGCGCCGTCCCAGTAGGCATCGTTGCGCCGGTAGAGCGCGGGCCCGCCGGGGGTGAACGACACGAACCGGAACGGCCCGGACCCGACCGGCGCGGTGAAGTCGGTGGTGCCCTCGGGCACGATCTCGCTGCCGTAGGAGCCAGTGCCACCGGGAACAGGTGGTTCGGCGCGCCCAGCACGATCTCCAGCTCCAGGTCGGAGACCGCGCGGCTGGCCGTGAAGTCGACACCGGAGAACAGGGCCGCCGCGCTGGCGGTCGTCGCGGGATCGGCGACCCGGCGGTAGGTGTAGAGCACGTCCGCGGCGCGGACCGGACGCCCGTCGTGGAAGCTCGCCTGCTTCAGCCGGATCCGCCAGCGAGTGCCGGTCGCGTCGGACTCCCACGACTGCGCCAGCCGCGGCGTGACCGACATGTCCTGTTCCCAGCGGCCCAGCGTGTCGAAGCACGCCTTGGCCCGCGCCTGGTCCATGAACTGCGGGAGCCGGTGCGGGTCCAGCGTCTCCTGCGACCCGCCCGCGACGAACGCCGCCCGCAGCCGCCCACCCGCGTCGCCCGTACCGCTCCCGCCGGTACAGGCGCCGAGCGCCGCGAGGGCACCGGCACCGGCCAGGCCGGCCAGGACACGACGGCGGGAGACGGGCACTGCGGCACCTCCAGGACGACGCGGGAGCGGCCGAGATCGTATAGCCTCACGATTGAACAATCGCTCATGTGTTGTGGCCGTCACCCGCACGGAGCAGCGCCCGCCGTCAGCGCCTGCGCAGCAGGTAGACGTCCATGATCCAGCCGGCCTCGGCGCGGGCCGCCGACCGCCGCGCCACGATCTCGGCGGTGACCTCCCGCAGGTCGCCGGCCACCAGGATCTGGCGGGGCGTGCCGAGGTAAGCGCCCCAGTAGATGTCCAGGTCGGTGTCGGGCAGGTCGGCGAAAGCGGTGCGGCCGTCCAGCATCACCACGACGTCCGGCACGTCCGCGGGCATGCCGCGCTCGGCCAGTCTCCGTCCGGTGGTGACGAGGACCGGCTCGCCGACCCGGTTGAGGATGAGGCCGTGGGCCGCGGCGAGCGCCTGCACGCTGCTGATCCCGGGCACCGACACGATCTCCAGGGGCGGGTCGGCCGGGCCCTCCCGCAGCAGGCGCAGCGTGCCGTCGTAGAGGGCGGGGTCGCCCCACACGAGGAACGCCCCGACGCCGCCGGGCGGCAGCTCGGCGGAGATCATCGCGGCGTAGGCGGCCGCGCGGGCGCCCTGCCAGGCCGCGACCTCGGCCTTGTAGTCGGCCGGGTCCCGATCGCGCGGTACCTCCGGCGCGACCACGACGCGGTGGCCAGGCCGGGCGTGCCGCTGAAGCAGCGTGGCGCGCAGCGCGGCCAGGTCCGGCACCCCTTTGTCGATCTCGAAGAACACGTCGCCCGCCCGATCGCCGCCGCGGCCTGCAGCGTGAGGTGCTCGGGATCGCCCGCCCCGATGCCGATCACCAGGACGGTCCGTGTGTCAGCCACCTTCCAGGTCGCCCTCGGTTTCGAGGTAGGCTGGCGCAGGGCGTCGAGCGTGGCCTGCCCGGGGTGCTCCCACAGGTTGCGGTCGGCGGCCTCCAGCAGCCGCTCGACCATCCCGTGCAACGCCCACGGGTTCGACCCGTCGAGGAACTTGCGGTTCACCGGGTCCAGCACGTACTCGCCCGCGAGCTTCTCGTACTGCCAGTCGGCGACGACGCCGGTGGTGGCGTCCCAGCCGAACAGGTAGTCGACGGTGGCGGCCATCTCGAACGCGCCCTTGTAGCCGTGCCGGCGCATGGCCTCCATCCAGCGCGGGTTCACCACGCGGGCCCGGAAGACCCGCGCGGTCTCCTCGTGCAGCGTGCGGGTGCGCACGGCCTCGGGCCGCGTGGAGTCGCCGACGTAGGCGGCGGGCGCCTTGCCCGTCAGCGCGCGGACCGTGGCCACCATGCCGCCGTGGTACTGGTAGTAGTCGTCGGAGTCGGCGATGTCGTGCTCGCGGGTGTCGGTGTTCTTGGCCGCCACCGCGATCCGCCGGTACGCGGCCTCCATCGCGCCGCGCGCGGGCACCCCGTCCACGCCGCGGCCGTACGCGTAGCCGCCCCAGGTGCTGTAGACCTCGGCGAGGTCGGCGTCGTCGCGCCAGTTGCGCGACTCCACCAGCTGCAGCAGGCCCGCCCCGTACGTACCCGGCTTCGAACCGAAGATCCGCATCGGCCGGTCCTCGCCCGCGGCGTGCGCGCGCACGAAGTTCTGCTCGGCGGGCTCGTCGAGGCGGGCGACGAGCTGCACCGCGTCGTCGAGCAGGGCCAGTACGTGCGGGAACGCGTCGCGGAAGAAGCCGGAGATGCGCACGGTGACGTCGATGCGGGGCCGGCCCAGCTCGGCGAGGTCGATCACCTCGAGGGTCGTGACGCGGCGGCTCGCCTCGTCCCACACCGGCCGGACGCCGAGCAGCGCCAGCACCTCGGCCACGTCGTCGCCGGACGTGCGCATGGCACTGGTGCCCCACACCGACAGCCCGACGCTGCGCGGGTGCTCGCCGTGCTCCTCGACGTAGCGGGCCACCAGCGACTCGGCCATCGCCTGCCCGGTCTCCCACGCCAGCCGCGACGGCACCGCCTTCGGGTCGACGGAGTAGAAGTTGCGGCCCGTGGGCAGCACGTTGACCAGCCCGCGCAGCGGCGAACCGGACGGGCCCGCCGGGATGAACCCGCCGTCGAGGGCGTGCAGGATGCGCTGGATCTCCTGGTCGGTGGCGTCCAGGCGCGGGACGATCTCCGACGCGGCGAACCGCAGGACATCGGTGACGACGGCGGAATCGACGACTGGCGACTCGACGCCGCGCGCTGCGACGACCCGCTCGGCCGCACCCGGGGCCCAGCCGGCGGCCTCCATGTCGGCGACGAGGGCGTGAGCGAGCGCCTCGACCTCGTCGACGCGGGCCTTCGGGGCGTCCTCCGCCAGTCCGAGCGCCTCGCGCAGGCCAGGCAGGTTCTGCTCGCCGCCCCACATCTGGCGGGCGCGCAGCATGGCGAGCACCAGGTCGACGCGCACGTCAGCGGCCGGGGCGGCGCCGAGCACGTGCAGGCCGTCGCGGATCTGGACGTCCTTGATCTCGCACAGCCAGCCGTCGACGTGCAGGATCATGTCGTCGAAGGCGTCCTCGTCGGGACGGTCGGCGAGCCCCAGGTCGTGGTCCATCTTCGCGGCCTGCATCAGCGTCCAGATCTGCTGGCGGATCGCCGGCAGCTTGGCCGGGTCGAGCGCGGCGATGCTGGCGTGCTCGTCGAGGAGCTGCTCGAGCCGGGCGATGTCGCCGTAGGTCTCGGCGCGGGCCATCGGGGGATGAGGTGGTCCACCAGCGTGGCGTGCGCGCGCCGCTTGGCCTGGGTGCCTCGCCGGGGTCGTTCACCAGGAACGGGTACACCAGCGGCAGGTCGCCCAGCGCCGCGTCGGTGCCGCAGGAGGCGCTCATCCCCATCGTCTTGCCGGGCAGCCACTCCAGGTTGCCGTGCTTGCCCAGGTGCACGATCGCGTCGGCGCCGAACCCGCCGTCCTCCCGCGCCGCGGCGAGGTAGCGGTAGGCGCCCAGGTAGTGGTGCGACGGGGGAAGGTCCGGGTCGTGGTAGATCGCCACCGGGTTCTCCCCGAACCCGCGCGGCGGCTGCACCATCAGCAGCACGTTCCCCGCGGCCAGTGCGGCCACGACGATGTGCCCGTCGTCGACGTAGAGCTCGCCCGGCGCCGCCCCCCAGTGCTCCTCGACGCTCGCGCGCAGGTCGGCGGGCAGCCCGGCGTACCAGGCGCGGTAGCGCTCCGCGGAGATCCGGATCGGGTTGCCCGACAGCTGCTCCTCGGTGAGCCAGTCCGGGTCCTGCCCGCCCGCGGCGATCAGGGCGTGCATCAGGCGTCGCCGTCGCCCGCCGCGACCCCGGGCAGCTCGCCGACGTCGTACCCGGCCGCGGCCATGGTCTGCAGCAGCGCCACCGCGCTGGCCGGGGTGTCCAGGCCGACGGCGTTGCCGATGCGGGCGTGCTTGGTGGGGTACGCCGAGAGCATCAGCACGATGCGCTTGTCGGCGTTCGGGATGTGGCGCAGCCGGGCGTGGCGCACCGCGATCCCGGCCACGCGGGCGGCCCGCTCCGGGTCGGGAACGTAGACCGTCAGCCCGTCGGCGTCGAACTCCTTGAACGAGAACGGCACCGTGATCAGCCGGCCGTCGAACTCGGGGACGGCCACCTGCGTGGCGACGTCGAGCGGGGACAGCCCGTCGTCGTTCTCGGCCCAGCTGTCGCGGCTGCTGGTCAGGCAGAGCCCCTGCAGGATCGGCACGTCGAGCGCGGCGAGCTCGGCGACGTCCCACTCCTCGTCGTCGCCGCCCGCCGAGGCGCTCGCGGGCTTCGTGCCCCCGGCGGCCAGCACCGTGACGACCATGGCGTCGGCGGCGGCCAGCGTGCGCAGCAGCGCGGGCTCGGCCTGCCGCAGCGACGCGCAGTACACCGGCAGCGGGCGCGCGCCGGCGTCCTCGAGCGCGGAGCACAACGCCTCGACGTAGGTGGTGTTGCCGGCGAGCTGCTGCGCGCGGTAGTAGAGGACGGCGACGACGGGCCCGTCCACCGGCCGCGCGTCGCGCTCCAGGACCCCCCAGGCAGGCAGCTCGATCGGCGGGTCGAACCCGTGTCCGGTGAGCAGCAGCGTGTCGGAGAGGAACGCGTGCAGCTGCGCGAGGTTGGCCGGGCCGCCCTGCGCGAGGTAGGTGTGCGCCTGCGCGGCCACACCCGCCGGCACCGTCGACCGCTCCATCATCTCCGCGTCGGGGGCCTGCTCACCGCCGAGCGCCACCACCGGCAGCCCCGACGCACGCATCTCGGCCAGCCCGTCGGGCCACGTGCGGCTGCCACCGAGGATCCGCACCACCACGACATCGGCGCCCGCCAGCAGCGCCGGGAGATCGTCGACGGGAGTGCGGGACGGGTTGGCGAGCCGGAAGGCGGCACCCGATGCGCGCGCCGACAGCAGGTCGGTGTCCGAGGTGGACAACAGCACGACGGTAGGAGTGCCCGGGACGTGGGGGCCCATGAAGTGCCTTCCTCCCGATCCTCGTCGGGGGCCGAAGGGTCGCGGCGGGCGGGGCAGTGTCCTGGCTCCCGGATCGTCGCGCGCCCCGGCCTTCCGGGCGCCGTCGAAGTGTGCCCGTGGCCGTCGGCGGGGTCTGCTCCCCGGTGACAGTGGCGGGACCGCGCCGGACTCGCACCGGCTTCCTGGCCCCGCTCGCCGTATTCGGTTGTGGTTCGCGCCAACTCTCGGTGGTACCGCCGCACCCGTCAAGCGCGGGTGACGGTCCCCTCGCCGAAGGCCGGGCAGCGGTCCCACCGACCAGTGGGCTACCTCGTACTTCGGGGCGAGGGCTGGGGCGGTGTGCTTAGAGTGTCGCGGTGCCCATCCGCCCCGACGCATGCCCCGGCGTGTTCGCGCTGCACGACGCCGCCGACGGCGCGCTCGCCCGGGTGCGGCTGCCCGGAGGTGCGGTCGACGCCGCGGCGCTGCGGGTTCTGGCCGGCTGCGCGGAGGATCTCGGTGACGGCGCGCTGCACCTGACCTCGCGCGGCAACGTGCAGCTGCGCGGCTGCGCCGCGACGACCCGCGGCTGGCGCGGCGGCTCACGGCCGCGGGGTTGCTGCCCTCACCCGCGCACGAGCGGGCGCGCAACGTCCTCGCCTCCCCGCTGTCCGGCATCACCGGCGGCCTCGCCGACGTCCGTGACCTCGCGCCGGCCCTGGACCGCGGGCTGTGCGCGCGTCCGGAGCTGGCCGCGCTGCCCGGCCGGTTCCTGTTCGCCATCGACGACGGCCGCGACGACGTGGCGGGCGAGAAGCCGGACCTGTGCTGGCAGGCGACCTCCCCCGAGGAGGGGGTCCTGCGGATCGCGGGCAGCCCGGTGGCACGGGTGGCGATCGGCGACGCGGTCGGGGCGCTCCTGGATGCCGCCACCGAACTGCTGGCCGGGGCGCAGGAGAGCTCCGTTCCCGAACGCGCGGCGGAGGCCACGGGCGGCCCACGGGTCGGGCGCGTGAGCGGTGCGCTCGTCTGTGCCCCGGTCCTCGGGGAGATGTCGGTGGCGCAGGTGTGCACGCTCGCGGACAGCGCCGCCCGGGTGCTGGTCACGCCGTGGCGGACGGTCGTGGTGCCCGGTGCGGACGCCGCGGTGGAGGCACGGCTGGTCGCGGCCGGGTTCGTGACCGACCCCGCTCGCCGGTGCCGCTGGTGAGCGCGTGCGCGGGCGGCCGGGGTGTGCCAAGGCGCTCGCCGACGTGCGCGCCGACGCCGTGCGGGCCTCGCGGCAGGCCGGTTCCGCGAGCGCGTGCACCTGTCGGGCTGCGCGCGGCGCTGCGGGTCCCCGCACGGGCCGCACCGCGCGCTCGTCGCGGACGCCGACGGGAGGTACTCGGGATGACGGCC
Source organism: Pseudonocardia sp. CNS-004 (assembly GCA_001942185.1). Lineage (GTDB taxonomy): Bacteria > Actinomycetota > Actinomycetes > Mycobacteriales > Pseudonocardiaceae > Pseudonocardia. The sequence goes on from MKJV01000087.1 coordinate 55,463, forward strand.
CGGGAGTACGTCCGCGACGGTGCCGAGATCTACCGGCGTTCGTTCGCCACGATCCGCGCCGAGGCCGACCTGGACCGGCTGCCGCCCGACCTGGCGACCGTCGCGGTGCGGATGATCCACGCGTCCGGCCAGGTCGACCTCGTCGACGACATCGCCCACTCCCCCGCCGTGGTCACCGCGGCGCGGTCTGCGCTGCAGGCCGGCGCGCCGATCCTGTGCGACGCCGCGATGGTCGCCTCGGGTGTCACGGCGGCCCGGCTACCGGCCGGCAACGAGGTCGTCTGCACGCTGCGCGACCCGCGGGTGCCCCCGCTCGCGGCGCAGCTGGGCACGACCCGCAGCGCGGCGGCCCTCGAGCTGTGGCGCGAACGGCTCGGCGGCGCGGTCGTCGCGATCGGGAACGCGCCGACGGCCCTGTTCCACCTGCTCGACATGATCGACGCCGGGGCGCCGCGCCCGGCCGCGGTGCTGGGGATCCCGGTGGGCTTCATCGGCGCCGCCGAGTCGAAGGACGAGCTGGCCGCCCGCACCGACCTGGAGTTCCTCGTGGTGCGCGGCAGGCGCGGCGGGTCGGCGATCACCGCGGCGGCGGTGAACGCGCTGGCCCGCGAGGAGGAGATCCTGCCGTGACCGGAACGCTGTACGGGGTCGGGGTGGGGCCCGGCGACCCCGAGCTGATGACGCTGAAGGCGGTCCGGCTGATCGCCGCCGCCGACGTGATCGCCTACCACGCGGCCCGCCACGGCCGGTCGGTCGCGCGCGGGATCGCCGCGGCGCACCTGCACGCAGGCCAGGTGGAGGAGGTGCTGGTCTACCCCGTCACCACGGAGGCCACCGACCATCCCGGCGGATACCAGGCGCCATCGACGAGTTCTACGCCGACGCCGCCCGACGCCTCGCCGCGCACCTGGACGCCGGGCGCGACGTGGTGCTGCTCGCCGAGGGCGACCCGCTCTTCTACGGCTCCTACATGCACATGCACAAGCGGCTCGCGCCGCGCTACCGCACCGAGGTCGTCCCCGGCGTCACGTCGGTGAGCGCGGCCTCGGCGGCGCTGCGCCAGCCGCTGGTGGAGCGCGACGAGGTGCTCACCGTGCTGCCCGGCACGCTGCCGCGCGAGGAGCTGGCGCGGCGGCTGGCCGACACCGACTCCGCCGCGGTGCTGAAACTGGGCCGCACGTTCGAGACCGTGCGCGATGCGGTCACCGACGCCGGTCGCCGCGCGTTCTACGTGGAGCGGGCCACGACGGACGCCCAGCGCACCGCGGACCTCGCCGACGTCGACCCGGCGTCGGTGCCCTACTTCTCGATCGCGCTGGTGCCGGGCGCGGTGGCCGCAGCACCGCCCACCGAGGCGGTCGGGACCGGCGGCGGCACCGGCGAGGTGGTGGTCGTCGGCACCGGGCCCGCGGGCCGGGACTGGATGACGCCGCAGGTCACGGCGGTGCTCGCGGCCGCCGACGACCTCGTCGGCTACGGCCCCTACCTCGACCGCGTGCCGCCCAACCCGCGCCAGAACAGGTACCCGAGCGACAACCGCGCCGAGGCCGACCGGGCGGCGCACGCGCTGGACCTCGCCGCGTCCGGCAGGCGGGTGGCCGTGGTGTCCGCGGGCGATCCGGGCGTCTTCGCGATGGCCGCCGCGGTGCTCGAGGTGGCGGCGCAGGAGAAGTACACGCAGGTGGCGGTGCGGGTGCTGCCGGGCGTCACGGCGTCGAGCGCGGTGGCCGCCGCGGTCGGCGCGCCGCTGGGCCACGACCACGCCGTGATCTCGCTGTCGGACCGGCTCAAGCCGTGGGACGTCGTCGTGGCCCGCCTGGTGGCCGCCGCCCGCGCCGACCTGGCGATCGCGATCTACAACCCGCGCTCGAAGGCCCGGCCGTGGCAGGTGGGGGCCGCGCGCGACGTCCTGCTGGAGCACCGCGCCCCGGACACCCCGGTCGTCGTCGGGCGGGACGTCGGCGGGCCGGGCGAACGCGTCACCGTCACGACGCTGGCCGAGCTGGACCCCGAGCAGGTCGACATGCGCACGCTGCTGATCATCGGCGCGTCCACGACGAAGGTGGTCACGCGCGGTGCGACGACGACGGTGTTCACCCCACGCCACCACCCGGGCTGAGCCACCTCCGAACTGCAATCTGACGGTTGCACTATGGCGGGTGATGTGCAATCGTCTAGTTGCACAACACCGGGAGGGAACGCCATGAACGACACCACGTACACCGAGGCGGAGCTGGCCGAGCTCGACAGCATCGCCCGCCAGATCGACATCGACGCGCCGGCCGATCGAGTGTGGGAACTCATCGCACGGCCCGGCTGGTACGTCAACGACGGCACCGTCGAGGACGAGCCCGACCTGCGGTACGAGGGCGACGTCGCGGTCGTGACGCAACCGGGAGTCGGGGAGTTCCGGTTCCGGACCGTGCAGCTGGACAAGCCGCGCTACGCCGCATTCCGTTGGCTGGGCACACCGTTCCGCCCCGTCACCGAGGGGACGCTCGTCGAGTTCTGGATCGATGAGCGTGCCAGCGGCGGGGTGACGCTGCGCGTCCTCGAGAGCGGGTTCTCCACCCTCTCCGACGACGCGGCGACCTGGCTGCAGGAACGCGAGGGCAACGACCGCGGCTGGACGGCGGAGCTGGCTGCCGGGAAGGCGTTCGTCGAGTCCGGGGCGGCGCACGCAGACACGGGGTCATGAGCGAGCTTGCGAGCGAATCAATGTCACAGCGCCTGCGCGAAGCGCCGGCCGAGCGCAGCGAGCCGAGCGATGAGCGCGCCGGACCTCCCGACCATGTGCGCCGCGCTGAGCGACCCGACCCGCTGGGAGATCCTCACGCGGCTCGGGCAGGGCGCGATGTCGGCCTCCGCACTGGCCCGGGTCCTCCCGGTGAGCAGGCAGGCCATCGGCAAGCACCTCGAGGTGCTGCGTGAGGTCGGGCTCGTCGAACCAGAGCAGCGCGGGCGCGAGGTCGTCTTCCTCGTCGTCGGCGCCCGGCTGAGCTCGCTCGCCCGGGAGCTGGACCGGATCGGCCGGTCCTGGGAGAGCCGCCTGCTGTCGATCAAGCAACTGGCCGAGCAGCCCGACCAGGACCCGCCGCCTCGGCCCTGATCGCCACACCTACCTCCCTCAACCGCGTCTCCGCGTCGAAGCCGCATGCGCTTCGCCGCGCGACTCCGCATGCCGCAAATCCCTTCCACGACAAGAGAAGACGACGAGATCGGCAGGTACCAGACATGTCCATCCAGGCCGTCGAGACGAACATCGGCACCCGTCCCGCGGAGGAACAACGGATCACCACACCGAGCGAGCGCGCTCCGGCGACGCGGGCCGGACGGGGGTTCGTGCTCGCCCTGGTCTGCGCCGCCGTGGCGATCGTGGGCATCGACGGGGCCATCGTGAACGTGGCGCTGGCCTCGATCCAGCACGACCTCGGTGTCGATTACGGCACGCTGCAGTGGGTGGTGGTGGCCTACGGCCTGCTACTGGGCGGGTTCCTCCTGCTCGGCGGGCGGATGGCCGACCAGCTGGGACGGCGACGCGTCTTCCTGACCGGCATCGCCATCTTCACGGGTGCCTCGCTCCTGGCCGGGATCGCACAGCACGCCGGTCTGTTGATCGTGGCGCGTGGGGTCCAGGGAGTCGGTGCGGCGCTCATCGTGCCGGCAGCGTTGTCGCTGCTCGCCGTCACGTTCGCGGAAGGACCCGACCGCGACCGCGCCGTGGGCCTCTTCGGAGCCGTCGACGGAGTGGCCGCGTCAGCCGGCGTCGTCGTGGGCGGGCTGCTGGCCGCCGGTCTGGGCTGGCGCTGGGCGTTCCTCATCCACGTGCCGGTCGGGATGGCGCTGCTCGTGGCCGCACTCGTGTTCCTGTCCGCGGATCGGGCCGATGAGCGTGCGCCGCGCCTCGACGTCGCCGGAGCCATCACGGTGACGGGTGGCCTGCTGGTGTTCGTCTACGCATTGCACCACGCTGCGGGCCACGGCTGGTTCACCTGGTCCACCCTGGCCCTGTTCACTGCGGCCGCTGCGCTGCTGGCCGTGTTCCTCCGGATCGAGGCACGTGCCGCCGCCCCGCTCGTGCCCTCCGCCATGCTGCGGAACCGCACACGGCTGATCGCGAACCTGACCGCGTTCCTCGCGTTCTCCGCGCTGCTGTCGTTCATCTTCATCGGCTCGCTGTTGATGCAGCACGTGCTGGGCTACTCGCCGGCGATCGCGGGCGTGGCGTGGCTGGCCACGACGCCACCATCTTCGTGGCGGCCATGGCGGGCACGCGGCTCGTCGCCCGGGTCGGGGGGCGCAGGCTGCTGATCACCGGTCTGTCGCTGGTCGCCCTCGGGGCGTTCTGGCTGTCGCGAGTCCCCGCTGACGCCGGTTACGTCACGGACCTGCTGCCCGCCTTCCTGTTCGCCGGGGTCGGCTTCGGGTGCTGTGGGCCCGCTCTGCAGCTCGGCGCTGTCCGGGGTATCGCGATCGGATGCGGGGCTGGCGTCCGGCCTCGTGGAGACGTCGCGCGAGATCGGCGGCGCGGCCGGCGTCGCCGCGGTGTCGACGGTGCTCCTCACGGGCTCCGACCTCGACAACTTCTACGCCGCCTTCACGGTCGCGCGCCTCGCCGTCCTCGGCGTGGTCGTCGCGACCGCCGGATTCGCACGGGCCGCCGTGCGGGAAGGAGAGACGTCATGAACGGGGAGTCCTGCTGCGGTGGTTCGGAACACGCCGGCTCGAGCGGCACCTCAGCCGGGGCGGCGGGCGCACTGCCCGTGCCGGCGGTCGTCGACCGGGCCGTCTTCCAGGCGGAGCTCGACAGGCTGCGGCTCCGCGAGAAGGCACACACCCGGGAGGGCGACGCGATCGCCGCGGCCCGCCGTCGCCTGCCGATGGTCGAGGTCGACGCCGACCTCGAACTGCTCGGCCCCCACGGGACGACCACCCTGCTCGACGCGTTCGAGGGCCGCCGTCAGCTCATCGCCTACTACTTCATGTGGTGGCCCGGCCGGCCCGCGCCCGAGCAGTGCGAAGGCTGCACGTTGTTCCTCGGCCAGGTCGCCGACCTGTCCCTCCTGCACTCCCGGGACATCACCTACGCCGTCTTCAGCCAGGGCCGCAACACCGCGTTCGGCCCCGCCGACCCACAGGTGTCCTACGACGAGAGCCTCCGCTACCGCGACTTCATGGGCTGGGACATGCCCTGGTACTCGGCGCAGCCCTCCCTCGACGCGCTACTCGTCGGTCGCGAGATGGGCTTGTTCCACCTCGTGTGCTACCTGCGGGACGGCGACCGCGTCTTCGAGACCTACTGGACGAAACGCCGCGGCGTGGAGGCCATGGACCACAGCTACTCGCTCATGGACCTCACCGCCCACGGACGCCAGGAAGCGTGGGAGGACTCACCCACCGGCCGGCCACAGCACTGCTCCATGAGGACCGACGGCGGCCCGCCCACGTGGCCGCCGGCATCGCAGGAGGGGGGCGGACGTCCCATCGCCCAGTGGGCACGTGTGGAAGCGGGTCATTCCGACGACCTCAGCGCCGGGCGGTGATCATCCAGCCGCTACTCACCGCGGAGCCGGTCCAGCGCCGCGCCGACCGTGGGGACCACGGTCACCCCTGGCGGCAGTGCCGGGCGCTGCACCATCACCACCGGGACGCCCAGTTCCCGCGCCGCCGCCAGTTTGAGGGCCGGGCCGCCGCTGTTCTTGGTCACCAGCACGTCGATGCGGTGCTCGCGCAGCAGGGCGCGCTCGCCGTCGAGGGTGAACGGGCCGCGGTCGAGCAGCACCTGCATCCGTGCGGGAACGGGCGGCTCCGGCGGGTCCACCGAGCGCACCAGGAACCAGCGGTCCACGGGCGCGAAGACGGCGAGACCGGACCGGCCGGTGGTGAGGAAGATCCGATCGCCCAGCGCCGCGGCGAGGTCCGCGGCTGCGGGCAGGTCGGGCACCGTCTCCCAGCAGTCGCCCGGGACGGGGGTCCACGCCGGGCGCTGCAACCGCAGCAGCGGCACGCCGGTCACGGCACAGGCCGCCGCGGCGTGCGCCGTCATCGTCGAGGCGAACGGGTGCGTCGCGTCGACCACGGCGTCGGTGCCGTGCCCGCGCAGCCACGCCGCCAACCCGTCGACGCCACCGAAGCCACCGACGCGGACCTCGCCGGGCAGCGGCAGCGGGGAACGCACCCGCCCGGCCAGCGACACCGTGACCTCGTGGTCGGCCACCAGCTCCCCGGCGAGCAGCCGCCCCTCTGTGGTGCCGCCGAGCACGAGCACCCTCATCGGCGGCGGGTGTCGGAGTAGAGGTGGCTGTCCGGGAAGTGTTCTGCGGCGAGCGCGGGCCCGACGACCACGACGGCGGCCTGCCGGATCCCGGCCGCCCGCACCTGGTCCGGCATCGACGACAGCGGCCCGCGCAGGACGACCTGGTGGTCGCGGCTCGCGTGCGCGACGACCGCGGCCGGGCAGTCGGGTCCGTGTACCCCGGAGACGGCGGCCACGAGCTCGTCGATGCGGTGCACCGACAGGTGCAGCACGAGCGTGCCGCCCGCGCGGGTCAGCTCGGCGAGACCCTCGCCGTCGGGCATGGGGGTGGCCTGCGCGGAGATCCGGGTGAGCGTGACGGTCTGGGCGACCGTCGGCACCGTCAGCTCCCGGCGCAGGACGGCCGCGGCGGCGGCGTAGGCCGGCACGCCGGGGCACAGGTCGTACGGCACGCCCGCGGCGTCGAGCCGGCGCATCTGCTCCGCCAGCGCGGAGAACACCGACAGGTCGCCCGAGGCGAGCCGGGCCACGTCGAGCCCCGCGGCATGCGCGGCGACCATCTCGTCGACGATCGCAGTCAGGGTGAGGTCGGCGGTGTCGATCCGGCGGGCGCCGGGTGGGCACAGCTCCAGCATCTCCGGCGGCACGTACGTGCCGGCGTACAGGCAGACCTGCGACGCCGCGATCAGGTCGCGGGCCCGCAGCGTGAGCAGGTCCACCGCCCCCGGCCCGGCCCCGATGAAGTGCACGGTCATGACGGCTTCTCCACGCTCCAGATCGTGACGGGCATGGCGGGGCGCCATCCGGTGAACCCGCCCAGCGGTGCGGCCCGCGCCACCGAGAGCCGGGTGAGCTCGCCGCCGAGGCGCGAGCGGGCAGTGGCGAGCGCCCCTTCCGACTCGACGGTGACGGCGTTGGCCACCAGCCTGCCGCCCGGGCGCAGCGCCTCCCAGCACCGCGTCAGCACACCCTCGACGGTGAGCCCGCCCCCGATGAACACGGCATCGGGCTCCGGAAGGTCGGCCAGCGCGCCGGGGGCCCGCCCCGTCACCACCCGAACGCCCGGTACGCCCAGCGCGTCGGCGTTGGTGCGGATCCGGTCCGCCCGTGCGGGCTCGGCCTCCACCGCGACGGCCCGGCAGGCGGGGTGCGCGCGCATCCACTCCAGGGCGATCGACCCGTTTCCGGCGCCGACGTCCCACAGCAGCTCACCGCGGCGCGGGCCCAGCAGCGCCAGCGTCACGGCCCGGACCTCACGCTTGGTCAGCTGGCCGTCGTGGTCGTAGGCGTCGTCGGGCAGACCGGGGGTGAGCGCGCGAGGACGCGCGTCCGGGCCCGCGACGCAGTGCACCGCGAGGATGTTGAGCGCGTCGCCGGGCGCGTGCGCCCAGTGCCGGGCAGTGCCCGTCACTCTGCGCTCGGCCGACCCGCCGAGCTGCTCGAACACGGTCAACGGGCTGTCACCCCACCCGTCGGCCGCCAGCATCGCGGCCACCCGCCCCGGCGTGCCGGCACCCTCGCTCAGCACCAGCACCCGCGCACCCGGCGCGAGCGCGCGGCGCAGCGCCGCGAGCGACCGCCCGACGGCGCTCACCACCTCGACGCCGTCGACGGCCCAGCCCAGCCGGGCGCACGCCAGCGACACCGACGACGGGTGGGTCAGCACGTCGACCGCGTCCGGACCGAGCACCCTCAGAAGCGTCGTGCCCAGACCGTGGAACATCGGGTCGCCGCTGGCCAGCGCGCACACCCTGCGTCCGCGCAGCCCGGCGAACAGCTCCGGCAGCGCGGGCACCATGGGCGAGGGCCATGCCCGCGTCTCGGCGTCGGTGTGGCCCGCGACGAGCGCGAGCTGGCGGCGCCCGCCCAGCACGACCTCGGCGGCGCGCACCGCGGCCCGCCCCGGCGCGGCCAGCCCGGCCCAACCGTCGGCGCCGATGCCGACCACCACGACCTTCGCGCTGCCGGTCAACGGACGCTTCCCAGTATCCGATCGACCGCGATCTCCAGCACGACCCGCTCGGGGTGCGGCCGCGGGGTGCGGTAGCGCTGCGCGTAGCGGCGTTCGGCCTCGGCCACCGACGCCCGGTCCGACCGGACGATCCCGCGGCCCTGCAAGGTCGACCACCGGGTGCCGTCGATCCCGGTGACCGCGACCCGCGCACCGCCCTCCCCCGCCGCGAGCACGTTGCGGATCTTCTGCGAGCCGCGCCGGGCGATCACGCGCGCCAACCCGCCCGCCAGGTCGACGGTGACCCCGACGGCCACGGTGTGCGGGGTGCCGTCGCCCGCCACCGTCGCGAGCAGGCAGATCCGCCGCTCGGCCCAGAACGTCTCGAAGTCGGCACCCACGCCGTCGAACACCCCACGCACACCCACACCTGGCACCCCGCCATCCTCTCCCCGGCTCGCGGCCGGGCCGCGGTGAGCCCCACCACCACTGCGGATTCGCGGAGTTCCCGATTCCGCGGCCGACCCGGCGGACAAGCGTCGGCCCGACGAGAACCGGCCTATCCTCGCGCGCGGGCAGCGGGTTCCGCACAAAAGCGGTCAACAGCGCTGATCGCCCACTCCACCCACGCCGGACACGTGTCCGTCGCCCGCTCCTCGCCATTCGAGCGCACCCCCTCACGAACCTGCACAACACAGAGTCATTCGACCGTTGCCCGACCAACGCCGTACGTGATAAAGCGCGTGGACCGACTCCACCGCGTGACACAGCGGTGATCCCCCGGACCCCGCGCGCACGCGTCGAGTAGCACAGATCACCCGGCACGAGCGGCGCCGCCCCCGCACTCCGGTTGCCGATGCAAGGCCGGATGCAGTTTCATATGCAATTGCGGCCACGGACGGTCGTAGCGATCGGCCCACGTACCCCCTGGAGGGTGACCACAGCATGCACGACTTCGTCAGCCCAGCGGTCGAGTCGACGACGCCGTCGGTGGACAGCTCGTCACTCCAGTGGCGCAAGAGCCTGCACAGCAACCCGAACGGCTCGTGCGTCGAACTCGCACCGGTGGTCGGCGAGCACGTCGCGATGCGCAACTCGCGCTTCCCGAGCGGGAAAGTACTGGTCCACACCGCAGCGGAGTTCCGCGAGTTCCTGCTCGGCGCCAAGCGCGGCGAGTTCGACGATCTGATGGTCGGCGATCGCACCAGCCCCGAGTGAAACGGATCGCGGCGGACCGCCTCGAATCGCAACGAGGCTATGCCCACACCACGCGGACCATGATTCGCTCTCCGCACGCATAGGTCGTAGGGTGTACAGCGCCTCACCCGCTGGCACAATGCCGCGGTACCGTGTGGCGTGATGCGCGAGATCCGTGGTCCTCTCGGGGGGGTGGTTATGACCGGCGGCCAGGAGGACGACCCGAATGAGGGTGCGTTCACCGAGGCTCGGGGCGGCCCCACCGTGCTGCGCATCCTGGTCGGAGCCCAGCTCCGCCGACTCCGCGAGGCGAGCGGCATCACCCGCGAAGCGGCCGCATATGCCATCCGCGGCTCCGAAGCGAAGATGAGCCGCATCGAGTCGGGACGGGTCGGGTTCAAGTCCCGCGACGTGGCCGACCTGCTGGCCCTCTACGGGCTCACCGAGGGATCCGCGCGCGACGTGGTCCTGCACCTGGCCGAACAGGCCAACGAACCCGGCTGGTGGCACCGCTACAGCGACACGATGCCGGACTGGTTCTCCACCTACGTCGGGCTGGAGCAGGCCGCCACCATCATCCGCACCTACGAGGCCCAGTACGTGCCGGGTCTGCTGCAGACCAAGACGTACGCCAGCGCCGTGGTCGACCTCGGCGAGGCCGTCCGGGCCGACGAGGTCAGCAAGCGCGTCGAGCTGCGGATGCACCGCCAGCAGCTGCTCAACCTGCCCAAACCGCCCGACTTCTGGGCGGTGATCGACGAAGCGGTGCTACGGCGGAACCTGGGTGGCCGGGAGGCCATGCGCGAGCAGCTCGACCACATCCTCGAGATCAGCAAGCGGACCCACGTCACGGTGCAGGTCGTGCCCTTCGACCGCAGCGACGTCGCCGCGGTCGGCGGGCCGTTCACCCTGCTCCGCTTCGCGGAGGCCGACCTCCCCGACATCGTCTACCTCGAGCAGCTCAACAGTGCGCTCTACCTGAACAAGGACGTCGACGTGATGAACTACCTGCAGATCATGAACCGGCTCGCCGCCGGTGCGTTGACGCCGCAGCGGTCCACCGAACTGATCAAGTCCGTGCGCGACTCGCTCTGACCCACCCCGGACCGGAAAACGAGAAACGGTCGCATTCTCGGCGAGAATGCGACCGTTTCTCTTTGTCGTTACGGGACCGGAAAACCGCTGCTCAGGCTTGCGTCCGACGCCGGCGAGCGTAGGCAACGGCTTGGGGTCGTCGCCCGGGTTGGGTCGCCACATCGGAATGGGCACCAGGCCGGGTTCCACCAACTCCAGGCCGTTGAAGAAGCCGGCCATTTCCTCCGGGGTCCACAGCTTGTACGGCACCGCACCGGTGTCGTCATAGCCCTGCTGCGCCTGGTTGAACGCCTCGTCCTCGGTGGTGGAGTCGGAGAACGCCAGGTAACTGCCCGACGGCAGCTTGTCCAGGACTCCGCGCACGACCGCCAACGCCTTGTCGTAGTCGTTGAGGTGGCCGAGCACGCCGTTGATGGTGACCGCGACCGGCTTGTCCAGGTCCAGCGTCTTCGAGGCCTCGCGCAGGACGACCTCGGTGTCGGTCAGGTTGGTGTCGATGTAGGCGGTGGCACCCTCGGGGGTGCTGGTCAGCAGCGCACGGGCGTGGGCGAGCACGGTGGGGTCGTTGTCGACGTAGACGATGCGAGCGGCCGGGTTCTCCTGCTGCGCGACCCCGTGCGTGTTGTCCTTCGTCGGCAGGCCGGTGCCGATGTCGAGGAACTGCGAGACTCCGGCCTCCCCGGCCAGGTAGCGGACGCTACGGGCCAGGAACGCGCGCATGCTCCGCGCGATGTCGACGATCCCGGGGAAGACCGCGATGTACTGGTCACCGGCCTCCTTGTCGACGGCGTAGTAGTCCTTGCCGCCCTGCCAGTAGTTCCAGATCCGCGCCGAGTGGGGAACAGACTCGTCGACCGTCGGCCCGGAGTCTGAACTAGAGAACTCGCTGCTCATGTCGTTGACGCACTCACTCTCTGTGTCAGTAGGCCTCCCAGAGAGTACATGATCACACATCTCGGTGCTCGGCGGCGAGCCTTGCTCACGAATGCCGCAGACCCGAACCGGCATCGGCACAGGTGGCCCACGATTCAGCGACCCGAAGGCGGGGTTGCCCGCAAACGGTGATCCGCGCCTGCGCCGCCGTCACCGGTACCCCGAGGCCATTTCCTGATCGACGGCGAGTTCGGGTCGTCGTTCCGGATGACCACGTGCGCGGCCACGGTGGGCCTCGCCTCGGCCGGGCCGTCCACGGCCACCCGCACCGGGTGCGGCAGCTCGTGGGCCGTCACGAGCTCGGCGAGCCGCGTGACGAGTTCGGTCCGCTGCACCGGACTAGTCGGTACCCCCGGAGGCCGCCGAGTCGTCGGAGCTGGCGGAGATGGCGTGGACCGTGCACCGGGGATCGATGCACGGGGGCTCCGCGGCGCCGGCGCGGTGAGCCGCGTTCACGAGGTCCGGACACTGGCATCCCAGCGCGCGGGCCGCATGCCCACCCGGCGCCATCGCCCCGTCCGCCTCCGGGTCCGCGTCCTGCGCCGCGCGATCCGTGACCTGCCCGTCGGGCTGACCGACCATGCCCATCCCCCTCCTCGGCACACCCCGCGCATCCCCGTCGTGCGCGGCTGGGCTGCCGACCGATGCGCACGGCCCCACCCGTACGCAGCACCGGAGGGTACTGTAAACGCCCGGTAACACCCCTGACTTGCACTCGGTGAGGGACTCACTCCACCCGGAGCGTGGATCGACACGCCCGGACACCTACCCAGGGTGAGCGTCTCCGGACCACGGGTCATCCGATCGAGGTAGGTCCTCGGGTGACGTCCGCCGGGAACTCCTCCACCCCGAGCACACGCAGCAGCTCCAGCCGCTCGCGGGCGTCGGCGTCGGCGGGGGTGAGCACCAGCAGCTGCTGGCGGTGGTCCGGGGTCACCAGGGTCTCGCAGTCCATCAGGACGGGCCCCACCCGTAGGTGCACGAAGGTCTTGCGGTCGGCGCGGCGGACCGCGACCTCGTGCTCGGCCCAGAGCCTGCGGAACTCGGCGCTCGCGGCCCGCAGCCGCTCGACGAGCCCGGTGACCTCGGCGTCGCCGGACCGGCGGCCGGCGGTGGCGCGCAGGTCGGCCGCCAGCTGGCGGGCATGGCGCTCCGCCTCCTCCGGCGGGTGGACGGCGCGGGCATCCGGCTCGGTGAAGTAGCGGTACGCGACGTAGCGGCGGTCGCCGCTGAAAGCGGTGTGGTCGCCTGCCAGCAGGAGGGCGGCCCGGTTCTGGGCGAGGACCTCGCCCAGGTCGGACAGCACCATCGCGGGGGTGTCGCCGAGCAGGTCGAGCATGCGCAGCAGACCGGCACGCGCCAGCTGGGCGACGCCGTCGGCAGGCGGCGGCTGGTGGCCTGCCAGGTGGAACAGGTGGTCGCGCTCGTCCTCGGACAGGCGGAGGGCCCGGGCCAGCGCGCCGAGCAGCTGCGTCGAGGGCTGGCTGCTGCGGCCCTGCTCGAGGCGCACGACGTAGTCCACCGACATGCCCGCGAGCATGGCCACCTCCTCCCGGCGCAGGCCGGTGGTGCGGCGGCGGGGGCCGTGGGCGATCCCGACCTCGGCCGGGCGGATCGCGCCCCGGCGGCGGCGCAGGAAGTCGGCGAGCTGGTCACGCTGCACGAACCCATGCTCCCCCGTCGCGGCGGGCCGAGCCAGGGAGCGCCGCTCCCACGATCGACGCTCCGCTCCCGCACCCCCCGCTCCCGGCGCAGGGTGGGCTCATGCAGACACGAACTCTGGGAAGCACCGGTCCGGCCGTCTCCGCGTTGGGACTGGGCGCGATGGGCATGTCGAGCGGGGCGTACGGCGAGTCGGACCGCGGGGAGAGCATCGCCACGGTGCACGCCGCGCTGGAGGCCGGCATCACGCTGATCGACACCGGCGACTTCTACGCGATGGGCCACAACGAGCTGCTGCTCGCCGAGGCGCTGCGCGGCCGGAACCGGGACGACTACCTGCTGAGCGTCAAGTTCGGGCAGCTGCGGGGGCCGGGCAACGCCTTCGGCGGGCAGGACGGGCGCCCCGAGGCGGTGAAGAACTTCCTCGCCTACTCGCTGACCCGGCTGGGCACCGACCACATCGACATCTACCGCCCGGCCCGTCTGGACCCGGCGGTGCCGATCGAGGAGACCGTCGGCGCGATCAAGGAGATGATCGACGCCGGGTACGTGCGGCACGTCGGCCTCTCGGAGGTCGACGCCGCGACGATCCGCCGCGCGCACGCCGTGCACCCGATCGCCGACCTGCAGATCGAGTACTCGCTGCTGTCCCGCGCGGTGGAGCCGGAGGTCCTGCCGACGCTGCGGGAGCTGGGCATCGGCCTGACCGCCTACGGCGTCCTCGGCCGGGGCCTCATCTCGGGGCACTGGCGCGCGGGCCACGTCTCGGGCCCGGGCGACATGCGCGGCCGCAGCCCGCGGTTCGAGAGCGGGAACGTGGAGCACAACCTCGCCCTCGTGGACGCGCTGCGCCGGGTCGCGGAGGCGAAGGGCTGCACCGTCGCCCAGCTGGCCATCGCCTGGGTGGCCGCGCAGGGCACCGACATCGTGCCGCTGGTCGGGGCCCGCACCCGCGAGCGGCTGACCGAGGCGCTGCCCGCGATCACACTGGACCTCACCGCGGACGACCTCGCCGAGATCGACGCCGCGGTACCCGCGGGCGCGGCGCGCGGCGACCGTTACCCGGCGGCGTCATGGCCGGCCTCGGCGTGGGGAGCTGAGCCGCCGGGCCGTGGTCACTTCGCGGGAGCGATCACGAGCCGCGCGATCCGGTCGCCGCGGAACTCGAACGTCATGGGGCCGGTGCCGTTGTAGCCGCCTCCGGTGACGGCCAGTGTCGCGACCACGCGGGCCGGGTCGTCGGTCCGCTCGAGCCCGACGAGTTCGAAGTGCGACCGGACGCCGATGTTGTCGGTGCTGTTCCACGTCGCGATGCCGTCGTGCCCGTGGAAGACGCGACCCCAGTCGTCGAGGACGGCGTCGTGGGTGAAGACGTCGACGAACGCGGCGGAGTCGCCGCTGTTCGTCGCGTCGATGAACGCGCGCAGCGCGGTGGGGACGGGGACGTTCTGGCTCACGGCGGCTGCCTCCTCGTTGCCGGTTCCACCCCGAGTATCACCGAGGCGGGGAACTCCTCCTGCAGGGCGCGTAGCCGCACCCTTTATGTCCGCTTCCTCACGGTTCGGTTAAGGTCGGCCGGCACGCCGGCGCTCCCCGCTGCTCCCTCCGGCGTGCCCGTCGAGGAGGCAGGATGTCCCGGTTCCCGCGGCGCGTCCGCTGTGCGCTGCTCGGTGCCGTCGCCGTTCTGGTGGCCGGTTGCGCCACCCAGCCGGAGGCGCCGGACCTGTTCGAGGCACTCCCGGAGCCGTCGCCCGCACCGACGGCCGTGCCCACTCCGCGCATCGACGACGCGCGATCCCGGGGTGGGGCCGGCCGGGCATCCAGCGAGGACTGGCGCCTCGTGTTCACCGACGAGTTCGACGCACCCGGCTCGATCCGAACGTCTGGAACCGCTACAACTCGGTCGGCGGGTTCGGCAACGGCTTCCGCAGGCCCGAGGCGATCACCGTGGAGGACGGCAAGCTGCGGATCACCGCACGCGGCAACGTCTCCGGTGGCATGAACCACGAGCGCAGCCAGACCTACGGGCGGTGGGAGTTCCGCGCCCGCACCGACAAGGGCCGCGGGCGGGGGTCGGCGATCCTGCTCTGGCCCGACTCCCTGGACAAGGAGGCCGACGGCGAGCTGGACATGATGGAGGTGCCCCGGGAGGACCGGGCCCAGGCCCACTTCGTGATCCACTACTCGGCGCAGAACAAGCTCGCGGGCAACAAGGTGGGCGGCGACTTCAGCCAGTGGCACACGTTCGCCATGGACTGGCTGCCCGACCGGATCACCTGGTACGTCGACGGCGTCAAGCAGTTCGAGACCACCGACCGCAACGTCATCCCGACCAGCCGGATGCACCTGGCGATGCAGCTCGACATGGGCCCGCACGAGGAGTGGATCCTCGCCGCCGACGAGACCACTCCCGCCGAGGTGAGCCTCGAGGTCGACTGGGTGCGCGTGTACGCACGCCGGTAGCCCGGCGCAGGACATCCGTCTCTCGACGCCGCCGACGGCCCGTGGATACCGTCGCCCCGACCCCGACGCGGAGGTACCGGTGATCGACTGGGCAGACGTGATCCTGGACCCGACGGGCGAGGCCGACGGCGGCGAGGACCGCGGGCTCGCACCTCGGCCCGCCACCCTGCACGGGGCGACGCTCGCGCTGCTGGACAACGGCAAGCCGAACGCCGCGTGTTGCTGGAGGAGGTCGGGCGCCAGCTCGCCGAACGGTTCCGCCTGCAGGACGTGAAGGTGTTCACCAAGGACTACTTCGGCACCCCGGTGGAGCGGACACAGGTCGAGCGCATCGTCGCCACCTGCAGTTTCGCCGTCACGGCCGTCGGTGATTGAGGCTCCTGCAGCGCGGCCAGTCTGGCCGACGGGATCCTGCTGGAGCGGGCCGGCGTGCCCGCCGTCAGCATCTGCACCGAGCCGTTCCGCCTCGCGGCCGACGCGATGGCGCGCTCGTACGGCTTCCCCGGGTTCGCCTACGTCGTCACCGAGCACCCGGTGGCCAGCCTGTCGCGGGAGGAGGTGCGCGAGCGCGTGGCCCTGATGATCCCCCGCATCCTCGGCGTCCTGGGGGTCGTCGAATGACGGCGGACGCCCGCGCGGTCGTGGACGCGCTCGTCGACGCGGTGGAGTACTGCTACGACCAGGAGTGGACCGACGGGCTCCCGGTCGTGCCGTGCACACCGGAACGCCTCGACGCCTTCCTGGCGCAGACCGACCGCGCACCCGGCGAGGTGCTGCTGTCCATGCCGCAGATCGGGCGCGAGTGCACGGTGCGGATGGCGGCGCTGAACGCGGCCATGGCCGGCTGCCGCCCGGAGTACCTGCCGGTCGTGCTCGCGGCCTGGGACTCGCTGCGCGCCGAGGGGTACGTGGGGAAGGGGATCTGGCAGAGCACCACCGGAACCGCACCGTTGATCCTGGTGAACGGGCCGGTGCGCGGGGATCTGGGCGTCAACTGCCGGGGCAACGTGTTCGGCTCGGGCTTCCGCGCGAACGCGACGATCGGGCGGGCCATCCGGCTCGCGGCGATCAACGTGTTCGGGCTCCGGCCGCACGCGCTGGACCAGGCCACCCAGGGCACCCCCGCGAAGTACACCTGCTGCATCGGGGAGAACCAGGAGGAGAGCCCGTGGCCCGCGTTCCACGAGGAGTTCGGGTTCGGGCCGGACACGAGCACCGTCACGGCCATGACGATGCGCTCGGTCGCCCAGATCGAGGCGCGGCACACCTCCGACGGCCCCCAGCTGCTGCGTGACCTGGCCGACACGGTCGCCCGCACGGGCGCGCTGCTGCACCACACGATCTCCACCTGCCTCGTGCTCAGCCCCGAGCACGCCCACCTCCTGGCCGCGCAGGGCTGGGACAAGCAGGCGATCCGGGAGTTCGTGTTCGACGCGGCACAGCTCACCCGCGCCGACCTCGACCGGGTCGGCAAGACCGCGATCTCCCGCACCACGTCCTGGCGGCTGCCTGCCGACCACCCCGAGGCTCTGCCCGACGACCGCATCGACGCGGCCACCGGTGCCTTCCGGGTGCTCACCGCCGCCGACGCGGTGAAGATCGTGGTGGCGGGCGCGTCGAACTCCGGCGTGTCGGCGGTGGTCGACACGTTCGGCCCGCGAGGTGGGCGGCCCGAGCTCGCCGAGGTCGTGATGCGAAGCACGTAGGCTCATGGTCACTGACAAAGGAGTTGGTGCGGGATGGGTGGGACGAGACGCGGCCTCCGGGGCCGGTCGAGAGCGTTCGCCGCCGTTGCGGCCGGGCTGGCCGCCCTCGTGGCGGCCGGCTGCGGGCCGGCACCCGGCGGCGGTCCGGCGGCAGGCGGCGGCGAGAGCGTCATCCGCACGACGAACCCGTACGGCGGGGACCCGGCGTCCGAGGGCACGCCGAAGAGCGGTGGGGTGCTCGTGATGGGCACCGATCGGGAGGCCGCCGGGTTCGACACCACCGTCCTGAACACCAACCAGGCGGCCACCGCGATCTACGACTCGCTGCTCAAGCTCGAGGACGGCAAGCCCGAGCCCTACATGGCCGAGTCGATGGAGTCCCCGGACGGGGGCCGGACCTGGCTCCTCGGCCTGCGCGACGGCGTGCGCTTCTCCGACGGCACGCCGCTGGACGCCCAGGCCGTCATCGTCAACGTGCAACGGCACGTCGACAAGGCCTCGTCGCCGGGGCACCGGTTCACCGAGCCGATCGAGACGATGCGCGCGGTCGACCCGCTGACCGTCGAGTTCCGGCTGGACAAGCCGTTCGGCCAGTTCCCGGCGGCGTTCGCCGGCAGCTTCACCGGCGGCAACCTCGGCATGATCATCTCGCCCAGGGCGTTGCAGCAGTGGGGCGACGAGATCGCGATGCACCCCGTCGGCGCCGGGCCGTTCGTGCTGAGCGACTGGGTGCGGGACTCGCGGATGCAGCTCACCCGCAACCCGGACTACTGGCAGGCCGGCCTGCCCCGACTGGACGGGCTGGAGTTCCGCCCGCTCCCCGACACCGAGACCCGGTACGCGTCGCTGGAGAACGGCGACGTCGACCTGATCTTCGGCGGGTACCACACCGAACTGCTCCGCGGGATCGAGAACCCGAACCTGCGCGTGTACTACGGATCGGGGCACGGCGCGGAGTGGAGCTTCTTCAACTTCCAGCGGCCGCCCTTCGACGACCGCCGGATGCGCGAGGCCTTCATCCGCGCGGTCGACCGCAACGCGCTCGGGGCCACGCAGTACCGCGGCCAGTGGGAGCCTGCGGAGGGCTATTTCGGGAACGACAGCGAGTACAACACGCCGGAGGCGGCCGCGGCGTGGCCGACCTACGACCCGGAGCGGGCCCGCGAGCTGGTGCAGGAGTACGTGGCCGACGGCGGGAGCGCCACGATCGAGTACAAGACGACGAACGCCCCCAACCGCGTGGCGTTCGCGGAGTTCCTGCAGGCCCAGATGGCGGCTGTCGGCATCACCCTCGAGCCGGTGTTCTACGACCTGGCGCAGTACTCGTCGGAGGTCGTGCTGAGCGGGGACTTCCAGGTCGGGGCAACGTCGGTGGGCCGGTCGACGCTCCGTACCCGGCCGCGTCGAACGTGTTCCACAGCGGCGGCAGCCAGAACTACGGCAAGTACTCCAACCCCGAGGTGGACGCCGCGCTCGACCAGGCCGCCGCGAGCCTGGACGAGGCCGAGCGCACCCGGCTCTACCAGCGGGTGCAGCTGCTCACCAACCAGGACCTCGTGGAGAGCTACTACAGCCGCGGGTACCTCTCGACCGTGGCGAAGCCGGAGGTCAAGGGCGTGGTCCGGTACCTCACGCGGGACATGTTCTTCGCGACCACGTGGCTCGACCGCTGATCGGGGTCAACCGCCGGCCCGGCGGCGGTTCGCCTCGACGTCCTCGCGCGGGACCGCCTTCGCCGGGCGGGTGAGGATCTCCCGGAGCACGGGGACGGGCAGCTTGGGCTCGCGGTCCTCGGTGAGCAGACCGTTGCGCTCCTGCTCGGTGTCGGTGAGCTGCGTGTAGCAGAACCCGGCCAGCTCCGGGTTGTCGAGCACGGCGTCGACGAGCCCGCGCAGCCGCTCGGTCAGCTCCTCCGCCGACCCCACGGTGCCGTAGCCGAACCACTTCTCCCCGGCGGCGGGGGCGTAGCTCAGCCCGCCGAACTCGGTGAGCACCACCGGCAGGCCGCGTTCGACGGGGTCAGCGAGCACCACCTTCTTCCGCCCGGGCCAGCGGTCGGACAGCACCCGGGCAACGGCGTCGGCACCCGCGTAGCGCTCGCGGAGGGACTCCGGGTGCGGGGCGTAGTCGTGCACGCCGAGTATGTCGGTGTCGGTGATCTCCCAGCCGTCGTTGGAGATCACCGGGCGGGAGCCGTCGAGGCTCTTGGTGAGGTGGTAGAGCGCGGTGGGGAGGTGGCGCTGCTCGGCGACCTCGGCCAGGTGCCACACGCCCCAGCTCTCGTTCATCGGCACCCAGGTGACGACGCACGGGTGGCTGCGGTCGCGCCGCACGACCTCCATCCACTCGCGCACGATCCGCTCCACGGTGCGCGGGGCGAACTCGAACGCGCTGGGCATCTCGTCCCACACCAGCAGACCGATGCGGTCGCACCAGGCCAGGAACCGCGGGTCCTCCACCTTCTGGTGGATCCGGATCCCGTTGAAGCCCAGCTCCTTGATCAGTTCGGCTTCCCGGCGCAGCGCGTCGCGTCCGGGGCAGCGAGGTGCGACTGCGGCCAGTAGCCCTGCTCCAGCGCGAGCCGCAGGAACATCGGCTGCCCGTTGAGCAGGAACCGGCCGTCCCGCACGCCGGTGCTGCGGAAGCCGAAGTAGGAGCCGACGCGGTCGAAGGCGGCACCCCCCTCGTCCAGCACCTCGACATCGGCCTCGATCAGCGTCGGGCGCTCCGGCGACCACAGCAGCCTGCCGTGGTGCATGTCGTGGCGCGCTGCCGGGATGCTCATGGCGAAGCGGGAGTGCGCGTCGCGGATCCGCACCGTGTGCTCGGCGAGCTCCTCATCGCCCAGGCAGAGGCGGACCCGCAGCCGCACCGGCCGGTCCGGGCGCCGGGACAGTGCCACCTCGCAGGCGACCACGGCGCCCGGGACGTCCGGCGTCCAGTGCAGCTCGACGACGTGCAGGTCGGGCACGACCTCCGCCCACACCGGCTGCCAGATCCCGGTGGTGCGCTTGTAGAAGATGCCGTGCGGCTCGTCGAGCCAGTCCTGCTTGCCGCGGGGCTGGGTGACGTCGTCGGCGTGGTCCTCGGCGCGGACGACGACCAGCTGCGTGGGCCCGTCCACCAGCGCGTCGGTGACGTCGAACGAGAACGGCGTGTGCCCGCCGGAGTGCCCGCCGACGTGCACACCGTTGACCCAGACCTGCGCGGTGTGGTCGACCGCGCCGAAGTGCAGCAGGACCCGCTGCCCCGGACCAGGGGTTGCGAGCTCGACGTCGCGGCGGTACCAGGCGACCGGCCGCGGGCTCGGATCGCCGATCCCGGACAGCTCCGACTCGTAGGGGTAGGGCACCGTGATCGTCCGGTCGAACGGCTCCTGCGCCGTCGCCCAGCCCGCGCCGCACCCGGCGTCGGCGTCGTCGAAGGCGAAGCGCCACTCCCCGCACAGGTCCAGCCACTCCGGCCGGACGAGCTGGGGACGCGGGTACTGCTCGTGCACGTTCTCTCCGTTCACCAGTGGGCCAGCCGGGGCCGGCTGCGGTCCTCGACGCCCACGAGGACGTCGATCAGCAGTTCCTGCAGCTCGACCCGGATGTCGCGGTGCGCGGGGTCCGCCCACCGGTTGACGAGCTCGTCGGGGTCGGACTCCAGGTCGTAGAGCTCGCCGGTGCGTCCGCGGGTGCTCGCCGGCGCGCCGTGGTGCACGACGAGCTTCCAGCGGTCGTGGCGCAACATCGTGGCGTGGACCGGCGGGTCGTAGGCGTGCCCGCTGTCGCGGTACTGGCACAGCGCCCAGTCCCGCCACGCGGTGTCCTCGCCGGTGAGCAGCCCGCGCAGGCTCGCGCCCTGGTGGCGGCCCGATGGCGCGACGCCCGCGAGGTCGAGGAAGGTCGGTGCCAGGTCGACCCACTGCACCAGCTCGGTGCGCCGGGCGGGCGCGAACCGGCCGGGCCCGCGCACGATCAGCGGCACGCGGACGGCGCAGTCGTAGTGGAACGGGCCCTTGAGCATCAGCTGGTGGTCGCCGAGCATCTCCCCGTGGTCGCTGGTGAACACCACGACGGTGTCGTCGGCGAGCCCCTCGGCATCGAGGGCGTCGAGGATCCGGCCCACCTCGGCGTCGACGAGCGTGACCATCGCGTAGTACGCGGCGCGGACCTCGTCGAGCTCATCGCCGGTGTACTCGGCGAAGCCGCGTGCGTGGCCCGCGTAGGAACTCTTCGAGGCCTCGGTGAAGATCGGGGGCTGGGACTCCAGCTCGCCCTCGGCACCCACACGGGGCGGCAGCGCCGCCGCGTCGTAGCGCTCGCGGTACTCCGGCGGCGCGCCGAACCCGTGGTGCGGGTCGAAGAAGTTCGCGACGAGGAAGAACGGTTCCCCGGCCCGGCGCCCGGTGCGCAGGAACTCGATCGTCTCGTCGGCGATCCAACGGCTGTAGTGGGCCTCGGTGGGCAGTTCGTCCCAGCCGACCGCACCGGCGCGCGCCCGCGCGTACAGGTCGGGGTGCGCCGCACGCAGCCAGCGGTGGTAGGCGTTCTCCGACGACCCCGGGTAGGGGTCGTGGGCCCACCGGAACACCCGGAACCCGTCGTCGAGGCGCGGCTCGGAGCGTCCGGCGAAGCACGCACCGAGGTGGAACTTGCCGACCAGGCCGCAGTCGTACCCGCTGCCGCGAGCAGCTTCGTGAACATCTCCGCACCGGGGTCGATGTCGACGCCGTTGGCGTGCAGGCCGTGCGAGGAGACGTAGCGCCCGGTCATCAGCGACGCCCGCGACGGCGCGCAGACCGGGTTCTGCACGTAGCAGTTCTCGAACAGCACACCCTCGGCGGCGAGGCGGTCCAGGTTCGGTGTGGCGATGTGCGGGTTGCCCGACGCCCCCAGCGCGTCGAAGCGCTGCTGGTCGGTGCAGATCAGGAGGATGTTCGGGCGACTCACGACTTCACGGCTCCGGCGATCCCTTCGAAGAAGTAGCGCTGCAGGAACAGGAACAGGGCGACGATCGGGAGCAGGGACAGCGTCGCTGCGGCCGCCATGCCCGGCCAGTCCACGGAGTTCTCCCCGACGAACGCCTGCATCCCGACGGCGAGGGTCCGCAGGTCCGGGCGGCTGAAGGTGAACACGAGCGGGAGCAGGAACGCGTTCCAGGTCGCCAGGAACGTCAGCACGACGACGGTGGCCGTCACCGGCCCGGCCAGCGGCAGCATCACGCGGAAGAACACCGTGCCGAAGCCTGCCCCGTCGATCACGGCGGCCTCCTCCAGCTCGCGGGGGATACCGCGGAAGTAGCCCATGTACAGCAGCACCGCCGCGACGTGCCCGCCACCGGCCAGGGCGATGACCATGCCGGTCAGCGAGTTGAGCAGGCCCAGGCGCTGGGTGAGCTCGACGACCGGGATGATCGTGTACCCGGCGGCACGAACAGCGTGCCGACCAGCACCGCCACCACGAACCTGCGTCCCAGGAACGAATAGCGGGCCAGCACGTAGCCGGCCATCGCACACCGGACCACGACGATCGCCACCGTGAACGCCGTGACCAGGATCGTGTTGAGCATGTACGTGCCGAAGTCCGCGTCCACCCAGGCGCGGGCGTAGTTCTCCCAGCGGAACGCCTCGGGCAGCAGCGAAAGGCCCGCGCTGAAGACCTCCAGCTGGCCCTTCACCGACGCCGAGAGCACCCATACGAAGGGGTAGATCCACACCGCCGCGAAGCCGACCAGCAGCAACGTGGCCAGCCACAGCAGCGGCTGCGCCGGGTGCGGCCGCGCTGGGTACGACCGCGCTGGGGCCGAACATCGGTGGTGGTCATGCGTCCCCTCCGGCTGCGCGTCGCGCCGCCCGCACCCCGGCCAGCTGCCCGATCCCGACGACCAGCAGGACCAGGCCCAGCACCACCGCGGCGGCGGAGGCGATCCCGAGCTCGGGGACGGTGGCGGCGAACGCCCAGCGGTAGATGTAGAGCTCGATGACCTCGGTGGCGTAGAACGGGCCGCCGCCCGTCATGGTCATCACCAGGTCGAAGATCTGCAGGTTCTGCTCGATCGTCAGCAGCGTGATGATGACGAAGAACGGGATCAACATCGGCACCGTCACGTGCCGGAAGGACTGCCATCCCGACGCGCCGTCCACCTGGGCGGCCTCGAGCACGTCGCGCGGCACGGTCTGCAGCGCGGCCAGCCAGTAGATCATCGTGACGCCCACCCACTTCCAGGTGTGCACGGCCATCACCGTCCAGAGCGCGGCGTCCGGTGAGCCGAGGAAGTCCACCCCGGGGACGCCCCCGCCCTGCAACACCTCGGCCACCGGGCCGTCGGAGGGGTCGAAGACGAACTGCATGACCACGCCGACGATGGCCGTCGTCGTCACCACCGGCAGGAAGAAGGCCGTGCGGAACAGCCGCTGGAACGGCAGCCGCGGGTGGTTGAGCAGCAGCGCGATCGCGAGGCCCAGCACCACCCGCAGCGGGACGGTGACGACCATGAACAGCATCGTGATCCCGAACGAGTTCCAGAACAGCGGGTCCGCGAGCACGTCGCGGTAGTTCTGCAGGCCGACGAACGTCTTCTCGCCCTCGAACCCGCTCCAGGACAGGAACGAGTACCACCAGCTCGCGGCGATCGGCCACAGCGTGAAGAGGCCGTAGAGCACGGCCGTCGGGAGCAGGAAGAGGTAGGGCCAGCGGGCCTGCCGCAGCCGGCCGCCCTCGTGGGGCACGGTGGTCATGCCGCGTAGTCCTCTCCGCGCCGCCAGCCGGGGAAGGCCCAGTCCTCCGCGCTGACGCCGCCGACTTCGCCGATCGCCGCCTCACGGGCGGCCGCCGACTCGTCCGACAGCTGCCGCAGGCGGCCGCGCACGTCGGTGATCTGCCCGCTCGCGATGCCCTGCACGATCTCCCCGAGCCCCGGCTCCACCGGGGTCATCGCGGCGTGGACCTGAGCCACCCGCGGGTTGCGCGCGGTGCCGGCCGGACCGACGAAGACCTGTTCGGTGAACATCTCGATGCAGCGCTTGTACGTCGGGTGCGCGTCGGAACCGGCGACGACGCCGAGGTCGAGCGGCGGCTGGTCCATGGCTCCGGCCAGGCCGCGCTGGTACTCGTCGCTCACGAGCAGCTCGAGCAGCGCGGAGGCGTCGTCGACGGCGTCGGACTGGCTGGACACGTAGAACGTTCCGCTCGTGGGTGGCCGGGTCAGCACCGGCGGCAGGCCGTCGGGGGTGGGGATGGGGCCCACCCCGAGCTTCCCCACGACCTCCGGGAACTTCTCGGCGAGGACCCCGACGTTGTACGGGCCGTCGAGGAAGAAGGCCCCACCTTCGGCTGCCCAGCGGACCCGCGCCGATCGCGCGTCCAGGGCCGTGCTGGCCAGGAACATGGTGTCGTCGCGGGCGAAGGACAGCAGGAACTCGATCGCCGCGAGGAACGCCTCGTCGTGGAAGCGGTACTCCCCTGTGGTCAGGTCGATGCCGTCCAGATCGCCCGTCCTGGTTCCCGGGAAACCCGCGGTCTGGGCGAGCTCGAGGACGAAGGCGGCGAGCCGGTCGGGGAACTGCAGCGGCAGCACGATCCCCGATGCCACCCCGCTGCGTTGCACGGCCCGGGCGGCAGCGCGCAGGTCGTCCCACGAGGCCGGGGGCGACTCCGGATCGAGCCCGGCTCGCGCGAGCAGGTCGCGGTTGAACCACACCAACGTCTCGTACTGGCGCGGACTGAAGATCGGGAACGAGTACAGCTCGCCCCCGAAACTGTGCACCCCGTCGGTGACGATGCCCGGGGGCAGGCCGGCACGGATCGCGTCCGCCGTCGCGAGCGGGGAGAACCAGCCCTGCTCGCGCAGCAGCGGGACGGGGACCGACAACCCGCCCAGGGAGAACACGTCGGGCAGCTGACGGCTGCCGAAGGCCAGCTGGAGTGCCTGCCGCTGCTCGTTGGGGTTGTAGACCGTGTACTCGACGGGCGGCCCGCCGCCGCGGGTGAACCCGGCGAACGTGGCGTCCTGCAGCGACTCGAGCGGTGCGAAGTGGTCCCACCAGCGCAGCGCACCCGGCACCGCGGGGCCGCGCCGCCGGCCCCGCCCGACGGCGCGGTGCTGCACCCGGCGAGCGCGGTCGTCCCGGCGAGGATGCCGGCCGAGCGCAGGAGCGCCCGCCGGGTCAGCGGTCTTCCTGGACTTCCCACGGAGGAAGGTCTACTACGAAGTAGACAGCGCTGTAAAGCGGCAGGAGGCCTATCTGGCGACACCTGCTACTACGAAGTAGAGACCTCGGGTACGCTCCGTGCCTGCGAAAGGAGGTGCGATGAGCGTCGGTCGGTCCAGCCGGTCCGGACGGCCGCGGATGGTCGACGTCGCCCGCGTGGCCGGCGTCTCGCAGAAGTCGGTCTCGAACGTGCTCGGTGGCTACGAACCCGTGTCGCCCGAGTTGCGCGCGAAGGTGGAGCGCGCGGTCGCCCTGCTCGGGTACGTGCCCAACTCCGCCGCGCGCACGCTGCGCACCGGCCGCACCGGCGTGATCGCCCTCGCCGTGCCGAACCTGTCCGCCCCCTACTTCGCCGAGCTGGCCAGCCACCTCAGCGAGGCCGCCGAAGAGCGCGGCTTCACGATCCTGATCGACGAGACCGACGGCGACGAGGAGCGCGAGGCGCTCATCGCGCGCGGGCTCCGCCACGACGTCATCGACGGGCTCGTGCTGAGCCCGCTCGCGATGGACCCCGCGAGCATCGCGGCGGCGGCCCGCGACATCCCGATGGTCCTGCTCGGCGAACGGGAACTGCCGGCATCGGTCGACCACGTCGCCATCGACAACGTTGCCGCGGCGCGCGAGGCCACCGAGCACCTCATCGACGCGGGGCGGCGGCGGATCGCCACGGTCGGCGGCCCGCTCGACGACCGGACGAGCACCGGATCGCTGCGGTTGCGCGGCTACCGGGCGGCACTGGCCGACGCGGGAATCCGTGAGGAGGGCGTCGTCGTGCCCACCCGCCGACTGCTGCGCCCCAACGGCACCGAAGCCGTCGAACGGCTGCTCGACACCGGCGAGCCGCCGGACGCCGTGTTCTGCTTCAGCGACATGCTCGCGTTCGGCGTCATGCACGGCCTGCGGATGCGCGGCGTGCGCGTCCCGGACGACATCGCCGTGGTCGGGTTCGACGACGTCGTCGAGGCCGCCTACTCCAACCCGACCCTCACCACCGTGCACCTGGACCGGCGTCGCATCGCCCGGACCGCGCTCGACGTCCTCGTCGGGCGGCTCGAGGGCTCCGGCGCCCCGCGCGCCGGTCGCACCGTGGTGGACCACTGGCTGGTCGTGCGCGAGTCGACCGGTGGGCCGCCGCAGGGGCGGACACCGGGTCGTGAGCCGGTCAGCGCGTGAGGGCGGCGCGGGCCAGCCGGCGGCGCTCCAGCACGGCCGCGACCGCGAACCCACCGCCGCCCGCCACGGCGAGCACCCAGAACAGGTTGGGGACGCCGAGGAAGAGGGCGGCGGTGGAGGTCAGGGCGAGCCAGGTGCCCAGCGCGTAGTGCAGGACGTTGCGGCGCACGGCGCCCTCCCCGAGGTAGAGCACGCCCACGAGGAACCCCGACCACGTCGGCCAGAGGATCGTCTGCAGGTCGGGCCTGCCCAGCTCGGCGGCGAGCCCGGTGATGGCGAGGAAGAGCGCGGTGAAGCCGCTCAGCCAGGACAGCCCGAGCAGCTTCCCGGAGAGCAGGTCACCCCGGCCAGCGCCGCGCTGCGCCCGGCCCGCCGCGAGCACGGCGAGGACCGTGCCCGCGGCGAGACCGCTGCCGAGCAGGGCGATCGGCAGCCAACCGGGCAACGCGACCAGCGGGTCGGGTCCGAGCGAGATCGCGGACGCACCGTGGCCGAGGACGTAGGCGAGGCCGAAGCCGACGTAGGCGGCGCGGCTGTCGACCTCGCCGGTGGCGGCCGGGACGGTGAGCGGGGCGGGCAGGGTCGCGACAGTCATGATCTCTCCGTTGTGGTCTCAGTCGAGCCGGGACAGTGGTGCGGTGATCCGGTGGACGATGTCGGCGGGCCAGGGGTACGAGGCGGTGGCGGCGCGCTGGTGGGCGAGGCCGTGCAGGCCGACCCAGAGCGACATCGCGTCGCACCGGGGTCGGTGCTGGTCGACCGGCCTGCGGCGACACAGCCGGCGAGGATCTCGGTGAGGATCCGCAGCGGTTCCGCGGCGGCCGGATCGTGGATCGCACCGGCCATCACCCGGTACCGCGCCGGATGGCGGTCCGCGAACGCGAGATGGGAACGGCAGGCCGCGGCCAGCCGGCGGCGGGGGTCGGCACCCGCGGTGTCGACGGCCGACCGCATCCCGTCGGACAGCTCGGCGAACCCCTGCCGGGCGACGGCCAGCACGACCGCGGACCGGTCCGGGAAGTGCGGGTAGATCGAGGGGGCGGCGATCCCGAGCCTGCGCGCCACGCCGCGCAGGGTGATCGCCCGTTCGTCGCCACTGACGTCGAGCAGCTCCGCAGCGGCGGCCACTATCTCGGCGTGCAGCAGCCTGCCCGCTCCGCGGCGGTTCCTCGACCGGGTGCGGAGCACGGCCGTCACGCGTCCGGCACGATGACGACCTTGCCGGCGACCGTGCGCGACTCCGCCATCGCCAGCGCCGAACCGGCCTCCGAGAGCGGGAACCGGGCCGCGACCTGCGCGGTGAGCACACCATCGGCCAGCAGCCGGAACACGGCGGTCAGGTCCTCGCGCAGGCGGGCCCGGAACGCGTCGACCCGGCGACGCCCGGCCCAGAAGTTGTAGAACCGCGCCGACCTGCCGCCCGGCAACAGGTTCCACGCCACCAGACGGCCGATCAGCATCAGGACCGGGAGCCGGGAGTCGCCCTCCTCGTCCTTCGTGGCGGCGGTGCCGTACGAGACCAGCGTCCCGCCACGGCGCAGGAGCCGCCACGACTCGACGATCCCGGGCCCGCCGACGTGGTCGAACACCGCGTCCACGCCGTCCGGCGCGAGCTCGCGGATCCGCCGGTACACCTCGGGGTCGCGGTAGTCGACCGGAGTCGCGCCGAGCGCACGCACCGCCTCGTGGTGCCGCGCGGACGCCGTGCCGATCACCGTGATCCCGGCGTGCCGCGCCAGCTGCACGAGCGTGTTCCCGACACCACCGTTGGCGCCCAGCACCACGATCGTCGCTCCGGAGCGGACCCCGGCGACCCGGTGCAGCATCTGCCAGGCGGTGATCCCGTTGACGAGCACGGTCTCGGCGTCGGCCGCCGACACGCCCTCCGGCACGGGCACCAGGTCGGCGGCCTCGACCAGCAGGTGGGAGGCCCAGCTGCCGATCTTGGTGACCGCGGCGAAGCGCTGCCCGACGACCGTCGGGTCCACACCGGGCCCGGCGGCCGTCACCGTGCCGACGACGTCGTAGCCCGGTACGAACGGGAACGGCGGCTGGTCGAAGTACTTGCCGCGGCGCATCTGCTGCTCGGCGAAGGACACGCCGGTCGCGTCCATGCGCAGGACCACCTGGCCCGCGGCCGGGGCCGGGAGCTCGCGGCCGTGCACCTGCAGGCCGCTCGCCTCGACCCGCCCCGGCAAGACGATCTCGGTGATCTGGGTGGTGGTGGTGGTGTGACCCATCTCGGCTCCGTTCACGTAGGTGAGCTTACATCCGTAAAGCTACGCCTGTTCACTCACGGAGCGCAAGGCAAACGGCAGTAAGTTTCTGGGTGTAAGGTGACGGCGTGCCCGACGAGCCGACCAGCACGACCACCCGGACCCGCAACCGCCGCGGAGAGGGCGCGCGGCTGCGCGACGAGATCGTGGCCGGCGCCGTCGCACTGCTCGACGAGACGGGCGACGAGACCTCCGTGACGCTGCGCGCCGTCGCCCGCCGCGTCGGGATCACGGCCCCCTCGATCTACCGCCACTTCGCCGACCAGCCCGCCATCATGCTGGCCGTCGTGCAGGAGGCCTTCGCGGAACTGCATGCCGAACTGCACCGCGCACACGACGCCGCCGGCGAGGACCCCCGGGCGCGGCTCGTCGCCGTCTGCACCGCCTACCTGGAGTACGCGAGGAAGCGCCCCGGGCGCTACCGCACGATGTTCGGCGGGCTCTGGATGCCCGACCTCACAGCGAGCTCGGTGACCGAAGCGGACATGCACGCGCTGGGCCAGGACACCCTGGAACTGCTCAGCACCGCCCTGCGCCGCTGCGTCGACGCCGGCCTCGCCACCAGCACCGACCCGTCCGCCGACGCCGTCGCACTGTGGGTGGGCCTGCACGGCCTCGCCCACCAGCAGTCGGTCACCGTCGCGTTCCCGTGGCCACCCGACATCGCCGCACGCCTCATCGACGCACTGGCACACCTCCAGCCGGCAGACCCGGCGAACAGGCCCATGCGGGCCCCGGCCACAAGAGGGGCCGGACACCGGCGACACCGCTGGCGATGCCCGGGCATGATCGACGCGTGCGGATGGCAGGCCGCAACGGTGCGACCACTCTCACGGTGGCCGGCGCCGGGCGCGCCTCGTGCACCGCGTTCCGCTGAACGCGGCCGCCCGACTCCGGCCTGACACGGCGGCGCCACGCCCACGCCTGTTTCCTCGGCGTTCCGCGGAACGTGGCGGCTCTGTTCCGGGGTGACGGGGTGGTGCGGCCTCGTACCTCGTCTCCCGTGGGCGCGCCTTGGTCACCCTCATAGCCGATGGTCTCGACCTCCGCGCTGGGGTGTCGGGTGCAGTCGCTCCGTTCGCCTACTCCCCTTGCGCGCCCGGCGTGGCCGGGTGGGGTTCACCACCGAATAATGTGGTTGCGTTGACAGCCGTTCCCGGCCTGGGGGCACGCCGTATTTCGACGAGACCGTCACCGCCGGGTGCCTACACAACTATCCGGTGGTCCCGATCCACCACCCCTCGCAACCACCACGAGGAAACTGTGGACCACCGCGTTCCGCGTTCCGCGGAACGCACCAAAACACCCCCGAAAAATGTCAGACCCCCACTGCCATCCTGGAAGCGAACACCAGCCCGCTATCAGGGAGGCTCCCCGTGTCCACCTCCGTGATTTTCCCCGACCCCACCCCCGCAGCCCCACTGCGCGACCCCACATCGGCGCCCACCCCGGTTGCCCAGGTCATCATCCCCCATCGGCGTCCACCTCGCCATTCACATCGCCTCCCCAAACGCCGCCCACGCCGTCGCCCACGCCGTCGCCCGGGTCGCCGCCCGGATCGCCGCCTCCTCCCGAGTTGCCCGGCTCCGCGGCGGGCCTGTTGCAGCGCATCAGCACCGATGACCTCGAATCCGAACTGCTGACCATGGCCGGGCACATCGCCGCCGCCGAATGCCGCTTCCTCCAACTCCTGGCCGAGTTCGACGACCGC
>MKJV01000088.1 GCA_001942185.1 Pseudonocardia sp. CNS-004
CACGCACCACCCGCCCCCGCCGCCGCAGCGCCGCGTACCCGGGCGCCGGTCCGACGCCGATGGCCGGGCCAGTGGAAGGGTCGGAACGTTCATACGACCACCTCGTGTGCGAGCCTTCCTTGAACCTAGCACATGGTGAACTAGCTTCATTATCTGGAATGAGATGACTGGACCGGACACCGCTCTCGACCGCACCCTCGAACTGGCCGTCCTGGTGAACGAGGACATGGACCGCGCCCTGGCCACCGACGGCCTGACGCGTTCCCGCGCACACGTCCTCTTCGAGCTCCACCACCGGGGCCCGGTGCCCCAGCGCACGCTGTCCACAGCACTGCAGGTCAGCGCCCGCAACATCACCGGGTTGGTGGATGCGCTGGTCGCGACCGGATTCGTGACCAGGGAGCCGCACCCCACCGACCGGCGGGTGGTTCTCGTCACCCCGACAGAACACGGTGCCCGAACGGCGGCAACCCTCGCCGCAGGCCGCCACCAGCTCGCCTCGGCGCTGTTCGACGGGATGCCCGCGAACAGGGTCGCCACCTACACGGAGGTGCTCGACGAGGTGCTGGCGCGGTTCCGGGAGCTCACGGCGGCGACGGCCCGGTAGGAACCGTCAGTCGGGCAGCAGGGGCACCTCGAGCCCCTGGCCGCGACCGAGCAGCACCGCGCGGGTGACCGACGAGGTGCCGAACCGGCGGTGCACCTCGTCGAGCGCCGTGTCGAGGGCGTCGGCGTCGCCCTCGTCGAACGGCAGCTCGAGCTGCATGGTGGCGTCGTCGTCGAGGTTGCCCACGGCGATGCGACGAGGGTGCAGCCACGCTCCCGGATGAGCGGCTGGGCGTTGGCGAGGAGCGCGCGGACCGCGACGAGCACCTCCGCGGTGCCGGACGTCGGGTGGGCGAGCGTATGGGAGCGGGAGATGCGCGAGAAGTCGGCGAACCGCAGCCGCAGCATCACCGTGCGGCCCACCCGGTGGGCCTTGCGCATCCGGCCGGTGACGCGGTCGACCAGCCCGACGACCACGGCGTCGAGGCCCTCCGGTGTGTGCGGCCCGCGCCCGATGGCTCGCTGGGAGCCGATCGACCCGCGCCGCCTGCCCACCACGACGGCGCGCGGGTCGCGGTTCTGCGCCAGCGCGTGCAGGTGGCGCCCCAACGCCCGCCCCAGCGTGGACACCAGCACCGACTCGGGCAGCGCGGCCACCTCGCCCACGCTGGAGATCCCGTACTCGTGCAGCTTGGCCGCCGTGACGCGCCCGACGCCCCACAGCCGCTCCACCGCCAGCGGGTGCAGGAAGGCCAGCTCGCCGTCGGGCGGGACGACGAGCAACCCGTCGGGTTTGGCGACACCGCTGGCCACCTTGGCGAGGAACTTCGTGCGCGCGACGCCGACCGTGATCGGGAGCCCGACGCGCTCGCGCACCTGCCTGCGCAGCCGCGCGGCGATGTCGACCGGCGGGCCCGCGATCCGGCGCAGCCCGCCGACGTCGAGGAACGCCTCGTCGATGGACAGGCCCTCCACCAGCGGCGTGGTGTCGCGGAACACCTCGAACACCGCCTTGCTCGCCGCCGAGTACGCCGACATCCGGGGCGGCACCACGATCGCGTGCGGGCACAGGGCGAGTGCCTGCCGGCCGCCCATGGCGGTGGCGACCCCACAGGCCTTGGCCTCATAGCTGGCCGCGAGCACCACGCCACCGCCGACGATCACCGGCCGCCCGCGCAGGCGTGGGTCGTCGCGCTGCTCGACCGACGCGTAGAACGCGTCGAGGTCGGCGTGGAGGATGGTCGCCTCGCCGGACACGAACACATGTTCGCATCGACCTCCGTCAGGATGCGAGGTTCTCCAGGTCGATGTTCTCCAGGTCCTCGAGGAGGCTCGGGTGCTTCGGCTGCCATCCGAGGGCCTCGCGGGTCTGGGCGCTGGATGCCGGCTGATCCATCGCGAAGATCGGGCCGAACGGGCCGAAGGTCTCCTCGGGAACGGGCCGCACCGGTAGGTCCAGCCTGCGACCGATGACGGCTGCGATGTCGCACACCGCGTCGCCTTCGTCGGCGACCGCGTGCCAGGCCGTTCCGGCCGGGGCCGACTCGAGGGCCAGCCGGAACAGGACGGCTGCGTCGAGGGCGTGCACGGCGGGCCAGCGCTGGCTGCCGTCGCCGGGATAGCCGACCACCCCGGTCCGGCGCGCCTGGTCGGTCAACAAGCCGGCGAATCCACCTCTGCCCCGGTCGTGGACGGTGCGCGGCATGCGGACGGCCGTGGCACGGACCCCGCGTGAGGCCAGTTCCAGCAGCGCGTCGACCGACCGGGTTCGACCCCCGACCGGCCCGTCGGTCGGCAGTGGGTCGGCCTCGGTGGCGACGCGGCCCGGCACCCACGGTGTCCCGGAGACGGTGACGATCGGTCGGTCGCTGCCGACGAGCTGCTCGCCCAGTGCAGCCAAGGCGGCGCTCTCCTCGGCGATGGCCGCCGCGAGCGCGTCCGGACTGCCGTAGTCGCGGCCGAACGCGAGGCTGATCACTCCATCGGACTGCGCGGCCCCCGCCCCCAGCACGTCGAGGTCTGCGATCACTCCACGCAGCACCTCCGCGCCGGCGGCCTCGAGGGCCTGCTCGGAGCTCTCCGAGCGGGCCAGCCCGAGAACGGTGTGACCGTTGCCGAGCAACTCGGCGACGACGGCGGAGCCGATGGTGCCGGTACCGCCGGTGACGAAGACGCGCACGGGACTCTCCTGCAAGTGATGGGACCCTTGTCCCATCACCATAGCAATCGATGGGACAAGAGTCCCATCACCTATGCTGGCGACATGGCTCGCTGGGAACCGGGGGCGAAGCTCCGACTCGTCGTGGCGGCCGTCGACCTGTTCACCGAGCAGGGGTACGACGCCACCACGGTGGCGCAGATCGCCGAGCGCGCCGGGGTCACCAAGAGCACCTTCTTCCGGCACTTCCCCGACAAGCGTGAGCTGCTGGTCGCCGGCCAGGAGTCGCTGAGCAGGCTGCTCGCCGACGGGATCACCGAGGCGCCCGAGAGCGCCGGCCCGCTCCAAGCGGTCGCCTCCGGCCTCGAGCGCGCATCGAGCGCGATGGGGCCTGCGAACCGCGAGCTCGGCCCCCGCATCGAAGCAGCCGTCGCCGCCAGCACCGAGCTCCAGGAACGCGACGCCCTCAAGAGCGTGGGTCTCGCGGCCGCCATGGCAGCCGCGCTCGTCGCCCGCGGCGTCCCCGACCTGACCGCCCACCTTGCGGCCGAGCTGGGCGTTCTCGCGTTCAAGCGCGGCTACGCCCAGTGGTCGGCAGGCGATCGCCACGACGCCACCGGGCTGGCGGATCACGCGCTGGCCGCTCTGGACGATCTCCGCGCGGCAACGGCGTCCCTGGGCTGATCGACCTCGCCCGACAACCGCGTGAAACCCGTTGCCGCCACCGAGAGGATCCAGGGGTGGTACTGACCGGTCGCCGGGTGCGCGCGCTCGTGGTGCACGAGGGCGCGCTGCTCGGAGCGCTGGCCCCGTTCGACGTGCCGAGCCCGTGGTGGTCGGAGGTCGAGCCGGTCACGGCCGAGCTGGATCGGCGGCTCGGAGCCCGCACGGCCGTGCTCCGCATCGTCACCGCCACCGGCAGCGGGATGCGTGGCGGCGAGGTCACCTACGTGGCCGAGGCGCTCACCCCACCGACGGCGCCACCGGAGTGGGACGGGGCTCCCGATCCGGGTGTCCTCGCCCCGCAGGAGCAGCGGATGGGCTGGGCGGAGCCGGGCGGCCTGCGCGAGTGCTGGACTGGGCGGCCGGTGAGCTGCAAACGCTCGGCCGCCCGGTGACGGGCGCGCCGGTGCAGGTCAAATCCTGGAACCTCTCCTGCCTGTACCGGTTACCCACGGCAGCAGGGCCGGCGTGGATCAAATGCACTCCGCCGTTCCTCGCGTCGGAGGCGCTGGCCATCGGGTACGTCGCCGAGCACGCCGCCGACCTCGTCCCCGAGGTGCTCGCGACCACGGCCGACGGCGCGTGCGTCCTCATGGCCGACGTCCCCGGCACCGATTGCTGGAAGCCCGACGCTGCCACCGTCCGAGAGATCCTGCGGCGCTACGTGGCAGCGCAGGTGGCGCTCGCGGGGGACGAACTGCCCGGGCTGCCCGACCACCGCGTGTCCACGCTGGCGGACCGGGTCGACCGGCTGCTCGCCCCGGACGTCGCGGGCGTGCTCGATCCGGCCGAGCGGGACGCGCTCTTCCGCCTCGTCGAGGACCTGCCACGGCGGGCCGCGGCGATCGCGGCCGCCGGCGTGCCCGAGACACTCGTGCACGGCGACCTCCACCCGGGCAACTGGCGTTCCGACGGCCGCCGCCGCGTCGTCGTCGACTGGTGCGAGACGACCCACAGCCATCCCGCACGCAACCTGCTGCGGCTCACCGAATGGCTACGGGGCCCACTCGCCGCGCCGGCGACCGAGTGCTGGGTGGCCGAGTGGCGCGCCGCCGTGCCCGGATGCGACCCCGACATGGCCGTGGAGCTCGTGCGGCCCGTCCAACACCTCGAGGCCGCGCTCACCTACCAGACGTTCCTGGACGGCATCGAGCCCGCCGAGCGCCGCTACCACGAGGGCGACCCGCCCGACGAGATCCGCCTGGCGTTGGCATCGTCCTGAGGGCCACCGGTTGCGGAGGCCTCCCGGGCCTTCCGCAGCTCCTCGCCGTGCGCGGCGTTCCAGGCGCACGACGCGGCGAGCGGCGCGAACAGCGATCGGCCGAGCGCCGTGAGGGCGTACTCGACGCGCGGAGGATTACCGGGGTGGGCGGTGCGCACGACCAGCCCGTCACGTTCCATCGCGCGCAGCGACTCGGTGAGGACCTTCGGGGTGATGGGCGCGAGCGGGACCTGCAGCTCGGAGAACCGGCGCGGACCGTCACGCAGGCAGACGAGGATCTTCGCCGTCCACTTGTCGCCGACCCGGACCGGGAGCCCGGTGTGGTCGGCACAGCCGGCGAACATGTCGGGGGCGAGTGGTTCCGGCACGCGGCCGAGCCTACGTCCGTGCTGGTCACGGCCACTACCGTTGCGGGAACCGGCCATCCGGCTCCTACCGTTCCGCCCCATGGGAAAGATCGCCATGGGAAAGATCGTGGTCTTCGGAGCAGGTGGTCGGGCCGGACGCCGGGTCGTCGCGGAAGCCGCGTCACGTGGGCACGCCGTGACGGCGGTGGTGCGCGATCCGGGTGCGTGGACTGCGCCCGCCGACGAGCGGGTAGCGGTCGTCGCCGGGGACGTCACCGATGCGGCGAGCGTGGCGGCCGTCGCGACGGGGCACGACGCGGCCGTGACGGCGGCCGCTCGGCTCGACGTCCCGGCCGTCGACTTCTACACCGCGGCAACGCGGGCACTCACGACCGGGCTGGGCGCGGCGGGTGTCCCGCGGCTGGTGCTCGTCGGGATCGGCTCGGCACTGGAGGTGGCACCGGGCAGCCGCATGCTCGACGACCCGGGCTTCCCCGCCGATCATCGGGCCTTCGCGCTCGGCCACGTCGCCCAGCTCGACGTGCTCGCGGACGCATCGCTCGACTGGGTCGTGCTGGCCCCGCCGCCGGTCTTCCTCGACGACTCGGCGGCCCGGACCGGGTGCTACCGGACGGGCGGCCGTGCGGTGCTGTCGCCGCCGTCCGCTTCGTTCTCCTACGCCGACCTCGCGGTGGCGCTCGTCGACGAGGCGGAGGCGCCTCGGCACCACCGCGCACTGGTCGCCGTGGGCACCTGATCCCGGTCAGCTTCCGGCCGCCGGGTCCCCCGTGATGATTCAGGGCCGCGTGGCGTCGTACGCCTTCCGCACGCGCACCGGCGCCCGTTCCCGCCACGCCTCCTCGACGAGCTCCTCCAGCTGGTCGCGCTGCACCCGATCCAGGTCGACGAGGATCGCTCCGTACCCGTCGTAGTGCGGGGTCGTGTAGAAGGCGGGGTCGCCGGACGCGAGCAGCGCCTCTTTCTCGTCCAACCGGCACATCAGCACCAGTCCGCCTTCGGCCTCGGTGCGCAGCCGGGCGAACCCCTTGCCCTTCACCTTCAGAGCAGGGGCGCCGTAGGAGGTGGACACCTCCACCTCCGGCAGCGCACCGGCGATCGCCACGACGTCGTCCCAGTTCATGCCGCGTCCCGGTGCATGCCCACATCGTGCACCGCGGCACCGCGTCCGCCTTGTACGAACCGGAACCGCTACCTCGTCCGCCGCGGCCGCAAGGGAGGC
Organism: Pseudonocardia sp. CNS-004; assembly: GCA_001942185.1. Lineage (GTDB taxonomy): Bacteria > Actinomycetota > Actinomycetes > Mycobacteriales > Pseudonocardiaceae > Pseudonocardia. Next base: position 6,237 of record MKJV01000088.1, read on the forward strand.
GCTTTCGCGATCACCACCGTGCCCGCGAGCGCCGCCGCGAGCCCGAGCGCGAGCACCCAGCCCCAGCCGGGCCGGACCGGGTCGCCCAGCAGCCAGATGCCGACCATGCCCGGCACGAGCACCTCGGTGACCGTGAAGACCGCGGTGACGGCGCCGACCTCGCCGCGGGAGAGGGCCGCCGTGTAGCCGACCATGCCGACCAGCCAGAAGCCGACCACGAGGTAGGTGGAGGGCTGGGCGAGCAGGAGGGCGATGTCGAGCCCTTCACCGGTCTGCACGTGCGCGGCGCGCACCGACACGGCTCCGCCGCCGAACCCGAGGCCCGACAGCACGGCGAGCGGCCACGCGTGCTTGCCCTGCCGGAGGACGAGCACGCCCACCGCCAGCAGGAGCACGGACGCCAGCAGCACCACGTCCACCCCGGGGCGGTGCACCGGGGGCTGCTCGCTGCCCGCGCTCGCGGCCACGAGCACCAGCCCGGCGAGGCATCCCGCGACGGCCAGCCGAGTGGCCGTCGGCAGCAGGGCACCGATCATGCGGGCGCTCACCAGCGCGGTGAGCGCGATCGTGCCGCCGATCACCGCCTGCACGGCGAACACCGGCAGGACCCGCAACGCGAGCACGGCCGATCCCCACGCCACCAGGTCCAGCAACATCCCGGCCAGGTAGCGCGGCTGGAGCAGCGCGGGCCGCGAGCGGGTGGCCAGCCGGGCCCCGGAAGCCTGCAGCAGGGCGCCGCAGCTGTTGAGGACCATCGCAACAGCGGCGAACAGGATCCCCACCAGCACGGCGTTCAGCATGCCTCACAGGGGAGCGAGGGGTTGCCGTCAGGGCTGGGGACGCCGCCGGGGCACCTCGAAGAAGCCGCTCATGAGCCCGCCGGGCAGCGCGGCTTCGGGGTCCCAGCGGGACGCCCGATGCTCCTGCAGCTTCCGGCGCGGCGCCTCCGACGCGCGCACCACGAGCAGCGCGATGACCGTGATGACGATCACGGGCACCCCGGCGACCAGGATCGGCCATCCGAAGTACCCGAATGCCACGAGCACGGCCGCCAACTCCAGGGCGACGACCATCGCTCCCATCCGCAACACGGCGGTTCCTTCCAGGATTTCGACGTTCCCGGGCTCAGAGACCCGGCTCAGCAGGCGAGGCGAGTGACCCCACCTGTTCCACATCGCCGGCAGGGCCCGCCGCGTTGCTGTCACCCTCGCTGCCGCCCGACTCGCTTCCCTCGGAGTCGCTGCCCGAGTCCGACTCGGAGTCGCCACCCGAGTCGGAGTCGCTTCCCGAGTCGGGGTCCTTCGTCGGCTCGCTGGCCTTGGTCGTCGTCTTGGTCGTGGTCGGCGCAGCCTCCTCTGCCGAGGTGGCCGGGGCGCTCGTGGCCTCGTCGGCGGGCGGCTCGACCGGCGCCGCCCCACCACCGCCGCCGGAACCGCTGCCGCCGCTGCCGCCCCCGCCGGAGTTCTCCGGTTCGGGGTTGGACAGCGAGCTCTCGGCGCCCGCGCTTCGGTGGGGGTCTCGGAGCCGGTCGGCCACAGGATGATGGCCGCCACCACGGCGCCGACGGCCAGCAGCGCGCCGAGACCGATGGCCATGAGGTTCGGCCGTCGCTTCGCCGGCAGGTCGGGCTCGCGGTCGTCGTAGCCGTCGTAATCGCGGCCGTCGTAGTTGCGGCCGTCGTAGTTGCGGCCGTCGTAGTTGCGGCCGTCGTAGTTGCGGCCGTCGTAGTCACGACCGTCGTAATCGCGGCCGTCGTAGTCACGACCGTCGCGGTCCCACTCGGGTTCCTGCTGCTGGGCGTGCCGGGACTGCCGGGTCGGCGCCTGCGCGAGCATCGCGGCCGCGGGCTCGGGGGCCGGCCGGGCCGGGGGCGGGCCGTAGTGCCCGGGCGGTCGCCGCGGGGCGGCGCGACGGGCTCGCCGTGGCGCGGGCCGTCGTTGTAGGGGCCGTCGGTGTACGGGCCGCCGTAGGGAATCCCCTGGGCACCGGGGGGCGGCGGGGCCATGTGCGGCGGCCTGGCCGGCGGCGGACCCTGCTGCATCGGCGGACCGGCCGGGGCGGGCGCGGCCTGCTGGGGCACCAGCGACAGCGCAGCACCCTTGGCGATGGCGTTCTTCGGGTCGGCGTCGACCGCGACCGGGCGGCCGAGCTGCTCGGACACCAGCTGCGCGACGAGCGGGATCCGCGACGAGCCGCCGACGAGCAGCACGGCGGTGAGCTGGTCGGGCGCGTAGCCCGCCGAGATCACCGCGGACCGCAGCGCCGCGACGGTGTCCTCCACCTGCGGCCCGATCATCGCCTCGAACTCGCTGCGGTGCAGCCGCACCGAACCGCGGGCCGAGGGCAGCAGCACCGGGATCGACACCTCGGTGTCGCTGCTGAGTGCCTCCTTGGCCTCGGTGCACTCGCGCCGGATGCGTGCCACGGCGGAGAGGACGGCCGGGTCGGTGTCGTCGAGCTGGGCGAACGCGTCGGGCATGCCCTCGAGGACGTGCTCGAACACGACCTGGTCGAAGTCGATGCCGCCGAGCCGTTCGAGGCCCTCCGGGCGGCCGACCAGCCGGAAGTCGACGTCGCCCTTGCGCACGATCGCGGCGTCGAACGTGCCGCCGCCGAAGTCGTAGACGGCGATGGTGGAGCCTGCGCCCACCCGCTCGTTGGCGGCGTAGCTCATGGCGGCGGCCTGGGGCTCGGCCAGGAAGGTGACGGAGAGGCCCTGGTTGGCGAGCGCGCCGGCGAGCAGCTCCTTCTTGTGCTGGCCCCACGCGGCGGGGTGGGTCACGGCGATCCGGTCGGCAGGCCCGCCCTCCCGTTCCGCGACCCGGTCGACGACCCAGCGGACGAGCCGCGAGGACAGGTCCTGAGGGGCCCACGGCCGGTTGGCCACCATGAGGGGGGTGGGGTCGCCGATGCGGCGCTTGAACTCGCGGACCACGCGGTCGGGGTCGGTCAGGGCTCTGCGCTCGGCGGCCTCGCCGACGACCATGGAGCCGTCCGGGCCCACGAAGACGACGGACGGCACCGTGGCGCCCCGGCTGCCGAGGGTGACGACTTCTGGCTCTCCCCAGCGGCGATCCGAGGATCGACACACCGCCGCGCAGGTGAACGTCGTCCCCAGGTCGATCCCGAGCTGGTACGCCATACCTTTCCCCTCACCCCGACAATCGGCCTGCAGACCGGATCCCACGATCGCATCGCAGCTTCCGGCCCGTCGTCTGCCCCCTCCGAGGGCCCTATTGGACCAAGGTCCACCCCCGAGTCCCCCTATCGGGGGTCTCCCTAGTCCCCCGAACGGCGGCTTCCCGCAACTGTGGGGGATCCCCGATGGCCGAGCAACTCGGGCGCCCTACCTTCTGTTCAACGCGGCCTACCCAACCGCAGTCACGCAACCCAGAGGGGACGTCAAATGACGATCATGGAATTCCTGCAGCAGCTGTTCTCGAGCGAGGAGGCCCGCGAGGCCTTCCAGGAGAACCCGGAGCAGGCTCTCGACGACGCCGGCCTCGGCCACCTGAGCGCGGACGACGTCTCCGACGCGCTGACGATGATGCACGACGACAGCCAGAGCGCCGACTTCAGCCGCGAGTACAACGGCGGCGACAACGAGGTCAACATCGCGGCGCCCGCGCCGGTGGAGCACCACGACGGCGGCTCCGAGTCGGCCGCGGAGTACATCACGAAGTACGTCACCGAGAACTACATCACCAACGAGGGTGACACGATCACCGACAACTCGGTCAACCAGCAGATCGACACCGGCGGCGGCGACTTCGACCAGAACATCGACATCGACTCGACCGTCGCCTCCGGTGACGGCGCGGTGGCCGCGGGCGACGACATCGAGGACTCGACCATCGCCACCGGCGACGGCAACACCATCGGCGACGGCAACACCAGCGTCGACGTCGAGGGCGGCGGCTCGGCCATCGTCGGTGACGGCAACGCGTCCGTGATCGGCGACGGCAACACCTCCGGCTTCGGCGACGGCGACGTCTCCTCCACCGAGATCGACGGCAACGTCAGCGTCGACGACGGCAGCTCGTTCGCCATCGGCGGCAGCTCGTCGGTGGACAGCTCGGACCACTCCGACGACGACGTCAACATCGACAACAGCGACAACTCGACGGAGGACTCGTTCAACGAGACCTCCTCGTGGGAGGACAACTCGAACACCGAGTCCCACTCGTCGCAGGAGGACAACGACTCGTACAGCAACTACGAGGAGTCCAACGACAACAGCACCTACGAGGACAACGACTCGACCGACGTCGAGACCAACCACAGCTCGGACACGGACTACTCGATCCAGGCCTGATCGAGAAGGACCATCGCGACCCCGTCGTCGGCGCTGCCGGCGGCGGGGTCGCGCTGTCGCGGGATGGATCGGGTGGGCCGAATCCCCTAACGGCGGCCGGCCGGACGGTGCCGCATCCCCGATGGCGCACGGCCGTCCCGGAACTACCGTCCTGTCCGATCCCACGAGCACCGGAGAGTTGCAGTGCCCGAGAGACTGTCCCTGATGGAGTTCCTGCAGGCACTCCTCACCGACGCCGGGTTGCGCGGCGACTTCGGGGACGACCCGCAGGGCACGCTCGCCGCCCACGGCCTCGGTGATCTCACTCCCGCCGACGTGCACGACGCGCTCGTGCTCGTGCAGGACATCCAGACCGTCGACTACTCGCTCGACGCCGCCACCGCCCCCCCGCCACCGCCACCCGCGGGCGACGACCACGAGGCCGCGGTGGAGTACCTCGCCCGCTACCTCGCCGGCCCACAGGACACCGGCCCCGCCGAGCAGTGGGCCGATCCCGACCGGTCCCTCGACACCGCGCCCCTCGACGGGTTCGGCACCGGCGACGACACCGGGTACGGGGCGGGTTCCGATGCTCCCGCCGACGACGGCGGCCCGGGCGGATTCGACCTCGCGGCCGACCCGGCCCCGGCCGGCGCGTATGACATCGGCCACCTCGACGACCTCGGCCACGACTTCGGCCACGGCGACTTCGGTCGCATCGAGGATCTCGCCGAGTTCACCGGGGTTCCGGACCTACCCGATGACGTCCCCGGCGGAGCGACGACGGGTCCGCTCCGCCCGACGGGGCTTGACGGCCCGGTCCAGGGTCCCCACCCCCGAACCTCTACGAGGGTCCCGGATCCCCGTACGGGTGCACATCCCAGACTCTGGACGATCCCCGATGGCCCGGACGGCTCATCGCCATAGCGTTCGGTCCAATGCCGGGACACCCCGACCCGGCACCTCCCACCGATGGAGTTGAGCCACGATGTCGACGGCAAACCTGCTCGAACTTCTCCTGAACCTGCTCCGCGACCCGAGCGCGTACCGCGAGGACCCCGAGGGCTTCCTGTCCTCGTGCGGCGACGTGTCGCCGGAGGACATCCGTGAGGCGCTCCTGCTCCTGCAGGACCGCCAGGACGCCGACTTCAGCCGTGAGTACAACACCGGCGGCAACGCGGTCCACGTGCCCCCGCCGCCGCCCGCGCCGGAGCCGCGGCCGGGCGAGAGCGACCACGAGGCCGCGGTCCGCTACCTGGACACGTACGTCACGAAGAACTACGTCACCAATGAAGGCGACACGATCACCGACAACTCGATCAACCAGCAGATCGACACCGGCGGCGGCGACTTCGACCAGGACATCGACATCGACTCGACCGTCGCCTCCGGTGACGGTTCGGTGGCGGCCGGCGACGACATCGAGGACTCCGACATCGCCACCGGCGACGACAACACGATCGGCGACGACAACACCGACGTGGACGTCGAGGACGGCGGCAGCGCGGTCGTCGGGGACGACAACGAGCTCGTGGACGGCGACGACAACACGGTGGGCTTCGGCGACGGGGACACCAGCTCCTCGGAGTTCGACGGCGACGTGTCCGTCGACGACGGCAGCTCGCTGGCGGTCGGTGGCAGCTCCTCGGTGGACAGCTCCGACCACTCCGACGACGACCTGTCCGTCGACAAGAGCGACAACTCGGTCAGTGACTCCGGCAACACCACCACCGACTGGGCGGACAACTCGAACACCGGGACCGACCTGTCGCAGCAGGACAACGACTCGTACAGCAACTACGAGGAGTCCACCGACAACAGCAGCTACCAGGACAACGACACGACCACCACCGACAGCAACGACAGCACCCAGAGCTCCTACAGCTCCGGGGTCGTCTGATCACTGGGCGAAGCAGCGGATGACCGGCGATGTAGCCTGCCGGGGGATTCCACCACCGGCCGCCACTCCACGGGAGTACCCGATGGTGGCGGGGCCGGTGTCGTACCGGCCGATCGGGTGAGCCAGGATCGGGTTCAGGGCCAGCACAAGTCCCAGCACAAGTCGACGAGGAGGGAAGGACCGGCGTGGCGGTTCCCGCAGCGGTCGAGTTGGTCGACCTCGCGCTGAAAGCAACCACCGCCTACGAGCGTCCCGACCTCGGTGGGCGACTGCTCCAGACCCGCAAGAGGCTCGCCGACCCCGATGTGCGCGTGCTCATCGTCGGCGAGTTCAAGCAAGGCAAGAGCCAACTGGTCAACGCGCTGGTGAACGCCCCGGTGTGCCCGGTGGACGACGACATCGCCACCGCGGTGCCCACGGTCGTGAAGTACGCCGAGACCACCGCGGCCGAGCTGGTGCGCGAGGGCGAGTCGGAGGACTCCGCCGAGCGCACCCCGGTGCCGGCGACCCAGCTGGTGCAGCACGTCTCGGAGGCCGGCAACCCGAACAACAAGGCGTCGATCAGCTACGCCGAGGTGGGGTTGCCGCGCAAGCTGCTGTCCGGCGGGCTGGTGCTCGTCGACACCCCGGGCGTGGGTGGTCTGGGTTCGTCCCACGGCGCGGCCACGATGTCGGCCCTGCCCAGCGCCGACGCCGTGCTGCTCGTCTCCGACGCCGCCCAGGAGTACACGGCACCCGAGCTGGAGTTCCTGGACGCGGCGATGAAGCTGTGCCCCAACGTCGCGTGCGTGCTCACCAAGACCGATCTCTACCCGCACTGGCGGCGGATCGAGGAGCTCGACCGCGGCCACCTCCGCAGGGCGGGCGTCAACGCGGAGATCTTCCCGGTGTCCTCGGTGCTGCGCCTGCACGCGGCCAAGGAGCAGGACAGCCAGCTGATGGACGAGTCGGGCTTCAAGCCGCTCGTCGACTACCTGCTGCACAAGGTCGTGGCCCAGTCCGACGAGCTCGACCGGCGCTCCACGAGCCACGACGTGCTGTCGGTCACCGAGCAGCTCTCGTCGGGGATGAAGGCCGAGCTCTCCATCCTGGAGGACCCGGAGAAGGTCAACGCCCTCGTCGAGGACCTCACCAAGGCCAAGGCGCGGGCCGACGAGCTCAAGCAGCGGTCGTCCCGCTGGCAGATCACGCTGAACGACGGGGTCGCCGACCTGCAGTCCGACATCGGCTACGACCTGCGCGACCGGCTGCGCACGATCGGGCGGGAGGCCGAACAGCTCATCGAGGACTCCGACCCGGCCGAGGTGTGGGAGCAGTTCTCCGACTGGTTCCACCAGCAGATCTCCTCCGCGGCGTCGGCCAACTTCGTGTGGGCGGCGGAGCGGGCCCGGTGGCTCGCCGGGCAGGTGGCCGAGCACTTCGCGGAAGGCGCCGACGTCGGGATGCCCGAGCTGCGGTTCGACGACGAGGGCATCGCGGGCACGGTCGACCCGCTGGTGAAGCCGGAGGTGGAGCAACTCGGCCGCGGCGCCCAGCTCCTCAAGGGCATGCAGGGCGGCTACGGCGGCATGTTGATGTTCGGCATGCTGGGCACGCTGGCCGGGTTGCCGATCTTCGCGGGCGCCCCCGCCGGTGTGCTGCTCGGTATCAAGGCCGTGCGCGACGAGAAGAAGCGGATGCTGACGAAGCGTCGCAACGATGCCAAGAACGGGGTGCGCAAGCACATCGACGAGGTCACGTTCCAGGTGGGCAAGGACTCCACCGACATGCTCCGGCGCACCCAGCGCCAGCTGCGCGACCACTTCAGCGCGCTGGCCGAGGAGATGAGCACCTCGATCGCCGCGTCCGTGCAGTCGGCGCAGAACGCCTTGAAGACCAACACGTCGGGCCGCGACAAGCGGATCAAGGACCTGAAGGCCGAGCTGGCCCGCATCGACGGCGTGGCACAACGCGCCAAGCACTCGCCAACGAGAAACGTCCGGCCACGACTGGAGGTGCCGCATGACCGCGCCCGCGCCCCCGCTCGGCGCAGCGGTGCGCATCCTGCTGCGCCAGGCCCTCGAGGCCTACCAGGACAGCCCGCAGGCCCACGGCTGGCTGTCCCACAACCTGCAGCGGTTCGACGAGCCCCTGCGGGTCGCGATCGCCGGCAAGGTGAAGGCCGGCAAGTCGACGCTGCTGAACGCGCTGGTCGGGGAGCAGATCGCTCCCACCGACGCGGGGGAGTGCACCCGGGTCGTCACCTGGTACGTCGACGCCCAGTACCCGCGCGTCCGGATGTACCCGCGCGGCTCGGAGCCGCAGCAGCTCACGATCAACCGCTCCGGCGGTGGGCTCTCGTTCGACCTGAACGGCTTCCCCGTGGAGAAGGTCGACAAGCTCGAGGTGGAGTGGCCGTCGCAGAGCCTGCGCGCGCAGACCCTGATCGACACGCCGGGCATCGCGTCGCTGTCGGCCGACACGTCGTCCCGCGCGGGGGCCTTCCTCGCGCCGGAGGACGCGCCCACCCAGGCCGACGCCGTCATCTACCTGATGCGCCACCTGCACAACACGGACGTGCGGTTCCTCGAGTCGTTCTTCGACCAGGGCGTCGCCCGGGCCACCCCGATCAACACCATCGGCGTGCTCTCGCGCGCCGACGAGATCGGTGCCGGCCGGCTGAACGCGCTCACGTCCGCACGGAAGATCGCCCGGCGCTACCGGGCCGACGACAAGATCCGCGGCCTCTGCCAGACCGTCGTGGCCGTCGCAGGCCTGCTGGCCCAGACCGGCCGCACGATGCGCCAGGGCGAGTTCACGGCGCTCACGGCACTCGCCGCGATGCCCCGGTCGGACATCGAGTCGATGCTGCTGTCGGCCGACCGCTTCTCCCGCACGGAGCTCGACGCGCCGGGTGCGCCCGACTCGGAGTCCCGCGCCCACCTGATGGAGCGGTTCGGGATGTTCGGGGTGCGGCTGGCCACCACGCTGATCCGCCAGGGCATGACCGACCCGACCGCCATCTCGGCCGAGCTCGTCAAGCGCAGCGGCCTCGACGAGCTGCGGGGCGTGCTCTCCACGCAGTTCAGCGAGCGGCGCGACCTGCTCAAGGCGCGGTCGGCGCTGCTGGCCATCGATCTGGTGCTCACCCGGGAGGAGCCCCGCGCCGCCACCCCGATGCTGGCGGGCGAGGTGGAGCGCATCCTCGCGGGCGCCCACGAGTTCGCTGAGCTGCGGCTGCTCTCCGCACTGCGCGCCGGGGCGATCAAGCTGCCCAAGGAGACGCTCCAGGAGGCGGAGCGGCTGCTGGGCGGCGACGGCGGAGCGCCGTACGCCCGGCTCGGGCTGGAGCCCGACGCCGGCCCGCAGGAGGTGTGGGACGCCGCGATCGACGCGGCGAACCAGTGGCGCAGGCGTGGGGAGAGCCCGCTGTCGAGCCGGGCGATCGCCGACATCTCGCGGCAGGTCGTGCGTAGCTGCGAGGGCATCCTGGCCACGATGCGCCAGCAGTAGGGCTCCGTCGGAGGGCACCGGCTGCCGGCTCAGCTGTCGGTGCCCGGGCCCACGATCTGGCGCAGGTGGGCGAACAGCTCACCGCGGCTGCCCGAGCCGAGGCGCTGGCGCATCCGCGCGACGTGGTGCTCCACGGTCTTCGCGGAGATGAAGAGGCGCTCGCCGATCTGCCGGTAGGTCAGGCCTTCCAGGACGAGGCCCGCGACCTCGCGCTCACGGTCGCTCAGCGGGCCGTCGACGGAGTCGGAGGCCTGCTCCGGGCCGGGTTCGGCGGTGCCGGGGGCGGTGGCGCGGGGATCGCAGTCGGTGTCGGCCTCCACCGCGACGGTGCGCGCGGCCGGGCCGGAGCTCTGCAACGCGCGGGCGCACCCGAGCAGCGCCGTCATCGCCTTGCGGTCGCGGGTGCGGATCGCGGCTTGGCCCGCGAGCTTGCCGCCCTCCCAGGCCATCCCGACGGCGTGCAGCCCGCGGGCGGCGGCTTCCACGCCCGCGGTGTCGACCTCGGAGTCGAGCAGGCGTACCCAGTGGCGAGCCGCTGCGGCCATCGCGGCCGCGTAGCGGCTGCCGTCCGCGGCGCCGTCCAGCGCCTCGGCGTGCCGCTTCGCGGCATCGCGGTCCTCGGACAGGATCGCGGCCTGCAGACCCGCCCAGTGCAGCGGCGCCGCCCACAGCGCGGGGTCGCCGAGCCGGGCCAGCAGGTCGGTGGCCTCGTCGAGGTGGGGACGCACCCAGCTCGACTCGCGCAGCCGGGTGGCGGCCACCCACAGCTCGCCGAGCTGCTGGAGGACGAACAGGTCGACCGGGTGCCGCACGATCGCTTCCCGGGCCCGGCCCCACGCGGTCATGAGCACGGCGAGGTCGCCCGCCCGCCGGGCGAGGGCGACGTCCAGCGCCGCGGCGAGCAGCTCGTCGCGCGGTTCGAGCTCGGCCCCCGGCGGGGACGCGACGGTGAGCGCGGAACGCGCCGCGCCAGTGGCCCCGCGGAACAGCGCGATCCAGCCGAGCAGGAGGCGGTGGCGGGTGACCGAGCCGCGGCCGCCGAGGCCGACCCGCAACGCGCGTTCCAACACGGACTGCGCCACGTCCAGCTCACCGCAGTGCACGGCGACCAGCGCTGCCAGCGCGGCCGGGGTGTCCGGCAGGAGCGCGGCGCGCTGGGAGGCCTCCAGCAGCGACGCCGCGCGCGTGAGCTGCGACAGGGCTGCTGTGGGCGACCCTGCGACCGAGTCGTAGACGCCCTGGGCCATCAGCTCCTCGGCACCGGCGAGCAGTGTGGGCGGGCGCAGCGGGCCGCTGTTCCCGGAGGCGGGCCCCTGCAGCAGCTTGGTGGCCTCGTCGAGGGCACCGGTGCCGATGAGCGCGGGAACGGCGAGCACGGCGGTGGTGCCCATGGCCGGTTCCAGGGTGCCCATCCACCGGTACAGCTCGGCGCTGCGGCCGAGCATCCCGCGGTGGGCGAGGACGGCGGCCGCCACCGTGCCGGCGCGCACGGCCGCCGCGGGCGGCACCTGGTCGGGGTCGGACAGCACCTGGTCGGCCTGGATGAGCGCGAGGTCGAGGTCGCCGGTGAGCACGGCCGCCTCCGCCCGGCCGGCCGCGAGGCCGAGCGCGGGGCTGCCGGCCTGCACAGCTGCGTCGAAGAGCTCACCGGCCGACGACGAGCCGGTGCGCAGTGCCTCCTCGGCCGCCGAGGTGAACACGGTGGCGACCCTGGAACCGGCGGCCCCCGTGCCGACCAGGCCACGGGCCGCCGCGAGCACGTTGCCCCCGCGGTCGAGCTCGATCTCCGCCAGCGCGCGCCGCAGCTCCGACCGGGACGCGCGCGGGGTGCGCGCGAGCACCGCGGCGGAGACGAGCGGGACGGCCCTTCCGTCGGCGGTGAGCATGCCCGCCGCCCGCGCGGCCTCCAGCAGCTCGTCGACCTGCGCCGCGCCGTCCTCCGGGGAGAGCCCGAGCAGCGGGACGAGCACCTCCGACTCCAGCGGAGCGCCCAGCGCACGGCGAGCAGCAGGCCCGCGACGCCGTCACCGAGGCCGTGCACCAGGTAGCCGAGCTGCACCAGCAGGCCGGCCGGCAGCTCGGCGGACACCGGGACGCCGCTGGCGCGGTCGGGCCCGGCCTGCTCCACGAGCACCCCGAGCAACCGATCGACCAGCACCGGCATGCCGGCCGTCCGGTCCAGCACGTGGTCGACGAGCGTGGCGGGCGGGGTGTCGCCCCCCAGCAGGTTCGCGGCCCGGGTCACCACCCCGGTGCGGTCGAGCGCCTCCAGCACCACCGGTGGCCGGGTGGCGGCGAGCGCGCTGCCGAGCGCGGCGGTGCCGGGCGGGCGCGGCCACGGCCGGTGTGCCACGACCAGGTGGCCGCCGGGCACCGCGGCCAGCATCGCGAGCCGCTCCAGCTCGTGCGGCGGGAGCAGGTGTGCGTCGTCGAGCAGTAGCGCGTCGTCGGCGCCCAGTTCCACCATGTCGGCCATGTCGCGGTGGACGACGAGGCCCGCGGCCTCGAACGTGGTGGCGAGCGCGTCGAGCAGCACGGTCTTGCCGTGGCCACCCGGACCGATCACGTCCACCCGGCGCGACGACGCGGAACGCGCGGCCGCTTCGTGCACGAGTCGACGCGCCGCGGGCGAGCCCGCGAGCAGCCTCTCCGGAGCCCGCGGCGCCGGCTGGGTACGCATCGACACTGATCGAAGACTACTCAGCGGGCGGTCCGTGCCCGCCGTGGGCGGTGGCGGCGTCTGCCCAGCGGTCCCCTCTGGTGCGGTGAGTGGCACGATCACCCCGACGTCGGGGAGGAACGCATGCATGGGTCCGTCTGGGCGATTGTGCTCGCGGCCGGCGCGTCACGGCGGTTCGGCGAACGGTCGAAGCAGTTCGAGAGGCTCGCCGGGGTGCCGATGGTGGCCCGCACGGTGACCATCACGCGCCGCACGTGCGACGGCGTCGTTCTCGTGCTGCCGCCGGGACAGGCGTGGACGGGGGATCAGGTCGACGCCGTCGTCGAAGGCGGTGACCACCAGTCCGAGTCGCTCCGCGCGGGGCTCGCGGCGGTACCGCTCGACGCAGCGATCATCGCGGTGGCCGACCCGGCCCACCCCCTCGCGACCGACGCGCTGGTCGACGCCGTGGTCGGCGCGGTGCGCGACGGAGCGGACGGCGCCGTGCCGGTGATCCCAATTGCAGAGGTCGTGCAGCGGGTGCGGGACGGCCGGGTGGTCGAGACACTGCCCAAGGACGACCTCGTGCTGACCCAGACCCCGCAGGCGTTCCGGGCCGACGTGCTCCGCGCCGTGCACGCCGATCGACCGCGCCCGGTCGAGAACTCGGGGCTGCTGGTAGAACGTGGCCATCGGGTCGTCACCGTTTCGGGTGACGTGGGCAACGTCCATGTGACGACCCCGCAGGACCTCGCGATAGCCAAGCATCTCATCTTTTCGCGGGGTGACCGGTGCGGGCCCCAGCCGCACCACGACCCCGACGAGTAGCACTCCCCACCCGACGGAGGGACACGCTTCCTGATGGACCACGACACCCCGGTTGTCATCCTGTGCGGCGGACAGGGCACCCGTATCCGCGAGGTGAGCGAGCGGCTGCCGAAGGCCATGGTGGACATCGGCGGACGGCCGATCCTCTGGCACATCATGAAGCTCTACAGCCACTACGGCTACCGGCGCTTCATCCTCTGCCTCGGCTACAAGGCTGGGAGATCAAGCAGTTCTTCCTGGACTACCGGGCGCACATGTCGGACTTCACGCTCAGCCTGTCCGAGGGTGACCACCAGCCCATCTACCGCAACGGTGTGGCCGACGAGAACTGGGAGATCACGTTCGCCGAGACCGGCCTGGAGGCGGGCACCGGTGCGCGGCTGCGCCGCATCCGCGACTACATCGACACCCCGCAGTTCATGATGACCTACGGCGACGGCGTCAGCGCCGTGGACATCGCGAACCTGGCGAAGGTCCACGCCGACGGCGGCCGGGTCGGCACCGTCACCGGTGTGCACCCCACGTCGAAGTTCGGCGAGATGCAGGTCGACGGCAACGTGGTGGCGGAGTTCAACGAGAAGCCACCCAGGTCACCGGCTGGGTGAGCGGCGGGTACTTCGTGTTCGAGAGGTCGTTCCTCGACGACTACCTCGACGACGAGGAGGACCTGTTCCTCGAGGCGGAGCCGCTGCAGCGGCTGGCCCGCGACAAGCAGCTCACGGTCAACAAGCACGAGGGTTTCTGGGCCGCGATGGACACCTACAAGGACTACCAGGCACTGGGCTCCCTGTGGGCGGCCGGCGACGCCCCGTGGAAGGTCTGGGAGGACGGCACGCGCGCCTGGTGACACCCCGCGTCACGGGCGGCGCTGGGCGTTCAGGAGGCGCTTCCACTCCTCGACGCCCGGCAGTGCCGACGCACGTACGGCGCCGCCGGGGGTGAGTGCCCGCACGGCCAGTGCGACCTCCTCCCGGTCGCGTCCGGCCCGGTCACCAGCAGCGGCCACGTCTCGCCGCCGATCATCCCGTTGACCTCCTCGGTGCGGTGGGCCCGTTGGAAGTCCCGCACGGCAGCGGCCGTCCGCTCGTCGAAATGGCCGTGGGCCTGCACACCGGTCAGGCCTGCGGCGCGCAGGAGGTGCTGGGCCGCCTCCACGGGGGGCCCTGAGCTGCGGTTGCGCAGCAGGGGCCACGACGCCCGCACGGCCGTCCGGTCCGACAGCGGCCGCCCGAGCAGCTCCGCCACCTCGACGCGCAGCTTCGGCAGCATCCCGTAGAACACGTCCCCCGGGCACAGCGTGTCCTTGTAGTCGCGATGCCCGTCGATCTCCGTCGGCGCGATCCCGTACTGGTGGCAGACGTAGGCGCACAGGGCGCGCAGCTGCTCCCACTGCCCGCCGTCGGGCGCGACCGTCGAGTAGGTGCCCTCGTTCTCGATGCCGACGGATTCGGCGTTCTGCCCGGTGCAGTGCGCGCCCTCGACGTGGCGGTGGCCCGCGCGTACCGCCTCGAGGCTGCGGTGGCGGCCCTCGAGGACGAACCCGCCCCGGCTGATCATGAAGTTCTGCCCACTGTCGATCCAGCCGCGCCGGTCCATGTGGAACTCCTGGATCTTGCGGGCGACGAACTCGGCGGCGCCCCGGCTGCGGTCCTCGACGTTCGGGCTCGCCGTGTGGTGCACGAGGATCCGCACCGGCCTGCGGTCCAGGACGTCCACCGGTGCGCTCGGAGGCCGGGCACCCCAGCCGTCACAGCCGATGATCGGTGGGCTCGCCACGCCCGGTGCCGCGCTCGCCGACGGCGGCCGGACGAGCCCGGCGAACGTTCCGGTGAGGACGAGCCCGCCGAGCAGGACGCTGCGCCGGGACACGCTCGGACCCCACACGTCACCCTCCTGTCCGACCGGACCCGCACGCCGGCCACCCGATGATCTCCGGACGGAGGGCGCCGCAAACGTTCCGCGCGGTGCTGTTGCTCGAAGGTGTGATTGCTCGTCCGGGCCACCCTTGTCGAAGTTACCGATGAGTAATACTCTGTTGGTTACCGACGAGTAGGCCGTTCCACCCCGCTGAGGAGCGATGCACGATGGGCCACTTCAGGAGCAACCTGCGGGACCTCGAGTTCAACCTGTTCGAGCTCTTCCGGGTGCAGGACCGGCTGGGCACCGCCCCGTTCGACGGCATCGACACCGACACCGTGCGCGGCGTG
The DNA here is from genome assembly GCA_001942185.1 of Pseudonocardia sp. CNS-004. GTDB lineage: Bacteria > Actinomycetota > Actinomycetes > Mycobacteriales > Pseudonocardiaceae > Pseudonocardia. Next base: position 21,617 of record MKJV01000088.1, read on the forward strand.
CTCACCGAGCTGAACGCCGTGGCCACCGGCCCGCTCGCGGAGTCGTTCGTCGACGCCGACCGCAACCCGCCGGTCTTCGACCCGGCCACCCACTCGGTCACGCTGCCGCAGTCGCTCAAGGACAGCTACCGCGCGCTGTGGGACGGCGAGTGGTGGCGGATCAGTCTCCCCGCCGACATCGGCGGCTACGGCATCCCGGCCACCGTGCAGTGGGCGGCATCCGAGCTGATCCTCGGTTCCAACCCGGCCGCATTCATGTACATGGCGGGCCCCAACTTCGCCGCCGTGGTGCACCGCAACGGCACCGAGGAGCAGCAGCACTGGGCCGAGCTCATGATCGACCGCGGCTGGGGAGCCACGATGGTGCTCACCGAGCCCGACGCCGGGTCCGACGTCGGCGCGGGCCGGACGAAGGCGGTGCAGCAGGCCGACGGCACGTGGCACATCGAGGGCGTCAAGCGCTTCATCACCTCGGGCGAGCACGACCTGACCGAGAACATCATGCACCTGGTGCTGGCCCGCCCGGAGGGCCCTGGAATCACCCCGCGGCCCGGCACCAAGGGCCTGTCGCTGTTCCTCGTGCCGAAGTTCCACTTCGACTCGCAGACCGGAGAGCTCGGCGAGCGCAACGGAGCCTTCGTCACGGGCGTCGAGCACAAGATGGGCCTCAAGGCGTCCACGACGTGCGAGCTCACGTTCGGCCAGCACGGGGTGCCCGCCGTCGGCCGGCTGCTCGGCGAGGTCCACGACGGCATCGCACAGATGTTCCAGGTGATCGAGTACGCCCGGATGATGGTGGGCACCAAGGCGATCGGCACGCTCTCGGCCGGCTACCTCGCCGCGCTGGAGTACGCCAAGGAGCGCGTGCAGGGCCCCGACCTCACCCGGCAGCTCGACAAGTCCGCCCCGCGCGTGACCATCACGCACCACCCGGACGTGCGCCGCATCCTCATGCTGCAGAAGGCCTACGCCGAGGGCCTGCGCGCCCTTTACACGTACACCGCGACGTTCCAGGACGAGATCAGGGCGGGTGCCGCCACCGGAGCCGACACCACCGTCGCCGAACGCGTGAACGACCTGTTGCTCCCGATCGTCAAGGGCGTCGGCTCCGAGCGCGCCTCCGAGCAGCTGCTGCTCTCGCTGCAGACCCTCGGCGGCTCCGGCTACCTGCAGGACTACCCGATCGAGCAGTACATCCGCGACGCCAAGATCGACTCGCTGTACGAGGGCACGACCGCCATCCAGTCGATGGACCTCCTGTTCCGCAAGATCGTGCGGGACAACGGCCAGGCGCTCGGGTACGTCGCGGGCGAGATCAAGGCGTTCCTCGACGCGGAATCCGGGAACGGGCGCCTCAAGGAGGAGCGGGCGCTGCTCGCCACGGCCCTCGCCGACGTCCAGGGCATGCTGGGCACCCTCACCGGCTTCCTGATGGCCTCGGCCGAGGACCCGGCGAGCCTCTACAAGGTCGGCCAGAACAGCGTCCGGCTGCTCATGGCCGTGGGCGACCTGCTCATCGGCTGGCTCCTGCTCCGCCAGGCCGACGTGGCGCTCACCGCGCTCGGTGGCGAGCCCGCCGCCCGCGACGTCGCGTTCTACGAGGGCAAGGTGGGCGCGGCGCGCTTCTTCGCGAAGACGGTGCTCCCGCAGCTGACCGCGCAACGGGCAGTGCTGGAGGCGACGGACAACAGCCTCATGGAGCTCCCGGAAGCCGCGTTCTGACCGTACGAACGGAATCCTGTCCCCTGGTGCAGAGGGCCCGAGGTTTGCGCGGGTCGGCGCCTGGTGATCGATCTGTGATGCCGGAATCCGCCCTCACGAGGCGTTCAGCGTGACCTCGTAGCGATCACGGCCCCATGATCGGCGCGAGATGCGGCGGATCGCCCCGCCCCGGGCGCCGACCGTTACCTCGCAACGATCATGCCCGATCACGCCCGGCGTGCCCATGATCATGTCGACACCGTTGGGGTCGAGCTGAGCCCGATGGAGTCGACCTGATCATGAAACGGGCGGCTTGGCGCGCCGTCCCCGACGCGGGGGCACACCCGTTCGCGACGAGACCGTCACGACCGGGTGCCCACGCGACTGTCCTGTGGTCCCGACCCGCGACCCCCGGGTGACCACTCGCAGTCGGCTTGCCGTCCACACACCCACGGCACCAACCGCACCCGACCCCGCATGCCGATCGGTCCGGGAAGCACGCGGATGCGCCATGCAGGACCCTCGCGTGCTTCTCGCGGGCGATTGGTCTGGGCTGCGTACCTTGAAGATCAGCTGCCCTGGACCTGGAACCCCTGCTCCGTGGCGTACGTGCGCAGGCGTTCACCCCACGCGTCCAGGCCTGCCTGCAGGTCCGTGCGGTTCACCAGCGCCTGGCCGACGGTGCCCGGGAACACCGACTCCGTGTAGTCCTGGAACGGCGTGTACTGCCAGCCCTCCGGCACCTGCTTCGACGCCTCGACGTAGACCCGGTTGGCCTGCTGCCCACCGAGGAACGGCATGGGCGCGTCCAGCCACGCCAGGTCCTCGACGAGCGCGCTGGTGGCCGGGTAGAGCAGGCTCGTCCCGTTCAGCTCCTTGGCCGCGGCCGGGTCGGAGTTCAGCCAGGTCGCGAAGTCGGCCGCGGCGGCGGGGCACTCGCTCTGCGTGGTGACGGCCACGGACGACCCGCCGTTCTCGGGCACCACCGGCTCGCCGTAGTCGGGCATCGGCGCCACCCGCCACTGGCCCTCGGCCTGCGGGATCACGGTCTGCAGGAACGTCGGAGCCCACGCACCGGCCACCCAGGTGGCGAAGCGTCCCTCGGCCATCCCCCGGTACCACTCGTCGGTGTAGGCGGGCACCGGCTCGACCAGGCCCTCGGACACGAGGGTGTTCCAGGTACCGGCCCAGGTGGCGGCGCCCTCGTCGGAGAAGTCGATGGTGAGCGACGACTCGCCCTCGAGCGCGAACGGCCGCGCCCCGGCCTGCCACAGCAGGCTCGACACCCCACCGGCGTCGTCCGGGCCGATGTTCCCGATGAAGCGGTCCGGGCCGCTCGCCTTGATCTGCCTGCCCGCCGCGACGTACTCCTCCCACGTGGTGGGGACGGGGATGCCCAGGCCGTCGAAGATGTCCGGCCGGTACAGCATGATCATGGGACCGGTGTCCTGCGGGATGCCGTAGATCCCGTCACCCATCTTCACCTGCTGCCACGCCGAGGGCAGGAACCGGTTCTCCACGTCCGCCGCGCCGTACTCGGTGAGGTCGACGAGCGAGTCGGTGAGCACGAAGGCCGGGATGTTCTTGAACTCCATCTGCACGGCGTCCGGGGCACCGGTGCCCGCGGAGAGCACGGTGCGCAGCTGCGTGTAGTGCTCGTCGCCCTGCCCGACGTTGGTCACCTGGACGTCGACGCCGGGGTGCGACTGTTCGTACAGCGCGACCGTCGACTCGATGTTGGGCACCCAGGTCCAGAACGCGAGCGGCCCGTCGCAGGTCGTGCCGCCTCCACCCCCACCTCCGCCACCACTGCACGCGGACAGCGCCATTGCCACCGCGACGGATGCCGCCGCGAGCGTGCTCCGTGATCGGATCATCGGATTCGGTCCCTCCCGCACTCCGTTGTGTGTCACTGCTTGACGGCGCCCACGGCGATGCCCGACTGCCAGTACCGCTGCAGCACGAGGAACACCACGACCAGGGGGATGACCGCGAGCAGCGAACCTGTGATGACCAGCGTGAACACGGCCTGCGCCCCACCCACGGTGTAGGCCTGCTCGTTCCACTGCTTGAGCCCGACCGTGAGCGGGTACCACTGCGGGTCGTTGAGGACGATCAGCGGCAGGAAGTAGTTGTTCCAGACGTGGACGAGCTGGAAGAGCAGCACGGTCACGAAGCCGGGGACCAGCAGCCGCATCGCCACCGACCAGAAGATCCGCAGCTCGCCCGCGCCGTCCAGCCGGGCCGCCTCGAGCAGCTCGTCGGGCACGGACGCGGCGGCGTAGATCCACATCAGGTACAGCCCGAACGGGCTCGCCAGCGACGGGATGATCACCGCGAACGGCGTGTCGACGAGCCCCACCGAGCTCAGCAGCAGGTAGGTGGGGATCGCCAGCGCGGTGACCGGCACCATCACCGCGCCCAGCACGCCCGCGAGCAGCAGCCTCCGGCCGGGGAAGTCGAACTTCGCCACGCCGTAGCCGCCCAGCGCCGCGAGCAGTGCGGCACCGCCCGCTCCGGCCACCGCGTAGAGGACCGTGTTGAGGAACCACCGCACGTAGATGCCGTCGGAGTGGGTCAGCACGTCGCGCACGTTCTCGAACAGGTGGAAGTCGCTCGCGAACCAGAGCCCGAAGCTCTCGAACAGCCCGGCGGTGCTCTTCGTCGAGTTGATCACCAGCCACGCCAGCGGCAGGAGGAAGTAGGCCAACAGCCCGACCAGCACCACGGTCAGGATGACGCTGGGTCTGCGGGCCCGACCGGTCCCTCCCACGGCCGGGCGCCGCGCCGGGTGTCGGCGCTGCACGGGAGCGGTCTCCACGGCGGTCACAGGATCCGCTCCCGCCGGGCGGTGGTCAGCTGCACGACGTAGGCGACGACGATCGTCACCAGCCCGAGCACCACGGAGATCGCCGCCGAGTAGTCGACGAGCTGGCCGTTGAAGGCGAGCTCGTAGGCGTAGATGTTGGGGGTGTACGAGGTGGTGATCACGGCCGGGGCGAGGTCCGACATCACCTTCGGCTCGGTGAACAGCTGGAAGCTGCCGATCACCGAGAAGATCGTCGCGAGCAACAGGGCGGGTCGCAGCGCGGGTAGCTTGACGCTCCACACCTTGCGGAACTCGCCCGCCCCGTCCACCTCGCGGCGTCGTAGAGATCCTGTGGTACCGCGCGCAGCGCGGCGTAGAGGATCAGCATGTTGTAGCCGACGAACTGCCAGGTGACGATGTTGGCCAGCGCCGGGAGCATCAGGTCCGGCCCGAAGAATGCCGGCGGCTCCACCCCGAACGCGTCGGCGATCTGGCCGGTGAGGCCGAACTGGCCGCCGTAGATGAACCCCCACATCAGCGTGCCCACCACCGCGGGCACGGCGTAGGGCACGAAGACGCCCAGCCGGAAGAGCTTGGGCCACCACACCCGTTTGCTGTCGATCGCCAGTGCCACGAACAACGCCAGCAGCAGCATCACCGGCACCTGGATGACCAGGAAGAGCCCGACGCGCGCCAGGCCGGCGAGCAGTTGGGGGTCGACGGCGGCGCGCAGGTAGTTGTCCAGGCCGACGAACGTCGTGCCCCCGATCAGCCGGCGCCGGAAGAGGCTCAGTACCAGTGCGTACCCGAGCGGGGCGACGATCGCGGCGAGGAACACGACCAGGAACGGGGCGAAGAAGGCGAAGCCGGTGAGGGCCTTCCTCCGGGACGGCTGGGCCCGCTCCGCAACGGGCGCACCACCACTCGCGACTGCCATCGAGCGATCCCCTTCGATCGTCTTCGCCACGTCGTCGGCGGGCGCAAGTGTGAGCGCTCACACATCGCCGGGTCAAGAGGTTGCGCAGTTCGGCCTGCCTCTGCATCGTGCTTCGAGCCGTATCGTGTGAGCGTTCACAGACGACATCGGGGAGGCGGCATGACCGAGAACGGTTCCCGCCGCGCCACCGGCCGGTACGGCGCACCCGTCATGGTCGACGTGGCCGCGCTCGCGGGTGTCTCCTATCAGACCGTGTCCCGGGTGATCAACGATCAGCCCGGCGTGCGCGCCACCACCCGCGAACGGGTGCTCGCCGCGATGCGCGAGCTCGGCTACCGGCCCAGCACCGTGGCTCGCTCCCTCGCGTCCGGGCGCACCCGCACGATCGGCGTCGTCGCGATCGGCTCGGCGCTGTACGGGCCTGCCACCACGCTGCGCGGTGTCGAGACGGCGATCCGCGACGCCGGCTACTCGGTGAGCACCGAGAGCCTCTCCCGGTTCGACCGCACCTCGGCGCTGACCTCGGTGGAGCGGATGACCACCGCGGGCGTCGAGGGGATCGTCGCGATCGACCCCGAGGTCGACGCCGCCGCCGCGCTGCGGGCGCTGCCGCCGGGCGTCCCGATGATGGTGCTCTGCGGCGGGCTCGACGCGGTGGCGGCGGGCATCGAGATCGACGGCAACGAGGGCTCCCAGGGTGCCGTGCGGCACCTGCTCGACCTGGGCCATCCCACCGTCCGCCACCTCGCGGGGCCGCTGCGCTGGGAAGCGGCCCGCTCCCGGATGGAAGGCTGGCGCACGGCGCTCGAAGCCGCCGGGGCCCCTGTCGACGAGCCGCTGCAGGGCGACTGGAGCGCTCGATCCGGCTATGCCGCCGGGCGGGTGCTCGCGGCCGACCCGGACGTGAGCGCGGTCTTCGCCGCCAACGACCAGATGGCGATCGGACTCCTGCTCGCCTTGCACGAGGCAGGCCGAGCGGTGCCCGGCGACGTCAGCGTGATCGGGTTCGACGACATCCCCGAGGCCGCCTACCTCATCCCGCCGCTCACCACACTGCGCCAGGACCTGGTGGACGAGGGCAGGCGCGCCGTCGCGATGCTCCTCTCGCAGGTCGAGCACCCCACGACCGAACCCGTCCCCGTGCGGATGGTCCCCGACCTCATCGTGCGCGCCAGCACCGGCCGGTACACCCCGGGAGGGATCCGCAAGTGACGTCTGCGCCCCACGTCGATGCGTCCTACGTCGAGGACCCGCGCCCGGACGCCCGCGTGCTGCTCCCGCGCGCCGCCCTGCGGTCGGACGCACCCCGCGTCAGCCTGAACGGGCAGTGGCGGTTCAGCCTCTCGCCGACCGTCGAGGAAGCCCCGGCCGGGTTCGCCGATCCGGGCTTCGACGACGCCGGATGGACACTGCTGCCGGTGCCCGCGCACTGGCAGCTGCACGGTCACGGCAGACCCGCGTACACCAACACGCGCTACCCCTTCCCGATCGACCCGCCCCGCGTGCCCACGGAGAACCCGACGGGCAGCTACCGGCGCACCGTCGCGGTGCCCGCCGGCTGGGCGGGTGAGCGAGCTGGCGAGCGAATCAGTGTCACAGCGCCTGCGCGAAGCGCCGGCGGAGCGTCGGCGACGCCGAGCGTTGAGCGGATCGTGCTGCGGTTCGAGGGCGTCGACTCCTGCTTCGCCGTCTGGGTCAACGGGCACGAGATCGGCACGGCGCAGGGCAGCAGGCTGCCGTCCGAGTTCGACGTCACCCACGCCGTCCGACCCGGCGCCGACAACCTGGTGGCGGTGCGCGTGCACCAGTGGTCGGCGGGCAGCTACCTCGAGGACCAGGACATGTGGTGGATGTCCGGGATCTTCCGCGACGTCTCGTTGCTGTCCCGGCCCGCGGGCGGGGTGGACGACGTCTTCGTGCACGCCGGCTACGACGACGGCGCCGGCACGCTGCGCGTCGACGTTCCCGGAGATGCGCGGGTGCTCGTCCCCGAGCTGGGGATCGACGTGGCCGCGGGCGAGGAGGTGCGGGTCGACGGCGTGCAGCCGTGGAGCGCCGAGGTGCCCCGGCTCTACGACGCGGCGGTCGTGACGGCAGGCGAGCGCGTCGACCTGCGGGTGGGGTTCCGCACGGTCCGGATCGAGAACGGGCTACTCACCGTGAACGGCAACCGGGTGCTGCTGCGCGGGGTGAACCGGCACGAGTTCCACCCCGAGCGCGGCCGGGCCGTCACCGAGCAGGACATGCTCGACGACGTGCTGCTGATGAAGCGGCACAACATCAACGCGGTCCGCACCAGCCACTACCCGCCGCACCCCCGCTTCCTCGAGCTGTGCGACGAGTACGGCCTGTACGTCGTGGACGAGTGCGACCTCGAGACCCACGGCTTCGTGCACGTGGGCTGGCGCGGCAACCCCACCGACGACCCGACCTGGGGCGACGCGTCGAGGACCGGATGCGGCGGATGGTGGAGCGCGACAAGAACCACCCGAGCGTGATCATGTGGTCGCTGGGCAACGAGTCGTGGACCGGCCGCAACCTGGAGCGGATGTACCGCTACGCGAAGGACCGCGACCCGGGCCGCCCGGTGCACTACGAACACTGCCCCGACGGGCGTTGGTCCGACGTCTACAGCCGGATGTACGCCTCGCAGGCCGAGACCGACCTCATCGGCCGCCGCGAGGAGCCCGCCCGCGGCGTCGACCCGGTGCAGGACACGGCGCGGCGCGCGGCGCCGTTCGTGCTCTGCGAGTACGCCCACGCGATGGGCAACGGGCCGGGCGGGCTCAGCGAGTACCAGGAGCTGTTCGAGGCCCACCCCCGCTGCCAGGGCGGGTTCGCGTGGGAGTGGATCGACCACGGCATCCGCACCCGCGACGCGCAGGGCCGCGAGTTCTTCGGCTACGGCGGCGACTTCGGCGAGGAGTTGCACGACGGCAACTTCGTGGCGACGGGCTGCTCTTCCCGGACCGCACCCCGTCGCCGGGGCTGCACGAGTTCGCCAAGGTGGTCGAGCCGGTGCGGATCACCGGCACGCCGGACGGGCGCCTGCGCATCACCAACCTGCACGAAGTGCTCGACCTCGGCCACCTGCGGTTCCCGTGGGCCACCGAGGAGGACGGCGTCGAGACCGGGGCGGGGGAGCTGGACGTGCCGCGGGTGGCGGCGGGCGACAGCGTCGAGCTCGATCTGACCCGGTCGGCGGGCGACGCCGAGACCTGGCTGACGGTGCGCGCCGTGCTCGCCACGGACGAGCCGTGGGCAGCGGCGGGCCACGAGATCGCATGGGGCCAGGTGCGGCTCGCCCCGCGGCCGCGCCCCGCGGCCGCGCTCGCCGGTGGCGCGGTGGCGCTGGACCGCGTGCGCGGACTGCTCACCGAGGTCGCCGGTATCGCGGTGGACGGGCCGCGGCTGGACGCCTGGCGCGCCCCCACCGACAACGACCGGATCCCGCGCGACTCGGCCGCCGACGCGTGGCGGGCGGTCGGCCTGCACCGGCTGCGGCACCGGCTGGTCGACGTCCGCGACGAGACCGGCGGGACCGTCGTGCGGACCCGGACGGCCCCGGCCGCCCTCGACGCCGCGTTCGTGTCCACGATGCGCTGGTCACCGCTCGACGGCGGCGGGCTGCTCCTCGACGTCTCGGTGCAGCCGGAGGGCGAGTGGCCCGGGCCGATCCCGCGGCTGGGCCTGGTCTGGTCGCTCCCGGCCGAGCTCGGCGCCGTCACCTGGTTCGGCGGCGGGCCCGGCGAGGCCTACCCCGACACCCACCGCGCCGCCCGCATCGGCCGGTTCACGAGCACCGTGGAGGGCCTGCAGACCCCCTACGTGATGCCACAGGAGAACGGCAGGCGTGCCGGCGTGCGCTGGGCCGAGCTCACCGGCGCGGGCGGCGGCCTGCGGATCGAGGCACTGCCCGCCCACGACGACGATCCGGAGACGTTCGGGCTCACCGTGCGCCGCTGGACCACCGCCGACCTCGACGCCGCACGGCACCCCGCCGACCTCGTGCCCGGCAACCGGGTCCACCTCACCGTCGACCTGGCCCACCGCGGGGTCGGCACGGCGAGCTGCGGCCCCGACGTCCTCCCGCACCACGAACTGCACGCTGCGCCGGCGTCCCTCCGCCTCGCGCTGACGCCGGCCTGACCAGGGGTCGTGAGTGGTGGCGAGTGCTGGAGCACTCGTCACCACTCACGGCTGGTTCAGCCCGCGATGTAGCTCTGGAGCTGGGCGCGCTCGGACTCCAGGAGGTCGATGCGGGCCTTCACCAGGTCGCCGATGCTGACGATGCCGGCCAGCTCACCGTCGACGAGCACCGGGAGGTGGCGGAAGCGGCCCGACGTCATGATCGCGGCCAGGTCCGTGACGTCGTCCTCCGGGCTGCAGGTGGTGACGTCGGTGGTCATGATGTCGCCCACCTTCGCCCCGAGCAGCTCCGCACCTCCGGCGTGCAGCCTGCGCACCACGTCGCGCTCGGAGACGATGCCGACGAGGTTCCCGTCCGCGATGACGGGCAACGCGCCACGTTGTGGGAGGCGAGCTCACCGAGGAGATCGGTGACTGTGACGTCGGGCCCCACCGTCGCCACGGTGTTGCCCTTTCTGCGCAGTACGTCCGCGATCCGCATCGCCCGTACCCCCGATCTCATCGGCGCTGAAGAACCGAGGGTACGAACTGGCCCCCCGCTTTCGGAACCCCCGACGCAGGTGAGCCCGAACCGCCTAGGGCCTGTCCTGTAGGCCCCGGGCCGCGGGCTTCGTGATCGAGATCGTCCCTGGCAAGCGCCGGCACGAGCCGTTGTACTGGACGTACCCGGTCGTGCCTGGCAACGCCGCAGGGGCGATCTCGGCGCGAAGAGCGTGGTCCTGGGCTTACAGGACAGGCCCTAGTCTTCGCAAACGACCTTCGGAGCCGGGTTGTAGCGCGTGGTGATGGTCTCCTGCTTGACCTCACCGGTGTCGACGTCGCGGCGGGTCCGGGTGTCGGTGATCGTGAACCCGGGCGCCGTTGCTGGGGTGGCAGTCCTCGCCGGACGGGATCGTCACCTCGTTGGGCTGCGTGGGTTTGGTCCGCGGCCCGAACTCGCCCGTGACCTCGTACTTGCGCTGCCCGTAGATCTGCACCGTGACCGACGACGGCGTCCACCGCGTGCGGATCATGATCGGGCTCGGGTTGTCGTTGCGGAACTTGTTGTCGATCGCGCCGGTGGCGATGGTCGCCTCCCGGCCCGCCGGGTAGCGGCTGATGTAGAAGCTGTGCGCCTTGTGCTCGAGCAGCGTCATGCCGGCGAAGTAGGCCGCGTTGTAGAGGGTGGTGGACACCTGCGAGGCACCGCCCGCGATCCCGCGCGCCGACCGCCCGTTGTCGATGACACCGGCCTCGACGTACCCGTTGGCCGCGGTGCGCGGCCCGGTGACCGCGTCGAGGCTGAAGACCTCGCCCGGCTGCACGACCGTGCCGTTCACCAGCTCGGCGGCGCGCTTGATGTTCCGGCCCGAGTCGGGGGCGAAGCCGCCCGTCGTGAACTCGCCGATGATCTCCGGGTTGCCGAGCGCCTGCAGTTCCTCGGTGGTGACCTCGGCGGGCTTCTCGGCGTAGACCGCGGTGACCTCACGCGGCGGCGGGCTGCTCAGCACCCCGACCAGCGCGGCGACGGTGGCCTCGTAGTCCACGCCGCGCCCGTCCTGGGAGGGCACGACCACCGCGCGGCCGCCGGAGAAGTCGAACGTGGCGTCCCGGCCGGGCTTCTCCGAGTCGGCCATCTGTCCTGTGAGCGCGTCCTGGATCAGCTGCTGGTTCAGCTCGGGGCTCAAGGCGCCGTTCTCGGCCACGAAGCTCAGCGATGCCGCGATGACGTCCGGGGTGACGTCGCCCTGCACACCGTTCTCGCCGATCACCATGATGGGCGCGGCCACGGCGGGGCGCGCCACTTCCTGGATCGCCGCTTCGACGTCCTCGGCCGTGGTGGTCGGCGGCAGCTCGGTGATCGGAAGGGCCACCACACCCCCGTTCGCCCAGTCCCGCTGCAGGACGTCGCCCGCCGCGGCCACGTCCAGCCGTTGCCCCGGCTTCGGGTCGACCGGCTGCGGCTCCGTGCCGTCGAACCGCACCGAGCCCTCCACCGGTTCGCTGTCGACGACCGGCCCGAGCTGTTCGAGCGCCTGGCCGAGGGCCGTCGGGTCGGCGATCGTCACCACGCCGACGTCGCGCTCGCCGAAGAACGAGCTGATCCGGGTGATCGGGTTCAGCGGCTGCTCGGCCGCCCGGTCGACCGTGCCCGCCCAGTCGACGGACAGGCCTGCGGCGGTCGGGTCGATCTCCCCGCGCGCGTCGCCGACCGTGACGGGGATCGGGCCGCCGATGCGGGCACCGATCTCCGACCGCAGCCGCTCCTCGGCGTCGGCCAGCGACATGGTGCCGACACCGACACCGGCCACCGTGACCCCCCGCGGCATCGACCCGGAGCTCAGGAGCAGGTCGGCGCCGTAGAGCAGGCCGAGCGCACCGACGGCGGCCGCCACCAGCAGCATCCGCCGACGCCCCCGGCCCGGCCTGCGGCCGCCGGTGTCGACGGGGTCGATCCGGGTCGGCTCGGCGACCAGCGGCTCCGGCGGGCGTGGCGCGATGGCCGGGAGCCGCTCGGTCACCGGCTCGTCGGACGGCGGCGGGGTCTGTCCCTGGGCGCGCGGCAGCATCTGGGTACTGGCCCCGTCGGCGCCTGCCTGCGGGGTCGCTGCCTGCGGGGTCGCTGCTTGTGGGGTCGCGGCCTGGACGCCGACCGTGGTCGCCTCGGTGGAGCGCTGCTCACCGGTCTGCGGACGCGGGCCGGCGAAAGGGTGCGGCTCCGGCGACGGGCGCGGACCGGGGGCGGGCCGCCCCGCCGCCGCTGCGCGGACGGTGGGTGCCTCGCCGCCCGCAGGCCTGCCGTTCGGGTGCTCGCCGCCGCCGGGCCGGTTCGCCGGGCCGCGCCCTGCCGTCGTGCGCACCGTGGGGCTCTCGTCGCCCTGCGGTTGCGGAACGGCCGGGGCAGGACCCGGAGCGGGACGTGGTGTCGGGCGTGGTGCCCCCGCTGCCGGACGGCCGTTGTGCTGCCCGTTGTGGTGCTGGCCGTTCCCGTCGTTGCTGCTGCCCGCGCGCTCACCCGCCCGCACCGGGGGGAGCGGCTGCGCGTCCCCCGACGCGGCCTGCTCCGTGGCCCCCGCACTGCGCGCGTTCTCCGTGATGTCCGGCTCCGGAGGAGCCGCCGCCTCCCCTGGCGATGACTGCCGCTCGGGCATGAAGTCCGTTCCCCCTCAACCATCGGACCGGGCGGTTGCCCGGCCCGTCACAGGTACAACCCCGTACCGTGCTCGGTGCGCTCCGTGGCGACGGCGTGCACTTCCCGCTCCCGCAGGACGAGGTAGGTGTCACCCTGCACGTCGACCTCGTACTGGTCGTCGCGCGCGAACAGCACCCGGTCGCCCACCTTGACGGTGCGGACGTGCGCTCCCGTGCCGAGCACCTCCCCCCATACAAGACGCCTGGCAACCTCTGCGGTTGCGGGGATGACGATCCCCGCACCGCTGCGCCGCTCCCCGGCCGAGTCCGGCTTCACGAGGACCCGGTCGTGCAGCATCTGGATCTCGAGCTTGGCGTCCTGCATCGGACCGATGCTACGAGCAGCTGTCAGCAGACCCCTGACCGGCCCGAAGATGAGAAAGCCCCGCGGTGCTGTCAGGTCGGGGGTCCGACAGCACCGCGGGGCTGTACCTGAAATCGGACACCGGGCCCCTGCCGTTACCTGTGGTCGCGAAAGGGCCAGGTTTCACTCGTTCGGACCAGCGATGTCAGGGCTGTGTGAGCAGGTATCGGCCGAAGTGGGGCACCGTGAACGCGATCTGGCCCCGTTGGGCCGAGAACACCAGCCCCTTCTTCAACAGGCTGTCACGGGCCGGTGAGAGCGACGAGGCCTTCCGACCGAGATGATCGGCGATCCCGGCGGTGCCCACGGGCTCGTCCCTGCCCTCCGAGAGCTCGGCCATCGCGCGCAGGTACTCCCGTTCCGCGGGCGTGGCGCGTTCGTACCGGGAGCCGAAGAAGCCGACGGCGAGCTCGCCTTCGGCCTCCGGGGCCGCCAGCTTGACGTCGGGCGCGGCGATCGGGCTGCGGGGGGCGGCGTCCCACGCGGCCTTCCCGTACGCCTGCACGAAGTACGGGTACCCGCCCGAGGCCTCGTACAGGGCGTCGAGCGCATCGACGTCGAAGGCGGCGTCCTCGCGTTCGGCGGGGGCGAGCAGCGCGAAGTCGGCGTCAGCGCGGTCGAGCTTGTCGATGCGGGCGTACTTGAACAACCGCTCCGAGTAGGACTTCGACGCCGAGAGCACCGCGGGCAGGTGCGGCAGCCCGGCGCCGACCACCACGAGCGGGGCGCGCGACTGCGACAGCTCGTGGCAGGCCGCGCAGAGCGCCGACACGTCGTCCGGGCGCAGGTCCTGCATCTCGTCGATGAGCAGCGCGATGCCGGCCCCGACTTCCTGGGCGAGTCCTGCGACCTCGGTGAACAGCTCGACGAGGTCGATCTCGATGTCGCCGGAGTCGGCCCTGCCGTGTGCGACCGCGACGTCGATGCCCGGCTGCCAGCGGTCGCGCATCTTCGCCCCGTCGGGCGCAGAGCGCAGCGCGAACGCCTTCAGCACGCCGAGCACCTCGTCGGCGCGGTTCGGGTCGACCGGCTCGTCGCCCGCCCGCTCGGCGTCGCGGTGCCGCACGGAGAGGTCGCGGATCGCGCGATGCAGTGCGGCGGCGAGCGGGCGGCGCAGATCGGCGTCCGGCCGGGCCTCGATCTTGCCGGCGCCCCACCCGGCCCGCATGGCCATCGAGCGCAGCTCGCCGAGCAGCACGGTCTTGCCGACCCCCCGCAGGCCGGTGAGCACGAGGCTGCGTTCCGGCCGGCCGCGGGAGACGCGTTCGAGCACGATCTCGACGCGTCGAGCTCCTTGTCGCGCCCGGCCAGCTCGGGGGGCCGCTGGCCCGCGCCGGGCGCGAACGGATTGCGCACGGGGTCCACGCATCGGACGGTATCGGCGAATCTTGCCCGAGCCGTAGAAGCGGCTAGCGAACGCGATGGCGTGTCGTCGATCGCCTGCTCTACAGCTGTCTCGGGTGATCGCTAGACACCGCGATACTCGGGGATGGAAGCCTCGACGACGGACGCACCCACCTCCATCAGCCGTTCCAGGGCGTACGCCGGGTCGATCAGCGACTCGGGGGTGTGGATGCCCGGCCGGGCACGCTCGCCACGCAGCCCGATGAGCCGTTCGACACCGAGGGCGACGCCGAGCGCCGTGAGCGGGCGCTGCCCATCCGGGTGGACGAGGTACCTGCTCGTGCGCATCGGCGCGCCCGCAGCGTCCACCCCTTCGACGTCGATCCGCATCTCGAGCGACGGGGCTGCACCGCGGCGCCGCCCCGTCGACTCGCCGAGGGCGTAGTCGAAGCGGACGTTCGCCGCTCCCGTCGCGAACGCGAGGCTCGGCACGTCGAGGATGGGCACGCTCTGGGCCGGCAGGACGGTGCCGTCCGACGCGCGCACCTCGGACTGCGCATCGGCGGCCAGGAGCCACGTGAAGACGCCGTCCCGGCGCCGCAGCCCGGCGGTGGAGGCCGTGTACAGCCGCTCGAGGTCCTTCAACCCCGCTGGTCCGCCGGCGTCCAGCTCATCCAGCACCACGCCGATCGCGATGCCGTCGACCCGGTCGAACTCCCGGGCCAGGTGCAGCGCCGCGAGCACGCCGGTGCCGGCGGTGAAGTGGCTGGCCAGCAGGATCGGCGAGGCGCTCGCGCGTTGGGCGCCGGCCACGACCTCGGGGGCGACGTCGACCAGGCCGCTGGAGATGCTGAGGTACGCCGCCCCGTGCTGCTGCGCGTAGCGCAGCCCGTGCAGGTGGTCGTCCCAGATCGCGGCGACCACGGCCGAGTGGCTGCTTCCCGCCGGGAGACCGAGGTCGCCGCGCCCCAGGTCGACGGTGACGGCCGTGGCGCTTCCGAGCTCGTCGGCCACCCGCTGCGCACGTTCGATGCTGCGGCCGGCGATCGTCAGCGGCAGCGTCGGGTGCCACTGCCGCAGGAGCGCTGCGGTCCCCGCACCTGCCTGGCCCGAACCACCCAAGATCAGTACTGGCTCCACGTCGATCACTCCCCCTGCTGGCTACATTTTGTAACTTACACTTTGTAGCTAGACTGGACCCGATCCGCGAGGAGGACGATGGCCACGAAAACGGCGCGCCTGCCGAAGCGGGCGAGGCGGGAACAGCTGCTCGACACCGCCCGGGAGATCGTGCGGGAGCAGGGCGCGGACGGGCTGACCCTCGTGACGCTCGCAGAGGCCGCGGGGGTGAGCAGGCCGATCGCGTACGACCACTTCGGCACCCGCGCCGGTCTCCTGCTCGCGCTCTACCGCCGCCTCGAGGAACGGCACCGGGCCGCCGTGACCGAGGCGCTGCAGGACGCCGAGCCCAGCCCGGGCGCGATCTCCCACGTCATGAGCGCCGCGTACTTCGCCTGCGCCACCGACATGCCGGAGTTCACCGCCGTCTCCGCGGCGCTCAAGGGCAACCCGGAGGCGGAGGCGCTCCAGCACGAGATGCTCGACGGCTACACGGAGGTGATGGCGGATGCGCTGGCGCCGCTCTCGGCCCTTCCGGTCGACGCGCTCCGGCTGCGCTGCACCGGTGTGCTGGGTGCCGCGGAGGCGATCGCCGTCGAGGTGAACCGGGGACGCACCACCCTCCCGGACGCCGTCAGCGCGCTGGCCGACCTGATCGTGGGCAGCCTCGCCACCGGCCGCTGAACGACGTGCGCGCGGGACCGATCAGGCGCGGCGTGTGGCCGCGTCGGCGATGCAGAACAGGCCGAACGCCATGAACCCCGCAGCCACCACGGCGAGCAGCCACGTCCCCGCCGCGGTGGTGCCCAGCGCGCGCAGCGCCTCGTCGAGCCCGCCTGCCCAGCCGGGATCCGCGAGCAGCGCGGCCGCACCGGCGAGGCCGGCCACCACGCCGATCGCGAGTGCGCGCGCGAGGTGCCCGATCGCCCCCAGCACCTCGATCGCGTTCTGCACACCGGATGCGAGCCTGCGGACGTCGAGATCACCCATGAACGTGCGGCGCACCCCGGTGTAGGTCATCGCGCCTGCCAGCCCGAGCAGCACGGCCGCGGCGATCCCCAGCAGCAGCCGCCCGGCGGGCAGCGTCAGCACCTGCGCAGCCAGCTGCTGCACCGTGCCGTTGGACGATCGGATGCCCGTGAGGTACTCGACGATGATCCCCGCGAGCCGCACACCGCGATCGACTTCGCGACCGCGCCCACCCGCTTGCGCACCCGTTCGCCGCCGCGCACCCAGCGGAACCCGACCGCGGCGGCCGTGAGCTGCCACAGCGCGAAGGCGAGCAGGCCGACCACGGCCACGACGAGCGCGAGGACCCCGCCCGGAGTGGCGGCGATCGTGCCGACGGCGCCTGCGGCGTCCGGCGGGGCGTCCGGCACGCCGAAGGCCACCTGCAACGCGAGCCAGGCGACGACGAGGTGGACGATCCCGTAGCCCACGAGCCCGATGCGCCCGAGCACGTCGACGACCCGCCCGGGGGCGTCCGAGCGCCCCTCCCGCACGAGCCGCCGCAGACGTACGAGTGGCCGGGCCATTCCATCACTCCGTATGCAGCTGTATCGGTGACGTCCTAGAGAAGGGGATACTCCGCGATCCGGCCGCTCGGGGACACTCGGGTCGTGACCGAGATCGTGACCGAGGGCAGCGGCTGGTACGAGCAGCTCGGCGACCGCGCCGAGCTCGACGTGAGCTTCACGGCGGTGGCCCGCACGCGCTCCGACGCCGTGCGGGAACTCGGTCGCCGGATGGAAGGAGCGGAACCGGCGCTCTCCCGGCCGGGGCTGCAGGTGCGGCACGCAGGCTGCGGGTGCACAACGAGTGGCGGGGCAACCGGGTGGTCGGCTGCCGGGCGGGCGAGGACCTCGCGCTCCTCGTCACCGACGTCGCCGAGCTCGACGCGGTGCTGTCGGCGCTGGTGGGCGCCGAGCCCACCGACGTGCAGGGCCCGAGGTGGGTGCTGGCGGACCCCGCCGCCGCCCGCCGCGAGGCGCAGCGGCGTGCGGTGGCCGACGCTCGCGACCGGGCCGATGGCTACGCCGACGCGCTGGGCGGCACGCTCGGGCCGCTGGTGAGGCTGTCGGAGGCGCCGGAGCACGGCGCGCCCGTGGCGTACCGGATGGCGGCGGCCGAGACCGCGGGCCCCGACGTCCGCGCGCTCGGCCTCGAGCCCGAGCCGGTGCGCGTCACGGCGCGCTGCACGACGACCTGGACCCTGGAGCCGTGATCGCCACGAGTGGTGTCGGCGCGTCGAACATGTCGCCCTGACACCATTCCCGGCGATCACTGGACGGGCAGGGCTACGCCCGGGGGTCGCCCGGCACGACCGTGCCCTCGATGATCAGGCGATCGGGGCGCGGGGTGGGGTCGTCGACCACCTCGCCGTCGACCACCGGCGCCTGGCTGCGGATCCGCGCGGAGCGCAGGTCGGGGGAGCGCTCCTCCGCCGCGCGCACCAGCCTGCGACGGGCCAGGGCACGAGTGGGCGGCAGCACCAGCAGCAGGCCTGCGAGGTCGGTGACCAGGCCGGGGACGAACAGCAGCACGCCACCCGCCGCCACCAGCATGCCGTCGGTGAGCTCGGCGGTGGGCACCCGCCGGTTGTTCACCGCCTCGGCGAGGGCCTGGGCTGCCCGCACACCCTCGCGGCGGGCCAGCCACAGCCCGAGCACCGATCCGGCCAGCAGCACGAGCAGCGTCCAGCCCAGCCCGATCGCCGACCCGAGCGCGACCAGCGCAACGATCTCGATCACGAGGTACAGGAGCACGAACGCCATGCTCTGAGTAACGCACGAGATGCCGTCCGTGCTCCCGAGATCCAGTCACGGATCGGTCACCACGTGAGCGCGAGTCCCGGATCCGTGAGCAGCGCGCCGACGTCGGCGAGGAACCGGGAACCCTGCTCGCCGTCGACGAGCCGGTGGTCGAACGACAGTGCCAGCTGGCACACGGTGCGCACCGCGAGCTCGCCGTCCACCACCCACGGCATCGGCTTGATCGCGCCCACCGCGAGGATCGCGGCCTCCCCTGGATTGATGATGGGAGTGCCGGAGTCCACGCCGAACACGCCGACGTTGGTGATGGTGAACGTGCCCCCGACCAGGTCGGACGGGGGCGTCTTGCCGGACCGGGCCGTGTCGGTGAGGCCCTCCAACGCACCGGCGAGCTCCCGGAGCGAGAGCGTGTCGGCGTCGCGGATCTTCGGCACGATCAGCCCGCGCGGGGTGGCCGCGGCGATCCCGAGCTGCACCCGGTCGTAGTAGACGATCTCGCCCGCCGGCTCGTCCCACGAGGCGTTCACGTCGGGCGTGCGCTTCGCGGCGAGGCACACCGCCTTCGCCACGAACGCGAGCGGTGTGAGCTTCACCTCCCGGTACTCGCGGGTGGCGCGCAGCCGGTCCCGCAGCTCCATCGTGGCCGTGACGTCGACGGCCAGGAACTCGGTGACGTGCGGCGCGGTGAACGCGCTTCCCGCCACCGCCGCTGCGGTGGCCCTGCGCACCCCGCGGATCGGCTCCCGGCGCACGCCACCCGCACTCGCGGCGGGAGCGGCCGGGGCGGGAGCGGCCGCGCCCTCGACGTCCGCGCGGGTGATCACGCCCCCTTCGCCGCTACCGCTGAGGCTGCGCAGGTCGATGCCCAGGTCCTTGGCGAGCTTGCGCACGGGAGGTTTGGCGAGCGGAACGGGGCGGTCCCCGTTGCGAGCCGATCCGTTCGGACGAACGACACTCTCGTCCGATGGATCCGTACGAGCGGGCCGTTCGTCCGACGGCGGGGTCCGGCGGGGGCGGCGGGTCGCCGAGGCCTGGCGCGGGCCGTAGCCCACCAGGTTGGGGACCGCTTCCTCGTCGGCCGTGCTGCGCGCGGGTGCCTCGGCGCCTCCCGTGTCGATCGAGATGATCGGGGTGCCGACCTGGATCGTCTTGCCGGGCTCCGCGAGCAGGGCGCTCACGGTGCCCGCCCACGGGCACGGCAGCTCGACGGCGGCCTTCGCCGTCTCGATCTCGCAGATGACCTGGTTGACGGTGACCTCGTCGCCCGGCCCGACCTGCCAGGCGATGATCTCGGCCTCGGTGAGGCCCTCACCGACGTCGGGCAGCGTGAACTCGCGGAGGGGCATCAGTGGCCCCCACCAGGAGTGCGGTGCGTGTATCGGCGGATCCAGGTTTCCGCCGGGTGTAGCGGCGGGCCGGCCTCGTACCGGGCGTACTCGGCCGGTTCGCCGATGCGCCCAGCGGGAAGCTGGGCCGTCGAGATATGTGCCGTACTGCTGGTGGGGGTCACTTCGGTCACCAGGCCAGCGAACGGTCGACGGCGTCGAGCACGCGGTCGAGGTCGGGGAGGTAGTCCTCCTCGCACTTCGACGGCGGGTAGGGGGTGTCGAACCCCGTGACCCGCAGCACCGGCGCCTCCAGCGAGTAGAAGGCCTCCTGCTGGACGCGGGCCGCGACCTCGGAGGCGATGGAGGACTCCGACGGCGCCTCGGACACGACGACGAGCCGGCCGGTGCGGCGCACCGACTCCACCACCGGGTCGAGGTCGAGGGGGGACAGCGTGCGCAGGTCGATCACCTCGAGGTCGTGGCCGTCGGTCTCCGCGGCGGCCGCGGCATCGAGGCAGGTCCTGAGCAGCGGGCCGTAGGTGACGACCGTCAGCGTGCTGCCCGGGCGCACGACGCGGGAGGCGAAGAGCGGTGGTGGCTCGGCAGCCGGGTCGACCTCGCCCTTCTCCCAGTACCGCCGCTTCGGTTCGAAGAAGATCACCGGGTCGTCGCACGCGATGGCCTGCTGGATCATCCAGAAGGCGTCGGCCGGGTTCGAGCAGGCCACGACCCGCAGCCCGGCGGCGTGTGCGAAGTACGACTCGGGCGACTCGCTGTGGTGCTCGACGGCCCCGATGCCCCCACCGAACGGGATCCGCACGACGACCGGCACCGTGATCTTGCCCTGCGAGCGGTAGTGCAGCTTGGCCAGCTGGGAGACGATCTGGTCGAACCCGGGGAAGACGAACCCGTCGAACTGGATCTCACACACCGGCCGGAACCCGCGGATCGCGAGGCCGACCGCGGTGCCGATGATCCCGGACTCGGCGAGCGGGGTGTCGAGCACGCGCTGCTCACCGAAGTCCTTCTGCAGGCCGTCGGTGACCCGGTAGACCCCACCGAGCTTGCCGACGTCCTCACCCATCACGAGGACCTTCGGGTCGCGTTCCATCGCCGCGCGGAGGCCGTTGTTCAACGCCTTGGCCAGGGTGGTCGCCGCCATCTCAGACCCCGCTCCTGCTCGAACCCGCAAGCGGTTCTTCGGTCTCGAAGGACGCGCGGTAGTCCAGGTACGCGGCGCGCTGCGCCTCCAGCTGAGGCGAGGGCTCCGCGTAGACCTGCGAGAACATCCGGTCCGGCGACGGCTGCGGCATGTTCTCGCAGAACTCGCGGAACCCGGCGGCCAGCGCATCGGACTCGGCCTGCACCTCGTCGAAGAACTCCTGCCCGACGTGGTGCTCGCGGACCAGGTTGACCCGCACCCGCTCGATCGGGTCCTTGAGCTTCCACAGCTCCAGCTCGTCGGCGAGGCGATAGCGCGACGGGTCGTCGGACGTGGTGTGCGCGTCCATGCGGTAGGTGAACGCCTCGATCAGCACCGGACCGTTCCCGGACCGGCACTCCTCGAGCGCCCACCGCGTGACGGCCAGGCAGGCCAGCACGTCGTTGCCGTCGACCCGGATGCCGGGGAAGCCGTACCCGGCGGCGCGCTGTAGAGCGGCACCCGGCTCTGCCGCTCGGTGGGCTCCGAGATGGCCCACTGGTTGTTCTGGCAGTAGAAGACGACCGGCGCGTCGTACACGGCGGCCCAGACGAAGCCTTCGTGCACGTCGCCCTGGCTGGTGGCGCCGTCGCCGAAGAAGCAGATCGTGGCCTCGCTGTCGGGGCCCTCGCCGACCTTGCCCTCGAACTTCTGGCCCATCGCGTAGCCGGCGGCGTTGAGGACCTGGTTGCCGATGACGATCGTGTAGAGGTGGAAGCGGGAGCCTTCGGGTCCCAGCTGCCGTGGTCGGTGCCGCGGAAGATCCCGAGCAGCTCCGTGGGGTCGATCCCGCGGGTCCACGCCACCCCGTGCTCGCGGTACGACGGGAACGCCATGTCCTGGGACGCCATGGCCCGTCCCGCCCCGATCTGCGCGGCCTCCTGGCCCAGCAGCGGTACCCAGATCCCGAGCTGGCCCTGGCGCTGCAGGGCGTTGCCCTCGCGGTCGAACCGGCGCACGAGAACCAGGTCGCGGTAGAGGTCGCGCAGCGCGCCCACGTCGAGGTCGGCGGCGTAGGCGTCGAAGCGGGGGTCGGAGACCCGCTCGCCCTCGGGCGTGAGTAGCTGTACGAGCTCGGGGTCGCCCTCGTCGGTGGCCTTCAGTCCGGCCATCACGTGATCACGGCCGGGCCGTGCCCCGTGAACGGCCGCTGTGGGCGGGACCCAGTCCTGCGAAGTGGACATGGTGCCTCCTCGTCTGCTCGACCCTGTCCCGTTCGTGGCGGGATCCAGGGCGGACGCGTCCGGCCGGGGCACCCCGGTGCGGGTCCACGACCGGCTCGGAACGCAATCCTGACACGGCGCACACACGCAGGGCAGATCCCCCGCGGCACCCCACGGGGGCATGGCACACAGCGGCATGACGCAGAGCGGCACGGCCCGCAGAGGCATGACACAGCGGCACGCCCCGTGTTCGTCGGGACGTGCCGCTCGCTGTGCTCCGGGTGGTCTAGCGGCCGGGCTCCGCCTGCCCGGACTGGCCCGGCTGACCCGACTGGCCCGGCTGACCCGACTGGCCCGGCTGGCCCGGCTGACCCGACTGGCCGGCCTGGGGCTGCTGCGGCGGAGCGGGCGGCGGCGTGTAGTCGGCCGTGCGGCCGAAGCCCGCGTTCTGCTCGTAGCCCGGGGCGTGCCCGTTGCCGGGGGCGCCGTAACCGGGTGTCTGCCGGATCCCGGCGAAACCCTTCGCCTTGTCGGTGGCACCCCGGATCTGACCCGAGTACTTGCCCTTCGTCTGCTTGTCGACGAAATCCGCCGCCTGGTCGAGGTACTTGCTTGCCTTGTCGGGGTTGCTCTTCGCGTATCGGCGAGCTGCCTCGGCCGCAGTGGCCAGCAGTGCCAGGCGTTTGAACAGGGCCATCGCGTCCTCCAGAAGGTGTGGTCTCACCGCGGACAACGCGCACGCGGTGCCTGCCGGTTCCGTGGGTACCCAACCTAGCCCTGTGTCTCACTGGACAGTCGCACCGAATCACTCTGGGTGATGTCACACAACAGTGACCACCGACGAGATGTCCGTCAGGCATACGGGTGGCAGCATTCCCGCGTACTCACCGCCCACGAGGAGGTCACCGTGCCCGCCTTCCGCCGTTCCATCCCGGTCGCGCTCGGCGCTGCCGCGCTTGCGATCGCCCTCGCCGGGTGTGGTGGCGGAGGAGGTGAATCGGCCGCTCCCGCGGCCGGCGGGGTGCAGCTCGTCAGCGACGGCGTGCTGACCACGTGCACGCACCTGCCCTACGAGCCGTTCCAGTACCAGGACGGTGCGGAGATCGTCGGCTTCGACGTCGACATGGTCGACCTCGTCGCGGCCAAGCTCGGGTCGAACAGCAGATCATCGACATGCCGTTCGACGGCATCCAGTCCGGCGCCGCGTTCGACTCCGGCCAGTGCGACATCGGCGCCGCGGCCATGACGATCACAGAAGAGCGCAAGCAGAACATCGACTTCTCCGACCCCTACTTCGAGGCGACGCAGGCCCTGCTCGTGCAGCAGGCCTCCGGGATCTCGGACCCGAGCGGGCTCGCGGGGAAGAAGGTCGGCGTGCAGAACAGCACCACCGGCCAGGAGTACGCGCAGAACAACATCACCGGTGCCGAGATCGTGGTCTTCGAGGACCTGGGGCTGCTGACCACCGCGGTGCAGACCGGCACGGTGGACGCCGCGATCGCCGACAACGGCCCGCTGCTCGACTTCGCGAAGAAGAACCCCGGCCTCGCCGTCACCGCCGAGTTCCGCA
Source organism: Pseudonocardia sp. CNS-004 (assembly GCA_001942185.1). Classification (GTDB taxonomy): domain Bacteria; phylum Actinomycetota; class Actinomycetes; order Mycobacteriales; family Pseudonocardiaceae; genus Pseudonocardia. The sequence continues at coordinate 45,244 of MKJV01000088.1, forward strand.
CCGACGAGCAGTACGGGTTCGGGGTCCGCAAGGGCAACACCGCCCTGCTGCAGGCGATCAACGAGAGCATCGCGGCGTCGCGCTCCGACGGCACGTACACCCAGATCTACGAGAAGTGGTTCGGTCAGGCGCCGAACCAGGGCTGATCCGACGCATGGCACTCACCCGACGCCAGCGCGCGCGGGCGTGGCGCGGTGTCCAGTACGCGATCGCGGTCGCGGTCGTACTGGCCATCGCGTTCACCGCCGACTGGGCCACGATCGGCCGCGCGTTCTTCGACCTCGAGTCGCGGCGAGCCTGTTCCCCGACGTCCTCACGATCGCCCTGCGCAACACGGTGGTCTTCACCGCGCTCGGCTTCCTCCTCGCCCTCGCCCTCGGCCTCGTGCTGGCCCTGATGCGGCTGTCGTCGGTGGGGGTCTACCGCGTGGTGGCGGGGGCGTACGTCGAGTTCTTCCGCGGGCTGCCCGCGCTGTTGGTGGTCATCGCCATCGGGTTCGGCATCCCGCTGGCGTTCGGCACGATCCTCGACCGCACGCTGTCCATCACGCTCGCGCTGGGCATGGTCGGCTCCGCCTACATCGCCGAGACGATCCGGGCCGGCATCCAGGCGGTGCCGCCGGGCCAGGTGGAGGCTGCGCGCTCGCTCGGCATGTCGCCCGCGCGCACGATGGTCTTCATCGTGATCCCGCAGGCGTTCCGCATCGTCCTGCCGCCGCTCACCAACGAGCTGATCCTGCTGACGAAGGACTCCTCGCTGGCGTTCCTGCTCGGCACGACCCTGGACCAGCAGGAGCTGGCCCAGTTCGGCCGGGCCGCGCTGAACGAGGTGCGCAGCCTCACGCCGATCCTCGTCGTCGGCCTCTGCTACCTGATCATCACGATCCCGCTGTCGTACCTCGCGCGGCGCCTCGAGCGCCGCTTCGGGAGCGCGGGCATGCCGAAGGGTGCCGAGGTATGACCGAGACCGTCGTCCGCGTCACGGACCTGCACAAGTCCTTCGGCAGCAACCACGTGCTGCGCGGCATCGACCTGGAGGTCGCCCGCGGCGACGTCGTGTGCATCATCGGGCCGTCCGGTTCGGGCAAGTCCACGCTGTTGCGGTGCGTGAACCTCCTCGAGGTGCCCACCCGCGGCACCGTGGTCGTCGGCGACCATGAGATGACCGACCCGGACGTCGACATCGACGCGGCCCGGCGCAGCACCGGCATGGTGTTCCAGCAGTTCAACCTGTTCGCGCACCTCTCGGTGCTGGCCAACCTGACGATCGCGCAACGCCGGGTGCTCGGCCGCAGCCGGGACGAGGCGGAGAAGGTCGCCCGGCACAACCTGGAACGGGTGGGGCTGGCCGGGCGCGAGAACGCCATGCCCCGTCAGCTCTCCGGTGGCCAGCAGCAGCGCGTGGCGATCGCGCGTGCGCTGTCGATGGACCCGTCGGTGATGCTCTTCGACGAGCCGACGTCGTCGCTGGACCCGGAGCTCGTGGGCGACGTCCTCGACGTCATGCGCGGGCTGGCCAGGGACGGCATGACGATGCTGGTGGTGACGCACGAGATCCAGTTCGCCCGCGAGGTCGCCGACCGCGTGCTGTTCATCGACGGCGGGGTGATCGTGGAGGGGGGAGTGCCCGCGGCCGTGATCGGCAACCCGCAGCAGGAGCGCACCCGGACCTTCCTCGCGCGTGTGCTGCACGGCACGGCGGAGGTCTGACCCCCGATCCCGGGGTCGGGGGTCAGCGCTTGGGCCAGTGCCACGACGGGCGGTCGAGCAGGCTCTGACCGACCAACCACGTGGCACCGTCCTCCTTCTCCAGCTCCAGCACGGTCAGGTCGTCGTGGACGGCCTGCAGACCGAGGACGAGCGGCCGCGCGTGCGTGACGACCGCGACCTGGGTGCGCGCAGCGGCCGTGGCGATCAGCGCGGCCAGCGCGGGGAGCAGGTCGGGGTGCAGGCTGGTCTCCGGCTCGTTGAGCACCAGCAGCTCCGGTGGGCGCGGGGTCAGCAGCGCCGCCACCCACAGCAGGTAGCGCAGCGTGCCGTCGGACAGCTCGGCAGCCGACAACGGACGCAGCAGCAGCCCGTCCTGGTGGAACCTCAGCTCGAACCGGCCGTCGTCGCCGGACGCCACCTCCAGCCGCGAGCCCGGGAACGCGTTGTCGACGGCGGCGTGCAGACCGTCGGCGTCGCCGACCTCCAGGATCGTCTGCAGCGCTGCCGCGAGATCGGCGCCGTCGTGGTCGAGCACGGGGGTGCGGGTGCCCACCCGCGCTGGCGGGCGGGGGCGTCGGCGTCGGTGCGGAAGTGGTCGTAGAAGCGCCACGAGCGGATGCGCTCCCGGACGAGCAGCACCTCGGGGGAGATGCGCGGGTCGGCGAACGCGGTGAGCATGCTGTCGGTGAGGCCGATGCGCTGCGGCTGCTGGTCCCACGCCCCGGTCCCGGCCCGCGTGCGCACCACCGGCCCCGCCCGGTCGGCGAGCAGGGTGGCGGGCTTCAGCACCGGGCCCCGCCAGATGCACTCCCGCTTGAACTCGGGATCGCGGTAGAAGGCCGTCTGCGTGGGGATCGGCATGCCGAGGTCGAGGGCGTAACCGAACTCGTCGCCCGCGAAGCCGAGCCGCAGGCCCACCGGCTTGGTGCGGCGCGTGCCCTGGACGGCGGCCTTCCCGGCCCGGCCGACCGACTCCGGACCCGCCCACAGGGCCGACGGCAACCCGCCCTCCCGCGCCAGCGCGGCGACCGCCCCGTTGCGCGCGGCGTCGGCCAGCAGACGCAGCGCCCGGTAGAGGCTGGACTTCCCGCTCCCGTTGGCCCCGGTGACCACGGTGAGCCGGGACAGCGGCAGCACGAGATCGCGCAGCGAGCGGTAGTTCTCGACGGCCAGGGTGGTCAGCACCGCGCAGACGCTATTCGCGCGGCCTGACAGACTCGACGGGTGGCCGTCACCGACGAGGCAATCCTCAAGATCAAGGCGATGATCCGGTCCGGCGAGCTGCGCCCCGGCGACCGGCTGCCGCCGGAGAAGGAACTGTCCGACGCGCTCGGGCTCTCCCGCAGCTCGCTGCGCGAGGCCGTGAAGGCCCTGGAAGTGATCCGCGTGCTCGACGTCCGGCGCGGTGACGGCACGTACGTCACGAGCCTCACGCCCGACATCCTGCTCGACGCGATGTCGTTCGTGGTCGACATCCACCAGGACTCGTCGGTGCTGGAGCTGTTCGAGGTGCGCCGCATCCTGGAGCCCGCAGCGGCCGCGCTCGCCGCCGCCCGGGTGACGGCCACCGACATCGCACACCTGCAGAGCCTGCTCGGCCAGGTGAACGGCGCCACGTCGGCCGACGACCTGGTGGCCCACGACCAGGTGTTCCACCGCTACATCGCCGACCTCGCCGGCAACGCCTACCTGACCGGCCTGCTCGAGACGCTCTCCAGCAACACCATGCGCGCCCGCATCTGGCGAGGGCTGACGGAGGAGGGCGCCGTGGAGCGCACGCTCACCGAGCACCGGGCGATCGTCGACGCCCTCGCGCGTGGCGACGCCACGCTCGCGGCCGCCCACGCCACGGTGCACATCAACGGCGTGGCGGAATGGTTGCGCCGGGCGATGGGCTGACCCCCGGAGCGCAGGAAAGCCACGTTCATGAACCTGCGGTACATGAACGTGGCTTTCCTGAACCATTCGGCTGCGGAGACCTACTGGTACAGCAGCGGCTGGATCTCCGCGCTGTCGATGTTGCTCTGGTCGTACCAGTAGAAGCCGGTGTCGATCACCTTCGGGAGCTGCTCGCCGCGGTTGGCCTTCACCGCGGCGTCGACGAGCGCCTTGCCCATGCCGATCGGGTCCTGGGTGACCGCCCCGAGCATCTGCCCGTTCTTGATCGCGTCGATCTGGCCCTGGCCCGAGTCGAAGCCGATGACGGTGAGCCCGGTCGTGCCGCTCTCGGCGACGCCGCGCAGCACGCCGATCGCCGAGCCCTCGTTGGCGGCGTAGATCCCCTTGAGGTCCGGGTTGGCGGCGATGATCGCCTTGGTGATGTCGGCGGACTTGGCCTGGTCGCCGCCGCCGTACTGCGGGTCGAGGACCTGGATGCCCGGTGCGTTGGTGCGCATCCACTCGAGGAAGCCGTCGCGGCGGTCCTGACCGGTCTTGCTGGTCTGGTCGTGCACGACGAGGCCGACCTTGCCGGTGCCGCCCAGTGCTCGGCCATGTGCTTGGCGGCCTCGGCTGCTGCGGCCTTGTTGTCGGTGGCCGCGGTGGTGAGCGGGATGTCGCTGTCGACGCCGGAGTCGAAGGCGATCACCGGGATGTTGCTGGTGCGCGCCTGCTGCAGCAGGGGCGCTGCGGCCCGGGAGTCGAGCGCCGCGAAGCCGAGGACGTCGGGCTGGCGGCCCAGCGCGTTCTGCAGCATGTTGACCTGGGCCTCGACCTCGGACTCGCTGGCGGGGCCCTCGAAGCTGATCCGCACGCCCTGCGCGGCGGCCTCCGTCTCGGCGCCTGCTTCACGGCCTGCCAGAACTGGTGCTGGAAGCCCTTGGAGACGATGGCGATGTAGGGCTGGTCGCCGCCGTCTCCCTGATCGGACGAGCCGCCGCAGGCCGCGGCCGTGCACGCGAACGCGGCCGCGGCGATGGCCACTCCGATCTTGTGTATCCGCATGTCGATCGAGCTCCCTTAGGTCGAGCGTTGACGAAGGATTCAGGCGGTGGTGCTCTTACGTGCCCGGTCCGCATACACCGCGAGCAGGATCACGCAGCCGAGGATGACGTTCTGCCATTCCTGCGGGATCGACATGATCTGCAACCCGTTGTTGAGCACCGAGATGATCAGAGCGCCGATGACCGTACCGACGATCGATCCCTTGCCTCCGGACAGGGAGGTGCCACCGATGACGACGGCGGCGATCGCCTGGAGTTCGTAACCCATTCCGGTGGCGGGCTGCGCCGATCCCAGCCGCGCCGAGATCATCACGCCCGCGAGGCCGGTGAACAGACCGGCGAGGGTGTAGATCACGATCTTCCAACGGCGCACGTCGATCCCGGAGAGCGCGGTGGCTTCCTCGTTGCTACCGATGGAGTAGGTGTATCGCCCGAGCACCGTCTTGTTGAGCAGAACGCCGGCGATCACCGCGGCCACCGCCAGGATGATGACAGCGTTGGGGAAGTTGGCGCCGGGGATGATGCTGCCGATCGAGATGTCGATGTAGGCGGGCGTCTGGTCGAAGTAGATCGGCGTGCTGTTCGAGACGACCAGCGCCAGCCCCTGCGCGACCAGCATCATCGCGAGCGTCGCGATGAAGGGCGGCAGCCCGAGCACGGCCACGTTGAGGCCGTTGACGAGGCCGATCAGTCCGCCGAAGAGGATCGCGCCGAGCACGCCGAGCGGCAGCGGGAGCCCGGCGTTCACGATCAGCACGCCGGACATCACGGCGCACAGCGCCATGCCGGTGCCGATCGAGAGGTCGATCCCGCCCGTGATGATCACGAACGTGGTGCCGAGCGCCAGCGTCCCGATCACCACGGTCGAGAAGAGGATGTTCGTGATGTTGCCGTAGTTGAAGAAGTTCTCGCTGACGATCGAGAAGAACACGAAGATCACGAGCAGGCTCGCGAAGGCGAGGAACTGCTGCAGACCGGCCCGCAGCGTGTGGCGCACGCCTGCCGGCGCGTCCTTGCGCTGCTCCTCCTCGGTGGCGGTCGGGGTGCTCAACGGACTGCCTCCGTCTCCGGGCGCAGGGTGGCGAGGTGCATGACGCTCTCCTGGGTGGCTTCTGCTGCTTCGAGCTGCCCCGTGACCCGGCCCTCGCTCATCACGACGATGCGGTGCGACATCCGCAGCACCTCCGGCAGCTCGGAGGAGATCATGATGATGGACTTGCCCTGGGCGGCGAGGTCGTTGAGCAACCGGTAGATCTCTTCCTTGGCACCGACGTCGATGCCGCGGGTCGGCTCGTCGAATATCAGGACGTCACAGTCCTTGACGAGCCATTTCGCGATGACGACCTTCTGCTGGTTGCCGCCGGAGAGGAACTTGGCGGTCTGGTCGATCGACGGGGTCCGGATGCGCAGCGACTCCACGACCTCGCGCGAGCGCGCCCGCATCGCCCGGTCCCTGACGAACCCCCACGACTGGAACTTCTCCCGGATCGAGCTGAGCCCGACGTTCGCGTTGACGTCCTGCTCGAGCAGCAGGCCGAGGTGTTTGCGGTCCTCGGACAGGTAGCCGATGCGGTGCTTCGCGGCCTCGGCGGGCGTCGTGATCCGCAGCTGCTTCCCGCGCATCTCGACGGTGCCCGACTCGACCGGGTCGGCGCCCACGAGCGCGCGGGCCACCTCGGTGCGGCCCGCGCCCATCACGCCAGCGAGCGAGGATCTCGCCCTCCCGCAGGTCGAACGAGACGTCCTTCAGCAGGTCCTTGGTGGACAGGTCGCGCACCGAGAGCACGACGGGCCGGTCGTCGCGCACCCCTTCCGGCCCGAGCCCTCCGGCGATCTCCCGGCCGACCATCCGCGAGATGACCTCCGGCATGGTCGTGGTGGCCGTGTCCAGCGTGTCGATGTAACGGCCGTCGCGGATCACGGTGATGCGGTCGGTGATCGCCTTCAGCTCGTCCATCCGGTGCGAGATGTAGATGACGCCGGTCTCGGGGCGGCGGAAGCGCCGGATGAGGTCGTGCAGCACCCGCACCTCGGCGTCGTTCAGCGCCGCCGTGGGCTCGTCCATGATCAGGATGCGCGGGTCGTAGGAGAGCGCCTTGGCGATCTCGACCATCTGCTGCTTGGCGACCGTCAGGTCGCCCACCCGCTGCCGGGGCTCCAACGGGAGGTGCAGCCGGTCGAGCAGCTCCGTGGCCTTCGCCTCGAGCGCGCGCTCGCCGAGGAACACCCGCCCGGCCCGCGGCTCGCGGCCGATGAAGAGGTTCTGCGCGACCGTGAGGTCGGGCATCAGGTTGAACTCCTGGTGGATGATGCTGATGCCCTGCTCCAGCGCGTCGCGCGGGCCGGTCACCCGCAGCGGCTCCCCTTCGAGGAAGAACTCGCCCTCGTCGGGGGTGTAGATGCCCGAGAGGAGCTTCATCAGCGTCGACTTGCCCGCGCCGTTCTCGCCGACGAGCGCGAGCACCTCGCCGTGGCGCAGCTCGATGTGCATGTCCTGCAGGGCCCGCACGCCGGGGAAGCTCTTCCCGACGCCCTTCGCCTGCAGGAGCAACGTCTCGCTGCTCATGTCACGACGCCCTTCCGCAGGATCGCGTTGCCGTACACGCGGGTCTCGCCGGTACGCACCATCAGGTAGGCGGGCGCGGCGGCGTCGTAGAACCCGAAGCGGTCGAGGAAGCGCACCTCGCTCGTGCCCGACGCGACGATCAGCTCCTCCTGCACGGGGAGCCGCTCGCCGTCCGCCGTGGCCATGAGGTCGACGGCCGGGGCGTCGTCCAGCGGTACGACCGTGCGGATCGCCGCCATCAGGTCGGGGGTGGCGACGCCGGGCAGGTCGAGCACGCGGGAGCCGAGCCGGTGGGCCGGGAAGTGCGCGTCGGCGAGCACGACGGCGTCCGAATGCCCCATGGCGTCGAGGTGGGCCAGCAGTGGCCCGGTCAGGAGCGGGTGGATGCCGGAGAGCACTACTCCTCCTCCGTGGAGAGTCGGTAGACGCGTTGCGCCGTGCCGTCGAGGATCTTGCCCTGCTCGTCGTCGGTGAGCTCCCCGAGGAGCCCCGACAGGACCTCCCAGGTGCCGGTGTATCCGGCCGTGAGCAAGGTCATCGGCCAGTCGCTGCCCCACAGCAGCCGGTCGGGGCCGAACAGTTCCAGCGCCGCCTCCCAGGCCCGCCGGATCCCCGCCGCCGTGAACGGTTCGCCGCGCACCTGCAGGCCCGACACCTTCGCCACGGTGTTGGGGCGGGCGGCCACCGCGGTGAACGCCGCGTGCCATTCGGCGAAGTCGGGTTTCCCGTGGGGCGGCTTGCCCAGGTGGTCGAGCACGACCGTGAGCCCGGGCAGCGCTCCCGCCAGCTCCGCGGTGGCCGTGAGGTGGCGCGGCCACGCGTCCGGTACGTCGAACGGGAGGCCCCGCTCGGCCAGCAGCCCCAGCGAGGTGTGGACGGTTGGCAGCGCGAGGAAGTCGTCGCGGGGGTCGTCGTGCACGAGGTGGCGCACCCCGCGGAAGGCCGGGTCGGCGGCGAACCGGTCGAGCTGGGCGGCGGCGAGCGCCGGGTCGTCCAGCTGCACCCACCCGACGACGCCTGCCACCCAGTCGCGCTCGGCCGCGACCTCGAGCATGAACTCGGTGTCGGTGACCGAGTCCTCGGCCTGCACGAGCACCGCACGCTCGACGCCCACCGCCGCCAGCTCGGCCTCGGCCCGGTCGGCCGTGATCGTGGTGTGCAGCGGCCCGAGCTCCGGGGTGATCCACGAGTACCCGCTGCGCTGCAGGTCCCAGAGGTGCAGGTGCGCGTCGATCACGGGATGAGGCCTTCGGCGACCAGTTGCTTCCACAGCTCGTCGGGGACCGGCTCGGCGAGGCGGCGGACGTTCTGCTCGACGTGCGCGGGCTCGGTGGCACCGAGGGCGATCGAGCGGACCGCCGGCTCGCGCAGCGGGAACTGCAGGGCGGCGGTGGGCAGGTCCACCGCGAACATCCCGCAGACCGCCGCGAGCCGCTGCGCCTTCGCGACGACGTCGGCGGGCGCATCGCCGTACTCGTAGCGGGCGCCCGGCCCGGGGTTCGACGTCGAGAGCAGCCCGGAGTTGAAGGCGCCCGCGACGACGATCCCGGTACCGCGGTCACGGCACTCCGGGATCAGCGCGGGTGCGGCGGGCTGTTCGAGCAGCGTGTACCGGCCGGCGACCATCAGCAGGTCGAGGTCACCGGCGCGCAGGCCCGCGAGGTGTGCCGCCACCGACTTCGACCCGATCCCGACGGCACGCACGAGGCCTTCCTCGCGCAACCCCACGAGCGCGGGCACCGCGGTGCGGACGGACGCCTCCATGTCGTCGTACTCGTCGGGGTCGTGCAGGAAGAGCACATCGACGCGGTCGAGGCCGAGGCGTTCCAGCGAGTCGTCGAGGCTGCGGCGCACGCCGTCGGCGGAGGCGTCCCACACCCGGCGCGGGTCGGCGGGCACCACGAACCCGCCTTCCTCGTCCAACTCATCTGATGTTTCGGGGCTCGGTACGAGCAGCCTGCCCACCTTGGTGGAGACCACGAACTCGCCGCGCGGCTTGGTGGCGAGGAACCGGCCCAGCCGCCGTTCGGCGAGCCCGAGCCCGTAGTGGGGCGCCGTGTCGAAGTAGCGGATGCCCTGCTCCCAGGCCGCCTCCAGCACGGCGTGCGCCTGCTCGTCGGACATGGCTGTGAACAGGTTGCCGAGGTTGGCTCCGCCGTAGCCGAGCTCGCCCAACGGGGGGACGCGGTCAGGCATCGCGGGTCACCGTGTGGCCGGCGAGGGATGCGGCGTGCATCTCGGTGCCCGCCCCGGGCTCCGTCGGAGTGCGGTACCGGCCACCGGCCACGTGGACCGGGGTGACGAAGTGCTCGTGAAGGTGGTCCACGTATTCGATCATGCGCCCCTCGACCGTTCCGGACACGGCGACGTAGTCGAACATCGCCAGGTGCTGCACCGCCTCGCAGAGTCCCACGCCGCCGGCGTGCGGGCAGACCGGCACCCCGAACTTTGCGGCGAGCAGCAGCATCGCGACGTTCTCGTTGACGCCCGCCACGCGCGTGGCGTCGATCTGGAGCACCTGCAGCGCGTCGGCCGCGAGGAACTGCTTGGCCAGCACCCGGTTGGCCATGTGCTCCCCGGTCGCCACCGGGATCGGCGCGATGCCGCGCGCGATGGCGACGTGGCCGAGCACGTCGTCCGGGCTGGTGGGCTCCTCCACCCACGCGAGGTCGAAGCTCGCCAGCTCCTTGATCCACGCGATGGCGTCGGCGACGTCCCAACGCTGGTTGGCGTCCACCGCGATCCTGATGCCCGGCCCCACCACGTCGCGGGCGATCCGCAGCCTCCGCACGTCGTCGGCGAGGTCGCCGCCGACCTTGAGCTTGATCTGGTCGAACCCCTCGTCGACCGCCTCGCGGCACAGGCGCGCGAGCTTCGCGTCGTCGTAGCCGAGCCAGCCCGGGGTGGTGGTGTAGGCGGGGTAGCCGTCGCGCAGCAGCCGTGCCTCGCGCTCGGCCCGGCCCGGCTCGGCGGCGCGCAGGATCTGCAGCGCCTCCTCGGGGGTGAGCGCGTCGGTGAGGTAGCGGAAGTCGACGAGGTCGACGAGCTGCTCGGGCGTCAGCGCGGCCAGTACCTGCCACAGCGGGCGGCCCTCCCGCTTGGCCCGCAGGTCCCACAGCGCGTTGACGACCGCACCGATCGCCATGTGCATGACGCCCTTCTCCGGGCCCAGCCAGCGCAGCTGCGAGTCGTGCACCAGCTCGCGCCAGGTGTCGCCCATCCCGGCGAGCAGCGGCTCGACGTCCCTGCCGACGAGGTGGCCTGCGAGGGCCTCGATCGCGGCCACCTGGACGTCGTTGCCACGGCCGATCGTGAACACGAAGCCGTGGCCGGAGTCGCCCGCGTCCGTCACGACCCGGACGTACGCGGCGGAGTAGTCGGGGTCGGGGTTCATCGCGTCCGACCCGTCGAGTTGGAGCGAGGTCGGGAACCGCACGTCCGCGGTCTCCAGTGCGGTGATGCGGCTCACGCGCAGTCCTTTCTGCCGATGCGGCGCCCACGCTAGACATCGGATGTATGGGGGGTCAAGAACGATGAGGTCGCAGTTCGATCGCGGTGACGGGGTAGGTTCTCCGTGGACATCAGATCTTTCTCCCCTCGTCACGACACGGAGGAGCCGCCGATGAAGCTCGCTCGCCTCGGACCCGCCGGAGCCGAGATCCCCGCACTCGTCACCGACACCACGACCTACGACCTGCGCGGCCTCACCCGCGACATCGACGGCGGCTTCCTCGCCCGCGGCGGTGTCGCCGACGTGCGCGCGGCCGCTGACGCGGGCTCGCTCCCGGCGCTCGACGGTGCGGCGGACCTGCGAGTCGCTCGCCGGTCGCCCGTCCCGGCGCCGTGATCTGCATCGGGATGAACTACGCCGCACACGCGGCCGAGTCCGGCGCCGCTCCCCCCGAGCACCCGGTGGTCTTCTTCAAGACGCCGAACACGGTCGGTGGTCCGGACGACGACGTCGCCATGCCGCGCGGCGAGAACGCCAAGGTCGACTGGGAGGTCGAGCTCGGCCTCGTGATCGGCAGCACCGCCTCCTACCTCGAATCCCCCGAGCAGAGCCTCGCCCACGTCGCCGGCTTCGTGGTGGCCGACGACCTGTCCGAGCGCTACGCCCAGATCGAGGTCTCGGGCGGGCAGTGGAGCAAGGGCAAGTGCGCCGTCGGGTTCTGCCCCACCGGGCCGTGGCTCGTCACCCCGGACGAGGTGGATCACCGCGACCTGCGCCTGCGCAGCTGGGTCAACGGCGACCCGCGCCAGGACTCCACCACCAAGGACATGATCTTCGACGTCGAGTTCCTGGTGTGGCACCTGTCGCAGCACATGACGCTGGAGCCGGGCGACCTGGTGATCACCGGCACCCCGCAGGCGTCGGCCTCTCCGGCCGCTTCCCGTTCCTGAAGGCGGGCGACACCGTCGAGATCGAGATCGCGGGCCTCGGCCGGCAGTCCCACACGCTCGTGGACGGCCGGTGATGGCGGGGCAGTTCGACGGGCTCGTCGCGGTCGTCACCGGTGGGGCGTCGGGGATCGGGGCGGCCATCGCGCGCCGTCTCCTGTCCGGCGGCGCCCGCGTCGCCGTCTTCGACCGGGACGTGAGCAACCCGCCCGACGGCACGCTCGCCGTGCGGGCCGACGTCACCGACGACGCCTCCGTCCGGGCCGCTGTCGACCGGGTGCTGGCGGAATGGGGCCGGCTCGACGTGCTGGTCAACAACGCCGGCATCGGGTCCCAGGGCGACGTGTCCGGCAACTCCGACGACGAGTGGCACCGGGTGTTCGACGTCAACGTCCTGGGGCTGGTCCGCACCACCCGCGCCGCCCTCCCGGCGCTGCGCCGGTCCCCGTCCGCCGCGATCGTCAACACCGGCTCGATCGCCGCGACGGCCGGCATCCCGCAGCGGGCCGCGTACAGCGCGAGCAAGGGTGCGGTGCACGCCCTCACCAGGGCGATGGCGGCCGACCACCTCGCGGAGGGCATCCGGGTCTGCGCCGTCGCGCCGGGCACCGCCGACACCCCGTGGGTCGGCAGGCTCCTCGACAGCGCTGACGACCCCGCTGCCGAACGCGCCGCCCTGGAAGCGCGCCAGCCGCACGGCCGGCTCGTGTCGGCCGACGAGGTGGCGGGCGCGGTGGCCTACCTGGCCGCTCCCGACTCGACGTCGACCACCGGGATCGTGCTCGCGGTCGACGGCGGCATGCAGGAGCTGCGGTTGCGGCCGCGCAGCTAGATCGCCAGGAATGGTGTCAGGGCGACAGATTTGTCGCCCTGACACCATTTGCGCCGATCATGCCCGCGGCAGCCGCCCCATCAGGAAGAACTCCGGGTTCGGGCGCAGCGCCGTGAGGTGGGCCAGCCGGTTGGACATCGCGAACAGCGCCGTGATCGCGCCGACGTCCCAGATCTCCTCGTCGGTGAGGCCTGCGGCGCGCGCGGCGTCGATGTCGGCGTCCGTGAGCGTCGCCGACTCGGTGGCCACGAGCAGGGCCAGGTCGACGATCGCCCGCTCGCGCTCGTTCAGCTCCACACCCCACGGGTTGCTCGCCACCCGATCGGCGATCTCCGGGTCCTTCGCGCGGACCCGCAGGATCGCCCCGTGGGCCACGATGCAGTAAGTGCAGTGGTTCGCACCCGACGTCGCGACGACCACGAGCTCCCGCTCGGCGCGGCTCAGCCCGTCGTCGGAGTCCATCAGCGCGTCGTGGTAGTCGAGGAACGCCCGCAGCTCCGCGGGCCTGCGGGCGAGCGCGCGGAACACGTTCGGCACGAACCCCGACTTCTCCGCGACGGCGCCGATCCGGGCGCGCAGATCGTCGGGCATGTCTTCCAGCTCGACGTGCCCGAAGCGGCTGACCTGGGGAGATGTCATGCCGACAGCGTAAGCGCCCCACGCGGCGCCCGTCCCACCTCGAATGCGGGAAACGAGGCCCGGGGCAGGCACACGCGGGGTCGTCGAACTCCCCGCCGCGGACGCCCGCGGGCCGTGCGCGAACTCCGCACGGGCGAGTCCCGGGTAGGCCGGTCGACTCAGACCACTCGACTCTCCGGCACCCACCAGGGACGATGCGAAGATGGCCGTGCCCGAGGAGATCCGCATGCGGCTGTCGCGGTGGTGCGCCGCGCGTGTCCCCGCGGCGGAGCGCGAGCAGCGCCAGGTCGCCTACACGATCCACGGCGGCGAGGTCACGATCGTGGAGCGCAGGCGCCCGCCTATCCGGAGCTGGGCGCGGCGTGGTCGGCCAGCCCGGTGGCCCGCCTGGTCCACCTGCCCGACGGGTGGCGGCTCGACCGGCCCGCCGGCCGCGGCGAATGGCGCCAGGACGCCACCGGGAGCGACCCGATCGCGCTGCTGGAAGGTGTCCGCACCTAGCCGAGCCGCCAACCGGGGCGTGATCACCGCAAGTGGTCGGATAGCGCCGGATGCGACGCCCCTGCACCACTTCCGCCGATCATGCGCACGTCGGTCGCCGACAGTGGCGGCACGACGACAACGGGGGGTGCGGCACTCAGGCCCCGACCTGGCCGACCGATGCCGCCAGCCGGGCCGGGCCGTTGAACGGGACGACCCGGCCGCCACCGGTGTGCCCGCGGATCACCAGCGCCGACGCGCGCTGCAGCACGCTCAGCAGGGTGGGCTCCTCGCCCGGTTCGGCACCGGCCTCGGTGACCGCGACGATCCGGGGGGCCACCGCGCTGAGCAACAACCGCTCCACGCCCAGGCCGCCCGCCGCGAGCACGAACACGACGTCGGCGCTGTCGACCGGGGGGAGCGCGGTGAGCAGCTCCTCGAGGGGGACGAACGAGGCGAACCCGAGGGCGGCAGGCGCGGACTCGGCGAGGGCCGCCCAGGACGCCGCGAGCAGCGGGGCGCTCTCCTCCAGCCGCTGCAGCAGCGCGGCGCGCACCTGCTCGTCGTGCTGCTCCCGGCGGGCGGCACCGAGCGCGTCGACGGCCGCGGCGTAGTCGTCGCCCGCACGCTCGCGCAGCGCGGTGACGGCCCGGTCGTGCTCCGGTGACCGCACGTCGGCCGGGCCGAGCTCGGCGAGGGTGTCGGCCAGCACGTCGAGGCGCCGGGCGGCGTCGACACCCGAGCGTGCACGGCGAACTCCAGGATGCCCGTCGCGACCTCGTGGGCGGCGTCGACGTCGGGGACCACGAGCGGCGAGTCGTCGGCGATGAACAGCACGTCGTGGCGCAGCGCGCCCACCGCGTGCGCGGCGGCGGCGACCTTGGTCAACCCGTCGGCGATCTCGGTGAGCTCGTTCTCGTCGGCCGGCACGGGCACCCGGAACTCCGCGCAGGCGGCGTCGACGCGGGCCTGCCGCTCGACGAGCTCCAGGTACTCGATGACCCGGTCGACGTCCTCCGCGGTCTCGGGCCGCTCGGACCCGATCCGGACCAGCTCGAGGACGGGTTCGACGTCACGCTGGGGTGCCGACCGGAAGTACGAGCGGGAGCGCCCGCCGGAGGAGAGGAACTCGCGGTAGCGGGAGAGGGCCTCGACCGACCCCGGCGGCGGCGCCGCGGTGAAGGTGACCTGCGGCGCGAAGCGGGTGCGGTCGAGTACCGCGGCGACCTCTTCGGTGTCTTCGAGCATCCGGTCGAACTCGGGCCGGTGCTGCCCGTAGATCAGCTCGGAGAGCAGCCGCCACGCCCACTCGTGCTCCGCGCGCGACGGCATGTCCGCGAGCGAGCGATCGACGTCCTCCGCCACGGAGGTGACGGCGGCGCGGCGCTCCTCGTCGAGGTCGGCGAGCAGGGTGGGCAGCACCCACCGCCCGTCGCCCGCGGCCTCCGACCCCGCCGCGAGCGCGCACAGCTGCGCGACCTCGACCGGGTCGGGGAGCTCCGCCCCGCCCGGCAGGACCTGCTGACCGCGGGCGCGGCTCTCCGGCGTGGCGGTGGCGAGGAGCCGCCGCAGCTCGCGCAGCTCTCCCGGGGAGGTCGCGGGGAGGTGGGCGAGGTCACGGCCGACGGCGGCGGCAGGCAGCGCGGAGCGGACGGCGGCGAGCTCCTCCGGCCCCGCGCCGGTGACGACGACGCGGCGGCCATCGGCGAGCAACGCCGCGACGGCCCGGGCCGTGGCGGCGGCGTCGAAGTCCTCCAGGACGACCAGCGCGTTGTCCCGTACCGCCGCGACCAGCGACGGCGGGTCGTCCACCGGCCTGCGGGGCGCGGGGTGAGCTCCGCGACGGAGGCCGCGAGCTCCTCGGCCAGCCTGCGCACCCCCGGCGGTGTGGCGCCCTCGGCGATCGCGGAGCGGATCCGGTTCCGGGCGTCGATCGTGGGCTGGTCGCTCCCCGCCGCCGCGAGGCGGTCGACGAAGACGGCGAGCTCGTCCTCGCCGTTCTGGTCCGTCATTCCGTCGTCGGGCGCGTCGTCATCGGGCACGTTGTCGTCGAGCACGTCGTCATCGAGCACGTGGTCACCTCCGCACCCCGTCGATCGGTGGGCGCCCTCAGAATGTGACACTCGTGGGTCGCCAGCGGCACCGTCCGGCGGTCACGGAGCGCCAGAACGGCCGTACACCGCGGCGTCCGGCCACTCGATCGGGGTGCACCGGTGGTCGACGTGACGGAGGAAACGGTGACGACGCGCAAACGATCTGGTCGAACTCGTCGAACGGTTGTTGCAGCGCGGTGAACGGTCAGAGTCGCGGAGATGACCGGTCCGTTGGCCGCCCCGCTCGGAGATGAACGGCGGCGAGGCAGGCGACGGTCACGGGAATCCAGGCGAACTGGGCCCAGTAGAAGAACGGCACGCCGAACAGCCGCGGTTCGACGGCGTTGAACCACGGCGTCACGAGCGCGAGGAACGGCACGAGCAGGAGCAGGCGCCACGCCCCGACCCGTCGAGTCATGCGCACGAGAGTAGGTCCCGGAACGCCCGAACGGCCCGTTCGTCCACGAGGATCGGACGAACGGGCCGCTCGTGCGGGGGTTACGCGCCGAGGCGGAGCTTCAGCGCCTCCAGCTCGTCACGCATCGACGTGGGCAGGCGGTCGCCGACCTTCGCGAACCACTCCTCGATGAGCGGCAGCTCCGCCTTCCACTCCTCGGGGTCGACCGCGAGCGCCGCCTCGATGTCGGCGACGGACACGTCGAGGCCGTCGAGGTCGAGCGCCTCGGCCGTGGGGACGTAGCCGATGGCGGTCTCGGTGGCGGTGGCCGTGCCCTCGATCCGCTCGACCGCCCACTTCAGCACGCGCGAGTTCTCGCCGAAGCCCGGCCACAGGAAGCCGCCGTCCTCGCCGCGGCGGAACCAGTTCACGTAGAAGATCCGCGGCAGCTTGCCGGCGTCAGCACCCTTGCCGACGTTCACCCAGTGCTGGAAGTAGTCGCCCACGTTGTAGCCGAGGAAGGGCAGCATCGCCATCGGGTCGCGGCGCACCTGCCCCTTCCCGCCCTTGGCCGCGGCCGTCATCTCGCTCGACATCGTGGCGCCCATGAAGGTGCCGTGCTGCCAGTCGCGGGACTCCGTGATCAGCGGCACCGTCGTCTTGCGCCGCCCGCCGAAGAGGATCGCCGAGATCGGCACGCCCTGCGGGTCGTCCCACTCCGGCGCCACCACGGGGCACTGCGAGATCGGCGTGGTGTAGCGGGAGTTCGGGTGGGCCGCCGGCTTGTCCGAGTCGGGCGTCCAGTCCTCGCCCCGCCACGACGTGAGGTGCTGCGGGTCGCCCTCGAGGCCTTCCCACCACACGTCGCCGTCGTCGGTGAGAGCGACGTTCGTGAAGAGCGAGTTACCTTTTTCGATCGTTCGCATTGCGTTCGGGTTGGTCTTCCAGTTGGTGCCCGGCGCCACCCCGAAGAAACCGAACTCCGGGTTCACCGCATAGAGCCGGCCGTCCTCACCGAAACGCATCCACGCGATGTCGTCACCGATGGTCTCGGCGCGCCATCCGGGCACCGTCGCTGCAGCATCGCGAGGTTCGTCTTGCCGCACGCCGACGGGAACGCGGCCGCGACGTAGTAGGCCTTCTCCTCCGGCGAGATCAGCTTGAGGATCAGCATGTGTTCGGCGAGCCAGCCCTCGTCGTGGGCGATCGCCGAGGCGATCCGCAGGGCGTAGCACTTCTTGCCGAGCAGCGCGTTGCCCCCGTACCCGGAGCCGTAGCTCCAGATCTCCCGGGTCTCCGGGAAGTGGCTGATGTACTTCGTCTCGTTGCAGGGCCACGGCACGTCCTGCTGGCCCGGCTCGAGCGGGGCGCCCACGGAGTGCAGCCCCTTCACGAACGAGTCGCCACGGTCGGCGAACAGCGGCAGCACCGACGCGCCCATCCGGGTCATGATCTTCATCGAGACGACCACGTACTCCGAGTCGGTGATCTCGATGCCCAGCATGGGGACGTCCGCGTCGGCCGGGCCCATGCAGAACGGGATGACGTACATCGTCCGGCCGCGCATGCACCCGCGGTACAGCTCCGACATCGTGGCCTTCATCTCGGCCGGGGCCATCCAGTTGTTGGTCGGCCCCGCGCCGGACTCGTCCGCGCTGCAGATGAAGGTCCGCTCCTCGACCCGCGCGACGTCGTCGGGGTCGGACGCGGCCCAGAACGAGTTGGGTTTCTTCGCCTCGTCGAGCTTCACGAACGTGCCGGCCTCGACCAGCTGCGTGGTCATGCGGTCCCACTCGTCGTCCGACCCGTCGCACCACACGACCCGATCCGGTGTGGTGAGGCCCGCGACCTCACGCACCCAGGACAGCAGCTCGGCGTTCGCAGTGGGCGCCCCGTCGATCCCCGGCACGGTCATCGCAGTCATGTCGTCCTCGCTCCTCGCCGGCTTCCCGGTCCTGGAAATGCTGCGCACACCCGACCCTGATTCGGGTGGGTGTGCTCTGAAGAGATGGGTGTCGACGGTACCTGTGACCGCCAATTCCGACCACGACGAGTGGCTGTCGGCTCACTCACAGGACCGATCAGGTAATCGATTCAGAAGAATTCGAAAGCGCTTTCCCGCGGATTGATCCACCGGGTCGGGCGGCGGATAGCACCCGGCCGGGTGGGGTACCTCGGTGATGTGAGCGCCCACACCCGGCCGGAATCGTCACGATCATGGACGCACCCGCCGGGGGCGCGTAGTGTTTTGAACACGTTCAAAGCCCCGGGGAGGGCCCTGATGACGGAGATGACCCAGTACCTCGTCCTGCTGGCCGTATCGGTCGCACTGACGTTCATCGTGGGGAGGCTCCTCGTCCGCGCGGGTGAGCCCTTCCTCCAAGAGGTGTTCCACGACGAGAAGGTCACCCGGTCGGTGAACCTCCTGCTCTCGGTGCTGTTCCACCTGGTCACGCTGGGGGTGCTGGCGATCATCTCGGTCACCGACGTACCCGCGGGCGACGCGGTGCAGTCCTTCGTCGTCAAGCTCGGCGTGGTGCTGCTGACGCTGGGCATCGCCTACGGCATCTCGATGCTCGTGCTCATCCGGGTGCGCGAACGCAGGCGGGCCAACGACATCTCCGAGCAGGTCCAGGAGCGCCTCGCCGACCGTGGGATCGGTGAGCAAGGGCACCAGTGACCACTGCCCGCCGGAGCACCCGCGACGCGATCGTCGGCGCAGCACTGGAGCTGTTCCGCGAGCGTGGCTTCGACGGCACCACGATGCGGGCCGTCGCCGACCGGGCGGGCGTGTCGGTCGGCAACGCCTACTACTACTTCTCCTCGAAGGACGAGCTGGTCCAGGGCTTCTACGACCAGCTCGTCGCCGAGCACCGAGCGCTCGCGCTGCCCGCCATGGCCGGGCACACCGACCTCGGCGAGCGGCTCGGCGCCACCCTCCACGCCTGGATCACGGCTGCCGAGCCGTACCGCGAGTTCGCAGGCCGCTTCTTCGCCGTGGCGGCCCAGCCCGGTAACCCGCTGTCTCCGTTCAGCCCCGACGCCGGCCCGGCCCGTGCGGCCGCGGTCGAGCTCTACCAGGAAGTGCTCGCCGGCTCGCGGGTCGACCCCGACCCGGAGCTGGCGCGCGAGCTCCCCGAGCTGCTGTGGCTGCAGCACCTGGGGATCGTGCTGTTCTGGGTGCACGACCGGTCCCCGCACGCCGCCCGCACCCGCCTGCTCGTGGACCGCACCGTTCCGATCGTCGCCCGCCTCGTCCGGCTCTCGCGCCTGCCGGTGCTGCGCCCGCTCGGCCGGCAGGTCGTCGACCTGGTCCGGGCCCTCAGGGAGTGAGCAGGCCGCTTCACGGGATGAGCACCAGACGCCCGCGCAACCCGCCTCCCGCCATCTTCCGATAGGCGGTCGGGGCGTCTCCGAGCGCGTGCGTCCCGGCCACCCGCGTCCCGATCACCCCGTTCTCGGCCAGGACGGCGAGCCGCCCCAGCCGGTCGCCGTCGGCGCTGACGAGGACCCGGTGCACGCGGATGCCTCGCAAGGGGACGGGTCCCGACGTCGCCACCAGGTGGGCGAACGCGCCCCCGTTGCGCACGGCCTCCTCGACGGCGATCCCGACGAGCGCGGCGTCGACGGCGCCGTCCACCCCGCCGGGCACCAGCTCACGGACGGCGGTGGGCAGGTCGGCGTCGCGGGGCACGACGTGCTGTGCCCCCAACTCCCGCACGAGCGCCTCGTCGGCGCGGCCGACGACGGCCACGACGTCCAGCCCGCGGTGGCGGGCGAGCTGCACGGCGTACCCGCCGACCGCCCCCGCCGCGCCGGTGACGAGCACCGTGGCCCCGGCGGGGAGCGCCAGCACGTCGAGCGCCTGTTCGGCGGTGAGGGCGTTCAGGGGGATCGTCGACGCCGCGACCGGGTCGATGCCCCGTGGCGCGGGAGCCACCGCGGTCGTGTCGAGCACGACCTGCTCCGCGTGCGTCTTCAACGGTCGCCCGAGCAGGTCGGACAGGCCGATCACGGCGGTGCCGACGGGCAGGTCCACGCCCTCGCCCGCGGCGTCGACCGTGCCGGCCACGTCCCAGCCCAGGCCGTACTGGTCGCGCGCCGCGGAGAGCCCGATCCGCTGCAGACCGCCACCGGCGGTCGCCACGTCGACCGGGTTCACCGCGGCAGCCGCCACCGCGATCCGGACCTGTCCCGGCCCCGGCTCGGGAACGGGGGTCTCGATCAGCTCGATCGCATCCGGCCCGTCGAGCCGCCGGGCCACAAGTGCTCGCATGACCCCACGATCGAAGAGTTACTCTTCAACGGGAAGAAGGCACCCAGGAGTGCGTAGCGAACGCGGAGGAGAGATGGCCACCCGCACCGCGAGCGAACGCCGCGCCGAGGCGGCCCGGCGGTACGACGCCTACCTCGCGTCCTGTTCCACGCGGCAGCTGCTGGACCGGATCAGCGACAAGTGGGTCACGCTCGTGCTGTCGGCACTGGCCGACGGGCCGCAGCGGTACTCCGACCTGAGCAGGCGCATCGCCGGGGTGAGCCAGAAGATGCTCACCCAGACCCTGCGCTCGCTCGAGCGGGACGGCTGGTGAGCCGGACCGTCACCCCGTCGGTGCCGGTGCGCGTCGACTACGCCCTCACCCCGCTCGGGCGCACGCTGATGCCGCTGGTCGCCCACATCAAGGAATGGGCCGAGTGCCACATGGACGAGGTGGCTGCGGCGCGGGCCGGGTACGACGCGGCGCCAGCCCGCTGAACACCGTCAGAGCGACGAGAAGGAGCACTGCGGTGCCGGTCAGCGCGGTGACCCCGACAGCTCCGGTGAACGCCGCCCTGGCCGAGGCCAGCAGTTCGGCGGCCGGCGCCCCGGTGAGCCGCTGCGCCACACCGACCGCACCGCCGAGCGTCTCCCGCGACGTGGCGGCATAGGTCGGCCCGACGCTGCTCGGCACCTCGACGCCGGCCCGGTACGCCGCCGAGAGCACGCTGCCGAGCACCGCGGTCCCGAGCACGGCGCCGATCTCGTACGCCGTCTCGGACACGGCCGACGCCGAGCCGGCCCGGTCGGTGGGGGCCGCGGCGAGGATGGCGTCGTTCGTGATCGTCTCCGACAGCCCGATCCCGGCACCGACCAGCACGCACGCGACCGCCAGGACCGCGACGGCCGAGCCCGCGCCCAGGAACGTGCACAGCAGGTAGCCGGACGCCGCCAGCAACAGCCCGGCGGGCACCAGCGCCCTCAGGGGGAACCTCCTGCCCAGGCGCGCGGCCGCCAGCCCGGCGAGCATCGTCACGAGGAAGCCGGGCACGAGCACGAACCCCGCGTTCATCGGCGACAGCCCCCGCACGAGCACGAGGTACTGCGCGGAGAAGAACAGCAGGCCGGTGAGGGCGAACATCGTGGTGGCGTTGGCCAGCGCCGAGAGCCGTAGCACGGGCGAGGCGAACAGGGTGACGTCGAGCAGCGGCTCATCGCCCGCGACCCGCCGGGCCTCGGCACGCCGCACGAACAGCACGCCCGCCGTGACCGCGACGAGGAGCGCGAGCGTGGCCGCCGCCGTCACCCCGTCGTGCGCGACGATCTTCACCGCCAGCACCGCGGGGGCCATCGCGAGCAGCGACAGCAGGACGCCGATCGGGTCGAGCCGGCCGGGGTCGGCCATGCGCGACTCGGGGAGCAGCACGGGCCCGAGCACGAGCATGATCAGCATCACCGGCACGTTGACCAGGAACACCGAGCCCCACCAGAAGTGCTCCAGCAGGAGTCCACCCACGATCGGGCCGAGCGCGGAACCCGCCGCGAACCCGGTGGCCCATACCGCGATGGCGAACCTGCGCTGGCCACGGTCCTGGAAGAGCGTGCGCAGCAGCGCAAGGGTGGCCGGCATCAACATGGCGCCGAAGAACCCGAGCACGGCGCGGGCGGCGACGAGGTGCGCGGCGTCCGTGGCGAAGGCCGCGACGAGCGAGACGGCGCCGAAGCCCGCGACGCCCACCATGAGCGTGCGGCGCCTGCCGATCCGGTCGCCGAGCGTGCCCATCGTGACCAGGAGCCCCGCGAGCACGAGCGGGTAGACGTCGACCAGCCACAGCAGCTGCGCCGCAGACGGCGACAGCGCCGCGCTGATCGCGGGCAGGGCGAAGCCGAGCACGGTGTTGTCGATCGTGACCAGCAGCGTGGGCAGGAGCAGGACGGCCAGCGCACACCACTCGCGGCGGCCGGCCCGGACGGGGCGGGGGATGGCGACGGTCAACGGAGTTCCTCGTGAGTTGCGAACCTTCGACTGTACCGTCTAGACGGTTCAGAACGCCTGGTAATTCCCGTCGCACCGCACCGCATAGACTCGTCGAGTGCCCAGCGCCCGCGACCGAGTCCTGGACGCGTACGAGACGCTGCTGATCGAGCACGGCGGCGCAGCCGTCACCCTCGACGCCGTCGTCGCGGCCGCAGGCGTGTCGAAGGGCGGGTTGCTCTACCACTTCGCGTCGAAGGAAGCCCTCGCCGTGGGCCTGCTCGACCGGCTGCGCGAGCGCAGCGCCGCCGACGCCGACGCGATCCGCAGCGCCCCCGACGGCGCCGTCGCCTACTACGTCCGCACCTCGGCGCCCGGTGGCGCGTCACCCGGCGGCCTCACCCGCACCTACCTGGCCGTGCTCCGGCTCGCCGACAGCACCGCGGCCGGGCAGGCCGTCCGGGACGCCCTCGCCAAGGTCGACGCCGACGGGTACGCCGCCCTCCAGGACGAGCTGCACGACCCGGTCCTCGCCTGGCTCGCCCAGCTCGTGGGCGACGGGCTCTACCTGCGCACCCTCACCGGCACCCCGATGCCCTCCGGCCTGAGCGTGGACGAGCTCCTGGAGCGGTTGCGCCAGTACGCGCCGCGGCAGGCGTAGCCAGAGGGTCACCGAGAGCCGGCCGTGGTCAGGCCGTCCACGCACGAGATCCATCCACCTGAACGAACGGCACGTTCGTACCGCTCTATCGAGCGAGAGTGCCGTTCGTACGGCTCAACGGCCCGAGACCACCGCTTCGCGGGCGATCACCGGCAGCGGGATCGGCAGGCGGTGGACCGTGACGTTCCAGTACCTGGAGTCCGGGTCACCCGCCCGCCAGGCGTTGGCGAGGCGGGTGGTCGCGTCGGCGTCGGCACGGCGACGTGGCCGCGGACGCATGCGGCACCGCCTGCGCACCTCGCGGTCCAACGCCCGCCATGCGTCGTCGGCCGTGCTGTGCACGCTCACGGTGGCGGGCTCGTCCGCGTCCCCGACGAGCAGTGTGTAGGCGCTCACTACCTCGAACGACACTCCTCGCCCCTTCCCGTCCGGTGACCCGGTGACACGTCGGTGCTCTGACAGAGCAGTCAACGGCAAACCGACCCCATCGGGCGTCGTTCGGCCGGGCGACGCGCCGACCGGTGCGGCGACCGGGGTCGAACGGCCGAATCGAATGTGACGCGGGGCACCTCCGAACGGATGCTCGGCGGGAGACCGTTCGGCGATTCGCGGTCACCGCCCCAGCGAGACCGACGACATGTTGAACCCGGGCACCCGCACGGGCGGCATGGCGGTGCGCGTGAACCAGTCCTTCCACTCCCTCGGGAGCGTGCGTCCCGTGGCCCCGACCTCGGTGGCGCGGCGCAGCACGTCGAGGGGGGAGTAGTTGAAGCGGAAGTTGTGGTCGACCTCGCCCACCACCTCGCCGCCCTCCACGAGGTAGACGCCGTCGCGGGTGAGGCCGGTGAGCAGCAGGGTGGTGGGGTCGACCTCCCGGATGTACCAGAGGCACGTGAGCAGCAGGCCACGCTCGGTGCGGGCGACGAGGTCGGAGATCGAGTCCGCCGAACCCCCGGTGAGGAGCAGGTTCTCGCCCGCAGGTGTGAAGCGCGTGCCGAACTCCGCCGCCTCGGCACGGGAGTAGACGAGCTCGCCGATCGTGCCCTCGCGCACCCACTCGGCGCGCCGGGTGGGTGCGCCGTTGTCGAAGACGGAGATGCCCTCGCCGGAGTGGCTCGCGGTGAGGAACGGCTCGTACTCCAGGCCCGGGGCCGCGGGGTCGCTCGCGAGCGTGAGCGGCAACGCCGTGAGCTTCTCCCCGACCCGCGGGCCGTCCGGGCCGGCCAGCGCGCTGCGGCCCTCGTGTGCCGGGCGCCCCTCCAACGACCACGCGAGGTACACCATCAGGTCGGCGACGGCCGAGGGCGGCAGCAGGGTCTCGTACCGGCCGGCCGGCAATGTCACCCGCCGGTTGCTCCAGGCCAGCCGCCGCTCGGCCTCGGCGGCGAGCGCGAGCACGTCGACGTCGGCGAAGTCGGCGGTGGACGCCCCCGTCCACGCCGAGGCCATGAGGTCGGCGGTCTTGGAGTTCAGCTCCACCGAGCCCGTGGGCTGCACCCAGCGCCTGCGGATCCCGGTGGACGTGCCCAGCCAGACGGTGGCCAGCTCGTGGGTGGCGAAGCCGTACTGGCGGTGGGGCCCGGCCAGCACCTCGGCCAGTCCCTCGGCGAACGCGCCGAACACCCCGATCGACGTCTCGACGGCGGGCTCGTCCCACGCCCGGTCCTCGACGTCCGGTTCGAGCAGCGGCGCGGCGTCCTTCGCCGGGCCCGCGTCGCGCGCCGCCACCTCCGCGGCCATGACGAGGTCCCGTAGCTGGGCGTCCTCGGTGACCGCGACGCTCGAGCTCACGACACCGGCCGCGACCCCGCCGTCGAGCGCGACGAACGCGATCACGGTGGTGCGCCGCGAGGTGGTGTGCCCGTTCGTCGTCATCGTGGAGTTGGCCCACCGCAGCGCGACCTGGCTCGACTCGCGCACGAGCACCGTGCACCCGTGCAGGTGGCGCGCCGCAGCGAGCGTCTGCTCCACGACCTCCTGCGCTCTCACCGGCCCTCCTCCTGCGTGTTCAGCACGTTGACGCCCCGGAACCGCGCGGCCGGGCACCCGTGGCTCACCGCCGCGACCTGCCCCGGCTGCGCCTTCCCGCAGTTCATCGCCCCCTGCAGCTGCCAGGTGGACGGCCCGCCGACGGCGTCCATCGAACCCCAGAAGTCGGTGGTGGTGGCCTGGTAGGCGACGTCGCGCAGCTGCCCGGCGAGCTCCCCGCCCTCGATGCGGTAGAAGCGCTGGCCGGTGAACTGGAAGTTGTAGCGCTGCATGTCGATCGACCACGACTTGTCACCCACGACGTAGATGCCGTGGTCGACGCCCGCGATCAGCTCGTCGACGCTCGTGTCCCGCGCCGGGTCGGGCCGCAGCGACACGTTCGCCATCCGCTGGATCGGCACGTGGTGGGGCGAGTCGGCGAACGCGCACCCGTTGCTGCGTTCCAGCCCGAGCCGCGGTGCGAACGTGCGGTCGAGCTGGTAGCCGACCAGCACGCCGTCCCGGACGAGGTCCCACTCGGTGGTGGCCACGCCGTCGTCGTCGTAGCCGACGGTGGCCAGGCCGTGCGGCACCGTGCGGTCGCCGGTGACGTGCATGAGCTCCGAGCCGTAGCGCAGCGTTCCGAGCTGGTCGGGGGTGGCGAAGCTGGTGCCCGCGTAGGCGGCCTCGTAGCCGATGGCCCGGTCGTACTCGGTGGCGTGGCCCACCGACTCGTGGATGGTGAGCCACAGGTTCGTCGGGTCGATCACGAGGTCGTAGGCACCGGCCTGCACCGACGGCGCCTTCACCTTCTCCGCGAGCAGCTCGGGGATCCGCGCCAGCTCGCCGTCGAAGTCCCAGCCCGTGCCGGTGAGGTACTCCCAGCCGCGACCCGCGGGCGGTGCGAGGGACGCCATGGTCTCGAAGCCGCCCGCCGCCCGGTCGACCGCCGTGGCGACGATCGACGGCCCGATCCGGACGCGCTGCTGCACGGTGCTCGTGCCCGCGGTGTCGGCGTAGAACTTGTTCTCCCGCACCTGCAGGACGTCCGCGTGCACGTGGTCGACGCCGTCGGACGCGAGTAGCCGCTGCGACCACTCGGCGAGCAACGCGACCTTGTCCCGCACCGGCACCGCGAACGGGTCGACGTCGTAGGCCGACGCCCACTCCGCGTCCGCGTGGACGGGCTCGTCGGCCCGCACGACCCGCTCGACGGCCACCGGCGCGAGGGTGCGCGCCACGTCGACCGCCCGCTCCGCGGTGGCCGCGGCCCGATCCGGGGTGAGCTCGACGTGGGAGGCGAAGCCCCACACCCCGTCGACGATCACGCGCACCGCGAGGCCGACCGTGGTGGTGTCGCTGACGCCGGTGACGGACCCGTCGCGCAGGTCGATCCCCTGCGACCGGATCCGCTCGACGCGCAGGTCGGCGTGCTGCGCGCCGAGCTCGCGCGCACGGCTCAGCGCGGCGTCGGCCAGCGCCGCGAGTGGCAGCGCTCGGAACTCCGGGTCGATGCGATCGGCGGGCACCCGACCAAGTTACTGATCCTCGCGTCGGAGGGGGCGACGGTCCAGCCGTCGACGCTCTGCTCCCGGACGGTGGCGTCCCGGCCGATCCGCAGCACCTGGTCGGCGAACCCGTCGCCGTCGACGTCGATCACGACCACGAGATCGATCCCGTCGACGGAGACCGCCGTGTCCGGCGCGCCGTCGCCGTCGGTGTCGAACCCGCCGCCCACGTCGGCACCCGGCCCGGCTCATCCACGGCGCGCACCGGCGCCGTCGGCGGCGAGCAGGGCGAGCTCCCGTTCGACCGCCACCCGCCTGCGCAGCACGGCCCTGTCGAGCGCGGTGGCGGCGGAGAGCTCGACCTCGACGAGCCTGCGGTCCAGATCGGCCTCGACCGCCTGTGCCGCCGCGGTGAGGATCTGCTCCACCCTTCGGCGCACGCGGCCGCGGTGGGCGGCGGTCCAGCGGGCTCGGGCGACCGTGACCAGGGCCGCGAGCGTGACCCCTGCCGCGAGCGGCGCGAGCGCGGGCCCGCCCAGCGTCGGCAGGCCGACGAGCGGCAGTGCGGCGAGCGGGAGCAGCGCGAGCCGCCCGACCGCAGCGCCCTCGACGATCCCGGTGAGGAGCGCCGGACCCGGCGGCGCGGGCTCCGGGGGCGGCGGGCCGGGGGTGCGGGCCGCGGGCAGCCGGGGCCAGCCCGGCTCCATGACGAGCCCGCGCTCCGTCGCGATCCGGCGCAGGGGTGGCCCCAGCTCGGCCGACCAGCGGGCTGCCGCGGCCGTCCCGACCGCGGCCATCGCCGCCGTCACGTGGGAGGGCAGGCGGCGCGCGCCGTCCGGTCGCCGCGCCGGAGGTGTTCGGCCGCCTCCCTGCGCAGCGCGGCCAGCCGGCCGGAGGCATCGCCCACGGCGGCGATGCGGCTCAGCGCCAGGCAGCTGCGCAGCTCGCCGCGATGGCCACCGGCGAGCCGCTCCCGCAGCGCCCGCAGCTCGCGGCGACGGGCGAGCACGGCGTCGGCGTAGCGGTCCGGCATGACGCGCACGCTGCCAGCCGCCTGCGCCGCCGGAACCGGATCGGGCCGGAACGTGTGCGGGCGTGAACGGTCGGCGGCCCGGTCAGGGACCGCAGTCGATGCGGACGCGGTGCTCGGTGAACCGGTCGATCCAGGTCGACTTGATCGTGCGCAGCGGGAACCGGTTGAGCCGGTAGACGACGGCACGGCCCGCACGGTCGACGGTGACGAGACGGGCCTGCTCCAGGATCTCCAGGTGCTTGACCGCGGCCTGCCTCGACACGTTCAGGCCCGCGGTGAGCTGGGACTGACGCTGGCCGTCCTCGTCGAGCAGCCGGTCGAGGAGCCGCCGCCGCGTCACGTCGCTGAGTGCGAAGAAGATGCGGCTCGCCTGGCCCGTGGTACTCGGTTCGGTCTCGGTATCCACCTGCACCCCTGCCTCGGAAGCGTGGCGCCGAGGCTAGCGATTGTTCAACGATCTGACAAGACTGCAATTCACTCATCGGCCTCCTCGGCCTCCGCCACGAGGCGCGCGTAGCGCGTTCCCGCAGCCAGCAGGACGAGCCCGGCACCGAGGAAGGCCGCCACCCGCGCCACCCCGTCCAACGCCACCATGTCGAACAGCACGAGCTTCGCCACCGCGGCCCCGACCAGCACCATCCCGGCGATCCGGGGCGCAGGCCTGCGGATCCCACGGGCGAGCAGCACGAGCGCGACAGCGGTCCACGAGACCGAGGCGAGCGCGTGCCCCGCGGTGAAACCGGCTCGATCGTCGGAGACCAGCAGCGCGACCGTGACGACCAGCGACGTCGCACCGTAGAGACCCACGAGGCCTGCCGGCACCCACAGCAACGCGGACTCCCGGCCCGCGCGCACCACCCCGACCCGGAAGCCGGCCACCACGAGCAGCACGGCGAACACGAGCACGAGCGCCGACACCCCGGCGGCCGCGACCAGCGGGCCGGAGCCCGGGGCGGCGTAGGCGAGCGCGGGATGGCGCACGATGCCCTCGAGCGGCGCGTCGGAGCCGAGCGCCATCAGCACCGCGATCCCCCCGTACGCGGCACCGACCGCGAACGGCAGCCGGGACCGCAACCGGGCCGCCAGCACCGTGGCGACGATCGCCTGGCCGAGCAGCACGAGGGTGGCCGGGGCGCCGTCGAACGCGACGAGCGTGGTCTGGAACAGGCCACCGCGGCCGCGGACACCGCCACCACGCGAACCGGACCGGCCGTCCCGGGCACGGCAGCGATTGCGCCGAGGGCCACCACCGCGACCGCGGAGACGGCCGCCCCACCCCAGCCACCCCACGCGGAGGACGTGACGAGCACCGGCACCGGCGCCACGGCCACGAGCGCGCCGACCAGGCGCGCGGGCAGCAGCCGGGCCGCCGGGAGCGCGGTCGCGAGACCTGCCACCAGCACGCCGATCGCGACGGCGACCGCCGACGGCCGCTCGGTGGAGTCGGCGAGCCCGCCCACGCCCGCGCCGTACAGCACCGGCCCGGCCGCCGCCACGGCAGCGAGCACCGACCAGCGCTGCCGCAGCACCACCGGCAGCGCCGCGATCTGCAGCGCCAGCACCAGCGCGACGAGCAGCCAGCCCCACACGATCACAGCGCGAGCACCGCCGCACCGACCACGACGCCGCACGCGAGCAGCGGGGCCCGCCACCGGTCGGCGAGCCCGAGCCCGGCGCCCGCGACCACCAGTGCCACCAGCAGCGCGGGTGCCGCCGGGAGGAACCCGTACAGCGCGGTGGCAGCCGCCACCGCGAGGTAGAGCGCCGCGAACCCGGTGCCGGCCAACGCCGGCGCGCCGACCCCGGCGTCCTCCCTGCGGTGCAGCCGCAGCCCGATCGCGATCAGCGCGACGCCGAGCAGCGCACCGCACAGGACCCGCCCCTCCGGGCCGAGCCAGTTCCGCGTCGCCGCGAGCACCAGGAGCATGACGACGCCGAGCAGCGTCACGCCGCCGCCGGTCCAGGCGAGCACCTGGGCGCCGACAGCCGCGGGCGCGCACCCGCACGGGCGGTGGTTGCGGCGCGCGGACCGCCCCCGGGGTCCGCGGGCGCCTGTGCCGGCCCACCCGTCCCCCACGGGCCGGGCCATCCATGGGCGACCGGCGCGGGCGCGGCCCAGCCGGGTGCCCCGGGGAACCCCTCCGTCCCCGGAACCCCCGCACGGTCCGCGGCCCGCAGCCGCATCAGCTCCGCACCGAGCGCATCCAGCCGCCTGCCCATGAAGTTCAGCTCGGCGGCGAGTGCCGCGTACGGATCGGTGCCCATGCCGGAGAGCATCGGCCACCGGGGCACGCCCCCGGTTCCGTAGCGCTACCTGGCTCCGATCACGAAAAGGTCACGGACGCTGAGGTTGCGCGCGGACACCCTCAGTCGCGATCCGGCGCATCCGGGCACAGTGGGAAGCCCCGACACCACCGTTCACCAGGAGCACTCCCATGCTGACCCCCCGATCGTGTGGCGAGGTCGCAACGGGTGCCGGGCCGCGCCGCGCGGGGGCGGCGCGGCCCACTCGTACGAGCGATTCGAAGAAGGGGGCAACCACTCGGCGCTTTCGTGCGTCATCCACTACGTGACCACGGTCCAGCGCGCAGCGACGACCCACCGGAGCGGCCGCCCGTACGGGCGACCCGCTCCCCGTCACCCGCAACCCGTGCGGGGCGGTTTCGTTGTCCCGTTGGAGCGGACTCGTCTGGAGGATGTGTGAGCGCCGTTTCATCCGCCCGTGCGGCCGCGGCTCGGCCCGAGCTGCACGCCCAACGACCGACACGCATGCCACGACCGCGCGCCGAGCGCAGACGGACTCCGTTCCCGAGCGTCTCGGTGATCGTCCCTACCAGGAACGAGGCCCGGAACCTCGAGATCGTGCTCCCGGCGATCGCCGCCGTGCGCCCCTCCGTCCACGAGATCATCGTCGTGGACGGCGACTCCACCGACGGCACCGTAGAGACCGCGAAGCGGGTGCTCCCCGGGGTCCGCGTGATCAAGCAGACCCGCCGCGGCAAGGGCAACGCCATGGCGTGCGGGTTCGCCGCCGCCACCGGCGACGTCCTCGTGATGTTCGACGCCGACGGGTCGGCCGACCCCGGCGAGATCCCCGCGTTCGTGTCGGCGCTCGTGGCGGGCGCCGACTTCGCGAAGGGCAGCCGGTTCACCCCCGGTGGCGGCAGCGACGACATCACGCTCCTGCGCAAGACCGGCAACGCGGGCCTCAACGGCGTCGCCAACGCGCTCTTCGGCACGAGCTACAGCGACCTCTGCTACGGCTACAACGCGTTCTGGGCCGACCTGCTCCCGGTGCTCGACCTGCCTGCCATCGACGCACCCGCGCCGGAGGAGGGGATGCTCTGGGGCGACGGCTTCGAGATCGAGACCGTGCTCAACTGCCGGATCGCCGCCGCCGGGATGAAGATCACCGAGGTGCCGTCGATCGAGCGCCAGCGGGTCTTCGGCGACACCAACCTCCGGACCTTCGCCGACGGCGCGCGGGTGCTGCGTACCCTTCTTGCCGAGCACCGGCGGGCCGACCGCCGGAAGTCCGACCGCCGAAACTGAGTCGCGGTCGCTCGGTAGGAGGAGACCGCGGGTGAACAGTCCGGCCGTCACGGCGAGCGTCGTGGTCTGCGTCTACACCGACAAGCGGTGGGACGACATCGTCGCCGCCGTCGGCTCGGTCGCCTCGCAGGAGGTGGCGGCGGCGGAGACCCTCGTCGTCGTCGACCACAACGATGCGCTGCTGGCCCGGGCGCAGCAGGAGTTCGGCCCGCAGGGCGTACGGGTGCTGCCGAACGCCCACAAGCAGGGACTGTCGGGGGCGCGCAACACGGCCGTCGCGGAAGCGGTCGGCGACGTCGTGGTCTTCCTCGACGACGACGCCGCGGCGCGGCCCGGCTGGCTCGCCGCGCTGCTGGAGCCCTACACCGACCCGACCGTCAAGGCCGTGGGCGGCGTGGCGCACCCCCGCTGGCCGGTCAACCGGCCGCGCGTGCTGCCCGGCGCCGCGCCGTACGACCCCGACGCCACCGGCGAGCTCGACTGGATCGTCGGGTGCACCTACACCGGCCAGCCGGTACGCCGGGCAGAGGTGCGCAACCTCATGGGCTGCAACATGTCGTTCCGACGAGAAGTGTTCGAGCGCATCGGCGGCTTCGCGGAGGACATCGGGCGCATCGGGAAGAACCCGCTGGGCTGCGAGGAGACCGAACTCTGCATCCGCGCCCGGCAGGCATACGGGCGGGCCGGGGAGAAGATCCGGATCGTGTTCGAGCCGGCCGCCGCCGTCGACCACCGGGTGAGCCCCGACCGCGTCGAGTGGGCCTACCTGCGCAGGCGCAGCTGGGCCGAAGGGCTGTCGAAGGCGGCCGTCTCCGCACTCGTGGGCAGCGACGACGCCCTGTCCACCGAGCGCAGCTACGTGGCGCGGGTGCTGCCCATCGCCGTGTTCCGGGAGCTCAAGGAAGGGCGGGTCTCCTCCGCCGCCGCCGTCGTCACCGCGCTGGCCTGCACCACGGCCGGATACGTGCGCGGCAGGCTCCCCGGCGCCACCTCCGGCGTGCGGCTGCCCGCAGCGCAGCCTTCGACGACCCGCCCGCCCCACGGTGCGTGAGGCACCACGCCCGTCGATCCCCAGCTTCGTCCACCACCGCAGCCGGCTCACCGAGGGCCAGCAGCATGCATGGGACCGCTGGTGGCCCGAGCGCGGCCGGGACGTCGCCGACCTGCTGAGCGGCGTCGAACCGTACGACCCGCAGGCCTGGTTCGGGCGCACGGCGCCACTCGTGCTGGAGATCGGGTCCGGGATGGGGGAGTCCACCGCGGCGCTCGCCGCGGCCGCGCCGGACGTCGACCACATCGCCGTCGAGGTGTACGAGCCCGGGCTCGCCCAACTGCTGATGCGGCTCGCCGACGCCGACCTCACCAACGTCACCCTGCTGCGCGGCGACGCCGTCGCCCTGCTCGAGGAACGGGTGCCGCCCGCGTCGCTCGCCGGGATCCGGATCTTCTTCCCGGACCCGTGGCCCAAGCGGCGCCACCGCAAGCGCCGCCTCGTCCAGCCGGGCTTCGTCGCGCTCGCGGCCTCCCGGCTGGAACCCGGCGGGCTCCTGCACCTCGCCACCGACTGGGACGACTACGCGCTGCAGATGCGCGCCGTGTGCGACGCCGAACCCGCGCTGGAGAACACGGCGGCCGACCTGCCCGGCGGCTGGACCCCCCGCCCGGAGTGGCGGCCGGTCACGAAGTTCGAGCAGCGCGCACGCGACGAGGGACGAGCGATCCACGACCTGGTGTACCGCGCCCGCCCCACGCGCTGAGCCCCCGACTCACCTGCACTCACAGCGCGACTCGGCTGCACTCATAGCGCGACTCGCGGAAATGGGGGCACCCACCACACCCGCGAGTCGGGGTTTCCATGCACGCGAGTCGGGGTCTGGGTGCGCGCGAGTCGGGGGCTCGATGCACGCGAGTCGGGGGTTGGGTGCGCGCGAGTCGGGGCTCAGAGCGGCGGGGAGAGGCCGGGGACCTGGCGGCTGCGGCCCCGGAACTCGGCCACCGCCCGGTCGCCCTCGCGGATCGTGACGTCGTAGAGCCCCGACCGGCCCGCGCGGCCCGCTCGACCGCCTCGGCGACGAGTTCGGCGCCGAGCGCGACCGGGCCGAGGAACGTGATGTCGGCGCCCGCCGCGACGGCCGACGTGCCGTGGCTGTTGCACGCGTAGGCGAACGCGGCGTCGGCGAGGAGGAACAGGTAGCCGCCGTGGCAGATGCCGTGCCCGTTGACGTGCCGGTCCTCGACCGTCAGCGCCACGCGCGCCCGGCCGGGCCCGACGTCGAGCAGGCGAACCCCCGCGCCGCGACCTGCCGCGTCGGCCCGTTCCATCGCCGCAGCGGCCCGCCGGGCGACCTCCAGCTCATCGCTCACGGTCGATCCGCTCACGGTCGATCCGCTCACGGTCGATCCAGGTCTCGTGCAGGTGCCGTGACCGCAGGCCGTGCCGGGCGTCGGCGTCGTGCTCCAGCAGCACGGTGCTGCGCCGCCCCGTGCGACCCGCGGGGCCGTCCTGCCATTCCTCGTACGTGGCGACGACCCCACGGGCGTCGGTGTGGACGAGCGCCACCTCGGCGATGCGGATGCGCAGGCCGGGCGCGGCCCCGTGCGCGGACTCGAACCCGGGCAGGAGCTCGTCGATGCGCAACAGCGCGCCGTCGGGCGTGACCATCGTGAAATCCGGGGAGTGGGCGTCGGCGAAGGCGGCGAACGTCTCGGGGGTACGGGGGGTGCGGCCGCCGAGCCAGTCCTCGATGACGCGGTGCAGATCGTCGATCTGGGCGGCACAGCGGTCTCGCAGCTCGTCCGTCACCGGCCGAGACTATCCGGCCGGATATGGTCGTCCGATGATCCCGACCGGGACGGTGCCCCCCGCACCGCGCGCGCTCCTCGTGTGGGACGCGCCGAACATGGACATGAGCCTCGGCTCGCTGCTGGGGGCCCGCCCCACGGCGGCCTTCCGGCCGCGGTTCGACGCCGTCGGTCGCTGGCTGCTCGAGCTCGCGGGCCGGACGCGGTGGCCGAGGCCACCGTGTTCACCAACGTGGCGCCGGGCAGCACCGAGGTCGTCCGGCCGTGGGTCGAGGCGCTGCGCAACGTGGGCTTCGCGGTGTTCGCGAAACCGAAGCTCACCGAGGACTCCGACGTCGATGACGACATGCTCGCCCACATCCGGCTCCGCGCCGCGGAGGGCAGTCTGCAGAACCTCGTGGTCGCGTCCGGCGACGGCCGCGCGTTCCGCGAGCCGCTCGAGGAGCTCGACGCCGCGGGCACCGCCGTCACGGTCATCGGGTTCCGGGAGCACGCGAGCTTCGCGCTGAACTCCGAGGTGATCGAGTTCGTGGATCTCGAGGACATCGAGGGCGTGTTCCGCGAACCGCTGCCGCGCATCACGCTCGACTCGCTGCCCGAGACCGGCGCCTGGCTGCCGCCGTTCCGCTCGCTGCGTTCACTGCTGGAGCCTCGGCGGTGAGCAGACCGATCCGGCTCGTCGCGCCGGTCGTGCTGCCCTGCGACCCGGGCTGCTCCGTGCTCCGCGATGCCGTCGTCGACATCGACGAGAACGGCCGGATCACACACGTCGGCCCGCGGGCGACCGCCCCTGCCGGCTCGGCGCCGGTGCGCACGCTGCCGGGTGCGCTGCTGCCCGGGCTGGTGAACACCCACGCCCACACGCCGATGATCGTGCTGCGCGGTATGGGCGGCGACCTGCCGCTCATGCGCTGGCTGCAGGAGGTGATGTGGCCCGCAGAGGGCCGGCTGCGGGCGTCCGACGTGCGGACGGCGATGACGTCGGGCTGCATCGAGCTGCTCCGCACCGGCTGCACGACCAGCGTGGAGATGTACTTCTTCACCGACGCCGTGATCGACGCGGTGTCGGCCGTCGGCTCCCGGGTGGTGCTGACGCCCGGCATCATCGCCGCGCCGGGCTGGGACCGGCTCGGCTCGTGGGAACGGATGCGCGACGACGTGTCCGCCCGGATCGACGCGGCCGGTCTGCGTTCCGGGCCTGCGGAGCGGATCGAGCTGGGCTACGGCCCGCACGCGGCGTACACCCTCCCTCCGCACGCGCTCGCGTCGGTGGCCGAGCACGCCCGCGCCCGCGGTGCGCTCATGCACATCCACGTGGCCGAGACGACCGAGGAGGACCGGGCGCAGCGGGCGTCGCACGGATCGGTCCCCGCGCTGCTCGACGAGGTCGGCGCGCTCGGCGGGCGGGTGCTCGCCGCGCACGGTGTGCACCTGTCCGACGACGACATCGCGCTGCTGGCGTCCCGCGGAGCGGCGGTCGCCCACTGCCCCGGCTCCAACGCGAAGCTCGCGGCGGGAATCGCCCGGGTCACGGCGCTGCGGCGGGCCGGGGTGCGCGTCGGTCTCGGGACCGACGGCCCCGCGTCCGGTGACGACCTCGACCTGTGGGCCGAGACCCGCCTGGCCGGCCTGCTCGCCCGGGTCGCAGCGGCGACGCCGCGGCGCTCACCGCGGCGGAGCTGCTCCTGATGGCCACCCGGGACGGTGCCGCCGCGATCGGCCGCGACGACCTCGGTGCGATCGAGGCCGGTCGCGTGGCCGACCTGGTGCACGTCGACCTGGACGACCCCGCGTTCGTCGCACCCGAGGACGACGCCCAGCTGCTGTCCAACCTGGTGTGGGCAGGCGGGTCCCGCCTGGTGCGCGACGTCTGGGTTGCCGGGGAGCAGGTGCTCGCCGACGGGGAGCCGACCCGGGTGGACCGGCGGGCCGCCACGACCGCTCTGCGTGCCGCATCCGCCCGCATCCGGGGCTGACCGGGCGGGGTCACCAGCGGCGGCCGGTCTCCCGGGTGCGGTGGTGGCGGCCGGACTCCGAGTGCTCACCGCGCTGCCGGCCGCCCGGCAGCGCCGTGAGCCCTTGTCCGGGGATCGGGGCTGTCAGCGGGTCGCGGCGGAACTGGTCGAGCGGGTCGGCCGTCCGCGCCGCGGCACCGGCCTCGTGCTGCCTGCTGCGCCAGCCGCCGCGGGTCAGCGCGTGGAAGATCGGCGTCAGAGCGGCGTCCTCGTTGTAGGCATGCCGCCCGACGGCGGGGCTCCAGTCGTCGTCGATGTTCGGGTAGCGGGTGGCGGACCACCATTCCACGTCCGTCAAGAGCTCGGACACGCGTCACCTCCATGATCATCCATGTGCTCGCGATGGCGTCTCCCGTCCGCCATCCGGCGGAGCGAGTGCGCGCATCTGCCACCCACAACGGGGTCACACGGGCGTGGAAACGGTCCAGGCGCCACCGTTACAGGCGCTCCGGCCGATTCCCCTCGTTCGGGTGGCGGGCCGCCGCGAATCCGCTCTCCTGCGTGTCCGGCGCACCACGATCGAGTCGGCTCGCGGGTCACGCCGAGCCGTCGCCGGACCGTTCGACGCGCCTCAGGCGGGGGCGGGGGCCGCTTCGCGCCGCGCTGGGCCGATCGGTGGGGCGTCAGACGGACGATCCGTCGCGCATCGCCACCCTGCAGGACCCGTCCGTACCAACGAGTCCTCGTTCAGCGGTCAATCACACGAGTGTGCTTCTATGTTGCGTAACCGGGTCACGAGCAGGTACCGGTCCGGCAACACACAGCGTGTCGTGCCGATCACGCCGCGACTCAGGCTGCGGTGTCGAGCTCCTCGACGGTGTCGAGGTCGAGCGAGATGCCGGCCGCACCGACGTTCTCCTCGAGGTGGGCGATGCCGCTCGTGCCCGGGATCGGCAGCATCACCGACGAGCGCTGCAGCAGCCACGCGATCGCGACCTGCGCCGGAGTGGCGCCGAGCCGCCCCGCGGCCGCGTCGAGCGCTCCGCCGGGCCGGGCCAGCCCGCCCGCCGCGATCGGCGCCCACGGGATGAACCCGATGCCCTGCTCGGTGCAGAAGCGCAGGACGTCGTCGCTGCTGCGGTCGGCGATGTTGTACCGGTTCTGCACGGTGGCGACGTCGATGACGCGGCGGGCCGCCTCGATCTGCTCGACCCCGACCTCGGACAGCCCCACAGCCTCGACCTTGCCCGCCGCCTGCAGCTCGCCCAGCACGCCGAACTGCTCGTCGGCAGGAACCTGGGGGTCGACGCGGTGCAGCTGGAAGAGGTCGATGCGCTCGACGCCGAGCTTGCGCAGGCTCTGGTCGCACTGCTGGCGCAGGTGGTCGGGTCTGCCGTAGGCCTGCCATTCGTCGGGTCCGCTGCGCACCAGACCGGCCTTCGTCGCGATCGTCAGCCCGTCGTAGGGGTGCAGCGCCTCGCGGATGAGTTCCTCGGCCACGTCCGGGCCGTAGGAGTCGGCGGTGTCGAACAGGTCGACGCCGAGGTCGGCCGCCCGCCGCAGAACGGCCACCGCGGCGGCGCGGTCGGCGGGCGGACCCCAGATGCCGGGGCCGGTGAGCCGCATCGTGCCGAAGCCGAGACGGTGGACCGGCCGGCCCTGCTCGCCACCCAGCCGGAAGCGGCCGGACGCCGCGGCGGGGCGAGTGTCGGAGAGAGTGCTCACCCCGCACACCATTGCACCGGCCCCGGACCCCACGCCGCAGAACGTGACAGGCGCCTCGCCCACTGTCATGGTGGATCACCCGGCGGTGCCACATGCGGGAACGGGCGACGCCGCGGCGCCGCCGATTGCCGGGGCCGGTCGGGCGCACTACCGTTCCGACGTGGCCAAGATCGTGCCGTTGCCGCAGGCCGTGTCCGAGCTCGTGCACGACGGCGACACCGTTGCCCTCGAGGGGTTCACGCACCTCATCCCGTTCGCCGCGGGACACGAGATCATCCGGCAGCGCCGGCGGGACCTCACCCTGGTGCGGATGACCCCCGACCTGATCTACGACCAGTTGATCGGGGCCGGCTGCGCGTCCCGCATGGTCTTCTCCTGGGGAGGCAACCCCGGCGTCGGGTCGCTGCACCGGATGCGCGACGCGCTCGCCACGGGGTGGCCCGCACCGCTCGAGATCGAGGAGCACAGCCACGCCGGGATGGCGAACCGGTACGTGGCGGGCGCCTCCGGGCTGCCGTTCGCGGTGCTCCGCGGCTACAGCGGCACCGACCTGCCCACCCACACCGACACGATCTCGACGGTCGAGTGCCCGTTCACCGGGGAGCGGCTCGCCGCGGTGGCCGCGATCAACCCGGACGTCACGATCGTGCACGCCCAGCGGGCCGACCGCGAGGGCAACGTCCAGCTGTGGGGCATCACCGGTGTGCAGAAGGAGGCGGTCCTCGCGGCGCGGCGGTCGCTCGCCACCGTCGAGGAGGTCGTCGACGAGCTGGAACCGGTACCGGGGGCGGTGGTGCTACCCGGCTGGGTCCTCGATGCCGTCTCGCCCGCTCCGGGTGGCGCGGCGCCCTCGTACGCACACGGCTACTACGACCGCGACAACGCCGCGTACCGCGCGTGGGACGCGATCAGCCGTGACCGGGAGGCCTTCACCAGGTGGCTGCGCACGATCGAGGAGGCGGCATGAGCGCGGAGCCCGTGGCCGGCACGCAGGCGGCGTCCGGCTGGACCGCCGACGAGATGATGAGCATCGCGGCCGCCCGCACGCTGCGCGACGGCCAGGCCTGCTTCGTCGGGATCGGGCTGCCGTCCACCGCGGCCAACCTGGCCCGCAGGCTGCACGCCCCCCGGCTGGTGCTGATCTACGAGTCGGGCACCCTCGACACGCGCCCGGACGAGCTGCCGCTGTCCATCGGCGACGGCATCCTCGCCGAGTCGGCCCTCACGGTCGTCAGCGTGCCGGAGATCTTCAACTACTGGCTGCAGCCGGGCCGCATCGACGTCGGTTTCCTGTCGGGCGCGCAGGTCGACCGCCTCGGCAACATCAACACCACCGTGATCGGCGAGTACGACGAGCCCACCGTCCGGCTGCCCGGCTCGGGTGGCGCCCCGGAGATCGCGGCGTCCTGCCGCGAGGTGATCGTCGTGATGCGCCACCGCATGCGGGCGTTCGTCGAGCGGGTCGACTTCGTGACGTCGGTCGGGCACGGCAGCGGCCCGGACGACCGGGCGTTGCTCGGGCTGCGCGGCGCGGGCCCGGTCCGCGTGATCACCGATCTCGGTGTGCTGGAACCCGACCCGGACACGGCGGAGCTCGTGCTCACCGCGCTGCACCAGGGCATCACGGTCGAGCAGGCGCGGGCCGAGACCGGGTGGCCGCTGCAGGTGGCCGCCGACCTCGTCTTCACCGCCCCGCCCAGCACCACCGAACTGGAGACGCTGCGTGCCATGCGCACCGTCGGCTCGAAGGAGATCCCGTGAGCGAGCGTCAGCGAGCGAACCATCGGCACAGCGCGTGCGCGAAGCGCCGGCCGAGCGTCAGCGAGGCCGTGCGATGAGACACCCTCTGTCAACCTCCGGGTCAGGCGGCTCGTCCGAGGGCGCGGTTGCGGTTGGAGACGTGGACGTTCTCGTCGTAGAGCACCCCGTTGGTCAGGCAGTGCCAGAGGATCTCCAGCCAGCGGTTGCTCAGGGCGCGCAGGGCG
Source organism: Pseudonocardia sp. CNS-004 (assembly GCA_001942185.1). Classification (GTDB taxonomy): domain Bacteria; phylum Actinomycetota; class Actinomycetes; order Mycobacteriales; family Pseudonocardiaceae; genus Pseudonocardia. The sequence goes on from MKJV01000088.1 coordinate 84,719, forward strand.
GCGTGGTGTCCTTTCTTGGCGGCGATCTTCGCGTCGTAGAACTCGCGGGCCCAGCCGCTGCGCAGGAGGCTGCAGAACGCCCATTGGTGGACCGCGGCGCCGAGGTGGTGGTTGTGCGCGAGCCGGCGGGCGACGACGAAGTCGCTTTTCCCGGATCGGCGGGTGACCGGTGCGGAACCGGCGTAGCACTGCAACCCGCTGGGATGGTCGAACTGGGTGATGTGTTCACCGATCTCACCGGCGATCCGGGCGGCGAGCACGTCGGCGAGGCCGGGCATGCTCAGGTAGATCTCACCGCCCGGGAACGCTTTTCCCGGATCAGCGTCCTTGACCGTCTTGTCCCGGCCGGTGCGCGGCCCGCCCAGCAGCAGCTCGGCCATGCGGGCCTGCCAGCCTCGGCGGGC
>MKJV01000089.1 GCA_001942185.1 Pseudonocardia sp. CNS-004
TGCCGCCGTCGGCGCCGCGGTCATCCCCGGCGTCGGCGACGCGGTCGACGGCGGGAGCTCACCCGCCTCGACTGGACCGGCGCCCTCACGCCGGCGGGCCCACACCCCGACGACACAGCACCGGTCGACGCGGCACCGGCGGTGCCCGCACCCGCCGAACCGGCGCCCGCGGACGACGCGCCCGGCCCGCCCGCTCCGCCTGCACCGGCCGCCGCTGACGAGCGGATCGCCGACCTCGCCGCCGTCTCGTTCGCCACGTCGTTCCCCTCTCCCGTCGAGGCGCGCTGGAACCTCGGCGCCGTCCTGCCGAGCCTCGCGCTGACGCTGTTGCTCCTCGCCGCGCTCGCCCTTCCCGTCGGTCTGCTGAACCGCGCCACCGCCCAGCAGCCGGACCGGGTGGAGGCATTGCTGGCACGGCTGCGGGTGCCGCCGGGCGCCGGCAGGCCCGCACCGGGCGCGTTCCTCACGGCCGTCGCGATCACGGCCGTCGCCGGGGCGGTGATGCTCGGGTTCCTCACCCCGGCGTTCCCGTTCGACGCTTCCGCACCCGCGCTGCTGGTCGGGCTCGCCATCGCGTTCGTCCTGGTCACGGCGGCCAGCAGGGCACCCAGCTGCTGTACGTCGCGCGCTGGTGGGGTGTGCGCTGCCACGTCGGGCCGGTGCCCGGCTTCCTGCTGCTCGGCGCGATCAGCGTCGTGCTGTCCCGCGCGGTGGGCCTCGAGCCCGGCCTCGTCCTCGGCACCCTCATCGCGTTCCGGACGGCCCGCCCGCTGCGCCCCGACGAGGACGGGCCCGCGGTCGCGCTCGCCGCCACCGCGCTGACCGCGCTGGGCGGGACCGCGTGGATCCTGCGGGAGCCGCTCGTCGCCGCGGCGGGCGCGCCGGGCACGTTCTTCGCCGACGTCGTCGCCACCGCACTCACGGCCACCTCGGTGAGCGCCGCGGCCAACCTCGTGTTCGCGCTGGTGCCGCTGTCGTTCCTGCCCGGCTCGGCCCTGCTGCGCTGGTCGCCGGGCCTGTGGGCGCTGTTCGCCTGCACCGGCGGCTTCGCGTTCGTGCACCTCGCGCTGCAGCCGGGAGCGGCGACCTCGCCGGCCGGGCGGGCACCCTCGCCGTGCTGCTGAGCGTCTACCTCGTCGGGGCCGCGGTGCTCTGGGCCTGGCTGCGGCACGGGCCGGTCGGCCCGGCCACCGTGCCCACGCCCCGCCCCCGGGCCAGAGCGGCCGGCTGAGCCGCTCGGTGTCGGTTCGCGCTCAGGCGGCGGCCGTCGTGCCGTAGGTGATCGTCGAGGCGAGTTCACGAGCACGGTCGTGGGCATCGGCCATGGATGCCTCGTGCTTCGGGAGCAGCGCGGCCAGTGCCGGCGTGTGGGGGGCCATGGTCAGCTCCGGGATCACGGTGGTGACGTCCAGGCCGAGCATGTCCTCGTGGCCGAGCAGCGCCTCGAGCACGGGTACGACGTAGTCGAAGCCGTGCCGGGGAGCGCCGGGGCCGTAGCTGCCGCCCCGGGCCGAGATCACCACGGCCGGACGCCCGGCAACCGGGGAGGAGCCTCCGATGGTGCGGCCGAAGACGAGGATCTGGTCGAGCCACGCCTTGAACACCGACGGCATCGTCAGGTTGTACATCGGCACCGTGAAGAGGTAGGCGCCGGCCCCGAGGAGCTCGTCGATCAGCGCGTCCTGCAGCGCGGCTGCGGCAGCTTGCTCGTCGGTGTACCGGGCCGGGTCGGTGACGCGTGCGGTGACGCCGGCCGCGCTGATGTGGGGCACGGGTGCGGCGGCGAGGTCGCGGTGGACGACCTCGCCGTCCCAGCCGTCGAGGAAGGACCGGGCGACCTGGCGGGAGACCGAGGCCTCGCCGAGCGAGGAGGAGTCGATGTGAAGCAGGTAGGACATGGGAGTGGTTCCTTTCGGAGCGGTCGCGCCGTGGGCGCTACATACTGGTAGTGCGGTTACACACCGACGAGAGGTGATCGAGATGGCGTCAGCGCGACGGATCAGCGGTCCGTGCCGGGCATGGCCGGCGGACAGCGCCTTCATCCGTGAGGTGCTCGACCGCATCGGCGACAAGTGGACGGTGCTGACCATCGGCACCCTGGGCGCCGGCGGCCCGCTGCGCTACTCCGACCTGCAGGCGAGCATCCCGGGGATCTCCCAGCGGATGCTGACCCAGACGCTCAAGCACCTGGAGCGCGACGGCCTGATCACCCGGACCCCGTACGCCGAGGTCCCGCCGCGGGTGGAGTACGAGCTGACGGACCTGGGCCGGTCGCTGATGGACGCGGTGACGGCGATGGTCGGTTGGGCCGCCACCCACCACAGCGAGATCGCCGGCAACCGGGCCGCCAGCGAGCTGACCGGAGTCGGCCGGGTCCGGTCCGCGGTCAGCGCGCCGACAGGCTGAGGTGCCGGTGGTGCTCATCGCTCCGCGCGTCGGGCACATCGCCCGCGACGTCGGCGTCGTCCGCCTCAGCGCTCGCTGCGGCGGTGCCGGAGTGACACCCCCCTGCGCGCCCCCGGGGTGCGCTACCCGCTCGACCATCTTCCTTCTCACCTCACTATCAGTGCGTAACCCCATCATGAGTGAGTAGGAGAGGGCTTACAAAAGGCACTTTCACGTGCGTGGCACACCGACAGGCGCGACGCCCCGGTCTCCGAGCGCCGCGAGCGGGCGTTCTCAGCGGGTCACGGAACACCCGCGATCGGTCCGACTCGCACGGGATCGCCCTCCCCGGGGCGCCCGGGGCCGTCTCGGACGGATCACGACCGCATGATCGATTCGACCGGCGCCACAGCGCCCTCACGGCGGCGGGCGGAGTGATCTCGCAATGATCACGACCAGCCGAGCCGTGATCACGTCGATCGTCAACAGTGGTGGCACGACGACAGCTCGGTCGTCCCGCCACCACTTCCGGCGATCACGAGCCACGGGGCTACCGCCCCTGATCGCCTACCGCCACGGGGGCGGAGTCCGGCACCACTCGTCTACGCGAACGCCCGCGCGGCCCCGGCCGAGACGCCGCCGACCGTCCAGTCGCCGGGCTGGACGGGAACGATCTGTCCGTGGACGAGCCTGCGGTCGACGCCGAGCAGGTCGACCAGCAGGTCGGTGAGCGCGCCCAGCAACCTGCGCCGCAGCTCGGCGGGGCGGTCGGCGAACACGACCGCCGTGAAGTACGGGGCCGACCGGCCGTCGGCCGGGATGCCGCCATTGGCCCACAGCTCGGGGCGGTGCAGCGTGACGTGGGCCCGGACCCGTTCCCGGGGCAGCCCGGTGACCTCGGCGTACCGGGTGCTCATCGCGACGAGCACCTCCGCGTGCTGGGCGGGGGTGTGCAGCCCTTCGACCAGGTGAACTTCCAGGACCGGCATGCACACACCGTAGGGAAGCGGGCCGGGGGCGCGCGACGCCGGTCAGTCGGAAGGCGCGTCGACGACGGCGGGCTGCTCGCGCTCCCACGCGAGGTAGCGGTCGGTCTCGGCGAGGAAGGCCCCACCCAGCCACAGCGCGACCACGCCGTCGTCGGCGAGGCCGAGCAGCGGGATGATCGCCTCGGGCATGATGTCGATGGGCGACACCAGGTAGGCCAGCGCGAGCACGATCAGACCGAGGCGCCCGCGCGACAGTGCCGGGTACTTGCCGGTGAGAGCGCTGCTCAGCAGCCGCGGAGTTGCTCGCAGCCGCTCACCGAGGCCCGGTGACCCCGGGCGCCGGGACTGCGTCACGGCGCGCCACAGTGCGGTGAACGCCGCGATCCGCCGCGGCCCCATCTTCGCCACGCCTCCCACAACGCATCCGGTACCCGGGAAGTTCCGCACTCATGCCCGGATCGGGTGCGGGGCGGCCCGCCGCCCCTGCGGCGGCACGGGCTACTGTCGAGGTGAGCATCACGACCGCATTCCCGGGAGCACATCCGATGGGCGTCATCTCGCGCGCGGGCGCGTCCGCCGCCCTCGTCGTCACGGTCGGTGGCGCGCTGCTCGGATGCGGCGGTTCGGTGGCCGATGCCGACTCCCCCGACCCCACGCGCCGGGCGCCGCCGCGGCGGTGAGCCCGTTCTGCTCGGCCGCGCAGGCCAACCTCGAGGCGATCCGCCCGCTCAACGGGCTCGTCGCGCAGGGCAAGGTGCCGCAGGACCAGCTGACGAGCACCGTGGCGGCCGTGCGCCGCGCCGGGCAGGACATGGTGTACACCGCGCCGAACGACATCCGCACCGACGTGGAGCGCACGGTGGAGGCGCTCGGCATGCAGCTGGACGTGCTGGTGGCGAGCGGCGGCGACCAGACGGCGCTGTCCCGGGACACCGAGCTGACGAAGAAGCTCAACTCCCCCGAGTACGTGGGAGCGGGTGAGCGCGTGCGCACCTACGTCGAGCGCACCTGCCGCGCCGGCGCGGCGAGCACCAGCCGCTAAGTCCGCGAGTGACACCCGTCACTTTGTTGTGTCGACTATCGCGATATATCGTGATGGCACACGAGCTACTTCGATGCTCACGAACCATCAGGAGAAGGACATGAACGAGCAGAACACCCCCTGGCACCCCGGCCCGCAGTTCGGGTTCCGGGGCCGGCGCGGCCCGCACCGGGGCGCATTCCGGCCCGAGGGCCCGCCGGCACCGTTCGGCGGTCCCGTCGAGGACGAGGACGCGATGCGGGGGCACCGGCGCCGCAGGCACCCCTTCGGACCGGGCTTCGGGCCGCCCTTCGGCCCCGGGATGCGGGGCTTCCCCGGCCCGCGCGGCAGGCGCGGCCGCCGGACGTCGCGCGGCGACATCCGCACGGCGGTGCTCGCGCTGGTCGCGGAGCAGCCGCGGCACGGCTACGAGATCATCCAGGAGATCGCCGAGCGCACCAGCGGTGCGTGGCGGCCGAGCCCCGGCTCGGTCTACCCCACGCTCTCGCAGCTCGAGGACGAGGGCCTGGTCCGCGTCGAGCAGGCCGACGGCCGCCGGGTCGTCCACCTCACCGAGGCGGGCACCCGTTACGTCGACGAGCACCGCGAGGAGCTCGACGCCGTGTGGCCGCGGTGGGCCGTGACGACGACGAGAGCACCGTGGAGCTGTGGGAGCAGCTGGGCCAGCTGCACGCGGCCGCGGCGCAGGTGATGTCGGCGGGCACCCCGGAGCAGGTCGCCTCGGCGACCACCACGATCACCGAGGCCCGCAAGGCGATCTACCGCCTGCTGGCCGAGTAGGTCACGCCCGCATCGCGGGCATCCCGGGGGAGAAGTCGGGGTCGATCTGGGCAGCCAGGTCGGCCCCGACCGCCTTGTTGCCCCACGCCGCCGCGTTGCGCATGTGGAACTCCACGGTGCCGCGGTGGTAAGCGGCCCAGTCGCGCTCGCGCGCGTCGAGCGCGGTGAGCACGGCGTCGAGCACGGCGAGGTTGGCCGGCTCCAGCGCACCCACGGGCGCCACGGAGCCCCGCTCGGCCGCCCGGACCCACGCGGACTGGCCGAACCACCCGATCAGGGCGTCGCCCACCTGTTCACGCAGGTAGGAGACGTCCTCGGCGTCGGTCACCTTGTTGCCGAGCACCCGCAGCTCCACGCCGTGGCCGCGGGCGTGCTCGGCGTACTGCTGGTAGACCCCGATCCCGCGCCGGGTCGGCTCGCTGACGAGCACGGTGAGGTCGAAGCGGGTGAACAGGCCGGAGGCGAACGCGTCGGCGCCCGCCGTCATGTCGACGACCACGTACTCGCCGGGGCCGTCGACGAGGTGGTTGAGGTACAGCTCCACCGCGCCGGTCTCGAGTGGTAGCAGGAGACGCCGATGTCGGCCTCGTCGAACTCTCCGGTCACGAGGTGGCGCACCCCGCCCGCCTGCACCGAGAACCGCTGCAGGAGCTCGCCGTCGGGGTCCAGGTCGAGCAGGAGGGAGCCGCGGCCCGGCGGCGTCGTCTTGATCATCGCGGCGGCGCTCGCGATGCGCGGGTTGGTGCCGCGGAGGTGGTCCTTGAGCCACGGCAGGTCGGAGCCGAGCGCGCGCGGCGGCGGGCCGTCGTACCCGAGCGCCTGGCCCAGGTGCTGGTTGATGTCGGCGTCGATGGCGAGCACCGGCCTGCCCAGCTCCGCGAGGTAGCGGCTGAACACCGCTGCCGAGGTCGTCTTGCCGCTGCCGCCCTTGCCGACGAACGCGATGCGCACGCCGCCTCCTCCCGTTGTCGCCGCAAGCCTGTGCGCAGATGATAATCATTGCCACTACCGGGTGAGGGGGCAGGTCTCGATCTCGCGAGCACCTGCCTGAGCCGCCCGTCACGTGTAGCCAACAAACTTGTCAGTCAGCCAGCAAGTGTGCGAGGTTGGTGGCGTTGCCGAATGGAGGTTCTGATGATCGAGATCGACGAGCACGCCATGGACGCCCTGCTGGTCGAGGACCCGGACGGTCCCGTCGTGATGCTCAACCTGCTGAGGTTCCGCCCCGACGGCGCCGGGAGAGCTACCGGCGTTATGCCGAGGCGCTCGGGCCGGCGATCAACCCGCGGTACGGGCTGCAGGTGGAGTACCTCGGAGACGGTGGACGGGCGCTGGTCGCCGAGGACGGGCAGGCCTGGGACATGGTGGTGCTGGTGCGCTACCCGAGCCGCCAGGCGTTCGCCGCCATGCTCCGCGACCCCGAGTACCAGGCGGTGTCCCACCTCCGCAGTGACGCGCTGGTGGAAGCTGTCCTGCAACCGACGGTGCCGTTCACGGGCGCCGTGGCCTGATGCCCGCGGTGCGGAGGCCCGGGATCAGCGGGGCGCGCGCTTCCGCACCGGGGTGGCGCGCCGGGCCGTCAGCACCGCGCGCAGGGACGGCACGACGACACCCTCGGCTGCCATCTTGCGTCGCGCCCGTCTGCGCGCCACCAGGACACCGACGAACCCGACCACCCAGACGACGTACTGCACCGCCCACGCCACCCGGAACGCCTCGGGCGTGTAGTCGCCCGGGCCGGCGAGGCCGAGCACCACCCCCACGGCGAGCGACACGCTGAGCGTCGCGGCGAACCCGGCCATGTTGACGATCCCGACCGCGGTGCCCTGCCGGTGGCCCGGGTTGAACGTACGGGCGTAGTCGAAGCCGATCATCGACGTCGGCCCGCCCAACGCCAGCACGATGACGAGCAGTACCAGCAACCAGCGCGGGGCGGGTGGCGGCACGGCGAGCACGGCCGTCCACACCCCGACCGTCGTGGCGAGCACGGTGAGCACGAGCCACGACCGGCGCAGCGGGTGCCGGGCGGTGAACTCGCCGAACAGCGGTCCGGCGACGATCCCGGCCACGACGAGCAGCGTCAGCATCGCGCTAGCCGCGCCCGTCGAGAAGCCCTGGCCGGCCACCAGGTACGGCACGCCCCACATCAGCGCGAACACCTGGCCGGAGAACTGGGTGCCCATGTGGGTCCAGAAGCCCAGCCGGGTGCCCGGCTCGCGCCACGAGCAGACGAGGCCGTGCAGCACCTCGCGCGGCGACGGCGCGGGCGGCGGTGCCGGTGCCCCCGGCGGCTGTCCCGCACCACGCGAACGCGGCCAGCCCCACCGCGACCCCGAGGGCCGCGGCCGAGACGAACGCGGGCGTCCAGCCGGGACCGTGCAGCAGGGCGGCGAGCGGCACGGCGGACAGCACCTGGCCGAGCTGGCCGATCAGGCCGGTGAGCTGTGTCATCAGCGGCACCCGGCGGGTCGGGAACCAGCTCGTGACGACCGAGAGGACGCTGATGAAGGTCAGCGCGTCGCCGGCACCGACCAGCACCCGCGCGAGGATCGCGAGCGGGAGGCCGGTGGCGACGGCGAGCACGAGCTGCCCCGCCGCCATCGTGAGCGAGCCGAGGACGATGAGCCGCCGGGCGCCGAACCGGTCGAGCAGCACGCCGACCGGGATCTGCAGGCTCGCGTAGACCAGCAGCTGGAGCACCACGAAGCCGGCGAGGGCGGCCGGTGCGGCGTCGAAGCGCTCGGCGGCGTCGAGACCGGCCACTCCGAAGGAGGTGCGGTGCATGACGCCCACCAGGTAGGCGGCCAGACCGATCGACCAGACGACCCACGGGCGATGGTGCAGATTCGTCCTGGGTCTCATCTCGGGTCCTATCGTGCACCCGCGCGTGCGGAAACGGGATGCTGTGCGGGCAGACTCACGTTGCACCCGGACAGATGTGCGACGGGCGGGGCCGCCGGCCCCGTCGAGAGGCGGAGGTGTGCCGTGCTGGATCCGGCCGGTCTGTACGAGGTGGCGCCCGATGCGCCGCAGCTGGACGACCCGGTGTTACTGGTGGCGCTGGACGGGTTCGTGGACGCGGGCAACGCGGCGAGATTGGCGACCGACGCGCTGGTGGAGGACCGGGAGTCGCGTCTCGTGGCGCGCTTCGACACCGACCAGCTGCTCGACTACCGATCGCGGCGCCACCGCTGCGTTTCGAGACGGACCGGTGGGCCGACTACAGCGCGCCGGTGCTCGACGTCGTGGCGCTCACCGACACCGGCGACACCGACTACCTCCTGCTCTCCGGCCCCGAGCCGGACACGCAGTGGGAGCGGTTCTGCGCCGCGGTCGAACAGATCGTGCGGCGGTTCGGGGTGCGGCTCGTGATCAACCTCACCGCCATCCCGATGGCCGTGCCGCACACCCGGCCGATCGGCGTCACGGCACACGGCACCCGCCCCGAGCTGACCGAGGGGCACGAGGCCTGGTTCGCCACCGCACACGTGCCGGGCAGCGCCGTGGGGCTGATGGAGTTCCGGCTCGGCGAGGCCGGTCTGGACGCGATGGGTTTCGCGGTGCACGTGCCGCACTACCTGGCTCGGGCCGAGTACCCGCAGGCGGCGCGGGTGCTGCTGGACCACGTCGGTCTCGCCGCGGGCCTCTACCTGCCCACCGAGAGCGTCACGAAGGCCGCGGAGCGCACCGAGGGGAGATCGCCGAGCAGGTGGCGGGGTCCGACGAGGTGCGGCAGGTCGTCGAGGCCCTCGAACGGCAGTACGACATGGTCGCCTCCGGCCGGGCCGAGCGGTCGAGCATGGGGCTGTCGGGCGAGCTGCCCACCGCCGAGGAGCTCGCGGCCGAGGTCGAGCGCTTCCTCGCCGGCCAGGACGGAGAGGAGAACGGCCGCAGCTGACGGTATCGATCACATTCCGACGCCTGCGCGGCGCCGTCCGCCTCGATCTCGGCCGGGCCGCGGTGTTGATCAGCGATTACCGGTGGATCGATCACCGTCGCCGCGGCTCGGGCAGGTAACGACCCGGTCATCGTCCTACCGCTACCGGTTGACGCAAGGGCCCGGCGGACGCAGGGTGTCCGCAATCAGCAGTCGCGAGAAGGGAAGCTGCTCGGGCCAGCGCCCGAGTGACGTGGTCGTGCTCGCAGGGATGGGAAGGACCTTCGCATGTCGATAGCGGAAGACGCGAGCGGCGGCCCACCTCGGCCGGTGGATTCCCGCAGCTGGCGAGACACGATCGCACCGAAGGTCTTCTGGCCATCGGTGATCGTCATCGCGCTCTTCGTGGTGCCGACCGCACTCGCCCCGAGCGCCGTCGGCAATGTGATCAGCGCCGTGAACTCCGGCATCATCGGGACCTTCGGCTGGTACTACACGCTGATCGTGACCGCGTTCCTGATCTTCGCGATCTGGATGGGGCTGGGGCACTTCGGCGACATCAAGCTCGCCCCCGCCGACAAGCAGGACGAGAAGCCGGAGTTCTCGACCGGGTCCTGGTTCTCCATGCTCTTCGCGGCCGGCATGGGCATCGGCCTCGTGTTCTGGGGCGTCGCCGAGCCGCTCAACCACTTCGCCAGCCCCAAACCCGGCGTTGAGGGCACCCCGGAGGAGCTGGCACAGGCGTCGCTGGTGCAGACCATCCTGCACTGGGGCCTGCACCCGTGGGCGATCTACGTGGTGGTCGGCCTGGCCGTCGCCTACGCCATCCACCGCAGGGGCCGGCCCGTATCGATGCGCTGGGCGCTCGAGCCGCTGCTCGGCGATCGGGTCAAGGGCTGGCTCGGCGACGTGATCGACGTCGTCGCGGTCATCGGCACGGTCTTCGGGGTCGCGACCTCGCTCGGCTTCGGCGTCCTGCAGATCTCCGCAGGCCTGAGTTTCCTCGAGATCGTCAGCGAACCGGGGAACCTGACCTACGTCGTCCTGATCGGGGCGATCACGACGATCGCCGTCGTCTCGGTGGTCACGGGGGTCAAGAAGGGCATCAAGTGGCTGTCGAACTTCAACATCGGCCTGGCCACCGCGCTGCTGCTGTTCGTCCTGATCGCGGGCCCGACGCTGTTCATCCTCCGCGACGCCGTCCAGTCCGTCGGGTTGTACCTGCAGAACCTGCTGGCGCTGAGCTTCGACACCACCGCTCTGCAGGGTGACGAGGGCGAGTCCTGGCAGGGCAGCTGGGCCACGTTCTACTGGGGCTGGTGGATCTCGTGGGCGCCGTTCGTCGGCGTCTTCATCGCCCGCATCTCGCGCGGCCGCACCGTCCGGCAGTTCGTCGTCGGTGTGCTGCTGGTCCCCACCCTGGTCTCGATCATCTGGTTCACCGTGTTCGGCGGCACGGCCCTGCTGCGCCAGCTCACCACGGGCGGGATGATCGGTGCGGACGGATCGGTGGACACCGAGGGCGCGCTGTTCGGGCTGCTCGGCGACATGCCGGCCGGCACGTTCGTCGTGGTCGGTGCGATCGTCCTGATCACGCTGTTCTTCGTCACCTCGTCCGACTCGGGCTCGCTGGTCGTCGACATGCTCGCCTCCGGTGGCGACCCCGAGCCGCCACGCTGGAGCCGGATCTTCTGGGGTGTGATCGAAGGGCTCGTGGCGGTTGCGCTGCTCACGGCCGACCCGGCGGGCGGTGGCGCACTCACGGCGCTGCAGACGATGGCGATCATCATCGCGTTCCCGTTCAGCATCGTGATGATCGGGATGTGCATGGCGACCTATCGCGAGTTCAGTGCCAACCGTCGAGCCCAGCTGAACATCCAGCGGCGTCTGCAACGGGACGAGCTCACCGAGCATGTTTCCCGAAGCCTCACCGAGAACGGCATCGTGTCGAGTGATTCCGGTGCGGCCGATGGCTCGTCGGAAACGGCGAAAGCCTGAGCGAGCGGTCCCACGGCGCGCCAGCACGACCTTGCCGGTGCCCCGACGCTCGTCGATGGTGGCGAGTGCGGCAGCCGCTTCTTCGAGTGGGAAGCTGGCGCTGATCAGCGGTTCGAGTCCTGGTAGATCGAGGGTGACCGCGGTTGTGACGCGTAAGGAAGGGGGCAGGTCCGGGCCTCGGCCCGGACCACATGGCATGACCATTCACAAAGAGGGCGAAACGCTCGATACACCGATACCCGAACCGGGCTCACCGACCACGACGCGGATGCCACCCAGCCGGTCGACCGCTGGGTTTTCGGGGTCGCCGCCGCCCTGGTCGTCGCGTTCCTCATCTGGGGCTTCGTGTCGGTCGACTCGCTGAGCACCGTGTCGTCCGCGGTGCTCGGCGCCGTGATGAACGCAGGCGGATGGGCGTTCGTGCTCGTGGCCAGCGGCTTCGTCGTGTTCGCTCTGTGGCTCGCCTTCAGCAGCTACGGCAAGATTCCCCTCGGCGGCGACGAGGAAGCTCCGGAGTTCCGCACGGTCTCCTGGATCGCGATGATGTTCAGCGCCGGCATGGGCATCGGGCTGATGTTCTACGGCGTCGGTGAGCCGCTCTCCCACTTCGCCAGCCCCCCGCCGGGCACGGTGGAGGCGGGCGCGCCCGAGGCTCTCGACATCGCGATGGCCACCACGCTGTTCCACTGGACGTTGCACCCGTGGGCGATCTACGCCGTGGTCGGGCTGGCGATCGCCTACAGCACGTTCCGCCGGGGCCGCCGGTCGCTGATCAGCTCGGCGTTCGCGCCGCTGCTGGGCGAGCGGCACACCGAGGGCGTGTTCGGCAGGGCCGTCGACATCCTCGCGATCTTCGCCACGCTGTTCGGATCGGCGGCATCGCTCGGGCTCGGCGCCCTGCAGATCGGCGCCGGTCTGCAGGCCAACGGGCTGCCCGCGGTGCCGCTCGCGCTGCTGATCGGCATCATCGCCGTCCTCACGATCGCGTTCGTCGCCTCCGCGGTGTCCGGGGTCGCCAAGGGCATCCAGTGGCTGTCGAACATCAACATGGTGCTGGCGGGGATCCTGGCGCTCTTCGTGTTCGTCGCGGGCCCCACCATCCTCATCCTCAACCTGCTCCCCACCGCCATCGGCGACTACTTCGGCAACCTCGCCCAGATGGCCGCGCGCACCGCGGCCACCGGCGGCGACGCCACGGCGGAGTGGCTGTCCGGCTGGACGGTCTTCTACTGGGCGTGGTGGATCTCCTGGACGCCGTTCGTCGGGATGTTCATCGCCCGGATCAGCCGCGGTCGCACCATCAAGCAGTTCGTCGTCGGGGTGCTGCTCATCCCGAGCCTGGTGAGCCTGATCTGGTTCGCGATCTTCGGCGGCGCCGCGATCAACCTCCAGCGCAGCGGCACCGACCTCGCGTCCGAGAGCGTCGAGGGCCAGCTGTTCGGCCTGCTGCACTCGATGCCGCTCGGCGGGCTGCTCAGCGTGGTCGCGATGCTCCTCGTCGCGATCTTCTTCGTGTCCGGTGCCGACGCGGCGTCCGTGGTCACCGGCACGCTCTCGCAGCGTGGCTCGATCGCACCCAGCCGCTCGGTCGTGATCTTCTGGGGCGTGGTGATGGGCGCCATCGCCGCGATCATGCTCGCCATCGGCGCCGCACAGGCGGGCGCGGAGGAAGAGGACGCCGCCCTCGCCGGGATCCGGGACATCACGATCATCTCGGCGGCGCCGTTCGCGCTCGTCATGGTCGCGCTGTGCATCGCGCTGGCGAAGGACCTGCACCAGGACCCGTTGATGCTCCGTGACCGGCGCGCGGTCGCGGCCGTCGAGCAGGCCGTCGACCACGGCACCAAGACCTACGGCGACGAGTTCGTGGTGTCCGTCAAGCCCCACCCGGACGCGAAGCCGACCGACGACGGATCGGCATCTCCCGACAAGGAGACGAGCAGCGTCGAGAAGGCGTGAGGCTAGGAGGGTCCTGAACAACTCCGGCCGTAGCGAGCAGCGGCCAGGTGGTGCCATCGCAAGGCGGACGATGAGGCCGATACCGCTGTTGTATCGGCCTCATCGTCCAACGCGGCGAGGGCGCCGCCTGGGCGTCGCGCAGTAGGCCCGAGTTGATCAGGGCGCTCCTTGAGGCTCACGCGGTCTCCAGCACCACCTTCCCGGTCACCCGCCGCTCGTCGAGGAGCGCGAGCCCCTCGGCGGCGCGGGCGAGCGGGAGGGTGGTGCTGATCAGCGGGTCGAGCGCGCCCGAACGCAGGTGGGGCTCCAGCTCGCCCCACTGCTGCTGCAGGTAGCCGGGCCGCGCCGCGGCGAACGCGCCCCAGCCGACCCCCACCACGTCGATGTTGTTGAGCAACAACCGGTTCACCTTCACCGTGGGGATCTCCCCCGCGGTGAAGCCGACGACCAGCAGCCTTCCTTCCGGCGCGAGGCTGCGCAGCGAGTCGGTGAAGCGGTCGCCACCCACCGGGTCGACCACCACGTCGACGCCCGCGCCGCCGGTCAGCTCCCGCACGGCGTCCTTGAACCCGTCGGCGAGCACGGCGTCGTGGCACCCGCCGCGCGGGCCACCTCGGCCTTCTCCGCCGTCGACACCACCGCGATCACCCGGGCCCCGAGCGCCACGGCCAGTTGGATCACCGCCGTGCCCACCCCGCCCGCGGCCCCGTGCACGAGCACGGTCTGCCCCGCACGCAGGTGCCCGCGCACGAGCAGGGCGAAGTGGGCGGTGAGGTAGTTCATCGGCAGGCACGCACCCGCCGGGAAGCCGACCTCGTCCGGCAGCGGCAGCACGCCGTCCGCGGGCGCGGCGACCACCTCGGCGAACGCGCCGGTGGACGTGAAGGCCACCACCCGGTCACCGGGCCGGACCGCGGAGCCGTCCGGGGCCTCGCGCACGACGCCCGCCACCTCGGAACCGAGCGTGAACGGCAGCTCCGGCCGGACCTGGTAGAGGCCCTTGGACTGCAGGACGTCGGGGAAGTTCACCCCGACGCCCGCACGTCGACGAGCACCTCGTCGGGCTGTCGCCGCGGCTCCGGCACGTCCCGCACCTCGACCGCCGCCGGCCCGTCCAGCCGTACCACCTGCACCGCACGCACGCGAAGACCCTTCCGTCGACCCGTTCCCCGTGGGGACCCTAACCGTCAGACGGCACCCTTGACCGGATCGCCCGCCGGCAGCGGTGTCATGGTCACCACGTCCGCGGGGCCCTCCAGGAGCCCACCGACCGCGGCGCGGAGCCGCTGCACCGGCTCTCCCACCGAGTGGGCGTCGAGCAGCTCCTGCGACTCCCACTTCTCGAGGAGCACGAGCGTGCCGTCCGCGGCGTCGTGCAGCGCGTACAGCAGGCAGCCCTCCTCCGCGTGGACCCCGGCGAGCACACCCTCGAATGCGGCCTTCGCCTCCTCCCGGCGCCCCGGAAGCGGGCGGAAGACAGCGGTGACGACCACGTGGGACATGTACTACTCCTTCATCTTCGTGCGGTGCTGGCCCGCTCCAGGAACTCGGCGGGAACCCGGACCCGCCGGGGGGCGGGCGGGAGTTTCTGCCGCATCCGGGCGTGCACCAGCTCGACCGAGTGCAGCGCCAGCATGTCGATCGGCTGGCGCACCGCGGTGAGCGGGGGCCGGATGAGCTCGGTCCAGGGGTTGTCGTCGAAGACCACCACCGAGAGGTCGTCCGGGATCTCGACGCGGGCCTGGGAGAGCATCCGCAGCACCACCCGCACCTGGGCGGTGTTGGCGACGACGAGACCGGTGGGCGGTTCGGGGAGCGCGAGCATCTGGGCCACGACGTCGGCGCCGTGGTCACCGCGGAACGGCGCCGGGCGGACCAGCCGGTCGTCCCGCGCCACGCCGCGCTCCCGCAGCGCCTGTTCGTAGCCCTGCACGCGCTCGACGCCCGTGGTGGTGTCGAGCGGGCCGGAGATGATCCCGATCCGGGTGTGGCCACGGTCGAGCAGGTGCCTCGTGGCGGTGGCGGCCGAGTCGATGTTCTCGATGCTCACGACGTCGACCTGGTCGAGCTCGGCGATGGAGCGGTCGACGAAGACCACGGGGATGTCCAGGGCCGAGAGCTTCTCCCAGCGCTCGACGTTGTGGCCGGTCGGGGTGCCGATCATGCCGCCGACGGAGCGGTCGAGGAGCGTGTCGAGGGCCTGCCCCTCCAGGTGCGGATCCTCCTGCGTGGTCATGAGCAGGATCTGCAGGTCGCGCGAGCGCGCCTCGGCGACGACGCGGTCGGCGAGCCGGGCGAAGAACGGGTTGGTGAGGTCGGCGAGCAGCAACCCGATCGTGTCGCTGTGGCCCTGGCTGAGCTGGCGGGCCGCGGCGCGCGGGCGGAAGGCGAGCGCCTCGATCGCGTCGAGCACCTGTACGCGCTTCGCGGGGGCGACCGGGCCCGTGCCGTTGAGCACGCGCGACACCACCGAGACGGAGACCCCCGCGCGGGCGGCGACGTCCCGGATGGTGGCCGCCTTCCTCATGCTTCCCCCTCCGACGATGCGCCGGTCAACCCCATCCCGGCCGTTGACCCTGGCGAAACACCCGTGGTACAAAACTGGAACCGGTACCACTCTATCAGTCGAGGAGTCCTCGGTGAACTTGCACGACCTGTTGCAGGCACGTGAACGAGACGGCAACCCGATCCGGGTCGGGCTCATCGGCGCCGGCCGGTTCGGGACGATGTTCCTCGCCCAGGCGCGCAACACCCCCGGGATCCACGTCGCGGCGATCGCCGACATCAACGTCGCCCGGGCGCAGCAGGCGCTGAAGCTCGTCGACTGGCCGGCCGACGCCGTCACCGACGACCTCGACTCCGCGCTGGCTACCGGCGCCACCGCCGTGCTGCCGGAGGCGGCGCCGCTCTTCACCGACGCGATCGACCTGGTCGTGGAGGCCACCGGCAACCCGATCGTCGGCACGTCGCACGCGCTCACGGCGTTCGACGCCGGCCAACACGTGATCATGGTGACGGTCGAGGCGGACGCGGTGGTGGGCCCCGCGCTCGCGCGCCGGGCCGCCGACCGCGGGCTGGTCTACTCGATGGCCTACGGCGACCAGCCCGCGCTGATCATGGAGCTGGTGGACTGGGCCCGCACCTCCGGCTTCCACGTCGTGTGCGCCGGCAAGGGGACCAAGTACCTCGAGCACTACCACGAGATGAACCCGGACAACGTCTGGGAGCACTGGGAGTTCTCGAAGGAGCTCACCGACTCCGGGCAGCTCAACCCGAACATGCACACCGCGTTCCGCGACGGTACGAAGGCCGCCATCGAGATGGCCGCCGTCGCGAACGCCGCGGGCCTGGCGCCTTCCGACGAGGGGCTGACGTTCACCCCGGGCGACGTCGAGCAGATCGCCACGATCTGCCGCCCGCGCGATGCGGGTGGGGTGCTCGCCCACGAGGGCTCGGTGGACGTCATGTCGAGCGTCACGCGCGAGGGCGAGTGGATCCCGCACAACACGCAGGAAGGCGTCTTCGTGGTCGTGAAGGCGACCAACGACTACGTGTCCGGCTGCTTCTCGGAGTACCCGTGGCACGCCGACCCCACGAAGCAGTACGCCGCGCTCTTCCGCCCGTACCACTACATCGGGCTGGAGCTGGGTGTCTCGATCGCCAACGCCGTGCTGCGCGGTATCCCCACCGGCGCCCCGAAGGGGTTCTCCGCGGACGTGGTGGCCACTGCGAAGAAGGACCTGGCCGCGGGCGACGTGCTCGACGGCGAGGGCGGCTACGCGGTCTGGGGGAAGCTGATCTCCGCGCGGGCGTCGGTCGAGCGCGGCGCGCTCCCGATCGCGCTGGCCCACCACGTCGAGCTGCGCCGCGACGTCCCGAAGGGCACGGTCGTCACCTGGGACGACGTGCAGCTGGACGAGGGCGCGTTCGGCCGGGTGCTCGAGCTGCGGCGCGAGACGGAGCGCCTCCTCGCGCAACCATGAGGGGTCGCGCTCCTCGGCCTCTCTCCGGGGTCGTCGCGCTCTACTGCCTGCGGGCCACCCGGCTACGCGGATCGACGGGCTGACCTGTGATCATCGCGGCGATCACCTACGGAGGGATGCCGCGATGGCACTCGTCACGCTCGACCTGCCGACGCCCAGGGACATGCGCGGCCGGCTGGCCGCCTTCGCCGCCGTCTGCGCGGCCCGCGGCTGGGGCAGCGGCTGCCACGCCGACGGCCCGCTCTGCACTACGACGACGGCGGCGGCAACTGGGTGGACCTGCACCACGTCGGTGGCGGGCGGACCGTGCTGGTCGGCCACGACCACGAGTACTCCGACACGTACTACGCCACGGCGGCGGAGTACTTCCAGGAACCGGAGACCGACCTGCTCGCCGACGCCCCGGCCTGGTGGGCGCCCCCGGCGCAGGCGGCGATGAACCGCGGGCTGTGGGTCGGGTTCGTGTACGGCTTCGAGGACGCGACCTGGAGGCGCGCCGACTACGAGGCGTCCGACGGGTTCACCTCCGTCGGGCTCCCCGGCCTCGGCGACGACCAGTGCCGGGAGCTCGTCGTCGAGTTCACCCAGGAAGCGCCCGGCCTTGCGGGGCGGGCGCCCGACCCCCGCGCCGTCGACGCGCTCATCGCGGCCGACGCGGACGTCACCGAGGCGCACGTGCGCGCCGTGATCGGCCCGACGGGCTGGGACGCGGCGGCCGGTGCCGCAGCCGCGCGGGAGTTCCTGCGGGTGTGAGCTGGTTCCCGCCGGTTCAGGCGGGCACGCCGTCGTCGTAGACCACGGCCGGGGGCGTGCTGGTGAGCTCCTCGACGAGCGACGTCAGGCGCCGGTCCATCCGCTGCTGGACCCGCTCGAGGCCGTCCAGCTCCCGGGCGAGGTCCACCGCCCGGTCCGGGTTGCGACCCCGTCGAGCGCCCGTTCCAGCTCCGCGGTGACGCGCTCGACGCGCACCCGGCAACGGTCCGAGGCCTGGACGTGGGCGAGCAGCCTGCTGCGCTGATCGGCGTCGGCGGTGTCCGGCACGGACCCCACGAGCTGCTGCAGCCGGTGTGGATGCACGGTGGTCCCCCTCACGTGACGGGCATCACGACTGACGGTAGATGCGGACTCTCCTGCTGGGAAGGGGGCGCGGCGGGCCACTAGGGTTGCGGCGTGACGGCGTGGGTGGACACCGGCCGGTTCGTCCGAGAGTTCGTACGCGATCCCCTGCACACGGCGTCGGTCACGCCGAGCTCGCGGGCCCTCGCCGCGGCGATGGTGCGGGCGATCCCCACCACGGGCTCGCCGGTCGTCGTCGAACTGGGCCCGGGCACCGGGGCCTTCACCCGGGCCATCCAGGAGCACACGGGCGGGCGGGCGCGGCACCTCGCCGTCGAGCTGAACCCGCGGTGGGCGCAACTGCTCACCGAACGCCACCCCGAGGTCGACGTGGTGCAGGCCGACGCCCGCGACCTGGCGCGCCTGCTCGCCGACCGCGGCCTTCCCGCGGCCGACGCCGTGGTGAGCGGCTCCCGTGGGTGGCGTACTCCCCCGGGCCCGACGGCCGCGGGCTGCACGCCGTGATCACCGAGGTGCTCGCGCCCACGGGCATCTTCACGCAGTTCGGCTACACCTGGACGCGCTGGGCCCCGCCGGCCCGCCGCCAGCTCGCCGACCTGCGCGCCCACTTCGCCGAGGTGACGACGAGCCGCACGGTCTGGCGCAACGTCCCGCCCGCGATCGTCCACGAGGCCCGCCGCCCCCTCACCCACGGCCGCTGATCACAGCTCGGGTGCCGCGGGTGCGGAGCCGTCGGACCGGCCTGAGCGCAGCGGGATCGCGAGCAGCACACCCAGCACCGTGATCAGCGCTGTGACCAGGAAGACGTCGCTGTAGGACGACGCCAGCGCGTCCAGCTGGGTGCGCTGCACGACGGCGTACATGCCGAGCACGTCGACGCCGCCCGCGTCCGGGGGCCCGAGCGTGGGCAGGGTGGTGGTGCCGGCAGGCAACAGCGCGGCGCGGTCCGCCATCGACTGCGACTGCTGCGCAGAGGCCAGCGCGGTCAGGACGGCCAGGCCCATCGCGCCCGCCACCTGGCGGGCCACGTTGTTGAGCGCGCTGCCCTCGTTGACCTTCTCCGCCGGCAGGCCGGCGATCCCCGCGGTCATCACCGGCATCATCGCCAGCCCCATGCCCGCGGAGCGCACGCAGGTCCACAGCACGACGTCGCCCTCGGTCATGTCGGGGTTGATCCCGCAGAGCAGGTAGGTGCCGTACGCGGAGATCCCGAAGCCGGCCAGCGCGAGCGGGCGGGGCCCGATCCTGTCGTAGAGCCGGCCCGCGATCGGCATGAGCACCGCAACCACCAGCGCCTGCGGCAGGATGCGCAGCCCCGCCTCGAACGCCGTGAGCCCCTGCCCCTGCTGCAGGAACACCGGCACGTAGAACAGCACCGAGAAGAGCCCGATGGTCAGGATGGACAGCAACAGCAGCGAGTTCGTGAACGCCCAGTGCCGGAACACCCGCACGTCCAGCAACGGGTGCGCCACCTCCAGCTCGATCACCACGAACGTCACCAGGCTGAGCAGCCCGAAGATGGCCAGCATCAGGACCGGGTAGGACGTCCAGCCCCAGTCCTCGCCCTGCTGGCAGGCGAGCAGCACGGCGAAGAGGCCGAACCCGATCGTCAGGAACCCGAGCAGGTCGAACGGGCGGCGCGGTCCCCGCCCGGAGTCGGGCAGCAGCAGGTACGCGGCGACCGCGCCGAGGATGCCGACGGGCACGTTGATGTAGAAGATCAGCCGCCAGTCGGTGTGCTCCACCAGGTAGCCGCCGAGCACCGGGCCGATCGCCGGGGCGAACACGATGCCCAACCCGTACATGCCCATCGCGATGCCGATCTTCTCGCGCGGCACGATCTGGTACACCATCGTCAACGTGACCACCGGCAGGATGCCGCCGGGCACGGCCTGCAGCACCCGGAACGCGATGAGGCTGCCCAGGCTCCACGCCAGGCCGCACAGCGCGGAGCCGACCGAGAAGCCCAGCAGGGTCGCCAGGTAGGTCCGGGTCAGCCCGAAGCGGTCGCCGAGCCAGCTGCTGAGGGGAACGACCACGCCCAGCGTGAGCGTGTAGGCGGTGGCGATCCACAGCACGTCTTCCGTGGTGGTGCCGAGATCGTCCTGGATGGCCGGGATGGCCACGTTCACGATCGTCACGTCCAGCACGGACATGAACATCCCGACGATCAGGACCAGCAGGGACACCACCCACGACGCGGCAGGCCCCTGCCCCTCACCGGGGGCGGGCTGCTCGCCCGGCGCCGCCGCGGAGGCCGTCGCCTCCGGCTCGCCCGCACGTTCCGTGGCGGTCGTCAGCGTCATGGCAGCAGCGTGACATAGAGAACCGGAGGTTCTCTAGTAGGGAAATTCAGATTTGCTTGAAATTTTTCGGCACGGCCCGGCGGTAGAGTCCTGCCGATGACGGTGACGGACGCGAAGCAGCCGGGGGTGGATCACCGCAAGGGGCCCCGGCGGCGGGGCGACGCGCTGCACGCCGCCATCTACGAGGCCACCCTCGCCGAGCTCGACGACGTCGGCTACGCCGAGCTGAGCATGAAGAGCGTCGCGCACCGGGCCCGGGCGAGCACGGCGTCGCTGTACCGGCGCTGGTCGGGACGCGCCGAGCTCGTGGTCGACGCCCTGCGTTCCCGTGCCTCCGTCGTACTGGAGGCACCCGACACCGGCAGCGTCCGGGGCGACGTGCTCGGCTTCATGCGCCGGGTGGCCGAGGCGTTGAACGGGCCCGCAGGCGAGGCGGTGCGCGGCCTGATGATCGAGGCGATGGGCGACCCGGAGTTACGGGCCGTCATCCGGGCGAGGTTCGTCGAACCGGCCACCGGGTGCATGCTCGAGGCATTCCGCCGCGGCGTGGTGCGGGGCGAGGTCCGACCCGCCGCGCTCACCCCGGTCGTGGCGGGCACGGCGATCGCCGTGCTCCGCGAGCAGTTCCTCCTGGGTGACCGGTCGCTCCAGGACGCGTTCCTGGTCGAGGTCGTGGACACGGTGGTCGTCCCGCTCACGAGCCCCTGACTGGGCCGCGCTCCGCGTGCATCCAGACCGCGACTCGGCTGCACCCGGACCGCGACTCGCGGGGATGGGGGCACCCCTTCCCGCGAGTCGGGGTGTCCGCGCACGCGAGTCGCGGGCTGAGGGCAGCCGCCCAATCGCAGCGTGATCAGCGGAAGTGGTCCGAGAGCGCCAGATGTGACGCCCTGACACCACCTCCACCGATCACCTGCGCGTCGATCGTCGGCCCGGCAGGCGCTCGCGGACAGCAGCCCCTCGACGCCCGCCGCGAACGATCCGGCGCTGACGTCGCCGAGCAGCGCCCGCTGGGACAGGAACGCCGGACCCAGGGCAGTGAGCACCTGCGCGACCTGTTGCGCATCGGCGGACGGGTCGACGTCGCCGGCGGCCTGGTAGCGCCGGACGAGCACCGCGAAGCGGTCACGCATCTCCCGGTAGTAACCCGCCAGCCGAGCGCTCAACTCCTCGTTGCGTCCAGCCTCGGCCCAGACCTGCACGGCGAGCCGGGCGAGCTCGTCACCGTGCGCACCGCCGTCGAGCGCGTGCAGGAGCCGAGCCGCGACCGCGTGCGGCGGGGGGCAGCAAATCGCTCTCGGTGACGACTTCGAGTGCCGTGACCACCTCGGCGAGCACCTCCTCGACGATCGCGGCAACCAGGTCGTCCTTGCCGGCGAAGTACCCGTACACGGCCCCGGCGGACAGGCCGGACTCGGCGAAGACGTCCTGCATCGACGTGTTGTGGAAGCCGGCGCGGGCGAAGCACCGACGTGCGGCGTCGAGGACCTGACGACGGCGGGCCTCGCGGTAGCGCTGCGACACGGGTGGCATGCGGCCACCATACCCGAACACAGGTTCTGTTTGACGACACGTACCGTGACTGCTACAAACAGAACTCAGGTTCTATTTGGAAGGGCTGAGACCGACGACATGACCACTCCCACGACATCCCGCGCCACGGGCCCGGTTCCGGTCGCGATCGCAGGCGCCGGGCCCGTCGGTCTCGCGACCGCGCTCGGACTCGCCCGCGCAGGCGTCCGCAGCATCGTCATGGAGAAGAAGGCGCGGCTCGATCCGCACTCCCGTGCCACGGTGATCCTTCCCCGCACCCTGGAGATCTTCCGGCAATGGGATGTGCTCGACCCCCTCCTCGAGCGGGGGAACCGCGTGCCGCACGTCCGGCTGCGCGAACCGGATGACGACCACCAGATCCTGCACATCGACTTCACCAAGCTCGTCGACGACACCGCGGCGATGTTCGCGCTCGCGATCCCCCAGGACCGCACGGAGCGGGTGCTCGTCGACGCGGTCGAGGCGACCGGGCTCGTCGACGTGCGGTTCGACACCGAGGTGCTCGCCGTCGAGCAGGACAGCGCGGGCGTGCGGCTACGGTCCCGGACGGGAGGCACCGATCGGTCCGAGACGGTCGACTACCTCGTGGCCGCCGACGGGGCGCGCAGCACGATCCGCGGCGAGATCGGTGTCGAGCTCGTCGGGAGGACCTACCCCACCCGGGCCATGCTCGCCGACGTGCGCATCGCACCCGAGCTCGATCGCACCGACGAGTGGCCCACGCTCCTCGCTCATCGCGGCATCGTCGTCGGCATCCGCTTCGGCGACCGGGTCTGGCGGATCATCGAACAGGCCGCTGACGAGACCCTCGACGGGCCTGCCGTGCACGACCACATCGTCGCGCTCGCCGAGGAGCTGTTCGGGGCGGGACCGGTGGAGGTCATCTGGCACAGCGTCTACCGCAAGCACGAACGCCGCGCCCCGCGGTTCCGCTACGGCCGGGTCCTCCTCGCAGGCGACGCCGCGCACCTCAACAGCCCTGCCGGCGGTCAGGGGATGAACTCCGGTATCCAGGACGCGCACAACCTGGCGTGGAAGCTCGCTGCGGCCGTGCGCGATCCCGGCGCGCACGCCGATGCGCTGCTCGAGTCCTACTCCGAGGAGCGCACCTCGCTCGTCGGTCGCTTCGTGCAGCCCATGACCGACGTCCTGGAGAGGTTCCAGACCGCACGCCCGCACCGCCGCATCGTTCTCACCCGCGCACTCGAGGCGTTCGTCGGGATGGGCCGCTCCTCCGGCACCCTCACCCGCCGGTTCTCCATGCTGGACGTCAGGTACGGACCTTCGCGCCTGCTGAGCGGCCACGGCGTCGGCAGGCGCGTCCCCGACGCCGTCACCGACGACGGTCGGCGGCTCTACGGCGCGATGCCGTCCGGCGCCATCCTCTGGGCCGGGGAGGAGAACGCGGCGAAGGCCCTCGCCTCGAGCCTCGGCCTGCCGGCCGTGCACGCAGACCTCGCCGCGCTCACCCGGTTCTTCGACCGCGAGGAGTACGTCGCCCTCGTCCGCCCCGACCACATCGTCGGGGCGGTCGCCGACCCGGCGACGCTCGAGCACGAGCAGTTCGCGGCGGCGATGGGGCGCTGAGTCAGAGGTGGGGCTCGACCAGCTCGACGTAGCGGCGCGCCATCGTGGCGACGACCTCGGCGCCGGGGGCCGCCCAGACGTCGGCGTGGAAGATCTCCACCTCGACGTCGCCCGTGTAGCCGGCCGCGGCGACGGCGCGGGTGAAGGCCGGGAAGTCGATGTGGCCGTCACCCATCATCCCGCGGGCGAGCAGGGAGTCGGCGGGCAGCGGGGTGATCCAGTCGCACACCTGGTACGACACGATCCGCTCCCCCGCCCGCGCGATCTGGTCGTACACGCCCGGCTCCCACCACAGGTGGAAGGTGTCGACCACGACGCCGACCTCGTGCGGCGCGAACGCCTCGGCGATGTCGAGGGCCTGCGCGAGCGTGGAGACCACCCCGCGGTCGGCGGCGTAGATCGGGTTCATCGGCTCGATGCCGAGCGTCACCCCGCGCTCCACGGCGGCCGGCACCAGCGCGGCGATCGCCTCGGCGGCCCTGGCGCGTGCGCCTGCGAGGTCCTTGTCGCCGGGGGGCAGCCCGCCGGGGACGAGCACGAGCGCCGTCGTGCCGAGCCCGGCGGCCTCGTCGAGGGCACGCAGGTTGTCCTCGTGCGCCGCGGCGCGCTCGGCCGGATCGGACGCGGTGAAGAAGCCACCCCGGCACAACGACGAGACGCGCAGGCCCGCGTCGTCCACGGCGCGGCGGGCGGCGTCGACGCCGATCTCGGCCACCGGTTCGCGCCACAGCCCGATCGCCGGCAGGCCCGCGGCCACGGCCCCGTCCACGGCCTCGCGCAGGCTCCAGTTCGCCGTGGTGCGCTGGTTGAGCGAGAGCCGGGCCAGCCGGGGGTCGCCGGGTGCGGGGGTGTCGACCTGGGCCGGGAGCCCGCTGGGAACGTCGAGAACGGTCACCGCACCGCCCCGGCGACGGACAGCAGGCCACGCAGCTTCGCGACTGCCGCCTCCGGGTCCGGGAGCAGCCGCGCCTCATTGGCCAGCGCGAACACGTCGGAAAGGTGCACCACCGACCGTGCGGACTGCAGCCCGCCCACCATCGTGAAGCCCGGCTGGTGCCCGCACAGCCACGACAGGAACGCGATCCCGGTCTTGTAGTAGAAGGTCGGTGCCTCGAACACCTTTCGCGACAGCTCGAGCGTGGGCGCGAACTCGGCGTCGTAGCGGTCGAGGTCGCCGGAGTCGAGCGCGGCCAGCGCGGCCGACGCCGCCGGGGCGATCGCGGCGAACGCGCCGAGCAGCGCGTCGGAGTGGTGGGTGCCGTCGCCTCGGATCAGCTCCGGGTAGTGGAAGTCGTCGCCGGTGTAGAGCCGCACCCCGTCGGGCAGCTCGGCGCGCAGCCCGATCTCGTGCTCCGCCGACAGCAGCGACACCTTCACCCCGTCGACCTTCGCCGCGTGCGCCTCGACGAGCTGCACGAACGTGGCGGTCGCGTCGGCGACGTCCGCCGAGCCCCAGTAGCCGGCGAGCTGCGGGTCGAACGCCTCGCCGAGCCAGTGCAGGATCACCGGCTCGCGGACCTGGCGCAGCAGCGCCTCGTACACACGCAGGTAGTCGTCGGGGCCCGCGGCGACGGCGGCGAGCTGCCGCGACGCCATGAGGATCACCTGGCACCGGTGCCCTCGACGTACTCGACCTGCTCGGTGTACGCGGCCAGCACGTCGTCGACGGTGGCCAGGTCGGTGCGGTGGTCGGTACCCGCGCCCGCGGCGATGCGGGCGCGTGCTCGCGGGCCTGCTCGGCGCTGCGCCGCACCAGCTCCTGCACGGCGGGCCAGTCCAGGCCCATGTTTCGCTGGGCGGTGTCCATGGCCTCCGCGACGCCCAGGCCGTAGGAGAACAGGTGGCGGCGGAACGCCAGCGTGGAGTCCCAGTCGACGACGGCGGGCGCGCCGGGCACGTTCTCGCCCCACGGGTCGCCGACCACGTGCGCGGCCGCGAACGCCACGCGGCTGCGGTAAGGCTGCGGGTGTGGCGTCCACTCGCGCGGGTCGCGAGCCGGATGGTGTGCCATCCGCCCCCGGCGGCCGGCACCTCGATGGACGTGTCAACGGCGGTCATCAGGCCTCCTCCCCAGCTCGTGAGTGGATACGAGTGCTATAGCCCTCGTTTCCACTCACGGTTGGAGCTCCACTCGGACGCCTTCGCTCGAGGACCTCAGCGCCGCGTCCACCAGCTGGAGGCCGCGGACGCCGCTCGCGAAGTCGTACGGGTGCGGCCTGCCTGCCTCGACGTCGAGCAGGTACTGCTCCCACTGGCGCGGAAGCCGTTGGTGAACTCCTGGTTGTCGGGCACCTGCTCCCACTGCCCGCGGAAGTCCTGGTCGGTGGGCACGTCCGGGTTCCAGACCGGCATGGGCGTGCGGACGCGGTGCTGGATGCGGCAGCCGAAGAGGCCTGCGACGGCCGAGCCGTGGGTGCCGTCCACCTGGAACTCCACCAGCTCCCCCCGGTCCACCCGCACCGCCCACGACGAGTTGATCTGCGCGATCACGCCGCCCGCGAGCTCGAAGATGCCGTAGGCGGCGTCGTCGGCGGTGGCCTCGTAGGGGTCGCCCTTCTCGTCCCACCGCTGCGGGATGTGCGTGACGGCCTTGGTCATGACGGCCTCGACGCCACCGAACAGGTGCTCGAGCACGTAGTTCCAGTGGCAGTACATGTCGAGGACGATGCCGCCGCCGTCCTCGGCCCGGTAGTTCCAGCTGGGCCGCTGGGCGGGGAGCACGTCGCCCTCGAACACCCAGTAGCCGAACTCCCCGCGCACCGACAGGATCCGCCCGAAGAACCCCGAGTCGATCAGGCGCTTCAGCTTGATCAGCCCGGGGAGGTAGATCTTGTCGTGGACGACGCCGTTGATGATGCCGGCGGCATCGGCGGCCGCCACCAGCTCCTCGCCCTCGGCCACCGACTCGGCGATCGGCTTCTCGGTGAAGATGTGCTTCCCGGTGGCGATCGCCCGCAGGATCGTCTTCTTGCGCTCGCTGGTGACGAGCGAGTCGAAGTAGACCGGGGCCTCGTCCTCCAGCGCGGCGTCGAGGTCGGTGTGCACGGTCTCGATGTCGTGCTTGCGGGCGATCTCGGTGAGCTTCTCCCGGTTGCGCCCGACGATCACGGGCTCGACCTGCAGGCGGGTGCCGTCGGGGCGCAGCACACCACCGTCGTCGCGGATCGCGAGGATGGACCGCACGAGGTGCTGGCGGTACCCCATCCTCCCGGTCACGCCGTTCATGACGATGCGCATGCTCGCTACCTTTCTGGTGAGACGGTCGGGCGGCCGCCCAGGTACAGCTCGGCGAGCTGCGGGTCGGCGAGGAGTTCGGGGGCGGGGCCGCTGATGTGCACACGGCCGAGGTCGAGGACGCAGCCGAGGTCCGCGGTCTCCAGCGCACGCCGGGCGTTCTGCTCGACGAGCAGGATTGCGAGCCCGGCCGCGCGCATCGCGACGACCTGCTCGAACACGACGGCGGTGGCCTTGGGGTCCAGGCCCATGGACGGCTCGTCGAGCAGCAGCACCTTGGGGCTGACCATCAGGGACCGGGCGAACTCCACCTGCTTCTGCTGGCCACCCGACAGCAGCCCCGCCAGCGAGCGCCAGCGGTCGCGGACCACCGGGAACAGGTCCTGCACGAACGCCACCCGCTCGGAGACGCGCGCCTTGTCGGTGATCGTGTACGCCCCGAGCGTGACGTTCTCGGCCACGGTCATCTCGGGGAACACGCTGTGGCCCTGCAGGACGTGGGCCACCCCGGCGGTGAGCATCCGCTGCGGGGAGAGGCCGGTGACGTCCTGCCCGTCGACGTGGATGGCGCCCGAGCGCGGCGCGAGCAGCCACTCGCGACCTTCAGCACGGTGGACTTCCCGGCGCCGTTGGGGCCGACCAGGCAGACGACGGTGCCGCGGGCACCGTGACCGACAGCCCGCGCAGCACGAGTGCGGCGCGGCCGTAGCCGGCCTCGATGTCGCGGAGCTCCAGGAGCGGTTGCTGGTTCTCAGACACCGAGGTACGCCTCCAGCACCGCGGGGTCGGCGCGGACGGTGTCCGGCGGCCCTTCGGCGATCGGCCGCCCGCGGTCGAACACGACGACGTGGTCGGACAGGCTCATGACCAGCTCCATGTTGTGCTCGACGACGATGAAGGTGCGCCCTTCCGCGTTGAGCTCGCGCACGAGCGCGGCGATCCGGTCGATCAGGGCGGGGTTCACGCCGCCGGCGGGCTCGTCCAGCATGATCGTCTCCGGCTCCGCCATGAGGACGCCCGCCAGTTCGAGGAGCTTCTGCTGCCCGTAGGACAGGTCGCGGGCCTCGGCGCCTTCGAGGTGGTCGATGCCCACGCGGTGCAGCCAGCCGCGGGCCCGGTCGATCTCGGCCGCGCCGCGGGCCGAGCCGAGCAGTGCGGCGATGCCGCGGGGGCGGGCGGCGGCCAGCACGTTCTCCAGCACCGTCATCCGGGGGAAGATCCGGCACAGCTGGAAGCTGCGCCCGATGCCCGCGGCGGCGATGCGGTGGGACGCCTTGCCGGTGACGTCGCGGCCCCGGTAGCTCACGGTGCCGGAGTCGGGACGGATCATCCCGGTGACGCAGTTGAAGAACGTGGTCTTGCCCGAGCCGTTGGGCCCGATCACGGCGTTGATCTTCCCGTGGTGGAACGCGACGCTGGCGTGGTCGACGGCGCGGACGCGCCGAACGCCTTCGTCAGCTCGACGGTGGTGAGGCCCGCGGTGGTGGTCGGGGCGGTCATCGGCGCACCTCCGCGCGGTCGGCACCGTTGGTGCTGTCGGTGCTGTCGGTGCTGTCGGGGCGATCGGCCGCGGTCCGGTTCTGCTCCAGCAGCTCGGCCGCCGTGACCTCGCGGATCGAGCTCTGCTGCGGGCGCAGCCGCCCCAGCAGCCCGGCGACCGCGGGGATCACGCCGTCGGGCATGAACAGCACGACGGCCGCCAGCAGGAGCCCGGTGGCGACGAGGTGGAACTGGGTGTCGCCGTAGGAGACCTTGAAGTACTCGATCGCCACCCCGACGACCAGCGCGCCCAGCACCGGCCCGAACAGGTGCCGCACGCCGCCCAGCAACGCCATCAGCACCATGTAGGAGCCGATCAGGATGGAGAACTGGAAGATCGGGTCGAGGTCGCCGAACCACAGCGCGTAGAGGCCGCCGCCGAGCGCGGTGAACGTCGCCGACACGACGAAGGCCACGAGCTTGTAGGCGAACGTCGGCACGCCGAGCGACTGGGCCTTGTCCTCGTCCTCCCGGATCGCCTTGAGGCCCAGCCCGAACCGGGACCGGTCGATCGTCCACCAGCCAGCAGCGCGAGGCCCAGCAGCACGGCGAACAGGTAGAAGAACACCATGTGGTGCTCGGGGCGGCAGCAGGTCCGGGAACGGCCGGGGCACGACGAGGCCGTCGGACCCGCCGGTGAAGTCCCGCCAGCTCTGGAACACCAGCAGCAGCACCAGCACCAGCGCGATCGACACGATCACGAACGACGCCCCGCGCACCCGCAGCGCGGCGATGCCGATCGGCACCGCCAGCACGGCGACGATCACGCCGGCCAGCCCGAGCGCGAGGAAGCTCGGCACGCCGGCCCGCGTGATCAGCAGTCCGGTGCCGTACGCGCCGAGGCCGAACCAGGACGCGTGGCCGAGCGACATGTAGCCGGTGAAGCCGCCGACGAAGTTCCACGACGTCGACAGCACCGCGTACGAGAGCACGACGATGCCCGCGGACAGGATGTACGGGTTGGGGCTCCAGAGCGGGAACGACAGCAGGGCGGCCGCACCGACGACGAGCGCCACCCAGCTGGAAGCGCGCCTTTCAAAAACGTTGCGCAAGGCGACCTCCGAAGAAGCCCTGCGGCCGCACCAGCAGGGTGGCGAACAGGGCGAGGTAGAAGACCGTCTGCGCCCACGTCGTGCCCAGCGGCAGCTGGAGCAGGCTCTGCCCGATCCCGAGCACCATCGCCGCGATCGCCGCGCCGGGGATGCTCCCCAGGCCGCCGACCACGATGATCGCCATCAGCGGGCCGATCCAGTGCCAGTGCAGCGATGGGTAGATCGTGGAGTCCAGCGAGAGCGCCGCGCCACCGACCGCGGCCGTCGCCAGGCCCAGCCCGAAGCCGTAGCCGGCCACCTTGTCGGTGTCGATGCCGATCAGCCGGGCCGCCTGCGGGTGCTGGATGGTGGCGCGCAGCGCCTGCCCGAACCGGCTGCGCGTGAGCAGCAGGTACAGCGCGAGCAGCGAGAGGGCCGCCAGCCCGAACGCGATCAGCTTGACGACCGCCACCTGCGCGCCGAACACCTCGATGCTCGCCGCGCTGTAGGACAGCTGCACCCGCCGCTGGGTGCCCGAGTAGACGAAACCCAGCATGCCCTCGATGAGCAGCGCCACCGCGAACGTCAGCAGCACCGACATCATCGTCACCGTCGCCGGCCGCAGCCGCGCGATGAGCAGCCGCTGGAACCCGACGCCCGCCAGGAAGAACAACGGCACGGTGACCACCAGCGACAGCAGCGGGTCGATGCCGAAACGGTCGTGGACGTCCCACGCCAGGTAGGCGGCGAGCACGAGGAACGCCGCGTGGGCGATCATGACCACCCGCATCACGCCGAAGTACAGCGTGAGCCCGGCGGCCAGCAGCGCGTAGAGCCCGCCCAGCAGGATGCCGAGCACCAGGCTCTGGAAGAGCAGAGAGCCGGTCACCACGGCGCCTTCGGGTAGGTGAACTCGGCCTCCGCCGTGTCCGTCGGCAGCACGATGCGGATCTGCCCGTCGACGTACTGCTGGATGAGGTGGGCGCTCTGCGGGCGGCCCTGCGCGTCCCAGGACAGCGGGCCGACCACGGTGTCGACGGTGTTGGTGCGCAGCCAGTCGATCAGCCGCTGCTGGCACTCACCCTGCTCGGCACACCCGACGGCCTGCACGGCGGCCGCGACGACCTGGCCCGTGGTGTAGGCGTTCGCCTCGTCCTCGGTGGGCGGGGTGCCGTTGTCGGCGGTGTAGCGCTGCACGAACTCGACGTTGGACGGGTAGGGCGCTCCGGCGTGTACCCGGTGGGCGAGACGATGCCGTCGGTGCGGGACCCGATGGCCGCCGAGAACTCCGGGTTGGTCGGGGCGGTGGAGAACGCCGCGAGCTTCGGCTGGTAGGCGAGCTGCTGCAGCGCCACGATCAGGTTGACCGCGTCCTGGTACTGGGTGCCGCCCACGATGATGTCGGCCCGCGAGTCGGCGATCTGGGCGGCGATGGAGGAGAAGTCCGTGGTGTTCGGCGGATAGACCTCGTCCACCACGGTCCGGATCCCGGCCGCCTCCAGCTTCTCCTTCAGGCCGTATGCCGTGCCCTGGGCGAACGGGTCGTCCATCGCGGCGTACGCGGCCGTGGTCGGACGCTGCCCCTCGGGCATGGCGATGATCGCCTCGGCGAGGTGGTCGTAGTGGTCGTTCGCGATGGCGGGGGCGGCGTAGAACAGGTTGTCGAAGCCCTGCTCGAAGACCTCGGCCGCGGCGCCCGCCGGCTCGACGAAGAGCATCCCGTACTCGCTCGCCACACGCGCCGACGGCACGACGAGGCGGGTGGAGAACGGGCCGAACACCAGGTCGACCTGGTCCTGGGCGATCAGCGACTCGTAGTCGGCCACCACCCGGTCGGCGTTGGACTGGTCGTCGAGGATGCGCAGCTCCACCTGCCTGCCGAGCAGCCCGCCCGACGAGTTGACGGCGGCGGCCCACGCCTCGTAACCGCGCTGGACCCCCTTGCCGGGCTCGGAGAAGTCGCCGGTCAGGGGTAGCGAGATGCCGATCGTGATCGGCTCGGACGGGTCGCCGCCACCCGCCGCACCTCCGGAACACGCGGTGAGGACGAGCGCCGAGACGCCGGCGAGACATCCCAGGCGTAGGGCGGTGCGGGCGTCATCGGGGGGATCTCCTCCTCGTCGAGGACTGACACAAGCGACTGGCGTAAGCGCTTTCCGTAAGCGCTTGCGTAGAGTACGGTCGAGTCCGCGAGCTGGCAAGGGAGGCACTGATGCCGAAGCCCCGGTCGGCGCCGCGCCTCGCTGACGTCGCGGCGCGCGCCGGGGTGTCGATCGCCACGGCGTCGCGCTCGCTCGCGGGCCGCGACGGGGTGAGCGAGGCCGTCGCCGCACACGTGCGCGAGGTGGCGCTGGGGATGGGCTACGTCGCCAACGTCCACGCGCGCACGCTCGCGGGCGGCGCCACGTCCACGGTGGGGCTGATCGTCCACGAGATCGGAGACCCGTACTTCTCCGAGATCGCGAGCGGCGTCATCGGGGTGGCCGCGAAGCGCGGGCTCACCGTGCAGATCTGCCACTCGGGACGCGACCCCCGCAACGAGCTGCACCAGATCCGCACGCTCATCGCCCACCGCACCGACGCGATCATCGTGGCGGGCTCCGGCTACACCGAGCCCTCCCTGCAGGCGGAGTCCAACGCGGCGCTCCAGGCGTTCCAGGAGGGCGGCGGCCGGGTGGCCGTCATCGGCCGCCACTTCATCGCCGCCGACTCCGTGCGCCCCGCCAACGAGGCCGCGGGCCACGCCGTCACCGCACACCTGCTCGAGCTCGGGCACCGCCGGATCGGTGTGCTCGCCGGCCCCGACGTGCTCACCACGGTGGTCGACCGGCTCGCGGGCGTCGCCACCGCGCTGGCGGCGGGCGGGCTGTCGATCGCCGACCTCCCGGTGCTGCACACCGACTTCACCCGCAACGGCGGGCACGCGGGCGCCGAGCGGCTGCTCGCCGAGCACCCCGACCTCACCGCTCTGGTCGCGCTGAACGACGCCATGGCGATCGGCGTGCTGTCCGTACTGCGCTCCCACGGCATCGCGGTGCCCCAGCAGATGTCGGTGGCGGGCGTCGACGACGTGGCCGTCGCCGCCGACCTGGCACCCAGCCTCACCACCGTCCGGCTACCGATGACCGAGATGGGCGAGCTCGCCCTCACCATGGCCCTCAAGCCACCTTCGGCACGCAGGCGGCGCAAGAACACCGGCCACGAACTGATCGTGCGCGACTCGACGGGCCCGGCCCCCGCCGTCGGGTAGCCGCTCGGCCACCGACACCCAGGCCACGCAGAGCCCGTCGACAGCTCGTTCCCAGCTACGGCCGCCAGGGTCGGTGCCGGCCGCGGCGAGGGACCGCGGCCGGATCAGGAGATGTGGAGATGCTGGACGTGCGGACCGGTCGGCGGTGGCTCCCCATACCCCTCACCGCGGCCGGCCTGGTGGTGCTGGCGGCGTGTGGAGGAAGCGACACCACGGTCCCGGCCACCGCCCCGGAGTCGACGGCGTCGGCCGACGCCGTCGCCGAATGCATGACCGAGCAGGGTGTGCCGGCGCCACAGGGAGGAACGAGGATCACCGGACCCCGTCAGGGCGAGCCGGGTCAGCCGCAGGGGGCGCCCGTGACCCGCCGCAACCCACCACCCGCGCCCGACGGCGTCGATCCCGAGAAGTGGGAGGCGGCGCTGGAGGCGTGCGGCCCCGTGGACGTGCGCCGGACCGTCGCCCCGGGAGAGGGTGCGTGATCGTCGGGCCGGCGCGATTCCCGACGCATCCCGACGGGTTTCGCGCCGGCCCGGTGATCTTCGCGCGCAGACCGTCGACCGGTCGGCCCGCACAGCACACGCGGACGGACGATCAGATGCGGGGCCCCCCTCGATCGAGCGCGGAGGGGCCTGCCAAGGTTGGTCGAGTGCGACTCGTGTTCGGCCCCGACGATCTGGAGGAGTACTCCGCCGTTCGTGACCGCCTGCGCCTGCACATCGTCGCGTGGGCCCGCAGGCGGGGCATCGCGGTGGAGCCGTCACTGGTAGCGGCCGCCCTCGACCACAAACACAGCGTCGACGGCAGGCTCGGGCACTGGACCCGACGTCACGTCGCCGACGCACTCGCCGTGTGGTTCCCGCGCACCGTCGCGCTGCTCGAGGACGACCGCGACGCCGTCCC
This sequence comes from Pseudonocardia sp. CNS-004, assembly GCA_001942185.1. Taxonomy (GTDB): domain Bacteria; phylum Actinomycetota; class Actinomycetes; order Mycobacteriales; family Pseudonocardiaceae; genus Pseudonocardia. Next base: position 33,495 of record MKJV01000089.1, read on the forward strand.
CACCGCGCTGCACGCGCTGATCGGCTTCCTCGACGACCACGACTGGCTCGATTCGCGCTCGGCACCGGCCGGTGAGCTGCACGAGCAGGTCCGCGACTCCACACCCGCGCTGTACGACGCGCTCGACGACGAACGCAACCACGACCTGGGCACGTTCTGGGCCGTGCAGATGCTGCGGCACGGGGTGGCGACGGCCGACCCGGCGGCGGTGGCGCGGTTCCTGCAGCAGGTGCACGCGGGCGAGCTGCAGATCGACCGGGCCGCGCTGGAGGAGATCCAGCGCAGGCACGCCGACGAGCCGCAGGAGCAGCAGCAGGAGGAACTGCCACCGGTGCTGCCGCCGAGCGCGGCGCAGATGCTCGCGGCCGCCGACTCGTCGGTCGCGCTCGCCCGGCTGCGCGCGTTCACGCGCTGGGTACGGGCCGGACGCGCGCTCACCCGGGAAGGCAGACTGCTGCTGTCCGCGCCCGCGCCGTCGCCGACGCGCTGGACCTCGACCACTTCTCCCGCGACCGCGCCCGCACCAGCGACGACCTCCCCGAGATCAGCCTCCTGCTGGCGTGGGCCCGGCAGGCCCGGCTCGTCCGGGTGCTGCGCGGGCGGCTGGTGCAGGTGCGCAGCGCCGCCCCGCTGCTGTCGCGGCCGATCGAGCTGTGGCGGCGGGCGTTCGAGGCCGTCGGCGGGATCGGCGAGCACTTCGGCGGGAGCAACGTGTTCGGGGCGCCGTCGCTGTTCGGGATGAGCCTCGGCGAGGCCTACCCGATCCTGCTGTACCAGCTGTACGCCGCGGGCGGCGAGCCGATCCCGGTGGAGCGGTTCCACCGGGCCGTGCGCGAGACGGTGAACGACCGGATGGGCTGCGTCGTCGACGACCTCGCGGGCGACGTCGAGCACCGGCTGTGGCGCCGCGACGTCACCGCGCTGCTCGACGCGCTGGAACTGCTCGGCGCGGTCCAGCTGTCGGAAACCCTCGGCGTGGAGGACGGCGAGGGCATGAGCGAGCTCATCGCGCTCGCCGGGCGCGACGACCCGGACCCCACGCTCGTCGCCCTCACACCGATCGGGATCTGGGCGGTGCGGGAGATGCTCGTCGAGCGGGGGGTGCACGCGCCGCTGGTCGGCGAGCTCGCCGACGAGGACATCGAGTACGTCTGCGTGCGGATGGCGGGCGTGAGCCGCGAGGTCGCCGAGGCCGAGCTCTCGGCGTGGGTGAAGGCCCGCTCCGGGCGGGCCGCGAGCCACGAGATCATGCGCTACCTGCAGCGCGCCGAGGTCCCTGCCCACCGCGAGCTGGCCCTCTTCGCGCTGTCGCGCTGCGGCGCACCGGGGCGGGAGACCAACCGCTGGCGGGCCCGGGTGAGCGCCGCACTACGGGCCCCCGCGAGCGGCGCCCAACCCCGCGTGGAGTGCGACGCACGGCTGGCCCGTCCGTAGCGCCTGCTCACACGTTCGGGTGACAGTGGCTGCATCCCGTGACAACTTCGCACGCGCGCACGACTACGGAGGCGAACAGGGAGCGCCGAGAAGAGGAGCTGACGTGGCCACGCCCGACCCCTACCAGCAGTGGTCCGGGGCCCCGAAGCATTGGGTTCACGTCCCGGCGCAGCGGCACCGGTCACCCTCGGCCGACCAGATCGACGCCGCCACTGGTGAACCGGGCGGCGAGCAGACCGGCACGCCCCGCGGGGAGTGGGTGGTGGCCGCTGTCGCACTGGCCGTTGCGGTTGCCGTGGTCGTCCTGATCGGCAACGGGCGGGCCGTCACCGAGGGCGATGTCCTTCCCCAGGAGCCCACGATCGGCTCATTCGTCCCGTAGCCTGAACTGGTTGGCTGTAGCGACGGACGGATCACCGGCCTGGGGGTGGTCATGCGCGCGATCGTCGCCGCGGTTCTCGTCGCCGCCGGCTCGATGCTCCTCGCCCCGGGAGTGGCCACGGCCGACCCGGACCGCTACGAGGTGCGCAAGTCGTGGAAGCTCACCTACTCCGACGGGGAGCCGAGGATCGTGCCCCACGCCGAGGACGGCGTCGTGGAGCTCACCTGCCACAACGAGGACCAGATGACGGACTGGTGGATCAACGACGAGGATCTCGTCGACCGGTCGTGGAAGAAGGCCGACGGCACCGGCGTGCAGGTGCGGCCGGAGTTCGACGGGAAGCCCGCGACGTTGAAGATCACGCTCGAGTGCGAGGAGATCTGACGCGGATCACGCGTCCTCGTCGACGACGATCTCCTCGAGGACGCCCGCCTCGATGTCGAGCACGAACCCGCGCACGAGGGTGTCCGGGTGCAGGAACGGGTCGTGGCGCAGCTGGACGATGTCGCGCCGCACGCTCAGCGCCGGATCCCGGAACGCGTGGGTGCGCCACGGCGGCCGCATCCCGGTCTCCGTCGCCAGCTCTTCGCAGAAGTCGTCGTCGGTGAACGTGGCGAGGCCGCACCCGTTGTGCTGGACGAGCAGCACGTCGCGGGTGTCCAGCTTGCGCTGGCTGATCGTCAGGGACCGGATCATGTCGTCGGTGACCACACCGCCCGCGTTCCGCAGCACGTGGGTCTCCCCGATGTCCATCCCGAAAGGGCGAACACGTCGATCCGCGAGTCCATGCACGTCAGCACGGCCGTGCGCAGCGACGGCGGGACCGCCAGCCCACAGCGCTCGCCGCGGCCAGCCGTCCACCGCCGGCCTCGTACCGCTTGATCAGCTCCTCGGCGCTCACGGCACCAATTAAGCACGCCGCAGCGCCCGGCGACCCCCGTGGGTGCTACGTCACCGCCGGACGGGCCCGGCCGGCCCGCGTGCTGATCGCCGCAGGTGGTGCCTCGGCGACAGATCCGTCCGCCCCCACACCACTCCTGGCGATCACCCGAACGAGATCGCCCCGACCACCCGGCCGCACGCCCCGGGAGTGCCGTTCGTCCAGCGTCAGGGGCGGGCCAGCTGAACCACGGCCCAGGACAGCGGCGGCAGCGTGACCGTCGCCTGCCCGTCCGCAACCTCGACGCCGTCCAGCGGGCGCAGGCCTACCCGGTCCTGGTGCCCGTCGTCGTTCGTCGTGTGGCGGTCCTGGCCCTCCGCCGCGGCGAGCACCGCGGCGTGCTGCACGCGCAGCTCGCCGAAGCCGCGGACGCCGACCTCCACCGTGGCGGCCTCGGCCTGGTCGCGGTTGGCGAGGAACAGCGCGACCGTGCCCGTCTCGGCGTCCCAGGTGCCGGCGGCGTCCACCAGGTCGACGTCGCCGAAGCGGGGTGTCTCGTAGCGGTCGCTGCGGGCGCGGACGTCCAGGATCTCGCCGGCGGCGCGCCTGCGGACCTGCTCGAACGGGTGCGCGATCGCCTGCTTCCACGCCGGGCCGCCCGGCTCGCTGCGCAGCAGGCCGATCACGTTCACCAGCTGCGCCTGGCAGGCGACGGTGACGCGGTCGCCGTGGCGGAGCAGCGAGTTCAGCAGGGTGCCGACGACCACGGCGTCGGTGATCGAGTACTCGTCCTCGATCACCCGTGGCGCCACCTCCCACTCGCTCTCGCCCTTCGCGATCGCGGACGCGCGGTGGCGCGACTGGTACCAGACGTTCCACTCGTCGAAGGAGATGTCGATGCGCTTGCGGTGCTTGCCACGGGCCCGCACCGCGTCAGCGGTGGCGACGACCGACTCGATGAAGGTGTCCATGTCCCGGGCGCAGGCGAGGAAGTCGCCCAGGTCGTCGTGCTCCTGGTAGTAGGCGTGCGCGGAGATGTAGTCGACCTGGTCGTAGGTCTCCTCGAGCACCACCCGCTCCCACTCGCCGAACGTCGGCATGGCGTACTTCGAGCTGCCGCAGGCCACCAGCTCGATGCGCGGATCGACCAGCCGCATGGCACGCGCGGTTTCGGCGGCCAGCCGCCCGTACTCGGCGGCGGTCTTGTGGCCGACCTGCCACGGGCCGTCCATCTCGTTGCCCAGGCACCACAGCTTGATGTCGAACGGGTCGGCGTTGCCGTGGGCCCGGCGCAGGTCGGAGAACTTCGTGCCACCGGGGTGGTTGGCGTACTCCAGGATGTCACAGGCCTCCTGGACGCCGCGGGTGCCGAGGTTGACCGCCATCATCGGCTCGGTGTCCGCCGCCTTCGCCCAGCGGGCGAACTCGCCGAGGCCGAACTCGTTCGTCTCGATCGTGCGCCAGGCCCGGTCGAGCCGGCGCGGACGCTCGTCCTTCGGCCCGACACCGTCCTCCCAGTAGTAGCCCGAGACGAAGTTGCCCCCCGGGTAGCGCACGACCGTGGGCCCGAGTTCGCGCACCAGGTCGAGCACGTCGGTGCGCAGCCCGTCCGCGTCGGCCTTCGGGTGGCCGGGCTCGTAGATGCCGGTGTAGACGCCGCGGCCCATGTGCTCGACGAACGTGCCGAACAGGCGCGGTGGAACGGGCGCGATCGTGAAGTCGGGGTCGACGGTCAGGCGTGCGCGGGGCAACCGGATTCCTTCCTCAGGGGGTGTGTCACGTTCCGCCGAGGCCGGTGGTGGCGACCCCGCGGATGATCTGGCGCTGGAACAGCATGAAGACGACGATCAGGGGCAGGCCCGCGAGGATCGCCGAGGCCATCACCTGCGCGTAGCGGACGCCGAACGCGCTCTGCACCTGCACGAGCCCGACCGGGAGCGTCATCAGGCCGGGATCGGAGGTGATGATGAACGGCCACAGGAAGTTGTTCCAGGCGTGGATGAACACGAAGATCGCCACGGCGGCGAGGATCGAGCGCGACAGCGGCAGCACGATCTGCAGGAAGATCCGCAGCGACCCGGCGCCGTCGACGCGGGCGGCCTCCTCCAGCTCGTGCGGGATGCCGTCGAAGAACTTCTTGAGGATGAACACCATCGCCGGCAGCACGAGCTGCGGCAGGATGATCCCGGCGTAGGTGTCGGCGAGACCCATCGCGAGCATCTGCCGGTAGAGCGGCACGATCAGGATCTGCGGCGGCACCATGATCCCGGCGATCGTCAGCGCGAAGAGCGCGTTCCGCCCGCGGAAGCGGGTGCGCGAGAACCCGTAGGCGGCCGCGGCGGACAGCGCGACGGTGAGCACCGTGATCACCACCGTGACCACCGTGCTGTTGACGAACCAGGTGACGAGGTTCCCGTCGGCGAGCACCGAGGCGTAGGCCTGGAGGGTGAACCCGCGGTCGGGCACGACCTCGAGGGGCACGACGGTGGTGTCGGCCTCCTGCTTGAGGGAGGTGACCACCGCCCAGAAGAGCGGGGCCAGCCAGAGCACGGCCAGCACCGCGAGCGCGGTGATGATCCCCGCCCGTGCCAGCGGGGTGTAGCGCCGGATGTCCGTCTGCTCGGCGGACCGCGATCGGCGGGCTCGGGGCAGGACGGGGGCCGTGGCGGGGTTCGCGGTGTCGGGGGCGGTGGTCACGGTTCACTCCTGCGGCTGAGCCGGGCCTGGACGAGGGCGATCAGGATGATCAGCACGAAGAACACGTAGGAGATGGCCGACGCGTACCCCAGGCGGTAATCGGTGAACCCGGTGTCGTAGATGTACTGCACGATCGGCGTCGCCGACCCGCCCGGCCCCCCGTTGGCCCGGTAGAGGATGTAGGCCTGGTCGAACAGCTTGAGCGAGGCCAGCACCTGCAGCACGATCACCAGCCCGGTGGTGCGGTTCAGCAGCGGGAGCGTGATCCCGAACAGCCTGCGCCATCCGCCGCGCCGTCGATCTCCGCAGCCTCGTACAGCTGAGCCGGGATGGCCTGCAGGGCGGCGAGGTAGAGCAGGAAGTTGAACCCGATCGTCCACCAGACGGTGAGCAGGACGACCGACCACAGGCCCACAGCCGGATCGCTGAGCCACCCCACCTCGGGTAGCCCGATCCCCGTCAGCACCGCGTTGATCAAGCCGTAGTCGCCGGAGAAGAGCCACTGCCAGATGAGCACGACCGTGGCCACCGGCAGCAGGAACGGCGCGAAGTACGCGAAGCGCCAGAACCACTGCCCCCGCACCCCGGTCTGCACGAGCAGCGCCATCACCAGCGCGATCACGACCAGCGGGATCGTGCTGCCGATCGTGAACAGGACCGTGATGCCCAGCGTGCGCCAGACCTCGGCGTCGGCGAACAGGCGGACGTAGTTGTCGAGCCCGACGAACCGCGACTCGGCCCGCACCAGGCTGGTGTCGAAGAAGCTCAGGCCGAGGCCGTAGAGCAGCGGCCACAGCACGAACGCGGCGTAGACCGCCATGAACGGCAGGACGAACCAGATCCCGCCGCGCCCGCCCACGAGGCTCGGCCCTCGCCGCGGGGCGGTGGGCTGCTCGACGCGACCCGGCGCAGTGACCGTCATCCCGGCGGTCACAGCGGGCTCCCCAGAGTGAGCTGGTCGTCGAGCCAGCCGATCAGGTCGTCGGCCCCCTGCTCGGGCGTGAGCGCCCGCGACGTGACGCCCTGCAGGCTCTGCCCGGCCCGCGCCATCAACGTCGATCCGGATCCGGAGAAGTAGGCCTCCGGGTCGAACTCCACCACCTGCGCCGCCCCCCGATAGTTGGACACCGGTTTCTCGGCCAGGTACTCGGGGCTGTCGGCCACCGCGGACAGCGCCGGGATGTGGCCGCCGCCCGCCGCCCAGGCGAGGCTGTTGCGCAGCATCGACACCGCCATGTCGTAGGCGGCGCTGCGCGCCGCCGGATCGACCTGGGCCTGCGTCGGCAGCACGAAGCTGTGGCTGTCGGCCCGCACGTACGGGGTGTCGCCGAAGAGCGCGGGGAACTGCGTCATCGAGAACGGGATCTCGGCCGTGCGCGCCGAGGTCACCTCCCACGGGCCCACGAACAGGAACCCGGCCTGCTGGCTCGCGAACGCGGCGGGCGAGGACTGGCCGTCGAGGCTCGGTGAGCAGATGGTGCCGTCGCACAGGTCGCGCAGGAACGTCATCGCACCGACCATCGCGTCCCGGTCCACATCGGCCGGTCCACCGTCCGGCAGCCGCATCTGCCCGCCGAGCTGGCGGTACGCCGACCAGAACGGCATCCAGATGTGCGCTTCGTGGAGCGAGCCGAGCGCGATACCGATGGCACCGGTGACCTCGGCCGCCCGCCGCCCCGCATCGAGCATCTGCTCCGCACCGTGGATCGGTGCCAGCGTGCCGTCCGGGGCGAGCAGCCCGGCCTTCTCGCAGATGTCGGTGTTGTAATAGAGGACGAGCGGGTGGGTGTCGAGCGGCAGTGCCATCAGCCGGCCGTCGACCAGCACCCGGTCCAGGACGGGCTGCGGGAACTCGTCCAGCGAGACGCCGCGCGCGGCGAGCTCGTCGAGGTCCCACTCGTCGAGCAGGTCCCGGCCGAACGTCGACAGCCGGGACCCGTGCATCGTGGCGAGGTCCGGCGCCCGGCCACCGGCACAGGCCATCGCGAGCTTGGTGTAGTACGGCGGGCCCCACATCAGCGTGGTGGCCGTGACGCGGACGTTCGGCGCCTCCGCCCGGAAGCGGTTGACGAGCTCCACCATGAGCTTGCCGTCGCTGCCTCCGAAGAAGTTCCAGTACGCCAGATCGACCGCGCCCCCCGAGCCTCGCACACACGAGGACAGGAGGGCGGCGCCACCGGCGGTTGCCGTCGCGCGCAGCAGCGTGCGGCGCGAGAGGCGGTGCGAGGTCGTCATCGACCACTCCCCTTTACATCGTGGTAAAACCCTGGCCGGAAGGCGCTTGCCTGTCAAGGGGAGACTGGAGACGTGGGGACCGAACGACGGCCGGTGACGATGCGCGACGTGGCGATCGCCGCGGGGGTGTCGCCGAAGACCGTGTCCAACGTCGTGAACGACTACGTGCACGTCCGGCCCGAGACCCGCGCCCTCGTCCGGCGCTACGTCGACGAGCTCGGCTACCGGCCGCAGGCCGTCGGCCGACAGCTGCGGCGCGGCCGCACCGGCGCGATCGCGCTGGCCGTACCCCACATCGACGTGCCCTACTTCGCCGACCTGGCGGCACTGCTCGTGAGCGCGGCCCGCGAGCACGGACTCACCGTCGTCGTCGAGCAGACCGACGGCGACATCGAACGCGAGCGCGAGGTGGCGGCCGGCTTCCCCGTCCGGTTCGCCGACGCGCTGATCTTCAGCCCGCTGTCGATGTCACCCTCCGAGCTGGAGGCGCCGCGCCACGACACCCCGATGGTGCTGATCGGCGAGCACGGCGGTGCGGCCGCGGTCGACCGCGTGAACATCGCCAGCGTCGACATCGGCGCCGCGGCCACCACCCGCCTCGCGGCGTCGGGCAGGCGGCGCATCGCGATGGTCGGGTACAAGCGCGCCCGGCCGCTGCCGGTCATGCAGCAGCGGTTGCTCGGCTACACGCAGGCGCTGCGCGCGGCCGGGCTGCCCGTCGACCGCGCACTGATCCGCGACGTGTCCGGGTGGAACCGCCAGGCCGGCGCCGACGCCGTCGACGCGCTGCTCGCCGAGCACCCGGACGTCGACGCCGTGTTCGCGGCCAACGACGTGCTCGCCATCGGCGCGCTCAGCGCCCTGCACCGCCACGGCCGCCGGGTGCCGACGACGTGGCCCTCGTCGGGGTCGACGACGTGCCGGAGTCCCGCTTCACCACCCCCGCGCTCACCAGCGTCGCGATCGACAGGGCGTTCGTGGTCGAGTCGGCGCTGGAACTGGTCACCTCCCGGCTGGCCGACCCGGACCTCCCGCCCCGAAACCTCACGACCCCCCACCGGCTGGTGGTGCGGGAGAGCGGGTGATCGGACGAGGCCCGGCCACACACGCCGATTCGGCCACGCAACTCGTCTCTGCCGGCGCTCCCCGTCGACGAGTAGCGCGAGCGACCAACGGGTGCACGAGCGGAGACGGGGTGCGGCTGGGATTCGACCCGGGGAGGTCGCGACTTCGTCGCCGTTCTCAACCAGAAGGTTGACAACGGTCAACCTGGCGGCTTTACTCAACCTCGTGGTTGAGGAGAGCGATCGGCTGTCACGGCTCTTCGCGGCGCTCGCCGATCCCACGCGGCGGGACATCGTCGCCCGGTTGGCGTCGGGCGACGCCACCGTGGGCGAGCTGGCGCAGCCGTACGGCATCTCGATGCAGGCCGTCTCCAAGCACCTCAAGGTGCTCGAGGAGGCGAGACTCGTGCGGCGCAGTCGCGACGCGCAGCGGCGGCCGGTCCACCTCGAGGCGGAGGTCTTCGACCTCATGACGAAGTGGCTCGAGCGTTACCGGCGGCAGGCCGAGGAGCGCTACCGCCGGTTGGACGCGGTGCTCGCCCGGATGGACGACGACGGCAGAGCCGAACGCGGGCGCACCGAAGCAGACGACACCGAACCCGAACGAGGAGCTGCAGGATGAGCACCACCACCGAGCACGAGACCCGGATCGAGGCCGACCCCGAGCTGCCGACGGTGCTGATCGTCCGCGAGTTCGACGCCCCGGCCGAGAAGGTCTTCCGCGCCCACGTCGACCCGAAGTGGGTCGCGCAGTGGATGGGGCCGCGGTCGATCGACATGGACATCCAGGTCTGGGACATCCGGACCGGCGGCGAGTACCGCTACACCGCCCTGCGCGACGGCGCGGAGATCGCCCACTTCTACGGGTCGATCCACCGTGTGGAGGAGAACGCGAAGATCGTGCAGACGTTCGGGTTCGAGGAACAGCCCGACGCGGTCGCGCTCGAGACGCTGACCCTCACCGACATCGGCGGCGGCCGCACCCGGCTCGAGGCGTTGTCGCTGGTGTACTCGATGCAGGACCGCGACGCCATGCTCGCCAGCGGGATGGACGTCGGCGTCAGGGAAGGCTACGAGAAGCTCGACGAGCTGCTTGCGGCCGAGTCGTGAGTGCGCTGAGCGACCTGACTCCCGCCGAAGAACACCGGTACGTCGCCGGCCGGTTCCTCGACGTGGCGCGGCGGGCCACCGCGCAGCAGTGGGACGCGCCGGCGCCGGTCAGCGGGTGGACCGCCCGCGACGTGGTCGGGCATCTCGTCGAGTGGTTCCCGGCGTTCCTGGCCTCGGGAGCCGGCGTGGTGCTGCCGGAGGTGCCCTCGGTCGAGGAGGACCCGGTCGCCGCCTGGACCGCGCGGGCCGGTGACGTGCAGCACCTGATCGAGGACCCGGGTGAGCGGGTGTTGGAGAACCCGCACATCGGCACGATCCCGCTCGCCGAGGCGATCGACCGGTTCTACAGCGCCGACATCTTCATGCACACCTGGGACCTGGCCCGCGCGCTGGGACAGGAGCCCGCCCTCGACCCCGCCCGGTGTGACGCGTTGGTCGCGGGGGCGCAGGAGCACGAGGAGGCGATGCGCGCCAGCGGTCAGTACGGGCCGCGGGTCGACGTGCCGGCCGACGCCCCGGCACAGGATCGGATGGTCGGCTTCATCGGCCGAGATCCCTACTGGCGACCGTCCCGGGAGCGGTGAGGACGCGGACCACCCGCACCCGAGCAGCACACCAGCGCGGCCCGTCCGACCCCGATGTACGGCTCGACCAGAGGCCGGCTCAGATTCCCACCAGCACGGCCGCGAGCAGGGCGGCGCGCTCGGCGAGTGACGCGATCTCGATCCGCTCGTCGGGGGCGTGGGCGCCTGCGCCCAGCGGGCCGAAGCCGTCCAGCGTCGGGATGCCTGCGGCGCCCGCGGTGTTCGTGTCCGCGCCGCCGGCAGCGGGACGGCCGGTGACCTGCTGCCCCACGGTGGCACCTGCCGCCGCCACCCGGGCGATCAGGTCGTCGTCCACGTCCGACCAGGCCGGGCGGCTGGTGAGCGTTCGCACGGTCACCTCGGCGCCCTCGCGCACGGCGGTGAGCCCCCCGAGCGCACCCAGCACGCGGTCCTGGGTGGCGGTGTCGGTGAACCGCAGCCCGACGTCGGCGCTCGCGCGTCCGGCACGACGTTCGTCCGCCCTCCCCCAGCGACGGTGCCGACGTTGCAGAGCACCGTGGGCTCGGCGGCCATGATCTCCCGGACGGCGAACAGCTGGTCCACCAGCTCGTCGACGGCGGAGACGCCCGACTCCGGGTCGAGCGCGGCGTGCGCGGCCCGGCCCGCGACCTCGATCCGCACCCGCGTGCTGCCCAGCCGCGCGGACTTCAGTGCACCGCCCGGGTGCGGCGACTCGAGGCCGAGCACCGCGACGGCGCCCGCCATCTGCTCCTCGACGAGCGGGCGGGCCGTGGGGCTGCCGACCTCCTCGTCGGCGACCACGACGAGGCGCACCGGCCGCGCGGGCGCCGCACCGCTGCGGCGCAGCACCTCGAACGCCAGCTCCGCGACGACCAGCCCGCCCTTCATGTCGTAGACACCCGGGCCGCGCAGCACGCCATCCTCCGCCGCGACCGGCATCGACCCGAGGGTTCCGGTCGGCCACACCGTGTCGTGGTGGCCGAGCAGCAGCACGTGCGGTGCGTCGCCATCGCCGGCTCCGCCGCCCCAGCGCGCCACCAGGTGGTCGCCGGTCTCGTGCGGAACGCGTTCGGTGCGGGCGCCGAGCTCGCGGTAGCGCACCTGGAGCACGTCGGCCAGTGCGTCGAGCGCGGCGGCGGCACCGGTGGGCGTCTCCTGCCGGGCGTAGCCGACCAGGCGCTCCACCGCGTCGTCCGCGAGTGCGGCCGCGGCGCCGAGGAAGTCCGTCTCTACCATGGATACGGACTATATCTTCGCAGCGCTTCTGTTGACAGCCTGCAACTACGAAGGTATGACCTACCCACATACATCGCGTATCACTGTTGGGAGCAGCAATGTCGGGGATCCAGACCCGGCCACTCACCACCACCGCGGAGCGGCTCGCCGCCGTCCGCCTCTACCGGGTGGTGTTCGGCCTGCCCGGCGACGACCCGGCGTTCACGCCGAAGCTGCTCTCCGCGCTGCAGCACACGGGAGGGTCGGCCGTCGGCGCGTTCGACGACGACCGCCTCGTCGGCTTCGCCTACGGGTTCGTGGGCCTCGACGCCGGCACGCCGTATCACTACTCGCAGACGGCGGCGGTCGACCCGGCCGCGCAGGGCCGCGGGGTGGGGCGGCAGCTCAAGCGGGCCCAGGCGGAGGTGGCCCGGCGCTCCGGGGTCCGCACGATGCGGTGGGCGTACGACCCGCTGCAGGCCCGCAACGCCCACTTCAACCTCGACGTGCTCGGCGCCGCGGGCCGCTGGTTCCACCGCGATCTCTACGACATGGAGGACCACAACGGTCGCACCGACCGGGTCGTCGTCGAGTGGGCGCTCGACGATCGGCCGCCCGCCGCCGTGCCGCCCCTGCCGCGCGGTGTCCCGGAGTGGGGCGAGGTCCGCCGGGACGGCGAGGTCACCTGGCTCGCGGTGCCGGCCCGCGCCGAAGAGCTGCGGAACATGAAGCCGGGTGATGCGCTCGAGCTGCGCGACCGCGTCGCCGACGCGCTCGCCGAGCTGCTCGGCTCCCGCATAGTGCTGCGGTCGTGCCGGCGGGCCGACGACCGCACCGCGCTGTACTGCATCGGGGCGCAGCCCGGCGTGGCGGCGCCGTGACCACCGGCAACCGGGAGCTCAGCACCCCCGACGAGCGCTACGGCGCCCGCCTGCAGCGCCGCTCCACCGCCACCGCCCTGCTGCAGCAGGTGGTCGCCCAGGAGACCGCGAACCTCGCCACCACCCTGGAACGCCTGCAGGCCGACGGCTCGCTGGAACAGGCCGCGCGCCGGATCGTCGCGGCCAAGCGCCGGTTCGTCGCAGGCGGCTCCAAGTCGTGGTCGTACGCGTCGCTGCTGGCCACCGACCTGTCGGCCAGCATGGCCAACGTCACGCTGATCGACGGCACGGTCGTGCGCGCTGTCGACGTGCTCTCCGACGTGCGGCCCGGCGACGTGCTCGTCGCGTTCTCGCTGCGCCGTTACGCGCGTTCCACGATCGCGGCGGCCGAGGAGTTCGCGGCCGCGGGCGGCACGGTCGTCGGGGTCACCGACGATCCGGACAGTGCGGTGGCGCGGGTCGCGGACGTCGCGGTCGTGGTGAGCACCGACAGCGCGTCCTACGCCGACTCGCCGACGGCCGTCGCCGCGGTCGTGCACATCCTCGCCACGCTCGCCGCGGCCAGCGCGAGGCGCCCGGCGGCGGCTCGCGCGCCGCGACGTGATCACTGCGCGGCTCGGCGTCTACGCGGACGGAGACTGACACGTGCGGATCGACAGGATCGAGCTGCTGCAGGTGCGGCTGCCGCTGGTGCACGAGTTCGAGACCAGCTCGCACCGCAAGTCCTACCTGGAGCACGTGCTCGTGCGCGTCGAGGACGCGGACGGCGCGGTGGGGTGGGGCGAGATCGCGTCGCCGTCTGGGCCGTTCTACACGGCCGAGACCGTCGAGACGTGCTGGTCGGTCGGGTCGGCGTACCTGGCGCCCGCGCTGCTGGGCGCTTCGTGGGAGCACCCCGGCGAGGCTCCCGGCGTGTGGGCGAAGGTGCGCGGCAACGAGTTCGCCAAGGCCGGGTTCGACGCGGCCTGCTGGGCACTGTGGTCGGCGGCGCGGGGCGTGCCGCTGGCCGGGGCGCTCGGCGGGGAGCGGCGCACCGTCGTCGCGGGCGTGAGCCTCGGCATCGAACCGACGGTGGGCGCGCTGGTCGAGCAGGTGGCGCGGCAGGTCGAGGCGGGCTACCCGCGGGTGAAGCTCAAGATCGCGCCCGGCTGGGACGTCGAGCCCGTCACCGCCGTGCGCGCCGCGTTCCCCGACCTGGACCTGCACGTCGACGCGAACGGCGCGTACACCGAGGACGAGGAGCACCTCAGCGCCCTGCGCGCCCTCGACACCGCCCGGCTGACCATGATCGAGCAGCCGTTCGCGCCCCGCGACCTCATGGCCGCCGCCCGCCTGCAGGCCACGGTCGACACCCCGATCTGCCTCGACGAGTCGATCGTCGACGGGCACGACCTGGAGACCGCGCTCGCCGTGGGTGCGTGCCGGGTGCTGAACATCAAGGTCTCGCGGATGGGCGGGCTCACCGCGGCCGTCGCCGCCCACGACCTGGCCCGCGAGCACGACATCCCCGTCTGGTGCGGCGGGATGCACGAGTTCGGCGTCGGCCGCGCCGCCAACGTCGCGCTCTCCAGCCTGCCCGGGTTCGTCCTCCCGTCGGACGTCTCCGGTTCGGACAAGTACTACGCGCGCGACGTGGTGACCCCACCGATCCGCGCCGACCACGGCACCGTCGCCGTGCCGTGGGACACCCCCGGCCTCGGGCACGACGTCGACGAGGAGTTCGTGCGGGCGAATGCCACCCGCACCCACAGCGCGCGGGCCGGGGCCTTGAAGGCCCGCGTGCACGCCGGAGCGAAGCGGAGGCCATGAACACAGTGGGGACCCGATGACACAAGAGACGGAACGCGCCAATGCCTACGAGCTGGAACAGGGGCGCGGCCGCCGCATCGCCACCACCGCGATCGCCGTCGTCGGCCTGATCGTCTGCGCGATCGCGGGCGCCACGGCCGATGCGCCGACGCTGTGGGGCGTCCTGCCGATCGCGATGTACGCCGTGTTGTGCCTGCTCGGCATGGACCTGGTGATCGCCACCGTGGTGAGCCTGGTGGGCGGCGTGCTCATCGCCCGCCAGACGCCCGCCGAGTTCGGTGCGCTGCTCGGCGAGTCGATGGGCGACCTCGTCACGACGATCGGCGTGATCATCATGCTCGGCGCGGGCGTCGGGGAGGTGCTGCGCGTCACCGGGGTGGCCCACACGATCGTCCACTGGGTGCTGCGGGTGGCGGGCCAGCGCAGCCAGCGCGCGGTGCTGCTCGGCGTGATGCTGTCCTGCCTGGTGCTCGTCACCAGCCTCGGCACGCTCGCCGGGGCGCTCGCGATCTCGGCCCCGATCCTGCTGCCCGTTGCGGCGCGGGTCGGTTTCACGCGTGCCGCCACCGCCGCGATGATGTTCGTCGGGGGCTGCGCCGGGCTCGCGCTCGCCCCGTTCGCCGGGTCGAACGTCGCGATCATGGAGGCGGCGGACGTCGGGTACCTGACCTACCTGCAGTACGGCGCGGCACCGATCGCCGTGCTGTCGCTGCTCGTCGCGATGGTCGTCGTGCCCTGGATCCAGCGCCGCAGCGCCCGGACCGGCGACTTCTACAGCGACGCCGACCTGGAGACCGAAGAGGCCGAGGTGCCTGCGGGAGCCGGCCGGGCCACCGCGGTGTTCCTCGTGCTGCTCGTCGCCACCGTCGGCTACGCCACGGTCACGGCAGCCGGCACCTCGTTCCCGCTGCTCGCGCTGCCGCTGCTGGGCATCGCCACCGGCGTCGCCGCGCGGCTGCCGGCCACCGACATCGCGCGGCACCTCTACCGCGGCGCGGCCCGGCTGGTGAGCATCTTCCTGCTGTTCTGGCTGCTCGCGGCGCTGTTCCTGGTGATCGACGGCCTGAAGCCCTACGACGTCGTGCTCGAGATCTTCGGGCCGCAGCTGCAGAGCTCGTCGGGCGTCGGGTTCGCCGTCGCGATCGCGCTGCTCGGCTGGGTGGGCGTGCCCGGCGCCACCGCGGCCCAGGTGGTGCTGCTGGACCAGGTGTTCGGCGATCTCGCCACGACCGTCGGGCTGAGCTCCGGTGCCTGGGTGATCGTGATGCTGTGGGCGTCGAAGGCCGACACGTACGGTCCGTTCCCCAACGCCAACATGGTCGGCGCGATGGGGCTGGCCCGATCCACGAACCTGCGGTCCCTCCTGCTCACCGGGTGGCTGGTGCTGATCCCGGCGTCGCTGATGTACGTGGGGATCCTGGCGGTGCTGTCATGACCGACCTCGTGATCACGGGCGGGACGCTCGTCGACGGCACCGGTGCTCCCGGGCGCCCCGCGGACATCGGGGTCACCGCGGGCCGGGTGGACGCCGTCGCCGCGCCGGGGACGCTCACCGGGCGGCGGCTCGACGCCGCCGGGCTCGTGGTCTGCCCCGGCTTCATCGACCTGCACTCGCACGCCGACTTCAGCATCACCGGGCACCCGGGCGCCGACACCGCCGTCACCCAGGGCGTCACCACGCTGGTCACGGGCAACTGCGGCTTCTCGCCGTTCCCGGTCGGCGACCTCGACGAGCTGCGGTCGCGTCGGCGTTCCTGCAGGCCGAGCTCGACTGGACCTGGACCGACGCGGCCGGCTACGCCGACGCGGTCGACGCCTCCCGGCCCGCGGTGAACCTCGCCCTGCAGGTCGGCACTCGGCGCTGCGCCTCGCCGCCATGGGTGGCGCGGAGCGCGCCCCGTCGCCCGGCGAGCTGGAGCGGATGGGTGAGCTGCTCGGCGAGGCGGCCGTGCAGGGCGCCTGGGGGTTCTCCACCGGCCTGATCTACGCACCCGGCGCCTACGGCGATCCTGCCGAGGTCACCGCGCTGGCCCGGATCGCCGCCGCGCACGGCCTGCTCTACTCCACGCACATGCGCAACGAGGCCGACACGCTGCTCGACGCCGTGCGCGAGGCCGTCGCCACGGCAAGAACCACCGGGGTGCGGCTGGAGATCTCGCACCTCAAGGCGATGGGCCGCACCAACCACGGCGCCGTCACCGAAGCACTGGCGATCATCGACGCGGCCCGCGCCGACGGCGTGGACGTCACCTGCGACGTGTACCCGTACACGGCCTCGTCCACCACGCTCACCTCCCGGTTGCCGGCATGGGCGCTGGACGGTGGCGTGGACCGGATGCTGGAGCGGCTCGCCGACGGCCCCACCCGGGACCGCGTGGCGGCCGGGCTGCGCGAGCGGATGGCCCGCGACGTCGATCCGGAGGCGTCGTGATCGCCGACCTGCCGCCCGGCCCGTTCGCCGGGGCGCGCGGGCGCAGCATCGCCGACATCGCCCGCGAGCTCGGCACCGACCCCGCCGACGCCGCGCTGCGCGTCCTCGCCGACCACCGCGGCGCCGTGTCGATCGTGAACCACGCGATGGCCGCCGCCGACGTCCGCGCGGTGCTGCGGCACGCGGCCGCGAGCGTCGCCAGCGACGGCTGGGTGCTGCGCCCCGACGGACCCGGCCGCCCGCACCCGCGCAGCTTCGGCACGTTCACGAAGGTCGTCGGCCCACACGTGCGCGACGGCGACCTGCCGCTCGCCGCGGCCGTCCACAAGATGACCGGCCTGCCCGCCGCCCGACTCGGCATGACCGACCGCGGCGTCCTGCGACCCGGCGCCGTGGCCGACATCGCCGTGCTCGACCCCGCGACGGTGACCGACCACTCCACCTACGACGACCCGTGGCAGCTCTCGACCGGCGTGCGGCACGTGCTGGTGGCCGGCGAGCCGGTCCTGGCGGACGGGACGCTCACGGATGCGCGGCCTGGAAAGGTCCTCCGCCGCTCCGCGCCTCCCCCGTGACAGCAAAGTGGCTCTGCCGGCACGAGATGTCAGCAAAGCCACTCTGCTGACATCCCCGCCCGCTCCCCCTGGAGAGACAGTGACCGTCTCGGACGTCAACATCTACACGCTCGACATGTCGCGGCGGCAGGCCGTCGCCGCCGCCGTTCTCTACGCACTCGCGCTGGTCGCGAGCATCGTGGTCGCGATCAACACGGACCAGCCGGGTCTGTGGGGGCTCGTCCCGATCGTCGTCTACGCGGGGCTCGCGCTGCTCGGGGTCGACATGGTGCTGGCGACGCTGGGCGCGGTGGTCTCCGCGGTCGTGCTGACCCGCTCCACACCCGCGGAGCTCGGGCCGGTGCTGATCGAGTCGATGGGCTCGCTGATCGCGCTGCTCGGCGTGATCATCCTGCTCGGTGCAGGGCTCGGCGAGGTGCTCAAGCGCACCGGGGTGGCCGAGTTCATCGTGCTGAGCGTGGTGCGCAAGGTCGGGCTCACCACCCAGCTGCGGGCCCAGCTCGGCGTGATGATCGCGTGCACCGTGCTCGCCGGCGCGCTCGGCACGCTCGCCGGTTCGGTGGCGATCGTCGCGCCGATCGTGATCCCGCTGCTCGCCGCGCTGCGGTTCTCGACCACGGCCACCGCGGCGATGTTCTTCTTCAGCGGCCTCGCCGGGCTCACGCTCAGCCCGTTCGCGCCGATCACCGCGAGCATCTACGGCGCCGCGGGGGTCAGCTGGATCGGCTACGTCCTCGCCGCGGGCCTGCCCACCGCGGCCGTGATGTTCGGCGTCGGCTTCGCCGCCGTCCGCTGGAACCAGCGCCGCACCGCCGAGGCGTTCCCGTACCCGCCCGAACGCGCCGTCGACCTCGACGACGTGCACGAGCCCACACCCGGCGCCGGACGCACCACTGCCGCGTTCCTGATCGCGTTCGTCGCGCTCGTCGGCTACAGCGGCGTCACGGCGGCGGGCGCCACGTTCGTGCCGGTGGCGCTGATCGTGCTCATCGCGGTCGCCGGGCTCGCGGCGCGACGGCCGATCGGCGAGCTGATGGGCGCGGTGTACACGGGCGCGAGCAGGCTGCTCGGGATCTTCTTCCTGTTCTTCCTGCTGGCCGTGCTGTTCACGCTCGTCGACTCCATGGGCGTCTACGACGGCGTCGCCGAGCAGTTCTCGCTGTCCACGCTGAGCCCCTACCTGTTCTGCCTCGTCGTGGTGCTGATCGGCTGGGTCGGGGTCGCGGGCGCGGCCGCCGCGCAGGCGGTGCTGGTGAACCAGGTGTTCGGGCCGATCGCCGTGGCGCTCGGCGTGCCCCCTGCTGCGTGGAGCGTCGTGCTGCTCGCCGTCTCGCAGACCGACGGGCTCGGCCCGTTCCCCAACCCCGACATGATCGGGCAGATGGGCCTGGCCGAGTCCCGCTCGTTGCGGTGGCAGCTGCTGTCGTCCTACCTCGTGCTCGTCCCCGTCATCGCGCTCTACGCCCTGCTGCTCGGGATCTACCTGTGACGGCCGCCGACGTGCTCGCCGGCCTCCCCGACGGCGGGTCCGCGCAGGTCGCCGGCGAGGTGTTCGGGACGCCCCCCTACGGCGGGGCGCCGGTGCGCGCCGTCGCCGCGCGCCGGGGCGCCCTCCGGTTGCGCTGCGCATCGGTGCTGAAGCCGCTGATCGTCTGGACGGGCGGCGGTGGGCGCACCGAGGACGGCGAGCGGGCGGTCCGCACCTCCGACAACGCCGCCACCGACCGCATCTGGCACGCGGGCCCGCCTTCCCGGATCCTCGACCGGGTCGCCGGCGCACCGGTGTGCGCTGGCGGGCGTCGGGCGCGGACCCCGGCTGGTTCGGCGGGGTCGAGGTGAGCGCCACCGAGCTCGTCACCGCCTACGGGGCGCTCGCCCGCGCGGCGGGCGATCCGGCCGCCGCTCGGGTGCTGGGCTGGATGCGGGCCGTGGAGCCCGAGCAGGCGTTCGGCATCCCGGAGGCGGTGGCGGACACGCTCGGTGTCCCGGCGTCCGGCGTCGCGGTGAAGGCGGGCTGGATCGGCCACCCCGACGAGTCGGTGCTGCGCACCCACGTCGTCGCGATCGCCGAACGGGACGGGGAGACCGTGGTGGTCGCCGCCCTGACCGCCCTCCCCTACCCCGCCGACCGCGACCGCTACCAGGACGCGCTGCGCGCCGGGCGGCCCGTCGTCGACGTGCACGAAGGGCTCGCCGGGCCGCTCCTGCGCGACCTGCTGGCGGCGACCTGCCGCGACCTGGCCCGTCTCGGCGCCCGCTGAGGGCACTCAGCCCTGGAGCGCGGCGAGCATGCTGGGCTCGTAGGAACCGCCCGGGTTGCGCACGATGACGTTCATCCGCGTGGAGGCGTTGATCAGGGCGATCACGCAGACCAGCGCGCCGACCTCGTCGTCGTCGTAGTGCTTGCGCACCTCGGCCCAGGTCTCGTCGGACACGCCCCCGTGCGCGTCGGCGACCCGGGTGCCCTCCTCGGCGAGCGCCAGCGCCGCACGCTCGGCCTCGGTGAACACGCTGGACTCGCGCCAGGCGGCGACCAGGTTGAGCCGCAGCGGGGTCTCGCCGGCCGCGGCGGCCTCCTTGGTGTGGAAGTCGAGGCAGAAGCCGCAGCCGTTGATCTGGCTGACGCGCACCTCCACCAGTTCCCGGACGGTCTTGGGCAGCGTCGAGCCGTCGAGGGCCTGCGACGTGCTGTAGAACCGCTTGGCGACCTTCGCCGCGGTCGGGCTTTCGAGCAGGTTGAACCGCTGTTGCATGACTTCGCCTCATCCGTGGTGTCGTGAGCTGGACGACCACGAGATGCCGGCGCGCCGATCGCTGTGACGGCGCGGCTGCGTGACGCCCGCCACGTGCAGCTGGAGCCCGGCTCGTGCGCACTCACGCCGATGCTCCTGTGGAAGTCGCGCGGCGGGTTCGACGGTGATCGGCCGGACCATGACGTGAACCGCAGCAGCGCGGTTGATGCCACGTTTCCACTGATCATCGCCACCCGTGCGTGCCTCGTGATCGACGGGAATGGGACATGGGCTGCGCGGATGCACCGCATGTCCCGTTCCTGCTGATCAAGGCCCAGGCGGACGAGGCCTCGAGTGGCTGCCCGCGGGCACGGTCGTCGAGGACCGCCGCGCCCCACGCACCCGTGCGGGCGGTGCAAAGCCGGCCACTCGCGGGCGCTAACGGGTCGGTGGGTGGGGCTGTCGCGCCGGCCGCGATGAGCCCACCAGGCACATACTCGACATCCACACGTCGATCTCGACCCGGCGGGCACCGGCTCGCGCGCATCGTCCTCACATCCGGACGGCGCGGACGTCCTCACTGCGACTCGCCTACACGCAGACCCTGATTCGCGGAACGCTCAGGTGTGCCGAACGCTGGTAGAAGTCCTCCATGGCCGATACGCGGGCGCGCCGCACCGAGCGGTGGTTCAGGGCCGCGCTGCTGTTGAAGGGCCTCGACGGGGCCGCCGAGCTGCTCGGCGCCGTGGTGCTGCTGCTCGTCCCCACCGCCTCCGTGCACCGGCTGGTCGCCGAGATCGTGAGCCGCGACCTGCTCGGCCCGCCCGACGGCTTCCTCACCCGCCACCTCGTGGCGGGCACCGCCGAGTTCGCCGCGGGCAGCCGCACCTTCGTGCTCGTCTACCTCGGGTTGCACGGCGCCGTGAAGCTCGCGCTGGTGTGGGCGTTGCTGCGCAGGTGGCGCCCGGCCTACCCGGTGGCGGTGGTCGTGCTCGGCGTGTTCGTCGGCTACGAGCTGCTCCGCGCGGTCCGCACCGGGTCGCTCCTGCTGCCGTTCCTGGCCGCGCTGGACGTACTGGTCATCGTGCTCGTCCTGCGGGAGTACCGGCTGCTCCGGACGAATGCTGCGCCCGGCGGAGATGTGCCCCACCTGTGAATCCCCTACGGGGATGCCCGGCCGGGCCCGATCGGCGCTCCCGATCGCCATCATGGGCGGGCACTCGACGAGGCGGGAGGGGCCGCGGATGGGACGACCACGCGAGCGCGAGGCGGGCGGGCTCCTCCTCCACGTGATCAGGTCCCGGCCGCTCACGAGCTTCTTCGTGATGACGTTCGCCCTGTCCTGGGCGTGGTTCGGGTTGGCGCTCGGCGTGTGGGGCTGCCGCTGCAGGGACCGGCCGGCTTCGTCGGCACGCTCGTCGGCCCGTGCCTTGCGGGCTTCACGATGACCGCGCTCCTGCGCGGGCGCGCCGGTGTGCTCCACCTGCTGCGCCGGATGGTCCGCTGGCGGGTCGCGCCGGTGTGGTACCTGCTCGCGATGCTCGCATGGCCCGCGCTGCTGGTGGCGACGGTGCTGGTGCTGCCGGGCCGGCCCGGCGGTGGCGGCACGCCGCCGGTCCTCTCCGGAGCGGGCTTTCTGGGGCTCTACCTCTCGATCCTCGTCTTCGGCGGCCCGCTGGGCGAGGAACCCGGGTGGCGCGGCTTCGCCCTGCCCGGGCTGCAGGAGCGGTGCGGGCCGCTGGTCGGGGCGCTGCTGCTCGGAGCGCTGCACGGCACCTGGCACCTCCCGATCTACCTCCTGATCCCCGGCTACAAACGGGGCGCCGACCGGCCTCCCGGGGACGCTCGCGCAGTTCCTGCTCTTCGTCGTCGGGGTCACCGCGGGATCGGTCGTCTTCACCTGGCTGTTCAACAACACCCGCGGGAGCATCCTGATCGCGGTGCTCCACCACGCCGCCACCAACACCGCCGGCATCGTCGTGAGCACGGTCCTCCCCGGCACGGCCGTGCTGCCCGCTCTCGGCCAGGTCCGTCTCCCGCTCGAGATCGCACTCGCACTGCTGATCATCTTTGCGACGCGCGGAGGGCTGTCGTACGAGCGCTACCGGCGGGAGACCGCGGCCGACGGCTCGTGGCCCCAGGCGATCAGCCCAGCGCGTTGATCGCGCGGGCGACCACCAGCACGACCACCACCAGTGATACCCCGGCCTGCACGGCCATCGTCAGCTTCGCCCACCGCGACAGCGGCAGCACGTCGGTGGGGCTGAACGCCGTGGCGTTCGTGAACGACAGGTAGGCGTAGTCGACGAAGCCCGGTTCCCACTCCCGGCCGGCGATCTCGGGTGCCTGCATCTGGGGGAACAGGAAGTCGGGACGGTCGGCCACCGCCGCCGCGCGGGCCGCGGGACCACCGCGGTCGAGCTCCCAGTACACGAGCCCGAACGCCAGCACGTTGGTCAGCCAGATCGCGCCGCCCGCGCCGAGCAGCTCACCGGGCGTCGCGGGCCGTCCCGTGAGCAGGTCGACGACGAGCAGCACCACCGACCACCCGTTCGCCACGGCGACGAGCCCGGTCAGCACGAGGCCTGCCGTGCGCAGCACCGCCGACTCGCGATCCACCCGGAACGGGTTGACCACCACCAGCCCGACGAGCACCGCGAGCTCGAGCGCCGGAAGGACGTAGCGACCTTCCGGCACCACCTGCGCGGGCATCAGCAGCTGGAGGCAGATGGTCGCGGCCACCGCCGCCGCGGCGGGCCAGCGGTGCTCGCCGGGCGTCGGCCGCGCCCACGCGGGGACCAGCTCGGATCCGTTCCGGTTCACCGGCCGAGTCTGCCGGACGCGGCGGCGGACGGGCCGGATCCGCAACGCCCTCGACGACCCGCGTCGCGACGATCACATCGCGATCCTGGGCCTCAGCCTTGAGGTGAGCCTCACCTCAGGTGAGGCTGTGCAGGCCACTGGGAAGAGGGAGTGCGGATGTCTCCGAGGAAGTGCCCTGTGAGTACGTCGCGTCCCGTGCCACGTCGCCGGCTGCTCGTTGCGGCCGCCGCGCTGGCGATGGCCACCTCCGCGTGCGGTGCTGCCGCCGAGTCGCCCGCGGCGCCGCAACAGCAGCCCCAGCAGCCGGGCCCCGGGATGCCGGTCACCATCGCGCACGCGCTCGGGTCCACGACCATCGGCGCGCCGCCGCAGCGCGTGGTCACGGTCGGCTGGAGCGACCAGGACGCCGTACTCGCTCTGGGGGTGCAGCCGGTCGGCACCACCGAGTGGTTCAACGAGCAGCCCGGGGCGATCTTCCCGTGGGCCACGCCGGCCGCCACCGGCCCGGCCCCGGAGATCGTCTCGAACGCCGGGGAGATCAACTTCGAGAAGCTGGCATCGCTGCGGCCGGACCTGATACTGGCGGTCTACGAAGGCCTCGACCGGTCCGAGTACGACACGCTCTCGAAGATCGCCCCCACCGTGGCGCACCCGGCGCAGTACGACCCGTTCGGTGCCCCCTGGCAGGACATGACCCTGACCGTCGGGCAAGCACTGGGTCGTGAGCAGCGGGCCGAGGAACTGGTGGCCACCGTGGAGCAGCGGTTCGCCGCGGTCCGCGCCGCCCATCCGCAGTGGGCGGACATGACCATGCTCGTGATGGCCACCGCGGAGAGCGGCACCTACCAGGTGTTCTCCCCGCAGGACCCGAAGACCCGGTTCTTCGCCGACCTCGGATTCCGGACCGAACCGCCGTGGCTGGCCGGGCGGGTGCAGGACAACGTGGCCACGGTCAGCGCCGAGGAGTTCACGCTGCTCGACGTCGACCGGCTGGCCTGGACCTCGGACCCGGACCTCGTTCAGACCCTGCGCGACGACCCGATCTACAACCGGCTCGACGTCGTCCGTTCCGGCCGAGTGGGCTACTTCGACTACACGACACCGCCGTTCCCGGGCGCAGCGATCAGTTTCAACACCGTCCTGAGCATTCCGTACGCCCTGGACCAGGTCGTCCCCGAGCTGGAGAAGATGGACGCGATCCGGTCTCCTGGCTGACCGCCAGGCCGCGTCGGCGGTGCGCTCAGATCACGAGCTCGGCGAGGGCTTCCAGCCGTTCCGCTACCGCACGGGGGGAGGGCGAGGAGACCAGTGGCCGCTCGACGGTGATCTCGGCCATGACGGGCACGAGCCGATCCACGCCCGCGGCCGCGAACGCCTCGACCGCGGCCTTGTCGAACGGCTGGTCCGGCGCGGCGCCGACCTCCAGCACTCCCCGCTCCGCCGGAGTCACGGTGATCTCCAGGTCGCCCAGCTCGGCGGGCCGCTCCACCTCATCGGCGGCCCGGCGCAGGCCGTGGATGCACCGTGCCGCAGCCGCGGGGTCCAGCGCGACCCCGTACCAGCCGTGGCCGTGAGCCACCGCCCGGCGGAAGGCGGCCGGTGAGTGGCCGCCGACGACGATCCGGGGCCCGCCCTTCTGCATCGGTCGAGGGTGCGCATCGACCCCGGAGAAGCTCGCGAACCGGCCCGCATGAGCGACCGGCCCCGGCCCGGTCCAGAGCGCCCGCATCGCGGCAAGGTAGTCGTCGGCCCGGGCACCCCGGGCGGCCATGGGTACTCCGATCGCGGTCATCTCCTGTTCGACGGAGCCAACCCCGATGCCGAGCACGAAGCGCCCACCGCTGAGCACGTCGAGGCTGGCGACCTGCTTGGCCAGTACGACCGGGTTGCGTTGGGGAAGAAGGAGGACTCCCGTCGCCAGCAGGAGCCGTTCGGTGGCCGCGGCCACGTACGCCAGGTGGAGCAGGGGATCGAGGATGGGAT
Source organism: Pseudonocardia sp. CNS-004 (assembly GCA_001942185.1). Taxonomy (GTDB): domain Bacteria; phylum Actinomycetota; class Actinomycetes; order Mycobacteriales; family Pseudonocardiaceae; genus Pseudonocardia. Next base: position 58,312 of record MKJV01000089.1, read on the forward strand.
ACGTGGGTTCCGCCATCGTCGCCCCCGGCACATGAGGCTGGGGGCGACGACCCGCTCACCGGCCCATATCGAGTCGTATCCCAGCTCCTCGGCCATGCGGGCGAGCCGGGTGGTCTCGTCCGGCCCGCAGGTCGCACCGCCGTTGATGCCGAAGAATCCCAGTCTCATCGTGTGCCCCTCGCCGCCCGTCAGGTCGAGCACGAGACGCCGGGCATTCGATCTTTGTGACACACGCCCGTGTGGCGTGCGCCATGAGTAGCAGGCCCGGAGGGGCGGCACCTGCTGCGGTCGGTGCACCCCGAGCGACCGGTACCGACCGCCGGTCCCGTGGACCGTCCGACGTCAGGAACCTGCCCTGGCGTGTCCGCGCAAGAAGGCCAGGCCCTCCGTCGCCAGTGCGTCCTGGCTACTGGCGAGCGGCCGCCAGATCGACGCCGCGGTGGCGATGGTGGCGTTCTCCGCGGTGAACGACTCGATGCACAGCGGGCCGCTGTATCCCGACTCGAACAGCGCATCCAGGATTGCGGGCCAGTCGAGGTGGTCGCGCCCGGCGCGCCCCGATCGTTGGCGCACACCTGGGCGTGCACGATCCGCCCGGCCGCCCGCCGGATCGCGGCGGCCGGATCCTGCTCCTCGATGTTCTGGTGGTAGGTGTCGAGCCCGAGCCCGATGTGCTCCGGCGGCAGGCCGTCGAGCGCCTCGAGGGTCTGGTCGATCGTGTTGAGCAGGCTGGTCTCGTACCGGTTGAGCGGCTCCACCCCGATTCGCACGCCCACCTGCGCCGCGTGCTCCACCACCGGCGCCAGGTTCTCCCGCAGCTGCGCGTACGCCGCCGTGCGCTCGGCATCGGAGAGCCGCCAGGTCCGGCCCACCGACGTGTAGGCCGGGCCGGCGATCGCCTGCGCACCGACCGCGGCGGCCGCGTCGAGCACGCCGCGCAGGTAGTCCTGCGTGGCGCGGACGGTGGCCGCGTCGGCCGCCACCAGCTCCCGCCCCGGCGGCATCACGAGGCACACGCTCGCACCCAGCCCGAGGTCGCCGAGCACGGTCGCGGTGCGCACCGGCTCCCAGTCGCCCGGCTGTTCGACCGGCAGCTCGAGGACGTCGAACCCCCAGGCCGCCACGCGGGGGCGAGCGCGGCGACCGTCGCGTCGTCGCAGGGCGACGCCCACACCCACGTACTGACACCGATCTCCATCGGCCTCCTCCGTCGGGGTCTGAGTGGATACGAGTGCTGGAGCACTCGTATCCACTCACGGGTTGTCAGGCGCCCCAGCGGGCCGGGAAGTCGGGCATCTGCTGGCAGCCGCAGAGCGCGTAGTGCAGCGGCGGGAGCCCCGGCTGCAGGTACTGGTCGAGGTTCTCGCTGGTGATCGTCGGCTGCGGCAGGATCCACTCGCTCGGCACCTGCTCGCCGCGCAGGATCTGCAGCGCCGCGATGACCGCGGTGCGCCACTGGAACGTCGGGTACGTGGGCGCCTGCGCCGTCAGGCCCTCGGCCTGCCACTTCTCCAGGAACTGCTGCTGGTCCTCCCCGCTGATCGCGGGGAGCGGCTGCCCGGCGTCCTCGAACGCTTCGAGGGCTGCGACGGCGGCGGTGCCGTCGTCCATCCAGATCCCGTTGATCTGGCCCTCGCGCTGCAGGTAGTCCGACACGACGCTCTTGGCGGTAGCCGTGTCGTTCTCCGTGAACTCCACGCCGACGACGTCCACGCCACGCGCGGCGAAGATCCGCTCGGCCGCCGCCCACCGGTTCTCCAGGACGTCCACGCCGGGCAGCACGCGCAGCGCGAGCACCTTCCCGCCCTGGCCGACCTGGTCGGCGAGGAACTCCGCCGCGGTGGCGCCGAACGCGTAGCCGCCGACGGGGTGGATGAACGTCACCGGGCAGTCGGTGTCGACGCCGCGGTCGAACACGATCACCGGTAGCTGCCCGCACGCCGCCTCCACCGCGGGGGTCAACGTGGCGGTGGTGTTCGGGGAGACGATGAGCGCGTCGCAGTCCCCGCCGACGAGCTGCTGGATGTCGGAGATCTGCTTGTCGTCGCTCGCGCCCGCGTCGAGTGCGGTGAAGTTGGCGATCTCGTCGCGGTGCAGGTCGACCTCGGCCTGCATGGTGGTCCAGCCGACCTGGCGCCACGGGTTGTCGACCGACGCGTTGGAGAAGCAGACGTTGTGCGGGCCCTGGGTGGCGTACTGGGCGGTGTCGACCATCTCGGGCTCCAGCATCTGGACCCACGGCTGGTCGGCGGGCCCCTCAGCGGCCTCGTCGCGCAGGGCCAGCTGCCGGTCGTGCTCGGCCTGGTCGAAGAACTGGGTGGCTGCGGGCGGCGCGGACGTGCCGGGGGCGGCGGTCGGTGCGGCCCCACCCGGTGGCACGTCACTGGTACAGGCCGTGGCGAGGAGGAGCACGGCGCCCGTAGCGAGCACCATCGATCGCTTCATGGTCGTCCCTTCGAGGTCAGGCGGGCTGAGGAGAGGGTTCGGGGACCGCGGGCGGCCTGCGCCTGCGGCCGGCCCGTCGCGCCGCGTACGCGACCGCGGCGATGATGATCACGCCCTGCACGGTGGACTCCAGCGCGCCGGAGACCCCGAGCAGGTTGAGCAGGGTGAACAGGGCTTCGAGCACGAGCGCGCCGGCCAGCGCCGCGAGCACGCTGCCGCGCCCGCCGCCGAGCACGACGCCGCCGAGCACGACCGCGGTGATCGCGGAGAACTCCAGGCCCTCCCCGACCTGCGCGGACACCCCGGCGAAGCCGCCGAGTAGGATCGCCGCCACGGTCGCGGCCAGCGCCGACAGCACGAACGCCGTGGTACGCACCCGCTCGACGGGCACCCCGGCGAGCGCGGCCGCCCGGTCGTTGTCGCCGGTCGCCACGAGGGTGTGCCCCCACGCCGAGCGCATGAGCACCGCGGCGCCCGCCGCGACGGCGATCAGGATCAGCGCCGACCACGGGACCTGGCCGAACCCGGGGATGTCGATGCCCTGCCGCCCCGGCTCCCGGAACGATTCGGAGAGCGAGCCGCGCGGCGCGCCGCCCGTCCACAGGAACACCGCGCCGGAGAGCACGAGCAGCATGCCGAGGGTGGTGACGAACGACGGCACGTGCAACCGCGTCGTGATGAGCCCGTTGACGAGCCCGACCAGCAGGCCCAGCCCGATGAGCAGCACGATCACCGGCACGGTGGCGGACTCGTCGCCGTCGATCAGCCGGGCCGCCACGACCACCTGCACGGTGACCAGCGAGCCGACCGACAGGTCGAACTCCCCGGAGACGATCACGAAGTACTGCCCGACCGCAAGGATCGCCAGCGGGGCGGCCCGCTTCAGGTACGCGAGCAGCGACGCGGGTTCGAGGAAGTTCGGGTTGACCACCGCGATCGCCACGAGCAGGAGCAGCAGCACGCCGAACACCGGTGCGGCGGCGCCCACCCGGTCTCGGAGTGTCCTCATCGCGGCACCCGCACGGCGCGCTGGGCCCTGGCCCGCAGCTGCCGCCGCGCGTACACCGCGACGGCCAGGATGATCACGGCGCCGCGCACGACGCCTTGAAGAACGCGTCGAGGACCAGCTGGTCGAACAGGTTGTCCAGCACCGCGAGCAGCAGCACTCCGGCCACCGTGCCGCTCACGCCGCCGCGCCCGCCCGCGAGCACGGTGCCGCCGAGCACCACCGCGGCGATCGACTCCAGGTCGTAGCCGCCGTCGGTGCCGACGTACGGCGCGCCCGCGCCGAGCCTGCTGGCCAGGTACAGCCCGGCCACACCGGCGCACAGCGAACAGATCACGTGCGCGAGGACGGTCGTGCGCGTGGTCGGCACCCCGGACAGCCGGGCGACCTCGACGTTCCCGCCGACCGCGTAGACGTGGTGGCCGGCGCGGGTGCGGTGCAGGAACAACGCCGCGGCCCCGGCCACGGCCAGCATCAGCAGCACCGCGACCGGGATCGGGCCGATCCGGTCGTAGCCGAGCCGCTGGAACAGCACCGGGACGGACCCCGCCGGGCCCTCGTACCGGCTCTCCAGGATCCCCTTGATCACCAGCCCGACGCCGAGCGTCGCGATGAACGCGTTGACCTGCAGCTTCGTGATCACCAGCCCGTTGACCAGCCCGACCAGCGCCGAGGCGGCCAGCACGGCGAGCACGCCAGGCACGATCATGGCGGGGTCGCCTGCCATCACCTCGGCGGCGATCAGGGAGGTCAGCCCGATCAGGTAGGCCACCGACAGATCCAGCGACCCGGCGAGGATCGCGATCGTCTGCCCGACCGCGACGATGCCCAGCGCGGTGGTGCGCGAGAGCATGTTCAGCAGGTTGGCCTGGGTGAGGTAGTCGCCGCCGCGCGCGGTCACGATCGCGGCCGCGAGCAGCACCACCAGGCCGAGCGCGATCCACGTGCCCGCCGCGGGCCCGGTCGCGAGCCGCGGCGCCCACCGGACCCGCTCCGCCAGCGCCGTCACCGCGGCACCTCCACGTGTGGCACGCCGTGCCCGGTGGCCAGCGCCATCACGTCCTCCTCCGACGCACCCGCGGGCAGCTCGCCGGCGAGCCTGCCCTCGTGCAGCACGCAGATCCGGTCGCTCATCCCGATCAGCTCGGGCAGCTCCGAGCAGACCATGAGCACCGCCATCCCGGCCTCGGCCTGCTCCCGGACGAGCTCGTGCACGGCGGCCTTCGCGCCGACGTCGATGCCGCGGGTCGGCTCGTCGAGCAGCAGCACCCGCGGGTCGGCGGCCAACCACTTGGCCAGCACGACCTTCTGCTGGTTGCCGCCGGACAGGAACCGCACCTCCTGGTCCTCCCCCGCCGACCGCAGCCCCACGGTCGCCAGCAGGTCCCGGGTGCGGGCGGCGCCCACGCGGGCCCGGCGTCGGAAGACCGCGTGCAGCACGAGCAGCGCGTTCTCCCGCACCGACTGCGCCAGCGCCAGCCCCTCGGCCTTGCGGTCCTCGGTGACCATGGCGACGCCCGCGGCGATCGCGCGGCGCGGCGAGCTCAGGCGCACCGGTCGACCGTCCAGGAGCACATCGCCCGCCGTGAAGGGATCGGCGCCGAAGATCGCGCGCAGCAGCTCGGTCCGACCGGCGCCCTGCAGTCCGGCGACGCCGACCACCTCACCGGCCCGCACGGTGAGGTCGATCCCGCTGATCGCCGGTGCCGTCCCGCCGCGCACCTCCAGCCGGACGTCGCCGAACTCCGTGGCCCGCGGCGGGTAGTAGGCCGACAGCGGGCGACCGACCATGAGCCGCACGAGCGTGGGCGGCTCGAGCTCGGCGGCGGTCAGGGTCGTGACCCGCGCACCGTCCTTGAGCACGGTGATCCGGTCGGCCAGCGCGAAGATCTCCGGCATCCGGTGCGACACGTACAGCACGGCGATCCCGCGGGCGGTGAGCCTGCGCACCAGGTCGGTGAGCAGCGCGACCTCGTGCTCGGCGAGCGCGGCCGTCGGCTCGTCCATCGCGACGATCCGGGCGTCGGTGGCGAGCGCCTTGACGATCTCGACCACCTGCTGCTGGGCCACCGACAGCCTGCGCACCACCGCATCCGGCCCGAACCCGGTCTCCCCGATCTCGGCGAGCAGCGCGGCGGTGGCGTGCTCCATCGCGACGGTGTCGACCAGACCGCGCCGCACCGGCTCGCGGCCGAGGAACACGTTCTGCGCGACCGTGCGCTCGGGCAGGAGGGTGAACTCCTGGTGGATGATCGCGACCCCGGCGTCCTGGGCATGGCGCGGGTTGGCGAACGTGCGCTCCTCGCCGTCGATCGCGATCGTGCCCGCGTCCGGCTGGTGGACGCCGGAGAGCACCTTGAGCAGGGTCGACTTGCCTGCGCCGTTCTCCCCGACCAGCGCGTGCACCTCGCCGGCCCGCACGTCGAGGTCGACGTCGTGCAGCACGCCCACGCCGAGGAAGGACTTGCTGATGCCCGCCATCGCCAGCGTCATGCCGGCCCTCCCCCAGTGGCGTGGCTCACGCCGCGAAGCTAGCGAGACTTCTGTCACAGCACAAGCAAAAGTTGCCGGTTCGTTGTCGGTCTTGTCAGTCGTCGGAGCACGAAAGGGTGTGCTTCACTGACCGGCATGGGAGTGCCGGGCGGGGCCGTCACACCCGGGCCCGCCGGCTCGACGGCCGGCGCGGGCGAGCTCTTCCAGCTGCTGCGCGACGGCGCGCCCGCACCCGCGCGGAGCTCGCCGCGAGCACCGGCTCGCCCGGTCCACGGTGGCCGCGCGCGTCGACGCACTCCTGGCGGGCGGGCTGGTCCGGAACGCGGGCGAGGCGACGTCCACCGGCGGCAGGCCGCCCACGCGCTTCCGGTTCGACCCCGCGGCACGGGTCGTGCTCGGCGCGGACCTCGGGGCCACGCACGCCCGGCTCGCGGTCACCGACCTCGCCGGGGCCGTGCTCGCCGAGGTGAACGAGGACCTCGACATCGCACTCGGCCCCGACGTCGTGCTCGGCCGCGTCGTCACGCTGGCCCGCGAGCTGCTCGCGCCGTGGGACGCGACGCCGCTCGCCGGCATCGGGGTCGGGCTACCCGGACCGGTCGAGCACTCCACCGGCCGCCCGATCAACCCGCCGATCATGCCGGGTTGGGACGGCTTCGACGTGCCGGCCCTGCTCACCGCCGAGCTCGGCGCGCCGACCCTCGTCGACAACGACGTCAACGTCATGGCGCTGGGCGAGCACTTCGCCCACTGGCCGGGCACCGCACACCTGATGCTGGTCAAGGTCGCCACCGGCATCGGCAGCGGGATCATCAGCGACGGCGCGCTGCGCCGGGGCGCGCAGGGCGCCGCGGGCGACCTCGGGCACGTCGCCGTACCCGGCGGGGGCGACGTGCCGTGCCGCTGCGGCAACACTGGCTGCCTGGAGGCCATCGCCTCCGGCGCCGCGCTCGCCGCCGCGCTGCGCGCCCGCGGTCACGCCACGGCCACCAGCCGGGACGTCGTCGCGTTGGCCAGGGGTGGGTCGGTCGAGGCCGTGCAGCTGGTCAGGGCGGCGGGCCGCGACATCGGCGAGGTGCTGTCCACCGCGGTCAGCCTGCTCAACCCGTCGGTGATCGTGATCGGCGGCGCGCTCGCCGCGGCGGGCGAGCACCTGCTCGCAGGGGTGCGCGAGGTCGTCTACCGGCGCTCGCTGCCACTGGCCACCCAGCACCTGCGGATCGTGCCGAGCCGGTCCGGCGAACGCGCCGGGGTGATCGGGGCCGCGGTCATGGTCGTGGAGCGGGTGCTGTCCCCCGCGCAGGTCGACGATCTCGTCGCCGCGGCCTGCCGCTAGGGCCTGCCCTGTAGGCCCCGGGCCGCGGGCTTCGTGATCGAGATCGTCCCTGGCAAGGCGCCGGCACGAGCCGTTGTACTGGACGTACCCGGTCGTGCCGGCAACGCCGCCAGGGGCGATCTCGGCGCGAAGAGCGTGGTCCTGGGCTTACAGGACAGGCCCTAGGCCACTGGGTCACGTCGGGCGGCACAGCACCGGGTTCTCCAGCTCGCTGCAGGGTCGCTGCCCGTGGGCGCGGATGATGTCCTTGCCCACCTCGTTCGTCAGGTACCTCAGGAAGCTGGCGGCCAGCGAGTGGGCGTCGGGCTCCCGGTGGGTGTAGGCGAACTCCGTCTCCCAGAACGGGTAGGCGCCCTGGTCGGCGGCCTCGAGCGTGGCCGGGTGGCCGTCGATGCGCAGCGGCACCAGACCCGCCCGCGCGGCCGCCGCCTCCGCCTCGCCGTACCCGAGGGCGCCGGGGGTCCGCACGACGGCAGCCAGCACGTCCTCCGTGCCCGGTCGTTCACAGCGGACGACGCCCGGCGCGGCACCGCTGCCCACGGTCTCGCAGTCGTCGGAGTTGCGCACCGGTTCCCAGCGACCACCGAGCACCCGGTTCTCGAACGTGCGACGGGTGCCGGAGTCACCGGGGCGGCCGACGAGCCGCACCGGGAGGTCGTTGCCGCCCAGCTGGCCCCAGTTCGTGATGCGCCCGTCGTAGATCTGGCGGATCTGGTCCAGCGAGAGGTCCTCGACGCCGGCCTCCGCGTTGGCCACGACCGTGAAGAGCGGGAAGGCGATCGGCCGCGGCAGCAGGAGGGGATGCCCGTCGCCCTTCGCCCCGTCGGAGAACGCGACCACGTCCGGGTTGGCCGCCTCGTCGAGTGCGCGCAGGCCCTCGATGCTGCCCTTGAGGTCGAACGCGAAGCTCGCGCCGGGGCACGTCTGCGCGTACGACGCGGCCGCGTCCCGCAGCACCGGCGCGAACGCCGTGGAGCCCACCAGCGTGAGGTTCCCGGCGGCGCAGTCCAGCGGGACGTCCCGATCGAGGAGGTTGAGGGCGACCGGTTCGGTGAGGATGACGAAGACGAGGCTGCCGACCAGCACGGTGATCCACCGCGGAAACCCGGTACGGCTCTCGGTCTTCTTGATCCACCCGTTGCCGACGCCGCCGGTGATGCTGGCCTCGACCTCCGGGTCCGCGAACTTCTTCGCCTTGTTCCCCGGTGAGCGCTCCAGCACGACGAGCACCTTGTAGTGGGCGGACCGGTTCAGCTTCACCTTGGGGAGCCTGACGATGCCGGTGTCCGGGTCGTCCTCGTCGACCCCGACGCCGAACCCGGTGGTGCCCGAGTCCGATGCGAAGTACGACGACATGGTCGGGTCGCTCAGGTCCGCCGGGAGGACCCCGGCCACCGTGCGCCCCGGGAACCTGACGAGGACCCCGGTGGGGTCGCCCTCCGCGAACGAGTAGTCGGCTTCGTCGATCTTCGTCGAGCCGATGTTCTCGATGCGCAGCAGCACGATCGACGGGGCGACCAGCCGCCTGTTGCTCTCCCGCTCCAGCCGCCGCCACGCCCCGGCGTGGACCGACCCGCCGCCGGTGGGCGTCGTGTCCATCTGCACCCGGTACCCGAGGCGCTTGCGGCCGACGAGCACGAACTCCCACAAGAACGCCGAGGCCGTGACCACCACACCGATCACTGCGAGAACGATTTCCCAGGGGAAGCCGGACATGACCACCTTCGGGTGCGGGGAGCGGAGACCGAACGGGTGACCGCGCGGTCACCCCATGTTCCCGCCTCCGCGCACGCGTTCCGCGGCCGTTGGCCGAAGATTCGCCCGCTGTTCAAGATCGGCGCCGCCCCGCGCGAACGGTGATCACTCCAGCGCGGCGGCAACCACCTCGCGAGCCTCCTCCTGGATGCGCTTCAGGTGGTCCGGGCCTCGGAAGCTCTCCGCATAGACCTTGTAGACGTCCTCCGTGCCGGACGGGCGGGCGGCGAACCAGCCGCCGTCCGTCACGACCTTGAGACCGCCCAGCGGGGCGCCGTTGCCGGGTGCGGCCGTCAGGCGGTCGGTGATCTTGTCGCCGGCCAGCTCGGTGGCGCGCACGTCGTCGGCGGAGAGCTTGCCGAGCTTCGCCTTGTCCTGCGGGCTGCAGGCCACGTCGGTGCGGGCGTAGGTGGGATCGCCGAACCGCCCGGTGAGCTCGCGGTAGCGCTCGCTCGGCGTGCGGCCGGTCACCGCGGTGATCTCGGAGGCGAGCAGCGCGAGGATGATCCCGTCCTTGTCGGTGGTCCACACGCTGCCGTCGGTGCGCAGGAACGACGCACCCGCGCTCTCCTCGCCGCCGAAACCGATCGAGCCGTCCAGCAGGCCGGGCACGAACCACTTGAACCCGACCGGCGTCTCCACGAGGGTGCGGCCGAGGTCGGCGGCGACGCGGTCGATCATCGACGAGCTGACGGCCGTCTTCCCCACGCCGGCATCGGGTGACCAGCCGGGCCGGTGGGCGTACAGGTAGCCGATCGCGACGGCGAGGAAGTGGTTGGGGTTCATCAGGCCGTCGGCGGTGACGATGCCGTGCCGGTCGGAGTCGGCGTCGTTGCCGGTGGCGATGCGGAACTCGCCGCGACGGCCCACGAGCGAGGCCATCGCGAACGGCGACGAGCAGTCCATCCGGATCTTGCCGTCCCAGTCGAGCGTCATGAACCCGAACTGCGGGTCGACGGCCGGGTTGACGACGGTGAGGTCGAGGCGGTGCCGCTCGGCGATCGCGCCCCAGTAGGCCACGCTCGCCCCGCCCATCGGGTCGGCGGCGATGTGCACGCCCGCCGAGCGGATCGCGTCCAGGTCAACCACCGAGGGCAGGTCGCGACGTACGTGCCGAGGAAGTCGTGGCGGGCCAGGCCCGCGCGGTCGAGCGGGGTGCGCCGCACGCCCGCGAGGCCGGCGCGCAGCAGCTCGTTGGCGCGGCCCGCGATCCAGGACGTGGCATCGGTGTCGGCGGGCCCGCCGTGGGGCGGGTTGTACTTGAACCCGCCGTCCGCAGGCGGGTTGTGCGACGGCGTGACGACCACCCCGTCGGCGTGCCCGCCCGTCCGGCCCCGGTTGTGGCCGAGGATCGCGTGCGACACGGCGGGCGTGGGGGTGAACGCGTCGTCGGTGTCGGCGAGCACGTGCACATCGTTGGCCTGGAACACCTCGATCGCGGTGACCCACGCCGGCTCGGACAGCGCGTGTGTGTCCCGCCCGATGTAGAGCGGCCCGTCGGTGCCCTGCGCGGCCCGGTACTCGCAGATGGCCTGGCTCGTGGCGGCGATGTGCGCGTCGTTGAACGTGGTGCGCAGCGACGAACCGCGGTGGCCGACGTCCCGAACGCCACCTGCTGCGCCGGGTCGTCGGGGTCCGGGGCCCGGTCGTGGTAGGCCGCGAGCAGTGGCTCGACGTCGACTAGGTCCTCGGGCTGCGCGGGCGTTCCGGCGCGGGGGTGGTTCGGCATGCGGACTCCCGGGTGGCTGGACGGCCAGCCCACGATCCCACCGCGATCGCACGAACGGCACCCTCGTCCTGCCCGGTCGGACGGCGGCCCGCACGTGATCATTGCGAGATTGCGCTTAGCGCCCTGGGCGGGGCGACCCGCCGCATCTCGGATCGATCATGCGGCCGGGATCGCGACGAGATCACGCGAATCGCCCTCGCGGGGGCGGTTCCACCCATCTCAGTTCGATCATCAGACGCCGCCCGGCCCTCTTCGGACATCGCCGCGAGTGGTGGCAGAGCGCCAGATCTGTCGCGGCCGCACCACTCCGGGCAATCTTGCTCGGGCGATCACCAGAAGTGGTGCGAGGGCGACAGATCTGTCGACGAGGCACCACTTCCGGCGATCAGCAACGGAGCCGACCGACGAACGCGCCGCGCGTACCGGGCGAGGGGGTGGATCAGGCGGAGAGCGGGGTGCGCTGCTGCGGGATGCGCAGGTGCAACATCAGGTGCGTGGTGTGCGCGGAGGTGTCGGTGGTGAGGTGGAAGTGGCCGCCGCGGGACCGCGAGCAGACGTAGGGCCGCAGCGGCCGGGCGCCCAACGCCTCGAGCTCACGGGCGGCCGCCTCGGCGTCCTCGCGCGTCGAGTAGATCACCTTGCCGTCCGACCCGGAGCTCTGGCGCGACACCGCCCTGCCCTCGGCCTCCGCGCGGCTGGGCCGGCAGAAGATCGGGCGCCCGGCCCGCGTCAGCCTGCCGTGACGGGCGAGGACCTCGGCGCGCGCCGCATCGCGCACCCCGCGCTGCTCCGGAACCACCGGCCCGGTCGTCGCTTCGCTGCTCTCGGTGCTCATCGTCCCCTCCTCCGCGTCCTGCTACCCGGTGATCGCGTGGGTCACAGCTTTCCGTTAGCCGGCGGAAAGCGGGATAACACCATCGTGTTGTTTCTCGACATTGATCACGCTGGGTAGCAGATCTTCCCGGCAGATGATCACTCAGCGTGGAACCCTGCCCGGCTTCGCTTGTGGACAACCACCCCGCCCGCGTCCGTGGCTGTCACCGCCCGCGCTTAACGTGTGCGCAGAACGTGAACGAGGGGGCAGCCATGTGGCACGTGCACCGGGCCGAGCGGGCCGACACGCTGGCTCGCGCGCTCGGCGAGCTGCTGGCCGAGCCGCCCGCCGACCCGTTCGCGGCCGAGGTCGTCGCGGTGCCGGCGCGGGGGATGGAGCGGTGGCTGGCGCAGCGGCTGGCCCACCGGCTCGGCGCGGCGGGCGGCGGGGCCGACGGGGTGTGCGCGGGCGTGGCCTTCCCGTCGCCGGCCGCCGTGGTCGCCGAGGTCGTCTCCGCGGCCACGGGCGTGGATCCCGACGACGATCCGTGGCGGCCGGAACGGGCGGTGTGGCCGCTGCTCGAGGTGATCGACGCCAGCAGCGGGGAGCAGTGGTGCGCGCCGCTGGGCGCCCACGTCGGCGACGCGGGGCGGGGCAGGCGCTACGCGGTCGCACGCCATCTCATCGACCTCTTCAGCACCTACGCCACCCACCGGCCGGAGCTGCTCACCGGATGGCTCGAGGGCGCAGGAGCCCCGGGCGACCGCGCCGCCGACCTCGCGTGGCAGCCCGAGCTGTGGCGGCGGCTGCGCGAGCGCATCGCCGCCCCGTCCCCGCCCGAGCGGCTGGCCACGGCCCGCGCCGCGCTGCGGGCCGACCCCGCCCTCGCCGCGCTCCCGGCCCGGTTGTCGCTGTTCGGCCCCACCCGGCTGCCCGCCGAGCACCTCGCGGTGCTGGACGCGCTCGCCGAGCACCGCGACGTGCACCTGTGGCTGCCCCATCCCTCCCCCGCGCTCTGGGCCGCGGTCGCACCCCCGCCCGACGTCCCGCCGCGCCGCGCCGACCCCACGGCGGGCGTGCCGCGCCACCCGCTGCTGCGCTCCCTCGGCCGTGACGCCCGCGAGCTGCAGCTGCGGCTCCCCACGTCGTGCGTCGACACCCACCACCCGGTGGCCGCCGCCCCGCCCACCACGTTGCTGCAGCGGCTGCAGGCCGACCTGCACGACGACCGCGCACCCGGCGGCGGGTTCGTCGTGGCGCCCGGCGACCGCAGCGTCCAGGTCCACGCCTGCCACGGCCCGGACCGTCAGGTCGAGGTGCTGCGGGAGGTCGTGCTCGGGCTGCTGGAGGCCGACCCCACGCTGGAGCCGCGCGACGTGCTGGTGATGTGCCCCGACGTCGAGGCGTTCGCACCGCTGGTCTCGGCATGCTTCGGGCTCGCCGACGGGCCCGACGCCCACCCGGGCCAGCGGCTGCAGGTCCGGCTGGCCGACCGCGCGCTGCGCCAGGTCAACCCGCTGCTCGACACGGTGGCGCAGCTGCTGGAGCTCGCCGACGCCCGTGCCACCACCTCGCAGCTGCTCGACCTGCTCGGCAGCGCACCGGTGCGCAGGCGCTTCGACCTCGACGACGCCGACCTCGAACGGCTGCGCGAGCTGGTGCTCCGCTCCGGCGTGCGGTGGGGCCTCGATGCCGAGCACCGGGCGCCGTTCCAGCTCGACGGGTTCCCGCAGAACACCTGGTCGGCCGGCCTCGACCGGCTGCTGCTCGGCGTGGCCATGTCGGGGGCCGAGCACGAGTGGCTCGGCACGGCGCTGCCGCTGGACGAGGTCGAGTCCGGCGACGTCGCGCGGGTCGGCAGGCTCGCGGAGTTCGTCGAACGGGTCGCGGCCGTGCTCTCCGGGCTGGCCGGGCAGCAGCCGCTCCACCGCTGGGTCGCCGTGCTGCAGGAGGCGCTCGACGCGCTCACGCTCGTCACCGGCACCGACGAGTGGCAGGGCACGCAGGCGCGGGCCGAGCTGGCCGCGGCCGTCCACGCCGCGGGGCCGCACGCCGGCACCGTCGAGCTCGGGCTGGCCGACGTCCGCGGCCTGCTGGCCGAACGGCTGCGTGGGCGCCCCACCCGCGCCAACTTCCGCACCGGCACGCTCACCGTGGCCACCCTCGTGCCGATGCGCTCGGTGCCCCACCGCGTGATCTGCCTCCTCGGTCTCGACGACGGCGTGTTCCCCCGCGCGGGCATGCCCGACGGCGACGACCTGCTCGCCCGCGACCCCCTCGTGGGCGAGCGCGACCCGCGCAGCGAGGACCGCCAGCTGTTCCTCGACGCGATCTGCGCGGCCACCGAGCACCTCGTCGTCGTGCACTCCGGTGCCGACGAGCGCAGCGGCGCCCGGCGCCGCCCGCCGTGCCGCTCGGGGAGCTGCTCGACGCCATCGCCGCCACGGCGGGGCAGGAGGCGCTCGACCAGGTCGTGGTGCACCACCCGCTGCAACCGTTCGACCCGCGCAACTTCGCCGGTCCCGAGCCGTTCAGCTTCGACCGCGCGGAGCTGGCGGGCGCGGTGGCCGCCAGCTCTGCGAAGGCACCGCCGTCCCCGTTCCTGGCAGCGCCGCTGCCCCCGGCCGACGACGACGGCGTGGTCGCGCTCGACGATCTGGTGTCGTTCGTCGAGCACCCGGTGAAGGAGTTCCTCCGCCAGCGGGTCGGGCTCTCGCTCTTCACCGCGGAGGAGCAGGACACCGACGCGTTGCCGGTCGACCTCGACGGCCTCGCACGGTGGAACATCGGCGACCGGCTGCTGCGCGACCGGCTGGCCGGGCGCCCGCTCGACCGCTGCCGGCAGGCCGAGTGGCGCCGCGGGGAGCTGCCGCCGGGGGCGCTGGGCGAGCAGGTCCTGTTCCAGGTGCTCGACGACGTCGAACCGATCGTCTCGGCGGCGCAGCCATACCTCAGGGGCGAGGCGGGCGACCGCGACGTCGACGTCACGCTGCCCGACGGCACCCGCGTCGTGGGCACGGTCGGCGGGCTGCACGCCGCGGTCCTGCTGCGCGTGGAGTTCTCCCGGCTCGCCGCCAAGCAGCGCATCCGGGCGTGGGTGCGGCTGCTCGCGCTCACCGCGGCCACCGGCGAACCGTGGCAGGCGGTCACGATCGGGCGCGGCCAGAAATTCGGGCTCTCGAAGGCGACCGCGGGACCGCTCGACCCCGACCGGGCCGTCGCCGAGCTCGCGGACCTGGTGGCGCTGCGACGGGCCGGCCTGCGCGAGCCGCTGCCCCTGCCCACCCAGGCCGGCAACACCTACGCCACCGTCCGGCGCGGAGGCGCCGACCCGGCGGGTGCGCTCGACGAGGCCCTGCGCAAGTGGACCATGGGCGCGGGAGCCGAGCGGGCCGACACCGCGCACGTGCGGGCGTGGGGCCCGAACGCAGGCGCCGAGGTCCTCTCCGTCCCCGGGCCCGCGGGCGGGGAGCCCACGAGGTTCGGCACTCTCGCGCTGCAGGTCTGGTCCCCGCTGCTCACGGCGGAAGACGTGGTGCGGCTGTGACCGACGTGATCCCGTTCCCCACCGCCCCGGTGCTCGCGCCCGCCGCGTTCGACGTCTGCGGTGAGCTGCCCACCGGCACCACCGTGCTGGAGGCGAGCGCCGGCACCGGCAAGACCTTCACGATCGCGGCGCTCGCCACGCGCTACGTCGCCGAGGGCCGTGCCACGCTGCCCGAGCTCATGCTCGTCACGTTCGGCCGGGAGGCACCCAGGAGCTGCGCGAACGCGTGCGGGAGCGGCTGGTCACCGCCGAGCGCGGCCTGGCCCACCCGGAGGCCGCCCGCGCCGGGAGCGACGCGGTGCTGGCGCTGCTCGCCGACGCCCCCGCCACCGAGGTCGCGGCCCGGCGCTCGCGGCTCGCCCGTGCGATCGCGCAGTTCGACGCAGCGACGATCGCCACCACCCACCAGTTCTGCCAGCAGATGCTCGCCGGGCTGGGCGTGGCGGGCGACGGCGACCGCGACGCCACCTTCGTGGAGTCGATCGACGACGTCGTCGCGGAGGTCGTCGACGACTTCTACGTCCGCAAGTACGGTGCCCGCGGCGTCGGCACGCCCGCGTTCAGCCGGGCCGAGGCCCTCGCGCTCGCCCGCCGGGCCGTGCACGACGGGCAGGCGCGGCTCGAGCCGCGCGACGCCGAGCCGGGCAGCGCCGCGCACGTGCGCCACCGCTTCGCCACCGCGGTGCGCGCCGAGGTGGCGCGGCGCAAGCGGGTGCGGCGCATCTACACCTACGACGACATGCTCACCCGGTTGGCCGACGCGCTGGCCGACCCGGCGCGGGGCGCCGCCGCGCGGCTGCGCCACCGCTTCCGGGTGGTGCTGGTCGACGAGTTCCAGGACACCGACCCGGTGCAGTGGCACATCCTGCGCCAGTCGTTCCACGGGTCCACCACGCTGGTGTTGATCGGCGACCCGAAGCAGGCGATCTACGCGTTCCGCGGGGCCGACGTCGTGAGCTACCTCGACGCCACCGACGCCGCCGACCACCACGCCACGCTGTCCCGCAACTGGCGCAGCGACGCCGTGCTGCTGGAGGCGCTCGACACCGTGTTCAACGCGCCGCGCTCGGCGACCCGCGGATCACCGTGCACCCCGTGGAGTCCGCCCACCCGGGCAGCAGGCTGCGCGCGCCCCGGTCGACACGCCGCTGCGGCTGCGCGTGGCGTCCCGGGCCGGGCTGCCCAAGGCCCCGCGCCGCGACCTCGCCGTCGTCGGCCCGGCCCGCGAGCTCGTGGTGCACGACGCGGCGGCCGACATCGCCGCGCTGCTCGCGAGCGCCGCCACCGTCGACGGGGAGCCGATCGCACCCGGTGACGTCGCGGTGCTGGTGCGCACCAACGACCAGGCGCGATGATCCGCCAGGCGCTGGCCGCCGTGGGAGTGCCCGCGGTGCTGTCCGGCACCGCCAGCGTGTTCGGCACCCCGGTGGCGCGGGAGTGGCTCACGCTGCTGGAGGCGCTCGAACAGCCGCGGGCGGCCCGGGTGCGGGCCGCGGCGCTCACCCCGTTCCTCGGCCGCACGGTGGCCGAGCTCTGCGGGCCCGGCGCCGAGGCGCTGCTCGACGAGGTCGGCGCCACGCTGCGGGTGTGGGCTGCGGTGCTGCACGAACGCGGCGTCGCGGCGCTCCTCGAAGCGATCACCACCGGCACCGGGCTCCCGGGCAGGCTGCTCGGGGTCGCCGACGGCGAGCGGCTGCTCACCGATCTGCGCCACGTCGTGCAGACGCTGCACGCCGCCGCGGTGGCCGAACACCTCGGCCCGGCGGCCCTGGTCGAGTGGCTGCGCCACCGCATCGCCGACGCCGCGCAGGACGTCGTGGTCGAGCGGAGCAGGCGGCTGGAGTCCGACGCGGCGGCCGTGCAGATCATCACGATCCACCGCAGCAAGGGCCTCGAGTTCCCGATCGTCTACGTGCCGTTCGGGTGGGACCGCAACGTCCGCGACCCGGACGTCCCGCTGCTGCACGACGCGTCGGGGGCGCGGGTGCTCGACGTCGGCGGCGAGTCCGGCGACGGCTGGAAGGAGCGGGTCGCCCGCCACCGCGCCGAGGAGGCGGGTGAGGACCTGCGGCTGCTGTACGTCGCGCTCACCCGGGCGCGCTGCCAGGTGGTCACGTGGTGGGTGCCGGCCACCACCACGGCCACGTCCCCGCTGCACCGGCTGCTGATCGGGCGGCCCGACGCGGGCCGCGACCCGGCGGAGGCCTACCGCGTGCCGGCCGACAACGCGGCGCTCCACGCGCTGCGTGCGCTCGCCGGCAGCCGGATCGCCGTGGAGGAGATCGGGTTCTCCGCCGCGGCGCTCCCGTTCGCCGCCACCGACGACGGCCGGGGTGAGCTGCGCGCTGCGGAGTTCTCGCGGCGGCTCGACGTCGCATGGCGACGCACGTCCTACTCCGCCCTCACCGCCGATGCCGGCCACGGCCACGGGCCGGGCGTCGGCAGCGAGCCGGAGGCACCGGGCATCGACGACGAGGCCGCGGTCGAGCTGACGCCGGCGGCAGAGGCCGTCGACGCAGCCCTCGCGTCCCCGATGGCCGAGCTCCCGCTCGGGGCGGGCTTCGGCACGCTGGTGCACGGGATCTTCGAGGCGGCCGACGTCACCGCCACCGACCTGCTCGCCGAGCTCACCGACCGCGCCCACGAGCAGCTCGTGCACCACCCGGTGCCCGGCGTCGACGCCGCGGGCCTGGCCGAGGCGCTCCTGCCGGCCGCCCGCACCCCGCTCGGCCCGCTCGCGGGCGGCCTGCGCCTGGCCGACATCGCGCCGCGCGACCGGCTCGCCGAGCTCGACTTCGAGCTCCCCCTCGCCGGCGGCGACACTCCCGGCCCACCGGTGGCCCTCGGTGGGATCGCCCCGCTGCTGCGCAGGCACCTGCCGTCCGACGACCCGCTGGGCAGCTATCCCGACGCGCTCGCCGGCCTGGCCGAGCAGCCGCTGCGCGGCTACCTCACCGGCAGCATCGACGCCGTGCTGCGGCTGCCCGGCTCCCGGTTCGCGGTGGTCGACTACAAGACCAACTGGCTCGGGCCGATGGGGCCCGACGGCCGCGAACCGCTCACGTCCGCCCACTACACGCCGCCCCGGCTCGCGGAGGCGATGATCGCGGCCCACTACCCGCTGCAGGCGCTGCTCTACAGCGTGGCGCTGCACCGGTACCTGCGCTGGCGGCTGCCCGGGTACGCGCCGGAACGCCACCTCGGGGGGGTGCTGTACCTGTTCGTGCGCGGCATGTGCGGCCCCGGCACCCCGGCGGTCGGCGGGGTGCCGTGCGGGGTGTTCAGCTGGTCGCCGCCCGCCGCGCTCGTGCAGGAGCTGTCGGGCCTCTTGGACGGTGAGCGGGTATGACGCAAGTGCCCCCCGCCGGGAGTCCGCCACATATCTCGACGGCCCAGCTTCCCGCTGGCTGCACCGGCGAGCCGCCCGAGTATGTCCAATACGAGGGACGGCCCGCCGGCACACCCAGCGCAAACCTGGATCCGCCGATATACGCAACGGACTCCCGGCGGGGGGCACTAGATCTCGGTGACATCCGGCTGGCCCGTGGGGTCGACGGGCTGCTCGGGGAGTTCAACGGCGCGGGCGTGCTCGACCCCGCCGACGTGCACGTGGCCGCGCGGGTCGGGCGCTCGGCGGCGAGACCGACGAGGAGGTCCTGCTCGCGGTGGCGCTCGCCGTGCGCGCGATCCGCCTGGGGTCGGTGTGCGTCGACCTCGCCTCCGTGAGCCACACCGTGCTGGGCGAGGGCGACGAGCTCGTCGACGTCTCCGCCCTGCCGTGGCCCGACCCGTCCCGTTGGCTCGCGGCGTGCGCGGCGAGTCCGGTCGTCGCCGACGGGGCGCAGGCGCCCAGCGGGCGTCCGCTGCGCCTCGTCGACGGCCTGCTCTACCTCGAGCGCTACTGGGGTGAGGAAGAGGTGGTGCGCCGGTCGCTCACCGAGCGGGCCGCGGCCGCCCCGCCCCACGTCGACATCGCGCGCTTGCGGGCGGGCCTGGAGCGTCACTTCTCCGCGCCCGGTTCGGAGCGCCAGCGGCTGGCCGCGGCCGTGAGCGTGCTGCGGCGGGTCACGGTGCTCGCCGGCGGGCCGGGCACCGGCAAGACCACCACGGTCGCGCGGCTGCTCACCCTGCTGCACGACCAGCCCGGCCCGCCGCCGCGGGTCGCGCTCGCCGCCCCCACCGGCAAGGCCGCCGCCCGGCTGCAGGAGGCGGTCGCGGCCGAGCTGCCACCCGAGCTGCGTTCGCGCACCCCCGAGGCCGCCACCCTGCACCGGCTGCTCGGCTGGCGCCCGGGTGGGCGTTTCCGGTACGGCCGCGACCAGCGGCTCCCGTTCGACGTGGTGGTGGTCGACGAGACGTCGATGGTGTCGCTCACCCTGATGGCCCGGCTCCTGGAGGCCGTGCGGCCGGAGGCGCGGATCGTGCTGGTGGGCGACCCCGACCAGCTGGCCTCGGTCGAGGCGGGCGCGGTCCTGGGCGACCTGGCCCGCGCGCCCGGACAACCGGAGGCCGGTCTCGACGCCGCCCTCGATGCGGCGGGCGTGCCCGGCGGTCTCGTCGGCGGCTCCGTGATCAACGGCGTGGTCACCCTGCGCCACGTGTGGCGCTTCGGCGGCGCCATCGCCGAGTTCTCCCGCGCCGTGCAGGCGGGCGACGCCGACGCCGCGTGCGCCCTGCTCGGCGCGGGCCACGCCGACCTGGAGTTCGTCGAACCGGACGACACGGGCGGGGTCCGCGGTGATGTCGTCGCCGCAGGTCGCGAGCTCACCGAGGCCGCACTGCGCGGCGACGTCCCCACCGCGCTCGCCGCGCTGGAACGCCACCGCGTGCTGTGCGCGCATCGTCGAGGGCCCTACGGGGTCACGCGCTGGAGCACCGAGATCGAGCGCTGGCTGCACGCTGCCCTGCCCGACGCGCCCGCCGGGCCGTGGTACCCCGGCCGCCCGGTGCTCGTCACGGCCAACGACTACGACGTCGGCCTGTTCAACGGCGACACCGGTGTCGCGGTGGCCGTGCCGGAGGGCCTGCGGGTCGCGTTCGCCCGCGGCGGCGTGCCCACCCTGCACCCGCCCGCCCGGCTGTCCGAGGTGGCCACGGTGCACGCGATGACCGTCCACCGCGGCCAGGGCAGCCAGTTCCGCCGGGTCACGGTGGTGCTCCCGCCCGCGGAGTCCCCGCTGCTCACCCGGGAGCTGCTCTACACGGCGGTCACCCGTGCCGCCGAGTTCGTCCGGGTGATCGGCACCGCGGAGGCCGTGCGCGCCGCGGTGGCCCGCCCGGTCAGCCGGGCGAGCGGCCTGCGCAACCGGCTCGGGCGTTAGCGTCCGGCGGCGCCGGTGCGGGGCCGCGCCCACCGGCGCAGCGCGTCGATCGTGGTGTCGGGCGAGGTGTTGAAGCAGAACCTGATGTCCGGCACGAGCTGGACGAGCAGGTTCACGACGTGTTCGAAGAGCAGCGTGTACTCCTCCGCCATCCGCAGGCCGGCCCCGATCACCACGGCCTGCACGGGCCGGGCGCTCACGCACTCGCGGATCCGCCGCTCCGCGTCGGCGGGGTCGGCGGACATGAGCCGGCACGGCACGATGTCGAACCCGGCGTCGCGCAGCACCTGCTCACCGGCCTCGATCCGCGCCGCGAGCATCGCCTCGTCGATCCCGGGGTAGCGGCTGAAATCGATGGCGCTCGGGTGCATCCCGAGCGCCAGAACGGTGTCTCCTTCGCTGGTCACCGCACCTTCTCCTCCCAGACGCCGTTTTCTTACAGTCGTAAGATTTTACGATCGTAAGATAACCACGGGACGGAGACCGGTCAAGACGTCACCGATCAACGGGAGCGGGCTCGGATGCCGAAGAAGGTCGACCACGAGGAGCAGCGGCGCCGGATCGCCGAGGCCCTGTGGCGCGTCGTCGGCCGTGGCGGGCTCGAGGCGGTCAGCATGCGCGACGTCGCCGCGGAGGCCGGACTCAGCTCGGCGCAGCACTACTTCACCAGCAAGGACGAGATGCTGCGCTACGCGCTGGAGCACATGGTCGAGCAGTCAACCCGGCGCATCCACCGGCGCGTCGCCGGCGCACCGGAGCACACCTCCCCCGGCACCGTGCTGAACGACGTCCTCACCGAGGTCCTACTGCCCGAGCAGCAGTACCGCGACCAGGCGCGGGTGTGGGCGAGCTACCTGGCGAGGGCCACCGTCGAGCCGCAGGTGGCGCAGCTCTACCAGCAGGTCTACGCGGAGCTGGGAGTCGTCGTCGCGGACCTGATCCGCGCCGCGAGGGACGCCGGGGAGGCACCGGCCGACCTCGACCCGCACCGCGCCGCCGTCGGCCTGCTCGCACTCGCGGACGGCCTCACCCTGCACGTCCTGGTCGGGCTGCGCACCCACAAGTCCGCATCGGCAGCCATGGCAGACCACCTGGACGGCCTGCTGCGAAAGCCGGAGATCTGACGCCGCCAACGCGCCTGAACCACCGAGGCCGCGAATATCCCCGAACCGCCCCACGGACGAGGTCGCAAATGCGAGCATCGACATGCTCGAACGCCGCCGCACCTCACCCGACGTGCGACGGGACGGCGTGAGCACTCACCATCCACGGGGGTATTTGTGGGATCATCCTTCCTGCACAGGTCCACACGGCTTCTGTTCGTGGCCCTACTGTCGGTGATCTTGACCATTGCCGGCGGTACAGCGAACGCCGAAACGGCATCCGATTCAGCCACGCAGGGCGCGTCGGCTGCCGCCGCACAGCTCGAGTGCGGCGCTGTCACCTGCAGCTACGTATTCAGCAAGGCGGTCACGAACGACATCGCGACCGGAGGCGCGGCGAGCGCTGCCTGCGCAGCAGTTCCCACGCCCGGAAACGTCGCGTGCGGTATCGCCTTCGCAAGCCTGGTCGTGACGGCCAACTCGGCCAAGAACCGGGACGCGTGCGCGAAGCTCACGTGGACCAAGGTTCCTCCGCCGCCGACCGCGACGTGGTGGCCGTCCGTCGACGACAGTTCCCGGTGCAGTTGACCGGATCCGATTGATCCCCGGAAGCGGTGTGGGAGCGACAGATCTGTCGCTCCCACACCGCTTCCGGAGCTCAGCGACCCGGTGGCGAAGCTCAGCTGGAACTGTCGAAGTCCTCGGGTGAGGCGTTGTCGAGGAAGCGCCGGAAGCGTTCCAGCTCCTCGTGCTCCGATGGGGTCTCGCCCCCGGCTTCGTCCTCCTCCGCCGCCGGGCCGACCATCCCCACCTCGGCCACCGCGGCTTCGTCGAGCACGGCGTCCTCGGCCTCGATCCGGACGTCGACCTGCAGCGCCATGCGACCGCGTCGCTCACCCGGGCCGACACCCGGACGTCATCGTCGAACACCAGTTCGGCGTGGAACACGCTGTCGCGCAGCATCGTGATGCGCACCAGCTGCAGCCTGCGGTCGAGGGCCTGCACGACGTCGAGGATCAGCCGGTGGGTCTGCGGGCGCGGCAGCTCGACGCGACGGCGGGCGAGCTCGATCGCCGTGGCCTCCGGCACACCCACCCACACCGGTAGCACGCGCCGCCGGCCGCCGGTCTCCTGGAGCAGGAGCACCGGCTGCACGGCCATCGGGTCCCTGCCGAGCGCGACCACTCGCATCTCCTGCACGGCGACCCCCTTCCAGGCTCCACCTCCACGGTTCACTTCCCGGCACGCGGCGTCAACCGCAGTCGGCGCCGGTGCCGCGGCTGCACGAGCCGAGCGAGCACCGCTGTGGATCAGCGAGCCGCGATCACCCGCGCGGTCGTCGGCAGTTCGCGCCGCTTCCGGACAACGAGAGCCATCAGAGCGAGTCGGTGCAACGCACACGGGTGCTCGGCGGCCGGGTAGCCAGAACGACAGCCGGCCGGAAGCCCCACCGGCGCGACGTCGCCTCTAACCCCGCGCCTCGCCGATCAAGGGCACAAGGCGGTCAAACGATCTTCGATCGCCACCATCTGCCCTTGGTCACCAACGCCGGGCCGGGTCAGGGCACAGGTTTCGGTTGCCATGGTCGTCGGCACGACCATGGGCGACCGATAGTGCGTGGATCATCGCGATGAGCCGCGCATCCCGGCGGCCGCCGATCTGGCAACACGCTCCGGGGGCAGCTGTTGTCCCCGATTCGCCGATCATGACGCCGCTCTGCCCGTTCCGGCGCCGCGGCGGCGTCCTCGTCGGACGGGGCGCGGTCCACGCGGGGTCTGTTCTGCGGCGCGCTCACCCTGCTGACCGGCGCCGAGCGGCCAGAACTGGATGAGGTCAGGCTCGACGGGTACCGCAGCCCTCGATCAACGTTCCCGCCACAGGTGCTGGGGCACGTAGCCGAGGCGCTCCGCCGCCTTGTCGATCGACAGCAGCGTCTCGAACTCCCCCAGCTCCTTGCGCACCGGGACACCCGGGAACCAGGCGGCCGCGAGCTCCGCGGACGGGATCGTCAGGCCGGTGTCCGACGCGGCGATGGCGTAGACCTCGAAGCCGGGAGCGCCCTTCTCCAGCGAGAGGGCCACGGAGAGCGCGGCGTCGCGGGCGTCGACGTAGGAACCGAGCAGGTCACGGCGGTAGTCGAGCTCCCCGGCCCGCGTGAATGACCCGTACCCGTCCTCGGCGACCACGTTCGTGAATCGCAAGGCGGTGATCGACAGCTCCGGGTTCCAGCGCACCAGCTGGCCGGCCATCGTCTCTTCCATGGCCTTCCCCAGGCCGTAGGTGTTGTTCGCCGCCGTGTAGCCCTCGTCGAGCGGCAGGTAGGGCGGCGGCTCGTCGAACGGGTATCCCATCGCGTTGATGCTGGAGGCGTAGACGATCTTCGTGATCCCGGCCCGGTGCGCGCCGTGGAGGACGTTGAACGTGACCGCCATGTTGTGGTGGAACGTGGTGGCGTCCGGGACGAGCCCGTTGACGGGGATCGCGGCGAGGTGGACGAGCGCGTCGATGCCGTCGTGGCGGAAGGTGACGCCGAGGAGCGCGTCGAGGGTCTGCCCGTAGTCGCTCAGATCGACCCGCGTGAAGCCGGCACCCCTCGCGCCGTCGACGTCGAACCCGACCACATCGTGGCCGTCCTCGCGTAGCCGGGCGGTGACGGCCCGTCCGATCTTGCCATTGCACCCGGTGATCGCGATCCGCATGCCTGTGATCCTTGGTCCCTCGCATGCGCGCGTCAATCGGGGGTCAGGCGGCCGCAGCCCTCCGCAGCGCCCGGTAGAGCAGGTTCGGCTCCCCCAGCCGCCTGCGCAGCTCCCGTTCCAGCCCTGCGATCGGGTACAGGTTCTGGGGGGCGCGGGAGTCCTTGTACTCGGTGGACGCGAACCGCGGCAGGGTGGCCTGGCTGCGTGCGGCCTGGGCGACGGCGTCGGCTGCCGGGAGGTCGGCGCTGCACTCGACGCGCACGATGCCGGCCCACGGGGCACCGGGCCGGCAGGGCAGCCGCAGGTACCAGGTGTGGCGTTCCCACGAGCTGCCGAGCCGGAACACCGGCGTGCGCTGGCCGGTGCGCAGCATGGCGACCACCCCGCCCAGCTGCGGGGGCAGGTAGTCGCTGCGGTGGGACTTGACGAACCCGATCGCGCGGGGCAGGTGCTGGCGCCCGCGCAGCGGACCGTCGACGACGAGCAGGTCGTCGGCCGAGCCGTGGCCGCTGCGGGCGCCGCCGCGGCGGCAAGCTCGGTGTCGGCCAGCTCGCGCTGCACCGCGAGGCTCAGCAGCTGCGCGGGGGCGACGTCGGGGTGTGGCGCGGTGCGGGTGGCGCGGTAGGTACCGGCCGCGGTGCGGATGTCGTCGGCGGCGTCGGCGGTGGTGAACAGGCCGCGCCGGACGTCGGCGGCCACCAGGTGCGCACCTGCGTCGCGGCAGCAGCAGACCACGCCCGCCGCGTAGGAGGCGCACAGCGCGGGCGCCGACTCGGGGCTCCCGTCCTCGACCCACAGCTGCGCGTCGACCCGGCGCACCCCGTCGACGAACAGCACGGCCTCCGGCGCGACGGCGGCCGGGTCGGGGTCGATCGGCTGCCACTCAGCCCCCGGCAGCTCGACGTCGAGCGTGACCTGCGCGGCCGACTCACCGCGCTCCGCGTCCAGGCTGGTGCCGTAGGAAGGGTCCCACGGGTCGACGGAGAACCTCACACGGACTCCCGCGTGACGCTGGAGGTGCGCTGGTCGCGGCTCACCACGTACCGCACCGGGACGCGCTCGGCGAGCGCCGGCACGTGGGTGACGACGCCAACCATCCGGTCGCCGCGGGTGGCGAGGTTCTCCAGCGTGCTCGCGACGACGTCGAGGTTGGCCTCGTCCAAGGTGCCGAAACCCTCGTCGAGGAAAATCGACTCCAGGTGGGCGGCACCCTGCGCAGCCAGACCCGCCATCTGCGCCGACAGCGCCAGTGCGAGCGCGAGGCTCGCCTGGAACGTCTCGCCGCCGGAGAGCGTCTTGACCGGGCGCCGCGCGTCGCGTCGGCGTGGTCGATCACGAGGAACTCGCCGCCCTCGTGGGTGAGCGCGAACTGGCCCCCCGACAGCTCCGCGAGGCTCGCCGACGCGTCGGCCACCAGCGCGTCCAGCGCGGAGGCCACCAGCCAGCGCGGGAACCGTCGGAGCGCAGCAGGCTGCCGAGCAGCTTCGCGACCTGCTGGGCCGACTCGGCCTCGTCACGGTCGGCCCGGATCCGCTCCGCGGTGGCCCGCCGTCGGAGCGCAGCAGGCTGCCGAGCAGCTTCGCGACCTGCTGGGCCGACTCGGCCTCGTCACGGTCGGCCCGGATCCGCTCCGCGGTGGCCCGCCGCTCGGCCACCCGTTCCTGGGCCGAACGGGCCCTCTCCAGCGCGGCCGCCACGGCGGCGGGCGCCGTGCCGCCGACCGGCCCGGCCGCAGGCACCTGGTGGGTGGCGAGGTCGTCGGCGATCCGGCGCTCGACGGCGTCGCGCGCCGCACGGGCGCCCTCCGCCGTGCCGGCAGCCTCGGCGAGGCGACCGGCGCGGGCGTCGGCCTCCCGGTGCGCCCACCCGGTGAGCTCCTGCCACGCCGCGAGCAGCTCGTCCCCGCCGACGGCGGGGCGCCGAGCGGCACGAGCGGGTCACGGGCGGCACGCAGCGCGTCCCATGCGGCGGTGACCTCGCGGGCGACGTCGGCGGCGGTGCGCTCGGCGGAGCGCGCCGCGGCCCGGGCCGTGCGCAGCTGCGCGTCGGCGCAGCTGCGCGTCGGCGTCGCGGACGGCGGCCTCCAACGCGTCGAGCCGGTGCAGC
>MKJV01000090.1 GCA_001942185.1 Pseudonocardia sp. CNS-004
GTCCGCCGCCTGCACACCCCACCCCAAGACACCGCCGCGCGGCGGTCGGTGACCTGGCGCACCGACGACGACGGATCCCTGCTGGTCCGGGTCCGGTTCACCCCCGACGCCGGGGCCGCGTTCATCGCCGCGATCGAAGCCCTGGTCCCACCGAAGATCCCGCCCCGGTACTCGGACGCCCCGGCACCGGTAGACGTGGACGAACGGGCCCGGGAGCAGGAACCCGGGCCGGTGATCGATCGGATGGCGGCCCGCCGCGCCGACGCACTCCTGACCCTGGTCACCCGCACCCGCGCTGCCGGCGACAGCACCGCCGACGACGGCACCGCCCGCGGCGGCGAGGCTGCGCCGGTGGTCGAGCGCGGCACCACCCAGCTGGTCGTGCACCTCGACGTCAACTCCGGGACGGCCCGGATCGCCGGCGGCCCGCAGATCCCGGCCTCGACCGCCGAACGCCTCGCCTGCGACGCCCGAGTGCAGCTACTGCTCGATGACCGGGAGGGCAACCGGATGTACCTGGGGCGGTCCCGACGACTGGCCACCCCAGCCCAGATCACCGCGCTCGCAGCACGGGACGGCGAGCGGTGCCAATTCCCAGGCTGCACCCATACTCGCTATCTCCAGGCACATCATGTGCGGCACTGGCTTCACGGCGGGCGTACCGATATCGACAACCTGATTCTGATCTGCTCGTTTCATCATACCGCGATCCATGATCACGGCTATCGCATTCGACGTCGGCCGGGACGGTGGGAGTTCCTCCGCCCGGACGGCACCCCGATCCCCGAACCCGTGGTACTGAACGGGAACACCGAAGGCCTCATCGAAATGCACACCTGGGACCGGCTGCGGATCGACCGCACAACCCTCTCCCCGCAGTGGTACGGCGAACGACTCGACGTGGAACCCATCCTGGGCGCCCTGCTCCCCAAGAGGATCCCGGCCGCAGCCTGACTTCCGGGGCGTTCCGCGGAACGCTGCACTGGTCGACCGGGACCACCGGATGTTCGGTAGTGAACCCCACCTGGCCCCGCAGGCACGCAGGGAGCGGAACGCGACGGAAGCGACTGCGCCCCGACGCCCGGCGCGGAGGTCGGGGGCATCGGGCTACGGGGGTGACCAAGGCGCGCCCACGACAGGCGAGGTACGAGGCAGCAGTCAGGCGCGCACCAGCGCATCGACTGCCTCCGGCGCGTAGGCGCGGCGCACCACCAGGTCGGCGAGCCCGCGGGAGGCGGCCGCCTCACCCCATGCACCTGCCTCGACCTGCAAGCCGTCGGCCACCCGGTCGACCACGTCGCCGTGCACGCGGGCCCGCACGCCGTCGATCATCGGGGCGAGCCGCCCGAGGGCGCCGCCGAGGACCAGCCGGCTCGGGTTGACCGTCGCCACGATCGCGGCGAGCGTGCGGCCGAGGTGCTGCGCAGCCGCCGTCAGCTCGGCGAGCGCCGCGGCCTCGCCGTCCCGCACGGCGGCGACCAGGTCGTCCAGGGAGCGCAGGGCGAGGCGGTCCCGCATGCCGGCGCCGAGCTGAATGCGGCCAGGCAGCCGCGGCGGCCGCAGCGGCAACGGGGCCCGTCGGGGTCGACGAGGATGTGCCCGATGTCGCCCGCGACGCCCCGGGCGCCTCCAGGACGCGGCCCTCCACGACGATCCCGCAGCTGATGCCGGTGGCGACCTTGGCGTAGACCATCGTCTCCCCGGGGATGCTCTCCCCCAGCGCCTCGGCGCGGCCGTCGTTCTCCACGACGACCGGGACGTCGAACCGGCGCCCGGCGGCGGTCAGCACGGCGTCGGCGGGCCACGCCGCGATCGTCGTGGCGGCACGGATCAGGCCCGTGCGCACGTCGACCGGCGCCGGGACCGCCACCCCGACCCCGGCGAGGGTCTCTGCGGGGTCGAGCAGCGCCGCCCCGGTGTCCAGCAGCGGGCCGAGCACGTCGTCGGCCGGCCGGTCCAGCCCGGCAGGACCGGTGCGGGAGCGCAGTTCCCGCCCTCCCGTGTCGGTGACCGACACCCGCGCGGTCGCCTGCCCGATCGCGATCGTCAGGATCACCCGGCCGCGGTCGTCGAACCGGATGGGACGCGACGGCCGGCCCCGTACCGCGTCGAGCGGCTCACCCTCGTAGATCAGGCCGAGCGCGGCGAGCTCCTCGAGGCGGGTGTAGAGCGTGGATCGCGCCATGCCGCTCACCTCGAGCAGCCGGGCGCGGGACAGCCCACCGGTCTCCCGGACCAGCCCGAGCACCGCGCCCGCCGACGGCGCCGAGTACGCCGCCACGGCTCACACGTGCACGACGACGAGCTGCCGCCGCACCTCGACGTCGTAGCGCTCGGCGCTGTAGGGGCCGGGCCGGTAACCCGCGCCCGAGAGGTCCGCGTCGGAGAGGTCCGCGTCGGCCGGTTCGACCGTCGCCTCGTAGGACCGCACCCGGGTGCGAGCCGGGTCGAACCACGAGCGGCCGGTGGCGATGTCGAACTCCCACCCGTGCCACGGGCAGCGCAGGATCTCGCCGCTGCGCAGGTAGTCGTACTCCCCCGGCGTGCTCGACGTGACCAGCCCGGTCAGCACCCCGTCGCACAGCCGCGCCCCTGCGTGCGGGCACTGGTTGCGCAGCGCGTAGTAGCGCCCGCCCACGTTGAACACCCCGATCGACCGGCCGTCGATCTCGACGATCTTGCGCCGGCCGGGGCCGATCTCGTCGGTCGTGCCGACGACGTGCCCGGCCATCAGTCCAGCCCGTAGAGCGCCATGCGTTGCCGCCGAAGATCTTCTCCCGGGTCTCGTCGTCGAGCCTGGCCTTGATCGCGCGGTCCGGGTGGTCGAAATCCCAGTGCGGGTAGTCGGTGGAGAACAGGATCCGGTCGGTGCCGCCCATGCCGTCGAAGACGGTGAGCAGCTGACGCGGGTCGGGCGGCTCCTCGATCGGCTGGGTCGTGAACCACACGTGGTCGCGGACGTACTCGGACGGCCGCCGGGTCAGGTGCGGGACCTCGTCGGACAGGCGCGCCCAGTGCTTGTCCATCCGCCACATCACCGAGGGCACCCAGCCGAAGCCGCCCTCGATGAGCACCACCTTGAGCGTCGGGAACCGTTCGAAGACGCCCTCGACCACCAGGCTGATGAGCTGGGCCTGGAAGGCCTGGGCCATCGCCGTGTGGTCCTCGATGTAGTACGACGGCCAGCCCGACCCGGTGAGCGGGTTGGCCCGGCCGCCGCCGAAGTGGACCCCCACCGGCAGACCGTTGCGGACGGCCGCCTCGTAGATCGGCCAGTACCGGCGCCGCCCGAGCGGCTCGTCGGTGCGCACGAGCATCAGCACCTGCACGAACCCCGGGTGGGACGCGGCGCGGTCGATCTCCTCGGCCGCGAGCGACGGCTCCTCGTACGGGATCGAGATCCCGGCCCGCAGCCGGGGCTCCTTCTCCAGCCACTCCTGCACCTGCCACTCGTTGACCGCGCGGCACAGCGCGGCCGCGTACCCGGGGTTCTGCTGCCGGTTGGCCTTGCTGAGGCAGTTGAGGACCCCGTAGCGGATGTCGTAGGCGTCCAGGAGCTGTTCGCGCATGAAGTCGAGGTCGGCCCCCGCAGGCAGGCCCGACGGCGGCCACGCGTCGGTGCGCGCCGCGCGCGGGGCACCCTTCGGGTACGAGGCGCCGCCGTCCCCGCGGTTGCCGTACCGGTCGTCGTACTCCCGCCACCGCCGGGGCAGGTAGGGGTTCAGCGAGCCGGGCGCGAGCTCGTTGTGGATGTCGCAGTCGACCAGCGGCGGGCGCTGCCGGGACATGGCTCACTCCCCGTTCAGGCGGTAGACCTCGAGCGCGTTGCGCCCGAGGAACCGGGTCATGGCATCGGCGGACAGGCCGATCGGCGCCGACCGGGCCGGATCGTCGAACTGGTGGTGGGGGTAGTCGGTGGAGAACATCAGCATCCGGTCGCTCCCGAGCGCGTCGACGACCTCCAGCAGCTGCTGCGGCTCGTCCGGCTCGTCCAGCGGTTGCGCGGTGAGCCGGACGGACTCCCGGATGGCCTCCGACGGGAGCCGGTCCACCCACGGGATCTCCCGCCGCAGGCCCTTCCAGTTCTTGTCGAACCGCCACATGAGCGGCGGCAGCCACGTGAAGCCCGCCTCGATGAGCACGATCCGCAGGTCGGGGAACCGCACCAGGACGCCCTCGCTGACCAGGCTCACCAGCTGCGACTGGAAGGCCTGCGCGAGGACGAGGTACTCCTCGAGGTAGTAGCTCGGTGCCCCGACGGGCGTGATCGGGTTGCCGCCCGCGCCGCCCGCGTAGACCCCGACCGCGAGCCCGTGGCGCGCCGCGGCCTCGTAGATCGGCCAGAACGCGCGGCTGCCCAGCGGCATGCGGGCCCGCACCGGCATCAGGACCTGCACGAACTCCGGCAGGTGGCCGAGCCGGTCGATCTCGGCCGCCGCCCGCTGCGGGTCCTGGTTCGCCACGACGAGCGACCCCCGCAGCCGGGGCTCGCCCGTGAGCCACTCGGCGAGCTGCCAGTCGTTCACGGCGCGCGCCATCGCGACGGCCCAGTCGGGGTTGTGGATGCCGTCGACCCCGTAGATGCAGTGCGTGACCGCTATCCGGGTGCGCCACGGGTCGAGCAGCTGGGTGCGGAGCAGGTCCGGGTCGGATCCGGGCGGCCCGTCGGCGGGCCGGGAGCCGGGGATCGCCGACAGTGGCGAGCCCGGCGGGTAGAGGTCGGACTCGAGGCTCCCGACCCCGCTCTCCCGGATGTAGTCGCGCCACCGGGCGGGCAGGTGGGGCAGTAGCGCGGCGAGCGAGCGCGGCGTGATGTGCACGTCGGTGTCGACGAGGTCGACGTCGGGCCACTCGGCCGGACGGGCGTAGGGCACGGCTGTGGCGCTCTGCGACATGCGACCCCCGGTTCTGTCTCGTGATCGAACGTAAATCGCGGGGTCGCGGGTGTCAACGGGCGAGGACCGTCACGGTGCGCCGCTCGGGGCGCGGCCGAGCACGTGCCCCCGACGGACTGCCACGGCGGCGTCCCGTGGCCTGCGTCAGCGCCGCCGCGAGAGGACCGTGCGGAGGAACGCCGCCGCGCACTGGACCGCTACGCGCACGCGCGATCGGCCCACCTGGCGCACCGCATCGCCGCGACCCCTTGACACGTGGTGGTGACAGGGCGTGTTCTCGTCGAGGACGACGAGCTCGACCCCGGAGAGAGTCGCAGATGGCACAGCAACTGCTCGAGCCCGACACCAGGACGTGGACCGGGCGGCTGCGGCGGCTCCGCCCACGTCTCAAGCTCCTCGCGGCAGGCGCCGCGCTCGCCGTCGCTGTGCCGATCGGTGCGCAGGCCGCGGGGATGTTCCCGGCCCTGTCCGCCACGTTCGCGCCGCAGACCGTCGACCGCGGTCCGGCTCCGCTGATGGCGGCCCTGGCCGACATCTCCGAGTACCACGCCGCCACCGGCACGTTCCAGGTGCTCGTGGACGTCGAACGCGACACCCCGCACGTCCCCGCCCTGATCAGCGGCGAGCGCACCACGATGTTCGCCACCGGTCACGTCGACGCCCTGGTCGATCTCTCCGGTCTCGGGCCGGAGCAGGTGTCGGCCACCGGCGACACCGCGACGTTCACGCTGCCGCCCGCGCGGCTGGCGCCCGCCACCCTCGACCCGGCGGCGAGCCGCGTGGTCGGGCGGGAACGGGGCATCGTCGAGCGGGTCGCGGGCGCATCCAGAACGACCCCGTCGACGACGAGGCGCTCTACCAGCTGGCGTCGCGGAAGCTGGACGAGACGGCGCGGCAGAGCGACCTGCTCGCCCGCGCCGAGACGAACACCCGCGAGATGCTGACGTCGCTGGCGCGCTCGCTCGGGTACGAGCGGGTCACGGTGACGTTCGCCGACCCGAGCTGATCGCGGGGCCCGGCCGTCACGCCCGGCCGGCGCCGTCACCGCAGCGCAGCCGCGTGGGCACCCGCGGCCTGCGCAGCACCAGGAACGCGACGGCCCCTGCCGCGGTCACCGCGGCCAGCACGAGGAAGGCCGCGGGGTAGCCGCCCGGCCCGCCGGCGATCCCGGTGACGAGCAGCGGCCCGACCACCAGCCCGATCGAGACGAACCCGGCCGACCACCCCATGATCGTGCCGAAGGATCCGACACCGAAGTAGTCGGCGCGCATCGCGGTCATCACCGGGCCGCGCAGGCCCCAGGCGATCCCGTGGACGGTCGCGGCCGCGACGACCGGCCCGAAGCCGGACACCGTCGCCAACGCGACCAGCACACCGGTCTGCACGACCATGCACCCCACCGCGAGCCTGCGCTTGTCGAGGCGGTCGGCGACCACACCTGTGACGACCTGGCCGAGCAGCTGCGCCGTCGACATCACGGCGACCGCGAGGCCCGCGGTCGCGAGCGGGATGCCGTTGTGCTGGGTCATCAGCGGCACCAGGTGCAGGCTCACGGCGCTGACCGCGACCAGCGCCGTGCCGTGCCCCACGACGAGCAGCCAGAACGCCGGCGTGCGCAGGGCGCTGCCCAGATCGTGGTCGTCCGGGTGGCCGTCCGGGTGGCCGGGCGCCGCGGTCAGGGCGACGGGGCGCGGCCGCCGGTCGGCGGGGAGGGCGGAGGTCGCCACCATGCCCACCGCCAGGATCACCCCGCGACGCCGAGGAACGTGGCGCGCCAGCCGGCCCCGGCCAGCGCCCACGTCACCAGCGGGACCGCCAGCCCGCCGAGCGCGATCCCGGTCGGGAGCAGCCCCAGTGCCAGCGTGCGCCGCTGCGTCATCGTCTGCACCACCGCCACGGTCAGCGGTGTGATGCCCGCCGCCGAGCAGCCGAGGGCGATCACGACGAGGGCCCCGACGAAGTGCGGTGCGTCGGTGACGGCCGCGGCGAGGACGAAGCCGGCCGCCGTGACGACCGTTCCCGCGCGGAGACCGCACGCACCCCCACCCGGTCGCAGCACCACCCGGTGAGCGGCGAGAGGAAGCCGTTGCCGAGCTGGACGATCGCGTACCCGAGTGCGACCACCCCCGCCGGCCAGCCGGTGTCCGCGGTGATCACCACCAGGTAGGCGCCGAAGGCACTGATGATCAAGCCGTTCTGCAGGGTGAGCAGGACCGACCGCCCACCACGACCCACCAGCCGCTCCGTGTCGAACCTCGATCGCTCGGACTCACGGGTGGCGGCTCACGGGTGGCGTCGGCTCACGGCGTGCTCGGCGCCGGCGCGGCCGCGAACCGGCTGCGCGCCCACCCCAGGTCGGCCTTGCCGGTGTTGAGCCGCTGCACCTCGGGCACGAGGACGATCCGGCGGGGCTTCTTGTACCCGGCGAGCCGGGTTCCCACGAAGGCGGCGAGCTCGTCCGGCCCGGCGTCGGCGCCACCCTGCAGCGACACCACCGCGGCGACGGCGTTGCCGAAGTGGGGGTCCGGGACACCGAGCACCACGGCGTCGCGCACGGCGGGGTGGGCGCGCAGGACGAGCTCCACCTCGTCGGTGAACACCTTCTCGCCGCCGGTGTTGACCACCGTACTGCCCCGCCCGAGCAGCCGCAGCCGCCCGTCGGCGCCCAGTGTCGCGAGGTCGCCCGGCATCGTGTACCGGACGCCGTCGATGTCGCGGAACGCGCCCGCCGTCCTCTCCTCGTCGCCGTCGTAGGCGCCTCGGGCACGACCGGCGCGGCCAGCGTGCCGACCACCCCGGAGCCGGGCACGACGTCGTGGCCGTCCTCGTCGAGCAGGCGGGCACCGGGTGCCAGCTCGAACGTGCCGGTCTCGTCGTCGCCTCCCGCTTCGGCGAGCGAGGCCCGGGTGGTCTCGGAGCGGGCGTACACCCCGCCCTCGGCCGAGGCGATCGTGTCGCTCAGCGCGACGTCGGCGTGGGCGAGCAGCCTGCGCTTCACGCCGGGGCTCCACACCGAGCCGATGCTGCGGATCCGGCGCAGCGACCCGATCCCGGGCGCGCGCCCCGCCGCGGCCGCCTCGTCGAGCGCGTCGAGCAGCCGCAGGCCGAACGCGTCGCCCACGATGACCAGGTCGGTGACGCGGTGCCGCGCGATCGCGGCCAGCAGGCCTGCGCCCGTGATCCCGGTACCCGCCAGCAGCACCAGCGGTGCGCCGACCGACAGCGCGCCGAGCGCGGAGTAGAGGCCGGTGCCGTGCATGAGCGGCGACGCGGGCAGCTGCACCATGCCGCGCGGCCCGTGGGGGTCGATGTCGAGCGCCTGGTGCAGCGCCTCCACCTCGTCGACGCCTGCCAGCCCCAGGGTCGCGAACCCGCCGGACCGCACCGACCGCAGCCGCTCGGTGTGGCTCCCGAGCACGGCCTTCGGGTAGCCGGTGGTTCCGCCCGTGTACAGCCGCCACTCGGTGTCCCCGCGCGGGCGGCGCGGGTGCCGGTCGGCCGCGGCGACCTCGGGGCCGAACCCGCCGTCCTTCCCGATCCGCACGAGCAGGTCGCAGCCCGGGAGCTCCTGCGCGGCCTCGGCCACGACGTCGGCGAGGTCGTCGTCGACGATCACGGCCCGTGCCGCGGAGCTCTCCAGCAGGTACCGCACCTCGGTCGCCCGGTACCGGTAGTTGACGTTCACCGGCAGCGCCATCAGCTTGTACAGGGCGTGCAGCGCCACCACGTACTCCGGCGAGTTGCGGGCGTCCAGCGCCACCCGGTCGCCCGCACCGACACCACGGGCGGCCAGGTGCCCCGCGAGCCGGTCGGCCTGCTCGTCGAACCGGGCCCAGGTGAGCTCACGGTCCCCCACGACCACCGCCTGCCGGTCCGGCGCGAGGTCGGCGATGTGCTCGAAGTGCGAGGCGAAGTTGTCGGCGAGCCGGATGGTCATGACGCGTTCTCCTCGGGGCCGGACGGATCGAGGATCGGGTGGTGGCAGGCCGCGAACCGGCCCGGCCGCACCTCACGCATCTCGGGCACCTCGGTGGCGCACCGCTCGGTGGCCAGCGGGCACCGGGTGCGGAAGCGGCACCCGCTGGGCGGGTTG
Organism: Pseudonocardia sp. CNS-004; assembly: GCA_001942185.1. Lineage (GTDB taxonomy): Bacteria > Actinomycetota > Actinomycetes > Mycobacteriales > Pseudonocardiaceae > Pseudonocardia. Next base: position 8,989 of record MKJV01000090.1, read on the forward strand.
ATCGGCGAGGGCACCTCGCCGCCGCCCCGGTCGGTCTTCTCGATGCCCGCACCCGCCACCGTCTCCATCGACGGGATCGACGACACGAGCAGCCGTGTGTACGGGTGCACCGGCTGGTCGAACAGCGCCTCGGTGGTGCCGAGCTCGCAGATCCGGCCGAGGTACATCACCGCGACGCGGTCGCTGATGTTGCGCACGACGCCGAGGTCGTGGGCGATGAACACCAGCGTGAGCCCGTAGCGGCGCTTCATGTCCTCGAGCAGGTTGAGGATCTGCGCCTGCACGGAGACGTCCAGCGCGGACACCGGCTCGTCGCAGATCAGGACCTCAGGTTCGAGCACCAGCGCCCGCGCGATCGAGACGCGCTGGCACTGGCCGCCGGAGAACTGGTGCGGCCGCCGGTCGGCCACCTGCTCCGGGTCGAGCCCGACCGCGGCGAGCACCTCGGGCACGACCCGCTCCCGGTCGGCGGCCCGGCCCCACACGACGAGCGGGTCGCCGACGATGTCGGGGATCCGCCGCCGCGGGTTGAGCGACGAGATCGGGTCCTGGAAGATCATCTGGAGCTTCGGGCGCAGCTCCCGCAGCTCCCCCGCCGAGAGCGTGGTGAGGTCGCGGCCCTCGAACAGCACCGAGCCGCTGGTCGGCCGCGGCAACTGCATGATCGCCCGGCCGGTGGTCGACTTGCCGCAGCCGGACTCGCCCACCAGGCCGAGCGTCTCGCCGCGGCGGACCTCGAGGTCGATCCCCGAGACGGCGTGCACCGTCTGCCCGCCGCCCACCGGGAACTCGACCACCAGGTCCTGCAGCCGGAGGACGACGTCGCCGTCCGCGGGCTCCGCGCCCGGGCAGCGGACTCGCGCTCCGTGCGCGCCGCCGTCATCGGTCGAGCCACGTCGTCGCGAAGAACATGTCCCGGGTCAGGTACCGCACCACGCCCTTCACCTCCGGTTTCACGATCGTCGACAGGTAGCCCCGGCTGTAGTAGCCGACGGCGATGTCCTGGTTGGACCGCAGCTCGACCTGCTGGTACAGGCGGATGCGCTCGGCCTCGTCGGTGGTGGCGGCGGCGTGCTCCAGCATCGCGTCGACATCCGGGTTGGAGTAGCCGCCGTAGTTGGACCTGCCGGCGGAGTGCAGCAGGTTGTGCACGGCCGGGTAGGGGGCGTCGTTGGGGCCGCCGACCCATCCCGCGAGCTGGAAGTCACCGGCCAGCATCACGCTCGAGGTGTACTGGGCCAGGTCGTAGAAGTGCGGCTCCAGCGTGATGCCGATCGCCGCCATCTGCGCCTGGAGGAACTCCGTCAACGACACCCGGTTCGGCGAGTTGGTGCTCGAGTACTGCACCGTCGCGCTGCCGCCGTCGGCGACGTACTCGGCCACGAGCGCCTTGGCCTGCTCCGGGTCGTAGGCGGGCCACGCGGCCTCCGCCTCGGGCGTGTGGTACTCGCTGTCGGCGCCGAACCAGCCGGCCGCGCGCTCCATCTGCCCCTTGTACTGAGTGGCCGCGAGCGCGTCGAGGTTGATGCCGCGCACCACCGCCTCGCGCATCCGGTGGTCGTCGAACGGCGCCTTCTCGTGGTTCATGTAGACGTACTCGGCGCCGTTGCCCGAGCCGAAGTACACCTTCAGGTTCGGGTCCGCCAGCCCGCGCAGCAGCTCCGTGTGGAAGCCGGCGAAGATCAGGTCGACGTCACCGTTCTCGATCGAGGCGTAGCGGGTCTCGGTGTCGGGCAGCGGCCGGAACTCCAGCCCGTCCAGGTACGGCATGCGTCCTGCCAGTAGTTCTCGTTGCGCCTCAGGTTCATGTGCGAGTCACGAGCCCAGTCGGTCAGCACGAACGGGCCGGCTCCCACCGGGTGCTGCGCGACGTCGTCGCCGTACTGCTGAAGCGCCGCGGGCGAGACGATGATGCCGAGACCGCCGTAGGCGAAACCGCTGGCGAACGCAACCGGGAACGGGCCGAACGGTTCCTTCAGCGTGAACTTCACCGTGAGCGGGTCCACCGCGGTCATCGACGCGATCGGCTCGGCGAACCGATGCCCCGGTGAGGCGGCCGCGTCGATGTGCCGCTGCACGTTGACGATCACCGCGTCGGCGTCCAGCGGCGTGCCGTCGGAGAACTCGACGCCCTCGCGGAGTTCCAGCACCCAGGTCAGGCCCCTGTCGGGGCTCGTCATCGACTTCGCCATGTACGGCTCCGGCTTGCCCTCGTGGTTCAACTTCAACAACGAGTCGTACACGGCCAGCGCGGCGGGGTTGGTGTTGCGCACCGTCGGGTCGAACCCGACGATCGCCCGGTCCATCGCCATCACCAGCGTGCCGCCCCGCTTCGGCTCGCCCTCCGCGGAGAGATCGTCGCCGTAGGGGTTGACGGTGCGGATGGTGGTCTCTCCCGCACCGCCGCCGACCGGGGGCAGGTTCGCCCCGCACGCGGCGGCCAGCGACGTGGCGAGCCCCACCGCGAGGAGGGCGACGGCCCGGGAGCCGCGCCGTCTCCTGCGGCCGGGCGAAGCGGCCGGTTCCGGCGCCGCACGCACCGCTGTCACCGGTCGAGCCACGTCGTCGCGAAGAACACGTCCCTGGTCAGATAGCGCACGACGCCCTTCACCTCCGGCTTGGCCACGGCGGAGAGGTAGCCGCGGCTGTAGTAGGCGACCGCGATGTCCTGGTTGGTGAGCAGCCCGACGCGCTCGTAGAGCCGGGTGCGCTCGGCCTCGTCCGTGGTGGCAGCGGCCTGGTCGAGCAGCGTGTCGACCTCCGGGTTGGAGTAGCTGCCGTAGTTGGTGTTGCCGCGCGTGTGCATCAGGTTCAGCACGCCCGGGTACGGCACGTCGGTCGGCCCGCCGACCCAGCCCGCGAGCTGGAAGTCGTGGCTCTGCACCACGCTCGACGAGTACTGGGCCAGGTCGAAGAACTGCGGCTGGAGCGTGATGCCGATCTCCGCCATCTGCGCCTGCAGGAACTCGGCGAACTGCACGCGGTTGGGCGCGTTCGTCGTCTTGTACTGCACGGTGGCGCTGCCGCCCGACGCCACGTACTCCTGCACGAGTTGCTTGGCGCGTTCCGGGTCGTAGGCGGGCCACGCCGAGTCCGCCTCGGGGGTCGAGTAGCCGCTGTCGGCGCCGAACCAGTTCGACGCCCTCGCCATCTGACCGCGGAACTGGGTGGCCGCGAGCGCGTCCAGGTTGATCCCCCGCACGACGGCCTCGCGCATGCGCTTGTCGTCGAACGGCGCCTGCACGTGGTTGAAGTAGAGGTACTCCGCGCCGTTGCCGGGCCCGTAGTACACCTCGAGGTTCGGGTCCTGCAGACCGCGCAGCAGTTCCGTGTGGTAGCCGCCGAAGATCAGGTCGACGTCGCCGTTCTCGATGGACGCGTAGCGCGTCTCGGTGTCGGGCAACGGCCGGAACTCGAGCCCGTCGAGGTAGGGCATGCCCTGCTGCCAGTACTGCGGGTTGCGGGTCAGCACCATGCGGGAGTCGCGCACCCAGTCCGACAGCACGAACGGGCCGGCCCCCACCGGGTGGGTGCCGATGTCGTCGCCGTACTGCTCCAGTGCGGCCGGCGAGATGATCGTGCCGAGGTTGCCCGCCGTGAAGCTGAGCGCGAACACCGACGGGAACGACCCGAACGGCTCGGCGAGCGTGAACTCGACGGTCCGCGGGTCGACCGCCCGCATCGACGCGATCCGCTGCGCGTACAGGTGCCCCGGCGAGGACGCCTTGTCGATGTGCCGCTGCACGTTGGTGATCACGGCCTGGGCGTCCAGCGGGGTGCCGTCGGAGAAGACGACGCCCTCTCGCAGCCCCATGCGCCAGGTCACGCCACCGTCGGTGGTCTGCATCGACTCGGCGAGGTAGGGCTGCGGCTTGCCGTCGTCGTCGAGTTTGAGCAGCGAGTCGTAGACGGCCAGCGCCGCCATGTTCGAGTTCTGCACGGTGGGGTCGAAGGTGATCGCCTCCCGGTCCGTGCCCATCACCAGCGTGCCTCCGCTGCGCGGTGGACCCTCGGCGGCCAGGTCACCGCCGCGGGCGTTGACCGCGCTGATGCCGTCCGTGCCCGCGGGCACCGCGGCGGCCGGTCCGACGTTGCCGCATGCGGCGAGCACCGTGAGGCCGAGCAGGAGTGCGAGCACCCGCGCCCCGGTCGACGAGCGCCATTGCTCGTTCGCGTTCATGTGAGGACCTTTTCGTCGGTGAGTGGTGTGCCTGCGGCGCTCACGCCGCGCTCGAGGTTGCGGGCCCGGGCCTGCGACCACTCCGGGCTGCCCACCGGGAACCAGCACCGGTACCGGTGCTCGGCGGACCCGGCGTCGCGCAGCGGCGGCTCCTCGGTGAGGCACCGGTCCTGGGCGAGTGGGCAGCGCGGGCTGAACCGGCACCCCGACGGCGGGTGGAGCAGGTCCGGCGGGCGGCCGGGGATCACCTGCAGCCGCGTGTGGTTCGGCCCCGACAGCGGCGGTACCGCGTTCATGAGCGCCTCGGTGTAGGGCATCCGCGGCTGCGCGAACAGCGTGGCGGTCGGCGCCGTCTCCACGATCCGGCCCGCGTACATCACGGCGATGCGGTCCGACCGGCTGCGCACCACCCGCAGGTCGTGCGTGACCAGCAGCATCGCCATCCCCAGCCGCGCCTGCAGGTCGGCGAGCAGGTCCAGGATCTGCGCCTGCACCGTGACGTCCAGGGCCGTGGTCGGCTCGTCGGCGAGCAGCAGCCGCGGGCTGCACGAGAGCGCGATCGCGATCGTGACGCGCTGGCGCATGCCGCCCGACAGCTCGTGCGGGTACTGGCGCACCCGCCGCTCCGGCTCCGAGAGCCCCACCGAACGCAACAGCTCGACGGCCCGCGCCAGCGCCTCGCGCTTCGGCACCCGCTCGTGCAGCACGATCGACTCCGTGAGCTGCTCCCCGATGCGCTTCACGGGGTTCAGCGACGTCATCGGGTCCTGGAGGATCAGCGCGATCTCGGCACCCCAGAAGCGCGACAGCTCCTTGCCCGACAGCTCGGTCAGGACCGTGCCGTCGAAGGTGACGGAGCCCGCGACCTCGGTGCCGCGCCCGCCTGCCACGAGCCCCATGACGCGTCGGGTGAACACGGTCTTGCCCGAGCCGCTCTCGCCGACGACGGCGAGGACCTCCCCCTCCTCCAGCTGCAGCGAGACGCCGTCGACGGCGTGCACGACCCCCTTCTTGGTGTGGAACCGCACCACGACGTCCTCGGCGGTCAGCAAGGCAGTCACAGGTTGCTCTCCTTGACCTCGAACTGCTTGCGGGTGCGCTCGCCGATGTAGTTGATCGACAGCACCGTGAGGAACATGACCGCGGCGGGGAAGAGTGAGATGTGGGGGTAGTTCAGCAGCTCGGCGCGGCCGCCGGCGATCATGCCGCCCCAGCTGGGCGTGGGCGGCGGGATGCCGAGCCCGAGGAAGGACAGCGAGCCCTCCACGACGATGAAGACGCCGATCATGATGAAGCCGTACGCCGCGACCGGGAGGACGACGTTCGGGGCGATCTCCCTGGTGATGATCCGGATCGGGCTGCAGCCGTAGGCGCGGGCCGCGAGCACGAACTCCCGCTGCGCCACCACGAGGGTGGCGGCGCGGGCCAGCCGGATGAACGTCGGCACCGACAGGATGGCGAGCCCGAGGATCAGGTTGCTGAGGCTGGAGCCGAGGATCGCGACGATCGCGATGATGAAGACCAGCCCCGGGAACGCCAGCACCACGTCGGTGACCAGCGCGAGCACCCGCTCCGTGCGCCCGCCGAAGTAGCCGGCGAGCATCCCGAGGAAGCCGCCGACGAGCGCGCCGAGCCCGACGGCGCAGATGCCGACGAGCAGCGACGCGCGAGCCCCGTAGACCACGCGCGAGAACGTGTCGCGGCCGAGGGTGTCGCCGCCCAGCCAGTGCTGCGGGGTGATGCCGGAGAACACGGCGGTGTAGTCGGGGACGGCCGGGTCCCACAGCGGCAGCAGCGGCGCGAACACGGCCGCGAGCACCACCGCCCCGAGCCAGGTCCACGCCACGTACCAGCCGAACGGGCGCGGGCGGCCCGGCGGCGGTGGGCGGTCGTGGTCGTCGTCGTGGTCTCAGGCATCTCTGCGCACCCGCGGGTCGAGGGCCAGGTAGAGGAGGTCGATCAGCATGTTGATCACGACGTAGGCGACCGCGACGAACAGCAGCGCGCCCTGCAGGATCATGTAGTCGCGGTTGAACACCGCCTGCACGATGAGCTGCCCGAGGCCCGGGATCGCGAAGAGCGTCTCGACGATCACGGTGCCGCCGAGCAGCCTGCCGATGTTCACCCCGGACAGCGTGATCAGGGAGAACGACGAGGGCCGCAGCGCGTGGCGGAACAGGATCCGCGCCGGCCCGAGCCCCTTCGACCGGGCCATGAGGATGAAGTCCTCCTGCAGCGTGGACACCATGTCCGATCTCAGGAGCTGCCGGTAGACGGCGGCCTCGGCGATCATGAGCGTCAGGCACGGCAGGATGATCGATCTGATGTTCTCGACGGGATCCTCGAAGAACGACGTGTAGCCGGTGGCCGGCAGGATGCTCGACACCCCACCGGCGAACAGGACGATGAGCACCATGCCGAACACGAAGGTCGGCATGGCTGCGGCGCCGAACCCGATCGTCATCGACGTCCGGTCGACGAGCCCGCCCGGCCGGTAGGCCGAGTAGACGGCCAGCGGCACCGCGACGAGCAGCGCCAGCAGCTGCGCGATGATCGTGATCTCGAACGTGACGGGGATGCGCTGGGCGAGCGCCTCGACCACCGGTTGCCCCGTGCGGAACGAGCGACCGAGATCGCCGGTGACCACGCCGCCGAGCCAGTCGACGTAGCGCACGAGCACCGGCCGGTCCAGCTGCAACTCCTCGCGCACCTGCTGGACCTGTTCCGGCGTCGCGTTGTCGCCCGCCACCACGACGGCCGCGTCGCCGGGCAGCAGGTCGACCACGACGAACGACAGGAACGTCACGGCGAGCAGCACGAGCAGCAGGTGCGTGAGCCGCTTGCGGACGCGCCGCACCGCGAACCTGCGCGAACCGCCGCGACGCGTCGCGGGCCCCGCCGCCGTGGTGGTGGGCGGCGCGCTCAGCGTGTCGGCCATCGCGCGCCTCAGCCCTTCGGCGGCAACGCCGCCACCAGCGGGGTGTCGGCGCCGACCGGGCCGGTGGCCGACGCGCCGCCGGGGTCGCCCAGCGGCGCGTCCCGGCCGGGGAGCACGTCGTAGAAGAAGGACGCGTTGTCGGCGATGTGGACGGCCTCGGCGTCGGTGGCCTGCTGTTCCAGCACGATGGAGTCGACGGGGCACTCCGGCTCGCAGGCCCCGCACTCGATGCACTCGGCGGGGTTGATGTAGAGCTTCCGCTCGCCCGTGTAGATGCAGTCGACGGGGCAGACGTCGACACAGCTGCGGTCCATCAGGTCGACGCAGGATTCTGCGATCAGGTAGGTCATGCGGTTCGGGCCTTCCGGGATGGGCGGGGGTGGTCGGTCTCATCAGCGGTCCAGCCAGGTCGTCGCGTAGAACATGTCGCGGGACACGTACCGGTCGATGCCCTTGACCTCGGGCTTCGTGATCGTCGACAGGTAGCTGCGGCTGAACCAGGCCATCGCCAGGTCCTGCCCCACCAGCCACTCCACCTGCTGGTAGGCGTTCGTGCGGACCGCCGGGTCCGACGTGGTCGCGGCCTCGTCGAGCAGGGCGTCCACCTGCGGGTTGGAGTACTTCCCGTAGTTCGTGTTGCCGCCGCTGTGCAGCAGCCTGCTCGCGCCGGGGAACGGGGTGTCGAAGGCGCTGATCCAGGTCGTGAGCTGGAAGTCGTTGCTCTGCACGACCGAGGACGAGTATTGCGCGAGGTCGTAGAACTGCAGCTGCACGTCGATCCCGACGGCGGCCATCTGGGCCTGCAGGAACTCGCCGAACGGCACCCTGGTCTGGGTGGTCTTGAACGTGAAGTCGGGGTCACCGCCACCCGCGCGGTACTCCTCGATGAGCCCTCTCGCCCGCTCCGGGTCGTACCGCGGCCACGCGTCCGACGCCGCCGCGGTGTGGTACGGGCTGCTCTCGGTGAACAGGCTGGTGGCCGACACCAGCCGGCCGCTGTACTGGCTCGCCGCGAGCGCGTTCAGGTCGAGCGAGGAGATCAGCGCCTCCCGCATGCGGCGGTCGTCGAACGGCGCCTTGTTGAAGTTGAAGTAGAGGTACTCCCCCGCGTTGCCCGGCCCGTAGTAGATGCGCAGGTTCGGGTTCTGACTGGCCCGCACGAGCTCCTGGTTGTAGCCACCGAACACCACGTCGACGTCGCCGTTCTCGATGGAGGCATAGCGCGTCTCGGTGTCCGGCAGCGGCCGGAACTCCAGCCCGTCCAGGTACGGCATGCCCTCCTGCCAGTACGACGGGTTCTTCGTCAGCACGGTCCGGGAGTCCGGGACCCACTCCGTGAACGTGAAGGGGCCCGCGCCGACGGGGTGGCGGCCGATGTCGTCGCCGTACTGCTGCAGAGCGGCGGGCGAGACGATGAGGCCGAGGCTGCCGTAGGTGATCGGCTGGCCGAACACGACGGGGAAGTCGCCGAACGGCCCGTCCAGCACGAACTCGACGGTCAGCGGGTCGACCGCGCGCATCGAGGTGATCCGCTCCGCGAACGGGTGCGCGGGTGAGGAGACCGTGTCGATGTGCCGCTGGGTGTTGACGATCACCGCGTTCGCGTCGAGCGGGGTGCCGTCGGAGAACGTGACGCCGGGCCGCAAGGTCAGCACCCAGGTCGTGCCGCCGTCGGTGGTCTCCATGGACTGCGCGAGGTACGGCTCGGCCTTGCCGTCCGGGGTGAGCTTCATCAGCGAGTCGTAGACGGCCGGCGCCGCCATATTCGAGTTCTGGACCGTGGGGTCGAAGCTCACGATCTCGCGGTCCATGCCGAGCAGGAGCGTGCCGCCCGGCTTCGGGGCGCCCTCGGCGGCCAGATCACCGCCGTAGGGGTCACGCTCCTGCAGGGCGCCCTCGGCGACGGCGGCACGGTCGGCGGCCCCGCAGGCCCCCACGAGCAGGGCGCAGCACACCAGCGCCACGCCCGCGACGATGCGGGACGTGCGGGGTCGCAGCCTCATCCGGTACACCTCGGCGTGTCGAGAGAGGGGTGGCGGTGGGAGCGGTGCGCACCCGGGGGGAGCCGGGAGCGCACCGCGAGCGTGTCAGTCGCCGGCAATCGGGGTGCGCGTGTTGCCGGGGTCGTACCGCTGGACCATCGGGTCGGCGTCGGTGCCCAGCAGGCGCCAGTCCTCACCGGCCTCGAGGATCTTCTCCGCGGATCGGATGCTGCGGTAGTCGAGGTCGGCTCCGACCGCGGGTGGCTCGCCGCCCTCCGCGACGCGCTTCGCGGCGGCGATCAGCAGCCTGCGCATCCGGATGATCGCTTTGTCGGACGTGCCGAGGTGCTCCTGCGAGCGGTCGTAGATCGGACCCATCGTCTCGGTGACCATGAAGTCCTGGCTGATGAACTCGCGCACCCCCGAGTAGGTGGTGGTGCGCTGTTCCTCGCGGTCGATCCCGTAGTCGTTCTCCAGGGTGTAGCGCCGCGGGATGATCCCGTTGCGGCCGACCTCGGCCGGGCCGAACTCGAACGGGCTCAGCGCGAAGAGGTTGGTGCCGCCGACCTCCGCGATGCCTTCGTTCACCCGGGTGGTGACGCTGTACCGGTAGGTGTTGTGGTCGTCGACCGGCACGAACAGGCCGTGGCCGGTGCTGAAGGGCACCGACGCGATCACGGTGTTGTACGGGAAGCAGAACGCGCTCATCCGCACGTGCGTGTGGCCGGCCGGGGTGTCGCGGATGCCGACGTACTTGAACCCGTACCAGGTGTCCTCGATCTCCAGGCGCGGCGCGCGGTCGTGCTTCCAGAACTTCCACGACATCGCGTTGGTGGGGTAGCCGGGCTTGTCGCTGCCGTCGTCGGGGATGTCGTCGACGCCGTTCCACTGGTGCAGCCACGAGATGTGGGAGGTGTCCATGTTGCCCTCCATGGCCTGCATCCAGTTGCAGCTGGTGTGCAACTTGGTGGCCGCGACCTGGTCGGGCTCGAGCGACTCGGTGCCGAAGTCGCGGAAGGGCGTGATCGTGTCGGCGGGGCCCATGTAGGTCCAGACGATGCCGCCGGACTCGTGGGTCGGGTAGGCCTTGGCCTGGACGCGGTCCTTGAACGTGCTGGTGGGCGGCTCGCTGGGCATGTCGATGCACGCGCCGTCGGCGTCGAACTGCCAGCCGTGGTACGGGCAGCGCAGCCCGCACGTGCCGTCGGGACCCAGCTCGTTGCGGCCGTAGTACAGGGACGCGCCGCGGTGGGGGCAGTTCTCCTGGATGAGGCCGACCCGGCCGTTCGCGTCGCGGAAGGCGACGAGGTCCTCGCCGAGCAACCGCACGCGCACCGGGTCGCCCGCGGGCTCGGGCACCTCGCTCACCAGCAACGCCGGTGTCCAGTACCGGCGCAGCAGGTCGCCCATCGGTGTGCCCGGCCCCACGCGGGTCAGGAACTCGTTGTCCTGTGCAGAGAGCATCGTTGGCCTCTCGGGGTGTGGTGGTGGGACGAGGAGTCAGCCGGCGGCCACCGCCGCTGTCTCCTGGCGCCGCAGGGAAACGCCCGCGCTGAGCTCGACCTTCGGCCCTTCCGCTCCATCGGCTGAACCCATGTGGCTGGCCCCCTGGCTGCGGGATGAATGTCGAGAACCTTAGCTCCGAAAAACCAAAAGCGGCAACCATATTGTTAACAATCTTGATTATGCGTAGTCTTCAGCGGCGCTGATGGCGGAGGTGACGATGGACCTGCGAGCGGCCGAGCCGGCAGCGCGTTCCCACCCCGGGCAGCAGCGCGCCGAGACGGTGGCGGAGGCCTTCCTCGTGCGGCTGCGGCAGCGCGGGGTGGACCGGTTGTTCGTCAACAGCGGCACGGACTTCGCGCCGCTCGTGGAGGCGTACGCGCGGCGCCACGAGTCCGGGCTCGACCTGCCCGGCGTCGTCGTGTGCGCCCACGAGAACGTCGCGGTCTCGATGGCACACGGGTCCTACCTCGGCGACGGCCGGGTGCAGGCCGTCATGCTGCACACCAGCGTCGGCACGGCCAACGCCGTCTGCGCGGTGTTCAACGCCGCGCGCAGCCGGGTCCCGATCCTGCTGACAGCGGGCCGCACCCCGCTCTACGAGCACTCCAGGGCCGGATCCCGCGACTTCTCGATCCACTGGGCGCAGGAGATGTTCGACCAGGCCGGCATGCTGCGCGAACTGGTGGCGTGGGACTACGAGCTGCGCGACGGGGCACACGTCAGCGACGTCGTCGACCGCGCCCTGGACGTGGCGTGCACCGAGCCGCGCGGGCCGGTGTACCTCACCCTGCCGCGCGAGGTGCTGGCCGGCCCGGTACCCGAAGCCGACACGCTGCCCGCACCGGCGGGCCCGACCCCGCCGCACCCCGACCCCACCGCCGTCGCACGGCTGGCCGACCTGATCGCGGGCGCCCGGTTCCCGGTGATCGTCACCTCCGACGCGGGCGCGACCCGGCCGCGGTCGCGCTGCTCGACGAGCTCGCCCGCCGGTTCGGGATCGCGGTCGTCGAGCACGCGCCCCGCCACGTCAGCATCCCCGCCGACCACCCGCTGCACGCCGGCTACTCCGTCGACGCCGTGCTCGACGACGCCGACGTGCTCTGCGTGCTCGACCTGGACGTCCCGTGGATCCCCGGCAACGCCGCGCCGCGCGGCGACGCGGTGGTCGTCCAGTGCGGGCCGGACCCGCACTTCAGCCGCTACCCGGTGCGCACCCACCGCGCCGACCTGTCGATCACCACGACCTCGTCGGCGCTGCTGCGCGCGCTGGCCACCGCGCTCGACGCACGGGCCGTCGACCCCGCCCGCTGCGACCGGCTGGCGGCGCGGGTGAGCGGCTGGCGCGCCCGCCGGGCCCGGGTCCTCGATGAAGAGCCCGCGACCGAGGGCCCGATCACGAAGACGGCCCTCAACGCGGCGCTGGCCCGCGTCCTCCCGCCCGACGCGGTCGTCGTCAACGAGTACTGGGCGTCGGCGGAGCTGCTCGGCCCCACCCGGCCCGGCACCTGGTTCGGCACCCCGCCCGCGGGCGGGCTCGGCTGGGGGCTTCCGGCCGCGCTCGGCGTGCAGATGGCCCGGCCGCAGGCCACGGTGATCGCGGCCGTCGGGGACGGCGCCTACCTGTTCGCGAACCCGGCCGCCTGCCACCACGCCATGGCGATGCACGACCTGCCGGTGCTCACGATCGTGTGCACCAACGGGCACTGGGCGCCGTGCAGGGCTCCACGCTGCGCATGTACCCCGGCGGGCACACGGCCACCGATCCCGGCCTCTCCCCGCTCGCCCGGCTCGGCCCGGTGCCGGACTTCGCCGCGTACGCCGAGCCTCCGGCGGGCTGGGCCTGCGGGTCGACGGCCGCGCGCAGCTGGGGCCCGCCCTCGAGCAGGCGCTGCGCACGGTCCGACACGAGCGCAGGCCCGCGCTGGTCGACGTGCGGTGCGTGTAAGGGTTACGGGGAACCGGACCGGCACGAGAGGACGTCCATGGCGCCTGACGGGGAGACCGCCCCCAGCGAAGCGGTGTCCGAGGTGGTGTCCGCCGTGCGTGAGGGCATCATGCAGGGCCGGTACGCCCCGGGCCAGCGGCTGCCCGAGGCCGACCTCGTGTCGCTGTACCGGGCGTCCCGCGGCACCGTCCGCACCGCCCTCGCGCAGCTGGAGAACGAGGGGATCGTGCAGCGCGAACGCAACCGCGGCGCACGGGTCCGCCCGATCTCGCTCGAAGAGGCCGTGGAGATCACCGAGACCCGCGCGGTCGTCGAGGGGCTCTGCGCGGCCAAGGCCGCCGAGCGGGCCACGGCCGAGGACCGAGCACGCCTGCGCGAACTGGCCGAGCAGATGCGCATCGCCGTCGAGAACGGCGACATCCCGACCTACAGCCGCACGAACCAGCTCGTGCACCGGGCCGTGCGGGAGATCTCCGCGCACCAGACCGCGGGCTGATGCTCGACCGGCTACGCACCCAGAGCGTGCGCTACCACTTCAGCGTGGCGCTGGTGCCCGGCCGGCCCGCCGTCGGGATGAAGGAGCACCACGCCGTCATCGAGGCGATCTGCTCCGGCGATGCGGCGCTCGCCGAGCAGACGATGCGCGCCCACCTGCTCAGCGTGGTGGGTGCGCTGCGGGAGCTCGCCACGACCCAGACCCGTTGGTGACGGCGCGCGCCGCGTCGTCGTCGCGCGCCGCCCGCCCGACGAGCTCGCGGAACCACCGGTGCCCCGGGTCGGCCTCGTGCCGCACGTGCCACCACAGCCGGATGTCGAGCGGTTCGAGGGGGCGCGGGCATTCCAGGATCCGCAGCGGCAGGTAGCGGGCGCACGCCTCGGCCAGGCGGCCCTGCATGAGCGCCACCCGGTCCGTCGAGGCCACGAGGTAGGCCACGGCGTGGAAGCTGTCCACCCGCACCGCGACCTGCGGCCGCACGCCGAGCCGGGCGAACTGCCTGCTCACCGGCACGACCGAGGGGAAGGTCGCGTCGTCGTGGTAGGGCACCACCCAGGTCGCCCCGGTCAGCTCGTCGAGGTCGGCCGTCGGGCCCCCGAACCGGGTGTTGCCCTGCGCGACGACGCAGACCCACCGGTCCTCGAACAGCGGGGTGGAGCGCATCTCGGGGATCCGGAAGCGGCTGGCCGGCTGGGAGACGACGCAGTCGGAGACCTGGATCGTGTGCCCGATGTTCGCGGCGAGCGCCTCCCTGACCAGCACGACGTTCAGGCGCGCTCCCGGGGCCTCGGCGTTCACCAGCCCGGCGAGCCGCTCCCCCAGCACCGTGATCACGAAGTCGGACATCACGATCTCGAACTCCCGGCGCGTGTTCGCCGGCTCGAACCCCGAGCCGGTGGCGATGAGCCGCTCGACGCCCTCGCACACCGCCTCGACCTGGTCGACGAGCTGGAAGGCCAGCGCCGACAGCTCGTACTTCCCGCCGCGGCGCACCAGCAGGTCGTCGTCGAAGTAGCGGCGCAGCCGCGACAGCGCGGCGCTCGCCGCGGGCTGGGTCACCCCGACCCGCTTCGCCGCCCGGGTCACGTTGCGTTCGCGCAGGAGCTCCCGCAGGACGACGAGCAGGTTCAGATCCAGGCGCGTGAGGCGCGACGTTGCGGACTTCACCCGCACATGGAAACCCGGTGACGCGGTCGACCGCCACCCCCGGCCATCGACGACGGCGATACGGCATCAGAAGCAATCGTTGTTTCCCGCCGTTGCCGAGCTCGTTTACGCTCCCTGCGGATGGGGATCCACCGCTTGAACCACGCCGTGCTGTACGTGCGCGACCTCGACCGGAGCGTGGCGTTCTACCGCGATGTCCTCGGTTTCGGCGTGCAGATGGAGCGGCCCGGACGCGCCGCGTTCCTGCAGGCCCCCGATTCCACGAACGACCACGACATCGGCCTGTTCGCCGTCGGCGACGACGCGGCCGACTCGCCCGCGGGACGCGGCGCGGTCGGGCTGTACCACCTCGGTTGGGAGGTGGCCACCCTGGACGAGCTCGACGACCTCGCCCGCACGCTGTCGGCGGCAGGCGCCTACGTCGGCGCCACCGACCACGGCACGTCCAAGAGCATCTACGCGAAGGACCCGGACGGGCTGGAGTTCGAGGTCGCCTGGCTCGTGCCCGCCGACCTGCTCGACGACGCGGCGTTCGAGGCGCGGTCCCGGCGCGGCACGCCGCTTTCCATCACCCGGGAGAAGGCCCGGTACGGGCCCACCACGCGGGGCGGCATCGGCGTATCGACGGAGGCGACATGTGGCTCGTGACCGGCATCGACGAGGAGCACCGGTTCCCGGACTGGCGCGAGGCGGCCGGCTTCTACCGGCAGATCGTCGGGGACTGGGCGGCCGCCCACGGCGGCCCGTCCCCCGACCTGCTCGCCGACCTCCGGCAGGGCGGCTCCCACGAGATCGAGTTCGGGACCGCGGACGGCGCCGGACGGGCGCGGTTCCGGCTCTCCTGGGACGCGACCCGGGGGCGCACCGACCACTTCGTGGCCTGCTGATCGCACCTGATCCCGCCATCACCGGTGCTGATGCCGGGGTAGAAACAATCGCAGTTTCGTCCCCGTACCACGTCGGCGATAACGTCGGAACCGGCCCGCATTTCTGAACCGCGAGGCGTGGAGGCGGACGATGCTGTCCCAGCAGGACAACGAAGTTCTCACCCGAGTCGGTCCCGGCACCCCATGGGGGATCTGCTGCGCCGCTACTGGACCCCGGCCCTGCTCTCCGACGAAATACCGGAACCGGGCGGTGATCCGGTCCGGGTGCGGCTGCTCTGCGAGAACCTCGTCGCGTTCCGCGACTGAACGGCCGGGTCGGGCTGATCCAGGAGAACTGCCCCCACCGCGGCGCGTCGCTGTTCTACGGGCGCAACGAGGCCACCGTCGACTCGCCGTACACCCCCGGGCCCGGGATCTGCGGGCTGCGCTGCCCGTACCACGGCTGGCAGTTCGACGCCGACGGCGCGTGCATCGACATGCCCAGCGAGCCCCCCACCAGCACGTTCAAGGAGCGCGTCCGCGCCAAGGCCTACCCCGTGCACGAATCCGGCGGCATCGTCTGGACCTACATGGGCCCGCCCGACACGATCACCCCCTTCCGCGACTTCGGCACCGAATCGCTCCCCGCGGAGCACCAGCTGGCCACGAAGCTGGGATCGACGTGCAACTGGGTGCAGACGATGGAGGGCAACGTCGACACCGCCCACATCTCGTGGCTGCACATGTTCGGCGGCGCCGACGACATCCCGGACGACGGCACCGACAAACCCGGGTACCCGTCCAACGCGATGACGTGGAAGTTCTGGATCCACGACCGCGCGCCGCGACTGGAGGTGCAGGACACCTGGTACGGATTCCGCTACGCGGGCCTGCGGACGACACCGAACGAACACACGAACGTCCGCATCACCGAGTACATCTTCCCGTACAGCACCATCATCGCCGCGGTCCCGTTCAACACCAGGCACCTGATGGTCGTCCCCGTCGACGACCACAACTGCTGGCGCTACACGTTCAACGTGGCGGTCGACGCGAACCCGCAGGGCTACGGTGGCGGACCGCTGCACAGCTACAGCCCGTTCGAGACCCCGTTCACCCGGCAGGTCGGCGGCATCACGCCGCGCGAGTACGTCGAGGACAACACGTACCTGATCGACCGCGAGAACCAGCGCACCGAGACGTTCAGCGGGATCCGCGACTTCGTCAGCCAGGACCTGATGGTCACCGAGTCGATGGGCCCGATCTACGACCGCTCGCAGGAACGGCTGGGCACGATCGACAAGGCGATCATCAAGATGCGCACGCTGCTCATCCGGTCGGCGAAGGGCCTGGCCGCCGACGGCACCACCCCGCCCGCGCTCGCCGGCCCCGACGCCGACTTCACCACGCTGCGCGGGGCGGACAAGATCCTCGCCGACGGCGAGGACTGGCACTACCTGGGCACCGACGACGACCCGGTCGTCCAGGAGGCCGAGGCGTTCCAGAGGGGCGAGGCGTTCCCGAAGGGTGAGCCGGCACCGCAGCCGGCAGCGGGCGAGTAGGCCGTGCCCGGGCCGAGGCGCCGCGTGCTCGCGGCGCTGGCCGCCGCGGTGAGCCTGATCGCGCTCGCCGCATGCGGCGCGGCGGACGTACGGGCCGACGGGGTGCAGATCCAGGCCGTCAACGCCTACGGAGGAGACCGCGCGGCCGAGGGCACCCCGACGCCGGGAGGGGTGCTGCGGATCGGGATGGACCGCGAGCCCTCGAGCTTCGACCCGACGGTGCAGAACGCCAACCCGGCGGCCTTCGCGGTGTACGACACGCTGATGCGGCTCACGCCGGAGGGGACGACGCAGCCCTACCTGGCGGAGTCCATGGGCACCCCGGACGGCGGTCTCACCTGGCGGATGACGCTGCGGCCCGGCGTGACGTTCTCCGACGGGACGCCGCTGGACGCCGACGCCGTCATCGTGAACGTGCAGCGCCACATCGACGCGCCGTCGACTCCGGCCCGCACCGCGGCGCAGAGCATCGCGTCGATGCGGGCGGTGGACCCGCTCACCGTCGAGTTCGTGCTGCATTCCCCGCTCGGGGCGTTCCCGGCCGTCTTCGCGCAGCCGATCTTCGCCGGCAGCCTCGGCATGGTCATCTCGCCGGCGGCCCTGGAGCGGTACGGGGACGCGGTCGGGGAGCACCCGGTCGGCGCCGGGCCGTTCCGGCTCGTCGAGTGGGTGCGGGACTCGCGGATGGTGCTGGAACGCAACCCGGCCTACTGGCAGCAGGGCATGCCCCACCTCGACGGGCTCGAGTTCCGGCCGCTGTCGGA
This sequence comes from Pseudonocardia sp. CNS-004, assembly GCA_001942185.1. GTDB lineage: Bacteria > Actinomycetota > Actinomycetes > Mycobacteriales > Pseudonocardiaceae > Pseudonocardia. The sequence goes on from MKJV01000090.1 coordinate 26,395, forward strand.
CACCGAGAGCCGCTACGCGTCGATCCAGAACGGCGACGTCGACGTGATCCTCGCCGCCTACAACCAGGAGCTGGTGCGGGCGCTGCAGGACCCGAACCTCACCGTGTACTACGGGCCGGGCGACAGCGGCGAGCTGCTCTACTTCAACTTCGGCCGGGCCCCGTTCGACGACCGCCGGATGCGCGAGGCCGTGGTCCGGGCGCTCGACCTGCGTGCGCTGTCCGCGAGCCTCTACAACAACCAGCTCGTCACGGCGCAGAGCCTGTTCGGGGAGAGCAGCCCGTACCACTCCCCCGAGGCGACGCGGGCCTGGCCCGCGTTCGACCAGGAGCGGGCGCGCCGCCTCGTCGAGGAGTACCGCGCCGCCGGCGGCAGCACGGCGATCTCGCTGAAGACCACCACCGCGCGCGGGCAGTTCGGCGAGTTCGTCCAGGCGCAACTCGCCGCGGTCGGGTTCGACGTGGACGTGGAGCTGTTCGACCTCGCCCGCTACTCCGCCGAGGTCGTGCAGAGCGGCGACTTCGACCTCACCACCACCGTGAGCTCGTTCGACACGCCGTTCCCACCCGTCCAGCGGCTGCTCGCCACGGGAGGGAGCGCGAACTACGGCCACTACTCCAACCCGCGGGTGGACGCGCTGCTGGACGAGGCCGCGAGCACCGGCGACGAGGCCGAACGCACCGCCGCCTACCACCAGGTGGAGCTCATGGTGAACCAGGACCTCGCGGTCTGCTGGCTGAGCCGGGCCTACCTCGCGACCATCACCCGCAACGGCGTGCACGGCGTCGACCGCTACCCGAGCCGGGAGATGTTCTTCGCCTCGCTGTGGCGCAGCGGGTAGGCGATCAGGTGCCGCAGTAGGTGACGTGGGGCCCGCACCCCGCGGGCGCCGGTTCGGCGTAGCGCTCCAGCCCGGGACGCTCGTCGAACGGGCTCGCGACGGCGTCGACGAGGCGGTGGAACGGCGCCGTGTCCCCGGCGGTGGCCGCGGCCACCGCCTCCTCCACCAGGTGGTTGCGCGGGACGTAGACGGGGTTGACCCGGTCCATGGCCGCCGCCACGGCGCCGCGGTCCGGCGGCAGCAGCGCCTCCCAGCGCGCGACCCACGCGTCGAACGCGTCCGGCTCGGCGAACAGCGGCCGCACGTCACCTCCCCGCAGGTGCGCCGACAGCGCACGGAAGGACCGGGTGAAGTCCACGCGCTGGGCGTGCAGCAGCGCCAGCAGGTCCTGCACGAGCGGGGTGTCCGGTGTCTCGAGGCCGAGCTTCGCCGCCATACCGCTCGCCCAGTACGCCTCGTACCGCTCGACGAACGCGGTCACCACCTCGGTGGCGGCCTCGACCGCGGTGTCGGTGTCCTCGTCGATCAGCGGCACCAGCGTCTCGCCCAGCCGGGCGAGGTTCCACTGGGCGATGCCGGGCTGGTTGGCGTAGGCGTAGCGGCCACGATGATCGATCGAGCTGAAGACCGTGGCGGGGTCGAACGCGTCCATGAAGGCGCAGGGGCCGTAGTCGATGGTCTCCCCCGAGATCGTCGTGTTGTCGGTGTTCATGACGCCGTGGACGAATCCGACGAGCATCCAGCGCGCGACCAGGGACGCCTGGGCGTCGACCACGCGGCGGTAGAACTCCAGGTACGGGCGCTCCGCACCGGCGACGTCGGGGAAGTGGCGCGCGATCGCGTGGTCGGCGAGATCGCGGACGAGCGCCGGTTCGCTCGCCGCGGCCGCGTACTGGAACGTCCCGACCCGCAGGTGGCTCGCCGCGACCCTGGCGAGGACCGCACCGGGCAGCAGGCTCTCCCGCACGACCTGCTCACCGGTGGCGACCACCGCGAGCGCCCGGGTGGTGGGGATGCCGAGTGCGTGCATCGCCTCCCCCGTGACGTACTCGCGCAGCATCGGCCCGACGGCCGCCTTGCCGTCCCCACCGCGGGCGAACGGGGTGCGACCGGACCCCTTCAGGTGCAGGTCGCGACGCCGGCCGCCACGGTCGACGAGCTCGCCCAGCAACAGCGCCCGCCCATCCCCCAGCCGTGGCACGTAGGCACCGAACTGGTGGCCGGCGTAGGCCTGCGCGACGGGCTGCGCACCGTCGGGGAGCCCGCTGCCGACGAGCAGCGCGACACCGGCCGGCGCCCGCAGCGCCTCGGCGTCGAGCCCCAGCTCGGCGGCCAGCGCTTCGTTGAGGGCGAGCAGGGCGGGCGCCGGGACCGGCGCGGCCGTCCACGGCACGGACAGCCCGGGCAGCTCCCTGGCGTAGGAGTGGTCGAACTCCAGCAACTGCCCCGTACCGACGCTCATGCCCCGAGGCTACGTACGCACGAGCGACTTCAGGGAGTGTCTCGGGGAACGCCTATCGCCTTGTCGATCTCGGACCAGAGGTCGTCCGGGATCGTCATCCCCGCCAGCTCCACCGTCTCGGCCACCCGTTCCGGGCGCGAGACGCCGACGACCGTCGTCGCGATGCGGGGGTCGCGCGTGGAGAACTGCACCGCCGCTGCCGCGAGCGGCACGCCGGCCGCCGCGCAGAGCCGCTCGATCTCCCCGACGGCGGCGAGCAGCTCCGGCGAGGCTTCCTTGTAGGCGTACCGGGTGGTGCTCGCGGCGCCCGAGGCGAGGATCCCGCCGCCGAACACCGCGGCGTTGATCACGCCCATCCCGCGGGCCGTGGCGTCCTCGATCAGCGGGCCCGCGGAGCGGTCGACCAGCGTCCACCGGTTGTGCGTCAGCACCGCGTCGAACGCGTCGGTCGCGACGAACTCGCGGAGCATGTCGACGGGGCCGCCCGCGACCCCGATCGCCGCGGCGATCCCCTCGTCGCGCAGCTGGACGAGCACCTCCACCGGCCCGCCCGGCGCCATGGACTCGGTGAAGCCGATGTGCTCGGGGTCGTGCAGGTGCAGCAGCGGCACCCGGTCGAGCCCGAGCCGCTCCAGGCTCTCCTCGATCGAGCGGCGCATCCGGTCGCCGGTGAACTCGCCGGTGTCGAGGTCGCGGTCCAGTTTGGTGGACAGGACGTAGCCGGCGGGCAGCCCGCCGATCCGGCGCAGCGCCTCCCCGACCCGGCGCTCCGACTCGCCGCGGCTGTAGGAGTTCGACGTGTCGAGCGCGTTCACCGAGCCGGTGAGCGCGGCGACGGCGGTCTCGATCCCGCGCTCGGCCGGCACGTCGTAGCCGAAGTTGCCCGGCATCGAGCCCAGCGGGCCGCCGCCGATCGTCAGGGCGGTGACCTGCAGCCCGGTGGAGCCCAGCGGGCGCCGCGGCAGATCCTGCGTGGTGGTCATGCGAAGAAGTCCTCGTCCTCGGGGGCCAGGTGGGCGGCAGCGGCGTCACGGTCGAAGTCGACGCCCAGCCCGGGCCGGTCCCAGACGTCGATGAACCCGTCGACGACGATCCGCTCCGGCAGCCCGGTGACGATCGAGTACCACCAGTCGGGCTTCGCCACCGGGTACTCGAACGCGATGAAGTTGTCCGGCAGCGTGGCGCACACCTGCACGAGCGCGGCCAGCCCGAACACGCCGTCCAGCACGCCGTGCGGGGCGATCTGGACGCCGTGCAGGTCGGCGTACTCGGCCACCCACTTGAGCTCCGCGATCCCGCCGACGTCGCACGGGTCCGGCCCGACCACGCGCACGGCCTGGGTGGAGATCAGGTCCTTGAAGTTCTGCCGCAGGTAGATCTGCTCGCCGGTGTGCGTCGGGGTGCTCGTCGCCACCGTGACCTCGCGGTACTGGTCGGCGTGCACCCACGGCACGTAGTCGCCGGTGAGCAGGTCCTCCACCCACATGAGGTTCAGCGGCTCCAGCGCGCGCAGCAGCCGGATGGCATCGGGCACGGTGAAGCCGGGACGGCGTCCAGCGCCAGCCCGACCTCGTCGCCGAGCACGTCCTTCATCGCCTCGACGCACGCGATCGTGTGCTTCAGGCCGCGCTCGGTGAGCGGCCCGCGGTCGGGGTGGCGGGGCCCGGTTCGCGGCTCGCCGTAGGAGAAGCCGGGGGTGTTCGCCGCCATCGGCCCGTGGTAGGCGACGCCTTCCTTGATCAGCGTGAAGCCCTCGGGAGCGGCCTTCATCTCCGCCATGACCCGCGCGTAGTCCTCCGGCGCGTACGCGGTGAACGTCGGGCGCACGCCGCCGTTGTAGACGCGCACCCGATCGCGCACCTTGCCGCCGAGCAGCTTGTACACCGGCAGCCCCGCGGCCTTGCCCGCCACGTCCCACAGCGCGATCTCGATCGCCGACACCGCGCTGCCCCACGGCTTGAACCCGGCGAAGCGGCGGATCTTCAGCAGGCACCGCTCGACGTCGGTGGGGTCCTCGCCGACCAGGAAGTCGCGGTACATCTCCACGACCGGGCGCATGTACGGCTTCGAGGACTCGATCTCGCCGAACCCGTCCACACCCTCGTCGGTCACGATCCGCACGATCGGGCTGGCCCCGATCACGGCACACCGCAGATCAACGATCTTCATCCGGCTCCTCCGTCATCCCTTCACGCCGCCGCTGGCCAGCCCGCGCACGAAGTACTTCTGCAGTGCGATGAACGCGATCACCACCGGGACGCTCAGCACCACCGAGGCCGCCATGGTCGAGCCCCAGTCGACCTTGAACTCGGAGGCGAACTCGGTGAGCGCGACGGGCGCGGTCCGCGCGCTCGTCGACGACGTCAGCACCGACGCCAGCACGAACTCGTGCCACGACTGCAGGAACGCGTACATCCCGGCGGCCGCGAGGCCGGGCGCCGCGACCGGCAGGGTGACGTAGGTGACCGCGTCGAACCGCGAGCCGCCGTCGATGAGCACGGCCTCCTCCAGCTCGACCGGGATCGCCGCCACCTGGTTGCGGATCATCCAGGTGACCAGCGGCACCGTGATCACCAGGTGGGCGATGGCGATGCCCGCGATCGTGTCGAGCAGCTGCATCGCACCGATCATCTCGTAGAGCGGCAGGAGCAGGACCGTGATCGGCACCATCTGGCCGAGCAGGATGAACAGCGCGATCGGGCGCGCCGACCGGAACCGGAACCGCGCGAGTGCGTAGCCGACGCTCCCGCAGAGCAGGATCGTCATGACGGTGACGAGCAGCGCGGCGAGGATCGAGTTGAGGAACGCCCTCGGCATCGAGGAATTGGTGAACACCTCGACGTAGTTGTCGAGCGTCCAGGTCTCGGGCAGCAGCACCGGCGGGATCGCGAAGATCTCGTCCCGCGGCTTGAGCGACGTGGAGACCATGACCGCGATCGGCGCGAGCGTCCAGATCGCCATGATCGCGATGCCGACCCACGTGGCCGTCGCGAGCAGCCGCCTCATGCTCATGAGGCCGCCTCCTCCATGTCGTCGCGGACAGCCCGGACGTAGATCGCCGCGAAGACCATCGAGACGACGAGCTGGATGAGCGCGACCGCGGACACCATCGCGGCGTCCCCGGTCTGGAACGCCTGGTAGATCAGGATCGGCAGGATCGTCGAGGCGCCGGCGGGCCCGCCGCCGGTGGCCACCCAGATGATCGTGAACGAGTTCAGCGCCCACACGACCATCAGCAGGGCGGCGAGCCCGGTGGTGGTGCGGATCGCCGGCAGGATGATGTGGCGCAGCACCGCGACGCCACCCGCCCCGTCGATCCGGGCCGCCTCGATGCGCTCCTCCGGGATCGCGGTGAGCGCGGCCGAGACCATCAGCATGATGAACGGGGCGGTGAACCACACCTGCACCACGGCGAGCGCGATCAGCACGACCGACGGGTCCGACAGCCAGCCGACCGGCTCGGCGATGAGCCCCGCCTGCAGCAGCCAGTGGTTCACCAGCCCGTAGTCGACGGAGAAGTTCCACTTCCAGACGGTGGCCCCGACGACGTTCGGGATGATCCACGGGATCATGAACAGGCCGCGCCAGAACCCGGCCAGCCGCAGGTGGCGCGAGTGCATGAGCAACGCGGCCGCGTGGCCGACGACGAGCGCACCGACCACCGCCACGACCGTCCACACCGCGGTGTTGAGCAGGACCTGCACGAAGTCCGGCGAGCCGACGAGCCGCCCGAAGGCGGCGCGGCCGTCGCCGCTGACCGCGCGCTGCAGGACCGAGACGACCGGGACGATCGTCAGCCCGGCCATCACGAGTACCGCGGGCAGCGTGAGCGCGAGCCCCGTGCGGCGCCTGCTGCGCGCGGCGCGCGCGGCGGGGCTCGGGCCCGCGATCGTGGCAGCCGCACCGGCTGCGGTCATCGACATCCTCCTCAGCCGGTCGGCCCGAGCACCCGGTCGGCCTCGGCCTGGATGGCGCGCGCACCGTCGGCCGGCGTGACCTGACCGAGCGCGACCGCCTGGATCGTGCTGTAGACGAACGGGTTCACCCCGACCCAGGCCGGGTCGTTCGGGGGTGGCACCGAATGCTCGGCGAGCTGCACGTAGTGCGGTTCGCGGTACTGGTCGTGGAAGCGCGCGTCGCCGCCCGCGCTGATGCGGGCCGGGTAGGTCATGGTCAGCCGCGCCATGTTCTCGGCGCGGGCCAGGAACTCGACCAACCGCCGGGCACCCGTCGGGTTCTTCGCCGCGGCAGGCACCAGGTACCCCCAGCCGTCCGCGGCCTGCACTCCGGGCCCGTCCGGGCCGGGGGTCAGCGCGGTGCCCACGTTCATCCCGGCCTCGAGCTGCTGCTCCACGTCGAACACACCGCCCAGGTACATCGCGATGCGCCCGTTGATGAACAGCTCCCGGACCTCGGTGTTGTCGACCTCGAGCGAGCTGCGCGACGCCCACCCCTCCGCGACCGACCCGCCGACGATCTCCAGCGCGGCCTGCGACGACGCGACGTCGAGGAGCGGGATCCCGTTCTCCGACCGGGCGCCCGCCGCCAGCGCGAAACCGAGGTAGCGGCGCACCAGGTCCTCCGCCGCACCGCTCATCGGCCACGCCGTACCGGTGACGTCGCCCGACGTGAGCCGGCGCGCGGTCGCCTCGAGCTCGGCCCACGTCGCGGGCGGCCCGGCGATCCCGGCCGCCGCGAAGAGGTCCTTGTTGTAGATCAGCGCGATGCAGTCCCAGCGGTACGGCACGGCGTAGGTGCCGGTGTCGTTCGTGACCGCGTCCAGCGCGCCGGGGATGAAGTCCGAACGCGGCATGTCCGGGCCGTAGAGGTCCGACAGGTCGGCGAGCGCGCCCTTCGCGATGGAGGTGCGGGTGCGCGAGGCCAGCTCGGTGATGACGTCGGGCGGGTCACCGGAGTCCAGCGCCACCGAGATCTTGTTGGCCATCGTGTCGGACGTCGTCTCGACCATCTCGACCGACAGGTCCGGGTTCTGCGCCTCGAACTCCGCGACGAGGTCGGTGGCGATCGGCGTGTCCCAGTTCGGGACCCACCACGTCACGGTCCGGGACGGGTCGCGGCCGGTGCCCACCGAGTAGATGATCGTGGCTGCCACCCCGATCACCATCGCGGCGGTCACCCCGATGAACGCGGCCGTTCTCCCGCGGACCCGCATCGCGTCGACCCGCCCCTTCCCGCAGCCTCATCGCTAAACCGGTTTCCGAACCGGAACCCATCGTCGGGTGCGCATCCGGGAAACCGGTTTCGCGACGGTAACACGAGGGTGATCAGCCCGCATCCGCGCGCGATCGCCCGCTTCGCACCGTCGCACGTCCGGGTGGCGGGCCCGCGACGGACCGGTCGCGACCCCGCCCGCTGGCTACGGTGACGGCGTGAACCGCCTGGTCGCGACACGTCGATCCCCCGCACACCGCAGGCCGCTGCTCGTCGCGGCCATGCTTGCGCTCGCCTGCGGCGTCACGGCGTGCGGGTCTCCCGAGCCGGATCCCGCCGGGCCGCCCGCGGCCGCACCCGGACAGCCACCGGCTCCCCCGACCGGTCCCGCCACCGTGCTGAACCTCGCGAACTGGAAGCTGACGCTCCCGACCGGCCCGGAGGGCGAGCCGCAGGAGATCCACCCTCCCGAGCTGCTCTCGTTCACCGACGACTCGTTCCGCCTCAACGACACCCGCGACGGGGTGGTGTTCACCGCGCCCGCCGGCGGGGTCACGACCGAGGGCAGCAGCTACCCGCGCGCCGAGCTGCGGGAGCTCCAGGGCGGAGAGCTGGCCGGCTGGTCGAACCGCACCGGCACCCACACGATGGTCCTGCGTGAGGCGATCATGAAGGTGCCGGAGGTCAAGCCGCACGTCGTCGCCGCGCAGATCCACGACGAGGAGAACGACGTGCTGATGGTCCGGCTCGAGGACCCGCACCTCTTCGTCGAGCACAGTGACGGCGAGGGCGAGCTCACCCTCGACCCGGCCTACCAGCTGGGCACCCCCTACGACCTGCGCATCACCGCCGCGAACGGACAGATCGAGGTCGCCTACAACGGTCAGGTGGCAGGCGTGATCCCGCTCGCGGGCGACGGTTGGTACTTCAAGGCCGGCACCTACACCCAGTCCAACCCCGAACGGGGCGAGGCCCCGGACGCGGAGGGCGAGGTCGTCATCTACTCGCTGGACGTGACGCACACGCCGTGACCCGGCGCGTGGCGGTCAGCCCACCTCGAGCACGATCTTCCCGACGTGCGCGTTGCGGCCCAGCTCGGTCTGCGCCTCGAGCGCGCGGGTCCAGTCGAGCGTGCGGTCGACGATGGGCCGGAGCGCGTCGGCGGCGGCGTCGAGGCCGGGCGGGTCGACGTCCCCGGTCTCCAGCGTGGCGATCCCGTCACCGGGTTTGATCAACACTGCTCGCACGACACCGTCTCCCCCGCTCGCCTGCCCGCCACACCCTGCCGGAGGTTCAGAACGTGCTACGAGAGGTCGCGTCGCCGCGAAGGCCTCGCTGGGCTTGAGGCTCCTCGCCAGCTCGCCGGCCTCCTCCACGGACAGTAATCCGCCGCCCTCGCCCGAGCCGATGACGACACCGCCGCTCTCGAGCCTCAGCAGGTGCCCCTCCAGGCCATCCGGCAGGACCTGCGCCCTCTCCTGTGGCAGGTAGGTCAGGTGTCCGACGTGCGGATTTCGCTTTCCCACAGGCTGCACGTCGGCCAGAGCGGACATGAGCGACGTCGACGTCACCTGGGCCCAGTCCGGATCCCACGCCGAGGCGAGCCGGCGCAGTATCGGGCCGGCGAGCGCCTCCGGATCGGCCCCGTACCAGCGCACCACGACACCGTTCTTGATCCTCGGGTTGTCCGAGTATCCCCCCACGATCATCGTGATCGAGATCTGGCTGACCCTCGTGCCGCCCGCGTCGTACGCCTGGCTCACCCCGAGATGCGGAGCGTCCGTGTTCTCCCGGAAAGCCTCGGACAGCACCTGCCGAGCGTTCGTCGGCTCGGTGAGCAACGTGCCCGGCAGGCTGTGCGACGACCACGGAAGGCTCTCCCCGACCACGCCGTCCAGGCCCGTGAGGAACGCCACCAGCCTGTCGGCGATCAGATCCGGCGACTCCTGCCTCGGCCCCCAGAATCCCCGCGCTGTCAGTCCCTCGTCCACGATCATCAGCCTATGTGGACGCCGCCGCGACCCGCACGCCGTGCTGCTCGCGGTCGGACAGGAACGCCGCCAGCCGCTCCCCCTCCTCCGCGACGGCGGTGCGGTCGGCCCGCGAGATGCGGCCCAGAGGCGTGACGACGACGGTGCCGGTGTCGCTGTCGACCGTCCAGGTCGCGGCCACCCGGCCGTCGACGAGGACGACCCGCTCGCCCGCGACGGACAGGAGGCGGTGGGCGGGGTCGATGACCCGGCTGCGGTCGTCGTAGCCGAGGATCGCGTTGTCGAACGCCGGGAGGAACCGCACCGGAGCCGGCGTGTCCGGGTCGGGGCGGGGCGCGTCGGGGAGGTCGAGCAGCTCGCGGCCCCGCTCGTCGCGGAAGGTGACCAGCTCGTCCCGGATCGCGGCGACGGCGCGGGGCAGCCCGGCGAGGCCGCACCAGGCGCGCAGGTCGGCCGTGGCCGCCGGCCCGTACGCGGCGAGGTAGCGCCGCACCATGGCCTCCCCGACCGGGTCGGAGCCGTCCGGGGCCGGAGGGTCGGCCTCGCGCCCGAGCCACGACGTCAGCCGCACGTACCGCGCCCCTCCGGTCGCGCGCCACAGCCCGCGGGGCGGCAGCTGCACCACCGGGACGAGCGCGCCGATCACCGCCTCCCCCAGCGGCCGCGGCCCGGGGCCGGGCCAGCGTTCGGCGAGCGCCCGACCGAGCTCGCCCATCGTGCGCGGCTGATCGTCGGCCAGCGCCTCCTCCCCCGCCGCCGCGAGCTCGTCGAGGTCGACGCCGTCGAGGTCACGCCGGTACACGCCGAGCACCCGCTGGCGCAGCATCGCGTCATGCCGTGCCCGCCAGGCCAGCGCATCCCCGGCCGCCACGAGGTGGACGGTGCGGCGCATGAGGTGGGTGCGCACCACCCGGCGGTCCAGCAGCAGCCCCGACAGCGACTGCGGGTCGAACCCGCTCAGCCGCGACCAGAGCCCGACGAACGGTTCCTGCGGTTCCTGGGCCTGCAGGCCGCACAGGTGTGCGACGGCGTCGAGGGCGGGCACGTCCGCCCGGTCGAGCAACAGCTGCCGGGCGAGCGTCGCGCGGCCCAGCGCACGCGGCCCGAGAACGGTGGTCACGACAGGAAGCCTCCCGCGCCAAGCGGTCACTTCCCGTCCGCATTCGTCGCGGACGACCCATCGGTCGAGAAACGGGCCGATGAGTCGATTGGCCTACACTCCGGCCGTGTCCACCGAAGCGAGCGCTCGTGCCGACGCCGCGGCGCGGCCCACCAGCCGCGTCGCCCGCCGCCGGGACCGGCGCAAGGCCGAGATCGTGCGGACGGCCACCGAACTGCTGTCCGCGCACGGTTACCAGGGCATGAGCCTGGAGGACGTCGCGGAGCGCACCGACATCGCGAAAGCCACGCTCTACCACTACTTCTCCGGCAAGGACGCGCTGGTCACCGCCGTCATCGAGGCGATGACCGCCGAGGTCAACCAGCGCCTCGAGCAGGAGCTGGACCGGGTGCGCGACCGCAGCCACCTCGAGCAGCTCCGCACGCTGATCCGCGAGCAGGTCCGCATCCTCACCGACACCGCCCCCGAGGTCGCCACGCTCTTCTCCTGGCCGACGACCTGGCCCGACGCGTTCCAGGAGACCGTCAAGGAGAGCAGGCGCCGCCACGACGCGATCTTCCGGCGGGTGGTGGAGGCGGGGCTCGCCGCGGGTGAGTTCGACTGCCCGAACCCCGACGTCGCCCTGCAATGCCTGCACGGTGTGCTGAACCAGTCGTCGCTGTGGCTCCGCCCGTCGCTGCCCCCGGCGAAGAAGGCGCAGCTGTGGGACGCCGTCGTCGACACGGCCTCCCGCATGTTCACCCTCCGGGACGCGCCGCCCGGGGATCACTAGCCGGCCATGGTCAGCCCGCCGCTGACGCTGAGGACCTGCCCGGTGATGTAGTCCGCGTGGCCGGAGGCGAAGAACAGCACCGCCCCGGCGACGTCCTGCGGGGTGGCGAGCCTGCGGAGCGGGATCGCCCGGACCAGGCCCTCCCTGAGCTTCTCCGGCAGCGACGCGAAGAGCGGCGTGTCGGTCGGCCCCGGGCACACGCAGTTGACGTTGATCCGGTGCCGGGCCATCTCACGGGCCAGCGACTTGGTGAACGCGATCAGGCCGCCCTTCGTGCCGGCGTACACCGTCTCCCCCACGCTGCCGACGCGACCGGCGTCGCTCGCGATGTTGACGATCTTGGCCGGGTGCTCGGCCGCGAGGATCGGTTCGAGGAACGCGTGGGTCAGCCGGACCGGACCGAGGAAGTTCACCGCAGCCAGCGACTCCCAGAGCGCGTCGTCGTTCTGCATGAACGGCTCGACCCGGTCGAAGCCCGCCGCGTTGACGATCACGTCCGGCAGCCCGTGCGCCGCGATCACCTCGTCGCGCATCGCCAGGATCGCGTCCTTGTCGGCGAGGTCGGCCTGATGCCCGCTGCTCGCGCCGCCGATCGCCCGCACGGTGTCGGCGAGCCCGTCGGCGTCGCGGTCGACGGCCGCGACCGTGGCACCCGCCGTCGCCATCGCCTCTGCGACCGCCCGGCCGATGCCCGACGCCGCGCCGGTCACCACCGCCACCGTGTTCCCGAGCTCCATCTCGGCCACCTTCCCTGCGCCGGACGACGCGAACCGTACCGCATTTCCCAACCCGTCGGTCGAACTCCAGTCCTGCTGGTTGGTTTGCCGCCAGTGTGTTTGACTCGCACCGGGAACCAACGGAGGGATCACCGTGAGCCTCGACGACTACACCCAGCTGACGTTCACCCGTCACGCCAACGGCGTCCTGCTCATCACGATCGACCGGCCGGACAAGTACAACGCCGCCGACGAGGTGATGCACGCCGAGCTCGCACGCGTCTGGACCGACGTCGCGGCCGACCCCGACACCCGCGTCGCGGTCATCACCGGCGCGGGCAAGGCGTTCTCCGCGGGCGGCGACCTGGCCATGGTCGAGCGGATGGCAGGCGACTACGACCGCGTCTCGCACATGCTCACCGAGATGAGCGACCTCGTCTACAACATCATCAACTGCGAGAAGCCCATCGTGTCGGCCATCAACGGGGTCGCCGTGGGTGCCGGCACCGTCGCCGCCCTGCTGGCCGACGTCGCGATCGCCGCCGAGGACGCCCGGATCGGCGACGGGCACGTCCGGCTCGGCGTGGCGGCGGGCGACCACGCGGCCATCATCTGGCCCCTGCTCGCCGGCATGGCCAAGGCGCGCTACTACCTGCTCACCGGCGAGATGCTCACCGGTGCCGAGGCCGAGCGGATCGGCATGGTCGCCAAGGCCGTGCCCCGCGACCAGGCCGTCGACGAGGCGCTGCGCGTCGCGATGCGCTCGCCACCGGCTCGCAGCCCGCGATCCGGCTGACCAAGAAGGCGCTCAACAGCTGGCTGCGCGCCGCCGGGCCGGCCTTCGACCAGTCGGCGGCCTACGAGATGCTGACCTTCCTCGGCCCCGATGTCGTCGAGGGCTACACGGCGCTGCGCGAGAAGCGCCCTCCGCGGTTCCCCTCCGCACACCCCGGCCCGCAGGGCGCCGACCACCGGGGGCTGTGATCACCGGAGGTGGTTGGAGCGCCGAAAGTGACGCCCCAGCACCATTCCCGACGATCATGAGCCAACGGCCGGCCGCTCGGCCCGGCCCTAGGTCCGGCCCGCGGCCACCTCGATCAGGCTCAGTTCGTTGGCGTGGATCCGTTCCTGGTCGACCCCGTAGTGCGGCGGGTAGAGCAGCGCCCAGTCGACGACGTCGGCGTAGCGGCGCAACTGCTCCGCGACGTCTTCCGGGTCCCGAAGACGGCCCGGTCGTCGACCATCTCCTCCCCCGCCGCCACCACGGCGGCCACGTCCCCACGCGCCACGGCGTCGCGGGCCGCGGCGCGTTCCGCGGTGAACCGGCCTGCCGGGAACAGCGCGTCGTAGCCCTTCGGCGTGGCGTAGAAGCCGACCTGCGCGGCCGCGTCGCGCCGCGCGGCCCTCGCGTCGGGGTCGGCCGCGGCCACGATCTGCGTGGTCATCCGCAGCCGCGTCACGTCCCGGTCGCCCCTGGCGGCGCCTGCGGCCAGCAAGGGGACGGCGGTGTCGCGCAGGTAGTCGACAGAGGCGATCGTGTGCCCGACGAACCCGTCCGCGCACTCCCCGACGGCACGGACCATGTACTCGCCCACGCCCGCGGCCAGGATCGGCACGTGCTCGGGCAGGGCGGTGCGGTCGTAGTGGCCCAGCGCGACCCGGTCGAACTCGCCGTCGTACCGGAACGGGCCGCTGCGGTGTGCGATCAGCCGCCGGATCAGTTCGACGCGGTCCTTGACCTGGGGAGCGGGCCGGTCGAGCGCGGTGCCGTACCAGTCCCGGTTCATCCGCCGGGTGCTGCTGCCCACGCCCAGCACGAAGCGGCCGCCCGCGATCGCCTGGACGTCGGCTGCGGCGGACGCGAGCGCCAGCGGCGAGCGCGCGAAGAGCGGGGTGACGCTGGTGCCGACGAGCGCGTTCTCCGTGACCGCCGCGAAGGCCGCCGCACGGGTGAGGCTGCTGCGGTTGTAGTAGTCGATGCTCCACAGCGAGTGGACGCCCGCGCGGTCGGCCGCTCGCACGATCCGCAGCGCGTCGGCCGGGTTCTCGTCCATGATCACGAGCCGATCTGCATGGCAGTTATCCAACCACACAGACGATGGGCCGACCACACGGTCGAACTTCTGCGAGGGCATCAGGCAGGGGGCGCCGGGTACGGGCTGCCACCCGCCGCGACCGCGCCGAGCGCCGCCTCGAGGTGGCCCTGCAGGATCCGGAACAGCCCCGGCCCGTAGCTGATCCGCGCCACGCCCATTCCCGCCAGGTCGGCGATCGAGGGACCACCGGGCAGGAAGGCGACGTTGACCGGGGCCCCGACCCCGTCGACGAGCGTGCGGACCTCCGCCGGGTCCAGCCGGTCCACCAGCAGCGGGTACACGCAGTCGGCGCCGGCCTCGACGTACGCCCGGCCCCGCAGCACGGCATCCTCGACCCGCTCCTCACGCGACCCGGCGCCGTGCAGGAAGGCGTCGACCCTCGCGTTGATCACCAGGTCCGGGGCGGCGGCCCGGACACCGGCGAGCAGCGCCACCTGGTCCTCGACCGGCACCAGCTCGCCGGTCGCGGCGTCGGAGTCCTCCAGGTTGCAGCCCACCGCGCCCGCGGCGACCAGCCGGGCGGCGACCTCGCCGGCGGGGAGGCGGTAGCCGCGCTCGATGTCGGCGGTCACCGGGACGTCCACCGCGCGCGCGATCCGCGCGACGGCGGCGAACATCTCCTCCGGTGGTGCGTCCTCGTGGTCGTCGTGGCCGAGGACCGGGGCCACCGCGGCGCTGGCGGTGGCCACGACCGGGAACCCCGCCGCGACCACCGCCCGGGCCGACGCCGCATCCCACGCGTTGGGCAGGACCAGGGGCGTGCCGGGGACGTGCAGGGCGCGCAGCCGGGCCGCCTGCTCCGCCGCCGCGGTCACGAGCGCGCCCGGGGTGTGTGGTGACCCGGGGTGGCGCGGGCCGAGATGGCCACGCGGTTCCAGGTGTTGATCATCGCGACGACCCAGGCGAGCCGGACCAGCTCGTCCTCGGTGAAATGGTCCTGCGCCACGGCGAGCGTGGCGTCGATCTCGTCGTGGTCGAGCCTCGTCGCCGCCTCGGCGTAGGCGAGCGCAGCACGCTCGCGGGCGGTGAAGAACGGCGTCTCCCGCCATGCGGCGAGCGCGTGCATCCGCTGGTGGCTCTCGCCGTAGGCCTCGGCGTCGAGCACGTGCATGTCGATGCAGTACGCACAGCCGTTCACCTGCGACGCGCGGATCTTCACCAGCTCCACGAGCGAGCGTTCGAGCCCCTGCGCCTCGACCGCCTCGGTGAAGCGTTGCATCGCCTGCACCACCTGCCCGGCGGAGTGGCGGCGCAGGTCGAACCTCGGCGGGACCGGAACGCGCTCGGAGGCGTTGACGGCATGCGTCGTATCAGTGGTCACGTCCACGACGGTAGAACCTTTTGGCCCACTGTGTATGGTCCAATTCTGTGGCATCCGTATGGGCCAAATCCGGGCGCTCCATCGACCTCCACCTCGACTTCGACCCGGACGCCGCCGACGGTCGCCGGGCCGCCCTCGAGCTGGCCCTGCGTTCCGCGATCCGGGACGGCCGGCTCGCACCCGGCGCGCGGCTGCCCGCCACCCGGCCACTGGCCGACGAGCTCGGGATCGCCCGCGGCACGGTGACGGCGGCGTACGGCCAGCTCGTCGCGGAGGGCTACCTGTCGGCGCGCCGCGGCGCGGGCACCGTGGTGGCCGAGGTGTCGTCGGGCGGGCCCACCCCGACCCGTGCACCGGTCCGGTTCGCTCCCCCGGCGACGCCCCCACGGGTGCGCCACGACCTGTCCCCCGGGCGGCCCGACGTGTCGGCGTTCCCGGTGCAGGCGTGGCTGGCCGCCGCACGCGCGGTGCTGCCGCGCGTGGAACCGGCGGCGTTCGCGCTCTCCGACCCGCGCGGCAGGCCGGAGCTGCGCACCGCCCTCGCCGAGTACCTCGGCCGCACGCGGGGCGTCATCGCCGACCCCGACACCATCGTGATCACGTCGGGCTTCATGCAGGGCCTCGGGCTGCTCGCACAGGCACTGCGCGACCGGGGATGCACCCGGATCGCGATGGAGGACCCCTGCCTGCCCTTCCACCGCGAGGTCGTGCGGCGCGCCGGCCTGCAGGTGGCGCCGCTCCCGGTCGACGAGATCGGCGCGAGCGGCGCGGTGCCCGCCGACGCGGGCGCGGTCGTCCTGACACCCGCCCATCAGGGCGCTCTCGGCGTCGTGCTCGGGCCCGCCCGGCGCCGCGCGCTCGTCGACTGGGCGGCGTCGACCGGCGGGACCGTCGTCGAGGACGACTACGACGGCGAGCTGTCCCACGACCGGCAGCAGATCGGCGCGCTGCAGGGCATGGCGCCGGATCGCGTCGTGTACGCGGGCACCGCGTCCAAGACCCTCGGCCCCGCGGTCCGCCTCGGCTGGCTGGTGCTGCCCCGCCGACTGCTCGACCCCGTGGTGGAGGCCAAGTTCTACGCCGACGCGCAGACCGAGTCGATCGGCCAGCTCGTGCTGGCCGAGCTCATCCGCCGCCACGACTACGACCGGCACGTCCGCGCACAACGGCTGAAGTACCGCCGCAGGCGCCGGGAGCTCTTGGCCCGGCTCACGACGGACGTGCCCGCCGTGCGGGTGCACGGCGCGGCCGCGGGCGTCAGCTGGTGCTGGAGCTCCCGCCGGGCGGGCCGAGCGAGGAGGAGGTCGTGAGCGCGGCCGCCGCGCGCGGCGTCCGGATCGCCGGGCTGCGATCGGGCTGGCACGACAGTCACGCGCAGCCCGGAGACATCATGGTCGGCTACGCCACCCCCGCCGACCACGCCTGGTCCGGCGCCCTCGACGCGCTCATCGACGCGCTGCGCTCCGTCCTCGGCACAACACGATCCCCGAGCAGGCAGATCGAACAGGTGTTCTATGATCCGCGCGGCCACCACACCAGACGAGGGAGCACGCCGCAGCGATGAGCACGCCCGAGCCGGTCGAGTCCGCTTCTGCCGAGACCAACCCTGCCGAGACCACCACGGCCGACACCACCCCGGCCGCGACGCCACGCCGGGGCCGGCCGAAGGGTTCCACCGCCCGCACCACCCGCACGATCGAGCTCACGCTCACCGTCACCGGCACCGCCGACGGCGACTGGCAGGCCGAGCTCAAGCAGGGCAGCACCTGGCTGAGCCGCGGGCTCCCGGTGACGGCCACCGCCGTGCAACGGGCGGTGCAGGAGCTGCACGCCGAGCTCGCGGGCCCGATCGACGCCGTGATCGGCGCCGCACGCGAGAAGCGGGCCGCCAGGGTCGCCGAGCTGGAGGCCGAGCTCGAGCAGGCCCGCAAGGCGCTTGCGGAGATCGACGAGTAGCCGCGGGCGGCGACAGGGACCGTTCACCCACCGGGTCCGACTGACCCGCTACCTCGTCGACCTCGGGCTCGCACTGCCCGCGACCGGCCCGTGAAGGAGGACCGGATGGCCATTCGGGCTGTCCACCGGTGCAACCGCGACCGCACAGGTCCTCGCGAAGCCCGACTCCGCACAGCCGCCGCTTCGCGGCATCCTTGCGGGGGCGGCCCACGGCGTCGCCGAAGCGAAGTCCCGACGACCCACCCCGCGGAGCCTCCATGGCCACGACCAGCGACCACACCGACGCCAACCGCAAGACCGTCCGCCGGGCCTTCGAGGCCTGGCAGGACGGCACGAGCCCGATCACCGACGTCTTCGCCGACGACATGGTCTGGCGGATCGAGGGCCACTCGGTCGCCTCGAAGGAGTACACCACCACGCAACAGTTCGTCGACGAAGTCCTGGCGCCCTTCGGCGCCCGTTTCAGCGCCGGCGAACGCTTCCGCCCGATCACGATCAGATCGATCCACGCCGACGGCGACACCGTCGTCGTGCTCTGGGACGGGCACGGCGTCGCCAACGACGGCCGGCCCTACGACAACACCTACGCGTGGTTCATGACCCTTCGCGACGGCAAGGTCGTCGACGGCACCGCCTTCTACGACAGCATCTCCTTCAACGACCTCTGGTCCCGGGTGCCGCCGGCCGGGTGATCGGCGCCTCGGCGCCGCCCGGCGTTCACCTCGGCCGCCTCGCGCCGTTCACCGACGCCGCAGACGATCGGGGCGTGAACCCGCGCCACACCCTCGTCCAGCTGACCGACCTGCACCTGCTCCCCGAGGGGCGGTTGCTGCGCGGCAGCCTGGACACGTTCGACGTACTGGCGCACACGCTCGCCGAGATCGAGCGGTCCGGCGTACGCCCCACAGCACTGCTGTTCACCGGCGACCTCACCGAGTCCGGCGAACCGGGCGCCTACCAGCGGCTGCGTGCGCTCGTCGAACCCGTCGCGGCACGGATGGGCACGACCGCGCTCTACGTCATGGGCAACCACGACAGCCGCCCGGAGCTGCGCGAACACCTGCTCGGACAGGATCGTGACGACGAGCCGTACGACTACACCGTGCGGCTGGGCGGGCTCCGGGTCGTCGTCCTCGACACCACCGTGCCCGGCTTCTCCCACGGCGAGCTGACCCGCGAGCAGCTCGACCGGCTGGCGGCCGAGCTGGCCGAGCCTGCGCCCGACGGCACCGTGCTCGCGCTGCACCACCCGCCGCTGCCGACGCCGTCGCGGATCGCGGCCTCCATCGACCTCCGCAACCGCAAGGAGCTGGAGGCCGTCCTGTCCGGGACGGACGTGCGGATCGTGCTCGCCGGGCACACCCACGTCGTGAGCGCGGGCGCGGTGGCCGGGATCCCGGTGTGGACCGGCGGCACCACCGCCTTCGCCTCCGGCGCGTTCGCGGCGGGTGGCGGCGAGAGCCAGCTGCTGTCCGCCGCGGCCAACCGCGTCGACCTGTTCGACGACTCCCTCATCGTGACCACCGTCGCGATGAACGCCGAGCACGTCACCACCCTCACCCCGGCCGAGGTGGACGATCTGATCGCGAGCATCGACCGCTGACATCGGTGCGGTACCACCGCCCCGGACCAGCGGCTCTCAGCGGTCCAGCCAGAGCGTGGCGTAAAAGGTGTCGCGGGAGAGGTAGCGCTGCACCCCGCGCACGTCCGGCTTCGTGATCGTCGACAGGTAGCTGCGCGCCAGCCAGCCGACGGCGATGTCCTGGCCGGCCAGCAACTCCACCCGCTGGTAGTCGGCCGTGCGTTGCGCCTCGTCGGTGGTGACGGCGGCACGGTCGAGCAGCGCGTCGACCTCGGGGTTGGTGTACCGCCCGTAGTTGAGGTTCCCGTCGCTGCGCAGCAGCCGCCCGACGGCGGGGTAGGGGTAGTCGAACGCGTTCACCCAGCTGGCGAGCTCGAAGTCGTTGCCCTGCACGACACGGGTCGTGAACTCGGCGAGGTCGAAGAACTCCGGCTGGACCTCGATTCCGACGGCCGCCATCTGCGCCTGCACGAACTCGCCGAGCGTGATCTCGGTGCGGCTCGTCCGGAACGTGAACCTCGCCTGGCCGCCGTCGGCCTCGTACTCCGCGACGAGGCGCTTCGCCTCCTCCGGGTCGTACGCGGGCCATGCGTCCGCGGCCTCCCGCGTGTGGTACGGGCTGTCGTCGGCGAACAGGCTGCTCGCGCGGATCAGCTGGCCCGAGTACTGGCTCGCGCCCAGCGCGTCGAGGTCGATCGCGCGGATCACGGCCTCGCGCACGCGGCGGTCGTCGAACGGGGGGCGGTTGAAGTTGAAGTAGAAGAAGAAGCCGCCGTTGCCGGGGCCGTAGTACTCGCGCAGGTTCGGGTCGGCCGCGGCGCGCACCAGCTCGGTGTTGTACCCGCCGTAGATCATGTCGACGTCGCCGTTCTGCATGCTGGCGTAGCGGGTCTCGGTGTCCGAGAGCGGGCGCACCTCGATCCCGTCGAGGTAGGGCATGCCGTCCTGCCAGTAGCTCTCGTTGCGCACCATCCGCATGCGGTTGTCGCGGACCCAGTCCTGCAGGACGAACGGTCCCGCGCCGACGGGGTGGGAGCCGATCTGGTCGCCCCACTGCTCCAGCGCCGCCGGTGAGATGATCATGCCGAGGGTCCCGGAGTTGAACGACTGGGCGAACACCACCGGGAAGTCGCCGTAGGCCTCGGCCAGGGTGAACTCGACGGTGAGCGGGTCCACCGCCCGCATCCCGGCGATCTCGCTCGCGTAGACGTGCGCGGGTGACGTGGCCTTGTCGATGTGGCGCTGGGTGTTGATGATCACCGCGTTCGCGTCCAGCGGTGTGCCGTCGGAGAAGTTGACGCCCGCACGCAGTCCCATCACCCAGGTGCGGCCGCCGTCGGGGGTCTCCATCGACTTCGCGAGGTAGGGCTGCGGCTCGCCGTCCGGCGACATCCGCAACAGCAGGTCGTAGACGGCGGGGGCGATGATGTTGCCCGACTGGACGGTCGGGTCGAAGCCGACGAGCTCGCGGTCGTTGCCGATCAGCAGCGTTCCGCCGCGCTTCGGCTCCCCCTCGGTGGCCGGGTCGACGCCGTACGGGTCGACGGCGTGCACGCGCTGGTCGCGCTCAGGTCCGACGCGGGCCGGGCCGCCCCGCAGGCGGCGGTCAGGATCAGGCAGATGGTCGCTGCAACGGCCGTTGCGACGCGAGTCATGGCGCGCTCCTGTTCAGCACGGCGAGCACGGCGGCGCGGACGTCCGCCGCGCCGGGGAGGTAGGCGTCCTCCAGCCCCGGGCTCACCGGGATCGGCTGGAAGGGCGCGGCGACGCGCTCGACCGGCGCGTCCAGGTCGTCGAACGCCGCGTGGCCGGCGGCCGCCGCGACCTCGGCGCCGAAGCCCCCCGCGCCGACCGCCTCGTGCGCCACCACGAGGTGGTTCGTGCGCGCGACCGAGTCCGTGATCGTGTCGAGGTCGAGCGGAACCAGCGTCCGTGGGTCGATCACCTCGACCTCGATCCCCTCGCGCGCCAGCTCGTCGGCCGCGGCGAGGGCCTCGTGCACCATCCGGGACAGCGCGACCACGGTGACGTCGCGCCCCGGCCGCAGGACGGCGGCCCGCCCGATCGGCGCCGGGGCCACCGCGTCCGGCACCTCCTCGGTCCGGAAGTAGAGCGTCTTGTTCTCGACCACCACCACCGGGTCGGGGTCGGCGATCGCGCCGGCGAGCAGCCCGGCCGCGTCCACCGCCCGGCTGGGCATCACGACCTTGAGCCCCGGCACGTGGCACAGCCAGCTCTCCAGGCTCTGCGAGTGCTGGGCGCCCGCCCGCTGGCCCGCACCGCCCTGGGTGCGCAGCACCATCGGCACCGACAGCTGCCCGCCCGACATGAACCGCGCCTTGGCCGCGGTGTTGACGAGCTGGTCCAGGGCGAGGGTCAGGAAGTCGATGTACATGATCTCCAGGACCGGTCGCAGCCCGGACTGGGCGGCGCCGGTCGCGATGCCGGTGATGGCGGCCTCGCTGATCGGCGTGTCCCGGACCCGATCGACGCCGAACTCCTCGACCAGCCCACTGGTGATCGTGAACGGCCCGCCCGCCGAGACGTCCTCGCCGATCACCAGCACGCGCTCGTCGGCCCGCATCGCCTCGGCGAGGGCGCGGCCCACCGCCTTCGCGTAGGTGGTCCTCATGACCCGTACACCAGCGAGGAGGCCAGCTCGGGGGTGGGCCACGGGCTCTCCCGCGCCCACGCGACGGCGTCCTCCACCTCGGCGTGCGCCGCCTCCCGCACGGCCTTCGCCTCGTCGGCGTCGAACCAGCCCCGCTCGAGCCCGGTGCGCTCCAGCCGCAGGACGGGGTCGCGCTCCTGCCACTCCTCGGCGGCGACGGCGACCCGGTAGCGGTCGGGATCGCCCTCGTAGTGCCCCCGCAGTCGGTGGGTGAGCGCCTCCAGAAGAGCGGGTCCCTCCCCGGCGCGGACCCCGGCCAGCAGCCGCCCGAACTCCTCCCACACGGCGACGGCGTCGTTGCCGTCGACGGTCGCGGCGGGGATCCCCCACGGCGCGACGAGGTCGCTCACGCGCTCCACCGGGGTGTGCGCGGAGCGCGGGCTGAACTCGGCGAACCCGTTGTTCTCGCAGACCAGCACGACCGGGAGCCGCCACAGGGCCGCGAGGTTCACCGACTCGGCAAACGTGCCCGCCTGCACCGCCCCGTCGCCGAAGAAGACGACCGACACGGTGTCCTCGCCGCGCATCCGGGCCGCGAGCGCGCTGCCGAGCGCCGCCGGCACCGTCCCGCCGACGACCCCGGTGGCGCCGAGCATCCCGTGCGCGACGTCCACCAAGTGCATCGAGCCGCCCATGCCCCGGCACAGGCCGCCCTCGCGACCCATCAGCTCCGCCATCGTCTCCGGCATCGGTGCGCCCTTCGCGAGCACGTGGCCGTGCGCGCGGTGCCCGCTGTAGACGACGTCGTTGTCCCGCAGCTGCCCGCAGACGGCCGCGGCCACGCCCTCGCCGCCGATCGACAGGTGGATCAGGCCGTGCACCTCGTCGGAGCGCTTGAGCCGCCCGACCCGCTCCTCGAACGCGCGGATCCGCCACATCGTGCGCAGCACCGACCGCGCCTGATCTGCGTTCACGCAACGCCCCGGACCGCTGCGACGATCTTGTCCTCGTCCGGCAGCACGTAGTCCTCCATCGGCTTCGCGTACGCGATCGACGCGTCCAGCGCCGTGACCTGCACGATCGGCGCGCGCAGCGCGGAGAAGCCGTGCTCGGCCACCTCGCCCGCGATCACGGTGGCCACCGAGGAGTGCCGCGTCGCCTGGTCGACGAGCACGAGCCGTCCGGTCTTCTCGACCGAGGTGAGGATCGTGGCCGTGTCCAGCGGCGCGATCGTGCGCGGGTCGATCACCTCGACGTCGACGCCGTCCGCCGCGAGCCGCTCGGCGGCCGCGAGCGCGCGGTGCACCGTCCACCCGGTCGCGACGACCGTGACGTCGGACCCGGGGCGCTTGACGTCGGCCGAGCCGAACGGCACGAGGTGCTCGCCCTCGGGTACCGGGCCCTGCTCCAGCAGCAGCAGGTAGTGGTGCAGGAACAGCACCGGGTTGTCGTCGCGGATGGCGCTCGCCATCAGCCCCTTCGCATCGGCGGGTGTGGAGGGGAGCGCCACCTTCAGGCCCGGCACCCCCATGAACATCCCGTAGATCGAGCCGGTGTGCTGCCCCGCCCAGCCGGCCGTGAAGCCGTACCCGGCCTTGAGCACCAGCGGCGCGGTGACCCGCCCGCCGCTCATGTAGTGGAACCGGTTGGCCTCGTTCACGACCTGGTCCATCGAGACGAGCAGGAACTCGGCCATCGTGCAGTCGACGACGGGCCGCTTGCCCGCGAGCGCCGCCCCGGCCGCCATGCCGATCTCCGCCGTCTCCGAGATCGGGGTGACCCGCACCCGGTCGGCGCCGAAGGCCTTGAGGAACGGGTCGTCGGGGCTGCCGGCGACGCTCTGGCCGAACAGCACGACGTCCTCGTCGCGGGCCATCTCCAGGTGCACGGCCTCGTTGGTCGCGGCCGCATAGGTCATCTCGCGGGTCGTCACGCCGGTCACGGGCGGCCTCCTCAGGCGTAGACGTGGGACAGGGCGGCGGCCGGCTCGGGATGCGGGCTCGCCAGCGCGAAGTCGACGGCGGCCTGCATCTCGGTGCGCGCCTCGCCGGCGATCCGGTCGGCCTCGTCCGCGGTGAGCGCGCCGCTCTCGACGAGTCGGGCCCGGAACCGCGGCACCGGGTCGCCACGCTTCGCGGCCTCGTACTCCTCGACGTCGCCGTACTTCGTCACCGCCTCGTGCTCGGGGTAGTGCAGCGGGACGCCCGGCGGGGCGATCGAGTTGCCGTGCGCGGAGAGCCGGTAGACCCGCGACTCGACGAGCGTCGGCCCCTCCCCCGCGCGCGCCCGCTCCACGGCGGCGCCCACGGTCTCGTGCACGAGCAACGGGTCGCCGCCGTCGACCGTCACGCCCGGGATGCTGTAGGCGCGCGCCTTCGTGGCCAGCGGCTCGCCCGCGGCGGCGTTGGCGTCCTCCAGGTCGGTGCGCACCCCCGCGCTGTAGCTGTTGTTCTCCATCACGAAGACCACCGGGAGCTTCCAGACGGCCGCGATGTTGAGCGACTCGTGGAAGGCGCCCTGCTTGGACGCGCCGTCGCCGAAGAAGGTCAGCACGACGTCGCCGCGCCCGCGCAGCTGCGCGGCGTACGCGGCCCCGGTGCCCTGCGGGATGTTCTGCCCGACGATCCCGGAGGTGCCGAGGAACCCGCGTTCCGGGTCGGCGAGGTGCATCGAGCCGCCGTAGCCGCCGCAGATGCCGGTGGCGCGGCCGTAGATCTCGGCCATCAGCGCCGAGGTGTCGCTGCCGAGCGCGATCGGGTAGCCGTGGCACCGGTAGGTGGACACCAGCTGGTCGCCGGGCCGCATCGTCGCCACGGAGCCGACGATCGACGCCTCGGCCCCGTCCGCGAGGTGGGTGTGCCCGCGGATCACGCCGGGGTGGTCGGTGAAGGTGCGCTTCACCCGCTCCTCGAACTCCCGGATCCGGGTCATGTGCCGGAACATCTCGGCCGGTTTCACGGGCGGACTCCTTCGAACTGGGCCAGTGCCGAGCTGACGGTGCGGCGGAACATCTCGTCGATGGGCAGCGCCCGCAGGGCGTCGGAGAGGACCTCGACGCCCCACGGGCCGCGGTAGCCGATCTCCGCGAGCACGCCGACGTAGCCGGGGATGTCGAACTCCCCCTCACCGGGCAGGCGCCGGAACCGGGTGGTCTCCACCGAGTGGTCGGGCATGTCCGCGACCTGGCCGTCCGAGAGCTCGACGTAGAGCAGCCGGCGGGGGTCGATCACGCGCAGGTCGTCCGGGGCGATCGCCATCTTCCCGAGGTGCCAGGTGTCGATCGCGATGCCGCCGTTCGGCTCGCCTGCGCCGTCGAGGATCTGCAGCACGTCGGCGAGTGAGGTCGTGTTGATGTCGAACGGCATCAGCTCGTAGGTGATGAGCGAGTCGTGGTGCTGGGCGGCGTCGCGGCACAGCGCGCCGAAGGCGTCGGTGAGCTGGGCGAGCGACGCCGACGACCGGGCGAGGTTGCCGACCTTGATGTGGTGGGCCCCGAGCGCGGCGGCCGCGTCGAACAGCAGCCGCCGCCGCTCGTCGGCGGCCTCCCGGCCGGGGTGGTCGGGGCCGACGAACCAGTCGTCGAGGAACTCCAGCTCGAGGTCCACGAGCCCCCGGTCGCGGAACACCGCGCCGATGTCGGCCAGGGAGCGGGTCTCCAGCAGGTGCGCGAGGTCGGTGTGCCACAGGCCGAGCCCGGTCATCCCGCACGCGATGGCCCGGTCGCAGCGCTCCTCCCAGCCGAACAGGCTCCACTCGCGCCCGGTGCGGATCGTCACCGGTCCGGCGGTGGTCCAGTAGGCGCCCAGGATGTCGGTCACTACTTCCCCTCCTCGATCATCAGGGCCAGCGGGCGTTCGAGCAGCGCCACGAGGCGCGCGAGGAAACGGGCGGCCTGCGCGCCGTCGACGACGCGGTGGTCGCAGGTCAGGGTCAGCGCCATCACCGGCACCGCGACGACCGCGCCGGCGCGCACGCGGGGCAGCTCCCGCACGGCGCCGATGGCGAGGATCGCGGCCTGCGGGGGCACGATCACCGCCGCGAACTCGGCCACGCCGAACATGCCGAGGTTCGAGACGGTGAACGTCGCACCGTTTAGGTCTGCCGGGGTGGCGGCGCCGGAGCGGGCCCGGTCGACGAGCTCGCGCGTCGCGGCGGCGACCGCCACCGGTGGCCCGGGGTCGCGGACCACCGGCACGACCAGGCCCTCCGGGGTGTCCACCGCGACGCCCACGTGCGGGCGGGGGTGCCGCAGCACGGCACCGTCGGCTGCCGAGGCGTTCATCTCGGGGTGCTCGCGCAGCGCGCGGCCCGCGGCGGACACGACCAGGTCGGTGATCGTGGGCGCCGGGTCCGTGACCTCGGCCAGCTCGGCGCGCAGTCGGGCCCCGGCGGCCATGTCGGCCTCCGCGGTGAGGGTGAACACCGGCACGGCCGCGGCGTCGGCGAGCCGCCGGACCGTCGCCTGCCGGATGCGGCCGAGCGGCACGCTCTCGGATTCCGCGGTGCGCGGCCCGGTGGCCGTCGCGACGGCGGCGTCCCGGCGTTCCGCGGAACACGCCGCGGCTTCCACGTCGTCGCGCACGATGCGGCCGTGCGGCCCGGTGCCGGCCAGCCCGTGCAGTTCCACGCCGAGCTCGCGAGCCCGGCGCCGCGCCAACGGGGAGGCGATCGGCCGGGTGGGCGGGCCGGAGCGGTCGGATCTCGGAGCAGGGGCGGGCGACGTACGCGGAGCGGCCGCCCCCGGTGGCCGGCCGGGTCCGGTGGGCCGTCGCCGAGGCGCGCGATCACCGCGCCGACCGCGGCCGAGCCGCCCGCGGGCACCACGATCTCCAACACGCCCGCGGCCTCGGCCTCGACGCCCACGACCGCCTTGTCCGTCTCGATCTCGGCGATCTCCTGGCCCGCGTCGACCTCGTCGCCCGCCCCGTGCAGCCAGCGCACGATGGTGCCCTCGGCCATCGACTCCGACAGCCGGGGCATCCGGATCTCGGCCGCGCTCACCAACCCGCGACCGATCCGGCATCCACGGGCATCGCCACCCCCGTGACGAACGACGCGTCCGGGCTGCACAGCCACACCACGGCCGCGGCGACCTCCTCCGGCTGCCCGAACCTGCTCATCGCCTGCGGGCGCCGGATCTCCAGCGCGCGCTCCGGCGAACCGCGCATCATCAGCGGCGTCACGATCGCGCCGGGGCAGACGGCGTTGACCCGGATGCCGTCGTCGGCGTACTCCATGGCGGCGTTGCGCGTCAGGCCGACGATCCCGTGCTTGCTCGCCGTGTACGGCGACAGCAGCCGGACCCCCCGCAGCCCCGCGTTCGACGAGGTGTTGACGATCGCGCCGCCGCCGTTGCCGAGCATCGCCCGGATCTGGTGCTTCATCCCCAGGAACGTGCCGCGCAGGTTGACGGCGATGATGCGGTCGAAGTCCTCGTCGGAGATGTCGGCGAGCCGCCCGTTGCTCCCGCCGATCCCGGCGTTGTTGTGCGCGAAGTCCAGCTGCCCGTACCGCTCGACCACGTGCGCCACGAGCGCCTCGGCGGCTGCGGCGTCGGCCACGTCGCAGGGGAAGAACTCGGCCGTCCCGCCCGCCTCCCGGATCATCGCGACGGTCTCCTCGCCGCCCGCGCGGGCCGACTCCAGGTCGGAAACGACCACCGAGGCGCCCTCCGCGGCGAAGCGGACCGCGCACGCCCTGCCGATGCCGCCCGCCGCACCGGTCACCAGCCCGGCCCTGCCCGCCATGCTCCCGGTCATGGCGGGGACGTTAGGAACCGCCGGGGCGTCAGACCATCGGCTCCGCGCGCCGATACCTGGTGCTGCGTGCACGCACCTCGCGCGGCGAGCACCCGTACTCGCGCTTGAACGCCTGGGAGAAGTGCGTGGCGTCCGAGAACCCCCACCGGTACGCGATCTCGGTGACGGTGCCGGAGTTCGCGTCGGTCAGGTCCTGGTGGCACCGGGCGAGCCGGGCTCGGCGCACCATCGACGACACGGTGTCGCCACTGCCCTCGAACGCGGCGTGCAGGGTGCGCAGCGACACCGACAGCTCGGCCGCGATCGCCTCCGGGCCCAGCGCGGGATCGGTGAGGCGGGCCCGGGCGACCCGCCGGGCCCTGGCCCGCAGCGCCTCCAGCCGGGCCTCCCGGTGGGCGGGCAGCAGCGGTTCGACGGCGGCGCGCAGCAGCTCCAGCGTGACGTCACCGGCCGTCGTGCGGGTCGCCTCGTCCATCCCCGGCAGCTCCGCCATGACGCGTCGGTGTAGCGGGCCAGCAGCCGCGCACCCGGGAGGCTGCCGAACGCCGGCACGTCCTGGACGTCGGCCAGGCGCGGCTGGCCGCCAGCACGAGCTCCCGCGGGAACACCAGCGTCCGCTTGGCGAACGGGGCGAGGACCTCGATCCCCAGGCCACCCGTGCCGTCCCAGATGCCGAGGTCACCCGCCGAGAGCAGGCGCTCGACGCCGGTGCGGCGGATGCGCTCCGCACCACGCAGCACGATCTGCACGCCGAACCGGCCCTCGCCCTCGTCGCCCATGACCCCTGCGCCCCGCCGCCGACCCACGGGTGCACCGGCAGTCGACGATGCTGACGGCGCCCAGCCGCCTGCGGACGACCTCACCCGCGAACGACCCCCTGGAGCCGTCGGGCACGCGCACGTCGAAGCCGACGTGGGTGGCGGCCAGCAGGCCCTCCCACTCCGCCGGGGACCGTGCCGACCAGCGCTCCTCGTCCGTCATCGCAGGCTCCTTCGACTGCAACTTGGTCACGCGTGCCGAGATTAGTTGCCGTGCGTGCCGAGTGCGCCCTGCTCGCCGGTCCCGAACCTACGGTTGCGCCATGCGGGCATGCGTGCTGAAGGAAGCCGGGCGCATCGACGTCGAGGACGTGCCGGAGCCGGTCGCCGGCGCGCACGACGTCGTCCTCGACGTGGCGGCCTGCGGCGTCTGCGGCTCCGATCTCGCCAGCCTCGCCGCCGGGCGCACCCCGGGCCAGGTGATGGGCCACGAGTTCGCCGGCACGGTGCGCGAGGTCGGCCGCGCCGTCACCGGCATCACTCCCGGCGACCGGCTCACCGGGCTCCCGATCCAGCCCTGCGGGCGGTGCCGCCGCTGTGTCACCGCGCGGCCGCACCTGTGCGACGTCTGGGCGACCCGCAGCCTGGCCTTCGGCCTTCCCGGCGCCTTCGCCGAGCGCCTCCGGATCCCCGACGCCGTGCTCGGCGGCAACGTGCACCGGTTGCCCGACGGCATCGGGTTCGAGGACGGAGCGCAGGTCGAGCCGCTCTCGGTGGCCGTGCACGCCCTGCGCCGCGCCGCCCCGGCCGCCGGACGGCCCGCGGTGGTGCTCGGGCTGGGCCCGATCGGCCTGCACGCCGCCCAGGTGTTGCGCGCCGCGGGCGCGCACCCGGTGTTCGGGGTGGAGCGCTCCGCGGTCCGGCGGGCGATCGGAGACGGTCTGGGCGTGCACACCCTCGACGGCACGGGGGACGTCGCCGCGCGGATCCACGACGAGCTCGGCGGCCGCGAGGTGGATCTCGTCGTCGAGGCGAGCGGTGCGGCGCCGCTGGTCTCCGCCGCACTCGACACCGTTCGCGCGGGCGGCCGGCTCGTGCTGGTGGCGCTCTACCACCGGCCACTCCCGATCGAGCTCGGCGACGTCGTGCGGCGCGAGATCACCGTGACCGGCAGCGCGATGGTCAGCCCTGCCGACTTCGCCGACGCCATCGACCTGATCCGCGCCGGCGCCGTGGCGACGGCGGGCCTCGTCACCCACCGCTACCCGCTCGACGACGTCATGGGCGCCTTCCACGCGCAGAGCGACACGGACAACTCGGTCAAGGTCATGATCCGCCCGGCCTGACGGGCGAACCCCACCACCCGGCGGACCACGCCGGTGCGCGGGCGGACTCGGTGTCCTGCGAGGCTTGGGCCATGAGGTACGTGGTGATCGGGGCGGGCGCATCGGCGGCACGATCGGCGGGCGGCTGGCCGAGGCCGGGCGCGAGGTCGTGCTGGTGGCGCGGGGAGCACACCTGGCCGCGCTGCAGGAGTCCGGGCTGCGCCTGGACGACCCGGAGCGCTCGCGCACGCTGCGCCTACCCGCCGTCGGAGACGTCGGCGATGTCGGGTGGCGGGCCGATGACATCGCCCTGCTCTGCACGAAGACCCAGGACACCGAGGCCCTGCTCGACGCGCTGCACGCCGCGGCACCGGACGTGCCGGTCGTGTGCGCGCAGAACGGGGTGGCGAACGAACGGTTCGCCGCGGCCCGGTTCGCCGAGGTGCAGGCGATGTGCGTGATGCTGCCGGCCGAGCACCTCACGCCGGGCCGGGTCGTCGCCTACTCGGCGCCGGTGCCGGGTGGCCTCGACGTCGGGCGGTACCCGCACGGGGTCGACGAGCTCTCGGGGCAGATCGCGGCCGACCTCACGGCGGCCGGGTTCAGCGCGCTCGCCGACCCCGCGGTGATGCGGGCCAAGTACCGCAAGCTGCTGCTCAACCTGGCCAACGCCGCCGAGGCGGCGTGCGGCCCGGCGAGCCCCCGTCTCGCCGAGCTCACCGCGGCCGCCCGCGAGGAGGGCGAGCGGTGCCTCGCCGCGGCCGGGATCGCGGTCCTGTCCGTCGAGCAGGAGCGGGCGCGGCGCGACGGGCTGATCACGGAGCGGCCGGTGGCCGGTGAGTCGCGCGGCGGCGGGTCCACGTGGCAGAGCCTGCGGCGCGCCACCGGCTCGGTCGAGGCGGCCCACCTCAACGGCGAGATCATCGAGCTCGGCCGCCGCCACGGCGTCCCGACACCGGTCAACTCGCTGCTGCTCGCCACGGTGATCCGGATGGCCGAGGGAGCCGAACAACCAGGCAGCCGCGACGCGGGGCAGCTGCTCGCATCGACGGGGAGGAGCATCTGATGAGAGTCGCACTCGGAGCCGACCACGCGGGGTTCCCGCTCAAGAGTTTCGTGCGGGACGCGCTCGAACGCCTGGGGCACGACGTGCTCGACTGCGGCACCGACAGCGAGGAGCCGGTCGACTTCCCCGACATCACGGAGGCGACCTGCCTGGCGGTGCTCGACGGGCGCGCGGACCGGGCGGTGCTCGTGTGCGGGTCGGGGGCCGGCGCGATCATGGCGGCGAACAAGCTCGCCGGGATCCGGTGCGCGCTCGCCCACGAGCCGTACTCCGCCCACCAGGCCGTCGAGCACGACGATGCCAATGCGATCGCCATGGGTGCGTGGCTCGTGCCGCGCGCACTGGTCGAGGAGATCCTCGACCGCTTCCTCTCGGCCACCTTCGACGACGACGAGGACACCGTCCGGCGCGTGGCGAAGCTGAACGCACTGGACGAGCGGTGACGCCGGGTTCCCGACGCTGGCCTGCGTAGATCAACCCCTTGACCACTTGTCATACAAGTCCTATCGTCAGCCGGAAGCTACTTTCCGCTAGTCGGAAGGAACCGGATGAAGATCACCGAAGTGGTGCCGTGGCTTGTCGGCTCCGAGGGCACCGGTTGGGGCGAGTACCTGTTCGTGGAGGTGCGCACGGACGAGGGGGTCAGCGGCTGGGGTGAGATCACCACGACCACGCCGACGGCCAACCGCAGCATCGCCTCGATGGTCAGGCAGGTGACCGACCTGATCGCCGGGGACGACCCGGCGCGGATCGAGGACACCTGGCACAAGATCTTCCGCGCGTTCACGTACATGGGCAGCCGCGGGGCGGGCACGAACGTGGTGAGCGCGGTCGACATCGCACTGTGGGACATCCGCGGCAAGGTCCTCGGTCTGCCCGTGCACGAGCTGCTCGGCGGCAAGGTCCGGGACGACCTGCTGATCTACACCCACCCCAACCAGCGCCGGTTCGGCACCCGTGACGGGGTCGTCGAGGAGATCCGCGAGATCGTCGAATCCGGCCACACCGGCATCAAGTTCGATCCCTTCCCGGCACCCCCGGGCGTGTCCCTGGCCCAGGACCGCTACCTCGACGGGCGCATGAGCCGCGCCGAGGAGCGGCAGGCGATGGAGCTGACGGCGTTGATCCGCGAGGCCGCGGGCCCCGACGTCGAGCTCCTGATCGACGCGCACGGCCGGTTCGACGTACCGACCGCGATCCGGATGGGCCAGGCGCTGGACGACGTCGGCGACATCCACTGGTACGAGGAGCCGGTGCCGCCGGAGAGCTACCGCGCCCTCGAGCAGGTGCGCGAGCGCGTGCGCGTCCCGATCTCGGTGGGGGAACGGCTGCACACCCGGTGGGACTTCGTGCCGGTCCTGGAGAACCGGCTCGCCGACTTCGTGATGCCCGACGTGACGTGGACCGGCGGGATCTCGGAGCTGAAGAAGATCGCCACCATGGCCGAGGCGTACTACGTGCCGGTCTCGCCGCACGACGCCGCGGGCCCGGTCAACCTCGTCGCCGGCGGGCACGTGATGGCCACGGTGCCGAACTTCTACCGGATCGAATCCAGCCGCCACGACCTGAGCAGCTACAACCAGTTCCTCACCGTGCCGCTCGACAACAGCGGCGGCCGGCTGAAGCTCCCCCCGGCTCCCGGGCTGGGGCTCGACTTCGACCTCGAGCACCTGCGCGCCACCGCCAAGGACGGCTTCCACGGCTGACCGGTCGCCGTCCCCGGGCGATCACCGCACCGGGGACGGCACGGGCAGCCGGTCCTGCACCTCGCGGGCGGCGGCGAGGCAGACGTCCTCGCGGTGCCGCGGGCCGATGAGCTGCACGCCCAGCGGCCGGCCGTCGACCACCCCCGTGGGTACGGCCACCGCGGGCACGCCGACGCAGGTGGTGGCGGTGCACAGCCGCATGGCGAGCATCGCCCGCATCCCCTGGTCGGCGTCGAAGGGGTCGACGTCGAACGGCCGCTCGGTGTAGACCGGTCCGAGCACCAGCGGGTACCGCTGCGCGAACGCGTCCCAGGCGCGCATCGCGCCGAACCGCGCGGCGGTGGCGGCGAGGTAGCCCTCCAGGTCGGCGGGCGGCATGCGCGCCATCGAGAGCTCCATGTGCTGCGCCGACTCGTCGGTGAGCAACCGCCGGAGCGTGGGCCAGCGCAGCCCGAACTCCGCGGTGATCAGCGTGCCGTACGCGGTGAGCGCCTCCGCGAGCTGCGGCGGCTCCGCCT
Source organism: Pseudonocardia sp. CNS-004 (assembly GCA_001942185.1). Classification (GTDB taxonomy): domain Bacteria; phylum Actinomycetota; class Actinomycetes; order Mycobacteriales; family Pseudonocardiaceae; genus Pseudonocardia. The sequence goes on from MKJV01000090.1 coordinate 59,167, forward strand.
CCTCCACCTCGTGGCCCGCAGCGGCCAGCGCCTCGGCGGCCCTCTCGAGCTCCGCCCGGATCTCGGGGTCCACGCCGAGCCCTGCCGGATCGACGCACAGCGCGACGCGCCGGGGCAGCGGCGTGCCCGCGACGTGCGGGACCGTGCGCGGGTCGGCCGGGTCGGCACCGGCGAGCACCGCGTGGACGACCTCCAGGTCCTCGACGGTGCGCGCGATCGGCCCGTCGACCGGGAACAGCTGTGACGCGAGGGTGGGTTCCGTCCCGCCGATGCGGTGGTCCTGGGCGACGGCGCCGTAACTCGGCTTGAGCGCCGCGACTCCGCAGAACATCGCGGGCAGCCGGACCGACCCGCCCGAGTCGTTCCCGAGCCCGAGCGCGACCATCCCGGAGGCGACGGCGGCCCCGTCACCCCCGCTCGTGCCTCCCGGGGTGCGGATGGCCGTCCACGGGTTGCGGGTCTCGCCGAACAGCCTGCTCACCGTGGTGTTGCCGGCGAGCGCGAGGTCCGGCATGTTGCTGTGCCCGATCGGCACCGCACCGGCCGCACGCAGCCTGCGCACCGGCGGGGCGTCGGCCGCTGCCACCGCGTCACGGAAGTGCGGCACGCCGTGGGTGGTGGCATACCCCGCGACGTCGATGTTCTCCTTCACCGTGAACGGCACCCCGGCCAGCGGCCCGACCTCCTCGCCCGCCCGGCGTCGCTCGTCGACCCGGTCGGCATCGGCCAGCGCCTCGTCGAACCGGACCGTGACGGCGTTGATCGCCCCGTTCACGTCCTCGATGCGCGCGAGGCTTGCCTCGACGACCTCGCGCGCCGACACCTCACCCGCTCCGACCGCGCGGGCGACCGCCGCCGCGCTCCACGTCCAGACCTCGTCCACCAGCCCAGGATACATATCTGTATCTGGATACGATGCCGAATATCAGGTGCGGCTCCAGAGCCGGTCGAGCAGTGCGACCGCATCGGCGACGACGTCGGCCGGCAGCTCGTCGGGGGTGAGCATGCGCTGCAGGAGCAGGCCGTCCTCGAGGGCGTGGACGATCAGCGCGAGCCGCTGCGGGTCGGCGGGCGGCTCGATCCCCCGGGCGCGGAAACCGGCCGCGAGCGCCTGCGCGTGCGCGTCCGTCGCCAGCCGCTCGCGGGCCGCGAGCGCGGGCCGCACCTCCGGGTGGCGCAGCGCGTGCAGCAGCAGCTCCAGCCGCAGCGCCAGCCACTCGTCGAGGTGCTCGGCCCGGGCCCGGTTCCACTCCCGCATCCGCTCGTGGCCGTTCCCGTCGGCCACCAGCTCACGCACCTCGGCCAGCTCCCGCTCGGTGCGCCGCTGCAGCAGCTCGCGCACCAGATCGTGCTTGTCGGCGAAGTTGCCGTAGAAGGCGCCACGGGTGAAGCCGGCCCGCTCGGCGATCTGCTCCACCGACGTGCCGTTCACCCCGCGCTCCGCGAACAGCTCCGCGGCCGACTCGAGCAGCCGCTCACGGGTCCTCGCGCGGCTCTCCTCGCGGGTCAGACGCTTGCTCACCACCGCGCCAACATACGGGGGCCTACCGCTGCGCGCCTCGGTCCTCGAACAGCTCGGGGCGTGACCTGGCCAGCGCGATCAGCCCACCGGCCTCGAGCATGTCGAGCAGGAACGCATCCGGCGGCAGCACCTGGCGTTCGACGCCCGTCGTCTCGTTGCGGAAGTGTCCGGCGGCGACGTCGACGCTCAGCACGTCGCCGTCGGACACGAGGCCGGTGACGCCGGGGAGCTCGAGCACCGGGAGGCCCACCTCGAACGCGTTGCGGTAGAAGGTGCGCGCGAAGGTCTCGGCCACCACGGCGCCGATGCCCGTGGCCCGCAGCGCCTTCACCGCGATCGCCCGCCCCGACGACTGGCCGAAGTGCTTCCCGGCGACGACGACATCGCCGGCGGCCACCTCCAGCGGGAAACGCGGGTTCAGGTCCTCCAGCACGTGCTGGACGATCACCTCCATCGGCTCCACCACGTACTTGGTCTTCACGAGCCGGTCGGTCGGGATGTTGTCGCCGAACGTCCAGCAACGGCCCCGCGTGGTCATCGCAGCTCCCGGGCGTCGGTGATCGTGCCGGTGACCGCGGACGCCGCCACCGTCGGCGCGGCCGCGAGGTACATGCTCGACTCGGGGCTCCCGTTGCGGCCCGGGAAGTTGCGGGCGTGCGTGGAGATCATCGCCTCGCCCGCCGCCATCGCGCCCATGTTGTAGGCCTGGTTGGAGCCGGTGCTCGGCGGGAACCACGTCGCCCCGGCCTCGTGCAGGGCCAGCACCAGCCCTTCCTGCAGAGCTCTCGTGAACACCGCCCGGCTGGACGGCACCAGGTTGAACCGGACGCCCGGGTGGACCCGCCGCCCGCGCAGCACGGCGGCGGCGGCGCGGAAGTCCTCCAGCCGGCCGCCGGCGTGCCCGCCGAGCTCGGCCCACTGCACCGGCCGACCCGCCACGTCCGGGACGTCGGCGAGGTTGCCGACCGTCGGCGGGCAGGCCACCTGCGGCGCCACCTCACCGACGTCGAACCGCAGCACCGTGGACGCCTCTCCCCCGTCGCTGCGCTCGTACCGGTCCGCGGCGCCGGCCGGCAGGCCCGCCACGAACGCCTCGGTGACCTCGTCCGGCTCCACGAAGCTGCACTTCGCGCCCAGGTCGACGCACAGCAGCGGGAAGAGCCAGCGGTCCCAGAACCCCAGCTCCTTGACGTACGGGCCGGCGAACTCGACCGCCGCGTAGATCAGCCCGCCCTCCCCGATCCGCCCGACCAGCCACAGCGCGACGTCCCGCGCCGTGGTGCCTGGCGGCGGCGTGCCGACGAGCTCGACGCGCACCGTTTCCGGCACCCGGAACCACGCCTTGCCGTGCGGGAGCACGGTGCCGGCGTGCGAGTCGTTGCCCAGCGCCACCGCGAACGCACCGATGGCGCCGTGCACGGGCGTGTGGCTGTCGGAGCCCACGACGATCCCGCCGGGGCGCACCAGCCCGCGCTGCACGACGGCGTGGTGGATGTTGCCGTTGCCGCAGTCCAGGAGGTGGGTGCCGGTGCGCCGGGCCCACTCCCGGTTGGCCTGAAGCATCGCCGCGGCGTCCTCCGTGGGTGGCGAGAAGTGGTGGTCGAACACCATCGCCACCCGCTCCGGGTACCGGACCTCCCCACCGACCTGCTTGTCGAACACGCGCGACGTCAGGTAGCCGCTCAGGTCGTGCATGATCAGCAGGTCGACCTCGGCGACGACCACGTCGCCGGGCTCCACCGACCGGCGACCGCTCGCCCGCGCCAGGATCTTCTCGACCATGTTCATGCCAGCAGCTCCTGCGGGTCGCTGATCACACCACGCACGGCCGTCGCCGCCGCCGTGGCCGGGCTGCCCAGGTAGATGCGGCTGTGGTAGCTGCCCATCCGGCCCTGGAAGTTGCGGTTGGCCGTGGAGAACGTGACCTCCCCGTCGGCCATCGCGCCGCCGACGCCCGCGCACGCCCCGCACCCGGGGTTGGTGATCGTCGCGCCCGCCGCCAACAGCGTGGAGACGATCCCGTCGCTCGCGGCCTTCGCCATGATCCGGCTCGACGCCGGCGTGACGATCAGCCGCACGCCCGGTGCCACGGTCTTCCCGGCGAGCACGTCGGCCGCGATCGCGAGGTCGTCGTACTTCGCGTTGGCGCACGAGCCGATGAACACCTGGTCGACCTTCGTCCCGGCCACCTCCGTCACCGGCACCACGTTGTCGACGGTGTGCGGCACGGCCACCTGGGCCACGAGCGAACGCCCGTCCACCCGCTCCACCTGCCGGTACTCCGCGTCCGGGTCGGGCAGCAGCACCTCGTAGGAGGCCGGGTCGGCGCCCGCCTCGTCGAGGTACGCCCGCGTCGTGGCGTCGGGCGGCACGAACGCGTTCTTCGCCCCCATCTCCATCGCGAGGTTGCAGAGCGTCATCCGCTCCGACACCGACATCGCCTCGACGTAGCTGCCGTGGAACTCCACCGAGCAGTACGTGGCCCCGTCGGCGCCGATGTCGCCGATCAGCCGCAGCATGACGTCCTTGGCGTACGTCCCGCGCGCGAGCGGCCCGTCCACCTCCACCCGGATCGACTCCGGCACCTTCATCCAGAGCTTGCCCGTGACCCAGGTGGCGGTGATCTCGCTGAACCCCACGCCGGTGCCGAACGCGCCCAGTGCCCCGTAGATCGTGGAGTGCGAGTCGGTGCCGATGATCACCTCGCCCGGCTTCACGAGGCCGCGCTCCATCAGTACGACGTGCGCGATCCCCGCGTTGACGTCGAAGAACTTCCTCACCCCGCTGCGCTGCGCGAAGTCGCGGCACAGGGCGTGGTAGCCGGCCGTCTTCGCGTTGTCGGCCGGGGCGATGTGGTCCATGACCATCGCGATCCGGTCGACGTCGTACAGCTCCGGCCACCCCATCCGCTCGAGCGTGCGGATGCAGCGCCAGCTCGCGGTGTGGCTCATGTAGAGATCGGGGAAGGCGTCCACGATCTGGCCCGGGACCAGGTCCTTCTCCCCCGACGCCCGCTCCAGGGCCTTCTGTGCGAACGTCCTACCCACGTTGTCCTGCCTCCGCTTCCCGCATGAGGTACGGGATGAGCCCGCCCGCCTCCAAGATCACGCGCAGCCCGGGCGGGTACGGCGCGAACGTGAACGTCCCGGACCCGACCGTGACGGTCCCGGCCGTGTAGTCGACGAGCACCTCGCCGCCGTCCTCGATCGCGTCCACGGCGTCCGGGCACTCCACGGCCACGAGCCCGGTGTTGATCGCGTTGCGGAAGAACACCCGCGAGAACGATCTCGCGACCACCGCACCGATCCCGGCCCCGATCAGGCAGGTCGAGGCCTGCTCGCGGGCGCTGCCGCACCCGAAGTTGCGCCCGGCCACCACCACGGCGCTCTCCCGCAGCCGTTGCTGGACCTCCGGTCCGAGCGGCTCGAACGCGTGCTCGGCCAGCTCTGCCGGGTCGATGCTCACGAGGTAGCGGCCCGGGATGATCACGTCGGTGTTGACGTCGTCGCCGAAGACGATCGCCCGCCCACCGACGGCAGTACTCATGCTCACGGGCTCGTCTCCTCGAGGAACCAGTCGGTCGGCACCTCGTGCCCCAGCCCGCGCTCCTCGGCGAGCGCGAGCGCCCGTGCGCAGACCGCGGCGAACTGCAGGCCCATGCCGGTGTTGTTGGCGAAGATCGTGGTCTCGCCGTCGCGCGTGCGGCCCGGCTGCGCACCCGCGAGCACGTCACCCAGCTCGTGGATGTCGTCCCAGGCCATCCGGCCGCGCTCGACGGGGCCGAGGATGTCGTACTGCTTGTCGTGGTGCACCTGCTCACGCGACAGCACCACGATCCGGTCGGCCTTGTCGAACGTCGCGTCGTCGAGCTCGCGGCGGGTCGCGGTGCCGTCCGGCGAGGTGATCGCGGTGACGTGGCTGCCCGGTTCGAGCCAGGCGCCCTCGAAGCACGGGTCCATCGCCGCGGTGGCGCACGTGACGATCCGGCAGCCTCGACGGCCCCGCGCGGGTCGTCGACGGCGACGATCCGCTTGCCGGTGCGCTCGCTCCAGGTGGCCGCGAACTTCTCCCGGTTGGCCGGCGTCGGGCTGTAGACCCGCACCTCCTCGATCTCCGGCCGCACCATGAGCAGGCACTCCAGGTGCGCCTCGGCCTGCCAGCCCGAACCGAACATCCCCGCGACGGTGACGCCGGTGGGAGCCAGCTCCCGGATGCCGAGCGCCGACGTCGCGCCGACCCGCATCTTCTGGATCACCGAGTCGTGCAGGATCGCGAGCGGCTCCAGGGTGGTGAGGCTGTAGAGCGTCACGAGCCCGACGTAGCGCCCGCCCGGCGCGGCCGGGATGAGTCTTCTCCGCTGCACGCCGTTCGCGAGCGTCTCGACACCGGCGATGTCGGAGGTGATCCGCAGCGCCCACACGCCGCTGCCGACCGTGCCCCCTTCCTGCGACTTGAACCGGAACCGGAAGCCGGGGTGGCGCTCGTCCTCCACCGGGAAGTAGGTGTGGTTGCGCGGGCGGTTGGCGCCCTTGCCCTCGGCGAGCTCGACGTAGGCGGTCTCCAGGGCCGACAGGCACTCGGCAGGCGTGAGGACCTGCTCGACGTCGGCGTTGGACAGGACTCTCACGACGCCTCCACGGGGACCGTCTCGGTGACGGCGACGCGCCCGCCGTCGGGGAAGAGCACCTCGACACCGACCACGACCACCGCGCCGGCCGGGAGCGGCTCGGCGGAGTCGGCGTAGTCGCCGCCGGTGGACAGATCGGCCTGGTGCACGACCGTCGCCGAGCCGACCGCACCCGCCGGCAGTCCGGTCAGCGCCCGCTCCGCCACGGCGGCCGGAGCGGAGGCCGCGACGCCGGGAGCCACGGCCGCGACCGCCGCGGCCAGCGCCGCCCGCAGGCCCGCCACCCACGGCGCATCGGCGCCGTCGACCAGCCGCGCGCCGCGCACCCAGCAGAACCGGTACTGCCCGGTGACGTCCACCGCGGCCACCCCGTCCGGGCCGTGGACGACCTCGGCCAGCACGTCGGTGAACCCCGCCCCGCGCAGCGCCCGCTCGACGAGGCGATCCGCTCGTCCTCGGCAGCGCCCGCCGCCGCCGCGAGTGCGCCGTCCAACTGCGCCTGCGCCGCGCTCAGCAGCGCCCGCTCCGCCGCGGACGGCACCAACCGCTGCTCCCGCACCAGCCCGCCGACCTCGGCCAGCACGTCGGTGAACCCCGCCCCGCGCAGCGCCCGCTCGACGAGGGCGATCCGCTCGTCCTCGGCAGCGCCCGCCGCCGCCGCGAGTGCGCCGTCCAACTGCGCCTGCGCCGCGCTCAGCAGCGCCCGCTCCGCCGCGGACGGCACCAACCGCTGCTCCCGCACCAGCCCGCCGACCTCGGCCAGCACGTCGGTGAACCCCGCCCCGCGCAGCGCCCGCTCGACGAGGGCGATCCGCTCGTCCTCGGCAGCGCCCGCCGCCGCCGCGAGTGCGCCGTCCAACTGCGCCTGCGCCGCGCTCAGCAGCGCCCGCTCCGCCGCGGACGGCACCAACCGCTGCTCCCGCACCAGCCCGCCGAGCGGCCGGATCTCCCAACCCGGGGCCGCGGCCCGCACCTCCTCGATCGCCGTGGCCGGCCAGAGTCCGGCGTCGACCAGTCCGAGCACGCCGGGCTCGATCCCTTCGAGGAGGCCTTCGACCAGCGCCGTGAACCCCTTGCCGCTGCGCAGGTCGGTGAGCGTGGACGAGCGGCGCATCCACGGGTGCACGCGCGGCGAGAGCTTCATGAGGAACGTGGGCTCGCCGACGACCGGGACGGCGAGGATGCCCTCGTTCCAGTAGAGGCACAGGTTGGTGAGGTAGCCGAGGTCGTCGGAGCGGTGCACGTCGGCGTAGTCGAGGGCGATCGTGACGCCGTCGCCCGCGAGGCGCCGCTGCACCCGCAGCACCCGCTCCGCCCGTTCCTGCTCCGGCACCTCGGCCGGGTCCAGCACCACCAGCCCGCGTTTCACGCCGCCACCCCCTGCGGCGTCTCGAACAGGACGCGCTCGGTCTCGATCAGCACCTCGTACCCGGTGGCCGTCACGACGACCGGGTCGCCGAGCACGTGGTAGCCGGCGATCGGGGTGAACGTGTTCGGGTGCACGATGAACACGGCCCGCTCCGGCAGCACCGTGTGGTTGCCCTCGATGATCGGCGTCTCGTCCAGGTGCAGGCCGTGCCCGTGCCCACGCACCCGGGTGTACTGCGCGCCGCAGTACTCGCCGTAGCCGTACTTGCGGAACACGTCGTTCTCCGCCACCGCCACCTCGTGCGCGGTCACACCGGGCTTCACCACCGACAGGCCGGCCTCCACGGCCTCGTCGAACAGGTCGAACGAGCGCCGTTGGGCGTCGCTCGCCCGCCCCACCACCGCGGAGCGGCAGATCTGCAGCCAGTACCCGTTCATCTGGGGGGTCAGCTCGGTACGCACCATGTCGCCCTCTTCGAGCAGCCGCGGCGTCGGCGCCGTCATGCCGGTCACCTCGTCCCCACCGGACGCGATGAGCATGAAGTTGTCCTCCGCGCCCAGGCGCTTCAGCTCGGCCTCCACCTCGGCGACGATCCGGTACTCCGGCAACCCGGGCTCGAGCACGTCGACGAAGCGCTGCCAGCCCGCCGCGCACACCGCCGCCGCCCGGCGCATCTGCGCCAGCTCCCAGTCGCTCTTGACCATCCGCGCGTCGTCCAGCAACGCGGTGGCCGAGACGACATCGGCGGCCGGCACGGCCGCCGCGACGGCCTCGGAGAGGGCCTGGGGCAGCAGATCCCGCAGAGCGATGCCCACCCGCGCGGGTGCGAGGTCGCGCAGCCGCTCGGCCAACGCCGCCCCACCCAGGTCGAGCCGGGCGACGTCGGTGACCCAGCCCCGGGCCGCGATCACCCCGAGGTCCGCCGGCCGCGTGGAGAAGGCCACGGGATCGCCCACGGCGGGGAGCAGCACCAGCGCGGCGCTGCCGCCCACCCGGGCGTCGGACAGGTAGCGGATGTTCTCCCGCCGCCACCCCGGCCCGTACGCGAGCAGGACGTCGATGCCCTGCTCGGCCATCGCGGCGCGCACGCGGGAGTAGCGCAGCTCCAGCTCTGCGGAGTCCGCCTGGTCGGTCGCGTCGGTCATACACCTGCCCTTTCTGCTGGCCGGTCGCCGCTCGCGGCCTCTTCCATGCGGATGAAGTCGCGGGTGACCTGCTTCTCGATCTCGAAGAGGCGGTCGTCCTCCGGCACCCGCGGGTACGGGACGTCGATCGCGATGTCCATGTGCGTGGTGCACGGCCGCGCGGTGACGACGAGCATGCGGGTGGACAGGAACACCGCCTCGCGGATGTTGTGCGTGACGAACAGGACCGTGCGGCCGGTCGCGCGCCAGATGTCGGTGAACTCCTGGCGCAGCTTGCGGGCGGTGATCTCGTCCAGCGCGGAGAACGGCTCGTCGGCGAGCAGCAGGTCCGGCTCGATCGCGAGGCCGCGGGCGAGCGCGACGCGCTGCTGCATCCCGCCCGACAGGCGCAGCGGGTAGTAGTCGCCGAACTCGCCGAGTCCGACGAGGTCGAGGTAGCGCTGCACCCGCCGGTCGGCCTCGTCGCGGGGGACGTCGAGCTCGTCCAGCGGCAGCCGCACGTTGTCGCGGACCGTGCGCCACGGCAACAGGCGCGGCTCCTGGAACACCACGCCGATGCGCACGGCCGACCGGGACCGGACGCTCACGGTGTGCCCGCCCACCGCGATCCGGCCCGACGTCACGTCGTCGAGGCCGTTGATCATGTTGAGGAGGGTGGACTTCCCGCAGCCGGACGGGCCGAGGATGGACAGCAGGGAGCCGCGCTCCACCGCGACGTTCAACCCGTCGATCACGGTGAGCGGAGGTCCCCGCGCCGCGGGAACTGCTTGCGGACGTTGTCGATGACGAGGTAGGGCTCAGCCACGTCGCCTGCTCCTTCAGTTCTGCATGGAGGGGCGCCACCGGGTCAGCCAGTGCTCGGTGGGCTTGAGGATCACGAACTCGATCAGCAGCAGGACGATCGTGAACATGAGCGTCCAGGCGAGGACCTGGGTCATGTTGAACAGCCCGAACCAGTAGCCGAGCTGGTAGCCCACACCGCTGGAGAGGCCGATGAGCTCGACGACCGTGGCGATCTTCCAGGCCAGTCCGAGCGCGTAGCGCAGCGCGGCGAGCAGGAACGGGATCACCTGCGGCACCACGAGCTTGCGCAGGATCGAGGACCGGGAGAAGTGGAAGGCCCGGCCCATGCGGATCAGCGAGAGGTCGATGGCCTTCACGCCCTGCCACATGTTGATCGCGACGGCGGGCACCGCGGTGCGCCGATGGCGACGATCGCCGCGGCATCGTTGAGGCCGAACCAGAGGATCGCCAGGATGCCGTAGACCACCGACGGCACGGTGAACGCGACCAGCACCCAGCTGTCGAGGAACTCCTCGCCGAACTTCGACAACCCCATGATCAGACCGATCACGAGGCCACCGGCGACGGCGATGAGCATGCCCGCCACCACGCGGTACACCGTGGTGCCCAGGTCGACGTAGGTCTCCGGCTCGCCGAGGTTGTCGATCATGGTCGCGACGACCGTCACCGGGCCCGGCAGCACGTTCGGCGACAGGAAGAGCGACGCGACGAACCACACGGCGACGAGGGACAGCAGCGACAGCGCGCGCAGCCACACCCCTCGCCACGAGCGGCGTTCCGGGGCGACCAGGTCGGCCTCCCCCGCCACGGGGACGACGGGCGCGACCCCCTCGGTCCGTTCGCCGGTGCCGGTGCTCATTCCGCTCCCGTCCGCAGGTCGGTGCGGAAGAGCCCGTCGGGCACCGCCGGCACGAAGTTGTCGGCGCCGAGCACCGGGATGAGCTGCTCGATGAGCGCGGCCTCGGCGTCGGCCTGGTCCTGGTTCCAGTCGGTGATGTAGCGCGAGGCCACCCGCTCCTGCAGCAGCTGCGGCGCCCGCGGGTCGGTGAGCTCGATCTTCTTCGCGTAGTCGGCCCAGACCCCGGCGTCGCTCTGGATGAACGCGACGGTGTCGTCGAGCGCCCCGCTGAACGCGTTGAGCACGCCGCAGTGCGACTCGGCGTAGTCGTCGGTGGTGGCGGCGAGCACGTGGCCGGGAGGCTTGCCGTAGGTCGCTGGTAGTCCTCGGAGATGTCGCTCAGCACCCGGTAGCGGTCCGAGAGCATCGCCTGCACGGTGGCCGTGGTGCCGATGAGAGCGGCGTCGATGTTGCCCTCGTCGAGCAGGCCGAGCACGGCGGCGTCCGGGCCCTCGATGATGTCGACGTCGTTCTCGAGGCTGTCGATGCCGTACTTCCCCTTCGCGACGACCGAGGTGATCGCGAACGTGGCGCTGGAGCGGCCGCCGAAGACGCCGAGCTTGCGCCCGCGCAGGTCGGCGAAGCTCCGGCGTCCGAGTCGGCGCGCGTGACGACGACGTTGGACGGGCCGGTCAGAACGTCGAAGATCATGGTCCCGCGGCCCTGCTGCCGTGCCGTGGCCATCGCGGTCAGGCCGCCGAAGCCGACGTCGACGGCCTGCTGGCCGATGGCCGCGTGCAGCGCGGCGGGGTTCTGGAAGGAGCTGACCTCCAGCCGCAGGTTGTGCTTCTCCGCGAAGCCCTGCTCCTGCATGACGAACGTGACGAGGTCCTGGGCGCCGGGGTTCACCCCCAGCTTCAGGCTCTGCGGCTCGGTCAGCGGACCGCAGCTCGCCGCCGGGCCCGCCGCCTCGGCGTCTCCCCCACCGCCGCACGCGACGAGCGCGACGCTCACGACGCCCAGCAGTGCCACCTGCCAGCGCCTCTTCCTGGTCCGATCGGACAGCGAACACTTCATCGTGATCTCCTCTCGCGCCCGGCCGCCGCGTCCGCCGCGGCCGGGGCGGACCTCAGGTCTCGGTGAGCCGACCCGCTCCCGCCGCAGCCGTGGTCGGGTCCGGTTGTTGGAAGGAGTCGGTGGCCGCGTCGTAGAGCGCCACCAGCGACTCGTGCAGCACCTGCCGGTGCTCGTCGGCGACGGCGCGGAGCAGGCGGTCGTTCACCGCCTGGAGCGCCACGTCGCCTGCCTCCTTCGCCTCGCGTCCCTCCGCGGTCAGGCTCAGCAGCACTTGACGCCGGTTCTGCGGGTTCACCTCCCGGTTCAGCAAGCCGCGGCGCACGAGCCCCTCGACGCTCTCCGAGACGGTCGGGACGGTCAGGTTGCCGAGCGCCGCGAGCTCCGCCATCGACGCGTGCCCCTCGGAGACACGTCGCAGGAGGCGGTGCTGGCGGTAGGTGAGCGAGGTGCCCAGCTGCCCGAGCACCCGCCCGTACAGGCGGTTGAGCCGGGCCGACGCCGACACGAGCAGCACGCCGAGATCCTCCCCGCGCCGATCGTCGTGGCTTGCCGGATTCATGTTCACCTCAGTAAGGACCCCTAACAGTTAGGGGCCCATACTGCGCACGGTGGCACGCGCCCGTCAAGAGGGGCGGGCGGACCTGTCCACCGCGGCCGCTCAGGCGAGCAGACGCATCGACAGCAGCGAGACCGCGCCGACGAGGGCGGTCGAGAGGGCACCGAGCGCGAGCGCACGTGGGCCCGCGGCGACGAGTCCGCGCAGGCTGATCGAGGTGCCGAGCCCGAACAGGGCACCCGTCAGTGCCCAGGTGGTGAGCGTCGCCGCGGTGTCGATGGCGGCGGCGGGCAGCAGGCCCGCGGACCGCACCGCGATCGCCCCGAGGAAGCCCAGGACGAACAGCGGGACCAGCGGGGGCCGCCGGCCCGGGGCGGCCGGGCGGGTCCTGCGCTCGACGATGCGACCGCGGTCACGACCGGCGCGAGCAGCACGACCCGGCTGAGCTTGACGAGCACCGCGGCGGCGACCGCTCCGGCACCGGCGGGGCGCCGCCGCGACGACCTGGCCGACCTCGTGCACCCCGAGACCCGCCCAGTGGCCGAGCTCGGTCCCCCCGATCCCGAGCGCGCCGGCCAGTGCCGGGAGCCCGACGATCGCCAGGCTCCCGAAGATCGTCACCAGGCTGACCGCGGTCGCGACGTCTTCCTCGTCGTGGTCGATGACGGACGCGACCGCCGCAACGGCCGATGCCCCGCAGATCGAGAAGCCGGTGGCGATCAGGATGCGCAGCGCCCGGGGCAGCCGCAACAGGAGTCCGAGCCACAGCGTGCCCGCGAAGGTCACCGCGACCGTCACGACCACGGCGAGCAGCAGCCCCGGGCCGAGGGCCACGACCTGCGGCAGCGCCAGCTGCAGTCCCAGCAGGACCACCCCGGTGCGCAGCAGCCGGCGCGTCCCCCATGCCAGGCCCGCCCGGGCACCCGGGGGAACCGCACCGAGATTGGCGGCGGCGACACCCAGCACCACGGCGACCACCAGTGCGCTCACGGCCGGGAACACCGCGTTCACCCCGACCGACACCGCCACCGCGCCCCCGGTGGCCGCGAGGCCCGGCAGGAGCGCACCGAAGCGGTCTCCCGCGATTCGAGTCGTGCTCATGTCGATCGAGGTTGCGCCGCCCGCCCGGCCCGCGGTAGCCGTCATCGCGGCAGGTGGTCATATCCTTCGGTTATGACCGAGCCGGACATCGAGGGGCTGCGCCTCCTCGTGCTCGTCGGGGAGGTCGGCAGCCTGGGCCGCGCGGCCGAGCGCCTGCGGATCAGCCAGCCGGCGGCGAGCAAGCGGCTCAGCGCGCTCGAACGCCGGCTGCGCCTCGTCCTCGTCGACCGCACCCACCGCGGGTCCGAGCTGACCCCCACCGGCCGGGCGGTCGTGGCATGGGCGGAGCGCGTGCTCGCCGAGCTCGACGCACTCGTCGTGGGCGCCGCGGCGCTGCGGGGCGAGCAGGACGACGACCTCGACGTCGCCGCCAGCATGACGGTCGCGGAGCACCTCGCCCCGGCGTGGATCGGCGCTCTGCGGAAACGCGCTCCCGAGCTGTACGTGCGCCTGCAGGTCACCAACTCCGAGCAGGTGGCGACGCTCGCCGCCGCCGGCGAGGTGGGCATCGGGTTCCTCGAGTCCCCGACGGTGCCGACGGGCCTGACCTCACGTCGCGTGGCCGCCGACCGCCTGGCGGTCGTCGTCGCACTGGACCACCCGTGGGCGAGGCGCCGCGCCCCGGTCGGGCCGGACGAGCTCGCGCGGACGCCGCTCATCGTGCGGGAGCGGGGTTCCGGCACCCGCGACACCCTCGATCGGGCGCTGCAACGCGCGCAGGTCACGCCGGTCCGGCCGCTGCTGGAGCTCGGGTCGAGCACCGCCGTCCGCAGCGCGGTCGCCGAGGGCACGGGCGCCGCCGTGCTGAGCGCTCTCGCCGTCGCCGACGACATCGCGAACGGCCGGCTCGTCGAGGTCGCCGTGGACGGGATCGATCTCCGTCGCCCCCTGCGCGCGGTGTGGCCGGCCCGGCGGCGCCTCGATGGCGCCGCCGCCGCCTTGTTGCGCGTCGCCATCGGCGTCGGCGCCAGAGGGCGGCCGTAGGCCCCGCGGCCGCGAACCGTCCTCCACCTGCCCGATCCGCCACCTGCCCGATCCGCGAGGACACATGGACGTCGGCCGGCATCCGTACGGACGCAGCGCCCGTCGAACCCTCGCCGTGGGCGGGCTGCGCGAGGAGACTCCCAGCGGGAGGCCGCGCGGATCCGCAGCCGAACGGAGATGCCGCAGCGGCGCCCGGTCGGAAGCATCTGGAGGACACATGGCCATCGACTTCACCCTCACCACGGACCAACTCAGGGTCCAGCAGTCCGCGCGGGAGTTCGCCACGGAGGTCCTTGCTCCCGCCGTCCGCGAGGCGGACGCCGAGCCCGACCCGATGGCCGGGTTCCGGCGCACGAAGGAGGCCTACGTCGAGGCCTACCGGCGGGGCATCGCCTTCTGCATGTTGCCCACCGAGTACGGCGGCGGCGGGCTGTCCAACGTCGACGTCATCCTGGCCGCCGAGGAGATCTGCGCGGTCGATCCCGGTTTCGCCTGCACGATCCTGGTGAACGGGCTCGGCCTCATGCCGGTCTGGTACTGGGGGACGGACGCCCAGAAGGACCGGTTCCTGCGCGCCGCCACGTCCGACCCGCGTGGCGAGTACATCGTCGGCTACGCCGTCAGCGAGCCTGCCGGGAGCCCTGGCGGCACCGCCAACTTCGACGCGCCGGGCGCCGCGCCCGTCGGCATCAGCGTCACCGCGCTCCGCGACGGCGACGAGTACGTGCTGAACGGCCGGAAGTACTGGCCATGCAACGTCGCGGGCTGGGACGGCAACGGCGCCGACGCGAGCATCGTGGTCGTGCGCACCGACTCCGGCAGCGGCGGCACGGAGGGCCTCTCGGCGATCATGGTCGAGCGCGGTACCCAGGCGTCGGCTACCGGCTGATCGACAAGATGGGGCACCGGCTGACCCCGAACGCGGAGATCGTCTTCGAGAACGCGCGCGTTCCTGCCGACAACCTGATCGAGGGCACCCGCGGCAACGGTGACCTGCTGATCAACCGGAACTTCGCGTGGTCCGGCCCGGTGGCCGGCATCGCGGCCGTGGGAGTGGCCCGCTCGGCGTACGAGGCCGCGCTCGAGTGGGCCAAGACCTACACCGCCGGTGGGCCGAACCCGATCATCAACCACCAGAACGTCGGCTACGTGCTCGGCGACGTGGCGGCGCGGATCGAGATGTGCCGCTGCTTCTGCTGGAAGGCCGCGCACTACATGGATCAGCACGACTACCACGGCGAGCTGATCGGCGCCATGTGCAAGATCCAGTGCACCGAGCTGATGTTCGAGGCCGTGTACAAGTGCATGCAGGTCGTGGGCGTCAACAGCCTGGACAAGCAGCACTCGTGGGAGAAGCTCCTCCGCGAGGCGGCGGTCCTCCCGCTCTACGACGCGGGCAACTTCGGGATGCAGCGCCGTCGCGTGCACGGCGTGCTCGCCAGCCCGGATTTCGACCCGCGGGCGCTGATGAACAACACGTTCGTCAACTTCACCAAGGCGATGGAGGTCATCGACACGATCCCCGGCTACGTGGAGACGCCGCTGGTGCCGACCGGTTGAGCCGGCCCGAAGGAGGTCAGAACTGCATCGGGTACTCGCCGAGGAACCCGGTGACGATGACCACCAGGTCGCCGGGCCGCTCGATGTGCAGGCAGTGGCTGGAACCCGGCCCGGTCACCAGCTCGAAGCGGGCCTTCGGGATGGCGTCGGCCACCGCCTTCGCCTGCCGGGGCGGGGTCAGCAGGTCCTGCTCGCCGACCACGACCAGGGTGGGCGCCTCGATCCCGCCGACCCGGTCGATCGTGTCCAGCTCGAGGTCGGCGTCCCACTGCTCGACCGTGACCGCGACCTGCTCCGCGTTCTGCGGGAACGCCGGCAGCATCGGCTCCATCAGCTGCGCGAAGTCGGGCCGGTCCAGGATCTCCGGGGAGAACGCCAGCCCGGACACGGCGAGCGCCGCCTCCATGTCCCCCACCGCGTAGGGCAACCGGAGCGCGGAGATGATCGAACGCTGGAAGCCGTCGCACCGGCCCCACGTGGCGTACAGCACCGCCGAGGCCACCTGCTGCGGGTGTGCGATGGCGAGCTCCTGCACGACCGCCGACCCGAGCGACCAGCCCAGCGCGTGCGCCCTCGGCACGTCGAGGGCCTCGAGCAGCGCGGAGGCGTCCTCGGCCATGGACGCCGCGGTGATCGGACCCTCGCCGCGGTCGCTGCCGCCGAGCCCGCGGTTGTCGAACGCGATGACCCGGTGGCGCTCGGCCAGGCCGGGCAGCAGCTGCGCCCACAGCGGGATGGCGCCCGACGTACCCATGACGAGCAGGAGCGGTTCCCCCTCGCCGTGCACCTCGTAGTTCAGCGTGACGCCGGTCCGTACGGTCGTGCGGGGCATGGTGAGCTCCTCAGCGGTAGACGAGTGATCCGTCGTCGAGATCGGCCTTGGGCAGGATCTCCTGCTCCTCGTCGTGCTCCAGCATGTGCGTCCACGCTCGCGGTCGCCCTGCCTGAACAGCAGGTGCTGGGAGCGCATGACGTACCCGGCGTGAAGTTCTCCGGGTCCGACCACGGCCGCATCGCCATGTCGGCGTCCTCCGGCCGGAGGCCGGGCACCACCGTCGTGGCGCCCTTCTCCCCCATGTGCCGGAGCAGGCGGCCCACCAGGTCGCAGACCAGGTCCACGCGCAGCGTCCAGCTGTGCCGGAAGTAGCCGAACGTGTAGGCCATGTTCGGCACGCCGCTGATCATGATGCCGCGCCAGGTGATCCGCCGGCTGAAGTCGACCGGCTCGCCGTCGACGCTGAACGCGACGTCGCCGAACGCCGACAGGTTGAAGCCGGTGGCGGTGACCACGATGTCGGCCTCGATCTCCTCGCCCGAGCCGACGCGGATCCCGTTCTCCGTGAACTCCTCGATGGTGTCGGTGACGATCGAGGCCCGGCCCTCCCCGATGGCCGCGAACATGTCGCCTTCCGGGACGATCGCGATGCGCTGCTGCCAGGGGCGGTAGCGGGGCGTGAGGTGCTTCTCGACGTCGAACCCCTCCGGCAGGTGCGGGCGGATGGCGTCCATGAGGTACGCGTGCACCTCGTCGGGCGCTCCAGGGAGGTGCGCGCCAGCCAGTTGAACTGCGTCACGTACTGGCGGCGCATGATCTCGTGCGTCCACTCCTCGGGGACGTCCAGCTGGCGCAGCGTCGCGGCGAGCTCATGGGTGATCGGCGAGGCCAACCAGTAGGACGGCGAGCGCTGCAGCATCGTCACGTGGGCAGCGTCCTGCGCCATCGCGGGGATCAGCGTCGCCGCGGTGGCGCCCGAGCCGATCACGACGACCCGCTTCCCGGTGTGGTCGAGGTCGTCGGGCCAGCTCTGCGGGTGCACGATCTCGCCCCGGAACCGGTCCATGCCCTCCCACCTGGGCTGGTAGGGCTTCTCGTGGTTGTAGTAGCCCTGGCACATCCACAGGAAGTCGGCGGTGAAGCGCAGCCGCTGACCGGTGTCGCCCCTGCTGACCTCGACGGTCCAGCGGTGGTCGTCGGCCGACCAGCTCGCGGCCGTGACCCGGTGCCGGTAGCGGATGTGCGGCTCCAGGTCGAGCTCGTCGATGACCTCGTCGAGGTAGGCGAGGATCTCCTCCCCCGCCGCGATCGACGGGCCGCGCCACGGTTTGAACCGGTAGCCGTAGGTGAACAGGTCGCTGTCGGACCGCACGCCCGGGTACCGGTGGGTCCACCAGGTCCCGCCGCGGGCGTCCTGGGCGTCCAGGATGACGAAGCTGCGGTCGGGGAACTCCTCCCGCAGGTGGTGCGCGCGCCGATGCCGGAGACCCCGGCACCCACGATGAGGACGTCGATGTGCCCGGCGTCCTGGACGTCGTGCTCGGGATCGGAGTGCTCGGGATCGGTGTGCGGTGCGGTCGTCGTCATGGCTCGCCCTTCGAGGGTGTCCCGATCAGCGTGATCGCGATCACGGTATGGGCTCTGCGGGGTGAGCGACCGTCCCAAAATCGAACACCCCTTGACCGGTGACGCACGATGGGAGGGGCACGAGGAGGTGCGGCGCATGGGAGACCTCGCGGATCGCCGGGTCCTGCTCACCTCCGCGCGCGCCGAGCTGCTGGAGCGCGCCGACGCCGAGCTGCGCGGTGTGCCCGGCCACGTCGCCGCGTCCTGGCGCCGCAGTGCCGCGGGCGGGGTCCACCCGAGCGTCGTGACCACCGAGTACCACCCCGACCTCGACTTCGGCTCCCGCTCGTCCGCTGCGCACGGCCCGTGATCGAACAGCTGGCCGAGCAGCTCGCGGACATCGCCGTGTGCGTGCACTCACCGACGCCCGGGCCCGCCTCCTGGTCAGGGCGGACACCGACTCGTCGATCGGCCGGGTCGCGGATCGCCTCTACTTCGCGCAGGGGTTCGGCTACGCCGAGGGCTCGGTCGGCACCAACGGCGTCGGCACGGTCCTGGAGTTCGGAGACTCCGTGCACATCGTCGGCGCCGAGCACTTCGTCGAGAGCCTGCAGCACTACGCCTGCGCGGGCGCGCCGGTGCACGACCCGTTCACCGGCCGGATCGAGGGCGTGCTGGACATCAGCTGCCGGAGCGAGAACTCCTCGCCCGTCATGCACTCGCTCGTCCGCTCGGGGGCGGCGAGCATCGAGGACAACCTGCTGGCCGACCGCAACCAGCAGCAGCAGGCGCTGTTCGACCTCTACTCCCGCACCGACGCGCGCACCCGGCAGGCCGTGCTGGCCGTCGGCCAGCGGACGGTGATGACGAACGCGCCGATGCAGACCCTGCTCGACCCCGGCGACCTGGCGACCCTGCAGGACCACGTGCGCTTCGTGATGGTCCGCCGCCCGGAGGTCGACGACCGGCTCGACCTGCCGTCGGGCACCCGGGTGCGGTTGCGCGGGACCACCGTGTTCGCCGGTGGCGCCGTCGCCGGGATGGTCGGGGTGGTCTCGGTGCACGACGACCCGCGCCACAGCCGCGCCCGGCACACCCGGCGCGCGCCGGTCCCGCAGGTGACCGCGGGCGGCAGCCCCGGGTGGCGGGCCGCTGCCGCGACGGTGGGCCGGGCCGTGCAGAACGGGGAGCCGGTCCTCGTCATCGGCGAGCCCGGCACCGGGCGGTTCACCCTCCTCTCGCAGCTGTACCGGCAGGCCCACGGGTCGGGCCGCGCCGTGGCGATCGAGCCCGAACAGCTCGAGGCCGCTCCCGCGGACGTGGCGGTCCAGATCCTGCGCCCGGGGCCGCCCGAGGTGCTGCCGGTACTGCGCGACGTCGACCGCCTGTCGGCCGCGGCGGTGGCGGAGTTCCTGGACGCGCTCGGCGGCGACGCACCGCTCGTCGCGGCCACCGCCACGGAGTCCGCGCCCGTGCACGACGCGCTGCTGCCCCTGTTCCACACGTCGCGACGGTGCCGCCGCTGCGCCACCGCTCCCACGACCTGCCCGGCCTGGTCGACGCCCTGTTGAGCGACCTGGCCCCGCACCGCGAGGTGCGGCTCTCCCCGGAGGCGCGACGGCTCGTGGGCCGCTACGACTGGCCCGGCAACGTGTGCCAGCTCCGGGACACGCTGGCGGCCGCGCTGCGCCGCCGCCCGGTGGGCCGCATCGAGGCCGCCGACCTGCCCGAGTCCTGCCAGAGCACACCACGCGGCCCGTTGCGGCCGGTCGACCTCGCCGAGCGCGACGCGATCGTGAGCGCGCTGCGCGAGGCGGGTGGCAACCGGATGGCCGCGGCCGGTGCGCTCGGGCTGGCACGCTCGACGCTCTACCGCAAGATCCGGCAGTACGGGATCACCGTCTGACCCACGGCGCGTGGAGCGAACGGCAGCTCCCGGGTCGGCGGCCGATGATCGATCCGAGATGCGGGCTGCTGCCCTCACGACGGCGTTCAGCGCCGTCTTGTAGCGATCAAGGTCGCATGATCGGTCCGAGTTGCGGTGGATCGCCCTGCCCAGGGCGCTGAGCGCGGGCTCGCAACGATCATGCCCGGCCGCGCAGGCGAGAATCGCGCCAGCCCCACCCACCCGCAGCAACCGACCCGCGTCCAGCCCAGTGTTTACAGCGCTGTAAATCGCTGATAGGACTCCGCGTGACGCGCGCCCGGAGCGGGTGACCGCCCGGCCCACCGATGCGGAGACCTCGTTGCCCTCAGATCCGGAGCGCCCCACGCCGCCGAACATCCTGCTGGTCATGACCGACCAGCAGCGGGCGGACTTCACCGCGGGTAGCGGGTTCGGGCTCGACACGATGCCGTTCGTCGACTCCCTCGCCGCACGGGGCACCGCGTTCTCCGGCGCCTACACCAGCTACCCGGCGTGCGTCCCCGCCCGCACGAGCCTGCTGACCGGCCGCTTCCCCACCGCCCACCGGGTGCGCCAGAACAGCACGCCGCACGCGGCCGTTTTCGCGCAGGACCTGCTCGACGTCGTCCGCGAGGCCGGCTACAGCACGCACTTCGTCGGCAAGCCGCACGTGTACCGCGGGCCGGAGGACTTCGACACCTTCCGCGGGCCCTACATGCACACGAGCGGACCCCGGACCAGCGACGGGGACGCGGAGTTCGACGCCTGGCTGGCGGACCTCGACCACGGAGTGCACCCGGAACCGGCCCCGTTCCCGCTGGAGCGGCAGCTGCCCCACCGGATCGCCTCGGGGGCCGTCGCGGCGATCGACGAGGCCGATCCGGATCGGCCCATGTTCCTGTGGGTGTCGTTCCCCGAGCCGCACAACCCGTACCAGGTGCCCGAGCCGTACTTCGGCATGTTCGCCGAGGACGAGGTGCCCGACCGGGTCGCCGGCCCGGAGGCGATCGCCGGCCGGTCCGCGCCCTACCGGTGGCTGCGCGAACTGATCGAGCGGAAGCGGCCCGGCTACGACGAGGGGTGGCGCCGTTACCGCGCGAACTACCTGGGCATGCTGCGGCTGCTCGACGACCAGATCCGCCGGGTCGTCGGGCACCTCGGGCCGCGGGCCGAGAACACCGTGATCGTGTTCCTCTCCGACCACGGCGACTACGTCGGCGAGTACGGCCTGCAGCGCAAGGCGCCGGGATGCCGGAGTGCCTCGTGCGGATCCCGCTGCAGTTCACCGGCCCGGGCATCGCGGCCCAGCCGCGCCGGGCCGAGCCGGTGTCCATGGTCGACGTGCTGCCGACGCTGTGCGAGCTGGTCGGCGCGCACGTGCCCGACGGCGTGCAGGGCCGCAGCCTCGCGCCGCTGCTCGCCGGGCAGGATCCGCCACCCGGGGAGTTCGACAGCGTCTACGCCGAGCTCGGCTACGGCGGCGTCGCCTACGGCGCGGACGAGCAGCCGCCACTGCACTTCCCCTACGAGAGCCCGACGTTCGACGAGCTCAACTCCGTGACGCAGAGCGGAGGGCAGCGGATGGTGCGCGCGGGCCACCACAAGCTGCTGATGGACGCCGACGGTCACGGCGAGCTCTACGACGTGCACGCCGACCCCGCCGAGCTGCACGACCTCTTCGGCGACCCGGCGTACGCCGGGGTCCGCGGGGAGCTGCTCGTGCACCTCGCGCGCTGGATGGTCCGGGTCGCCGACGACCTGCCGACCGGCGCCTACCGGCCCAAGACCGTGCCCCACAACTGGCGCTGGGCCCGCCCTTCGACGACGACGGGAGAGCACTCATGACACGGATCGACCGGCGGGGGTTCCTCGGGCTGAGCGCCGCCGCGCTGCTCGCCGCCTCCGCCACCGCGTGCGGCTTCGGCGGTGCGAACACGGGGCTGCGCGTCGCGTGGTACGGCGGGGGCCCGGTGCACGAGGCGTTGGAGAAGGCGCTCGCGGCGTTCACGGGCGATCACCCGGACGCGCGGGTCGCCACCGAGAAGGCGCCGTTCGAGGACTACTGGGACAAGCTCGCGACGCAGGCCGCGGGCGGCCAGGCCCCGGACGTGTTCCGGATGTCGATGAGCTACTTCACCGAGTACGCGACCCGCGGCGCGCTGCTCGACCTGCGGGACGTCGCGGGCGGCATCCGGACCGATGATCTCGACCCGACCGTCGCCGGGAGCGGCGCGGTCGACGACGGGCTCTACGGGATCGGGCAGAGCACCATCACGCACGCGGCGTTCGTCAACCGACCCCAGGTCGAGGCGCTCGGCCTGCAGGTCCCGCAGACGGGCTGGACGTGGGAGCAGTTCGCGCAGCTCGCGCGGTCGTTCGCCGCCGCGGCGGGCGACGGCCGGTTCGGCACCTCGGATGCGAGCGGCACGATGCAGACCTTCGACGTCTTCGCCCGCCAGCACGGCAGCGAGATGTTCACCGCGGACGGCGCGCTGGCCGTGGGCGCGGACGTGATCGAGGAGTGGTTCACGTTCTGGCACGGGCTGCGCCGCGACGGCGTTGCGCCGCCTGCGGACGTCACCGTCGAGTCGCGGACGTTCGAGACCTCGACGCTGGTCGCCGGGCGCGCCCCCGTCCAGTTCGGCTGGGTGCAGCAGGTGAGCTTCTACCAGCCGCTGATGTCCGACCGCCTCGACGTCGTCGCCGTGCCGGCCGGCGCGGACGGCTCGCTGTCCGGGCAGTTCGTGAAGGCGCTCGACCTCTGGTGCGTGTCGTCGGAGACCGGTGACGCGGAACGCGCTGCCCAGGTGATCGACTTCCTGGTCAACGACGACCGTGCGATCGAGTCGATCGGGGTCACGCTGGGGATCCCGCCGTCGCAGCGCGCACGCTCGCTGCTCGGGGCGGACCCGGAGTCCGCCGCGGGCCGGGCGATCGCCCTCGTGGAGGCGGTCGCGCCGCAGGTGGGTCCCTCCCCCGCGCCGTGGCCGCAGGGCTACGGCGAGCTGCAGACGACGTTCCAGAGGCTTGGCGACGAGGTCGCCTTCGGCCAGTCCGACCCGGCCCGCGCGGCGGCGGCGTTCGTCGACGAGGCCGACCGCGTGCTGTCGGCATGACAGCGGGGGTGGTCTCCCGGCTGCGCGCGAGCCTGCCCGCGTACGCCTTCCTCGCCCCGTGGATCGTCGGCATGCTCGGGATCACGCTCGGGCCGATGCTGATGTCGCTGTACTACTCGTTCACCGACTACGCGCTGCTCGGCGACCCGCGCTGGGTCGGATGGGACAACTACGCGCGGCTCGTGGAGGACGAGCGGTTCCTCGCATCGCTGCGCGTGACCTTCGCCTACGTGGCGCTGTCGGTGCCGCTCGAGTTGGTGTTCGCGCTGCTGGTCGCGGTGGTGCTGAACCGGGGGCTGCGCGGGCTCGCGGCCTACCGCGCCGTCTACTACCTGCCCAGCCTGCTCGGCGGCAGCGTGGCGGTGGCGATCCTGTGGCGCCAGATCTTCGGCCGCGACGGCCTGGTCAACGAGGTGCTCGCGCTGGTCGGCATCGACGGCCCCGGGTGGGTGTCCACACCCGAGTACTCGCTGCTGACGCTCGTGGTGCTGCGCGTCTGGCAGTTCGGGGCGCCGATGGTGATCTTCCTGGCGGGTCTGCGCCAGATCCCGGACGACGTCTACGAGGCCGCCACGATCGACGGCGCGAACGCACTGCAGCGATTCGTGCGGATCACGCTGCCGCTGCTGTCGCCGATCATCTTCTTCAACCTCGTGCTGCAGACGATCGGGGCGTTCCAGGCGTTCACGCCCGCGTTCATCGTCTCGGGCGGCACCGGTGGGCCGTCCGACTCGACGCTGTTCTACACGCTCTACCTGTACCAACGCGCCTTCGGGAGCTTCGAGATGGGCTACGCGGCCGCACTCGCGTGGGTGCTGTTGCTGATCATCGGGGTCCTCACCGGCCTGAACTTCCTGTTCCGCCGGTACTGGGTGTTCTCCGAGGACGAACCGGGAGGCTGCGCTGATGGCCGCGATCACGACGACCCGTACCGCACCGGCCACCCCCGCCGGGCCTGCTCCCGCGCCGCGCAGGCGGTCCCGGCGGCTGCTCGCGCACGCGGGCCTCGTCGCAGGCGCGCTCGTGATGCTCTACCCGGTGCTGTGGATGCTCGCCAGCTCCTTCAAGACGCAGTCGGAGATCTTCACGTCCCCGTCGCTGGTGCCTGCGGCGCCCACGGTCGCCAACTACGCCGACGGCTGGGTCGGGGCGGGCCTGCCGTTCTGGGTGTACCTGCTGAACTCGCTGCTCGTGTGCAGCGGCGTGGTGATCGGCAACGTCGTGTCCTGCTCGCTCGCGGCGTACGCGTTCGCCCGGATGCGCTTCATCGGGCAGGGTGTCTTCTTCGCACTGATGCTCGCGACGATCATGCTGCCGCACCACGTGACCCTCATCGCCCAGTACGCGATCTTCCGCGACCTCGGCTGGATCGACACGTTCCTGCCGCTGGTGGTGCCGAAGTTCCTCGCCACGGACGCGTTCTTCGTGTTCCTGATGGTGCAGTTCATCCGCGGGCTGCCGCGCGAGCTGTACGAGGCGGCCCGCATCGACGGCTGCGGGCCCTTCCAGATCTACCTGCGCATCGTGATGCCGCTGCTGCGACCGGCACTGGTGACCACCGCGATCTTCTCCTTCATCTGGACCTACAACGACTTCTTCAGCCAGCTCATCTACCTCTCCAGCCCGCAGAACCTGACGGTGCCGCTCGCGCTGCGGTCGTTCCTGGACGCCACGGGCGAGTCGGAATGGGGGCAGATGTTCGCGATGAGCGTGGTCACGCTCGTGCCGGTCGTCGTCGTCTTCGTGACGTTCCAGCGCAAGATCGTGGCCGGGATGGCGCACACGGGGCTCAAGTGAACCGCGCCTCTATCCTGAGCGGATGAGGCCGCGGCTGCAGGACGTCGCCGACCGCGCAGGCGTCTCGATGAAGACGGTCTCCAACGTCATCAACGGGTACGTGCACGTCTCGGAGGCGATGCGGGAGAAGGTCCTCGCCGCGATCGAGGAGGTGGGCTACCGGCCCAACCTGTCGGCGCGCAACCTCGCCCGCGGCCGGGCCGGGATGATCGCCCTCGTCGTGCCGCAGCTGGACATGCCCTACTTCGCGTCGCTGTCGATGCACGTGCTGGAGGCGGCCGAGGAGCAGGGCTGGGTCGTGCTGATCCAGCAGACCCGCGGTGACGCCGAGAAGGAGCGTGCCGTCCTGTCGGGCCGCTTCGCACAGCGCGTCGACGGGCTCGTGCTCAGCCCGGAGCTCGTGACGGCGCAGGAGATCGGGCAGCGCAGCGACCGCACACCGCTCGTGCTGCTCGGCGAGCGCGCCACCGGGGGCGCGGCCGACCACATCGTCGTCGACAACGTGGCGGCCGGGAAGCTCGCGGTGTCGCACCTGCTCGACCTCGGCCGCCGTCGCGTCGCGATGATCGGCGCCGAGAGCGAGGGGACGGCGAACCGGCGTTTCGACGGCTACACCGCGGCGCTGGCGGAGCGGGGTCTCGAGCCGGATCCCCGCCTCGTCGAGCCCGTTCCCCGCAACCTCGGCGAGGCGGGGGAGGCCGCCATGAACGCCCTGCTGGCGCGTGCGGCGCCGCGCCCCGACGCCGTCTTCTGCATCACCGACTGGGTGGCGCTGGGCGTCATCCGCTCGCTGCACCTGCACGGGCTGCGGGTCCCCGACGACGTCGCCGTGGTCGGCTTCGACGACATCCCCTACGGCACCGCGTCCACACCCACCCTGACCTCGATCTCCCCCGACCGGGCGGCGGTGGCGCGGGCCGCGGTGGCGTCCCTGGCCGCGCAGCAGGACGGCGAGCACGAGCCCCGGGAGATCCCGGTCGGCTTCGAGCTGGTCGTGCGGGAGAGCACCGCGGGCATGACGGGCGCCGCGTTCGTCGGGCCCGCCGCACTCGACGACGCCACGCTCCCCTTCGGCCGCACGACCCGCTGACGGTCAGCGGACCGGCGCGCCCGGACCGAGCGGGATGCCCAGCGCCCACCACGCGAGGAAGAGCAGCGTCCAGACCACGGTCATCGCGACGGCGAGCGGCAGCGTGTAGGACGCGAGCGTGCCGATCCCGGCGTCCTTGCGGTAGCGCTGCAGGAAGCCGAGCGCCATCAGGAAGTACGGGCTCATCGGCGTGATCGCCGTGGAGCCGGAGTCGGCGATGCGGAACAGCGCCTGCGTGGTCTCGGCGGGCACGTCCACGAGCATCAGCATCGGCACGAGCACCGGTGCCGCGATCGACCACATCGCCGAGCCGCTGGTCACCATGATGTTCACCAGGGTGAGCAGGGCGAGCACGAGCAGGAACACCACGACGATCGGGGTGCCGGTGGTCTGCAGCGCCTCGGCGGCGACGACGGCGAGCACGTCGCCGACGTGCGTCCAGTCGAAGTAGGCGAGGAACTGCGCGATCGCGAAGAACAGCACCAGCACGGGCGCATCTGCTTGAGGCCCTCGACCATCAGCCTCGGCACGTCGCCGGGCTTCGCGATCGTGCCCACCCGGGTGCCGTACACGATGCCCACCAGCCCGAACAGGAACGCGACCAGCGCGGCGACGCCGTCGAGCAGCGGCGACTCGACGATGCTCCCGCCCTCGCCGCGCAGCGGCGACGACGCCGGCACCACCACGGCCACGAGCACGACCAGGGCCGCCACGAGGGCGACGACGGCCCGGCGCAGCGCCGACCGCTCCCGCGGCGACAGCTGCAGTTCGGCGACGTCGTCGTCGGGGGCGTCCGGGTCGGCGTCCAGGTCCGGCCGCTTGCTCAGCACGAACCGGGTGACGGCCGTGATCACCAGGGCCAGCACCACCGAGGAGGCGATGTTGAAGAACCAGTTGCTGATCGGCGATACGTACGCCTGCGGGTCGACGATCCGGGCCGCCGCGGTGGTGATCCCGGCGAAGATCGCGTCGTTCGGGGTGGGGATCGGGCTCGCGTCGTAGCCGGAGGCGATGGCCGTGTACGCGACGACGATCCCGAGGATCGGCGAGCGGCCCACCGCGCGGAAGGCGAGGCCGCCCAGCGGGACCAGGATGATGTAGGCGGCGGCCGAGGCGACGTGCGCCACCGTGCCGGCGAAGGCCACGGCGAACACGACGAACGATGCGGGCACGCGCGAGACGCCCACCCGCATCACGGCGGCGAGGAACCCGGTGCGCTCGGCGACCGCCACCCCCATGATCACCACGACGATCGTCGCCATCGGCGGGAACGTCGCGAAATTGTCGATCATCGTGGAGACGGCCATCGCGAGGCCGTCTCCCGACAGGAGGTTCCGCACGGTCACGGTCTCGCCGTCGCTCGGCGACACCACCGACACCCCGGCGGCGGACAACCCGGCGCTGACGACGCCGAGGATCGCCGCGAGCACCCAGAACAGCCAGAACGGGTGTGGCAGCGCGTTCCCCACCCGCTCCACCACGGCCATGGCGCGCACGATGCGCGGCAGCTCCTCCGGGGCCGGGGTGCTCCTCGTCGTCATTTCGGAACGGCGCGTCATGACGTCTCCTCCACGGGAAGCCGGTGGTGGCGCAGGAACTCCCACAGCACCTCGTGCGCCTCGATGGTCTGGGTGGTCTGGCCGCCGCCGGAGTAGCTGTCGGCGCCGGGCCAGGTGTGCCCGCCGCCGTCGACGGCGACGTGGCGGACCTCGGCCCCGCGCGCGCAACCGGTCCAGCGGCCGACGGTGATGTCGGGCTCGATCCGTTCGGAGTGCGGCCCGGCGTGGCAGCCGTCGCGCTCCGCCCACGCCGCGGCCCAGTCGGCGATGGCGGGCAGGCCGCGGTCGGCGTCGCCGGTGTACGGGATGGTCGCGTCCGCCGTGCCGTGGAACTCGATCACCGGAACGGCCCGCGGCGGCGCGCACGGCGGTTCACCGGTGCCGTAGAACGCACCCGCCACCGGTGCGATCGCGGCGATCCGGTCGGCCGCCCGGCAGGCCAGGACGGCGGTGAAGCCTGCCCCGTTCGACTTGCCCGTCGCGTAGACGCGGCGCTCGTCGACGCACAGGCCCGCCCCCAGGTGGTCGAGCAGGTCGTGGGTGAAGGCGACGTCGTCCACACCGGGCGCGGAGTACGGAGCGCCCTGCCAGGCCTGCCGGTCACCGTCGCCCTGGCCGACCACGCCGTTCGGGTAGACGAGGATCGCGGGCAGCGTGGAGAGCTTCGAGAACTCCTCGGTGCCGGCCCGGTGTTGCCCCGGCCGTGGAAGACGAGGACGAGCGGCCACGGACGTGCGGCGTCGTAGCCGTCGGGCACGTGCAGCTGGAAGGTGCGGTCACGGCCGCCGCCGACGATCGTGTGCAGCTCGCTCGTGCCGGGCTGCTGGGGTGCGGCCTTCCCACAGCCACTCGAGCGGCGTTCGGGTTCGTCCTGGGCGGAGGCGGGTGCTGTGCCCCAGAGCGTGGTGAACAGTGCCGTCGCGGCCAGTGCGGTCGCGACGACGACGCGGGTGGTGCCGGTCATGGTGTCCCTTCGGTCGGCGTCCTCGACGGCCGGTGGAGCGCTGCATCAGGGCGCGGTCGATCGGCGGCGGCACCTCGGGGTGCCGTCGTGATGCGGGTCGTGTGCGGTTGTGCAGGTGTGCGGTTGTGGGGAGTTCGGGTCAGGCCTCGAGCCACTCCGTGACGAAGTCGGCGATGCGCGCGACGATCGCGTCGACGAGTGCCTCCCCGTCCTCGGGCGTGGCGCGGCGCGGGTCGCCGAGCACGCCGTTCGCGGACAGGCGGTCGTATCGGACGGTGAGTTTCGGCCCGCCGGAACGGCGGGACACGGCGCCGAGCGCGTCGAGCTCGGCGAGGCGGGTGGTGCCGGCCGTGAGGCGCTCGCGGTCCACCAGGTGCGGGGCCACCGCGAGCATCTGCGCCGTCTCGGCCTCGCCGCTGTGCCCGTGCACCTGCGCGACGCCCATCCCGGCGATGACGTCGGCCGCGAGCGCGGTGAGCGGCGTCCAGGCGAACTGCAGGTCGGGGTGGGTGGTGAGCAGGTCCTGCGCCACCGTCGTGAGCGCGGCGCCGTTGCCGCCGTGGCCCGTGATCACCAGGATCTTGCGCCAGCCGTGCCGGTGCAGGCTGTCGGCGTACTCGCGCACCACCGCGGCGAACGTGGTGGTGGTGAGCGTGACGGTGCCGGCGAACGCCATGTGGTGCGGGGACACCCCGACGGGCACGGACGGGCCGATCACCGCGGGCCCGGCCAGCGCGTCGGCCACCCGCTCCGCGACCCGCTCGGCCCGGATGGTGTCGGTGGCGAGCGGCAGGCCGGGGCCGTGCTGCTCGAACGCGCCCGCCGGGACGAGCACCACCGGGCCGGCGGCCACCGCGGCCGCGGCCTGCGCGGTGGTCATCTCCCCGAGTCGGCGGGTCACGGGCGCACCGCCGCCCGGATGGAGTGCAGGTGCTCCTCGGTGAGGTCGCGGGCGAGGCCGGCGTCGCCCGCGCGCACCGCCTCGAGGATGCGCACGTGCTCGGCGTGGTCGCGCTCGCGGTCGTCGTAGCGGTGCCGGATCTCGATCTGCTCCCGCACGCGCACGGAAAGCAGCGCCTCCACGGTCTCGCGCAACAGCGCGTTGCCGGTGGTGGCGGCCAGCGCCACGTGGAAGTGGATCGCCGGGCGCAGGTCGCCGCGGGGCGGGTGCAGTGCGTTGGTGACGCTGTCCTCGAGCTGGCGCAGCCCGGCGGCGTCGCGGGTGTGGGCCGCCTCGGCGGCGATGGAGGGCTCGAGGACGAGCCGGGCCTCGACCAGCTCCAGCACGGCCTGCGGGGAGGTGCCGGGGCGGTGCGGGTTGGCCAGCAGCCGCCGGTCGACGCCGGGGCCGACGTAGGTGCCCGAGCCGTGCCGGAACTCCACGGCACCGGTGGCCTCGAGGCGGCGCAGCGCCTCGCGGACCGTGGGCGTCGTGACCTCGAACCGGCGCGCGAGGTCGCGCGAGGATGCCAGCTGGTCGCCGGGCGCCAGGTTCTCGGTGCGGATGATGTCCACGATCTCGTCGGCCAGGCGTTCCGACAGCGTCTCACCTCGGGTCACCAAGTGACTAAATCACTTGATGACCCAGGCGGTCAACCTCCGGGCGGACTCAGTCGTCGGTCGCGATGAAGACGTTCTTGGTCTCGGTGAACGCGCCCACCGCGTCCGGCCCGAGCTCGCGGCCCAGCCCCGACTGCTTGAAGCCGCCGAACGGGGTCCAGTACCGCACCGAGGAGTGCGAGTTCACCGAGAGGTTGCCGCTCTCCCACGCCCGGCAGACCCGCAGCGCCCGGCCGATGTCGCGGGTCCACAGCGACCCGGACAGCCCGTACTCGGTGTCGTTCGCGAGCGCCACCGCGTCGGCCTCGTCCTCGAACGGCATCACGGCGATGACCAGCCCGAACATCTCCTCCCGCCACTGCCGCGCCTCGCGCGCGACCGGCGCGAGCACCGTGGGCGGGAACCAGAAGCCGGGCCCGTCCGGTGCGGCACCGTGCCGGCTCACCGGGCCGCGTCGGGCACCGCCTCGACCTCGACCGGGACCTCGACCGGGACCTCGACCTCGTCGTCGGCCTCCTCCACCGCCGGGGACGGCTCGGGGACCGGGGCTGCGCGGTGCCGGCCCACCGGCCGCGGCGCCGGCTTGACGTTGAGGAAGAACCGGCCGCCGTAGTTCTCGAGCCCGTAGTCGACGGCCTGCTCCACGGCCCGCTGCGAGCGGTCGTCGCGGTGGATCAGCGGGTCGTGCCGCAGGTCCCGGGTGAGCGCCACGCACAGCACGACCATGACCAGCCCGAACGGTACGGCCATGACGATGGTGAGGTTCTGGATGCCGGTGAGCGCATCGTCGCCGCCGACGAGCAACATGATCGCGGCGATGGCACCCATCACCACGCCCCAGAACACGACCACGCGGTGCGAGGGGTGGATCGAGCCGCGCTCCGACAGCGTGCCCATCACGAGCGATGCCGCGTCGGCGCCCGAGACGAAGAAGATCGCGATCAGGACCATCGCGACGACGCCGAGCACGGAGCCGAGCGGGTAGGCCTGGAGCACGCCGAACAGCTGCCCCTCCGCGGACTGCGACGCCAGGTCCGTGCCGCCCCGCTGGAGGCTCACCGCCGCCCCGCCGAAGACTGCGAACCAGACCAGGCTGACGATGCTCGGCACGAGGATGACGCCCGCGACGAACGTCTTGATGGTGCGGCCGCGGCTGATCCGGGCGATGAACATCCCGACGAACGGCGTCCAGGAGATCCACCACGCCCAGTAGAAGACCGTCCACCCCGCGAGCCAGGTCTCGGTGGCGTCGCCGCCGGTGGCGCCGGTGCGGGAGGCCATCTCGGCGAGGTTGCCGAAGTAGTCACCGATCGCGGTGGGCAGCAGGTTGAGGATGAGGATGGTCGGCCCGGCGACGAACACGAACGCCGCGAGCACCACGGCGAGCACCATGTTGATGTTCGACAGCCACTGGATGCCCTGCGCGACACCGCTCACGGCCGAGGCCACGAACGCGATGGTCAGCACGACGATCACGCCCACGAGCAGCCCGGTGGGCACCTCGGCGAGGAACCCGCCCGCCTGCAGCCCGCCGCCGATCTGCAGCGCGCCCAGCCCGAGCGACGCGGCGGACCCGAAGAGCGTCGCGAAGATCGCCATCACGTCGATCGCCCGGCCGAGCGGTCCGCGGCAGCGCCGCCTCCCGAGCAACGGCTCGAACGCCGAGCTGATCAGCGACCGGCGCCCCTTGCGGAACGTGCTGTAGGCGATGGCGAGCCCGACGACGGCGTAGATCGCCCACGGGTGCAGGGTCCAGTGGAACAGCGTCGTGGCCATCGCCACGTCGAACGCCTCGTCGGTGCCGGCGGGCACGGTGCCCGGCGGGGGCTCCGAGAAGTGGGCGAGCGGCTCGGCGACGCCGTAGAACATCAACCCGATGCCCATCCCGGCGCTGAACATCATCGCGATCCAGGACACCGTGCGGAACTCCGGCGCCTCGCCGTCGCGCCCGAGCGGGATCCGGCCGTACCGGCTCACCGCCAGCCACAGCGCGAACACGACGAACCCGCTCGCCGCGAGCACGAACGCCCATCCCCCGCCGCGCATCACACCGCCCAGCACCGCGGAGGTCACCGCGGTCAGCGAGCCGGTGTGCAGCACACCCCACCCGATGAACGCCACCGCGAGCACCGCGGCGGACCAGAACACCCACCGGTCGAGACGAGCCGGCTCGTCCGCGGCCGGTGGACCGCCGGAGCCGTCGCCGGGATGGGGGGAGACCTGCCGGACCATGTCGCGTCCTCCTCGCTGAGGGCGGGTTGTGGTGGGGTCCTGCGACAGGGGTTACGGGGTGAGCTGCTCGGTGACCCACCGGTGGAAGGCACCGATGTGGTGCTCGCTGGGCACCAGGACCCCGCCCTGGGCGTACGCCTTCGACGACGCGGCGAGCTGACAGCGCTCGCAGGCGTCGAAGTCCTGCTGGTTGACCCGGTGGAACAGCTCCACCGAGCGGTCCAGATCCTGACCGCTGCGCACGACCTCGGGCAGGTAGAGCCAGTCGCACTCGACGACCGTGCGGTCCGGGCCCACCGGGTACATCCGGTGGAAGATCACGTGGTCGGGCACGAGGTTGATGAAGACCTGCGGGTTCACCGTGATCGCGTAGTACTTGCGGTCGTGGCCCGCCACCACGCCGGGGATCACGGTCACGCCGGCGCTCCCGTCGACGGTGAACCCCTGCGCCTCCTCGGCGAACTCCGCGCCGTGCCCCACGAAGTACTGCGCCGCGAACCCGTCGGCGAACTCCGGCAGTACTTCCGTCAGCTCGGGGTGGATGGTCGCGCAGTGGTAGCACTCCATGAAGTTCTCGATGATGAGCTTCCAGTTCGCGCCCACGTCGTAGCTGATCCGCCTGCCGACCTCGAGGTTGCCGATGTCCCATCCGGCGATCACGTCGCGCCCCCGAGCCGTTCATCGACGGCGCCGACCACGGTGTCCTCGAACGAGGGCGGCTCGTCGGCGACGCAGACCCAGGCGTAGCCGAGCCACTCCCGCAGCGGAACCGGGACGAGCCCGTAGTCCCCGCGGTCGACGTCGGGCATCTGGTTCAGGTTCGGCGCGGCGACGAGCTTGCCGTCCAGGCCGTAGGTCCAGGCGTGGTACCCGCACTGGATGTTGCGCCGGGCCACGCCGGAGCGCTCCATGCAGACCCGGGCGCCCCGGTGCCGGCAGACGTTCAGGAAGGCCCGCAGCAGCCCGTCCCGGCCGCGGACGACGATCACGTTCTCCCGGCCGACGTCGACGGTGCGGAACGTGCCGGGGCCGTCGAGATCGGCACTGCGCACGGCGGCGACCCAGCGGGCTTCGAAGATCCGCTCCTGCTCCTGCCGGAAGAGCTCGGGATCGGTGTAGGACAGGCCGGGGAGGGTGGAGATCAGGCTCGGGGACACGTCGGTCGGAGCGGACAACGCGGCACCTCTCGTGCGGACGGCGGGATCAGGAGGCAGCGGTGGCGTGGCGCGGCATCAGCTGCCGGCGCCACTTCCCGAAGAGCTTGGGCTGGTTCATCGCGAACACCGCGACGAGCTCGCCCGCGCGGCGGTAGCCCGCCACGAAGCGGCGCGAGCCGGGGTCGCCGTCGAGGATCTCGATCTCGTCGTCGGGCAGGCGGTGGCCGGCGAACTGCAGCCGGGCCCCGTACTGATCCGACCAGAAGTAGGGAGCAGATCGCCGCGCCGTCCCGGCCGGGCTGCGCCCGAGCAGGGTGGCGACCGCCGCGGCGGGCTGCTGCAGCGCGTTGGTCCAGTGCTCCTGACGCCGCTCGAACCCGGCGTACGGGCAGTGGGAGAACGTGCAGTCGCCCGCGGCGACGACCTGGGGCAGGTTGGTCGCTCCTTCCGCGTCGGTCCACACGCCGCGGTGGTCGTGGTCGACGCCCGACCCGGCCAGCCACTCGATGTTCGGCAGCGCCCCGATCCCGGCCACGACCACGTCGGCGGGCACGGCGCGGTCCCCGGCCAGCCGGACCTCGCGGACCCGGGTGTCCCCGGAGATCCCGGTCACGGCGGCGCCCGTGATCACCCGGACCCCGTTGTCATCGTGCAGCGCGGCGCAGGCCGCGCCGAGCTCGGCCCCGAGCACCCTGCCGAGCGGCAGCGGGTCCGACTCGATGACGGTGACCTCGACGCCCAGCTTCTGCGCCGTCGACGCGACCTCCGCCCCGATGAAACCGGCCCCGATCACCACGAGCCTGCTGCCCGCCTGCAGGTCCCCGCGCAGCTCGACGGCGTCCTCCAGCGTCCGCAGGGTGTGCACCCCGCCGAGTCGCTCCCCCGGGAACGGCCTCGCCCGTGCACCGGTGGCGAGCACGACACCGTCGGCCGCGATCTCGCGCCCGGACGCCAGCACCACCGACCGGCCGCGCGGGTCCAGCGCGGCCGCCGGATCCCCGAGGCGCCATTCCAGGTCGAGGCCGGCGTCGTCGTCCGTCGTCAGCGCCAGGTCGTCGACGCCGATCTCGCCGGCCAGGAACTCCTTCGACAGCGGCGGGCGGTCGTACGGGAGCCGGTCCTCCGCCCCGACGACGACCACGCGCCCGTCGAAGTCCTGCTCCCGCAGGGCGCGCGCCGCGCTGAGCCCGGCGAGCGACCCCCCGATGACCGCGACGGTGCGCATCAGGCCGCTGTCTCGATGCGGGCCGCCTCCGTGAGCCCGGCCGCCGTGAACCCGGCCTCCGCCTGCGCTGCTGCCTGCACCGGAACCGGATCCACGACCGGCGCCTCGACGCGCACGTACACGTAGCCGTCGGCGACGACGACCTCGTGGGTGCGCACGGGCGTCTTCGCGGGCGGCCCGGACGGCATGCCGGTGCGCAGGTCGAAGCAGGCGGCGTGCAACGGGCATTCGACGGCGCAGCCCTCGAGCCAGCCGTCCGCCAGCGAGGCGTCCTGGTGGGTGCACGTGTCGTCGATGGCGAGCAGCTCGCCGTCCACGTTGAACACCGCGATCGGCACCCCCGAATCGGCGCTGGCGTCGACCCGGACGGCCTCGCCGAGCGGGATGTCCTCCGGTCGACCGACGAGGATCATGGCACTCCTTCTGTCTCGGATAGCGCAACGCTCCGCGCTATAAGCAACAGGATGAGGATGTGAAAGTCGGCCGTCAAGCCCTCCACCGCACTTTGAGCGGTTTGCCCGCGTAGGGTCTGCCCGTGACGACCGACTCAGCGCGCTACGGCAGGGAGGTTGCCCCGTCCCAGGTCCAGTCCGTGGACCGCGCCATCGCGATCCTGTACTTGCTGGCAGAGCGGGGTTCCGAGGGCCTCGGCGTGACCGAGGTGGCCGCGGAGCTCGGAGTGCACAAGTCGACCGCGTTCCGGCTGATCACGGCCCTGGAGAACGGCGACCTGGTGGAACAGCTCGAGGAACGCGGCAAGTACCACCTCGGGCGCGGCGTCGTCCGGCTGGCGGGCGCCACCACCGCACAGCTCGAGCTGTCCACCGAGAGCAGGCCGGTCTGCAAGCGCCTCGCCACCGAGCTCGGCGAGACCGTCAACCTCGCCATCGCCGACGCCGGCGCGGTGACGAACATCCTGCAGGAGTACGGCAGCTCGGCGGTGAGCGGCCGCAACTGGACGGGCCAGCGCACCCCGATGCACGCCACGGCCAGCGGCAAGGTCCTCCTGGCCTGGGCCGACGGCGAGACCGTCGCCGAGGTCCTCACCGGGGACCTGGACGAGTACACGTCCGAGACGATCACCGATGCCCCTGCGCTCGCGGCCGAGCTGAAGAAGGTCCGCACCCAGGGCTGGGCCTGCACCACCGAGGAGTTCGAGCTCGGCCTGAACGCGGTGGCGGCGCCCGTGCGGGGCGCCACGGGCGACGTGGTGGCCGCGGTCGGCGTCTCCGGCCCGTCCTACCGCCTCTCGGTCGAGTCGTTCGCCGAGGTCGCCGACCACCTGGTGCAGGGCGGCCGGGAGATCAGCAGCCGGCTGGGCTACTTCGGCGCCGCGCAGCGGGAACGCTCGAACAACTAGGGCCTGTCCTGTAGGCCCCGGGCCGCGGGTTTCGTGATCGAGATCGTCCCTGGCAAGGCGCCGGCACGAGCCGTTGTACTGGACGTACCCGGTCGTGCCGGCAACGCCGCCAGGGGCGATCTCGGCGCGAAGAGCGTGGTCCTGGGCTTACAGGACAGGCCCTAGCCCTCACGACCCGGAGGCTCAGAGCACCGCGCGGACGGCGCGCTCGAACCCGACGACGTGCTCCAGCGCCAGGCGGCCGGCCTTCTCGTCCTCGCCCGCGACGATCGCGTCGAGGAGCGCGACGTGCTCCCCCACGTGGCCGGCGATGGTCGGGAGCCGGTCGAGGAACAGGCACCAGATCCGGGTGGCCAGGTTGTCCTGCCGCACGAGGATGTCCTCCAGGTACGGGTTGCCTGCGGCTCGGTAGATCTCCCGGTGCACCTGCACGTCGCGGCGCAGCAGCTCGCGCCGGTCGTCGACGCGGGCCTCGAGCCCGGCGACGTCCTGCGCCAGCTCGGCGAGGCGGGTGCGCTCGGCGGCGGTGGCGTTGCGCGCCGCCCGGGACGCCGCGAGCGGTTCCAGCTGGGTGCGGATCTCGCAGATGTGGGCGAGGTCGGTGATGTCGACCGCGGTGGCGAACGTGCCGCGCCGCGGGTAGGCGACCACCAGCCGGTCGCCCTCCAGCCGCTTCAGCGCCTCGCGCACCGGGGTGCGCCCGGTGCCGAGCTCCTGGGCGAGCGCGTCGTCGTTGAGCGGGTCGCCCGGCCGGATGTCGAGCATGACCAGGCGATCCCGGATGCCCTCGTACGCCAGATCGGCCAGCGACGCCGGCCCCCCGAACGGAGACGACAGCTGCGCCGCGACTCCCATTTCCGGCCTCCCGTGCCCCTTGACGACGTCCAACAGCCGTCCTACCGTACACCGCCGACTGATATACCAGTCAACGCGAGCTTGGTACGACAGATCGGATGCCAGATGCTCGAGACCCAGGCCCTCAGCAACCTCGACCGTGACATCGCCGAGGTGGACCCGGAGATCCACGCGGCGATCGACGCGGAGCGGAGGCGGCAGGAGACCACGCTGGAGATGATCGCCAGCGAGAACTTCGCCCCGCTGGCCGTGATGCAGGCCCAGGCTCCGTGCTCACCAACAAGTACGCCGAGGGCTACCCCGGCCGCCGCTATTACGGCGGGTGCGAGAACGTCGACGTCGTCGAACGGCTCGCGATCGACCGGCTGCGGGAGCTCTACGGCGCGACCTACGCGAACGTCCAGCCGCACTCCGGGGCTCAGGCCAACGCCGCCGCGATGGCCGCGATGCTCCGGCCGGGCGACACCATCCTCGGCCTCGACCTCGCCCACGGCGGGCACCTGACGCACGGGATGCGGCTCAACTTCTCGGGCCTGCTCTACGACGTCGCGCCCTACCACGTCCGAGCCGACGACCACCGCGTCGACATGGCCGAGGTCGAAGGGCTGGCCCGGGAGCGCCGCCCCAAGGTGATCGTCGCGGGCTGGTCGGCCTACCCGCGCCACCTCGACTTCGCGGAGTTCCGCCGCATCGCCGACGAGGTCGGCGCGTACCTGATGGTCGACATGGCGCACTTCGCCGGCCTGGTGGCGGCCGGCCTGCACCCCTCGCCGGTGCCCCACGCCCACGTCGTCACGAGCACCACCCACAAGACGCTGGGCGGGCCGCGCGGCGGCATCATCCTCTCCGCGGAGGACGACCCGGCCCTGCGCAAGAAGCTCAACTCGGCGGTGTTCCCCGGCCAGCAGGGCGGCCCACTCGAGCACGTGATCGCGGCGAAGGCGGTGACGTTCAAGCTCGCCGCGGGCGAGGCGTTCCGCGACCGCCAGGAGCGCACCCTGCTCGGCGCGCGGCTCCTCGCCGACCGCCTGCTCGCACCGGACTCGCGGGCCGCGGGCATCGACGTCGTCAGCGGCGGCACCGACGTCCACCTGGTGCTCGTGGACCTGCGGCACTCCGAGCTCGACGGCAAGCAGGCCGAGGACCGGCTGCACGCCGCCGGGATCACCGTCAACCGCAACGCGGTGCCCTTCGACCCGCGGCCGCCGATGATCAGCTCCGGGGTCCGGATCGGCACGCCCGCGCTGGCCGCCCGCGGGTTCGGCGCCGAGGAGTTCGCCGAGGTGGCCGACGTCATCGCCGCGGCGCTGCGCCCGGAAACCGGCGATGAGGCGATCGCGGCGCTGCGCGACCGCGTGACCGGGCTGGCTGCGCGCTTCCCCCTCTACCCCGCGCTGGAGGCCGCGTCGTGAACCCGCTGCCCGAGCACCCGAACTTCCTGTGGCGCAACCCGGAGCCGAAGCGCTCCTACGACGTGGTGATCGTCGGGGCGGGTGGGCACGGCCTGGCCACCGCCCACTACCTGGCCCGCAACCACGGCATCACCGACGTGGCGGTGCTGGAGCGGGGCTGGCTGGCAGGCGGGAACATGGCCCGCAACACCACGATCATCCGCTCGAACTACCTGTGGGACGAGAGCGCGGGCATCTACGAGCACGCGCTGAAGCTGTGGGAGGGCCTCGAAGAGGACCTCGACTACCCCATCCTGTTCAGCCAGCGCGGCGTGCTCAACCTCGCCCACAGCCTGCAGGACGTCCGCGACAGCGTGCGCCGGGTGGAGGCCAACCGGCTGAACGGGGTGGATGCCGAATGGCTCACCCCCGACGAGGTCAAGAAGGTCTGCCCGATCGTCAACACGTCGCAGGAGCTGCGCTACCCGGTGCACGGTGCCACCTACCAGCCCGCGCGGGGATCGCCAAGCACGACTACGTGGCCTGGGGGTTCGCCCGCCGCGCCGACCAGGCCGGGATCGACCTGATCCAGGACTGCGAGGTCACCGGCTTCACCACCGACGGGGACCGGGTCACCGGGGTCCGCACCAGCCGTGGCGACATCGCCGCCGGCAAGGTCGCGCTCTGCGCGGCCGGGCACACGTCCGTGCTCACCGACCTGCTCGGCTTCCGCGTGCCGCTCCAGAGCCACCCGCTCCAGGCGCTCGTGTCGGAGCTGCTCGAACCCGTGCACCCCACCGTGGTCATGTCGAACGCCATCCACGTCTACGTCTCGCAGGCCCACAAGGGCGAGCTGGTGATGGGCGCGGGGATCGACTCCTACAACGGCTACGGCCAGCGCGGCGCCTTCCACATCGTCGAGCGCCAGATGGCCGCCGCGGTAGAGCTGTTCCCGGTGTTCGCCCGCGCGCACCTGCTGCGGACCTGGGGCGGCATCGTCGACACCACCCCGGACGCCTCCCCCATCGTCGGCCGCACGCCCTACTCGAACCTCTACCTGAACTGCGGGTGGGGCACCGGAGGGTTCAAGGCGACCCCCGGGGTCGGGTGGTGCATGGCCCACACGATCGCCCACGACGAGCCGCACCCCTACAACGCCCCGTTCACCCTCGACCGGTTCGTCACCGGCGCGCTGGTCGACGAGCACGGCGCCGCCGCCGTCGCCCACTGATCGGAAGTCACATGCAGCTGATCGAATGCCCGTGGTGCGGGCCCCGCGAAGAGGTCGAGTTCCACTACGGCGGGCAGGCGCACGTCGCCTACCCGGCCGACCCGCAGGCGCTGCCGGACGAGCAGTGGGCGCAGTACCTGTTCTTCCGCGACAACCCGAAGGGTGCGTTCGCGGAGCGCTGGAGCCACGCCGCCGGTTGCCGGCGCTGGTTCAACGCGGTGCGCGACACGGCCACGTACCGGTTCCACGCCACCTACCGCCCCGACCAGCCCCGCCCGGAGATCTCATGACCGAGTTCCGAGTGCCCTCCGGTGGGCGGATCGACCGCGCCACCACCTATCGGTTCACGTTCGGCGGAACGTCCTACACCGGGCACCCCGGCGACACGCTCGCGTCGGCGCTGCTGGCGCACGGCGTGCACGCCACCGGCACGAGCATCGCGCTCGGCAGGCCCCGGGGCATCGGCGCGGCGTGGGCGGAGGACCCGGGTGGGCTGGTGCAGATCGAGGAGCCGTTCCCCGAGCCGATGCTGCTCGCCACCACGGTCGAGCTGGTCGACGGGCTGTCCGCCCGCGGCATCCCCGGGCAGGGGCGGCTCGCCGACGTCCCCGACTCCGCCCGCTACGACGCGAAGCACGCCCACGCCGACCTGCTCGTCGTCGGAGCGGGCCCGGCCGGGCTCGTCGCCGCGCTCACGGCGGCGCGGGCGGGCGCACGGGTCGTGCTCGTCGACGAGCAGTCCGAGCCGGGCGGGGCGTTGCTCGGCAGCGCCGACCGCGTCGACCGCGGGCCCGCGCTGGACTGGGTGGCGGCCGCGACGGCGGAGCTGGCGACCTTCCCGGACGTGCTCCACCTGCAGCGCACCACGGCGTTCGGCCACTACGACGACGGGTTCGTGCTGGCCCTGGAGCGGCGCACCGACCACTTCGGCTCCGCGGCCCCGCGGCACCGCTCGCGGCAGCGCGTGTGGCGGATCCGGGCGGGTCACGTGCTCGTGGCCGCCGGGGCGCACGAGCGGCCCGTCGTGTTCTGCGACAACGACCGGCCCGGGATCATGCTGGCCGCGTCGGCCCGCACGTTCCTGCACCGCTACGGGGTGCTGGCCGGCCGGGACGCCGTCGTGTTCACCACGGACGACGGCGCCTACGCCGCGGCGGTGGACCTCGCCGACGCCGGGGTGCGGGTGCACGCGGTGGTCGACGCCCGCGAGGTCGCGCCCCTGCACTGGCGTGCGGAGTGCGAGCGGCGCG
This sequence comes from Pseudonocardia sp. CNS-004, assembly GCA_001942185.1. GTDB lineage: Bacteria > Actinomycetota > Actinomycetes > Mycobacteriales > Pseudonocardiaceae > Pseudonocardia. The sequence goes on from MKJV01000090.1 coordinate 99,784, forward strand.
GCATCCCGGTGCGCGCGGGCCAGGTCGTCGCCGGCACGGAAGGGACCGACCGGGTCAGCGCCGCGCTCGTGGCAGGGCCGGACGGCGGCGAGCCCGAGCGGATCGCGTGCGACCTGCTGCTGGTCAGCGGCGGGTGGAACCCCGCGGTGCACCTGTTCAGCCAGGCCCGCGGCCGGCTGCACCACGACGACGGGCTGGGCGCGTTCGTCCCGGGCGAGACCCTGCCGGGCACATCCGTCGCCGGGTCGGCGGCAGGTGTCTTCGACCTCGACGGCTGCCTGCGCGACGGTGCCCGCGGCGCCCTCGGCGCGCTCGCCGAACTCGGGATCGACGCCCGCGGCGCGACGCCGCCGCCCGTCGCCGATAGCGACCCGGAACGCACCCCGCCACGGGTGCTGTGGCGGGTGCCCGGGGACGAGCGCACCCAGTTCGTGGACATCCAGCGCGACGCCACCGTCGCCGACATCGCCCGCGCCGTCGGGGCCGGGATGCGGGGCGTCGAGCACGTGAAGCGGTACACGACGATCGGCACCGCGCACGACCAGGGCAAGACGTCCGGGGTGATCGCGGCCGGGATCACGGCGGAGCTGCTGGGCGTCCCGGTGGGACAGCTCGGGACGACCACGTTCCGGCCGCCGTACACGCCGGTGGCCTTCGCCGCCCTCGCCGGGCGCAACCGCGGCGCCCTGTTCGACCCCGAGCGCGTCACGGCCGTGCACGACTGGCACGTGGCCCGCGGCGCGGTGTTCGAGGACGTCGGCCAGTGGAAGCGGCCGCGCTACTACCCGCTGCCCGGCGAGGACATGGACGCCGCTGTGCTGCGCGAGTGCGCCGCGGTCCGCGGCGGCGTCGGGATCCTCGACGGCTCGACCCTCGGCAAGATCGACGTGCAGGGCCCGGACGCGCCGGTGCTGCTCGACCGGCTCTACACCAACATGATGAGCACGCTGAAGGTCGGGATGGTGCGCTACGGCGTGCTGTGCGGCGCGACGGGATGGTGCTCGACGACGGCACCGTGCTGCGCGCCGCCGAGGACCGGTACCTCTCTACACCACCACCGGCGGCGCCGCGAAGGTGCTCGACTGGATGGAGGAGTGGCTGCAGACCGAGTGGCCCGACCTGCGGGTGCACCTCACGTCGGTCACCGAGCAGTGGGCCACGTTCCCGGTGGTCGGGCCGCGGTCCCGGGACGTGATCGCCGCGGTCTTCCCCGACGTCGACGCCTCGAAGGAGCCTCGGCTTCATGGCGTGGCGGGACACGCACCTGTCCGGCGTCCCGGTGCGGATCGCCCGCGTCAGCTTCTCGGGCGAGCTCGCCTACGAGGTCAACGTCGACGCCTGGCACGCGCAGGCCGTGTGGGACCGGCTCGTCGAGGCGGGCGAGCCGCACGGCATCACCCCGTACGGCACCGAGACCATGCACGTGCTGCGCGCGGAGAAGGCCTACCCGATCGTCGGGCAGGACACCGACGGCACCGTGACCCCGCAGGACCTCGGGATGTCGTGGGTCGTGTCGAAGAAGAAGCGCGACTTCGTCGGCATGCGCTCTCATCGCCGGGCCGAGAACCGCAACCCGCTGCGCAAGCAGCTGGTGGGCCTGCTACCGCTCGACCGCACCGTGCTGCTGCCCGAGGGCTCGCAGGTCGTCGAGGGCTCCGACCGGCTGCCCGAGCCGCCCGTGCCGATGCTCGGGCACGTCACGTCCAGCTACCGCAGCGCCGAGCTGGAACGGACCTTCGCCCTCGCGCTGGTGCGGGCGGGCCGCGACCGCATCGGACAGACCCTCCACGTGCCGGTCGGCGACACGCTCGTCGCCGTGGAGGTCACCGAACCCGTGCTCGTCGACCCGGAGGGAGCCCGCCGTGACGGCTGAACCACTCGCCCGCACCGGCCCGCTGGACACCTGGGCCGAGCGCTTCTCCGCGCTGCCCGACGGCGTGCAGATCGTGGCGGAACCGTTCGTCGCGATGGCCGACCTGCGCCTCACCCCACATGCCGTGAGTGGATACGAGGACTCCAGCACTCGTATCCACTCACGACCCGGGGGCGGGCTCGGGTTGCCCACCACGCCGTCCACCTGGGTGGCGTGGGGCGGCGGGCAGGCGATCTGGCTGGGGCCCGACGAGTGGCTCGTCACCGATCCCCTCCGCAGCCCGCAGGAGCTCGAAGCCGAGCTGCGGGCAGCGGTCGGATCCGACGGCGCGGTCATCGACGTCTCCGCCCAGCGCACCACGCTGCGGCTGCGCGGCGAGCACGTCCGCGACGTGCTCGAAACGGGGTGCGCGATCGACCTGCACCCGCGCGCGTTCCCGGCCGGGTCGGCCGCGCAGACCACCCTCGGGCTGGCCGGCGTCGTCCTGCTCGCCCTCGACGACTCCGCGGCGCACTACCACGTCCTCGTCCGCTCGTCCTTCGCGCGCTACCTGGCCGCGTGGCTGGTGGACGCCAGCACCGAGTTCGCACCCGGAAGGAACGCATGATGAACACCTCCCCCCGGATCGTGATCATCGGGGCCGGCATCGTCGGCACCAACCTCGCCGACGAGCTGGCCGCCCGCGGCGTCGACCGGATCACCGTGGTCGACCAGGGCCCGCTGCCGCTCACCGGCGGCTCCAGCTCGCACGCACCCGGCCTGGTGTTCCAGACGAACGCGTCGAGGACGATGACGCAGTTCGCCCGCTACACGGTCGACAAGTTCTGCGGCCTCGACCTCGACGGGCAGTGGTGCTTCAACCAGGTCGGCGGCCTGGAGGTCGCCACCACACCGGAACGGCTCGCCGACCTGCACCGCAAGCTCGGCTGGGCCACGTCGTGGGGTGTCGAGGCCCGGGTCGTCGACGCCGACGAGTGCGTGCGCCTGCACCCGCTGCTCGACCGCGACCGGGTGCTCGGGGGCCTCCACGTGCCCACCGACGGGCTCGCGAAGTCGCCGCGGGTGGTCGCCGCTCTCACCCGGCGCGCGCAGGCGCGTGGCGTGCGGTTCCTCGGGTCGACCCGGGTCACCGGCATCGAGCAGGCGGGCGGCCGGGTGACGGGCGTGCGCACCGCGGGCGGGGCCATCGCGGCCGACGTCGTCGTGTGCTGCGCCGGGTTCTGGGGGCGTCGGGTCGGCGCCATGGTGGGCATGCCGGTGCCCCTGATCCCGCTCGCGCACCAGTACGCGCGGACCGGGCAGATCGCCGAGCTCGCAGGCCGCAACGACGACCTCTCCGAGGCCGGGCTGCCGATCCTGCGCCACCAGGACCAGGACCTGTACTTCCGCGAGCACGTCGACCGGCTCGGCATCGGCAGCTACGCCCACCGCCCGATGCCGGTGCGGCTGTCGGACCTGCACGAGGACGGGCAGATCGACGCCTCGTCGATGCCGTCGATGCTGCCGTTCACCGAGGAGGACTTCGCCCCCTCCTGGGAGCAGAGCAAGCTGCTGCTGCCCGCGCTGGCGTCGGCGAAGGTCGAGGAGGGCTTCAACGGCATCTTCTCCTTCACCCCCGACGGCGGGCCGTTGATCGGGGAGTCCCCGGACGTCGCCGGGTTCTGGATCGCGGAGGCGGTCTGGGTCACGCACTCCGCCGGGGTGGCGAGGGCCGTCGCCGAGCTGCTCACCGAGGGCCGGTCGAGCGTCGACCTGCACGGCTGCGACGTGCACCGGTTCGAGGAGGTCCAGCTCGCCGACGACTACGTCGACGAGACCTCCCAGCAGAACTTCGTGGAGGTCTACGACGTGCTGCACCCGCTGCAGCCGCGCGAGTCGCCGCGGAACCTGCGGGTGAGCCCGTTCCACGCGCGCCAGGAGGAGCTGGGCGCGGTCTTCCTCGAGGCGGCGGGGTGGGAGCGGCCGCACTGGTACGAGGCCAACGCGCCGCTGGTGGCACAGCTGCCCGAGGCGTGGGTGCCGCCGGAGCGCGACGACTGGTCGGCACGGTTCCACTCCCCCATCGCGGCCGCGGAGGCGTGGCGCACCCGCGAAGGCGTCGCGCTGTACGACATGACCCCGCTCAAGCGGCTCGAAGTCAGCGGTCCGGGTGCCTGGCGCTCCTGGACCGGCTCACCACCGGGAAGATGGACAAGTCGGTCGGCTCGGTCACCTACACCCTCGCCCTCGACGACGCCGGCGGCGTCCGCAGCGACCTGACCGTCGCCCGGCTGGGCACCGACCGGTTCCAGGTGGGCGCCAACGGCAACCTCGACCTCGACCACTTCCGCCGCCACGCCCCGTCCGACGTGCAGGTCCGCGACATCACCGGCGGCACGTGCTGCATCGGCGTGTGGGGCCCGCTGGCCCGCGACCTGGTCCAGCCGCTGTCCCGGGAGGACTTCTCGCACGAGGCGCTGAAGTACTTCCGGGCCATGCCGGCGCGCATCGGCGGGGTGCCGGTCACCGCGATGCGGCTGTCCTACGTGGGCGAGCTCGGCTGGGAGATCTACACCAGCGCCGAGTACGGCCTGCGGCTGTGGGACGTGCTGTGGACCGCCGGGCAGCAGCTCGGTGTCATCGCGGCGGGCCGGGCGGCCTTCAACAGCCTGCGGCTGGAGAAGGGCTACCGCTCGTGGGGCACCGACATGACCACCGAGCACAACCCGTACGAGGCCGGGCTCGGGTTCGCGGTGCGCACGCAGAAGGGCGACTTCGTCGGCCGCGACGCGCTCGCGGGCATCGACGCCGACACGGTCACCCGCAGGCTGTCGTGCCTCACGGTCGACGACCGGCGCAGCGTCGTGCTCGGCCAGGAGCCGGTGTACGTCGACGGCCGGGCCGCGGGCTACGTCACCAGCGCGGCGTTCGGGCACACGATCGGCGCGCCGATCGCCTACGCCTGGCTGCCCGCGACGGCCACCCCGGGCACGCCGGTCGAGATCGAGTACTTCGGGCGCCGGATCCCGGCCACGGTGGCCGCGGAGCCGCTCGTGGATCCGGAGATGGCCCGGATCCGGCGCTGACGCCCGCCGCCCCGCCATGACGATCAGCGCCTTCGACCTGTTCAAGGTCGGGATCGGCCCGTCGAGCTCGCACACGGTGGGACCGATGCGGGCTGCGAGCTCCTTCGCGGGTCGCCTGGAGCACGCCGGGCTGCTCCCCCGGACCGTCCGTGTACGCGCCGAGCTGTTCGGCTCGCTCGGGGCCACCGGGCACGGGCACGGCAGCGTCAAGGCCGTCGTGCTCGGGCTCGAGGGGGAGCAGCCCGACCTCGTCGACCCGGCCACCGCCGAGCCCCGGGTCGGCGCCGTCCGCGACGAGGGGCGGCTGCTGCTCGCCGGAAAGGTGCCGATCCGGTTCTCCGTCGACGACGACGTCGTGCTGCACCGGCGCAAACGGCTGCCGTTCCACACGAACGGCATGCTCTTCCGCGCCTTCGACGCCACCGGGGCCGAGCTCGCGGCCCGCGAGTACTACTCGGTCGGCGGCGGGTTCGTCCTCGATGAGGATCAGGCCGGGCGCGGTGCTCGTCGAGGACCCGACGCCGGTGCGCTACCCGTTCCGCACGGGCGAGAAGCTCCTGCGGCACACCCGGCAGACCGGGCTGCGGGTCAGCGACGTCATGCTCGCGAACGAGCTGGCGTGGCGCACCGAGGACGAGGTGCGCACCGGGCTGCTGCACATCTGGTCGGTGATGCGGGAGTGCGTCGAGCGCGGGAGCCGCACCACCGGGGTGCTCCCGGGCGGGCTGAAGGTGCGCAGGCGCGCCGCGGCCCTGCGGGAGAAGCTCGACGCCGCCGGTGACGAGGCGGACGCGTTCCGGGCCCTCGACTGGGTCACGCTCTACGCGCTCGCGGTCAACGAGGAGAACGCCGCGGGCGGCCGGGTCGTCACCGCCCCGACGAACGGCGCCGCCGGCATCATCCCGGCCGTTCTGCACTACTACCAGCGCTTCATCGGCTCGTTCTCCGACGACGGGGTGGTCCGGTTCCTGCTCACGGCCGCCGCCGTCGGGCTGCTGTTCAAGGAGAACGCCTCGATCTCCGGCGCCGAGGTCGGCTGCCAGGGCGAGGTCGGCTCGGCCTGCTCGATGGCCGCCGCCGGGCTCACCGAGGTGCTGGGCGGCACTCCGGAGCAGGTCGAGAACGCCGCCGAGATCGGCATCGAGCACAACCTGGGCCTCACCTGCGACCCGGTCGGCGGGCTCGTGCAGATCCCGTGCATCGAACGCAACGCCGTGGGCGCGATCAAGGCCGTCACGGCCGCCCGGCTGGCCATCCGCGGCGACGGGCGCCACCAGGTCACCCTGGACAAGGCGATCAAGACGATGCGCGAGACCGGGGCGGACATGAAGGACAAGTACAAGGAGACCGCCCGCGGCGGTCTCGCACTCAACGTCGTCGAATGCTGAGGGAACCGTGCCCACATTCACCCTGACCCTGAGCTGCCCGGAGCGCCCGGGCATCGTGCACGCGGTCACCGCGTTCCTCTTCGAGCACGGCTGCGACATCGTCGAGCACCAGCAGTTCGACGACCCGGTGCGCGGCTCGCTGTTCCTGCGCACCGCGTTCGTGACGGCCCGGGAGACCGGGGCGGCGGACCTGTCCGCCGCGTTCGAGGAGGTGGCCGCCGCGTTCGGGATGACGTTCCACCTCACCGACGACAGCCCCCAACGGGTGCTCGTGATGGTGTCGAAGGCCGGGCACTGCCTCAACGACCTGATCTTCCGGTGGCGGGCCGGGAGCCTGGGCGCCGAGCTCGTCGCCGTCGTCTCCAACCACGAGGACCTGCGTCCGATGGCCGAGGCGGCCGGGCTGCCGTTCGTCCACGTGCCGGTCACGCCGGCGACGAAGCGCCACGCCGAGGAGCGACTCCTGGAGCTCGTGGCCCGGCACCGGGCCGACCTGGTGGTGCTCGCCCGCTACATGCAGGTCCTGTCCGACGGGCTCTGCCGCACGCTGCTCGGCAGGGCGATCAACATCCACCACTCGTTCCTGCCCGGCTTCACGGGGGCCAAGCCCTACCACCAGGCCTACGACCGCGGGGTGAAGCTCGTCGGCGCCACCGCCCACTACGTCACCCCCGAGCTCGACGAGGGCCCGATCATCGAGCAGGAGGTGATCCGGATCGACCACACCTTCGACCCCCGCGCCTCGCCACGGTCGGCCGGGACGCCGAGGCGCTCGCGCTGTCCCGCGCCGTGCGCTGGCACTGCGAGCGCCGCGTCCTGCTCAACGATCGGAGCACGGTCGTCTTCCGGTGACCGCCGCGGGCTACGGTGCCGGGTGGAGATCAGATCCGCACCCTGACCGGAGGAGTGTCAGCCCGATGCCCCACGACCCGTACGCCGACCTGCCCGCCGTCCCCTCCTTCACCGTCACCAGCACCGATATCGCCGACGGCGAGACGCTGCCGGTCCCCCAGCGCTCCGGCATCTTCGGCGCGGGCGGCGAGGACGTCTCCCCGCAGCTGTCGTGGAGCGGGTTCCCGGAGGAGACCCGCTCGTTCGTCGTGACCTGCTACGACCCGGACGCCCCCACCGCCTCGGGCTTCTGGCACTGGGCGGTCGTCGACATCCCCGCCTCGGTCACCGAGCTGCCCACCGGAGCGGGCGACGACGCCGGCAGCGGCCTGCCCGCCGGCGCCGTCCAGCTGGCGGGCGACGGCGCGCTCGCCCGCTACATCGGCTCGGCGCCGCCCCCCGGGCACGGGCCGCACCGCTACTTCTTCGTCGTGCACGCGGTGGACGTCCCGAGCCTCGAGCTCCCGGCCGAGGCCCGCCCGGCGTTCATGGGCTTCAACCTCTTCAGCCACACCCTCGCGCGGGCCACGATGGTGCCGATCTACGAGAACAAGGGCTGATCAGGAAGAGCGAGCGCAACCCCGCCCTGGTCACTTGGCCAGGGCCGGGTTGCGCTTCACGGCGACGAGGCTGACCACCGTGGTGACCGCCAGGACGCCGACGATCACCGACAGCGACAGCCCGATGCCGACCTCCGGCACCGGCACCGGCTCGCCGCCGTTGATGAACGGCAGCTCGTTCTCGTGCAGGGCGTGCAGCACGAGCTTCACACCGATGAAGGCCAGGATGACGGCGAGCCCGTACGACAGGTAGATCAGCTTCTTGAGCAGTCCGCCGAGCAGGAAGTAGAGCTGGCGCAGGCCCATCAGCGCGAACGCGTTCGCGGTGAAGACCAGGTAGGGCTCCTGCGTCAGGCCGAAGATCGCCGGGATCGAGTCGAGCGCGAACAGCAGGTCGGTGAGGCCGATCGCGATCATGACGATGAGCATCGGGGTGACCCAGCGCTTGCCGTCCAGCACGACCGTGGTCTTCGAGCCGTGGTACTCCTCGGTGACCGGCAGCACGCGCCGCACCATCCTGACGACCCGCGGCTCGTCCCACTCCTCCTCCTCGCCGATGCCCTGGCGGACCATGTTCACCGCCGTGTAGATGAGGAAGGCGGCGAAGAGGTAGAAGACCCAGCTCAGGGCGTTGATCGCGACAGCGCCGACGGCGATGAACAGGCCGCGCATGATGAGCGCGATCACGATGCCGACCAGCAGCACCCGGTGCTGGTGGATCGCCGGCACCGCGAACGACGACATGATGATCACGAAGACGAACAGGTTGTCGACCGAGAGCGAGTACTCGGTGATGTAGCCGGCGAAGAACTCACCGGCGTAGGTACCGCCGGCGAGCAGCCAGACAGCCAGGCCGAACAGCACCGCCAGGCCGATGTAGAAGAGCACCCAGCGGGTGGCCTCCTTGATCGTCACCTCGTGCGGTTTGTGGTCGACCAGGAACAGGTCGGCCAGGATGATGGCGGCTAGTCCGCCGATGGTGACGAACCAGAGCCAGACAGGCACATTCACGAGGGGACGCCTCCGGGGGTCTCGGGCAGCAGCAGACTGCCCCGAGGTCTCTCCCCTTCGCCCTCCGGTGACCGGAACCGCGAATCGGTGGCGCCGGGCTCGGGACCCGCGTGATTGTCAATCCGAAGCCGCGGGACCTTCGCCGTGCTGACGACGCCACCGTTGGTGGGATACTCCCCACGGTGCCGCTCCAGCCTGCCCGATCAGTCCCGCGACCCGCCATCGGGGGTGACCCACGACACCTGAATACCCCGAATCGGGTGGTATCCGAAGATCTCCCCCCGATGTGCCGCCCCGTCCGTTCTGCCGGACTCGGGCCCGCCGGACGGCAGGGAGCCACGTGTCAGGCACCGCGCGGACCGCGCGTCCAGTATCCCTGCGCCTGGACGACCGCGACCCCGGCGAGGAGCCGACGGGCCTCCGCGACCTCGGCGGTCTCCGCCGCGATCCAGGCGTGGTCGACATCCCAGGACCGGTCCAGCGCTCCCAGCAGCGACGGTACGCGTTCGCGCCCGGGACCAGCACATCCGCCGGGTCCGCGGCTGCAACCAGCACCGTCGCTTCCACCGCGAGCCCGGCGACGATGGCGCGGATCGCCGGGACCGCCGCCTCGTCCCCCGCGATCAGCACCCGCCGGGCCGCGCCCGGGCGCCACTGCACACCCCCGCCGGCGACCAGCAGCTCCTCGCCGACCTCGGCCCGCGACGCCCACGTGCTCGCGGGGCCGGGCTCGGCGTGCACGAAGAAGTCCAGGTCCAGCTCGTCGGAGCGGGCGCAGGCGACCGTGTAGGTCCGCAGCGCGGGGCGCTCGGTGGGCGGGAGGGCCCGCCACCGGGCGCGCCACTCCCCCTCGGCCACGGGCTGCGCCCCGCCGAGGTCGGCCCCGCCCGGCACGACGATCTTCACCCGCTGGTCCGCGCCGTGGACGGCGAACCCGCGCAGCTGCGGCCCACCGACCGTGATGCGCACGAACCCCGGCGAGACCCGGGCGACGGCCCGGACCGAGGTCCGGAACAGCGACCTCACGCGGAGGACCTCACGTGGAGAGCAGGCGCTCGATGTCGTCCAGCACCGCCTGGCCGCCCAACGGCCCCACACCGGTGATCCAGAAGGACTGGTCCACCACGTGCAGGTTCGGGAACGACTGCTCCCGCACCGCGCTCATCTCCGGCGGGATCACGCTCTCGTCCCCCGCCTTCGCGGCCGTGACGACCACCAGGTCCGCCCGCGCCTCGAGCACCAGCTCCGGCGACAGGTCGACCGAGATCGAGTTCTCCCAGTCCCGCGGCGGCGTGGTGAACCCCGCGCACTCCAGGGTGCTGCCCGCGAACGACGTGGGGCCGTACAGCGTGAGCTGCCCGTCCCGCGGCCGGACGAGCTGCGCCGTCCTGCCCGCCGTGCCGTACTCCTGCGCGACCTCGGCGCACCGCGCGGTGAAGTCGTCCAGCAGGCGCTGCGCGTCGGCCTCACGGCCGAGGGTCTGGCCCACGAACCGGACGTTGTCCTGCCACGGGTCGGCGTGGTTCGCCATGAACACGGTCGGGGCGATCGCGGACAGCTGGTCGTACAGCTCCGCGTGCCGCGACTCGGTGCCGAGCACGAGGTCGGGCCGGAGCGCGGCGATCCGCTCCAGGTTCGGCGCCTGGACGGTGCCGACCGAGGCGACCGCGTCGGCCTCCGGCTTCAGGTAGGCGGGCACCCCGGCGGCCTCGCTGAGCACGGCCGCCCCGACCGGGATCGCGCCGAGGGCGACCGTCGTGTCGAGCTGCACGGGCTCCAGCACGACGACGCGCTCGGGCTCGGCGGGCACCTCGGTGGTGCCGTGGGCGTGGCTGACGGTACGGGCCTCGGACACGGTGGTCTCCTCGGCCGGGCCGGAGCAGCCCGCGGCCAGGAGACCGATCAGCGCCGCAAGGGGGAGCGCGCGACGAAGGTTCATGGTGAGGGCATCCTAACCCGGAGGAGCGTCCCGTCCGTCCCCACAGGTCCGTGGGCCCCGCTACAGCGGCACTCGCGCACCTTTGGCACCGTGCACGGCGTGAACCGGCCCCTTGACGGACTGCAGGTCGTGGAGTGCGCGAGCTTCGTCGCCGGCCCGACCGGTGGCATGACACTCGCCCAGCTGGGCGCCACGGTGATCCGCGTCGACCCGCTCGGCGGGAACTCCGACTACCGGCGGTGGCCGGTCGCCGGTGGCGGGGCGGGCCCGGCCGACGCCGAGTCGTACTACTGGGACTCGCTGAACAAGGGCAAGCGGTCCGTCGCGGTGGACATGCGCTCCGACGAGGGCCGCGAGCTGGTCACCGCCCTCATCACCGCACCCGGCCCCGACCGGGGTGTGCTCGTCGACAACGTGGTCGGGCGGCGCTGGATGGCCAACGCCGAGCTGGCGCGGCGCCGCCCGGACCTCATCCACCTGCGGGTGCAGGGCTACGCCGACGGGCGTCCCGCCGTCGACTACACGGTCAACGCGGAGATCGGGATCCCGCAGATCACCGGGCCGGAAGGCGGCGGGGCGCCGGTCAACCACGTGCTGCCGGCGTGGGACCTCGTCACCGGTCTGTCCGTGTCGACCGGGGTGCTCGCCGCGCTGCACGACCGGGCCCGCACCGGCCGCGGCAGCTACGTCGAGCTCGCACTCGCCGACGTCGCGCTCGCCGGCGTGGCCAACCTCGGCTGGCTCTCCGAGGCGGCCGAACGCGGCCACGACCGCCCCCGGCACGGCAACCACGTCTACGGATCCTTCGGCGTCGACTTCGCCTGCTCGGACGGCAGGAGGGTGATGGTCGTGGCCCTCACACCCGGCCAGTGGACGGCGCTGAAGTCGGTCACCGGCACCGACGAGGTGTTCGCCGCCCTCGAACACGCCCTCGACGCGACCTCACCCTCGAGGCGGAGCGCTACCGGCTCCGCGACACGATCGCCGCGATCCTCAAGCCCTGGTTCGCGGCCCGCGACAGCGCGACCGTCGCCGACCAGCTGGACGCCGCGCGCGTGCTGTGGGGCCGCTACCAGGGCATGGCCGACGTCGTCGCGGCCCACCGCGGCGGCCGGTACCCCGTGCTCGCCGACCACACCCTCCCCGACGGCAGCCCCGCCATCACCGCCCGCTCCCCGATGCGCTGGAACGGCGAGCACGGCGACGCCGGCCTCCCCCCGGTGCTGGGACGCGACACCGAACCGGTCCTCGCCGACGTCCTCGGAATGAGCCCGGCCGAGATCGGTGGTCTGCGCGACCGTGGCGTCATCGCCGTCCCGGCCCGCGGTTGACGCAATTCCGGCGCCATCGTCAGCAGATCGTCAGGTGTGCCGCGGCGGACGGATGACCCCGTGGCCACCAGCAGCGGAGCGAAGATCGCTGCAGGTCAGGCGGCCTGCCACGCCGTCGCCACCTCCTTCCGGATACGTCCGGGTCGCGGATCGGCCCGCACTAGCGTGCCGTTCCGGAAGGAGGCAGAGTCAATGGCGAAATCAACGGCGCGGAATTCGTTCCTGCGGATCGTCGTGCTGGCCGTGCTGGTCTGCGTCGCGGGCGCGTGCGCGAGCCCGCCCCCGCCGCTCCCCCGCCGCGACGTCCCGGCCGGCGTCCCCGTCGACCCGGCCCGTCCGTGTTCGCGTGAGGCGCAGGCCGCGGAGAACCCCCCGCCGTCGTCGGACGACGCGGCAGCCCGGTTCAACCGGGCCACGAACACGATCACGCTGACGCGCGGCGAGAACGTCTCGATCCCGGCGCTGAGCCGGGAGGTGAGCGACTCCGCCCTCAGCGAGGTCGAGCCCGGGGTGTGGCTGCTGGGCGCGAACATCGCCGTACCCCCCGGGTCCTCCCTGCGGATCGCGAGCCCCGACGTGCACTGGCTCCGGATGCGCAGCGGCGGCGGCGAGTCGGTGGCGATCACGGCGCTCGGGGGCGGTATCGCCGTCGACGGCACGTGCGTGACGTCCTGGAACCCCGACACCGACACCGTCGACGACGACCACCGGGACGGGCGCAGCTACCTGCTCGCCAGGGACGGCGCGACCATGACGATCGACGGCTCCGAGCTGCGCTACCTCGGCTCCGGCGACGTGGAGTCCTACGGGCTGTCCTGGCGCACCGAGGGAACCCGCGGGCACATCCGCCACAGCGCCGTCTCCCACCTCTACTACGGCCTCTACACCTACGAGGTCGACGGGCTGGAGGTGACCGACAACGAGTTCCACGACAACGTGCTCTACGGCGTGGACCCGCACACCGAGTCACGCAACCTCGTGATCGAGCGCAACGTGGTGCACGACAACGGCAAGCACGGGATCATCCTCGCCGAGCACTGCACCGACAGCGTGATCCGCGACAACGTCGTCTACGGCAACAACCACCACGGGATCGTGCTCTACCAGGGCTCGGACCGGAACGTCATCGAAGGCAACGAGACGTTCGGCAACGCCGCGCAGGGCATCAACATCAACGACTCGGACGAGAACACGATCCGCGCCAACAAGGTCTACGACAACATCGAGTCCGGGGTCAGCCTGACCCAGACCTCCCGGGACAACGTGGTCGAGGGCAACCAGCTGCGCGGCAACGGCAAGGACGGCATCCGGCTGGTCAGCGAGGCCGCCACGTCCCTCGTGCGGGACAACACCATCGGGAGGAACGCGCGCTACGGCGTCTACGTCGACACGGTCAGCGGTTTCGACCTCACGGGCAACACCGTCTTCGGCAACCGCATCGGTGTGATGGTGAAGGCGGACTCGGTCGACGAGAGCGACAACGAGATCTTCGGCAACACGGAAGGTGGCGCCGCAGCCAGCTGACGTCAGCCGTCGGCAAGGGGCAGCTCGACGACGAACCGCGCCCCACCGCCCGGGCGGTCCTCGATCCACACGCGGCCGTCGTGGTGGCGCACGTGCTGCGCCACCAGCGCCAGCCCGAGCCCGCTCCCGCCGTCCTGCCCGCGGTGCCCGGCCTGGGTACCGCGGGCGAAGCGCTCGAAGACCCGCTCCCGCAGGTCGGGCGGCACACCCGGGCCGGCGTCGTCGACCTCGAGGCGCGCGTACCCGTCGCGGTCGGCCACGGCCACCCGCACGGACCCGCCCGCGTACCGGTCGGCGTTGTCCAGCAGGTTCGCGACGATCCGGTCGAGCCGCCTGCGGTCGCCCCGCACCAGCAGCAGCGCCCCCTCGACCTCGACGACCGGCGGCGTCCGCTGCCGCACGTCGAGCACGATGCGCACCAACACGCCCAGATCCACGATCTCGTCGCTCGCACCGTCCGGGCCCTGGTCGCGCGCGAGATGTCCAGCAGGTCCACGACCATGCGCTCGAACCGGTCCACCTCCGACAGCAACAGGTCCAGCGCGCGGCCCGCGGTGCCCGTGAGCTCGTCGCGGCGGCGGCGCAGCACCGCGGCGGCGTTGGCCATCGTCGTGAGCGGGGACCGCAGCTCGTGGCTCACGTCGCCCGCGAACCGCGCGTCCTGCAGGACCCGCGCCTCCAGCGCCGCCGCGGTGTCGTTGAACGCCGAGGCGAGCGCGGCGAGGTCGCGGTCGGCGTGCTCCGGGAGCCGGGTACGCAGGTCCCCGCGCGCCATGCGGGATGCGGCCGCCGTCAGCTCCGTGAGGGGACGCAGGGCACGGGTGCTCGTCCACGCCCCCAGCGCGAACCCGAGCACTCCGCTCAGCGCCACCCCGCTGCCCAGGACGATGCCGAGGAATCGCAACGTCCGGTCCAGTTCCAGCAGGGGGAACAGCTCGATGTAGACGTCGCGCGGGACCGCGGCGGGCAGGGCGACGGCGACCACCGGGATCCGCTCCACCACGATCCGTTCGACCTCCGGGACCCCCCTGCTCGCCTGCGCCAGCAGCGCCTCCGGCAGTGCCGCCGGGTCGACCCGCGCCCGCTGCTGATCCACCCCTGCGGGCGGGACAGGAGCACGGTGGAGTCGGAGTCGGAGGTCAGCCCGGACAGCAGCTCGTCGAGCCCGGTCGCCCCGTCCCGCAGCGCCGCGTCGACCAGGCGGACGTTGACCTCGGCCTGACGGGTCGCGCTCATCTCCCGCTGCCGCAGCATGTAGTCGCCCGCCAGGTTCCACGTGGCGGCGGCGAGAACGGCCGCGAGCAGGAGCGAGGCCATGCCGAACGCCGCGGCCACCCGCCGCCGCAACGTGAGACGCACGATCCGCACCCGGCGTGTCTACCTCACCCGCCGGTGCCGGCCTTGTACCCCCGGCCGCGCACCGTGACCACGCACTCCGGTTCGTCCGGATCCCGCTCGACCTTGCGGCGCAGGCGCCGGATGTGGACGTCCAGCAGGCGCGTGTCGCCGAAGTAGTCGTAGCCCCACACCCGTCGCAGCAGCTCCTCACGGGTGACCACCCGCCCGTCGCGTCGGCGAGCTCGACGAGCAGGCGGAACTCGGTGCGGGTGAGGTGGACCTCCGCGCCGGCGCGGCGCACCACGTCCTCGGCCGGGATGATCTCGACGTCACCGATCCGCAGCGATCGCCGCGGCTCCGCCCCGCTCTGCCGCCTGCGCAGCAGCGCCCGGATGCGCGCCGCGAGCTCGCTCGCGACCAGCGGCTTGGTGACGTAGTCGTCCGCGCCCGCCTCCAGCCCCTCGATCACGTCCGCGGTGTCGGCCCGGGCCGAGACGATGATGATCGGCAGGTCGCCCCGGGCCCGCAGGGTGCGGCACACGGCGAGCCCGTCCACGCCCGGCAGCATCAGGTCGAGCAGCACGACGTCCACCGCGGTCGTCGCCAGCCTGCCGAACGCCTCCTCACCGGACGCGGCCTCCACCACGTCGCACCCCTCGTCGGCCAGCGCGAGCCCGAGCGCCTGCCGGATCCGCTCGTCGTCCTCCACGAGCAGGAGCCGAGCCTCCATGTCGCGTCCTCCTCGCGTCCTGCACGCGGATTCTCGCCGATCGCGCGCCGCGACGTCCGGCCGCCACCTGACGAGGACCTGACGATCGGGCGCTCACCCCGCCTCGTCCGCCCTCGTCCGGCGTCATCCGGCGAGGAAGCCCCCGGACTGCCGGCTCCACAGCTGCGCGTAGTGGCCGCCCCTGGCCAGCAGCGCGGCGTGGCCGCCCTCCTCGATCACCGCGCCGCGGTCCAGCACCACGAGCCGGTCCATCCCCGCGACCGTGGAGAGCCGGTGGGCCACCACGATCGCGGTGCGGTCGGCCATCAGCGTCCAGACCGCCTCCTGGATGCGTGCCTCGCTCTCCGAGTCCAGGGCGCTCGTCGCCTCGTCGAGCAGCAGGATCGGCGCATCGCGCAGGATCGCCCGCGCGATCGCCACCCGCTGCCGCTGCCCGCCCGACAGCTTCACCCCCGCTCGCCGACGAGCGTGTCGAACCCGTCGGGCAGGCCGTCGACGAACTCCAGCACGTGGGCGGCCGCCGCGGCGTCGCGGATCTCGGCCTCGGTGGCGCCCGGCCGGCCGAACGCGATGTTCTCGCGCAGCGTGCGGTGGAACATCACCGGGTCCTGCGGCACGTACGCGATGAGTCCGCGCAGGTCGGCCTGGGAGAGCGCGGTGACGTCCTGCCCGCCGACGCGGATGCGCCCGCCGTCGACGTCCATCATGCGCAGCAGCAGCCGCGTGATCGACGTCTTGCCGCCGCCCGAGCGCCCGACCAGCCCGACGTGCTCGCCCGCGGCCACGGTGAGGTCCAGGCCGTCGAACAGCGGCTCGGAGTGGCCCGGGTAGGAGAACCGGACGCGTTCCAGGCGCACGTCGCGGGCCCGGGACGCGAGCGGCTGCGGCGACTCGGGGTCGAGCACCGTCGGCCCGGTCAGCAGCAGCTCGGTGAACTGCGCCGCCTCGGTGAGCGACCGCTCGATCTGCCGGTAGGTCTGGTTGAACTGGAACAGGATCTGCGTCGCCTGCCCGAAGTACGCGACCGTGACGACGATGGCCTCAACCCCCGGCCCGCCGTCCGCGCCCGCCGCGCCGACCGCGAGCAGCAGGCCCCCGACCGCGGTGGCCACCGACAGCGGCGCGACGAGCGTGTCGATCCTCAGGTTGTGGTAGTCCCACGCGCGCAGGGTCAGCCTGCGCAGCTCCGTGACCCGGCGGCGGTTCTCCGCCGCCTCCCGCCCCTCCGCGGCGTGGGCGCGGACGGCGTCCATGTTGGCCATGGTGTCGGCGACGTGACCGGACAGCCCGGTGTAGGCGGCCTCCCGCGCGTCGACGAGGATCTGGCGGCGCCGGATGAGCGGGGTCACCAGCACCCCGGTGACCGCGATCATGCCCAGCAGCACCGCCACCAGCATCGGGTCGTAGCGCCAGAGCACCACCGACGCGAAGGCCAGCGGCAGGAACTGGCCGACGACCCGGAACATCAGGGTGTCGACGAAGGGCTCGTACTGCTGCGCGAAGCTCAGGACCCGTTTGGTGAGCGCACCCGCGAAGTTCTCGTGGAAGAAGACCGCGTCCTTCGCCAGCAACGCCTCCATCCCGGTCACGTGGAGCCGGGCGATGCTGTCGGCCTCCATCCGGTTCAGGCAGTGGATGCCGACGCGCCAGAGCACCTCGCCGGCGAGCATCGCGGCGAGGAACCCGAACACGTAGGCGCGATGACCGTGGACGTGACCCGTTCACCCGCGGCCAGCCGGCCGACCAACTGCCCGACGAGCAGTGGCGGCAGGTAGGACACGCAGATGTTGCCCACGGCGGGCAGCAGCAGCGCGGCGCCGCTCAGCGGCTTGTTGCGGCCCAGCTCGGCCGCGTACAGGCGTAGCGCGAGCCGCAGCGCGGCGACCCGCTTGCTCGAGGTGGTGGTCGGACCGGACCGGCCGACCGTGGGCGGCGCTTCGACCGCGCTCGTCATGTGCTCCCCCGGGATGTCGACCATCCATGCTCGGGAGCTCGTGCCGTGGCGTCCATCGAGTTTCGGTGGCGAGTTCCGGTGGCGGTAGGTTCACCGCGCCGCGGGTCCCGGCGATCACCTGGAGGAGTCCGTGAAGCGACGGTGCGCAGTGCTCGACGACTACCAGGGCGTGGCCCTCGCGGCCGCGGACTGGTCGCCCGTGCGCGACGCAGTCACCGTCGACGTGTACCGCGAGCACATGGCCGACGAGGACGCGCTCGTCGCCACGCTCCAGGACCACGAGATCGTGGTGATCATGCGGGAGCGCACGCCGTTCCCGCGGTCGCTGCTTTCGCGGCTGCCGAACCTGCGGCTGCTCGTCACGACCGGCATGCGCAACGCGTCCGTGGACGTCGCCGCCGCGAACGAGCTGGGCGTCGTCGTGTCCGGCACGAGTGGGCTGGTCAGCCCGACCGTCGAGCTGACCTGGGCGCTGATCACGGGCCTGGCCCGCTCCGTGGCCGTCGAGAACGCGGGCCTGCGCGGCGGCCACGGCCCGTGGCAGCGCACCGTCGGCACCGACCTCGCCGGTGCCACGCTCGGCGTCATCGGGCTGGGGCGGATCGGCACCGAGGTCGCGAAGATCGGGCGCGCGTTCGGCATGGACGTGACGGCGTGGAGCCAGAACCTCACCGCCGAACGGGCCGAGGCCGTCGCGCCCGGCAGGCACCGTCGGTGCAGGACCTGCTCGCGACGTCCGACGTCGTGACGATCCACCTGGTGCTCTCCGACCGCACCCGCGGCCTGCTCGGCGCCGCGGAGCTGGGCCTGATGCGGACCGAGGCGTTCCTCGTCAACACCTCACGCGCGCCCATCGTCGACCAGGAGGCGCTGACGGAGGCGCTGCGCTGGGGCCACATCGCGGGCGCCGCGCTCGACGTCTTCGACGTCGAGCCGCTGCCCGCCGACCACCCGTTCCGGACACTGCCGAACGTGCTCGCCACACCGCACCTGGGCTACGTGACGAAGCGCAACTACGCGATCTACCACCGCGAGATCGTGGAGGACGTCGCCGCGTACCTCGCGGGTGCACCGATCAGGATGCTCACGGCCCCCTGATGGCCCCGCTGTGGGGAAGGTGCACGATCGCCGTGTCGTCGCTGCCGAGGTCGAGCGGGATCTCGACGTCCGGCCACCACACGACGACGATCCGGGTGCGGGCACCCTCGGCGGTGCCGTAGTGGTGCACCTCGCTGAGGATGCCGCTGAGCCCGTGCCCACCGGTGCGCTCTATGAAGATCGGTTTACCTCGGTGCCCGGAATGGAGCTCGCCCAGGAAGATCGATCTGGGTTCGTTGTTCACCCGTCCCCGACCTGTCCGCTGCCGCTGTGAATAGTGCGGTCACCGTATCGGGTGGCAACTCATCTGATATGCATACCACCAGGTCCGGCGAATGAACGCACTTTCTCAGGCAGGCGGACGCGAAGTCAGGTAACCGCCCATGTGCGGGAAGTAGTCGACGGCGTCGAATTCCTGTCCGTCGTCGGTGCGCACCCTCTCGATCAGGAGCCCGCGGCTGCGGCCGCGCCGGGCCTCGGCCCCCGCGACGATCACCACGCCGCGGCCGCGGCGGATCACGATCCGCCCGGGCGTCCCGCCGATCACGTCGTCGGTGACGCGGGCACGCAGCACCCGCAGCCGCTCCCCACCGTGGTAGCAGTAGGCGTTCGGGTAGGGGTCCACCTGGGCGCGGACGAGGTTGAAGATGTCGCGCGCGGGCCAGGCCCAGTCGATGCGGTTGTCCTCGTCGCTTCGGCGGTGGAAGTACGAGGCCGCGGTCCGGTCCTGGGGCGTCGGGTCGGTGCGGCCGGTCGCCACCCGCTCCAGTGCCTCGACGGTGATCGGCCCGAACATCGCGAGTGTGCGGTCGAACAGGTCGACGACCGTGTCGTCGTCCGACACCGGCGTGCGCAGCTGCAGGATGATGTCGCCCGCGTCGAACTCGGCGTCCATCATGTGGGCGGTGACCCCGACCTCGGGCTCGTCGTTGATGAGCGCCCAGTTCAGCGGCGCGAACCCGGCGTAGGCGGGCAGCAGCGCGTCGTGGACGTTCACGGTGCCCAGGCGTGGGATCGAGAACACCTCCGGCGGCAACCACGTCCGCCAGTTCGAGACCACCATGACATCGGCCGCCGCCCCGGCCACGGCGTCGCGGACCTCGGCGTCCCCCGCCCGGTTGCGCACCAGCAGCGGTATCCCGTGGTCGGCGGCGAGCTCGGCGACGGACTCGTTGAAGATCTTCTCGTAGGCGCTGTCACCGTCCGGGTGCGTGACGATCAGCGGCACCTCGTGGCCCGCGGCGAGCACCGCCTCGATCGTCCGCCTGCCCCACGTCATGTACCCGAACACCACGACCCGCATCGCCATCGCTCGTCGCACCTCCATCGGTCGTCATTGCAGAACTCGGGAGATCAGTGGGAACCACTCGGAGATCGCCCGGGGATCGAGGAGCTGCGAGTGCGCCCGGTCGACCCGCACGACCTCGAACTCGCCCGCGACGAGTGCCCGCCACCGCCGCGACGCCGTGCCGGTGAAGCCCCGCTCCGGGACGGTGGCGTCGACGAAGAGGACGTCGCAACCCGCGGTCGTGAGCTCGGCCCGCTCCATCATGTGGTCGGCGGCCAGGTAGGCCTGCACGCGCCCGCGATCTGCTCGTCGTCGAGCACCGCGATCGTGCCGCCGCCCGCGCGCACCACCGCCACGGCGTCGGTCACGGTCATGGCGCCCGCCCGCTCGGCGGCACCGGGAGGCCGAGCTCGACCAGCAGCGCCTCGATCGCCGCGGCACCGTCCCACCGGTCGAGCTCGCGCTTCCCGTCGGGCAGGTGGGTGTCGAGCATCGCCAGCAGCGCGATCCGGCGGCCACGCGCGCCCAGCTCGACCGCCACCTGGTGGGCCACCGCGCCGCCGAACGACCAGCCCACGAGCTGGACCGGGCCGTCGGGGGCGAGGCGCTCCACCTCGTCGGCGTACCGGCGCGCCGTCTCGGCCAGCGTCGCGGGCACGGCGTCCGGGTCCTGCAGCCGCGGGGACTGCAGCGCGTACAGCGGAACACCGGCCGGCAGATGCGGCTTCAACCCGGCGAACTGCCAGCCCAACCCGCTGGCCGGGTGGACGGCGAACAGGGGTGGCCGCCCGGCGCCCTCGTGGAGGACGAGCACGGGAGCCAGGCCCCCGGCCCCACCGCCGCCGGCACCCGCGATGCGCCGGGCCAGCGCCGACACCGTCGGGATGCCCATCAGCTCGGCCACCGGCACGTCGACGTCCAGGTCCCGCCGCAGCACGGTGGCCAGCGTCACCAGCAGCAAGGAGTGCCCGCCGAGGACGAAGAAGTCGTCGTCACGGCCGATGCCGTCCACGCCGAGCACCTCGGCGAAGATCGCGCACAGCCTGCGTTCCAGCTCGGACGCCGGTGCGGTGCCGCGCGCGGCGACCCCGGGTGCGGGGAGCGCCGCACGGTCGATCTTGCCGTTGGGGGTCAGCGGCAGCGCGTCCAGGACCGTGACGACCGACGGGACCATGTACCCGGGCAGCCGCTCGGCCGCCGCCTCCCGGGTCGCCGCCTCGACCTCCTGGTCGGCCGCCAGGTACGCGACGATCTGGTCCCCGCGCACCGCCGCCGCGGCGCGCCGCACCCCGGGCACGGACTCGAGCACGGTCTCGATCTCCGCGAGCTCGATGCGGAATCCGCGCACCTTCACCTGGTGGTCGGTGCGGCCCAGGTACTCCAGGCACCCGTCCGGGGTCCAGCGGGCCAGGTCGCCGGTGCGGTACATCCGCGCCCCGTCCCGGTGGGGGTCCGCGACGAAGCGGGATGCCGACAGGCCGGCCCGGCCCAGGTACCCCCGCGCCACCTGCGGACCGCCGAGGTAGAGCTCGCCGACCACGCCGGGCGGCACCGGCCGCAACGTCGCGTCCAGCACGTGGGCGGTGGTCCCGGCCATCGGACGACCGATGCCCGGCTCCCGGCCCACGTCGGCGCTCGTGGCCCAGACCGTGACCTCGGTGGGGCCGTACATGTTGGTGAGCGCGACCGCGCGCCGCCCGAGCGCCGTGGCCAGCCGCGCCGGCAGCGCCTCGCCGCCGACCAACGCGGTGACGCGCGACAGGTCCGGGTCGGCGGCGTCCAGCAGCGCGGTCCAGAGCGACGGCGTGGCCTGCACGGCCGTGACCGCCTCGGTGCGGAGGGCGTCCGCGAGCAGCCGTGGGTCCCGGACCTGCTCGGCGGAGGCGAGCACGACGCACGCGCCGTGGCTCAGCGGCAGCATCAGCTCCAGCACCGCGATGTCGAACGACAGCGTGGTGACCGCGAGCAGCCGGTCCGCCGGCGTCAGCGGCAACGTCGAGTGTGCGGCAGCGAGGAAGTGCGCCAAATTGCCGTGGGTCACGACGACGCCCTTGGGACGACCGGTCGACCCGGACGTGTAGATCGCGTAGGCGACGCTCGCGGGATCCGGATCGGAGAGCATTCCGACGAGCGGCGCGTTCGTCGGATAGGTTCCGACCGTCGCGCCGCTCGTCGGAACTGGCGCTCCCAGCTCGGCTCGCGTTGCCAGCTCGGCGTCGCAGTCTGCGAACACGTTGCGGGTGGCGGCGTCCACGAGAACCACGGCGGGCGCGGCGTCAGACACCATGTACCGCAGCCGGGTCGCGGGGAATCCGGGGTCCAGCGGCAGGAACGCGGCTCCCGCCTTCGCGATCCCCACCAGCGCGACGACCAGGTCGGCCGACCGCGGGAGGGCCACGCCCACCACCGCCTCGGGCCCGATGCCGCGCGCGCGAGACCCGCGGCGACGGCGTCCGATGCGGCGTCGAGCTCCGCGTAGGACAGGGTGGCGGCACCGCAGCGGACGGCCGGTGCGTCCGGGGTGCGCGCGGCGAGCTCGGCGAACCTCCGGAACCAGGCGGGGCTCGATGCCGGCTCGGGTCCCCGCGACCAGCGGCCGACTGCGTCGAGGTCGTCCTCGGTCAGCAGGCCCAGGGTCGGGTACGGGGCGTCGGGGTCGGCGAGCGCGCTGCCCAGCAGCACCTCGAAGCGGGCGGCCACCGACCGCGCCGTCGCCGCCGTGCAGCGGGCGGCGTCGTACTCGACGGTCAGCTCCAGCGGGTGCCCGCCGCCGGCGTCGACCACGGTGAACGTGAGATCCACCTTCGGGTCGGCGGGGACGGCGGGCGCTCCGCGGTCGGGAGCCCGAACATCCCGTCACCGGAGGTCCCGGCGTCGGCCCGGCGGTGGTAGCCGAGCATCACCTGGAACAGCGGGTTGCGCCCGGGCACCCGCACCGGGTTGACCGCCTCCACCACCTGCTGGAACGGCAGGTCGGCGTGCTCGAGCGCGGCCAGCCCGGTGTCACGGACCCGGTCGAGGAGCTGCCGGAACGACGGCGCGCCGGACAGGTCGGTGCGGATGACGACCGTGTTGACGAAGAAGCCGACCAGGTCGTCGAGCGACGCGTCGCCGCGGCCGGAGACCGGACTGCCGACCGGGACGTCGGTGCCCGCGCCCATCCGGGACAGCAGCATCGCGAGCGTGGCGTGCAGGGCGAGGAACATGCTCGCGGACGACGCCCGCCCTGTTCCCGCAGCCGGTCTGCGAGCTGCGTATCGAGCCGGACCGCGACGCTCCCGCCCCCGGTCCCGCCGGTGGCCTCCACGGGCAGCACCGGCTCCTGCGGCACCCCGGAGAGCTGCCGCACCCAGTACTCGCGCTGCCGGCTGCACCGGCTGCCGGGGTCGTCGGGCGAGCCGAGCACCTCGCGGTGCCACAGCGCGTAGTCGGCGTACTGCACCGGCAGCGGGGCGAACTCGGGCGCCGCGCCGGCCCGGCGGGCCCGGTAGGCGGCGTAGAGGTCGGCGAGCAGCGGCCGGTCCGACCACTCGTCGACGGCGATGTGGTGCAGCACGAGCGCGACCACCGTGTCGCCGGTGTCGGTCTCGCGGACCAGTGTGGCGCGCACCGGGATCTGCGAGGACAGCGCGAACGGGCGCGCGGTCGCGGCGGCCACGATCGCCCCGGTGCCGCTCGCGACGGTGTCGCGGACCTCGACCTCCGGCACCGCCTCGTCGAGGATGCGCTGCGCCGGACCCGGGTCGATCAGGGTCCGCAGCACCTCGTGCCGGGCGACGACGTCGGTCAGCGCGGCGGCGAACGCCTCGGCGTCGACCACGCCCCGCACCCGCAGGAGCAGCGGGTAGTTGTAGGCCACCGACCCCGGGGCGAGCTCGTGCAGCAGCCAGAGCCGCTCCTGGGCGGGCGAGAGCGGCAGCCGCTGCGGCCGCTGCCGCCGCGCCACCCGTTCCCGGGCCGCCGACGAGCCGCCGTCGATCACGGCGGCCAGCCGTTCCGGCGTGGGGTGGTCGAAAAGCTGCCGCAGGGAGACGTCGACGTCCAGCTCCTCGCGGACGCGACCGATCAGCCGGGTCGCGAGCAGCGAATGGCCGCCGTGCTCGAAGAAGTCGTCCTCCACACCGAAGGCGTCCTCCCCGAGCACATCCCCGAGAGCCGCCGCGAAGATCGCGCACAGCGCGCGCTCGGTGTCGGTCGCGGCCTCGCGGCTGCTCACCGAGACCGTGCGCGGCGCGGGCAGCGCCGCCACGTCGAGCTTGCCGTTGACGGTCAGCGGCAGCGCGTCCACCACGGCGTAGGCGGCCGGCACGAGGTAGGAGGGCATCCGGTCCCGCAGCTGCCTGCGCACGTCCTCGACCAGCAGGTCGGCGTCGGCCGTCGGATCCTCGGGGATCAGGTACGCGACGAGTCGCCTCCCCCCGGCCCCGTCGTCGGCCGCGATCACCGCGCTCCGGCGCACCCCGGGGGCCGCGGTCACGTTCGCCTCGATCTCGCCGAGCTCGATCCGGTAGCCGCGGATCTTCACCTGGTCGTCGGTGCGGCCGAGGAAGTCGATGTTGCCGTCCGCGCGGACCCGCACCAGGTCGCCGGTGCGGTACACCCGGGTGCCGGAGCCGTGCGGGTCGGCGACGAACCGCTCCGCGGTGAGCCCCGGCCGGTCGAGGTAGCCGCGCGCCATGCCGACGCCCGCGATGTACAGCTCCCCCGCCACACCGGCAGGCACCGGGCGCAGCCACTCGTCCAGCACGAGGGCCCGGGTGTTGCGGATAGGGGTGCCCACAGTGGCGGTCGGGCTGTCCGCGGTGCCGCCGCCGAGGGTGTTGATCGTGTACTCGGTGGGGCCGTACAGGTTGTAGCCGAGCACGCCGTCGGCGTCGCGCAGGGTGGCCCAGAGGCTCTCCGGTACCGCCTCTCCGCCCAGCAGCACGAGCGCGGGCCGGTGCCCGTCGAGCAGGCCCATCTCCACCAGGTGCTGGGCGTAGGTCGGGGTCACGTTCACGACGTCGATCAGGTGGCGGTCGCAGTACTCCACGAGGGCCCGCGCGTCGCGGCGCAGGTCCTCGTCGCAGACGTGCACGTGGTGGCCCTCCACCAGCCACAGCAGCTCCTCCCACGACATGTCGAAGGAGAACGACACGGTGTGCGCGATCCGCAGCCCGCGGCCCGCGGCCGCGACGACCGGCTCGAAGATCGCCTCCCGGTGGTTCTGCAGCATGTTGGTCAGCCCGCGGTAGGGCGTGACGACGCCCTTCGGTCGCCCCGTCGAGCCCGACGTGTAGATGACGTAAGCGGGGTGGTCGAGCCGCCCGGGCCGTGAGTGGGAACGAGTGCTGTAGCCCTCGTATCCACTCACGACCCCGGGGGCGTCGACGTGGATCATCGGGACGTCGTGGGTCGCCAGGCGCGGTGCCACCGCCGTGGTGGTGAGCAGCAGTGCCGGGGCGGCGTCGTCGACGATCGTCCGCAGGCGCTCGTCGGGGTGGTCGAGCTCCAGCGGCAGGTAGGCGGCTCCCGTGCGGAGCACCGCGAACAGCGCCACCACCATCTCGATCGACCGGGGCAGCGCGAGCCCCACGATCGTCTCCGGCGCGGCGCCCCGTGCGGCCAGCAGGCCTGCCATGCGGGAGACCGCGTCGTCCAGCTCGCGGTAGGTCACCGTGGTGGTGCCGAACGTCAGCGCGGGGGCCTCCGGCGTGGCGTGTGCCTGCCGGGCCAGCAGCTCAGCGATCGTGAGGTCGTCGACCGGGTGCTCGCGGGCGGCGTCGGCCGCCTCCTGCGCCGCCACCTCCGCCGGGGTGAGCACCGGCAGTGCCGCCAGCGACGAGCCGGTGTCCTCCGAGGCGGGGTCCTCGGCGAGCCGGTGCAGCAGCCCTTCCAGCCGCCCGAGCAGCGCCGCGGCCTCGGCCTCCCCGACGACGTCCGGCCGGTACTCGAGCTTCACCCACAGCCGCCTGCCGGGCATCACCATCCAGGTCAACGGGTAGTGGGTGGCGTCGACGCTGCGCACGCCGACGATGCCGTTGCGGCTCTCGAACTCGGAGAACGTCTCGTCGTCGAGGAAGTTCTGCAGGACGTAGAGGCTGTCGAACAGCGGGCCGCGGCCCGCGGCGCGCTGGATGTCACCGAGGCCCAGGTACTCGTGCGGCATCGCGTCGAGCCGGTGCTGCTGCACGGCCCGCATCGTCTGCACGGGCGTCGCGGCCGGGTCGAGGCGGATGCGGGCGGGCACGGTGTTGAGGAAGACGCCGACGACGTCGTCGATGTCGTCGAGCTCGGTGGGCCGGCCTGCCACGGTCGTGCCGATGACGACGTCGTTGCTGCCCGCCGCATGCCCCAGCACCACCGCCAGCGCCGTGCTGACCAGCGCGTTCATC
The DNA here is from genome assembly GCA_001942185.1 of Pseudonocardia sp. CNS-004. Classification (GTDB taxonomy): domain Bacteria; phylum Actinomycetota; class Actinomycetes; order Mycobacteriales; family Pseudonocardiaceae; genus Pseudonocardia. The sequence continues at coordinate 126,148 of MKJV01000090.1, forward strand.
GTGACGCCCGCCACCCGGACCTGCGCGGTGAGCCGGGCGGTGACCTCCTCGGGGATCTCGGCGGAGATCCGGCGCGCCAGCACCGGCTCGGTGCCCGCGGCCTGCGGGTACAGCACGGTCGGCGCGGGCAGGTCGGCGAAGGTCTCCCGCCAGAACGCCGTGGTCTCCTCGACGTCCTGGTGTCGCAGCCAGTCGAGGTAGTCGACGAAGCTCCCCCGCGGCGGCGGGACCGGTTCACCGCGGTAGGCGTCGAAGAGCCGGGTGAGCACCAGTTCCCGGGACCAGCCGTCCCACAGCAGCAGGTGGTAGGTGAACAGCAGGTGGTCCCGGCCACCGGCGCGATGGATCACGGTCATCCGGGCCAGCGGCGGTTCCCCCAGGTCGAAGGGCGCGCCGCGGTCGGCCTCGGTGAGCTCGGCGATCCGGCGCCCGGCGTCCTCCGGGTCGAGGGCGGTCAGGTCGACCTCGGTCATCCGGCACCGCAGCCCCGCACCGACGACGGCCACCGCGCGCCCGTCGCCGACGGCGCCGAAGCCCAGCCGCATCGCGGCGTTGGCGGCGAGCACCTGCTCGAAGGCGGCGGCCAGCCGGTCGGCGTCGAGCCTGCGGTCGAAGTCGAACGCGTTCTGCGCGAGGTAGACGTCGGCGTCGGCGGCCAGCTCGGACTGGAACCAGATCCCCTCCTGCAGCGGGGACAGCGGCCAGACGTCCTCCACCTCGACCGTCGTCGCGGCCGTCAAGGCGTCGAGCTCGGCCGCGGTCAGGTCGGGGTGGTGCACGTCGGCGGGCCTCGGACGCCCGGTGCCACCGGCCGCGGCCGCGAGCTCCCGCAGCACCGCACCGAAGGCGTCGCGCAGGTCGCCGAGCGGGCCGTCGCCGAGCCAGCCGTCGGCGTAGGTGAGCACGACCTGAAGCTCCGGCCCGCTCGCGGTGTCCTCGCAGTAGGCGTTGACCTCCAGCAGGTACGGGGTTCCCGTGTCCGGCGCGGGGCCGACGCGCAACGCCCCGGTCTCGGGTGCCGCGTCCCACGCCTGCGAGCCCGGCGCCCCGAAGCGACCCAGGTAGTTGAACAGCACCTGCGGCTGACCCATCCGGGCGAGCGCCGCCGCGGTGCGGGCGTTGCAGTAGCGCAGCAGCCCGAAGCCGCGGCCGCCGTCGGGTGCGCCGCGCAGCCGCTCGCGGACGTCGCCGATGCGGTCGAGCGGGTCACCGGTGCCCACCGGCAGCCGGACCGGGGCGATGGAGGTGAACCAGCCGACGGTGCGCGAGAGGTCGACGTCGCGGCCGAGGTCCTCCCGCCCGTGGCGCTCCAGGTCGACCGCGAGGTCGCCGTCGGGCAGGCCGCGCGCCTCCCGCCAGCGGGAGACCGCCCCCCGCAGGGCCGTCACCAGCGTCTCGGTGACGTCGGCGCGCGCCGCGGCCGGCACCGTGGTCAGCAGCGGCACCGTCTCGTCCACCGTCAGCCGGAAGCGGTGCTCCCGGGTGTCGCCGACCGTGCGGCCGACGACGACCTGGGTCGGGTCGAGCTCCGCGCCCGGGGCGAGCACCTCGCTCCAGTGCGGGAACCCGGCCAGCCTGCCGTCCTCGGCCGACGCCTCGTTGAGCACGCGGGCGTAGGTCCGCAGCGACGTCGCGACCGGGTCGAGCGCACGGCCCTCCCACGCCACCCGCAGGTCGTCGAGCAGGATGCGCCACGAGACGCCGTCGACGGCGAGGTGGTGCACCACCAGCAGCAGGCGCCCCGGTTCGGGCCCGCGGTCGAAGAAGACCGCGGCGACCATCCGGCCCTCGTCGGGCCGCAGCCGGTTCGCCGCGGCGTCCGACTCGACGCCCAGCAGCTGCTCGAAGGCGCCCGCGTCGAGGCCGCGGGCGTCCACGACGGTGAGGACGTCGCCGGGCAGCTCGCCCACGGTCTCGAGGGCCCACAGCATCGGCGCGGGCCGCGACAGCCGCAGCCGCAGCGCGTCGTGGCGGCGCATGAGCGCGGTGACGGCCGCGTCGATCCGGTCGGCGGTCGCCGCGGGCGGCGTGATCAGCAGCTCGGACTGGTTGAACCGGTCGATCGACCCGCCCAGCTCGGCGAGCCGGTGCACGATCGGCATCAGCATCACCGACCCGATCGCGTCCGGGTCCTCCGCGGTCACCGCCGGGGCGGGGTCCACGGGCTCGCCCAGCGCCGCGAGCGCCGCCGGCGTCCGATGGGTGAACACCTCGCGCGGGCTCACGCGCAGACCGAGCCGCTTCATCCGGTTCACCAGCTGCAACGCGATGATGCTGTCGCCGCCCAGGGTGAAGAAGTCAGCGTCCACGGCCGGGGCGTCGACCCCGAGGATCTCGCCGAACAACGCGGCCAGCGCCTCGGCCGAGACGCCCGCGGGCGCGGCGCCGGCGCGGCCTGCCCGGCAGCGGGCTCGGCGATCGCGGGCTCGGCGATCGGGGGCTCGGCGATCGCGGGCAGGGCATCGCGGTCGAGCTTCCCGTTGATCGTCAACGGCAGGCGGTCCACGACGACGAACACCGCGGGGACCATGTGGGCGGGCAGCACGTCCGCCGCGTGCTCGCGGACCGCGTCCACGTCCGCGCCGCGCCCGACGAGGTGTGCCACCAGCCGCGGCCGTCCCTGGGCGTCGGGCTGCACGCTCACCGCGGCGCCGTCCACCCCGTCGACCTCGAGCAGCGCCACCTCGATCTCGCCGGGTTCGATGCGGAACCCGCGCAGCTTCAGCTGGTGGTCCGACCGGCCCAGGTAGACCAGCTCGCCCTGCTGAGCCGATGCGCGCTCCGCCTGCGCTCCGCGCGGTGTCCAGCGGGCGAGGTCACCGCTGCGGTAGAGCCGCTCCCCCGCCGCGAACGGGTTGGCGACGAACCGGCCGGCGGTGAGGCCGGCGCGGTCGAGGTAGCCGTGCGCCAGCTGCCCGCCGGCCACGTACACCTCGCCCGTGACCCCGGGCGGCACCGGCTGCAGGTACCGGTCGAGCACGTGCACCGTGAGCCCCGCGAGCGGCACGCCGATCACGCTGTCGGCGCGCGTCGCGTCGGCGCGGGTGAGCGGTCGTACGGTGACGTGCACGCAGGTCTCGGTGATCCCGTACATGTTCACCAACCGCGGGGCGGTGTCCCCGTGCCGGTCGAACCACGGCGCCAGCTGCGCAGGTCGAGTGCCTCGCCCCCGAACACGACGTGGCGCAGCGCGAGCGGAGACGAGGCCTGCTGGTCCGCGGCGATCAGCGAGTAGAACGCCGACGGCGTCTGGTTGAGCACCGTGACGCGCTCGCGCGCCAGCATGTCCCGGAACCGTTCGGGGTCGCGGGCGACGTCCTGGTCGACCACGACGAGGCGCCCCCCGTGCAGCAGCGGGCCCCAGATCTCCCACACCGAGAAGTCGAAGGCGTAGGAGTGGAAGAGCGTCCACACGTCGTCGGGCCCGAAGTCGAAGTCGGCCGCCGCACCGGCGAAGAGCGCGGTCACGGCACGGTGCGGTACCGCGACGCCCTTGGGCCGGCCGGTGGAGCCGGACGTGTAGATCACGTAGGCGTCCGCGTCGGCGTGCCCGCCGGCGTGCACCGGAGCGGCCGCGCCCGCCGGGCCGTCCACCATCAGGATCGCCGGGCCGCCCGCGGGCAGCACGTGCGTGGTCTCGGCCACCGCCAGCACGCACTCCGGAGCGGAGTCCTCCACGATGTAGGCGATCCGGGCCGCCGGGGAGCCCGGGTCGATCGGGACGTAGCACCCGCCCGCCTTGAGCACCCCGAGCACCGCGACGATCAGGTCGGCCGACCGCGGCAGCACCACCGCCACCCGGGACCCTGGCCGCACCCCGTGCGCGGCGAGCCGCCTGGCCAGCGCGTCGGAGCGGGCGTCGAGACCGGCGTAGGTCAGCTCGCCGTGCCGGTCGCGCACGGCCACGGCGTCCGCGTGTGCGCGGGCGACCTGGGCGAACCGGTCGGACAGGGTGCGTTCGGACAGGGTGCGTTCGGACAGGGTGCGTTCGTCGCCGTCCGGCAGCGGGCGCCAGACCGCGGGAGCCGCACCCACCCGGAGCCCGGCGACCGGGATCGCGGGGTTCTCGGCGAACTGTTCGAGGAACCGCGCCATCGTCTCGACGAGCCGCCGGGCGAACCCCTCCTCGACGAGCCCGGTGTCGTAGGTGACCTTGAGGCGCAGCCGCTCGTCCGGGTGCACCACCAGCGCCACGGGGTAGTGCGCGGCGTCGGTGCCGTCGATCCACTCGGCCGTCGGGAGCCCGTCCTCGGGGCCCGCGTCGTCCGTCACCGCGAAGTTCTCGACGACGACGATCGTGTCGAACAGCTCGCCCACACCCGCGATCCGCGCCAGCTCCACGAGGCCGAGGTGCTGGTGGTCGAGCACCGCGAGCTGCTGGTCCTGCAGCCGCGCGAACAGCGCGTCGAGCGGCTCACCCGCCGACCACGCGATCGGCACGGGCACGGTGTTGATCATCGGTCCGACGATCTGCTCGATGCCGGCCGTCGTCTCCGCCCGCCCCGAGACCGTCGAGCCGAACACCACGCGCTCCCGCCCGAGCGTGCGGCCCAGCAGCAGCCCCCACGCGCCGTGCAGGACCGTGGACAGCGTCACCCCGGCCGCCCGGGCCCGGTCGGCGAGCCGCGCCGTGGTCTGCGCCGACAGCTCGTGCTGCACGTCGGCGTGTGCGGTGACCTCGGCGCCCCGCGGCGCGTCGACCAGCTTCGTGGGCCCGTCGACGTCCGCGAGCACCGCGGTCCAGCCTCCCGGGACACCGCCGGGTCCCGGCCGGCGAGCTGGGCGACGTGGTCTGCGAAGGTCACCGCGGGCGCGGGCAGTTCGGCCCGGCCGGTCTGCACGAGCTGCCGGTAGGCGGCCATGACGTCGTCGAACATCAGCGGGTAGGACCAGCCGTCGGCCAGCAGGTGGTGCATCGTCTGGACGAGGCGGTGCCGGTCGTCGGCGAGGGTCACCAGCGTGTAGCGCAGCAGCGGCGGCGCGGCGAGGTCGAAGGTGGTCCGGAACCGCTCGGCCGCGACGTCGGCGAAGGCGGCGGGCCGGTCGCGAAGATCGATCGCCTCCCAGCCGATCGCCACCTCGTTCGCGATCGCCTGCACGACCCGTCCGTCGGCCAGCTCGCGGAAGCCGGCGCGCAGCACCGGGTGGCGGGCCACCATGGCCTCGACCGCGCGACGCAGCAGGTCCGGATCGATCGCGCCGCGCAGCTCCAGGACGTGCTGGATGACGTACGGATCGCGGGTGCCCGCCTGCACCGAGTGGAAGTACATCCCCTGCTGCAGCGGCAGCAGCGGGAGCACGTCGGCGACACCGCCGGGCACCGCCGCCTCCAGCTCGTCGACGTCGTCCTGGGTCACCGGGACGAGCGGGAAGTCCGACGGGGTGTGCCCGGCCAGCGCGGGGCAGCCGGCGACGGCGCGCAACGCCTGCTCCCACAGCGCGGCGAGCTGTTCGACCTCGGCGCGCGACATGATCCCGGTGGGCCAGGTGAGCATCGCGGAGAACTCGGGGCCTGCCGTGGTGTCGTGGGCGATCGCGTTGACCGACAGCGCGCGCACCTCCGAGGTGGGGTCGACGCCCTCGCCGAGCGCGTCGTAGTCGCCGACGGGCTCCCAGTCGGCCTCGGCGCCCGCCCCGAACCGGCCGAGGTAGTTGAACAGGATCTGCGGCTCGACGGCCGGCAGGTCGACGGCCGGGTCGAGGTCGTTCAGCACGCCGTGGCCGATGCCGCGCGCGGGCACCCGCAGCTGGTCCTTCACGGCCTTGACCGCGCGCACCAGCCCCGGACCGCCGGTGACGACGTCGTCCCATTCCGGGGCGCCGGGGTCGAGGCGCACCGGGTGCAGGGAGGTGAACCAGCCGACCGTGCGCGAGAGGTCGAGCGGTCCGTCGAACTCGAACGGGTCGGGCTCGCGGCCGTGGCCTTCGAGGCTGAGCAGCACCGCGCCGAAATCAGGCCCGGAGTCGGCGCGCCCCCGAGCGCGGCGCCAGTGCGCCACCGCGAGGCCGAACGCGCCGAGCAGCACGTCGTTGATGCCGCCGAAGATCGCGGCGGGCACCGTGGACAGCAGCGGCCCGGTGACGTCGGCGGGCAGGCGCAGCGTCACCGTGTCGGTGGTGGCGGCGACGTCGACCGCCGGGTCCAGCGGCCGGGAGCCGAGGTCCGGGTCCGGGGTGTTCGCGATGTCGCGCCAGTACTCGACCTCGCCGCGGAACACGCCGCGGTCGACGGCCGAGCGCATCCGCTGCGCCCAGGTGCGGAACGACGTGGCCACCTCGTCGAGCTGCGGCGCCTTGCCGGCCCGTACGGCCGCCCAGGCCTGCGCGAGGTCGGAGGTGAGGATGCGCCAGGAGACGCCGTCGACCACGAGGTGGTGCACGACGAGCAGCAGGCAGCCGGGTGCGTCGCTGGGATCACGGAACCAGTGGGCGCGCACCATGCGCCCGCCGCGCGCGTCCAGCGCGGCGGCCGCGGCGCGAGTGGCCGCCGCCATCTCCTCCGGGGAGGGACGGCCGGCGCGGTCGGTGACGTCCAGCAGCGCGCCGACGTCGGTGCCGCCGGGCTCCGGGACCCACAACTGCCACGCCCCCGACGCGCCGACGGCGTCGACGCGGGCCCGCAGCAGGTCGTGGCGCTCCAGGAGCGCGGCCAGCACCGTCTCCAGGTCGGACCGGCTCATTCCGGCCGGGGTCCGGACCACCATCGACTGGGAGAAGTTCTCCAGCGGCATCTGCTCGAACGCCGCGAGGATCGGCGTGTTCGGTACGGCACCCACGCCCACGTCGCGCACCTCGCGCGGCTGTTCGACGGCGACCGCGAGGCCGGCGGCCATCGCCTGCACCGTCCGCTTGCGGAACACGTCGCGGGGCGCGATGTCCAGGCCCGCCTTCCGCGCCCGGCCGCACAGGGTGATCGAGGAGATGCTGTCGCCGCCGAGGGTGAAGAAGTCCTCGTCGACCCCGACCTCGTCCACCCCGAGCCCCACGACCGAGGCCACGATCCCGACGAGCACCCGCTCGGCCTCCGTGCCCGGCGCGCGGCCGCCGCGGCACGCCACCGGACGGGGTTCGGGCAGCGCCGCCGCGTCGAGCTTGCCGTTGACGGTCAGCGGCAGGTCGTCGACCACGCCGTACAGCGCGGGGACCATGTAGTCGGGCAGCACCGTCGCCAGTGCCGCCTGCAGCACCGACGGGAGCTCCTCCCGGTCGACGTCCGGGTCGGGCACCACGAAGGCGGCGAGCCGTTTGGTCTCTCCTGCTGCGCGGACGACCACCGCCACCCGCCGGACCCCCGCCTGCCCGGCCAGCACGGACTCGATCTCCCCGAGCTCCACGCGGTAGCCGCGGATCTTGACCTGGTCGTCGGAGCGGCCGAGGAAGTCGAGGTTGCCGTCCGGGCGGCGGCGCACCAGGTCACCGGTGCGGTACATGCGCCCGCCCGGCGTCCAGGGGTCGGCGACGAACCGCTCGGCCGTGAGCTCGGGCCGGTTCAGGTACCCGCGGGCCAGACCGGCACCAGCGATGTAGAGCTCCCCGACCACACCGACGTCCACCGGCCGCAGCCAGCCGTCGAGCACGTGGCCGCGGGTGTTGGAGATCGGGTGCCCGACGGTGGACGTCGCGCTCTCGTCGGTGCCCGCGCCGAGCGTGTTGATCGTGTACTCGGTGGGGCCGTACAGGTTGTAGCCCAGCGACCCGCTCTCGCGCAGCGCCGTCCAGAGGCTCTCCGGCACGGCCTCGCCGCCGAGCAGCATCAGGGCGAGCGGGTGCCGGGTCACCAGGCCTTCCTCCATCAGGACCTGGGCGTAGGTCGGCGTCACGTTCACGACGTCGATCCCGTGGCGCTCGCAGTACGCCACGAGTGCCCGCGCGTCACGCCGCAGCTCCTCGTCGCAGATGTGCACCTCATGGCCCTCGACGAGCCAGAGCAGCTCCTCCCACGACATGTCGAAGGAGAACGACACGGTGTGCGCGATCCGCAGCCGCCTGCCGCCGGCCGCGGCCACCGTCGGGTCGAAGATCTCCCGCCGGTGGTTGAGCTGCATGTTCGTCAGGCCGCGGTACGGCGTGACGACGCCCTTGGGGCGCCCGGTGGAGCCGGAGGTGTAGATGACATAGGCGGGGTGGTCCAGGAGGTCGGCCGCGACGGCCGGGGTCGTCGCGGGGTAACCGGACAGGTCGAGACCGTCGAGCTCCGTGACGGGACCGGCGAACCGCGACGACACCGCGGAGGTGGAGAGCACCACCATCGGCCGGGCGTCGGCGATCATGCCCGCCAGCCGCTCGTCCGGGTACTCCAGGTCCAGCGGCAGGTAGGCCGCTCCGGTGCGCAGCACCGCGAACAGCGCCACGACCATGTCGACCGACCGCGGCAGCGCGAGGCCCACGATGCGCTCGGGCCCTGCGCCCTCGGCCACCAGGTGGTGCGCGAGTCGGTTGATCCGCGCGTCGAGCTCGGCGTAGGTGAGCCGGGTGTCGCCGAAGACCAGCGCGGTCTCGGCGGGCGCGGCCGCGGCCCGCTCGGCGAGCAGGTCGGCGATCGTCTGCGTCCCGACGGGCTGGACGGCCTTCTCCCACTCGGCCGCCGCGGCGGCGCGGTCGGCCGCCGTCTGCAGCGCGAGCTCGCCGACCCGCTGCCCGAGGTCGAGCCCCAGCAGCACCTGCTCCAGCCGGGCGAGCAGGGCCGCCGCGGTGGCCCGCGGCACCACGTCGCCGCGGTGCTCGAGCTTGATCCACAACCGCTCGCCGGGGTAGATCACCCAGGTCAGCGGGTAGTGGGTCGAGTCGACGCCCGCCGCGGAGACGATGCCGTGCTCGGACTCCAGGTCGGTGAACGTCTCGTCGTCGACGAAGTTCTGCAGCACGTAGAGGTTGTCGAACAGCTGGCCCCTGCCGACGGCGCGTTGCACGTCGCCGAGTCCCAGGTACTCGTGCGGCATCATCGCGACGCGCTGCTCGTGCATGCCGCGCACGGCCTCGGCCGTGGTGCGCGCGGGTCGACGTGCACGCGGGCCGGGATCGTGTTGAGGAAGACGCCCACCACCGACTCGATGCCCTCGACCTCGGTGGGGCGTCCGGCCACGGTCATGCCGAACACCACGTCGTCGGTGCCTCCCGCGTGGCCGAGCACGAGCCCCAGCGCGGTGGCCACGACGGAGTTGAGCGTGACGCCGATCGAGCGCGCCTGCTCGGACAGGCGTGCGGTGTCCTGCGGGGTCAGCTCCACCGACATCCGGGTGGCGATCACCGGGTCGGTGCCGACGGCCTCGGGGAAGAGGATGGTCGGCTCCGCGAGGTCGGCGAAGGCGCTCGACCACGCCGCCGCCGCGGCGGCGTCGTCCTGCTCGCCGAGCCAGGCCAGGTAGTCGGGGAACTGCGCGCGGACCGGCGCAGCCGGCGCGTCCCCGCGGCGGACCGCGGCGTAGGCGCCGAACAGCCTGCGCAGCACCAGCTCCCGCGACCAGCCGTCCCACAGCAGGAGGTGGCGGGTGAGCAGCAGCCGGTCGCGCCCGTCGCCGCGCAGCACGGTCAGCCGCACGAGCGGCGGGTGGGTGAGGTCGAACGGGGTGCGCCGGTCGGCCGCCATGATCGACTCGGTGCGCTCGGCGCGCTCTTCGGCGCTCAGCGCCGACAGGTCGATCTCGGTGACGGACGGTTCGAGCCGCGCGGCGAGGACGGCCACCGGGCGGTCCAGCCCGGCGTCGGTGAAGCCCAGCCGCAGCGCGGAGTTCTGCTCCAGCAGGAGCGCGCAGGCCCGCCGCAGCGCGTCGACGTCCAGGCGGGAGTCGAGGTCGAACGCGTCCTGCGCGATGTAGACGTCGCCGTCGGCGGCGATCCGCGCCTGGAAGAACAGGCCCTCCTGCAGCGGGGAGAGCGGCCAGACGTCGGCCACCGGCACCGGCGTGGCCGCCTCGATCGCCGCCACGTCGCCCTGGGAGAGCGCGACGAGCGGGAAGTCCGACGGCGTGTGCCCGCGCAGCTCGCCGCACCCGGCCAGGGCGTGCAGCGCCTCGACCCACAGCGCCGCCAGCCCGGCGATCGCGTCCCGGCCGAGGATGCCGGTCGGCCAGGTCAAGGTGGCCGAGCCGTCCCCCAAAACGTTGATCTCGAGCGCGTCGACCGGCGAGCGGGGGTCCAGCCCCGAGCCGACGCCGGTGAAGCCCCAGTCGTCGGCGTCGCCACCCGCGGTCCGGCCGCGGTGGTTGAACACGATCTGCGGGGTGACGGCGGGCAGGCGCCCTCGTGGAGGTAGCGCAGGACGCCGTAGCCGATCCCGGCCGACGGGACCCGTAGCTGGTCCTTGACCAGCTTCGCCGCCCTGGCCAGCTGCGTGCCGTCGGCCCACGACACCGGACCCGGGTCCAGCCGCACCGGGTAGATGCTGGTGAACGAGCCGACGGTCCGGGACAGGTCGAGGTGGGACCCGAAGAGGTCGTCCTCCCGGCCGTGCCCCTTCACCCGCAGCAGCACGGCCGTGCCCGCGTCGACGCCGCGCCCGCCGCGCCACCGCTGCAGCGCGAGGGCGAAGCCGGTGAGCAGGATGTCGTCGGCGCGGCCGTGGATCGCCTGTGCGAGGTCCCCGAACACCTCGGGGGGCAGGTCGACGGAGAGGGTGTCGGTGGTCGCGTCGACGTCGACGAGGGGGTCGAGCGCGCGGTCGCCGAGCGCCGGGTCGGGAGTGTCCAGCACCTCGCGCCAGTAGCGGAGCTCGGAACGGAAGTCGGCCTGCGCCACGATCTGCGCCCACGACCGGTACGAGGTGCCCACCGGCTCCGCCGCGGGCTCGCGCCCGGCCGCCACCTCCGGCCACGCGTCGGCGAGGTCGGCGGTCAGGATGCGCCAGGACACGCCGTCGATCACGAGGTGGTGCGCGACCAGCAGCAGCCGGTTCGCGTCCCGGAACCAGTGCGCGCGCAGCATGATCCCGGCGTGGGCGTCGAGCAGCGCGGCCGTGTCCCGGGTCGCCCGCTCGACGGCCGCCGCCGACGGGAGGTCCGCCGACTCGACGATCAACCCGGCCACATCGACGGCAGCGACCGGTGGCACCTCGATCGCCCCATCCCCACCCGTGAGTGGATACGAGTGCTCCTGCACTCGTATCCACTCACGACCGGGGACCACCGCCCGCAGCAAGGGATGCCGTTCGAGCACCACGCGCAGGATGCGCTCCAGCCCCTCCCGCGTGAGCGCCGGGGGCGTGCGCACCAGCATCGACTGGAAGAAGTTCTCGAGCGGGATGCCTTCGGCCGCGACCTCCGCCATGACCGGCGTGAGCGGCACCGGCCCGACGCCGTCGTCGCCTCCACGGCCGGCTCCGCGTCCTCCGCGAGGCCCGCGGCCAGCGCCTGCACGGTGGGCAGCCGGAAGATGTCGCGCGGCGTGATCCGCATCCCGGCGCGCCGGCCCGCCCGGACACCGCGATCGAGGTGATGCTGTCGCCGCCGAGGGCGAAGAAGTCGTCGTCGATGCCCACCCGGTCCAGCCGCAGCGCGTCGGAGAACAGGCCGCACAGCCGCTCCTCCCACTCGGTGCGCGGCCCCCGGTCGGACACCAGGCCCGCGAAGTCCGGGTCCGGCAGCGCGGCGCGGTCGAGCTTGCCGTTCGGGGTCAGCGGGAACGCGTCGAGCGCCACCACGATGGAGGGCACCATGTGTTCCGGCAGCGTCCGCGACACCTCGGCGCGCAACGCCTCCGCGTCCAACGACACCGGGTCGGCCGACCCGACCACGTAGCCGACGAGCCGCCCGTCCCGCACGACGACCACCGCGCGCGTGACGCCGCCCGCGGCGACGAGCGCGGCCTCGATCTCCCCCGGCTCGATCCGGAAGCCGCGCACCTGCACCTGGTGGTCGCTGCGGCCGAGGATCTCCAGCACGCCGGTGTCGTCCCAGCGGGCGAGGTCGCCGCTGCGGTACATCCGCTCGCCCGCGGCGTTCGGGTCGGCGACGAACCGCTCGGCCGTGAGACCCGGCCGGTTCAGGTAGCCATAGGCCAGCTGCACGCCGGCGATGTACAGCTCACCGGCACGCCGGGCGGCACCGGGCGCAGCGCGGCGTCCAGCACGTGGAGCCGGGTGTTGGCGACCGGCCGCCCGACCGGGACCGACCGCCCGACCCGCCGTTCCGCCGTGTTCCACGCGGTGACGTCGATGGCGGCCTCGGTGGGGCCGTAGACGTTGTGCAACTCAGCAGTTCGTAGTTCGGTGATGCTGTCGAACCGGGCCACCACGTCGGCGGGGAGCGCCTCACCGCCGCAGATGACGCGCCGCAGCGACGTGCACCCGCGCACGGCCGGTTCCTCCAGGAACACCGAGAACATCGACGGCACGAACTGGGCCGTGGTGACCTGGTGGGCCCGGATCAGCTCCGCGAGGTACGCGGCGTCCTTGTGCCCCTCGGGCTTCGCGATCACCATCGTGGCGCCGGACATCAACGGCCAGAACAGCTCGCGCAGCGACGCGTCGAAGCTGGACGGGGTCTTGAGCAGGGTGGGTTCGCCCGGCTCCAGCCGGTAGGTCTCCTGCATCCAGGACAGGAAGTTGGCCGCGGCACCGTGCGGCACCACCACGCCCTTCGGGCGCCCGGTGGAGCCGGAGGTGTAGATGACGTAGGCGGGGTCGGCCGGCGAGACCGGGACGTCGGGGTTCGAGGCGTCCCCGGCTGCCGGGAAGGCCGCGGGATCGTCGATCACGTGGGCGGGCCGGGCGTCCTCGAGCACGAACGCGATCCGCTCGGCGGGATAGCCGGGATCGACCGGCAGGTAGGCCGCACCCGCCTTGTGCACCGCGTACAGCGCGACGATGAGCTCCACCGAGCGTTCCAGTACCACGGCCACGACCGACCCGGGCGTGACGCCCTGCGCGGTGAGGCTGCGCGCGAGCCGGTTCGCCCGCGCGTTCAGCTCGCCGTAGCTGACGGACTCGCCGTCGAAGACGACCGCGGTGGTGCCGGGGGTGCGCGCCGCCCAGTGCTCGAAGCGGCTGCGCAGCGTGGGAGCGCCGAAGTCGTGCGCGGTGTCGTTGAACGTGTCGAGCACCAGCGCGCGCTCGTCCGGGTCGACCAGCTCCAGCCGCCCGACGGGCACCCCGGCATCGGCCGCCAGCTGCCCGAGGACCCGCGTGACCTGCCGCAGCAGCCGCCGGGCCAGGCCCTCGTCCACCAGGCCGACGTCGTACTTCACCTGCAGCAGCAGCCGCTCGCCCGGGAAGGCGACCATCGACACCGGGTAGTGCGAGAACGTGGTGGAGGTGAACCCGCGCACCGACAGGCCCTCGTCGGCCGGGGCGTAGACCTCGGGGAAGTTCTCGACGATCACGAGCGTGTCGAACAGCGTGCGCAGGCCCCGGGACCGGGTCAGGTCGGCGAGCCCGGCGTGCTGGTGGTCGAGCACCGCGGTCTGCTCGTCCTGCAGCCGGCGCACCACGGCGCCGACCGGCTCGTCCTTCGCCCACGACATCGGCACCGGCACGGTGTTGATCAGCAGCCCGACCACCGAGTCGACCCCGGGCACCGAGTTGCCCGCCCGCCCCGACACGGTGGAGCCGAACACGACCGAGTCCTCGCCGAGCGTGCCGCCCAGCAGCAGCCCCCACGCGGCGTGCAGCACCGTGCTCAGGGTGACGCCCAGCTCGCGGGCGGCACCGGCCAGCGCCGCCGTCTGCTCGGCGGTGAGCTCCTCGGCGACGATGCGGTGCTCGCCGACCGTAGCGCCCGGGTCGGCGTCGACGAGCAGCGTCGGCTCGTCGACCCCGGCCAGCGCCTCGGCCCACGCCGCCTCGGTCTCGCGCGCGTCGGCACCGGCGATGGCGGCGATGTGCTGGCCCAGCGCCACGGCGGGCAGGCCGTGCAGGGTGCCGCGGTAGGCGTCGACGATGTCGTTGAACATCAACGGGTACGACCAGCCGTCGGCGATGATGTGGTGCATCGTCTGCACCAGCCGGTGGTCGGTGGGGGTCAGCGACACCACGGTGTGGCGCAGCAGCGGCGGCGCGGCCAGCACGAAGGGCCGGGCCCGGTCGGCGGCGGCCACCCGCTCCAGCTCGGCGACGGCGTCGGCGTACGGGCGGTCGGTGAGGTCGACGACCTGCCAGTCGAGCTCGACCTGCCCGCTGACGACCTGCACGATCCGCCCGTCGGCGAGGTCGCGGAAACCGGCGCGCAGCGCGGGGTGGCGCTCGACCGTCGCGGCGACCGCGTCCCTCAGCGCGTCGGCGTCGAGGGGGCCTGCGAGCTCGGCGATCTGCTGGATGCGGTAGGTGTCCACCGACTCGTCGTCGTAGCCCGCGTGGAAGTACATGCCCTGCTGCAGGGGCAGCAGCGGCAGCACGTCCGCCAGGCCGGGCACCTCGCGTTCCAGCTCCGCCACGTCGGAGGGGGCCAGCTCGACGAGCGGGAAGTCCGACGGCGTGAACCCGGCCACCTCCTCGTCGGTGGCGATGGTGGCGAGCATCCGCAGCCAGCGCTGTGCCAGGTCGCGGACCTCGGCCTCGTCGAGCACCGCTGCCGGCCAGCTGAAGCGGGCCGACAGCACCGGGCCGTCGGCGGTGTCGACGGTGATGGCGTTGATCTCGACAGCGCGGGGCAGCGGCATGCGGGGGTCGCGGTCCTCGCCCACCTCGGCGCCCGCGGCGAACCGGCCGAGGTAGTTGAACAGCAATGCGGGCGCGACCGCGAGGCCGGACCCCGCATCGGTGAGGTGGCGCAGGGCGCCGTAGCTCAGCCCGTTGCCGGGGACGGCGCGCAACTGCTCCTTGATCCCCTTCACCACCGCGGCCGGGCCGCCGGCCGGCACGTCGAGGGCGACCGGGTAGAGCGTGGTGAACCAGCCGACGGTGCGCGACAGGTCGATGGCGCCGGGCACCAACTCGGCCTCGCGACCGTGGCCCTCCATCTCGAGGAGGAGCCGGGAGCCGCCGTCTCCCCGCCACTGCGTGACCGCCAGCGCCAGCGCCGCCACCAGCGCGTCGTTCACGCCGCCGTGGATCGCGGCCGGCACCGCGGTGAGCAGCGGCTCGGTGAGCCCGCTCGGCAGCGTCACGGTCAGCGCCCGCTCGGTGGCGACCGTGTCGAGCGCCGGGTCCAGCGGGCGTCGGCCGATCACCGGGTTCGGGGCGGCCACCGTCTCCCGCCAGAAGGCGAGGTCGTCGTCGAACGCGCCGGACCGCGCGGCGTCGGCGAGCGCCAGCGCCCACTCGCGGAAGGAGGCCGACCGGTCGAGGGGGCGGCCCGCGTGCAGCGCCTCCAGGTCCTCGGCCAGGATGCGCAGCGAAACGCCGTCCACCACCACGTGGTGGACGACCACGATCAGCCGGCCCGGCAGCTCGCCCCGGTCCAGCCAGACGAACTCGACCATCCGGCCCGCGGCCGCGTCGAGCCGGGCCGCGGCCTCCCGGACCACCCGCTCGTCGACCGCGGCATCCTCGGCGCTCAGCCGGACGTGCGTGACCGACGGCTCCGGGCGTCGGGGGCACCCGGACCGTCGGCCGCCCGTCCGCACCGGTGCCGACGACGGCGCGCAGCACGTCGTGGTGTCGCAGCAGCCGGGTGGCCAGCTCCGCGAGCCGGTCCCGGGTGAGCCCGTCCGGGGCGGGCACCGTGATCGACTGGTAGAACCCCGCCGAGGGCCCGGTCTCCCACTGCCACTCGGCCACCGGGGTCGCCGGCAACTCGCCGACCGGCTCGACCACGGTGCGCGCGGTGGCAGGCTCCGCGTCGGCGGCGACGAGCGCCAGCGCCGCCGGGGTGCGCAGCTCGAACACCTCGCGCGGCCGCACCGCGAGCCCGGCCCGGCGAGCCCTGCTCACCACCCCGATCGCGACGATGCTGTCGCCGCCCAGTGCGAAGAAGTCCTCGTCGGCGCCGACCTCGGGCAGCCCGAGCACCTCGGCGAATATCCCGCACAGCGCGTGCTCGCGCGGGGTGCGCGCCCGCCGGCCCACGGCGCGCTGCTCCCGCTGCCGCGGTTCGGGCAGGGCGCGGCGGTCCACCTTGCCGTTCGGAGTCAGCGGGAACGCGTCCAGCACCGTGACGGTGCTGGGCACCATGTACTCCGGCAGGCGGTCGGCGCACCACCGGCGCAGCTCGTCCTCGGTGACGGCCCCGGCGGCGAGGGCGTAGCCGGCCAGGTACTTCGCGCCCGCGGCGTTGTCGCGCGCCATCACCACGGCCTGCCGCACCTGCGGGTGCGTGGCCAGCGCCGCCTCGACCTCCTCCAGCTCGAGGCGCATGCCGCGGATCTTCACCTGGTTGTCGGCCCGGCCCAGGAACTCCAGCGACCCGTCCTCGTGCCAGCGCGCCAGGTCGCCGGTGCGGTAGAGGCGCTCCCCCGGTGCGAACGGGTTGGCGACGAACCGTGCCGCGGTCAGACCGGGGGCGTGACGTAGCCGCGGCCGAGCAGGAACCCGGCCGCGTACAGCTCGCCGCCGACCCCCACCGGCACCGGGCGCAGGTCGTCGTCGAGCACGTACAGCTGCGTGCTCGGGTTGGGCCGCCCGATCGACGTGGCGATCCGCTCCGCGTTGTCCCGGTAGATCACGTGCGAGACGCCGATCGTGGCCTCGGCGGGGCCGTACCCGTGGTAGAGCGTGGTGGTCAGCCGGCTGCGGAACCGCTCGAACAGCTCCGGCGTCAGTACCTCGCCGCCGCACCACACGTGCCCCAGCCCGTCGAGCTTCGTGGTGCCGCGCGCCATCTCCAGCAGCACGTCGAGCATCGAGGACACGAGGTAGACGAACGTGACGCCCTCGGTGGCGATCAGGTCGAGCAGGTACTGCGGGTCCCGGTCGCGCCGGGCTCGGCGACCACCACGTAACCGCCGGACACGAGCGGCAGCAGGATCTCGTTCACCGAGATGTCGAACGACAGCGGCGCCTTGAACAGCGCCGCGTCCCCCGGGCCGAAGTGCAGGATCTTCTCCACCTGCCACTGCAGCCGGTTGCAGATCGCCTCGTGCCGGATCATGGCGCCCTTGGGACGGCCGGTCGATCCGGACGTGAACATCACGTAGGCGAGCCGCGGCGGCTCGATGTGCACGGCGGGCGCCCGGGCGGGGAGGGCCGCGTAGGCCCACGCGTCGAGGTCGACCACGACCTCCGGTACGAGCGGCGCGTCACCGGCCGACGCCGTCACCACCAGCACCGCGCCCGCGTCGCCGAGCACCTGCGCGCGCCGCTCCCGCGGCCACTCCGGGTCGACCGGCACGAACGCCCCACCCGCCACCATGATCGCCAGCACCGAGACGACCATCTCCGCCGACCGCGGCAGGTGGACCCCGACGACCTGCTCGGCGCCGACGCCGCGCGAAAGGAGGTGGTGGGCGAGCTGGTGGACCCGCTGCGCCAGCTCCGCGTAGGTGAGCTGCACCGACTGCCCGTCCCGGGCGTCGGCCACCAGCGCCAGCGCGTCGGGGTGCGCCGCCACGGCCTCGGCGAACATCTCGGCGACCGTGGTGGTGTGCGAGGGCGGCGTCGCGTCGTTCCACTCGGCCAGCGCCTCGAGCCGTTCGACCAGGGTGTCGCGCTCGATGGTCATACCTCTCCCACCAAGTCCTTTCGGAGGTTCGGGTCAGGCGTGGGATGTCGTCAGGCGTGGGAAGTCGTGGTGCGGGAGCGCCATGCGCCCCACAGCTGCGCGTAGCGGCCGCCGGCCGCGAGGAGCTCGGCGTGGGTGCCGGACTCGACGACGTGCCCGTGCTCGAGCACGATCACGCGGTCGGCGGACGCGGCCTGGGTGAGGCGGTGGGCGACGATCAACGTGGTGCGCCCGGCCGTGGCGGCCGCCGCCGACTGCTCCAGCCCGCGCGCGCCGAGGCTCCCGGCCTCCGCGGTGGCCTCGTCGAGGATCGCCACGGCCGGGTCGCGCAGCACCAGCCGCGCCAGCGCGAGCTGCTGGGCCTGGGCGGCGGTGAGGTCGCGGCCGCCCTCCCCCACCCGGGTCTCGATCCCGTCGGGCAGCGCGTCGACCCAGTCGAGGGCGTCGACGCACGCCAGCGCGGCGCGCACCTCGTCGGCGGTGGCGTCCGGGCGGGCGAGGCGGACGTCGTCGGCGAGCGGCCCGGCGAACACGTGCACCTCCTGGCTGACGATCGCCACGCGGCAGCGCACCTGTTCCGGGGCGAGCTCGGGCAGCGGGACCCCGCCCAGGCGCACCGAGCCCCCCGTGGGGACGAGCAGCCCGGCGGCGATGGCCGCGAGGGTGGTCTTCCCGGCGCCGGTGGAGCCGACGAGCGCGACCCGCTCCCCCGCCTCGATCCGGACGCCGACGCCGTGGAGCACGGCGACGCCGGGCTCGTAGCCGAACACGATGTCGGTCAGCTCCAGCGAGGAGTCGGCGGGCAGCCGGGCCGGCCGCAGCGCGGCGGGAGCGTCCTGCGGGATGCGCACGACGCCGACCAGCCGGGCCAGGCCCGCACCCGCCGACTGCACCTCGTCGAAGCTGTGCAGCACCGTGCCCACCGGGTCGAAGAGGCGGTGGAACAGCAGCGCGGCCGCCGTGGCCGCACCGACGGTGACGACCCCCTGCCGGACCAGCAGGAACCCGACGACCAGCACCACCGAGAGGCCCACGAACTCGGCCCGGTTGGTGCGGCCGACGAAGCGGGTGAAGAGCGTGACGATCCCGATGGAGAGGTCCCGCGCGCGGGCGGCGGCACCGTCGATCTCGGTGAGGTGCCGGCGCTCCAGGCCGTAGGCGTGCACCGTGCGCGCCCCCACCATGCTCTCCATCAGCGCCTGGGAGCGGGCCGCCACGGCCTTGCGCTGGTCGGCGTACATCGGGGCCGACCGCGGCAGGTACCACCGCAGGCCCAGGACGTACAGCGGCACGGCGGCCAGCCCGGCGAGCCCGAGCCGCCAGTCCAGGCCCGTCATCGCGGCGATGCCGAGCACGGCCACCAACAGCGACGAGAGCACCTTCGGCAGCACCTCGGTGACCGCACGGCCGATGGTGTTGACGTCGTCGCCGATGCGCGAGAGCAGGTCACCCTTGCCGGCCTTCTCGACCACGGAGTTCGGCAGTGTCAGCGCACGCTGCACGACCCGTTCCCGCAGCGTGGCCAGCACGGTCTCGCCGAGCCTGCTCGTCAGGTACGTGGACGCCCCGGAGCTGATGCCGCCGACGACCGCGGCCACGACCAGCACGACGGCGACGGTGCTCAAGGACGCCGACTCCGCGTGGCCGCCGACCCGGTCGACGAGCTCACCGAAGACGTAGGCCGGCGCGACGGCGGCGGCCGCCGCGACCAGCCCGACGGCCACGGTGACCACGACCAGCGGGAGGTGCCTGCGCAGCTCGGTGAACAGCCACGCCCAGGACTCGCGCGGGCCTGCGATGGGGAGGAGGTCGGCCATCAGCGCAGCACCGCCTTCCGGTACTCACCGTCGCGGTCGGCCAGCTCGTCGTGGGTGCCGGTGGTGCGCACGGCCCCGTCCTCGACCACGACGACCCGGTCGACGGTGGCGAGCAGGATCGGGCTGCACGTGACCAGGACCGTGGTGAACGTGTGCCCCGGCCCGTGGCGCTGTGACCCGTGACGCAGCGCCGACAGGCCTCGCGCGACCGCGTGCTCGGTGACCGAGTCGACGGCGGTGGTGGGGTCGTGCAGCACCAGCACCGGCGGCCGGGCGTGCAGCGCCCGCGCCAGCGCCAGCCGTTGCCGCTGACCACCGGACAGGCTGGCGCCCCGTTCCGTGACCTCGGTGTGCAGCCCGCCTGCGTGCACGTCGACCACGTCGTGGACGGCGGACGCGCGCAGCACCGGATCCAGATCGGCGGGGTCGGGATCGGCGGGCTCGCCGTCCGATCCCGCGGTGATGTTCGAGAGCAGGGTGCCGGTGAAGATGTCGGTGTTGTGCGGCTCGACCAGCAGCGCGGCCCGCGCGGCGCGGTGCTCGACCGACGCCAGGTCGACGCCGCCGATCGCGATCGTGCCGCGGTACTCCTCCGGGGCGACCCGGCCCGACAGCACCGCCACGAGGGCCTCCGCGTCGACGGCCCGCGGCGCGACGACGCCGACGAGCTCCCCCGGCGACACCGCGAGGTCGAGGCCGTCGAGGCTCCCGTAACCCAGGTCGGCGATGTCGAGCCCGTGCGGCGGGGCGTCCAGCGTGCGCTGCCCCTCCGGCACGAGCGGCGGCGCCGACAGCACCAGCGCCACCCGGTTGGCCGACGCCCTGGCCTCCGCCACCCAGCTGGGCACGACGGTCAGCTGGACGAGCGGCTCGACGAGGAACTGGGCGAGCCCGATCACCGTGACGAACTGCCCGATGGTGAGCGCGCCGTCGAGCGCCAGGAAGCCCGCCGCGATGGCGATGCCGGCGGCCAGCAGGTTGCTGATCGTCGCCGAGATCCCCTCGAAGCCGCGTTGCGTGCGCGCCGCGCGCAGCGTGGCCGCGAGCGAACGCCTGCTGACGTCGCGGTACCGCTGCGTCGCGGCGTCCTGCGCGCCGATGCCGCGCAGCGGCCGCAGCCCCGAGACCAGGTCGGTGGCCACCGAGGCGGCCTCCCCCGCCGTCTCCTGCTGGTGCTGGATCCGCCGCGTGATGAGCGGGGTGCCCAGGTGCAGCAACAGCAGCACCAACGGGGTACCGAGCACCACGCGAGGCCGAGCGGAACGTTGATCACCAGCAGGGTGACGGCGCACACCGCGGTGGCGGTGACCGACGCGACGATGCGGGGGATGTAGTCCAGCAGGTACGACGCGTTGTCCGCGTCGCTGCTGGAGATCGTCAGCAGCTCACCGGTGCGCAGGTCGGTGCGGATGCCGCGCGGCTGCAGGATCTGCCCGGCGACCTCGACGCGCAGCGCGTAGCCCTCGCCCGCCTCCGCGTAGGTGAGCAGCCGGGCGCCGAACCGCCACATGAGCGACAGCACCACGAACAGCACCGCCAGTACCGCGACCCACAGGACCAGCGCCCCGACGTCGCCCGTGGTCACCGCCCGGTCGATGATCACACCGATCACCACCGGGACCAGCGCCTCGCAGATCTGGTGCCCGCCGTACATGGCCGACCCCGCGGTCAGCCAGCGGCGGTTGCGGCGGATCCCGTCGAGCAGGACCCGCCCGCCGGTCGGTGGCCGGGAAGAAGTGCGGGACATCTACCCGCGGCCCCCGGCCGGCACCAGCGACTCGGTGATCGACTGAAGGATCTCCGCGGAGCGCACCGCGATGTTCGACAGCAGCGACGAGGTGAGCCCGTGGGTGTGCTCGGTGCCCCCCTGGAGGTAGATGTTGCCCGGGAGCCCCTCCGGCACCTGCAGCCGGTAGTCGCGCGTGACCTGCGGCGCCTCGGCGAGGTGCCGGGGATCGCAGACGTCCGCGAGGATGCTCCCCAGCGGCATCGGGTCGAATCCGGTGGCGTACACCACGGCGTCGCAGTCGAGCGTGGTCTCCCGCCCCGTCGGCTTGTGGACGACCTCCACCCGCACCCCGCTCGCATCCTCCCGCACGGTGCGCATCCTCGACGCGCCGTGCATGAACAGCCGTCGGTCACCCGAGACCCGCTCGGAGTACTCGCGCCGGTAGAGGCTCTCGATCAGCGACAGGTCGACGCACGAGTAGTTCGTGGACCGGTGGTAGGTCAGCAGCTGCCTGCGCACGTCGGGCTCCGCGGAGTAGAAGTCGTCGACGGCCGCGGGGTCGAAGACGCGGTTCGCGAACGGGCTGTCGTCGGCCGGGCTGTAGCCGTAGCGGGCGAAGACGCCGTGCACCTCGGCGGCGCCGAAGCGCTCGTGCAGGTACTCGGTGACCTCCGCGGCGCTCTGGCCCGCGCCGACCACCACGAACCGCTCGTGGCGCGGCTCGGGAAGCTCGTCGAGGTGGTCGAGCAACCGGTGGTTGTGGAACTGCCGCACCGACTCCTCGATCCCGTCCGGCAACCGTGGGGACAACCCACCCGCGAGCACGACGTTGCGGGTGGGCAGCACCACCGGCCCGTCAGGCCCTGGCCGTGGACGCTCCGGCCGTGGACCTCGAACCAGCCGCCGACGTCGCGGACGCGACCGCCTCGGTGCCGTACCGCACCCTGGCCGACACCGATTCGGCCGCCCACGACAGATAGTCGTGGAACTCCAGCCGCGTCGGGAAGAACGTCTGATGATTGATGAAGTCGATGAGCCGGTCGCGCTCGGCCAGATAGTTCACGAAGCTGTATCGGCTGCGCGCGTTGCGCTGGGTGGCGAGATCCTTCAAGAAGGAGATCTGCATCGTGGTGCCGGGGAGGAGCATCCCGGTGTGCCACCCGAACTGTTTCTTGACCTCCACGAACTCGGCCCGTACGGGCCGGCGCGGGCGGGTCGCGTTGTACTCCTCGATCGCGATGGCGAGACCGAGGTTGGACGGTCCGAACCCGACTCCTACCAGGTCGAGGGGCTCGTCGCTCCCGCTGTAGGACTCCGTGATCCCCGGAGGCACCGCCTCCTCGGACATGACCAGTGACATGATCACCTTTCCCCCGAGATGAGCGTAGCCTAGCCTAAGAATCTGGCCCGTCAACGGCGCTGGACGCACGTCACGTCGCCCACCTCCTGCCTACCTCCTCGCGGCGGGTAATGCTAGCCTCAGCTAACTTCATGAAGGGGCGTTGATGCGACCGAGCGACAGGGGCCTCCCCAGCGGAGACCGCAGGATGTTCCGGGGCCGGAGCGGCCGGTTGGGCGCGACATTCGTCGCATTGCTGGTCGCGATCGGCATGACCGCATGTAGCGCCCCCGCAGAAACTGGCAATGCGGACGACACCGTCGCGATCTCGCACAAGTTCGGCGAGACGCAGGTACCGAAGAACCCCACCCGGGTCGTCACCGTCGGCTGGAACGACCAGGACTTCGTGCTCGCACTCGGCGTCGTCCCGATCGTCACCCGCGCCTGGTTCGACGCCTACAACAACTTCCCGTGGGTCCAGGAGGCCACCGGCGGGAAGGGCGTCGAGACCCTCAGCGGCGACGGCATCCAATACGAGGACATCGCCGCCGCGAACCCCGACGTGATCTTCGCGATCTACGAGACGATCGACCAGCCCACCTACGACCGGCTCTCCCAGATCGCGCCCACGGTGATCCAGTCCGCGGACTACCCCGACGAGGAGACCCCGTGGAACGAGCAGCTGCTGCGCACCGGTGAGGCGCTGGGCAAGGAGGCCGAGGCGCAGGCCCTCGCCGACGAGGTGAACGCCAAGATCGAGGAAGCCAAGGCCGCCAACCCCGGCTTCGCGGGCAAGGTCCTCGTCGAGGACTTCGGCCCGGAGAACGGCGGGCACTACCTCATCGGCAAGGGCGACCCCCGCCGCACCCTGTTCGACGCACTCGGGTTCGAGGCGCAGGAGCACGTCGGCGACCTCAGCGAGGAGCAGGTGTCGCTGATGGACCGCGACGTGCTGTTCGTCAACGGCGCCACGAAGGAGCAGATGATGGCGTCCCCGGTGTTCGCCAACCTCGGCGTCGTGCAGGACGACCGCACCCTCTACACCACGTTCGACTCCAACCTGAGCGGCGCGCTGTCCTACAGCGGCCCCGAGGCCCTGCTGTACGCCCTCGACCAGCTGGTCCCCCAGCTGTCGAACGCGGTGAACGGCCGCCCGATAGCCGACCTGTCCAACGCCTGAGGCCCCGCCCGACCTGCACGAACGTGAGCGCTCCCGGCGTGCGGGGGGGTGGGCTCGCGTGGATCGCGCGGCTGGTGATCGATCCGAGATGTGGGGAATCGCCCTCACGAGGGCGGGAACCGTGGTCTCGCAACGATCATGTCCTCATGATCGTTGCGAGGTGTGGCGGATCGTCCCGCCCGGGGCAGTGAGCGCGATCTCGCATCGATCATGGCCCGCGGGCGATCGTGAGCTCGAGCAGCTCGCAAGCTCGCTCATGCGGGGATCCTCATCCGGTGGGTCGGTCGGCGGTCGACATCCGTGGGTCGAGCGCGTCCCGCAGGCCATCTCCGAGCAGGTTGAAGGCGAGGATCGCCAGGAAGATCGCGATGCCGGGGAACGCGGTCAGGTGCGGGGCGCTGAAGATGAACTGCCTCCCTTCACCGAGCATCGTGCCCCATTCCGCGGTCGGGGACTGCACGCCGAGGCCGAGGAAGCCGAGTCCGGCGGCGAGCAGGATGCTCACCCCGATGCTCAGCGTGGCGTGCACGAGCACGGGGGTGAGCGCGTTGCGGAAGACGTGCCGGACGATGATCCGCAGGTCGCTCGCGCCCAGCCCGCGTGCGGCCTCGACGAAGGGCTCCTCCCGCAGGCTGAGCACCGACGAGCGGACCAGCCGCACGATCACCGGGACGACGCTGATCCCCACGGCGATGATCACGTTCTGCAGGCTGACCCCCAGCACCGCCACCAGGGTGAGGGCCAGCAGGATGCTGGTGAACGCGAACAGCATGTCGGCGAAGCGGGAGACGGCCATGTCGGCCCACCCGCCGTAGTACCCGGCGACGACGCCCAGCGGCACGCCGACGAGCAGGCCGATGGCGACCGCGAGCACGCCGATCAGCAGCGAGACCCGGGTGCCGTACATGAGCCGGGTGGCGATGTCGCGTCCCAGCTGGTCGGTGCCCAGCCAGTGCGATCCCGACGGCCCCTGTATGGCGGCGGACAGGTCCTGGGCGTTCGGGTCGTACGGTGAGATCAGGGGTGCGGCGAAGGCCAGCACCAGGAACGTCACGATGATCCCCAGCCCGACCAGCGCGGGTGGGTGGTGGCGGAAGCGTCGCCAGGCTCTCATGTCAGTACCGGATCCGGGGGTCGACCACGACGTAGAGGACGTCGACGAACACGTTCAGCAGGACGAACAGCAGGGCGTAGACCAGCACGAGGCCCTGTACGACGGCGAAGTCCCGAGCCGCGATCGAGTCGACGAGGAGCCGCCCGATCCCGGGCCAGCCGAAGACCGTCTCGGTCAGGACCGCGCCGCCCAGCAGGGCGCCGAACTGCAGGCTGATCACCGTCAGGATGGGGATGAAGGCGTTGCGCAGCCCGTGCCTGATGATCACCGTGCGCGGTGGTGCGCCCTTGGCCTGCGCCGTGCGGATGAAGTCCTGCCCCAGCACCTCGAGCATGCTGGCGCGGGTCATCCGGGAGACCAGCGCGGTGGAGAACGCGCCGAGGGTCGCCGCGGGGAGCACGATGCTCAACGGCTCGTCGCTGCCGGCCGCGGGCAGCCAGCCCAGCGTGACCGCGAACAGCAGGATCAGCAGCAGGCCCAGCCAGTAGACCGGCATCGAGACCCCCATCATCGCCACGCTGGAGATCACGTGGTCGACGACGGAGTTGCGCCGCACGGCGGCGACGACACCCGCTGCCACGCCGACGACCGAGCCGATGACGGTGGCCACCACGGCGAGGGTCAGCGTGGCCGGCATCCGGGCGAAGATCTCGAGCGCGACGGGCCGCGACGTGCGGGCCGAGACGCCGAGATCACCCTGCAGCACCCCGGAGATGAAGGCCCAGTACTGCGAGAGCAGCGGCTCGTCGAGGCCGAGCTCGGCGCGGATCCGGTCGACCTGCTCCGCGCTCGCGTCGAGCCCGGCGAGTACCCGGGCCGGGTCGCCGGGCAGCACCCGCAGCATCAGGAAGATCAGTACCGAGACGCCGAACAGGGTGACCAGCGACAGCAGCAGCGTGCGCACGATGTGCGCGGCGGTGCCCTTCATCCCCGCTACCCCGGACCGCTCAGCTCGCCGGCCGGGCGTGGACGGCGTCGAACTTCTCGGTGGGCGTGGTGGCGATACCGGTGACGTCCTTCGAGTGGACCACCGGGAACGACTGGGTCCACAGGAAGATCCAGGGCGCGTCCTGCCAGATGGTCGTCGAGGCGTCGCAGTACAGCTGCTCGCGGACGTCCTGGTTCACCTCGACGTCGGCCTGCGCCAGCAGCTCCTCCACCCGCGGGTTGGTGTAGAACGCCGTGCCCAGCCCGGCGGGCGGGTGCGTCGCCGAGCGGAACATCTGCATCTGCTGGTCGGCGTCCAGGATCCCCGGGGCCCAGCCCAGCAGGTGCATGTCGACCGTGTTCTCCGACGGCGCCGCGTTCACCCGGCCGAGGAACGCCCCCCAGTCGCTCGTCGAGACGTTGACGGTCAGGCCGACCTCGCGCAGGTAGCCGGCGATGGCCTCGGACGCCTGCTGGTCCTGCACGTAGCGCCCGCTGGGGGTGAGCAGGTCGAGCGTGGCGCCCTGCGCGCCTGCCGCGGTGAGCAGCTGCCGGGCCCGCTCCGGGTCGTAGTCGTAGGAGCCGGTCGAGCAGTAGCCGAAGAGGGCCGACGACATCGGGGCGTCCATGACCTTCGCGGCGCCGAACAGCACGTTGTCGACGATGGCCTGCTTGTCGACCGCGTGGTTGAGCGCCTGGCGGACCTGCGGGTTCGACAGCAGCGGGTCGTTGTTGTCGAGCGCGATGTAGATCGAGCGGTCGCTCTCGCCGAGTATCACGGTGACGTCGGGGTTGTTCCGCAGTGCCTCGAGGTCGGAGACCGGCGGCAGGATGATCATGTCGACCTGGCCCGCGAGCAGCAGGCTCTCCCGGGTGGCGGCCTCCGGCACGACCCGGAACTCCACCGTCTCGTAGTGCGGCTGCTCGCCCCAGTAGCCGGGGAACTTCGTCACGGTGAGGCTCTGCCCCGGGGTGAAGCTCGTGAACGTGTACGGCCCGGTGCCGACCGGGTGCTGGTAGTTGTCGTTGGTGTTCCCCTCGGCCTGCACGGAGGCCGGCGAGATCATCCCCGCGGTCGTGATCGTGAGCGCGTTCAGGAAGATCGGCGCCGGCTTGCTCAGCGCGATCCGCACGGAGTGCTCACCGGTGGCGGTGACCGACTGCATCGTCTCGAACGGTGAGCCCAGCGGAACCCGCAGCGCCGGGTCGGTGATGCGTTCGAGGTTGAACACCACCGCGGCCGCGTCGAACGGCGTGCCGTCGTGGAACGTCACGCCCTGGCGGAGGGTCATGTCGATGGTCAGCCCGTCCGGGGACGTCTCGACCGTCTCGGCGAGCACGCCGACGATCTGGCCGTCCTGCATCTTCACCAGCGGCTCGACCATGTAGTCGACCATGTTCTGCACGGTGGTCGTGGTCTGGCCGGCGGGGTCGAGGGTGTCCGGGTCGATGCCGACCGCGATCGAGAAGGTCGAGTCCGCCTCGCCGCCGGTGCCCGCGGCCGGGTCCTCCTCGAAACTGCACGCGCCCAGCAGGACCCCGGTCGCGACGAGTGCGACGAAGATTCTCTTCCGGGCGGTTCGTCCTCGTGCTGTCGACCTGATCATGGGCTCCTGCCTTGACGAGTGGGCGGGTCGGGTGGTCGTGCCGGTGCCGTTACGCGATCACCGGCCGGACCTCGGCGAAATGACAGGCGCTGGGATGGCCGTGGCCGAAGCGGTCCACGAGCTCCGGCTCCTCCTCGGCGCAGATCGGCTGGGCGATGGGGCAGCGGGTCCGGAAGTTGCAGCCGGACGGCGGGGCGGCCGGGCTGGGGGCGTCGCCGGTGAGGATGATCCGCTCCCGGGCTCCCCGCTTCAGGGGATCGGGGACGGGCACCGCCGACAGGAGGGCCTGGGTGTAGGGGTGCGTGGGGCGCTCGTAGATGTCCGACCGCGTCCCGATCTCGACGATCTTGCGAGGTACATCACGGCCACGCGGCCGGAGATGTGCCGGACGACCGACAGGTCGTGGGCGATGAAGACGAACGCCAGGCCGAGCGATGCCTGCACCTGCTGGAGCAGGTTCACCACCTGGGCCTGGATCGACACGTCGAGGGCCGAGACGGGCTCGTCGAGGACCAGCAGCTGCGGGTCGAGGGCCAGCGCCCGCGCGATGCCGATGCGCTGGCGCTGGCCGCCGGAGAACTCGTGCGGGTAGCGGTCGGCGTGCTCCGGGCTGAGCCCGACGGACTCCAGCAGGGTGTCGACCTTCGCGCGCAGCTCGCTGCCCGCGGCCGTGCCGTGGATCTGGAACGGCTCGCTCACGATGGCCCGCACTGTCATCCGCGGGTTCAGCGAGCGGTAGGGGTCCTGGAAGACGAACTGCACCTCCCGGCGGACGTCCTTCATCCGCGTCCGGCTGTAGCCGGTGATGTCCTCGCCGCGGAAGTAGATCCGCCCCGATGTCGGCTCCTGGAGCTTCACGAGGGTGCGCCCGGTGGTGGTCTTCCCGCACCCGGACTCCCCCACGAGCCCGAGCGTCTCGCCCTCGTGCAGCGTGAAGCTGACACCGTCCACCGCGTAGACCGTGCCGATCCGGCGGCGGGTCACCCCGCCGCGGATCGGGAAGTGCGTCCGGAGATCCTCGACGCGCAGGAGCTCCGCGCCGTCCGGCGTCGGCTCCTGCGCCTGCTGCGCGCTCATGACGTGGCCGTCCCGAGCCGGGTGCCCATCTCGCCTGCGACGACGGCCCGCTCGGCGGGCACTTCGTCGGCGAAGTGGCACGCCGACAGCTGCCCGCCGCCGACGTCACGGAGCGGCGGGACCTCGGTCCGGCAGATCTCCCGGCCCTTGGCGAGCCGGCACCGCGGGTGGAAGGAGCACCCGGTGGGCAGGTCGATCAGGTCCGGGGGCGAGCCGGGGATCGGTTCGAGCTGCTCGAGGTCGACGTCCAGCCGGGGCAGGCTGCTCAGCAGGCCGAGGGTGTAGGGGTGCCGGCACGAGGCGAAGATCGCGAACACGTCGGCGACCTCGACCACGCGCCCGCCGTACATGACGACGACCCGGTCGGCGTTCTCGGCGATCAGCGCGAGGTCGTGGGTGATCAGGACGGTGGCGGCGCCGGTCTGTTCCTGCGCGGTCCGCAGCACGTCGAGGACCTGCGCCTGGATCGTCACGTCCAGGGCCGTGGTGGGCTCGTCGGCGATGAGCACCTTGGGGTCGTTGGCGATGGCCATCGCGATCATCGCGCGCTGCCGCATGCCGCCGGAGTGCTCGTGCGGGTACTGGTCGTACCGGGCCTCCGGGTGGGGAACACCGACCGAGGCGAGCAGCTCGACGGCCCGGCTGCGCGCGGCGTCCCGGCTCATCCCCCGGTCGTGCAGCCGGAGGGCCTCGGCGATCTGGTCCCCGACCGTCAGCACCGGGTTCAGGCTCGTCATCGGATCCTGGAAGATCATCCCGATGTCGCGGCCGCGCAGCTGCCGCAGGAGCTTCTCGGGCAGCCGCAGGAGATCCCGCCCCTCGAAGAGGACCTCACCGGCGACGACCCGCCCGGGAGGGCAGGGCACCAACCCGAGGATCGACATCGCCGTCACGGTCTTCCCCGACCCCGACTCACCGACGACGCCCAGCGTCTCGCCGGGGAACAGGTCCCATCCGACGTCCGTCACGGCCTTCACCACCCCGGCCGGCGTGACGAACTCCGTGGTCAGTCCACGGATCGACAGGAGTGCATCAGTCAACTGGCCTGGCCTCCTTGACGGATCTGTGGGCTGAAAGGTAGGACAGATCGACGTCGGCCGGGTGACATCTGCATAACGGAGGCAGGATCGACATTGGGTGATCGGCTTCCGGCGTTCGCCGTCTCGTCGGCGCGGCTGCGTCGCGATCTCGAGCACGTCGCCGGATACGGCGCGACCGTGAGCGGCGGGGTCAGCCGCACCAGCTTCTCCGCGGCCGACCGGGAGGTGCGCGCGTGGCTGGCCGCCACCTGTGAGCAGGCCGGGCTGGTGATGCGCACCGATGGTGTCGGCAACGTCTTCGTCCGGTTGGACGCTCCGGGAGCACCGGCGGGCGCGCCGCCGGTCTGGGCGGGCTCCCACCTCGACAGCGTGCCGGAGGGCGGCCGCTTCGACGGCGCGCTCGGTTCGCTGGCCGCGCTGGAGGTCGTGCGCAGGCTGGCCGAGGAGCGGGTGCCCCTGCGACGCCCGGTCGAGGCCGTCGTCTTCGCCGACGAGGAGGGCAACTACCACCACCTGTTCGGCTCGACGGCGCTGGCGCGCGGGTTCACGTCCGACGAGCTCGGCGAGCTGCGCGGGCGCGACGGGGATCTCCTCGTCGACGCGCTGCGGGGCATGGGCTTCGACGGCGCCGCGGCCACCCGGACGGCGGTGCGGCCGGGGGACGTCCACGCCTACGCCGAGCTGCACATCGAGCAGGGATCCGTGCTGGAGTCCGCCGGGGCCGCGATCGGGGTGGTCACCGCGATCGTGGGGATGGGCGGCGGGCACCTGGAGTTCCGCGGCCGCCAGGACCACGCCGGCACCACGCCGATGCCGATGCGGCGGGATGCGTTGCGCGGCGCGGGCGAGCTGTTGGTGCGCCTCCCGGACGTGGCCCGGTCGGTCAGCGACGACGCGGTCGTCACCTGCGGGATCCTGCACGTGGAGCCCGGCGGGGCCAACGTCGTGCCGGGCGTGGTCGGCATGTCACTGGACTTCCGCGACCCGGAGCGCAGCCGGCTCCTCGACCTGGAGGAGGCCGTGGTGGCCGCGGCCCGCGACGCCGCGCACCGCCACGACCTGGAGGTCGCCTACACCCGCGAGAGCATCACCGACCCGGTGCCGCTGGACCCGCGGGTGCAGGAGCTCGTGGCGACGGTCGCCGCCTGCCACGGCATGGAGACCCGGCGGCTGCCGTCCGGCGCGGGCCACGACGCCCAGAACATGGCCCGGCTCGCCCCCGCGGGCATGATCTTCGTGCCCAGCGTCGGTGGGCGCAGCCACTCCCCCGCCGAGCTGACCACCTGGGAGGACGTCGAGGCCGGGGCGAACGTGCTCCTCGGGGTGGTCCACGCGCTCGCCACCGAGTGAGGGGCCGGCCCCGACCCGGCGTCCGGACCCGGCGTCGCTGCCGCCCGCTATCCGAGCCCGGTGAGGATCGCCGGGGGCATCCGGATCTCGAGCAGGACGATGAGCACGTTGAGGACGACGCCGAACACGGCGACGGACGCCACCACGAAGAGCCACTTCTGCTTCGCCTGGAAGCGGAGCAGGGCCACCAGCCAGATCAGCGAGGCGTAGAAGAACGGGATCACGAGCCCGAGCAGCGGCAGCGCCACCAGCCACAGGGACAGCGCGAGGATCCTGCCGGCGAGGCTCCCCGTCCCGTCCTCCGAGCCGGTGCCGTCGTGGGTGTCGTCGTGGGTGTCGGAGACCGACGCGCCGATGTCGACGATCTCGCCCTCCGTCAGCGAGTGACCGGCCCGCACCCGGAGGAGGTCGGCGACGAGGTTGTACCCGGCGGCCAGCGTTCCGCTGACGGTGATGAAGGCGGGGAACCAGTAGGTCGGGCTGTCGACGGACAGCAGGGAGATGGTCGCGGCGGCCGCGAAGACCGCGAGGAGTACCCCGTCCGCCCCGATCCGGACCGCGCTGAGGCTAACCACGAGAGGACTCCTTCGTCGGTTCGATCAGCGTCTCGACGGGGGCGAACCGTGCGTAGAGCCGGCCGAAGACCCCGGTGAACCCGGCCGTCAACGTGATGAGGATGACGACGCCGATGACGATGACCGAGGGCTCGGTCAACCAGGTCCACCCGTACCGGCCCACCGAGATCCACAGGTAGTTCTCCGCGCCGCTGCCCAGGACGAACCCGATGAGCAGCGGCGGGCGCGGCCACTTGAGCCCCTGCATCAGCCAGGCCAGCAGGCCGATGAGGACGACGGCCACCACGTCACCCCACCGGACTCCGGCCTGGTAGCCGGCGATGACCATGATCACCAGCAGGAACGGGCCGTACGTGTAGGGCTTCAGGAGGCTGATCCTGCTGAGGGTGCCGGCGAGGGCCGCGCTCGACATGGCCCCGATCGCGTTGGCGAGCACCAGCGTCCAGATGATCACGAAGACCAGGTAGAGGTTCTCGGGCGAGAGCATGCTCGGCCCGGTGGCGACCCCCATGGTGGCGAACCCGCCCAGGAGGATGGCCGCGGTCGCACTGCCGGGGATCCCGAACATCAGCGTCGGGACGAGGACGCCGCCGTCCTTGGCGTTGTTGGCGGCCTCGGGGGCCATGACGCCGCGGATGTCCCCCTTGCCGAACTGGTCGCGGCCGGAGCGCACGGCCTGTTTGGTGGCGCCGTAGGTGATCCAGTCGATGACGCTCCC
The DNA here is from genome assembly GCA_001942185.1 of Pseudonocardia sp. CNS-004. GTDB lineage: Bacteria > Actinomycetota > Actinomycetes > Mycobacteriales > Pseudonocardiaceae > Pseudonocardia. Next base: position 158,149 of record MKJV01000090.1, read on the forward strand.
GCCGATGCCGGGGACGATGCCCAGGACGCTGCCCAGGAGGGAGTTGCCGACGAGCACGCGCTTGTGGCCGAAGGCGGCGCGGGCCCCGCGCAGCACGCCACCGCGCTGGTGGACCATCTTCTGCGCCACCGACTGGTTCTGGGTGAGGAGCGACATGATCGACGGGATCGCGAAGAGCCCGATCGCGAGGATGGACAGGTCGAGGCCGTCGTAGAGGTAGAAGACGTCGCCGACGAACCGGTAGTCCCCGGTCATCGACGCGCTGCCGATGGTGGCGAGCAGCATCCCGAGCAGGCCCGACATGAAGGCCGGGCCGACGGCTCCCCTGGCGAGCACCCCCACGAGGCTGAACCCGAGCAGCGTCAGCATGAACAGCTGCGGGGACCCCATCCCGACGATCAGGGGGCGGGCGAACGGGATCAGCACGAGCAGGACGATCCCGCCGATGAACCCGCCCACCATGTTGGAGGTGAACGCCGCGCCGAGCGCGACGTTGGCCAGGCCCTTGCGGGCCATGGGATAGCCGTCGAGCACGGTGGCCTGGGATGCGGCGGTCCCGGGAACACCCATCAGCACCGACGGGAACGTGTCGCCGATCGTCGTGGCGGCGTTGAGGCCGATGAGCATCGCGATGCCGCTCGCCGGCTCGAGCCCGACGATGAGCGGGAGCAGCACCGCCATGCCGGTGAGGCCGCCCAGCCCCGGGATGAGCCCGAGGACCAGGCCGATGCCGACACCGAGGAACAGCCAGACGACGTGTTGCGGGCTGACGAGGATCTGCAGCGCTTCGAGAGCGGATTCAAGCACCGGTGATCGGTCCGTTCGTTCCGGAGGGAGCGCCTCAGGCGCTGGTCCGCGCCATGTACTCCTCGAGCCACGTCACCGACTGCGGATCGAGGTCGACGATCGCGGCGGTGGAGGCCGCGACCTCGGCCCCGATCTGCGGTGGCGAGTCGACGTGCAGGAGCCGGGTGGCCTCGGCGATGAACTGCTCGTCCACGACGAGCTCGCCCACCGCCTCGCGGAGCGCGGCCCGGGCCTCCTCCGGTGCGTCACCGTGGACCCAGTAGGTCCGCAGGAGGTTGGTCTGCGCGGCCGTGAGGGCCGTGTAGGTGTCCCAGCCGATCCCCTGCGGCTCCTGACCCGTGAGCATCCGGTAGGCCTCCGGCATGGTCGGGAGGTCGGGGAAGGCCGGGTCCCGCACGACCTCGCCGCCGACGACGTAGCCCTGGGTCATCAGCGGGACGACCGAGCCGTCCTGCTCGAGCTGCTTGACGTTCTCGATGTAGTGCGACGAGGTCGAGTTGCCGATGGTGAGCTCCCCGCGCAGGACCGCTGCGGTGACGGCGCCACCGCCGTCGTAGCCCATGAGCGGCTCGAAGTCCTTCAGCCCCATCTCCTGGAGCGCGAACGCGCGCACGGCCTCGGAGGCGTTGAGCTCCAGACCGCCGTAGAAGATCGGGTCGGCCGAGTTCCGGAGATCCTCGAGGGAGTGGATGCCGGCCTGGGTACTGCCGAAGATGACCATCGTGCCGCCGAAGGCCATCAGGGGCTCGTAGTCGGCCAGGTCGAACTGGATCCCCTCCTTGTCGAACTGGGTGGCCGCGATCAGCCCGCCCGAGCTCATCGCCAGGTTCAGGCCGTTGTGCTCGGTGCGCTCGAAACGGTTGATGCCGTCCTTCTGCGCGCCGCCGGGGACGTTCTCGACGATGATCTGCGGCTGGCCCTCGAGGTGCTTCGAGAGGTGGCCCGCCAGCATGCGGCTGTAGACGTCGGAGGCCCCACCCGCATCGAACGGAACGATGAGGTTGATCTCCTTGCCCTGGTAGAAGGGCCCATCCGTACTGCCACCCGCGGATCCGGAGTTGGTCACACCGCACCCGCCGAGCAGGAGGGCGGCTGCGGCGGCCATGGCCAGGCCGGCGGTGGTCTGTCGATTCGACACCATTGTCATCCTCGGATCGTCGGCTCTCGTGGAGGGATTTCAGCTGCTCCGGTGGATCCAGTCCGCCCGGAGCTGCGCCGTGACCGGCGGTAGCGCCGTCGGCATGAACATGTCCTTGCCGCGGGTGGACCCGCAGACCGCGAGCACGTACTGGTCCCGGCCCCGCACGACGGGCAGCGTCCGGCCCTCCTGCTCCTCGGCGGAGAGCTCGAAGGCCCAGTCCCACTCCGGGAACGTCTTCCCGTCCAGGTGCAGCTTCCGCCACTGTTCGATGACGCGGGAGAGCGGCTGGTGGCCGTAGGAGAACAGCAGGTCGCGGAACTCCTCCTTGCCGATGCCGCCGTCCGCGAGGGCCTGCGCGTGGGGCGGTGCGACGAGCAGCAGGCGCCCGCTCGGGGACTCCTTCGCCTTCTCCCCGCCGAACAGCCCGGAGAAGTAGCCGCCCTGCACGCTGTCGAACGCGCTGATCGAGCGCGCGAGCTGATGGGCGTCCAGGTGCCCCTGGAAGCCGACGTCGGTCTCGCCCAGGGTCACGAACAGGGTCACGGTGTTCTCGTCGGCGCCGTGGCCGGCGTCGACGTGGAAGGGAGTCCACGGGCTCTCGTCGACGTTCTCGCTGACGACGACCACGTTCTTGCGGACGGACCCGATGGTGTCCATGTCCAGTACCCCCGGGTACCAGGCGCCGAGGTTCTTGAGCGCGAGCGTGACGGCGCGCCCGATCCGCAGGTTCACCTGGTTCTGCGCGCCGGGCCCGATGCACGCCCGTCCGCCGTTGATCCCGAGGTCCCGGGTGACGGGACCGTTCACCAGCACGAACGGGGCGTGTGCGCTCGTCGACATGAGCACCGTGCGCAGCCGCACCTGCTGCTGCGGGTCGTTGAGGCCCGGAGGACGGCCTCGACGACGGCCATCTCCTGCGCGGTGGCGCCCGCCATGGCGCAGCGACGGCGATCTTCCGCGGCGTGACCTGCCCGTTCCCCGGCGGCAGCGTGTACAGCACCTCGTCCGCGTCGGGGATGCCGTGGCACAGGGCGTCCACCGCTCGTGCGTCGGGGGCAGCAGCGGGTACCCGTCACCCCAGTCGCGGTCCATGAAGTACCGGTTGAACTCGGTGAACAGTTCGGTGGCGCCGTCGGCCTCGAAGGAGATGACCGGTGGCGACGCGGGCGTGCCGCTGGACGCGCCCGCCACCTGGGGCCCCTCCAGGCAGGCGACGATGCCGGGCAGCGCATCCAGCGACTGCCGCACCGACACCTCCACCGTGGCGTTGTTGTAGACCCACGGCACCACGACCCGCTGGACGTCGGGGAGGGCGAACGCCTGGCGCTCGCTTCGACGTCCTCCTCGAACCCCTTCGACACCACCATCACCGCAGGGACGCCTGCGCGTTCCACGGCGATGATGTCGTGGGTCATCCAGGAGCTGCACGAACCGCAGTCGGCCGTGCACCCCACGACCGCGGTGCACTCGCGCACCACCTGGTCGAGGAGGCTCCGGTCACACGGGATGGAGCCGCTGTAGAACCTCGTGGAGAGCCCCTCGAACTGCGCCTCGAGCGCCGCGCCGAGCGCCCGCAGCGCGACGTCCCCGTTGGGCTTGCCGTTCCAGAGCAGACCGACCGTCTGCCCGGCCAGACCGGCGGGACGCGGCGCCAGCCCGGCGACGTCCGTTCCGTACTTGTCCGCGGTCGGGTTCAGCACGTCCAACTTCTGCATCCCGGCGCCTGCATCGGGCGGACTCGCCATGGGGAACCGATCTCCTCGACGTCGAAGGGGGTAGCGAGGGGGCGCAGGCTCAGCCCGCGGGGGTCTGGATGCGTAGCGAGGCCAGCTCGACGCCCTGGGCCCGGACGGCTTCCTCCAGGAACGCCCGGACCATCGGTTCGTCGATGGTGCAGGTGACGCAGTCGTCGTTGCCGGCCTTCCGGAACGCGACGACGAGCTCGCCGGTCTCCGGGTCGTAGGTGCGGAAGTCCAGCTCTCCCCCGTCCCGTCGGACGATCGACCCGATGTCGTCCACCGCGCGGTGGACCTCGGCGTTCTGGTGCTCCATGACCGGTACCCCTTCCCGCGGCGGCGCGCGGCGATGCGAATGCGGTCGTGACGAGGCCACGACCCGGCGGCGACGGTCCCACCGGTAGGCCAGAGGCTTATTGGCTGAGTCTCTTGCCACGAAGTAGGGGGGTCAACCGTCGTTCGTCCCGTTCGCGACGAGACGCGGGGCCGTCGGGTTCCGGGGAATCTCCGACCGCGAAGCGCTGTTGAGCCGATCGTATCGGTGGACATATCATCTGTCGAACCACACATCTATGGACGAAGGAACCATGACGGACTACGGGCACGACCTGCGGTTCGGGTCGTTCATCACGCCGGCCAACGCGGCGCCCCAGCAGGTCGTCGCCCTGGCGCAGACCGCTGAGGAGGCGGGGCTCGATCTCGCGACGTTCCAGGACCACCCGTACCAACCCCGGTACCTCGACACCTGGACGTTGCTCAGCTACGTCGCGGCGCGGACGGAGCGCCTCACGCTGTCGGGCAACGTGCTCAACCTCCCGCTGCGCCCGCCCGCCGTGCTCGCCCGGGCCGCCGCGAGCCTCGACCTGCTCAGTGGTGGCCGTTTCGAGCTCGGCCTCGGCGCGGGCGGGTTCTGGGACGCATCGAGGCGATGGGCGGGCGGCGGCTCTCCCCGGGGCAGGCGGTCGACGCGCTCGACGAGGCCATCGACGTCATCCGGGGCGTCTGGGACGCCGGCAACCGCGAACCGCTGCGCATCGACGGGACGTACTACCAGCTCCACGGGGCCAAGCGGGGCCCGGCGCCGGCCCATCCGATCGGCATCCGGCTCGGCGCGTACAAGCCGCGGATGCTGCGGCTCATCGGGCGCAAGGCCGACGGCTGGCTGCCGACCCTCGCGTACCTGGACTCGGTGCAGGCCCTCGCCGACGGCAACGCCGTGATCGACGAGGCCGCGCACGAGGCGGGGCGCGACCCGCGGGCGATCCGGCGCCAGCTCAACGTCGGTGGCCGGTTCGGCGCCGACCCGGGCGACCAGCTGCTCACCGGGCCGCCGGTGCGCTGGGCCGAGCAGCTCACCACGCTGGCGCTCGAGTACGGCGTGGCCGACTTCATCCTCGCGAGCGACGATCCGCAGGCGATCGCGGTCTTCGGTGAGCAGGTCGCGCCCGCGGTGCGCGAGCTGGTGGCGGCCGAGCGTGCCCGATGACGAGCGACCGCACCGCCGACCACGGCCACCCGCTGCGGTTCGGCATCGCCGTACCTCCCGCTGAGCCCGGGGCCGCCGTCGAGCTGGCGCTGTCGGCCGAGCAGCTGGGCCTCGACCTCGTGACCGTCTCCGACGACCCGGACGCGCTCGACGCGTGGACGCTCCTGTCCTGGATCGCCGGGGCGACGAACGATGTCGGTCTCGCGGTCGACGGGCTCGACCTGGTCCGGCGCCCCGCCGCCGTCGCCGCCCGCGCGGCGGCGAGCCTCGACCTGCTCGCAGGCGGCCGCGTCGAGCTCGGCCTCACGCCCGGTGGCGCCGAGGAGGCCATCGAGATCGTCCGCGCGCTGTGGGCGTCCGACCCCACGCCCGTGACGTACAGCGGCACCCACCAGCGGCTCGCCGGAGCCCAGCGCGGGCCCGCGCCCGCGCACGACGTCCCGATCTGGGTCGGCGGTGGCGCACCCGACCTCGCCGGGCGGGTCGCGGACGGGTGGTCCGTCACCCTGCCCGGCCTCGACCCGGAGGCCCGGAGGGCCGGGCTCGCCGCCGTCGACGCGGCCGCGCGGGCGGCCGGACGCGATCCGCGGGAGATCCGCCGCATCGCGACCCTCGCCGGCCCGGTGGACGCCGACCTGCTCGAGGCGCTCGCACGCGACGAGGGGTTCGGCACGTTCCTGCTGGCCACGGGCGACCCCGACGCACTGCGGGCCTTCGCGGCGGTGGTCCCGGTCGTCCGGGCCCGGGTCGCGGTGGGGCGGTCGGGCGCGGGCGTGCAGGTCGGCTCGATCCGCAGCGCCGCGGTCCGCGCCCGCCGCCGGCCGGGCATCGACTACGACACGATCCCCGCGGCGCTCGTCGACGCGGCGGTCGAGCCGGGCGACCTGCGCTACGCGGGCGTCCGCTCCAACTACCTGCGCGGCGGCGCGCCCGGCCTCGTGCTGCGCCCGCGCACCACCGCGGAGGTCGTGGACGCGCTCGGGTACGCGCGCCGCCACGACGTCGCGCTCGGGGTGCGCAGCGGCGGCCACGGCGTCAGCGGCCGCTCCACGAACGACGGCGGGATCGTCATCGACCTGGCGGCGCTCAACGGGATCGAGGTGCTCGACCCGGCCGCCCGCCGCGTCCGGATCGGCCCCGGCGCCCGGTGGGGCGAGGTCGCGCAGGCGTTGTACCCGCACGGCTGGGCGATCACCTCGGGCGACTACGGCGGCGTCGGCGTCGGCGGCCTCGCCACCGCGGGCGGGATCGGCTTCCTCGCGCGCGAGCACGGGCTGACCATCGACCACATCCGCGCCGTCGAGGTGGTGCTGGCCGACGGCTCGGTCGTGCGCGCCGACGAGCACCACCACCCGGACCTGTTCTGGGGCGTCCGCGGCGCCGGATCGGCGCTGGGGATCGTCACGTCGTTCGAGTTCGAGGCCGACGAGGTCGGCCTGCTCGGGTTCGCCCAGCTCACGCTGGACGCGTCCGACACGGCCGGGCTGCTGCAGGCGTACGGGGAGGCGGTCGAGGCCGCACCCCGCGACCTCACGGCGTTCCTGATCCTCGGTCCGCCACGCCGGGGCCGGCCCGCCGCCGCGACGGTCATGGCCGCCGTCGACTCCGACGACCCGGACACGGTCATCGACCGGCTGCAGCCGCTCGCCGGCATCGGGCCGCTGCTCGCGCAGCAGGTCGTACTGACGCCCTACCCGGGGATCGTGAGCCCGCCCGAACCAGGCCTGCACCAGGGCCGAGGCGAGCCGGCGACCCGGTCGGCGCTGGTGGAGCACATCACGCCCGGCTTCGCCCGCGCCGCGGAGGACTTCCTGCACAGCGGGGCGACCTACTTCCTCCAGTTCCGGTCGGTCGGTGGCGCGGTCGCCGACGTCGCACCCGACGCCACCGCGTACGCGCACCGCTCGGCGAACTTCTCCGCGGTCGCGTTCGGGGCGAACCGGCGCCGGCTCGACGCGGCGTGGGACGAGATGGCCGATCACTTCCGCGGGCTGTACTGGAGCTTCGAGACCGACCGCAGGCCCGACCGCCTCCTGGACGCCTACCCACCGGCGACGCTGCGCAGGCTGCAGGAGATCAAGAGCCGCTACGACCCCGAGAACGTGTTCCGGGACAACGTCGTGGTCCCGGCGCCGAGGAGGGTGGGCTCGTGGCGTCCTGACGGGTCTCCTCCTCCAGGGCGCGCACCATCGCGACGGCGGCCGCACCCGGAGCCTCGTTCGTCGCCGCCCAGGCCGTGCGGCGGAGCCCGCCCGTGTCGTCGCGGACCGGGATCCAGCGGACGCCGCGAGGCACCGCCTCCGCTGCGACACCCGGCACCAGCGCGATCCCGAGTCCGGCGGCGACGAGCCCGAGCCTGGTGGGCCAGTTCCGGGCGGTGAACGCGATCCTCGGCTCGGCGGTACCGGGCCAGGCGCCGAACTCGGGGCCGTCGCCCGTGCGGGGGCCGACCACCCAGACCTGGTCGTCCAGCTCGGCGGGCGCGATCCACTCGCGGACGGCGAAGGGGTGCGAGTCCGCCACCGCCACACCGGGCCCGCGGGCGGCGCGCAGCTCGGTGAGGCGCAGCCCGTCGAGGTCGTAGTCCGGCAGGCCCTCGCCGGTCGCGAGGACAGCGACCTCCAGCCGACCCCGGCGCAACGCCCCCAGCTGCGCGGGAGTGGACGCCTCGGTGAGCCGGACCTGGAGGCCGGGGTGCGCGGCCACCAGCGCGGCGATGGCGCGCGGCACGAGCACCGCGGCGGCGGACGGGAACGCCCCGATCGTCAGCCGGCCGGCGAGCCGATCGCGCAGGCCCGCCAGCTCCTGCGTCGCCGCGGCGACGTCGTCGAGGACCTTGCCCGCGTGGCGGACGAGCGCCTCGCCCGCGACCGTCGTCCGCACCCCGCGGGCGTGCCGCTCGAAGAGCGCGGCTCCCGCCGCCTTCTCCGTGACCGCCACCTGCCGCGACACCGCCGACTGCGTGTACCCGAGGCGCTCGGCGGCTGCGCTGAACGACCCGGAGCGCGCGACCTCGAGGACGACGCGAAGACCGGTGAGCGTCAGGTCCGGCACTGCGACAGGCTACCAAGCCATGAGGATTGCGCATGGCTGACTCCAGTGACATTCGCTTGTGCAATGCCGTCGCCGGCGCCACGCTCGAGGAGAGGAATCGAGAGAGGAAACCACCATGACCAGCACGTACACCCGCGACGAGCTCGTCGAACGCCTGGTCCGGGCCGGAGAGCTGGAGGTCTCCGGCGAGCACCCCGAGGAGGTCGGCTCCTACTTCGACACCGAGAACTTCGCGTTCCACGGGCCCGACGGGTTCGACAGCGACTACGCCGGGCTCAGCGAGTTCTTCGCGGCGGTCCGGAACGCCTTCGACGACCGGATCATCCGGCGGGGCATCGTCGTCGCCGAGGGCGACCTCATCGCCTGCCAGACGTGGATCGAAGGCACGTTCGTGCGTCCGTTCACCCACTCACCGGTCGGCACCGTCGAGCCCAACGCGCCCGCGTCGTCTGGGACCTGATCAACATCTTCAGGTTCGACGACGAGGGCCGGCTCGTCGAGGAGTTCGTCCGGAGCGACAACCGCAGCTTCCTGCGCGGGCTCGGCGTCGACGGCGCCTGAGCCGGGGCGGCCGATCGTTGGTCGGAATTCGCTGGATCGCCGCGCCCGGGACGCTGAGCACGACCTCGCAACGATCATGCCCCCGTCGCGGACCGGCGCAGCCTGTCACCTGGAACAGTGGGCACCCCCGCCTGGTTGATGCAGGCGTGGGGTGCTTGCACCGCACAGTTCCGAGTCACGGTTCCGAGTCGAGGAGGCGATCACGATGGCGACCGAGCGCGCGATCCTGGCGGGCGGCTGCTTCTGGGGAGCGCAGGAACTCCTGCGCGCGCGACCGGGTGTCGTCTCGACCCGGGTCGGCTACTCCGGCGGCGACACCCCGAACGCGACCTACCGCAACCACGGCGACCACGCCGAGGCCGTCGAGGTCGTCTTCGACCCCGACGTCATCACCTACCGCGAGATCCTGGAGTTCTTCTTCCAGATCCACGACCCGAGCACGAAGGACCGGCAGGGCAACGACATCGGGCGCAGCTACCGGTCGGCCATCTACTACACGAGCCCCGAGCAGGAGCGCGAGGCCCGCGACACGATCGCCGACGTGGACGCCTCCGGTCTCTGGCCGGGCAAGGTCGTCACGGAGGTGGCCCCGGCAGGCGACTTCTGGGAGGCGGAGGAGGAGCACCAGGACTACCTCCAGAAGTACCCCTACGGCTACACCTGCCACTTCGTGCGTCCCGGCTGGGTCCTGCCGCGCCGGACGGCGGCCTCCGGCCAGAGCTGACCGCCGAGCGGCGTCAGCCGCGGGGCACCGCCAGCTCGTCGATCCAGTACTCCCGCGCCAGGGCGTCCACCCCGGCCCGGGAGACCGAGCGCAGGTGCACGACGTTGCCGTCGGTGCCCGCCACGCGCCCGTGCTTCTGCAGCTCCAGCACGTGGTAGCGCTCCGGCGGGAACCCCAGCACGACGTCCACGGGGAAGCGGCCGCGTTCGTCGGGCTGGGCACCCACGCCGGGGTCGGCCTTGCCGATGGCCTGCACGCCGAGCCAGCCCTGGTAGAGCAGCACCAGCAGGACCACGACCGCGATGCGGCGCAACGGCGCGCTGCGCACGGCCCTACGCAGGATCGGCGACGGCATGCGACTCGTCCCCCGCGAGCAGGTCGGTGATCCGGTTGCGGAGCGCGCGGAACTGCGGCAGCTCCCCGGTGGTGCGCCAGTCCCGCGGGCGCGGGAGGTCGACCGTGACGATCTCGTGCACCGAGCTCGGCCGCCCGCTGAGCACCACGACGCGGTCGGACAGGAACACCGCCTCGTCGACGTCGTGGGTCACGAAGAAGACGGTGGGGCGCTGCTCCTGGAAGATCCGCGTCAGGTCCTCCTGCAGCCTGCGGCGGGTCTGGGCGTCGATGCTCGCGAACGGCTCGTCCATCAGCATCACGGCAGGCTCGTTGGCGAGCACGCGGGCCACCCCGAGCCGCTGCTGCATGCCGCCGGACAGCTCGTGCGGGTACCGCTGCTCGAACCCGGTGAGGCCGACGAGGCGCAGGTACTCCGCCGCGGTCGCCTCCCGCTCCGCCTTCGCGACGCCGCGCATGCGCAGCCCGAACGTGACGTTGCCCTGCACCGTCTTCCAGGGGAAGAGCGCGTGGTTCTGGAAGACGACCCCGCGGTCGGGCCCGGGACCGCTCACCGGCTTCCCGGCCACGGTGACGCTGCCGCTGGTCTGCTCGACGAATCCCGCCACGATGTTGAGCACCGTGGTCTTGCCGCACCCGCTCGGGCCGAGGACGGACACGAACTCGCCCTCGGCCACGTCGAACGAGACGTCGCCGATCGCGACGACCTCGTCGCCGCTGTAGGCGTCGACGTAGGTCTTGTGCAGGTTCTCGATCTGGAGTGCTCTCACCGCGTCCATCGGCGACCTCTCGAGTTCGGTCACGTGGCGGCCGACTGCCGGACCAGCCCCCAGCGTTCCACCGTGGCGTGCTCGAACGGCGCCAGCAGCAGCGCGTCCAACGCGTACCACAGGATGCCCAGCACGATCATCCCGAGGAAGACCTCTGCGACGTCCCCGACGCGGCGGGCGTCGAACATCATGAACCCGATCCCGCTGGTCCCGACGATGATCTCAGCGGCCACCAGCGCCCGCCAGCCGTAGCCGAGCCCGGTGCGCACGCCGCTGGCCACCGACGGCAACGAACCCGGCACGATCACCTCGGTGAACACCTGGATCCGGCCGGCGCCCATGCTGCGGGCCGCGCGCACCAGCTCCGGCGGCACCTGCTCGATCCCGGCCACGATGCTCAGCACGAGCGGGAAGACGATCGTGTAGACGATCACGAACGTCACCGCGGTGAGGCTGAAACCGAACCAGACGATCACGATCGGCAGCCACGCGATGTCGGCGACGGCCTGGAAGAACAGCAGCAGCGGCCAGGTCAGCCGCCGCGCGACCGGCGACATCCCGACCAGGAACCCGAGCGGCAGCCCGATCCCGAGGCCGAACAGCACTCCGTACCAGAGCCGGGTGAGCGAGTCGGACAGGTAGCCGGGCAGGATCCCGCGCTCCAGCAGCCCACCCAGCTCGGCGAGTACCGCGTCCGGCCCGACGAAGAACGCGGGCGGGAAGACCTGCAGCTGCGCCAGCAGCCACCACAGAGCCACCACCGGCACGAACGGTCCGAGGGTGCGGACCGCCCCGCTGCGGCCCAGCCTGCGCGCGAGCCCGGTCACGGCCGGGCCGCCGTCATGCCCCAGCGCTGCACCGTGCGCCGCTCCAGCGGCGCGAGCAGCAGCCGGTCCATCACCAGCCAGAGCACGCCGATGATCACCATCGAAGCGATGATGACGTCGGTCGAGAACGTCTTCTGGGCGAGGAACAGGGCGTAGCCCAGGCCCGCGCTGGTGGCGATGATCTCCGCGGCGACCAGGCCGCGCCAGCCGTACCCGAGCCCGACGCGCAGACCCGTCACGACGCTGGGCAGCGCACCGGGCAGCAGGATCTCCCAGAACATCCGCACCCGGCCGGTGCCCATGCTGCGTGCGGCGCGCAGCAGCGGCAGCGGGATGCGACGCACGCCGAGCAGCGTGTTGTAGGTGAGCGCGAAGAACATCGCGTTCCACACGATGAAGATCACCGCGCCGTCCCCGTAGCCGAGCCAGAGCGTCGCGATCGGGATCCATGCGATGCCGGCGAGCGCCACCGAGAACCGCAGGAGCGGCGCGAAGAACGCCGACAGCCGCGGGCTCGCCCCGAGCGCCACCCCGAACGGGAGCGCGGTGACGATCGCGAGGACGGAGCCGATCAGCACCCGCCGCAGGCTCGCGGCGACGTGGACGAACAGCTCGCCGCTCGCCGTCATCGAGACGAGCGCCGCCACCACGTCGGTGACCTGCGGGAAGATCCGCAGCGGCACCCCGGTGGCGGCCACCACCGCGGCCCAGACCACCAGCAGTGCGGCGAACGGGGCGAGGAACCATGCAACCGCGCGGGTCGGCGTCGAACGGCGCGCGGTCACGTCGCAGGGCACGCCGCGAGCGCGGCGTCGCGGTCGTAGCCGAAGCCTTCGTCGACGCGGGCGGCATCCGGAATCGGTGGGAGGTCCTCGAACAGGTCGGGCCTGCTTTCGGTCACGGAGGTGATCGGTCCGGGCAGGAACCGGTCGTCGACGGTGAACCCGGGCTGGGTGACGCCCTGCTCGGCCAGCATCTGCGCCACGGTGTCGAGCGCCACGTAGTTGCAGGCGGAGAAGCGCGGGTCGAGCTGCGCCACGTTGTACTGCATCGCCTCCTGGGCCACGGCGAGCTCGGTGCCCGGCAGCCACCGCGTCGCCGCCTCCGCCGCGTCCTCGGGGTTGTCGCGCATCCACTTGTCCGCCGCGGCGCGCGCGGTGAGGAACCGCTCGACGACGTCCGGGTTCTGTTCCACGAACTCGCGCAGCGCCACGATGTAGCCGACGTAGGGGATGTAGCCGCCGCCCCGCACGACCTCCTCGCTACCCGGCACCTGCTGCCGGATCGTGATCGGCCACGGGTCCCAGACGATCGCGGCGTCGATACCGCTCGTCTGCAGCGCCACCGGCATGTCCGGCGGCGCGGTGTTGACGATCTCCACCGCATCCACGGGGACCTGCAGCTCCTGGAGCAGCCCGATCAGGTAGAGGTGGTTGATCGAGCCGACCGAGACGCCGATGCGCTTGCCGCGCAGCGTCGTGAGGTCGCGCCGCTGATGCCGGAGCCGGGCCGCGCGACGACCGCCATCGTGTCGTCGATCGCCCGCTTGCTCGCCGAACCGGAGTAGTTGCCGAGCAGGACCAGGTCGAGCCCCCGCTGGGCCGCGCCGATCCCGGGCGTGCCGACCTGGACGAAGTCGACATCGCCCGCCTGCAGCGCGTTGAGCGAGTCGACGCCGGTCGGGAACGGGTCGGCGAGCCGCACGTCGAGACCCTGTTCCTCGAACGCCCCGATCTCCAGTGCGATCGGCAGGCCGAGCTGGTCGACCGCCGAGACGTAGCCCGCGTCGACCGTGACGAGCGGCGGCGCGGTCCCGCCGCCGCCCCCGCTCGCGTCGTCGTCGATCGTGGACCCGCCGCCGCACGCGCCGAGCGTGGCCACGAGGAGCCCGCCCGACAGCGCTGCGACGAGTCGCCTGCCCAGGTGGTTCATCGTCGAACCCTCCGATCTGCTGCGTCCCGACCGTAGGAGCAGGCGGAGGTGGTGGTGAAGTGCGAGTTCCGGATGGGGCTATTCGGATCCCAGATCGAACGTCACTCCGGTCGCCGCCGCAGCACCACCGCGGTGGTGATCAGGAGCACCACCGTGCCGATCGACTCGACGACGAGCGTGGTGGGGGCCAGGTCGTAGCTCAGGCTCGAGCGGATCCCGAAGAGCCCGACGGTCAGGGCGAGCACGAGCGCGAGCAACGTGCCCGCCATGAACAGCAGGCCCAGCACGCTCGCCACCGCCAGCAGCCGGCCCCGGGCGAGGAGCACGGCGGCCGCCAGCACGAGCCCGCCCACGAAGTTCAGCACGAACAGCACCCCGAGGATCCCGCCCGTCCCGGTGAGGGCGAGGTACAGGTGGATGCCGCCCATCGCGAGCAGGAACAGCGCGCTGAGCGCCTGCCAGAACGATGAGCCCCGCCGGGCGCCTGCCGTTCGAGGTCCCGATGCCATGACGGCTCCCCGTCTCCCGATGCGACCCGCCGCGATCGGTGGGCGCGGGGTCGCGCGTCGACGGCGCCAGGTTACCGCCGCGCGACGTCGAACCGGTCGAGGTTCATGACCTTGTCCCACGCGGCGACGAAGTCGTGCACGAACTTCTCGGCCCCGTCGGAGCTCGCGTACACCTCGGTGAGGGCCCGCAGCTGCGAGTTCGCGCCGAAGACGAGGTCGGCCGCCGTGGCCGTCCACCGCAGCTCGCCGCTGCGCCGGTCCCGCCCCTCGTACACGTCCTCCGCCTCGGACACCCTCCACTCGGTGCGCATGTCGAGCAGGTTGCGGAAGAAGTCGTTGGTCAACGTGCCGGACCGCTCGGTGAGCACCCCGTGCGGGGTCTGCCCGGCGTTCGCGTTCAGCGCGCGCATGCCCCCGACCAGCACCGTCATCTCGGGCGCGCTCAGGTCCAACATGTAGGCGCGGTCCACCAGCAGCGTCTCCGGTGGCAGCTTCCGGCCCGGCCGCAGGTAGTTGCGGAACCCGTCGGCCTGCGGCTCCAGCACCGCGAACGAGTCGACGTCGGTCTGCTCCTGCGAGGCGTCGGTGCGCCCCGGCGTGAACGGGACCCGGACGGCGTGCCCGCCGTCCCGCGCCGCCTCCTCCACCGCCGCGCAGCCGGCCAGGACGATCAGGTCGGCCAGCGACACCCGCTTCCCACCGGGCTGCGCGGCCTCGAAGTTCTGCCGGATCCGATCGAGCACCTGCAGCACCGCGCCCAGCTCGTCCGGGTCGTTGACCTCCCAGTCCTTCTGCGGCGCCAGGCGGATCCGGGCCCCGTTCGCGCCGCCGCGCTTGTCGGTGGCGCGGAAGCTCGACGCCGCCGCCCACGCCGTGCGGACGAGCTCCGGGACCGCCAGCCCCGAGGCGAGCACCTCCTGCTTCAGCGCGGCGACGTCGGAGTCGTCGACCAACTCGTGGGCCACCGGCGGGACCGGGTCCTGCCACAGCTGCGGTTCGGGCACCCACGGGCCGAGGTAGCGCGACACCGGGCCCATGTCCCGGTGCAGCAGCTTGTCAATACACCTCAGCGAGCGTCGGCGAGCTCGTCGGGGTGCTCGTGGAACCGCTTCGTGATCGGCCCGTAGACCGGGTCGACCTTCAGCGCGATGTCGGAGGTCAGCATCATCGGCGCGTGCCGGCGCGCCGGGTCGTGGCGTCCGGCACCGTGACCTGGGCCGCGGGTCCTTCGGCGTCCACTGGTGCGCGCCCGCGGGGCTGCGCGTCAGCTCCCAGTCGTACCCGTACAGGTTGTCGAGGTAGCCGTTGTCCCAGCTGGTCGGCGTGGCCGTCCAGGCGCCCTCCAGCCCGCTGGTCATCGCGTGGGAACCGGCGCCGGTGCCCACGCTGTTGTGCCAGCCGAGGCCCTGGTGCTCCACCGGGCACGCCTCCGGCTCCGGGCCGATGTACTGCGGGTCGACGGCCCCGTGGCACTTGCCGAACGTGTGGCCGCCGACGACGAGCGCCACGGTCTCCTCGTCGTTCATCGCCATCCGGGCGAACGTGTCGCGGATGTCGCGGGCCGACGCCACCGGGTCCGGGTTGCCGTTCGGGCCTCCGGGTTCACGTAGATCAGGCCCATCTGCACGTTGGCGAGCGGCTCCGCGAGCTCCCGTTCGCCGCTGTAGCGCTCGTCCCCGAGCCAGGTGTCCTCCGGCCCCCAGAAGATCTCCTCGGGCTCCCAGATGTCCTCGCGCCCGAACCCGAACCCGAACGTCGGCAGCCCCATGTCCTCGATGGCCACGTTGCCGGCGAAGACCAGCAGGTCGGCCCAGGAGATCGTCCGGCCGTACTTCTCCTTGACCGGCCAGAGCAGCCGGCGCGCCTTGTCGAGGCTCGCGTTGTCGGGCCAGCTGTTGAGCGGCGCGAACCGCTGCGCGCCCTGGCCGCCACCGCCGCGGCCGTCGTGGATGCGGTAGGTGCCCGCGGCGTGCCAGCTCATCCGGATGAACAGCGGGCCGTAGTGGCCGTAGTCGGCCGGCCACCAGTCCTGAGACGTCCGCATCACCTCCACGACGTCGCGCTTCAGCGCCTCGACGTCCAGGGTCGCGAACGCCGCGGCGTAGTCGAAGTCCGCGCCCATCGGGTCGGCCCGCGCGACTGCCGGTGCAGGACCTGCAGGTCCAGCTGGTTCGGCCACCAGTCGCGGTTGGTCCTGGGGCGGCTCACCTCGGGTGTGGGTGAGGGGATGGCCGGGTTCTCGGTCTCGCTGACGCTCTCGGTCACGTCGGTCCACTCCTGTGTCGCCGGTTGCTCCGACCAGGGGTTAGCCGGAGAAGGCGGCCGCCACACACCCCGAGGCGGCCCGACGTCGCGCCGGCCCCGTTTCCGCGTCAGAGGTGGGCGGGCACCTCCACCGTCGCGCCGCCGGCCATGGCGGAGGCGTGGGCGCAGATCCCGGGCGCCGTCCACGCCGCGGCCCGCCGCGCGTCCACGACGGGCGCTCTCCCGTCCACGACGCTGCGCACGAACTCGTCCACCAGGAACGGGTGCGACCCGCCGTGGTCGGCCCCCACCCGGACCTCGGCGCCATGCCCGGCAGCCGCACGGCGGTGGGCCGGACGAACCGCCGCAGCGGTTCCGGCAGCCGCTCCGGGCGGTCGGGCGGGGCGAGCGAGCTCGTCGCCACCCGGTTGCCGCGCCGCCCGGCCGCGGGCCCGGACATGTCGAACACGGTCAACTCGCCCTCGTTGTCG
Organism: Pseudonocardia sp. CNS-004; assembly: GCA_001942185.1. Taxonomy (GTDB): domain Bacteria; phylum Actinomycetota; class Actinomycetes; order Mycobacteriales; family Pseudonocardiaceae; genus Pseudonocardia. The sequence continues at coordinate 174,785 of MKJV01000090.1, forward strand.
ATCGGCCACTCCACGCCGCGGCGGTCGCCGTAGATCGAGAAGCCCTCGATGTAGCTGCGGGCGGTCTGGGAGAACGACATCTGGACGTCGGCGAGCACGTCGCTGCCCCGTAGCCGGAACAGCCCCACCTCCGTGGGGAACGGGTTGTCGAAGCCGCCGCTGCGGCGGCGCTCGGCGAGGCGCCCCGCACCCTGGCACTGCACGCTCGCGACGGTGGTGTCGAGCAGGTGCAGGATCGGCGACAACGCGTGCGTCACGTAGTGCATGGGCGGGAAGCCCTGCCAGTACGTCGGGAAGCCGTCGAGGTTCTGCACGTGGTAGCCGCGGTAGAGGGTGAGCTCGCCCAGCCCACCCGCCCGGTGCATCTCCTCCACGGCGAAGTACTCCCTGGCGAAGACCGTGGTCTCCATCATCATGTAGTTGCGGCCCGACGCTTCCTGCGCCGCGATGATGCGGTCGAGGTCCTCCAACGTGGTGGCCATCGGCACGGCGCAGGCCACGTGCTTGCCCGCCTCCAGCGCGGCTACCGAGAGGTCGGCGTGCGTGTGCACCGGGGCGAAGACGTGCACCGCGTCGATGCCCGGGTCGGCGAGCGCATCGGTGATGTCGCCGTACCCGGCGCCGAGCCGGTACCGGTCGGCCACCGCGCTGCGACGCTCGTGGTCGGGCTCGACGAGCACCACCTTCGCCACGTCGGGGTGGCTGAGGTAGATCGGTACGAACTCGGCGCCGAAGCCCAGCCCGGCGACGGCGACGACGAGGCCGGCGCCGCTCACGAAAGCGCCACCTGCTCCTCCTCACCGGTCAGGAACACGACGCCGCCGGTGACGAAGTTGTCCAGGTCCGCGCTCGCGGCGCGACCCTCGGGGGAGGCGAGCACCGCGTCCATGGCCGCCTTGTCCTCGGCGTACAGCTCGGCGACGAGGATCCAGTCGGGGTTCCCGTCGGTCCACTGCAGATTCCAGCCCGTGAGCCCCGTCATCTTCCGGGCCAGCGGGACGTGGGTCTGCATGTAGTACTCCCGGAAGGCCGCGGGATCGGTCGGCGTGCCGTAGAGGATCGTCATGCGGTACACGTCAGCTCGTCTCCGTCGTGTTCGTGGCCGTGGTCGGCAACTCGATCTGCAGGTAGGAACGCATGTGGTCGACCATCGCGACCTCGGTGGGCAGCCGCTCCATGCTGGAGGCGCCGAGGAAGCCCTGGACGCCGGGCACGTCGCGGATCACCTCGGTGGCCTCGGCCGGCGAGTGGATCGGCCCCCCGTGGCAGACGACGAGCACATCGGGGTTCTTCGCCCGCGCCGCGGCGGCCAGCTCGGCCACCTTCTCCTTCGACTCGGCGAGCGACAGGGCGGTCCGCGCCCCGATCATCCCGGAGGTGGTGAGCCCCATGTGCGGCACGACGACGTCCGCGCCTGCCTCGGCCATGGCGGCCGCTTCGTCCGGGTTGGCCACGTAGGTGCAGGTGAACAGGTCCAGCGCGTGCGCCGCGGCGATCATGTCCACCTCCTTGTCGAAGCCGAGGCCGGTCTCCTCGAGGTTGGCGCGGATGATCCCGTCGAACAGGCACACGGTCGGGTAGTTCTGCACGCCGGAGAAGCCGGCCTCCGCCACCGTGCGCAGGAACTGCGGCATCAGCCGGAACGGGTCGGTGCCGCACACGCCGGCCAGCACCGGCAGGTCACGCACCACCGGCAGCACCTCGGCGCCCATCTCCATCACGATCGCGTTGGCGTCGCCGTAGGGCATGAGGCCCGCCATCGAGCTGCGCCCCGCCATCCGGAAGCGGCCCGAGTTGTAGATGACGACGAAGTCGAGGCCTGCCGCCTCGGCGCACTTCGCCGACAGGCCGGTGCCGGCGCCGCCGCCGATGATCGGCCGCCCCTGCGCCACCTTCGCGCGTAGGCGGGCGACGAGCTCGGATCGGGTGGACATCGAAGATCACGTGCCTTTCGTGCTGGAGAGTCCCCGGTCCATCGCCGCGCCCACGTGACGGGCGAAGGCCGGGTCGTTCACGGCGAGGTCGTGGACGTGCAGCGGGATGCGCGGGTCGAGCGCCGCCCGCAGCGAGTCGATCAGAGCGGCGTCGGCACCGGGGTCGTGGAACGGCCCGCCCGGGGCGGAGATCTGTGAGAAGCCCCGTCGCGGCACGTGGACCTCGACGAACGCGCTCGCCCTCGCGAGCTTCCGCGCGATGATCCGGCCCAGCTCGGCGTTCTCGGCTGCGGAGGTCCGCATGAGCGTGACCGTCGGGTTGTGGGCGATGAGGAGCCGCCCGGCGTGCTCGGCGGGCACGGTGTCGCGCGGGCCGAAGTTGACCATGTCGAGGGCGCCCACGCTCACCACCTGCGGCACGCCGTGCGCCGCGGCCGCATCCAGCCGGTGCGGTCCCGCCGTGCAGACGCCGCCGACCAGCTCGTCGGCCAGCTCGGTGGTCGTGACGTCGGCGACGGCGGCGAAGACACCGGACGCGATCAGGGCCTCGAACGTGCGTCCGCCGGTGCCGGTGCAGTGGAAGACCTGGACCTCGGCGCCGTTCGCCGCAAGGTGCTCGCCGACGGCCTGCACGCACGCGGTGGTGACGCCGAACATCGTGGCGCCCACCGCGGGGCGGTCGGACGACGCCGGGACCGGAGGCCCGGTGACCATCCCGACGACGGCGTCGGCCGCCCGGGCCAGTACGGGCGTGCTGACCGAGTTGAGCCCGGCGATGTCGACCACCGGGTAGACCATCGTGAGGTCGCTGGTGCCGACGTACGGGCGGGTGTCGCCGGCCACCACCGTCGACACGAGCACCTTCGGCACCCCGAGCGGCAGCACCGGGGCGACCTCGCTCATCACGAAACCGGCGTTCGACCCGCCGAGCACGACGACCGCGGCCACCCGGCCGGCCCGGTGCAGCTCGCGGACCACCTCGGCGGCGCCCCGGGCCATCGCCGAGACGGCGGCGTTCCGGTCGCCCGCCGCGACGAGCGCGTCGTGGTCGGCGCCTGCCGCCGCGGCGACGGCCCGACGGTCCACGTCGGCGGCGATCCCGGGCGCGCCCAGCACGGACGTGTCGACCAGCAAGCAGGGCACCCCGGCCGCCGCGACCCGGTCCCGCACGAAGCCGTACTCGGCGTGTTTCGTGTCGAGCGCGCCGACGAGCACGACGTTCACTTGACCGCCCCGAGGGAGAGCCCGCTGATCAGCCGCTTCTGCGAGATCGCGAACACCACGACCAGCGGGAGCGAGGTGAGCACCGCGAGCGCCATCAGGCCGTTCCAGTTGGCGGCGTAGGTGGTGTTCTGCGCGGCGAGCAGTCCGCTGACCGGCGGCACCACTCCCGGCGGCAGCAGGTTGATCGCGTAGACGAACTCGCCCCACGCATTGATGAAGACGACGCTGGCGACGGTGAACACCCCATTGCGCATCATCGGCACGGTGATCGAGCGGAACGACCGCCACGGCCCGGCCCCGTCGATCGTCGCGGCCTCGTACAGCGCGCGCGGGACGTCCTGCGCGTAGGGCCGCAGCAGCATGATCGCGAACGGCAGCATCACCGCGACGTCCGCGAGGATCAGACCGGGGAGGGTGTTGAGGATGCCCCACTGCGCCAGCACGCTGAAGAGCGGGATCACCGTCATCGGCTGTGGGATCATCTGCAGCACGAGCAGCCCGGCGAGCGCCACCGCGATGACGCGCGCCGCCCGGTGCTCAACCTCGCCGCCGCGGCGAACGCCGCGGGCACCGCCAGCACCGCGACGACGACGGTGACGACCACGCTGATCTGCAGCGAGGTGACGATCGCTGCCGCACCCTCCCCGATCACCTCGCGGTAGGTGTCGAGGGTGGGGGTGAACACGATGCCGTTCGGATCCTGCAGCACCTGGGTCGTGCTCTTGAACGAGGTCACCACGATCCAGGCGAGCGGCACCGCGTACGCGATCGCCAGCAGGACCTTGACGACCGCGAACAGGGCCCGGGTGGGAGCGGCGATCATTCGGGGACCTCCGCGTTGATCCGGCGCACGTAGGGCACGGCGCAGGCGGCGACCACGATCATCGACAGCACCGCGACGGTAGCGCCCGTGCTCATGTCGAACTGGGTGAAGGCCGTGTAGTACGACAGCACGGGCAGGGTGTTGGTCGAGGTGCCCGGGCCGCCCTCGGTGAGGACGTAGAAGAAGTCGAAGCTCTTGAACGCGTAGATCACCGTGAGGATCGCCAGGATCCACATGGTGGGCCGCAGGAGCGGGAGCACGATGCGGACCCGCGTGGTCCAGTAGCCCGCCCCGTCGATCGCCGCGGCCTCGAGCACCTCCTGCGGCACGGCGAGCATCGCGCCGCGCAGGATCAGCGTCGAGAACGGCAGCGCCGACCACGCGACGACCCCCGCGACCGTCCACAGTGCCGCGTCCGGCGAGCTGAGCCATGGCACCGGGCCGACGCCGACCACCCCGAGCGCCTCGTTGAGCACCCCGGAGTCGTCGAGCAGGAACTTCCAGACGCTGCCGCTGACCAGCGGCGGCAGCGCCCAGATGAACACCATCAGCCCGAGCACGGCGTTGCTGCCCCGCCCCGGTTCGGCCAGCACCGAGCCGCAGACGAAGCCCAGCACCAGGTTGGAGGCGAGCAGCACGGCGCAGAGCCCGAGCGTGCGCCACAGCGCATACCAGGTCTCGGAGTTCCCCAGCGCATCGGCGAAGTTGTCCAGGCCGACGAGGGACCACCCGCCGACGATGTTGCTCGGCCCGACGTCGCTCACCGACATCTGGAACAGCACGACGAGCGGGTAGACCGCCATGGCAACCAGCACGACCGCCGCGGGCACCCCGAAGCCGAGCGGGGTGATCGTGGTCCGGCGCCTACCGGGTGCGGGCCGTGGAGTCGGGGCGCTCTCGGGAGCCTGGTCGCAACCTGACTCATGCGCACCCACCGCCGCCCTGCTCGCGTGCCTCGTCGATGCTCTCGATAGCGTCCCGGGCCCCGACCTCCGGCGGCTGTTCCCCGGAGATCACGGAGCTGACCGCGGTGCCGAGCGCCTTCTGCATGGCCGCCGTGTTCGGGTTGTTCGGCCACGGGGCCGCGTCGCGGGTGGCGGCGACGAACGGGGCGACCATGGGATCGTCCTGGATCTCGGGCGCCGCGGCGGCCTGCTCGTGCAGCGGGATCGAGCCCGCCGCCTCGTAGACGGCCAGGCCGCTCTCCGGCGACATCAGCTGCTCCAGGAACTTCCACGCGAGGTCGGGGTGCTGCGACCTCGACCCGATCGCGAAGCCCTCACCGCCGGGGAAGACCCGGCTCCTGCCCCCGGTGGGGGCCGGGAACTGCGCGGTGCCGTACCGGAACCCGGCCTCCTCCACGTTGCCCAGCTGCCAGTTGCCGTTGAGGGCGAACGCGTACCGGCCGGTCATGAACTGCTGCCAGGACGCGTTCTGGTCCCAGGTGGCCGCGGCGCGGGGCAGCGTGTCCGTCGCGCGCCACTCGGCGACCCGCCGGAAGGCGTCGGTGACCTGCTGCTCCGATTCCGCGAGGTTGCAGTACCCCACGCCCAGACCCAGGAGCTGCGGGGCGAACAGCCACGCGCCCTCCACGTCGGCGGCCCCGGAGAGCGCGACGCCTCGTACTCCCCGCCCGCCTCGACCGTCTCCATCGCGGCCTGCAGCTCGTCGAGCGTGGCCGGTGGGGCCAGGCCGTACTCGTCGAGGATGTCCTGGTTGTAGTAGAGACCGACGAGGTTCGTGTACGACATCAGGTTGTAGATGCGCCCCTCGTTCTCCCAGGTGGCGGTGTCGGGGAAGCGGCCGGCGTCGGGGAAGGACCGCCAGTAGGGCGTGAGGTCCAGCATCACGCCGCCCGCGACGAGCGTCGGGAAGTCCACGACGATGTTGTTGGTGAACAGGTCCGGCGTGCTGCCGGTGGCGACCGACGCGAGCAGCTTCTGGTCCTGCTGGCTGCCCACCACCTGCACCAGCTCGATCCTCACGCCGGGATTGGCCTGCTCGAACCGCCGCGCCTCGGCCTCCAGCCACTCCTTCTGGGTGCCGTCGTAGTACTGCCAGAACGTCAGGACGGTGGTGCCCGGGGCGCTCGCCGCGACGCTCGAGATCGCGCAGCCGGAGGTCGCGAGGATCAGGGCCAGCGCGAGGGCCAGCAGGCGCGATCGCGGTCTCATCGGCGGGTTCCTCCACGGCGGCGTGGTCGTTGCCGGGAGCCTAAGCAGAGTTATGGCGACACGCAAGATAATTACGGTGATTGCCGACGTAATTGTCCGGACGTTATGTTGACCCCATGGCGGTCTCCGAGCGCGGCCACGCGCCGACCCCGGCGTCCGTGGAGGGCGCCGGCGTGCTGCTGGGGATGATCCGCAGCGGCCGGGCACGCACGGTCACCCAGCTCGCGGAGGCCATGGGCGTGGCGCGCTCGACGATCCTGCAGCGGCTCGAGCACCTGCAGCGGCTCGGTCTCGTGCGCAGCGAGATGCGCACCGAGGGGCCCGCGGCCGACCGGCCGCCGTCTTCGGGTTCGACCCGCGGGCCGGCACCGTGCTGGCCGCACACCTCGGGCTCACCGGCGCCCGCGTCGCCGTCACCGACCTGGACGGTGACGTGCTCGCCGACCGGTTCGTCGACGTCGACGTCGCGCGCGGCCCGGACGCGCTGCTGCACCTGCTGCACGCCACGTTCGAGGAACTGAGCGCCGAGGCTGCGACCGGGCCCGTCGTCGGAGTGGGCGTGGGCACCCCCAGCACGTTCGAGCTGAAGGCCTACGCGCGCGGACACGGGCTGTCTGCCGCGGGGTGGGACCGCGACCACTTCCGCGACGCGCTCGCGCAGCGCTTCCGGGTGCCGGTGCTGCTCGACCTCGACGTCGCCATGCTGGCACTGGCCGAGCACCGCGCGTCGTGGCCGGACGCCGAGGTGCTGGTGTGCGTCAAGCTGGGCACCCTCATCGACGCCGCGGTGGTCGTCCGGGGCGTGCCGATCCGGGGCGCCGACGGCCTCGCGGGCGAGCTCGGGCACATCAAGGTGGTGGACGCGGACGACCCGTGCGTGTGCGGGAGCATCGGGTGCCTCGACGCGGTGGCGAGCGGCAGCGCGCTGGTGCGCCAGATGGCCACCGCGGGACGCCCGGTCGACCACGTCTCGCAGATCATCCAGCTCGCCAACGACGGCGACCAGGACGCCGTGCACCTGATCCGCCGCTCCGGCCGGCGCATCGGCGAGGTGCTGTCGTCCGTGGTGAACCTGCTGAACCCCGCCGGCATCTCACTGTGGGGGTACCTCACCGAGGCCGAGTCGCTGCTCGCCGGGATCCGCGAGAGCCTCTACCAGACGGCGCTGCCGGGTTCGAGCGAGCACCTGCGGCTCGCCCCCACGTCGCTGGGTGATCTGGCCGGCGTGCGCGGCGCCGCGCTGTCGGTGACCGACACGGTGCTGGAACCGCGCGCAGTCGAACGGGCGGTGCTCACCGGCTCATGGTCGGCCTGAGCGCCGGACGGGGGTGCGGTGATCGGGATCGGGGCACCGGCGAGCCACGTACCCGGGTCGCGGACGGCCGGTCAGGGTTCGACGAGCCCTGCCCGGATGGCGTAGCGGGTGAGGTCGAGCCGGTCGCGCATGCCGAGCTTCTGCAGGATGTTGGCCCGGTGCCGGTCGACGGTCTTCGCACTGATCCCCAGTGTCTCGGCGATCTCCCGTGACGAGTGGCTCTCGGCGATCAGTTTCACGATCTCCTCCTCCCGCGGGGTCAGGATCCGGTCCGGCAGCCGGGCGCGCGGCGGGTGCGCTGCAGGTAGTCGCGGATCAGTGCGGTGACCGCGCCCGGGTAGAGGAACGGCTCCCCCCGCATCGACGCGCGGCAGGCCTCGATCAGGTCCCGGTCGGCGACCGACTTGAGGACGTAGCCGGACGCACCCGCCTTGAGGGACTCGAAGAAGTACTGCTCGTTGTCGTACATCGAGAGCATCAGGATGTGGATCCGCGGCGCCCGCTGCGAGATCTCGCGGGCCGCCTGGATGCCGGTCAGCCGAGGCATGGCGATGTCGAGGATCGCGAGGTCGACCTCGTCCGCGCCCGCGGCGTCGACGGCCTCGGCGCCGTCGGCGGCCTCCGCGACGACGACCAGGTCGGGCTCCGCGTCCAGAATGAGCCGCAGGCCCTGGCGGACCAGCGCGTGGTCGTCGGCCAGCAGGATCCGGGTCGGGGCGGTCATGCGACCCTCGCGGGCAGCGGGACGGTCAGCCGCACCTCGGTGCCGCGCCCGGGCGCGGACGTGATGCCCAGGTCCGCGCCGATGAGCAGCGCGCGTTCCCGCATCCCGCGGATCCCGGCACCTTCGTGCACCACCCCGCCACTCCCGTCATCGGAGATCACCAGTGTGACCGAGCCCGGCGACGCGTCGAGCGTCAGCTCCACCCGGCCCGCCCCGGCATGCCGTGCCACGTTCGTCAGGCCTTCCTGCGCGATCCGGTAGAGGACCAGCTCGACGTCGGGGGCGAGCTCCGGGAGGCCACGCGAGGGGCTGCGTGTCACGGGCACCCCGGCGGTCTCGGTGAACTCGGCGACCAGCGCGCTCAGCGCGCTCTGCAACCCCAGGTCCTCGAGCACCCCGGGACGCAGCCTCCGCGCGACCTGGCGCACCTCGTCGAGGCTCGAGCGCACGGTCTCCTGCACCCCGCGCAGCTCGGCGCGCAGGTCGTCGGGCGCGCGGTCGGCCACCCGCTTGAGCGCCAGCAGCACGGCGGTGAGGCTCTGCCCGATCTCGTCGTGCAGCTCCCGTGCGATCCGCTGCCGCTCCCCCTCCTGCGCGGCGAGCGCGTGGGCGCTGCTCGCGGTGCGCTCCGCCTCCAGCCGGTCGATCATCGCGTTGAACGTGCCGATCAGCCGGGTCAGGTCGCCGTTGCCGCGCTCGGCGAGCCGGTCGGTCGGCCGCAGCAGGTCGACCCGCGCCATCACCCGGGTGAGGGCGTCGATGGGTGCCAGGCTCCTGCGCAGCAGCAGCGCATTGGCGGCGAGGATCACCGCGAGACCGACCGTCAGCACCGGGATCTCGGCGAGCCGTACCCGCGACGACACCGTGGCGGGCGAGAGCGCCAGCACCAGCGTGCCGACGGTGAAGACGAGACCGTTGATCAGCACGATGCGCCGGAACAGGGACAGGGCCGGTCGCTCGGCCCCCGCGCTCGCGCCGGGCGCAGGCCCGGTTCGCTGGCTCATGCCGCCCAGCCTCGCCGGTAGCACCGTGCCACGTCCATCCGTGTCAACCCCCTGGCCCCGGCCCGAACCTGCATAGCCGACCCCCCGGGATGTGGGTGTCGGACCCGATGGTGTGCGACGAGCCCGCTGCGAAGACTCACAGGTCCCGGCGGACGAGACACGAGTGGGCGGGTGGTGGCCATGCGACAGGACAGCACCGCCTCCCGGATCGCTCCGACGGGGATCGACCCCACGGGGATCGGCACCGCACCGCACATCCCCGTGACCGCCACGCAGGCCGTGGCGTTGGCGACCGCGCTCGGGCTCCTCCTGCTGGCGTGCTGCTTCGTGCGCACCGTCGACCCGGACGAACGGATGGTCGTCACCCGCGGCGGGCGGGGGTCGCGGCTGCGCGGCCCGGGTGTGGTCGCCGTCGTGCCCGGCCTCGACCGCTGGGTGCGCGTGCCGCTCACCGTGCGCTGGTTCGAGATCGCCTGGCTCGACGCCACCACGCGGGACGCGGTCCGCGTGGTCCTCACCGCAGCCGCGACGGGCACCGTGCGCGACCCGCTCCGCTACGTCACGGTGAGCCGACCCGATCCGGCCGTCGAGTGGGTGCTCGAGGCCGAGCTGCGCCGCTGTGTCGCGGAACGTGACCTCGCGGAGCTGGCCACGCTGCCGGTCACCGGCTTTCCCGATCTCGCGGCGACCGTCTCGGGGCGCACCGCGACCTGGGGGATCGAGATCAGCGACGTGCAGGTCGGCCGGATCGACGTGCGCGTCGACCCCGGCCTCGTCCGTTGGGCGAACACCCCGGCCGCGCGCAGGTGATCGCGGTGCCCCCGCCCGGCCTCCCATCACGCCGACGAAGGACACGAGCCATCCCGTGGACATCACGCGCAACACCATCCCCGGTGTCGGACACTCCTACGACTGCACGAACCGCGCCGGGCAGCGGTTCGGTGTCCTCGTCGAGCACACCGGGCGTCGGCTGCTCTTCGTCCACGGGCGCGGGGGCGGCCTCGACGACGGGGTACCGGAGCGGATCGTCCTCGATCCGGACGAGGCCGACGAGCTCGCCGACCTGCTGCACCAGCGCTCCGTCGCCGACCGGCTCGCGGAGCTCGAGCGGCAGGTTGCCGGGTTGGCGCGCGGTCCGGCGAACCGGCGTACCGACGCGTAATGTGCCGAGCGGCGCATTCTCGGCGCACCCGGGGGGACGGTGTCATGAGGGCACGCGAACTCGCAGTACAGGTGCCGACGGTGAGCGCGCAGGACCCTGTCGCGGACGCGGTGCGCGTGATGGCGCGCGCCCACCTGCCCGGCCTGATCGTGGTCGACGCGGACGCCCGTCCCTACATGGTGCTGCCCGGCACCCAGGTTCTCCTGCTGACCGTGCCGCGGGCCCATCGGGAGGGTCAGGCGCTGGCCCGCACGATCGACGAGCAGCACGCGGACGCGTTCTGGCACGAGCTGGACACCTGTCGGTCGGGGACTGCCTGCCGTACAGCCTCGCCCGGCCCGCGATCGTGCGCGAGGACGCCACGCTCCTGGAGATCGCGGCGCTCATGGGCCGCATGCGCAGCCCGCTCGTCGCGGTGGTCGACGACACCGGGAGGCTCGTCGGCGGGATCACGCTCGACCGGGTGCTCGGCCGGCTCACCGCGGACGGCCCGCCCGGCTGAAGCCGGCGTGCGGCGCCGCCCCGAGGCGGCGCCGATGACGGCCGCCGCAGCAATCGCGATCTTCGTCGCGGCTTCTACTACATCGCCACCGAGAAGATCGACAAGGTCAAGGCGGTGCTTCTCGCCGCCGGGGCGATGACCGTGCTCGGCCTCACGCCGGGCACGGAGGTGTTCTTCTCCGAGCACGAGGGTATCGACTGGAACGTCATCTTCCTGCTGCTCGGGATGATGATCATGGTGGGGGTCATCAAACAGACCGGTGTGTTCGACTTCCTCGCGATCTGGGCCGCGAAGCGCTCCCGGGGGCACCCGTACCGGCTGATGGTGATGCTGATGGCCATCACGGCCATCGCGTCACCGCTGCTGGACAACGTCACGATCGTCCTGCTGGTGGCACCGGTGACGGTCGTGATCTGCAACCGCCTGGACATCCCCGCGCAGCCCTACCTCATCGCGGAGATCCTCGCCTCCAACATCGGCGGCGCCGCGACCCTGGTCGGCGACCCGCCCAACATCATCATCGGCAGCCGGGCCGGGCTGACGTTCAACGACTTCCTCGTGCACATGACCCCGATCGTGGCGATCATCTTCGCCGCGTTCGTGCTCCTCACGAAGGTGCTGTTCCGCAGGTCCTTCCGGTACAACCCGGACCGGGTCGCGAGGTGATGGCGTTGCAGGAGCGGCGCGCCATCACCGACCTCCGGCTGCTGGTCCGCTGCCTCGTGGTGCTCGGGGTGGTGGTCCTCGGGTTCGCCCTGCACACCGTGCTGCACCTCGAACCGTCGCTCGTGGCGCTCGTCGGAGCCGGGATGATGCTCCTGGTGTCGCGCGCCGACACCTACGACACGATGCGCGAGGTGGAGTGGCCCACGCTCGTGTTCTTCTTGGGCCTGTTCGTGATGGTCTCCGGACTGCTGCACACCGGGGTGATCCACGCGATCGGCGAGTACATCATCGCCACGGTCGGCGACAACTGGCTCGGGGCGGCCACCGCGCTGCTCTTCGGCTCGGCGGTGCTGGGCGCGTTCTTCGACAACATCCCCTACGCGGCGACGATGGCCCCCATCGTGGAGGGCCTCGTGGCGAGGTGCCCGACCCCGCCACCGGCCAGGCCCTCTGGTGGGCGTTCGCCCTCGGCGCCGACTTCGGCGGCAACGGCACGGCCGTCGCGGCGAGCGCGAACGTCGTCACCATCGGCATCGCCGCACGCATGGGCCACCCCATCTCGTTCTGGCAGTTCACGCGCTACGGCATCGTCGTCACGCTGCTGAGCACCGCGATGGCCTGGCTCTACGTCTGGCTGCGCTACTTCAGCTGATCCCTCCGCCGGCCGACGCCGCACCGGCAGCCGGCGTACGCCGTAGGCGATCCGGTCGAACGGGCGCAGCCCGTCGTGCGGCTCCCCCGGGTCGCGCTCGACGGCGAGCCGCGGAAAGCGGCCGAGCAGCTCCTCGACGGCGATCCGGGCCTCGAGGCGCGCCAGCGGGGCGCCGAGGCAGAAGTGGATGCCGTGCCCGAAGGAGAGCTGGTCGGGGCCGCGGACGCCGCGGTCGAGGTCGACCCGGTCGGGGTGGGTGTGGGCGCGTGGGTCGCGGTTGGCCGACAGCACCCACAGCGTCACGACCGCGTCGGCGGGGATCTCGGTGCCGGCGAGGACGGACGCGCGGGTGGTCATGCGGCCGACCTGGGCGAACGGCGGACGCAGCCGCAGGACCTCCTCGATCAGCGCCGGGATCAGGCCCGGCTCGGCACGCAGCCGGGACCAGAGCCCCGGCTGCCCGTCGAGGGTGCGGACGATGCTGCCGAGCAGCGCGGTGGTGGTGATGTGCCCGGCGAGCAGCAGGCTCAACGAGAAGTTGGCGGCCTCGACCTCGGTGAGGGCGCGCCCGTCGACCCGCGCGGCGACCAGCGCGGAGATCAGGTCCTCCCCCGGCGCGTCCGCGCGGGCGCGGACCTGGTCGTGGAAGTAGGCCCCGACCGGCGTGAAGATCTCGACCATGCGGGCGCCGAGGTCGGGGTCTGCCGGGTCGGCGATCTGGACGTCGAACAGGGCGTCCGTCCACGCCCGGAACCTCGCGTGGTCGGAGGCGGGGAGGCCGAGCAGCTCGGAGATCACGGTGACCGGGAGCGGGAAGGCCAGCGCGTCGACGAGGTCGAAGCGTTCGCCGGTGCGGTCGAGCAGCTCGCGGGCGATCTCCCGGATGCGGGTCTCGAGCGCCGCGACGGTGCGCGGGGTGAACGCCGCGCTCACCGTCCTGCGCAGCGCGTGGTGCTCGGGTGGGTCGATCTGCGTGAGCATCCCCGGGGTGGCGGCCCCACCGACGGCCCGGTTGATGTTCGAGGAGAAGGTCGTGGTGTCCCGGAGGGCGGTGCGGACGTCCTCGTGGCGGAAGACGTGCCAGGCACCGAACGCGTCGCGCCACACCGGGTGCTCGTCGCGCATCCGGGCCAGCCACGGCAGCACGACGGCGTCGTCGGCCAGGCCGGGGGCGTGCTCACCGGGGAACACCGGCTCGATGGTGGTCATGTCACCCTCCATTCGCGCTCACTGTTCGCGAACGCCGTACCCGAAGGTACGCGATGGCGTACGCTGTTCGCAAACGAGGTGACGGGAAGGGTGAGATGGAGCCGGACCTGATCTGGATGCGCCCCGGGAAGGCGGGGGTCGGGCGTCCCGCGACGCGCAGCCGGACCGAGATCACCGAAGCGGCCGTGCGGGTCGCCGACCGCGACGGGCTCGCCGGGGTGTCCATGCGCAACGTCGCCGCGGAGCTCGGCACCGCGGCCGGCTCGCTCTACCGCTACGTCGAGAACCGCGACGACCTGCTCGACCTCATGGCCGACCACGTCGCCGCGGAGTACGACCTGCCCGCCCCCACCGGCGACTGGCGCGCCGACCTCGTGACGATGGGCCTGCAGGCCCGCGAGATCCACCGCCGCCACCCGTGGCTGGCCGAGCTGACCCTGACCCGGCCCGTCGTCGGCCCGAACGGGATCGAGGTCACCGAGCACTTCCTCGCCGTGCTCGCCGAGCACCCGGCCCCCGACGGCGACAAGCTGGTCGCGCTGGCGATGCTCACCACGGTCGTCGCCGCGACCGCGCACTCGGAGGCCTCCCCCGTCGACGCGCTGCGCAGCACCCGCTACCTGGCCCACGTCGCAGCACAGGGGCGGCACCCCCACCTCGCGGCGCTCGACGTGCGCCCCGCGGAGGGCGACCTGTTCCCGGCCACGCTGGAGCGGATCCTGTGCGGGCTGCTCGGCTGAGCTGCTACGCGAGCACCACCAGCGCCGCGGCGCCCGCGGCGACGTAGCCCGCCGCGAGCAGCCTGCGGTGACGGGTCGGCCAACCGAGATCCGGCCAGCGCCGGATCGCCCCCGCCGCCCCGACACCCACGGCGACGGCGGCGCCCACCCACACCCACGAGAGCGGGGCCGGTGGCGGTGCGACCGCCCGCACGAGCGCCAGCGCCACGACGGCGTCGACGGTGGAGCCGACGAGCTCGTACCGGCCGGCGCCGCGAACGCCCACGGGACCAGGCGCGCAGCACCTGTGCCGCGACCACCGCGAGCGCGACCAGCAGGACGAGCGCGCTCACCGGGCGTCCGCGAGGCGTTCGAGGAGGGTGAAACCGGCCGCGGTGACGTGGTTGGGGCCCTCCCCGACGGCGGACAGCACGACGACGCCGACCTGCGCCTCGGTGTCGACCCCGAGGAACGCCGTGAAGCCGCCGGTGCCGCCGTTGTGCCACACGACGGGTCGGCCGCTGCCCGGCGCGGGGGTGGTGAACCACGCCCAGCCGATCCGGTCGCCGCGCTCCTCGTCGAACGGGGCCTTCGGGGTGACGGCGTCGCGGCCGGGAGCCTGCCCGGTGAGCAGCGCGCGGGCGAGGATCGCGAGGTCTCCCGCACCGGCCCGCACCCCGCCCGCCGGTGCGATCGCCTCCCCGACCCACGCCGAGGCGCGCCGCCCGCCCGCGGTCTCACCGTCGATGTCGCGCGGGCCGAGGTCGGAGGCGGCCACCGGGACGGCCGTGTCGCGCATGCCGAGCGGGGCGAGGACGCGTTCGGTCAGCAGCTGCGGGTAGGGCGTGCCGGCGGCGGCCGCCAGCGCCGCACCCAGCAGCTCGAACCCCGCGTTGGAGTAGGTGGCGGGCGGGGCGTCGAGGGCGATGCCGTCGAGCGAGGCGATCCGCTCGGCGGCCGTGGCGCCGTACGGGTTGCCCGCGGTCAGCGACGCCCACCAGTTGCGGAGGAACCGGCCGGGCGTCGGCGGCTGGGACGGCAGCCCGGAGTGGTGCGTGGCGAGCTGCGCGAGGGTGACGTCGGCGACGGGCCCGCCGACGGTCACGAGGTCGCCGACCCGCGTGTCTGGCCGGACCTCGCCGCGCTCGATCATGTCCGCGAACAGCAGCCCGGTGAGCGCCTTGCTGATCGAGCCCACCTCGAACCGGTCGCCGGGGTCGGCGCCGATCACCGCGCTGCGGGTGTCGTGGGGCGTGACCGCGGCGACCGCGAGTGCCGGCCGGTCCTCGCCGACGACCTCGCGGGCGAGCGCGGCCAGCGCGGCATCTCCGGTGTGGCCGGCCGGGAGCCGGCTCGGCACGGGGCGCAGCGCCAGCCCGGCAGCGAGCGCGAGCAGGGCGCAGACGGCGACCGTGACGGCGGGCCCGGTCCGGGACCGGGGCACGGGCGGGGCGGTGGTCGGCACACGATCTCCCCTCGTGGTTCGAGTCAAGCATTACGGATTTACGGAATATCAGCAAGGACTGCCCTGCCGGGCGAGTCCCGGCACCCATCCGGCCCTGCGACTCCGTGTCCGACGCCGTCACGGTCCGTCACGGGGAATCCTTGACGCCGTGGCGCGGAGCGAGTTCTTCCAGGACCCGGCCGCGCCGACCGCGCGCCAGGTCACGCCGTCGGCGTTCGCGCTGGTCCGGGACGCAGGCGACCGACTCCTGCTGGTGCGCCGGCTCGACTCCGGCAACTGGGAACTGCCGGGCGGCCAGGTCGAGGTCGGCGACACCGCAACCGGCGCACTGCACCGCGAGGTCGCGGAGGAAGCCGGAGTCACCATCGACGTGCTCGGCACCGCCGGCGTCCACAGCGACCCCGGCTACGTCATCCGCTCGGCGGCCGGGGAGGTCCGCCAGCCGTTCGTCGTCACCTACCACGCGATCCTCACCCCCGACAGCCCCGCGCCCCGCCCCGACCTGGCCGAGACCAGCGAAGTGGCGTGGATCGACCCGGCCGACCTCGACGCCGTCCCGACACATCCGGCGATGCGCCGCTGGATCGACGACGCCCTGCACCAGCGCGACGACCTCCCGCGTTGTGAGTGAACCCACACCTGCCCGATACCACCCGATCGGGCGACAGTTCGGACACCGACCGTGAACACGTCCAAGATCGACTACGTGACGACAGGCGGAGCATTCGACGTGATCGATTTCATGGAGGCACGGCCCCGGCTCGTCGCCGAACTGCTCCGCGTCCACGTCGACGACGGCACCGGCCACTGCCGCGGCTGCTCGTGGCGCCAGGCCGCGGTGCCGATCCACCCGTGCACCATTCGGTGGTACGCCGAACGGGCCGACGAAGGCCTGCAACACCGCCGCTGACCCGGGGCGGACACCGCACGAACGGGAGGACGGACATGGAGGTCGTGGCGGCCGCCGCGTTCACCTGGCTCGGGATGGTGCCGGCGATCTCGTTCCTCGAGGCGCCGCTCAAGTTCCGCGCGCCCGGCGTCACCCTGCGCGTGGGCCTCGGCATCGGCCGCGTCGTCTTCACCGCCCTCAACCGGGTGGAGCTGGTGGCGCTGGTCGTCGTCGGGGCGGCGCTGCTGACGGCGGGCACGCACCCGGCCCCGGTGCTGGTGGCGGCTGCGGTCACCGGCGCGCTCCTCGCGGGGCAGCTCCTGGGCGTTCGGCCGGCGCTGGGCCGGCGCTCGGACCGCGTGCTGGCCGGCGAGGACCTCCCCCGATCCCGCACCCACATCTGGTACATCGCACTCGAGGTGGCGAAGGTGCTCGCGCTGCTGGCGCTGGGCATCGCCGCCCTCGCGGGGTGACCCGGCACCGACGCGCCTACCCTGCGAGACCACCGACCCCTCTGGAGCCGACACCGTGATCAACGACGACGAACGCATCGCCCTGTTCCTCGACTACGAGAACCTGGCGATCGGGGCGCGTGACGGGCTCGGGGTCGTCCCGTTCGACTTCGGACCGGTGGCCGACGCGCTCGCCGAACGCGGCCGCGTGGTCGCCCGGCGGGCCTACGCCGACTGGTCGGCCTTCGACGAGGACCGCAGGCTGCTGGCGAGGGCGCAGGTGGAGCTCATCGAGATCCCGCAGCGCATCGGCGGCTCCCGCAAGAACGCCGCCGACATCAAGATGGCGGTCGACGCGATCGAGCTCGCCTTCGCCCGGGGGTTCATCACCACGTTCGCGATCGGCACCGGCGACTCCGACTTCACCCCGCTGGTCCACAAGCTGCGGGAGCTCGACAAGCGCGTGATCGGGATCGGCGTGCAGTCCTCGACGTCGGCGCTGCTCCCGCCCGCCTGTGACGAGTTCCTGTTCTACGACCGGTTGCCCGGTGTCGAGCCGGGGCAGCCGACCCGCCGCGGCCGCAGCCGGGCCCGCCCGCAGGCGGTACCGGTCGAGGAGCCGGCCGACGCCGCCGTACCGGACGCCGTGCCGGACGCCGTGACACCTGCCGTCGAGCAGCCGGCGCAGTCCGACGACGGCGACCCGGCGCAGCTCGTCACGCGCACCCTCGCCGGACTGCAGCGCCACTCCGACGGTCCGGTGCTCGCCTCGCGGCTCAAGCGAGCCGTCCTGCGGAAGGACCCCACGTTCGACGAGGCCGACCACGGCTTCCGCGGTTTCGGCGAGCTCCTGCGCCACCTGGAGGGCGAGCACGTCCTCGAGCTGCGTGCCGGCTCGGCGCAGGGCGACCCCGAAGTGAGCTTCAGCGAGGACGGGTCGGAGGTCGACGAGGCCTTCACGCTGCTCGTCGACGTCGTCCGGCTGCTCCAGGCGTCCGGGCAACGACCCCAGCTCAGCGGGCTCAAGGACAAGCTGCGCAAGCGGCGGCCGGGCTTCAGCGAGAAGCGCTACGGCTTCAACACCTTCCTGTCCTTCGCCAAGGCCGCCCGGGCCCGCAACCTGATCGGCATGGTGTGGGACCAGGACACCAACGAGTACCTGCTGCACATCCCCGACTGAGTCCGCCGGAACAGCCGTGGCGGGCGCGGGCGCCCATCCCCCCACTACGCCGGCGATATGAGACTCCTGCCGCCCCGGCGAGATCCCGGGCGACGGCTCAGGCGTGCCCCTCCTGCTGCTGGGCCTCCGGCTGCCGCGCCTCCTGCTCGGCGACCTCGCGGCGCACCGCGTCCATGTCGACGGCCCGTACCTGACCGATGAGGTCCTCGAGGGCCGCGGCGGGCAGCGCACCGGGCTGTGAGTAGAGCACGACGCCGTCCCGCACCGCCATCAGCGTCGGGATCGACGAGATGCCGAACGCCTGCGCGAGCTCGGTCTGCGCCTCGGTGTCGACCTTGCCGAACGTGATGTCCTCGTGGGTCTGCGACGCCTGCTCGAACACCGGGGCGAACTGGCGGCAGGGGCCGCACCAGGACGCCCAGAAGTCGACGAGCACCGTCCCGTCCACGACGATGTCGTTGAAGTTCTCGGTGGTCAGTTCGATCGTGGCCATGCGTCGTCCAACCACACCCGTCTGCGGTGTGTTCCGCGGCGGCGTCCGTGGCGGGCCGGATCCGTACCGGCCACGGAGAACTCGGTATCCACTACCGATCCGGCGGCCTGGGTCGGGCGAGCAGGCTCCCGGCCATGCATCACCACACCACCGACGTGCTCGTCGTCGGGGCCGGCCCGGCCGGCCTCGCCACCGCGCTCACCGCGCTGCGCCACGGCGCCCGCGTCCTCGTCGTGGAGCGGCGGGCGGGGACCTCGACCGTGCCGCGGGCCACCGGGGTGAGCACGCGGACGATGGAGCTCTTCCGGTTCTGGGGCGTCGACCGCGCGGTCCGCGCAGGCGCCGTCGACTGCGACCCGCGCGTCGCGGTCACGCACACGCTCGCCGCCGAACCGGACGAGCTCGTGCGGTTCACGTACCCGTCGGTCCGGGAGGCGCTCGCCGTCAGCCCGGCCTACCCGGCGATCTGCGCGCAGGACCACATCGAGCCCGTCCTCGCCGCCGAGGTCCGCCGGCTCGGCGGCGAGGTCCGGTTCGGCACGGCGTTGACGGCCCTGCGCAGCACACCGGAGGGCGTGCGCGGCACGCTCGGCCCGGCCGGGACGGTGTGGGCCCGGTACGTGGTGGGCGCGGACGGCCCGCGCAGTGCTGTCCGCACCGGGGCGGGGATCGGCTGGGAGCACCTGGGCTCGCTCGGCGAGTTCGTCAACGTGCTCTTCCGCCCGGATCTCTCCGCGCTGCTGGGCAGGCGGCTGCCGGGGATCGTCTTCGTGACGCACTCCGACGCGGAGTGCGTGCTGGTGCCGGTCGGGGCGGGCCGCTGGACCGCGACGCGACGCTGGGCCCCCGAGCTCGGCGAGAGCGCCGCGGACTACACGCCCGCCCGCTGGACCGAGCTGCTGCGCACCGCCACGGGGATCCCCGGGCTTTGTCCCGAGCTCCTCGCGACCGGCGCGTTCACGATGGCCGCGGACGTCGCGACGGCCGTCCGGTCCGGCCCGGCATTCGTGATCGGCGACGCCGCGCACCGAATGACGCCGATGGCCGGGATCGGCATGAACACCGCGATCCACGACGGGCACGAGCTGGGCTGGCGGCTCGCGTGGGCCGTCCGCGGCATCGCGGGCGACGCGCTGCTCGACAGCTACGCGGCCGAACGCGAGCCGCTCGGCCGGGCGCTGGCCGCCCGCTCGCTGCTCCAGGAGCGGCAGCCGGAGGACGGTCTGCCCACCGACCTGGGCCGTACCTACCGCTCCCCGGTCATCGTCGACGACGGCGCGGCGCCCGCGCAGGGGCACGTCCGCACGGCCCGGCCCGGTGAGCGCGCCCCGCACGTCTGGGTGCGCCGGCACGGGCGGCGGGCGAGCGTCCTCGACCTGTTCGAGGACCGGATGACCGTGCTGGCCGGGCCGCGAGGCGCGGGCTGGGCGGGGGCGGTGCGCGGGGACGGGACCGTCCCGCTGCAGGTGCTGGTGGCCGGGCGGGATCTCCCGACCCGCGCGGCGCCCTGCGTGCCGCGTACCGGTTGGGCCCGGAGTCGGCCGTGCTGGTGCGTCCGGACGGGATCGTCGCCTGGCGGCACGACGGGCCGTGCGACGACCCCGGTGCCGCCCTGGCGCACGCGGTCGGCACGGCCCTGGGCACGTCCACCTCGGTGGTGGCACAGCCGCTCTCCCGCAAGGATGTTGCGTGACGGGTGCGTTCCAGGTCACCGGCCCGGATCGGCCCACCGGCGCAGCTCGCGGCGGCCGACCGCGCCCGTCTTCGCGAGCAGGCTGGCGACGTGGGTCTCCACTGTGCGGCGGGAGAGCACGAGCCGTTCGGCGACCTCGGCGTTGGTCAGCCCGCGCGCGACGAGTGCGAGGACCTCGGCCTCCCGTCCGGTGACGCCGAGCGCGGCGAGCGGAGGCGGCACGACCGTGTCACCGCGGCGGCGGGTGGGTGCCCCGGCGCGGCGGAGCAGGTCGCCGCAGGCCCGTTCGAGGTGGGTGTCCCCTGCTTCGCGGTGCGCCGCGAGGTCGGCGCGCAGCCCGGCGACCGGGTCGCCCCAGCCGTCGGCCACCGCGCACTCCCACACCACCAGGCGCAGCAACCGGCGCCACCACGGCCTGCCGGCGAGGGCGGCGTCCGCGGCGTTCAGATGGCGACCGCGTCCGCCGGGCGGCCGGAGCGCCCGGCCGCCACCGCGTCGGCGTAGTCGAGGCTCGCGCGGATCGTGCGCGACAGGCCGCCCGACACCGCGGTGAGCTGGGCGCGGGCCTCGGCGGCGCGGTCGTCCGCCGCGGTGCGCAGGAGGACCCAGAGCCCGACCGGGGCGAGCAGCACGATCCCCCGGTCCCCCCGCACGAGCGGCACGGTGGGGTCCATCTCCTCGAGCGCGCGCCGCAGGTCGTGCTCCAGCAGGGCGCCCATCGCGGTGGCGAAGCCCCGGAACGGGTTGGCGCCCGACTCCCCCGGGCCGGTCGACGCGAGGACCTCGGCCGCCCCGGCCGTGTCGCCGCCGGCCGCCCGGTAGGCCGCCACCTGCACGAGCGCCTGCGCCCGCAGCTGGGGCAGGCGGAGCCGGTCGGCGGCGTCCGCGGCGCGGCGGGCCAGCTCCCCCGCCGGGCCCGGGCCGCGGGTGTGGAAGACGTGGTCGGACTCGATGAGCTCGATCGAGGCGAGCTGGGCCAGCATCCCGGCGTCGGTGGCCTGCTCGCGGCGCGGCGCAGCGTCGGGATCTCGTCGCCGTCCAGGGCCTCGAGCATCCCGACGCCGAACAGCGCCGTGACGCGCCACGGGGTGAGGCCGTGCTCCGCGGCCACCTGCGCGGCCCGGCGGAAGGCCGATCCGGTCGCGGCGAGGTCCGTCTGCCACGTGCTGCGCGCGGCCACCCCCAGCGCCTCGCAGAGCACGGCAGGCGCACCGGACCGCTCGGCCGCCGCGATCGCCTCGGCCGCCAGCGCGGCCGCCTCGTCCCGCCGCCCGGCTCCGAACGCGGCGTCGGCACGCAGCACGGGGGAACGCGGGTCGGCCGGTCGCCCGGCCCGTTCGACGTACTCCTCGGCGGCGGTCCAGCGGGCGGCGGTCACGGCCGCGCGGGCGAGCCGCAGGCACAGCTCGGCATGGGCGTCGCCGGTGAGCGCGTCGAGCCGGGCGTCGCCGAGCGCGAGCGCCTCGTCGGCGCGGCCGGCCAGCGTCAGCACGCTCACCCGCTCCCCGATGATCTCGGCCGTGATCCCGGACCCCGAGGCCGCGGCGCGGGCGAGGAACGCGTCCGCCGAGTGCAGCGCGCCCCGACCCGCTGCCCGGCGGGCCAGCCGCAACAGCACAGCCGCCGCGTCCTGCGCACGGCCGGCCTCGGCGTAGAGCTCCGCGGCCCGCGGCTCGTCGTCGGGTCCGGCGCGCCCGGCGAGCACATCCGCGGCCCGTGCGGAGAGGTTGGCCCGTTCCGGCGGGAGCAGGGTGGCGAGCACGGCGTCGCGGGCGAGTGCGTGCGGCCACCTGAGGCCCGCCACCTCCGCCCGGACGACCAGGCCGACGTCGACGGCCCGGCGCAGTGCGGCGACGACATCGCCGTCCACGAGCCCGCTGACCGGGGCGAGCAGCCGCCAGTCGGGGTCGGGCCCGAGCACGGCGGCGGCGTGCACCACCCTGCGCCCGGCCGCGTCGAGGGCTGCGAGCCGGGACGCGACCAGCGCCGCGAGGGACGGGGGCACCTGCCGACCGGACCCGGCGAGCAGCTCCTCGGCGAGGAACGGCAGGCCGTCCGAGCGTGTGTACAGGTCCCGGAGGTCCTCAGGGGGCAGCGGCAGGCCGCCGCGGCAGGCCGCCGCGAGCGCGGCGACGTCGTCCGCGCCCAACCGGCGAAGGTGCAGCGTGGTGGCCCGGGGCAGCGCGCGCAGCCACGCGGTCGCCGCCGCCACCGCAGGCTCGTCCCGGCACGACACGGCGACGAGCACCGGGCGGTCCGCGACGGCCGCCGCGAGGTAGTCGACGATCGCGAGCGTGTCCTCGTCGGCCCAGTGCAGGTCCTCGAGCCGCAGCAGGCATCCGGGGCGGGCGTGCGCGAGCACGTGCACGACGCGCAGCACGCCCTCCCCGAGCACGACCGCGGGGTCGGCGGCCGGCACCCCGGACACCGGCCCGGAACTACCGGTGACCAGGCTGTCGAGCACGGGGAGGTAGGGCCGGACGGCGGCCGAGCCCCGGACGGCGGGCGCGTCGAGCCGCCCGACGATCGCCTCCGCGATCGCCCGGTAGCTGCCTCCGCCCTGCACCGCCCGGCCGCCGAGCACCAGCAGCCCGGCGTCGGCCGCCGCGTCCGCGGCCGCGTCGAGCAGCCGGGTCTTGCCGACCCCGGCCTCGCCGAGCACGGCCAGCACGCCCCCGCGCCCGGACACCGCGTCGGCCACCAGCCTGCGCACCTGGGCCAGCTCACCAGCCCGGCCGACGACCACCGGGCAGCGCAGCACCGACGTCACGCCACCCAGTACACCCGAACGAACCCGGTCGCCGCGCGATCGCGGCCTCCGACCCCGGGCGGCGGTCAGTCCTTGCTCTGCAGCTCCGGCCAGCCGTCGTCGCCCCACACCAGCGATTGGATCGCCAGCTTGGTGGCACCGTTCTCCGACTTGTCGTAGTAGTGGTAGGCGATGACGTCGTCGGAGGCCGACTGGCCTCCCGGCCCGACGCGGTCGCCCTCGTCGACGAGCACCGTGGTGCCGCCACCCTCGAGGAGCTTGCGCCCGTCGCGGTCGACGTAGGGCCCGGTGACCTTCTTCGAGCGCCCGACCATGATCTTGTAGTCGCTGTCGGCGCCCTGGCAGCACTGCCCCCACGACGTGAACAGGTAGTAGTAGCCGTCGTGCTTCACGAAGTAGGCCGCTTCGATGGAGTTCGGGTCGGCCTTGCGGTCGGCGATGTGCAGCGGCTCGGCGTCGGGGTCGGCGACTTCCCCGACGGCCAGTCCAGCTCTACCATCCGGATCCCGCTCCAGTAGGAGCCGAACGCCATCCACGGCTTGCCCGACCCGTCCTCGACGATGCCCGGGTCGATGGCGTTGTAGTCGTCGTCCGGCTGGGAACCGATGACCTCGCCGCGGTCCACCCACTCGTAGGCGGGATCGGCCGGGTCGAGCGTCTCGTTCGTGGCGAGGCCGATCACCGACTGGTTGTGCCCCCACGTCGACGCGGCGTAGTACAGGTAGTACATGCCGTTGGCTCGTAGATCTCCGGCGCCCAGAGGTTCTTCACCCCCGGCACCGCATCGGAGATCCACCCCGGGATCTCGTCCCAGACCGTGCCCTCGTAGGTCCAGTCGTGCCCGTCGGACGACGAGCGGATCTGGATGTTCCCGCTGCCCTTGCCCTCCTCGCCGGTGGCGAAGACATACCAGTTCTCGTCCTCGCCGCCCTGGATCAGCCCCGGGTCGTGCGCCGTGAGGTCACCGCTGAGCCGCCACGGTTCCTCGGCCTGGGCGGGTGCGGCGGGCGCCGCGGCGGCCGGAGGTGCCATGACCCCGGCGAGCCCGGCCAACGCAGCGACGACGGTCAGGAGCGGCGCGAGTCGCACGGGCGTCATCCATTCTGCGAGACGGACAGGGCGCCCGCGACGGGCAAGATCGTCGAGAGGCGGCGATCAGCGTATTGGCGATCGAGCGGAGGGCAACGACTCGACACCCGAGAAATCACCAGATAGTGACCCGCGTCACTCTGACGCGCCGAGAAATGTGCCCGATATAGTGAAATCTAAAGGCTTCTAATGCAGCCTGAATGCTCTCGTCGTGAGTTCGCGGCCTTCCCGGGCGAGCTCCAGGAACCCGTATGTCCCGTGTTCCTTCAGCTCGCGGGCAGCACGGGCGAGTGCGCCGAACGCGACCGCGCTGAACAGGCCGCCCACCGAGATGCGGGCGACCCCCGCCTCGGCGAGTTGCTCGACCGGCACCATCCCCGGCATCAGCAGGACGTTCACCGGCCGGTCGACCGACGACACCACGCTGCGGACGTCGGCGAGCTCGACGAGCCCCGGCGCGTACAGCACCTCGGCCCCCGCCTCCTGGTAGGCCTGGAGGCGCTCGATGGTGTCGCCGAGGTCGGGGTTGCCGCGGATGAAGTTCTCGGCCCGCGCGGTGAGCACGAGGCCCCGGCCCTGCCGGGCGGCCTCCGCAGCGGCCGCGATCCGCTCGGCGGCCAGCCCCATGTCGTGGATCTCGGGGTCGGCGCCGGCGCTGTAGTCCTCGATCGAACATCCGGCCAGGCCGGCATCGACGGCCTCGGCGACGGTCGTGGCCACCTCGCCGGGGTCGTCGCCCCACCCGTCCTCGAGGTCGGCCGAGACCGGGATGTCCACGCACAGCGCCACGTCCGCGGCGTGTTCGAGCGCGCTCACCGCGCCGACGGCGCCGTCGACCAGCCCGGCCGTGGCGGCGAACCCGCTGCTCGTGGTGGCGAGCGCCGCGAACCCCAGTGTGGCGAGCGCCTTCGCCGACCCCTCGTCCCACGGGTTGGGCATCAGCAACGGGTCGCCGGGCACGTGCAAGGCCCGGAACCGGGCGGTCATGTCGGTACCGGTGAGGTCGCTGCTGGTCAGCCTGGTCGCCACGGAGCCGACCGTACCGAGCCGCGCCAGCGGTATCCGCGGCGACGATCAGGCCTCGCGGCGCCCCTCCCCGATCGGTCGGCGTGAAGGGCTGTCCACCGAGCTCCCGTCCCGGCCGGCACCCGCGACCGGATCGTGCCGATGGGCAGCCGCACACCTGCGCCGCCTCGGCGTAGCTGAGGTCGAGCACCTGGGTGAGCACGAACGCCTCGTGCCGGTCGGGGTGCAGGGCCGCCACCAACTGCTCGAGCAGGACGGCGTCGTCGCCCGCCCGGCGCACCGCCCCCGTGCGCACGGCCACGGCGTCCCAGTCGGCCACGCCCGTGGTGCGGGGCCTGCGACCCGCGACCCGCACGGCGTCGGCCGCGACCCGGCGGGCGATCGAGAGCAGCCACGTGCGGGCCGACGCGGTGGCCTCGAACCGCGGCAGGGCGCCGACGGCCCGCAGGTAGGTCTCCTGCGCGAGATCCTCGGCCTGCCCGGCATCGGCGAGGTGCCCGACGAACCGCAGCACGTCGCGCTGGGTGGCCCGCACGAACGCGGACAGCGCCGCGCGGTCGCCCCGGCCCGCCGCGAGCGCCCACCGGGTGACCTGCTCGTCGTCCGGTCGTTCGGCCATGCCGTCACAGTATCCACCCCGAACCGGCACGCCCGGGGAACCATCGGCACGTGCATTGCGACCATTAGGCACATGCGGTGCGAGAACTGCCGGGACGCGATCTCCGCTCGGCTGGACGGGGAGGACCCCGGCGTAGCGCCCGAGGCGATCGACCAGCACCTCGAGGGCTGCGCCGGCTGCCGGGCCTTCTCCGACCGCGCGGCGCACGTCACCCGGATGACCCGGATCCGGCCCGCCGAGAACCACCCGGACGTGCTGCCCGGGCTGCTGGCCGCGCTCGACGCGGGCGAGTCCCGCCCGGCGCCGCGACGGGACCGGCGGCGGGTCGCCCGGGACGCGGTCCGCGCCGCGCTCGCGGTGCTGAGCGTGGGCCAGCTCGCGCTGGGGCTGAGCGGGATCGCCGCCGCGCTGAGCACCCCCATCGGGCCCGACCAGGTGGCCGGGGCGAGCATGACCCACTTCTCGCACGAGACCGCGGCCTGGAACCTCGCCCTCGGCGTCGCGTTCGGCTGGGCCGCGAGCGGAGCGGCCCGCCGGACCGGCGGCCTCGTCCCGACGATCGCCGCGTTCGTCGCGCCGCTGCTCGTGCTCAGCGCCGTGGACCTCTTCGCGGGCGACGTCACGGCCGGGCGGCTGCTCGGGCACCTGCCGGTCGTCGCGGGCCTCGTCCTCCTGCTGCTGCACGCCCGGCTCGGCCGCGACGGCGGCGGCACCGGCGCCACGGCCCGCGACGAGGCGACCCGCGCCCGGCACGAGGACATCGGATTCGGCGGCGGCCGGTTCGGCGACGGGGGCCTGCAGCCCTCCGTCCACCACCGGGCCGCCTGAACACCACGCGCAGCCGGGAACCGGGGGCGCCGCCGCGACGACCACTGGGGTTGATGCCCTCCACCACCCTCTCCCCACCCACGTCCGTGCTCCCCTGGCTGACCACCGCCGGGCGGCTGCTGCTCGGCGCCGTCTGGCTGGTCGCCGGCGCGGCGAAGATCACCGATCTGGACGCCTCCGTGCGCGCGGTCCGCGCCTACCGGCTCCTGCCCGAGACGGCGGCGCAGGTCGTCGGGGCCGGGTTGCCGCTGGTCGAGCTGCTGCTGGGCGTGCTGCTCGTCGCCGGCGCGGGGTGCGGGCCGCCGCGGCGCTCTCGGCCGTGCTGATGTTCGCGTTCGTCATCGGGATCGCGACGGCGTGGGCACGTGGGCTGCGGATCGACTGCGGCTGCTTCGGCTCCGGCGGTGAGCTCGCCGCGGGGCAGGACCCGACCTACGGGGTCGAGCTCGCCCGCGACACCGCGCTCCTCGTGCTCGCCCTCCTCCTCGCCCGGTGGCCGGCCGGGCGGTTCGACGTCGACGGGCTGCTGGCGGCCCGCACCCCCAAGGAGTCCTCCTGATGTCCCGCACCCGCAACCGCAATCGCCGCAGCACCATCCGCACCGGCCCCTCGGCCCTCACGATCGTCGCCGTCGTCGTGCTGGTGCTCTTCGCGGGCGCCGTCGGGTACGGCGTGTACAGCGCGCGGTCCGCCGACGGCGCCTGCCCGCGGGTGCGACCGCCGCGGGCGTCATGGTCGGGGACCCCGACGCCCCGGCGACGATCGACCTCTACCTCGACTTCCAGTGCCCGGCGTGCGCGCAGTACGAGGCACAGGCGGGCGCCACGATCGACGAGCTCGTCGCGTCCGGGCAGGCCAAGGTCGTCTACCACCCGGTGGCCTACCTGAACCGCTTCTCCAGCACGCAGTACTCCAGCCGCTCGTCGGCGGCCGCGGGCTGCGCCGCCGACGCCGGGGTGCTCCCCCCGTTCGCGCAGCTGCTGTACGCGAACCAGCCGCCCGAGGGCGGCGACGGTCTGCCCGACGAGCAGCTCGTGGCGCTCGGCACGCAGGCGGGCGCGGGCGCCGAGTTCGCCACCTGCGTGCAGGAGGGCCGGTACGCGGACTGGACGCGGTCGGTCACCGACGCGGCATCGCAGGCAGGCGTCACCGCCACCCCGACCGTGCTGGTGAACGGGCAGGAGGTGGACCGCACCGCCGACGCGCTCCGCGCCGCCGTCACGGGCGGCTGAGCGGATCAGGGCGCCGTATCCTCCCCCCAGCAGCGCGGCGGGGGGAGGTGACGAGGGTGACGGCGGTGTCGTGCGAGCTCACCGAGCCGGCGCGGCGGGTGTCGGCGGGCTGGGTCGCGCGGTTCGCGCTGGCCTGGATCGGGCTCTACGCGGGCCTGTTCGGGCCGCTGCAGGTGCTGCTCCCCCAGCAGGTCGAGGCGCTGGCCCCCGACGACAAGGAGGCGACTCTCGCGCTGGTCCTCGGGGCGGGCGCGGCCTGCACGCTGATCGCGAACCCGCTGTTCGGGGCGCTGTCGGACCGCACCCGCTCGCGGTTCGGCAGGCGCAGACCGTGGATCGCCGCGGGGTTCGCGGGAGGCACCGTCGCGATCGCGCTGCTCGCCGCGGCACCGGCCGTCCCGTTCGTCGTGCTCGGGTGGTGCGCGGTGCAGACCATGCTGAACGCTCCGTTCGCGGCGCTCAGCGCCGCCGTCCCCGACGAGGTGCCCGCCGCGCAGCGGGGCACCGCGGCCGGGTACCTCGGGCTCGCCTTCATCGTCGGTGTCGGTGTCGGCTCCGGTCTCGCGGTGCTGAGCGGCGAGACCTCCACCGGGTACCTGCTGGTCGCGGTCGTGGCGCTCGCCTGCGGCCTGCCCTACGTCCTGCTGGGACGGCACACACGGCAACGGCCCGTCGCCCCGCTGCGGTGGCGCGAGTTCCTGCGCGGGTTCTGGATCAACCCGGTGCGCCACCCCGACTTCGGCTGGGGCTTCCTCACCCGGTTCCTGGTGAACCTCGGCAACTCCGTCGTGCTGCTCTACCTGTTCTTCTTCCTCGACGACGAGGTGGGGCTCGCCGACCCGGCGGGCGGCGTGCTGGCCCTCACCGCGATCTACTCGGCGGCCGTGCTCGGCTCCGTCGTCGCCGCGGGCACGTGCTCGGACCGGCTCGCCCGCAGGCGCGTGTTCGTCACCGGCGGCGCGCTGGTGATGGCCGGTGCCGCCGTGCTGATCTCGGTGTGGCCGACGTGGCCGGGCGCGGTCGTCGCCGCGGTCGCGCTCGGCATCGGCTTCGGCACCTACAGCGCGGTGGACTTCGCGCTGCTCACCCAGGTGCTCCCCACGGCGACCGACCGCGGGAAGGACCTGGGCGTGCTCAACATCGCCAGCTCGCTCCCCCAGGTCCTCGCCCCCGCGATCGCCGCACCGATCGTCACCGGGCTGGGCGGGTACTCGGCGCTCTACCTGGTGGCGGCGGCGATCGAGGTCACCGGCGCGGTGCTGGTCTACCGGATCCGCTCGGTCCGCTGACCGTCAGCCCGTGACCGGCAGCCACACCCGCATCGTCGACGGGCCGCGTTCGCCCCACCCGTGATAGGGCACGAGCGGCACGTCGAGGGGCTCCCCCTCCTCCCCCGGGTCCGGGCCCGGCCCGCCGTAGGGCCAGGCCTGCTCGGGCGGCACCGACCGGCGCAGCCGCACGACGACCGCCCCGTCCACGTCCCGCGGGGCCACGGCCGGGTCGAGCAGCACGGTCCGACGTCGTCGAGGCGGTCCCCGCTCGCGACGAGCAGATCCACCGACTCCAGGCACAGCACCTCGGGCCCGCGCTCCACGGCGAGGCAGCCGCGCACGGCGTCGATCCGCGGGTCGCCGGCGGTGAACCGCGGCGTGACCGGCAGGTGCAGCTCCACGACGGCTCCGGCGCGGAAGGCCCGCCGCACCGCCACCGTCCCCGGCGGCGCCGGTTCCTCGGCGCCGTCCACGACGATGCGGGCCCCCTCCGCCCACGCCGGCACCCGCAGCGTGAGCGTCCACGGCGCCGCGGCGTCCTCGCGGACGTGCACGCGGACCACCCCGTCGCGCGGGTAGCCGGTCTCCACGTCGAGCGCGACGGCAGTGCCGTCCGCCAGCGTGGTGCGGACGGCGGCCGGGGCGTACTGGTGCAGCTGCAGCCCCTCGTCGTCGACGGTCGCGACGTACGCGGCGAGGCTCGCGAGGGTGCGGGCGACGTTGGGCGGGCAGCAGGACACCTCGAACCACGGCGCCCGCAGCGACGCCGACGCCCGCGGCGACACCTCACCGTCGGCGGCCGGCGCGCCGGGGCGGCGCTGGTGCAAGGTGTTGGCGTAGAAGAACGCCGTGCCCGCGTCCGACGCCGAGGTCGCGACCACGTTGAACAGGTTCCGCTCGATCAGGTCGCCGTAGCGCGCCCCGCCCTGTGCGAGCAGCAGCCGCCAGCTGAACATGATCGACGCGATGGACGCGCAGGTCTCGGAGTAGGCCCGGTCGGGCGGCAGCACCCAGTCCTCGCCGAATGCCTCGTCCTGGTGGTGCGAGCCCACGCCGCCGGTCAGGTAGGTGCGTCGCGCCGCCGTGTTCTCCCACTGCGTGACCAGCGCGGCGAGCAGGCCGCGGTCACTGCGCTCCACCGCGACGTCCACCGCCCCGGCGGCCAGGTAGCCCGCGCGCACGGCGTGCCCGCGCAGCACGGTGGCCGCGCGCACGGGGACGTCGTCCTGGTAGTACGCGCGCCCCCACGCGATGTCGCGCAGCACCCCGTGCCCGCGGCGCTCGACGAAGAGCTCGGCCTGGTCGAGGTAGCGCTGCTCCCCGGTGACGCGGGCGAACTCGGCGAGGGCCGGCTCGATCTCGGCGTGCCCGCACACCGACTCGATCCCGCCGGGCCCGAACACCGCGCAGACGAGGTCGGCGGCGCGGGTGGCGATGCCGACGAGGCCGTCGTCGCGTCCGGGCGGGTACGGGCCCGCGCGACCGCGGCCTGCAGCAGGTGGCCGGTGCAGTACAGCTCGTGGCCCCACTCCAGGTCCGACCAGCGCTCCCCCTGCCCGGGCCTGCCGAACTTCGTGTTGAGGTAGCCGTCGGGCTCCTGCGCGGCCGCGACGCGACACACCACCTTGCGGAACCGGTCCTCGAGCTCTGGGTCGCCGGTGCGGCCGATCTCCCAGGCGACCGCCTCCAGGTACTTGTAGACCTCGGAGTCGGAGAACTCCCTCCCGCGGCGGCCCGCGGGCAGCTCCCCCGCCGCAGCGAGGTCGAAGTTGGCGATCCAGCCCTCACGCTCGAGCCACTGCTCGATGTGGGCGAGCGTCGCGGTGGCGTTCACCTGCTGGCGCTGCGCCCAGAAGCCGCCGGTGATCGTCACCTCGCCGGGTGCGAGCGGGCGCAGCAGCCCGCGGGTGGGCAGGACGGGGGTCATCTCATCCCTTCAGAGCGCCCGACATGAAGCCGCGCACGTAGTGTCGTTGGAGCAGCAGGAACAGCACGATGCACGGCAGCGCGAGCACCACCACACCGGCTTCGGTGGCGCCGTAGTCGACCACCCCCTGCACCTGGCCGCGCAGGTTGGAGACCGCGAGCGGCAGCGTCATCCGGTCGCTGTCGTTGATCAGGATCAGCGGCGCCATGAAGTCGTTCCACGCCGCCAGGAACGCGAACAGACCCACGGTGATCAAGCCCGGCTTCACCGCGGGGACCAGCACCCGCCACAGCGCGGTGAAGGTCGAGCAGCCGTCGACCATCGCCGCCTCGTCGAGCTCGCGCGGCACCGCCTCGAACGAGATCCGCATCATGAACGTCGAGAACGGCAGCTGGAACATCGTCAACACCAGCGCGAGCCCGACGAGCGAGTTCTGCAGCCCGACCTGCGTGAGCAGCACGTACAGCGGGATCAGCAACGTGGCGTACGGGACCATGAGGATCGCGAGCGTCACCAGGAACAGCAGGTTCTTGCCCGGGAACGAGAACCGGGCGAACGCGTACCCGCCGAGTGTCGACACGGCCAGGGTGAGCGCCACCGTGAGCAGCGAGACGAACGCGGAGTTCGCGAGGTACTGCCAGATCCCGGCCTGGTACTCGCCCAGCGCCCGGTAGTTGCCGAACCCCCACCCGTCCACCTGGCTGGTGCCCGCGTGCGGCGACACCGACGCCACGGCGGTCCAGACCAGCGGGTACAGGAAGATCACCGCGAGGGCACCGGTGAACACCCAGTACGGGGTGCGCAGCGCGATCCCCGCGACGCTCGTGGTGGGTGCCCGGCGGGCGGCGGGCGGTGGCTCCGCCCGCGGCGCGCGCGCGACATCTGCGTGGTCAATTCTCCTCCGGACGGTGGAACGCGCGGATCTGCAGCACGTTGACCAGCACCAGCACCCCCAGCACCAGCACCGAGAGCGCGGCGGCGACCCCGAGGTCGTTCTGGCCCTGGAACGCGACCGTGTAGATCAGCTGGACGACCGAGATCGTGCTGTTGTCCGGGCCGCCCTTGGTGAGGATGTAGAACTGCTCGAAGGCCAGGAGCGAACCGGTGACGCACAGGACGGTGCAGAGCGCCAGCGTCGGGCGCAGCAGCGGGATCGTGATGTGCCGGAACGTCTGCCACCGCCCGGCACCGTCGATCCGGGCGGCCTCGTACACGTCGGCCGGCACGGACTGCAGACCCACGAGCATCAACAGCATGTAGAACCCGGCGTAGCGCCACACGATCAGGAAGAGCGTGGACCACAGCGCGGCGTCGGGCGTGCCGAGGAACGTGGCGCCCATGCTCTCCATGATCGGCGCGAACGGGCCGGCGAACGGCGAGTACAGCACGTAGAACAGCAGCGACGCGACGCCAGCCCGAGCGCGCTCGGCACGAGGAACGCCGTGCGCATGAGGCCCTTCCAGCGGGTCGACTCCTGCACGAGCAGCGCCAGCCCGAGGCCGAGCCCGAGCAGCAGCACGGTGGCCAGCGCCGTGTACTTCAGGGTGAAGACCACCGAGTCCACGAAGAACCGGTTGGAGAGGGCCCGGGAGTAGTTGGCGGGCAGGTTCCATCCCTGGTTGCCCGACAGCAGCGGCCACCGCGACGCGGACATCAGCAGCACGAGCAGCAGCGGGAGCACGAACAGCGCCCCGACGAACACCGCGGTGGGCGTGGCGTAGAGCCAGCCCTGCAACGCCCGCGCGACGGGTCGCCGACGTGCTGCCGCGACAGAGGCGGTCACCGATTCCTCCTCACCTGCTCCGACAGAGGTCGTGAGTGGATACGAGTGCTGGAGCACTCGTATCCACTCACGGCTGGGACAGGACGGCCGTGATCTCGTCGTTGTTGCTCGCCAGGTCGGCGCCGCCGCCGAGCACGGCGTCGCGCACGAGCGTGAGCCACGGGCTGTTCGTCGCGTTGAAGGCCTGCTGGAAGTTGGTCGCCACCGGCGTCTCGCCCTCGGTGGCCACCTCGTTGATCGTCACGAGCCGCGGGTCGGACACCGCGTACTTGTTGTCGGTGAGGTCCGAGCGCGACACCACGTCGAGGTTCTTGCCCAGCACCTCCACCTGCGCGTCCTCCGACATCAGCCAGGACAGGAAGTTCCACGCCTGCGCGGCCTTCTCCGAGTCCTTGGAGATGCCGATCCCGTCGCCGCCGACGAACGTGGAGCTGCCGCCTGCCGGGCCGGGGATGCCGGCGACCCCGACGTCGAAGCCCTGGGTGGAGGACAGCAGCGTGGCCGGGTAGAACTGCAGGCCGACCTTGCCCTCGGTGAACCCCGCGGTCCACGTCGGGCCTGCCTCGTCCCGCGAGGAGGGCAGCACGGCCCCGGACGACCACAGGTCGCGCCACACGTCGTAGACCTGCGTGGCGGTGGGCGAGGCGAGCAGCGACTGCGCGCCGTCGGGGCTCATGACCGGCTCACCCGCGGCCCAGATGCTGGGGAACCAGGTGAAGACGAGGCAGCCACCGCAGTTCAGGCCGGTGGCGGTGCCGTAGGTATCGGGCTTGCCCAGCCCCTGGATCGCCGTGGCCGCCGCCGCGTACTCCTCGAGCGAGGCGGGCGCTTCTCCGGGTCGAGGCCGGCCTCGCGGAACAGGTCCTTGTTCCAGAACAGCATCGACAGGTCCAGTACGAACGGGAGCACGTGCTCGGCGTCCTCGTACGTGCCGGCCGCCAGGTGCCCGGCGTTGATCGTGTCCCTGTACGGGAGTCCGTCGATGTTCGCGCTGATGTCCTGGAACAGCCCCTGCTGCACCCAGTTCGGCACGTAGACGATGTCGGCGGCGAACAGGTCCGGCAGCCCACCCGCGCCTGCGGCCGCTCCCACCTTGGCGACGTAGTCGTCGTTCGGGGTGACCGTGAGCTCGACCTTGTTCTGGTGTGTCGCGTTGTACGCCTCGACCAGCAGGTTCGCCTGCTTCTCCAGCGGCGCCCTCGTCCACAGCGTGAGGGTGGTGCCGTCGTCGACGCCGTTCGGCCCGGCGACTGACGCGGCGCCCCCGCCCGCCTCGCCACCACCGCCGCCGCAGGCGGCCACACCCAGCACCAGCGCCGCGGCGGCACCGGCGAGCACCGTACGGACCCGAGTGTTGCTCATGCGCGCTCCTCGTCGAGCAGGAAACCTTTGAGAACGGTCTGTCGGCGAACCCACATCGCTGCACACCGAAAGGTCGAAAACCTTTTCGGAAAGGTAGTCGTGGCAGCTCCGGCGGTCAAGGGTGGAACGTTGTTACAGTGCGACCTGGAAGGGAGGTCGGATGACTCGCACGGAGCCGGCGCGCAACCCGAAGCCGGTGACACTCACGGACGTCGCCCGGCTCGCCGGCGTGTCGGTCGCCACCGCGTCCAAGGCCCTCAACGGCCGCGACCAGGTCGCACCGGCCACCCGGCAGCGCGTGATCGAGGCCGCCGACCGGCTCGCGTTCAGCCCCAACCCGCTCGCCCGCGGCCTGATCGCAGGGCGCACCGGCACGGTCGGGCTACTCACCAGCGACCTGGTGGGCCGGTTCGTGATCCCCATCCTGATGGCGCGGAGGACGCGTTCGGCGCGGGCCAGGTCAACGTCTTCCTCTGCGACGCCCGCGGCGATGCCATCCGCGAGCAGCACCACCTGCGCGCGCTGCTCTCCCGCCGCGTCGACGGTCTCATCGTCGTGGGCGAGCGCACCGACCCGCGACCGTCGCTCGGGCCCGGCATCCCGGTGCCCGTCGTGTACGTCTACGCCCCGTCCGACGACCCGGCCGACCTGTCCCTCACCCCAGACAACGCGGGCGCCGCCCGCCTCGCGGTCGACCACCTGGTCGGCAGCGGGCGCAGCCGCATCGCCCACATCACCGGCGACCCCGGCTACGCGGCGGCCCAGGACCGCGCGGCGGGCACCCGCGCAGCGCTCGCCGCGGCGGGCCTCGAGCTCGTGGGCGACGTCATGTTCTCCGACTGGAGCGAACACTGGGGCCGCGACGCCGCCGCGCTGCTGCTCGACCGCCACCCCGACGTCGACGCGATCCTCTGCGGATCCGACCAGATCGCCCGCGGCGTGCTCGACACCGCTCGCGACATGGGCCGTGCGGTGCCCGACGACATCGCCGTGATGGGGTTCGACAACTGGGAGGTGCTCACCACCAATGCCCGCCCGCAGCTCACCAGCATCGACGCCAACCTGCAGCAGCTCGGGCGCACCGCGGCCCAGCGGGTGTTCGCCGCCCTCGACGGGGTCGACGTCGGCCACGGCACCCATTACCTGCCCACCCGGCTGGTGATCCGCGG
Organism: Pseudonocardia sp. CNS-004; assembly: GCA_001942185.1. GTDB lineage: Bacteria > Actinomycetota > Actinomycetes > Mycobacteriales > Pseudonocardiaceae > Pseudonocardia. Next base: position 210,141 of record MKJV01000090.1, read on the forward strand.
CTCGACGATCGCCCGTAGGTGAGGCCTACGCCGCCACGTGCTGGGGCGGCAGCGGGGTGTTGCCCAGGATCATGTCGGCGGCCTTCTCCGCCAGCATCATCGTGGGGGCGTAGGTGTTGGCGTTGGTGATCGACGGCATCGACGACGCGTCGACGACGCGCAGGCCCTCCAGCCCGCGCACCCGCATCGTGGCCGGGTCGAGCACCGCGCCGTCGTCGGTGCCCATGCGGGCGCTGCACGACAGGTGCAGGCCGGTCCGCGCGGTGCGGGCGATCCAGTCCATCACCTCGTCATCGGTGCGCACGGTCGGGCCGGGCAGCCACTCCGACCCGCCCAGAGCCGCCATGGCCGGTTGGCCCAGCACCTCCCGCGCGATGCGCACGGCGTCCAGCCAGCGCGGCCGGTCGTCGGCCCCGGTCAGGTAGTTCAGCCGCAGCGTGGGGTGGGCCGTCGGGTCCGGCGACACGATCTTCACCGATCCCCGGGCCTCGGACCGCATGACCTCGACGTGCAGCTGGTAGCCGTGTTGGTCGACCGGGGACGACTCCTCCTCGCTCTGCATCAGCAGCGGCGCGAGCACGAAGAAGATGTCGGGGTGGTCGCCCGCCAGCGCGCTGCGGACGAATGCGCCTGCCTGCATGGGGTTCCAGGCGCCGGGGCCGGTGCCACGCACCAGCGCCTCCGTGATGATCTTCGGCCAGTGGGCCTTGTTCCGGACGGAGGCGAGGGACACCGGCGCGGTGCCGGCGTGCTGGATGTGGACGGCCAGGTGGTCCTGGAGGGACTCGCCGACGCCGGGGAGGTGGTGGATCACCGGCACGCCGAGCGCCTCGAGCTCCGCCTTGTTGCCGATACCGGACAGCTGCAGGAGCTGCGGGGATCCGACCGCTCCCGCGGTGAGGATCACCTCGCGGGCACGTACGACGTGCTCGGCGCCGCGCCCCTGCCGGTACCGGACGCCGGTGGCGCGGCCGCCGGTGACGTCGATCCCGGTGACGTGCACCCGGCACCGGACCTCGAGGTTCTCGCGCTTCTGCACCGGGTGCAGGTAGGCGCGGGCCGCGTTCTCCCGCCGCCCGCCCCGGACCCCCTGGTCGAACGGGCCGAACCCGTCCTGGCGCGCACCGTTGAGGTCCGGCATGACGGAGTAGCCCGCCTGCCTCGCGGACTCGAAGAACGCCTCGAAGATCGGGCCCTCCGCCGGGCTCCGCATCAGGGTGTGCGGACCACCGCGTCCGCGAGTGCCGTCGATCTCACCGATGCAGTTCTCGAGCCTGCGGAAGTAGGGAAGACAGTGTGCGTAATTCCAGCTCTCCGTGCCCGTCTCCGCGGCCCATCGGTCGAAATCCGCCCGGTTGCCGCGAGTGTAGAGCATGCCGTTGATGCTGCTCGATCCACCGAGCACCTTGCCCCGCGGGTGTTCGAGGCGCCGCGACTGCAGGCCGGGCTCCGGCTCACCGGCGTAGCGCCAGTCGTGCCACCGGCTCCCGACCGGCATCCCCATCGCGAGCGGGAGCTGAACCGCCAGGTCCCAGGCGTGGTCGGGCTGACCGGCCTCCAGCACCAGCACCGTGGTGCCGGGATCGGCGCTGAGGCGGTTGGCGAGGATGCACCCCGCCGTGCCGCCGCCCACGATGACGAAGTCGTAGTTCGAGTCAGCCACGGATTGGTAACCCCCAGGTGACGAAATAGGATCATTAATCGCCTCGCAGACCCCTACCGAGATCTCACGATACCGGGCTACACTACTGCGCTATCGCCGAGCGGTTTTCACCGCCCCACCGATTGCCAAAACACACGAGCGGCACTTTCGTCCGATAGGTCGCGGGGCGAAAGTGCCGTTCGTGCGTAACAGGACGCTCAGTGCCCTGCGGATGTCTCTCCCGCCGGTACGGTGCGGATGAACAGCGCGCCGACGATCGCGAGCACCGACAGCACGGCCGCCACCTGGAACGCGCTGTGGATGCCACCGGCCGTCTGCTCGACGAGCGGCACACCCTCCGCGGCCAGCGCCGTGGACCGGAGGGACATCACGCTCACCAGCAGCGCCACCCCCGCGGCGCCCGCCAGCTGCTGCGTGGTGCCGAAGATCGCGCTGCCGTAGGAGTACAGCCGTGGCTCGACGGCCCCGAGGCCCGAGGTGAACAGCGGCGTGAACACGAACGCGAGCCCGACGGACAGCAGCAGGTGGAAGCCGATGACCTGCAGCATCGTGCTCCCCGACGTGAACAGCGTGGTGGACCACAGCGCCGCGCTCGTGGCCACGGTGCCGGGCACCAGCAGCGCCCGCGCGCCGAACCGGTCGTACAGCCTGCCCACGACCGGGCCCAGCAGCCCCATCAGCAGGCCACCCGGCAGGAGCATCAGGCCGATGGTGAAGGTCTCCATCCCCAGCACGCTCTGCAGGTAGATCGGCAGCAGGACGATGGTGCCCAGCAGCACCGCCATCATCAGCATCATCATCGCGCTCGCCACGGTGAACGTCCGCGACCTGAACGTGCGCAGGTCGAGCAGGGCGCGGTCGGAGCGCTGCAGCACCAGCTGCCGCACGACGAACGCCACGAGCCCCACCACACCGACGCCGAACGCCCCCCAGAGCGTCAGCGGCGAGGCGCTCTCGGCCGAGTGGCCGACGCTGCTCAGCCCGTACACGAGCCCCCCGAAGCCGAGCACGGAGAGCACGACCGACGGTACGTCGATCGGCGCGGACGTGGAGTCGCCGACGTTCGTGATCAGGCGCAGCCCCAGCACCAGCGCGGCGAGCGCGATCGGCAGGACCAGCCAGAACATGTAGCGCCACCCGAACTGGGTGAGCACGATGCCCGACACGGCTGGGCCGATCGCGGGCGCCACCGAGATGACGATGGAGATGTTGCCCATCACGGCGCCGCGCCGCGCGGGCGGCACGAGCGTCATCACGGTGGTCATCAGCAGCGGGAGCATGATCGCGGTGCCGCTGGCCTGGACGACCCTCGCCGCGAGCAGGATCGCGAAGCCCGGCGCGAGGGCCGCGAGCAACGTGCCCGCGCTGAACAGCGCCATGGCGGCCCCGAACAGCACCCGGGTGGCACCCGCCGGATCAGGAACCCGGTGATCGGGATGACCACGGACATCGTGAGCAGGAAGCCGGTGGTGAGCCACTGGCCCACGCTCGCGGACACCCCGAGCTCGGACATCAGCGTCGGCAGCGCGACACTCATGATCGTCTCGTTGAGGATGACGACGAACGTGGAGACGAGCAGCACCCCGATCACCGTGCGGTCGCGGGCGCTCAGCTGCCCGGCCGTGCCGGGACCGCCCGGCCCCCGGTCGAGCACGTCGGACTGCTGGTTCATCGGGATCCCCCACGTCTTCGGCCGGCGCGGGCCGGTGGTCCCGGCGCCGGAAGAGCAATGTAGGGATGAGGACCGACGGAACGCGCGGAATTAATCCCCGCACGCGATGAGGCGCGCGTCACGCTCTCTCGTAGGCTCGTCTCCGTGATCCTGGTGAGCGGTGCCACGGGCAACGTCGGACGCGAGGTCCTACGCGCACTGGCCGACCGGCAGGCGCAGGTCAGGGCACTGGCCCGCCGCGCGGGCGAGCCGATCGAGGGTGCGCAGCGGGTGATCGGCGATCTCGATCGCCCCGAGAGCCTCGACACCGCGCTCGAGGGCGTCACGGGCCTGTTCCTGCTCCCCGGCTACCAGGACATGCCCGGCGTGCTCGCCGCCGCCCGGGCAGCCGGGGTGTCCCGCGTGGTGCAGCTCTCGGGCAGCTCCGCGGCAGGCGGCGACACCGGCAACGCGATCTCGGCCTACATGATCCGCACGGAGGACGCCTGCGGGACGGCGGCATCCCCTGGACGATCCTGCGCCGTTCGGGTTCATGACGAACGCCCTCGAATGGGCGCCGCAACTGCGGGCGGGCGACGTCGTGCGGGCCCCGTTCGGCGGGGTGCGCATCTCCGTGATCGACCCCGCCGACATCGCAGCCGTCGCCGCCGCGGCTCTCCTCGAGGGCGGCCACGAGGGACGGGTCCACACCCTGTCCGGCCCGGAGCCGCTGCTGCCCGCCGACCGCGTCCGCGTGCTCGGTGCGGTGCTGGGCCGCGACCTGCGCTTCGAGGCGCAGCCCGACGACGAGACGTGGGCCGACATGACCTCCCGCATGCCCGAGCAGTACGTCCGCGCGTTCTTCGACTTCTACGTCGACGGATCGCTCGACGAGTCCCCGGTGCTGCCGACCGTGCAGGAGGTCACCGGCAGGCCCCCGCGGACGTTCGCGGACTGGGCCCGGGCCCACGTCGACAAATTCCGCTGAGCTGCTCGCGGACGGTTAACGCGGGCCCTGATCGGGACGAGCTCGAGGGATCCGCGAGCAAGGGAGTCGACGATGACGACCATCCCGACGTTCAACCTCCTGGAGCCCTACCAGATCGCAGAGGAGACCTTCGTCATCCCGTGGGCCCTGGAGGCCCCGCCGATGGGGCACTTCCCGATGAACTCGATGGTGATCCGCGGCGCGGAGCCGGTCCTCGTGGACACCGGGGCCCCGGCGGTGCGCACGCAGTGGCTGGAGGCCGCGTGGTCCGTGGTGGATCCGCTGGACGTGAAGTGGATCTTCCTCACCCACGACGACCGCGACCACGCGGGCAACCTGTTGCCGATGCTCGCGGCCTGCCCGAACGCGACGCTGCTGACCACCTGGTTCTCCATCGGCCGCATGGCCGAGGAATGGGAGACCCCGATCAACCGGTGCCGTTTCATGATCGAGGGCGACACCATCGACGTGGGTGACCGCATGCTGGTGGCCAAGCGGCCGCCGCTGTACGACAACCCGACGACCCGCGCCCTGTTCGACACGAAGACGAACGTGATGTGGTCGGTGGACACCTTCGCGACGAACCTGCCCGCTCCCCTGCCGGACATCGGGGAGCTGACCGACGACGAGTTCCGCGACGGCCAGTTCTTCGGCGGCCGCCTGGTCTCACCCTGGTACACGCTGCTCGACACCGGGAAGTTCCGGGCGGTCGTGGACGACTTCCAGCGGCTCGGCGCCGAGGTCGTCGCCGCCTGCCACGCGCCCGTGCTCCACGGCCACCGGGTCGCGGAGGCGTTCGACCTGCTCCGGCAGCTGCCGGACGTCCCGCCGTGGCAGGAGTTCACCCAGGCCGACCTGGACAGCTGGATGGAGGCCGCCGAGAGCTCGGTGCCACCGGAACAACCGCGCCCGTCGGACACCTGACGCAACGCCACCGGCGCGCAGGGGCGTTCCTCGGCCGGCTCCGCTCAGGAACCGAGCGCGTCCCAGAACGAGCGAAGTGCGGCCGCCGCCCGCTCCGGGTCCTGCAGCATCCACCAGTGACCGAGACCCTCGAGCCGCTCCGTGCGGGCGCCGAGCCGGGCGGCCACGTCCCCGGACCGGGTGGGGTCGTCGTACGGGTCGGCGGTGGGCTGCAGCACGAGGCCCGGTGCCGGTGCCGGCCGGTCCGAGGCGGCGCCCCAGTCCGCGTGCGGGTTGGGAAGGGCCGACCGGTACAGGTCGAGGATGCAGCCGCCCATGGTCGCGTCGAAGGCATCGGCGAGCATGCGCGCGTCGGCCGCGGGCACCCCCCCGGCCTGCAGGGCACCCGCACGCGCCTCCGGTCCCGCAGCCACGGTGGCGGCCGTCCACTCCTCGCCCGCACCCGGGGTCTGCCACTTCTGCGCGACGTCGTGCCACACGTAGGCGGGGTGGAAGACACCACCGACGTCGACGGCCCAGCTGCGCAGCGGCACGTCGAACGCGGTGGCGACGCGCACCACGAAACCCGCCCCCCAGTCGTGCCCCACCAGGTCGACCGGTCGGCCCAGCATCCGCAGCTGCCCGGCCAGCCACTGCGCGTACTCGTCCTTCGTCGCGCCGAACCCGGCCGGCCGGGGCGTACCGAAGCCGGGCAGGTCGATCGCGACCGAGTCGCCGTCGAGATGGGCGCGTACGCCGTGCCAGACCGCGCCCGTCTCGGGGACGCCGTGCACGAAGACCACCGTCATACCGGTCATGCTGCCCCGTCCCCTCCGGCTCGCACAGGCCGTATCGGCCTCGGATCCAGCGCGATGTCCACGGTGGAGTAGAACCTGCGAATGGCATTCAGGTTGACGCCACATGAACGTGGCTTCTACCCGCTGTTCACCCGGGCCGCGGAGAACATCGCCCGCGCGGCCGACGACCTCGCGGCGCTCGTGGCCGCGCCGCCCGAAGAGCGCCCCGAGCTGGCCAGGCGGGTGAAGGACGCCGAACACGCGGGTGACGAGCTCACCCACGAGATCATGGTGAAGCTGAACAAGACGTTCGTGACACCGTTCGACCGCGAGGACATCTACCGGCTCACCTCGTCACTGGACGACGTGGTCGACGCGATGGAGGAGGCTGCCGACCGGATCGTGCTCTACCGGCTCGGCGAGCTGCCGCCGGACTGAAATCCCAGACCGACGTGCTGCGGCGCGCGGCCGCGGCCACCGCGGAGGCGATGCCGCAGCTGGCGACGATGGCGAAGCTGCAGGAGTACTGGGTGCACGTCAACTCCCTCGAGGACGAGGCGACGCCACCTACCGCGCGCTGCTGGAGGAGCTGCTCTGCCCACCCGGCGACGTCGATCCGGCGGGCGTGCTGACGGTCCTCAAGCTCAAGGAGGTCGTCGACATCCTCGAGGAGGCCGCCGACGCGTTCGAGACGGTGGCCAACACCGTCGAGAGCATCGCCGTCAAGGAGTCATGAGTGGAACTGGCGATCATCGGGGTCGTGATCGTGGTGGCGCTCGTGTTCGACTACACGAACGGCTTCCACGACGCCGCCAACGCCATTGCCACATCCGTCGCAACCCGCGCCCTCACCCCGCGGGCCGCGCTGATCATGGCAGCGGTGATGAACCTGGTCGGCGCGTTCCTCGGCACCGAGGTCGCGTCCACGGTCGGCAGCGGGATCATCGACCCGCCCCAGGGGGTCACCGGCCTCGTCGTGGTGCTCGCGGCCCTCGTCGGGGCGATCGCGTGGAACCTGATCACGTGGTGGTTCGGCATGCCGTCCTCGTCGTCGCACGCGCTGATCGGCGGGCTCGTCGGCGCCGCGCTCGCCGCGGCGGGAACCGTGCACTGGAGCGGCGTGGTGGACAAGGTCGTCATCCCGATGGTGCTGTCACCACTGGTGGGCTTCGCGCTCGCCGCGCTGCTCATGACCGCGCTGCTGTGGATCTTCCAGCGGGCGCACCCGCAGCCGCTCGCCCGCGGCTTCCGCCACGCGCAGACGCTCTCGGCCGCCGCCATGGCGCTCGGCCACGGCCTGCAGGACGCCCAGAAGACGATGGGCGTGATCGTGCTGGCGCTGGTGGTCGGTGGGTACCACGAGGGCTTCGAGGTGCCGTGGTGGGTGATCCTGCTGGCGGCGGGCGCCCTGTCGGCGGGCACGTACGCGGGGGGCTGGCGGATCATGCGGACGCTCGGGCGGCGGATCATCGACCTCGACCCGCCGCGCGGGTTCGCCGCCGAGGTCACGGCCTCGGCGGTGCTCTACACCACGGCGTTCGCGTTCGCCGCGCCGATCTCGACGACGCAGACGATCACCTCGTCGATCCTCGGCGTCGGCGCCACGAAGCGGCTGTCGGCCGTGCGGTGGGGCGTGGCCGGCAACATCGTGGTGGCCTGGGTGCTCACGATCCCGATGGCGGCGCTGGCCGCGGCGGTGGCGTACTGGGCGCTGCACCCGGTGCTGAGCTGAGCCGGCCACACCAACATGCCATCTGAGTTATATTGCCGACATGGAATCAAAGCTGGGTGATCCGGATCTCACGTCGCACCGGCACTCCCTCACCGCGGAGCGCGTCCTCGCAGCGCCGCAGGGCGTGCTCTACCGCGCCTGGACCGAACGGTTCGACCTCTGGTTCGCCGCGCCGGGCTCCGTGCTGATGACGCCGCAGGTCGACGCCCCGTTCTACTTCGAGACGCAGTTCGAGGGCCGCCGCCACCCCCACTACGGCCGATTCGTGCGGCTCGAACCGGAGTCGCTCGTCGAGCTCACCTGGGTCACCGGCGCAGGCGGCACCGAGGGCGCGGAGACCGTGGTGACGGTCGAGCTGGCACCCCGCGCGGCCGGAACGCACCTTCGCCTGACCCATGCGGGCTTCGCGAGTGCCGCGGCATGCCGGCAGCACCGTGACGCGTGGCCGCTCGTCCTCGCCCAGCTCGATGAGCGCACCGCGGGGTGACCGCCTCCGGCCCGCGGCTCAGGTGCCGCGGACCGGCCGCCCGGGCAGCGCACCGGTGTCGAGCGCCCCGTCCCGCACCACGAACCGGCCGCCGACCAGGACGTGCCGGATCCCCGTCGACGGGCGGGTGGTGTCGCTGTAGGTCGAGCGGTCGCTCACGGTGGCCGGGTCGAAGACCGTGACATCGGCGTCGCTCCCGGGCTGCAGCCGGCCCTTGCGGCGCATCGCCGGGGCGGTGTTCTCCACGATCCGCGCCGGGCACGAGCGTGCAGCGGCGCACCGCCTCCGGCAGGCTCAACAGCCCCAGCTCCCGCACGAGCAGCCGCAGGGTGCGCCCGAACGTGCCCGCGGTGCGGGGGTGGGTCGCCACCTGCGGCGGGAGCGGCCAGCGCATCGGGTCGCGCGGTCCGGCGGTCCACTGCGGCGCGATCGCGTCGCTCGCCACCGCGGCGTCCGGGAACGCGAGGGCCCGCTGCACCACGCCGAATGCGGCCGGGTCGGTCTCGTCGGTCTGGTGCACGAACGCGAGCGCGCCCGGCTCCTGCGCACGCACCCGCCGCAGCTCGTCGCGTCGGTGATGCGCCTGCCGAGGCCGAGGTGGCCGATCGAGCCCGGGACGAGCCCGCGGCGGTGCAACAGCTCGGGAGCGAGGAATGCGGCCCCGATGCCGGTCATCCCGGCGCCGTAGGGGTAGCCTCCGTGGTCACCGTCGCGCCCTCGCCCCGGACCCGCTCCACCAGCGCCAGCACCCGGTCGACGTGCCGTCCGGAGGTGCTGTTGAGGTGGCAGTAGTGCATGTGCGCGCCGGTCTCGCCGGCCGCGCGCACGATCTCCTCCGCGCCGTCGACCGGGACGTTCGGGTCCGTCTCCACGAGGTCGCGGGCGTGCGTGTACGTCGGCACCCCGTGCCGCGCCGCCAGCGCCGCGACGGCGAGGTACTCGGCCGGGTCGGTGCCCGGCGCGTACCCGACGAGCACGCCGATCCCGAGCGCACCCGCCGCGAGGTCGGACTCCAGGAGACCGACGATGCGGTCGACGTCCGCGGGCGTGGCCGCGGCCTGCCAGCGCGGATCGGCGACGTGGACCAGCAGCTCGTCGAGGTCGGCCACCGCGGGCGCACCGGCGAGGACGCGCATCCGCGCGGCCGCCCACGACGTCGAGAACCCGTAGTTGACCGGCCGGCCCTCCGCCGCCGCCCGCCGGTAGGTGTGCTCCACCGGGAAGCGCCCGCCTCCAGCTCGAGCGCCGTGGTGACGCCGTCGAGCGCCTGCAGCCGTCCGCCGGGGACGTCCTGGCTGTGGCTGTGCAGATCGACGAAGCCGGGACACACGACCAGTCCCGCCACGTCGACGGTCGTGGTGCCCGAGAGTGGCTGCTCGCTGACCGCCCGCACGGCGTCGCCGGAGATCCCGACGTGGCGGACCGCATCGAGGCCGGTCTCGGGGTCGATCACCCGGCCGCCGCTGAGGACGAGGTCGTACACCGTCGGCACCCCCTGACCGTAGTGGACGAGCGAGTCGTTGGTCGGTGGTCGAGCCCAGCGCGTGTCACGGACACCGTGATCGTTCCGACCGGTGCAGGATCGCCCTCGGCGGGGCGCCCGACGCCCGGGGGGTCGCCGCGGCGGCCACCGGCCAACCCGCGGTGTGATCACCGGAAGTGGTCCCAGGGCGCCGGATCTGACGCCCTGGGACCACTTCGGCCGATCATGCGCACGTCGACCGTCGACAGTGGTGGCGGGACGACAGATCAGTCGCCCCGCCACCATTTCCGGCGATCACGGGCCACCGGCCGGCCCACCACCCCGACGGCCGAGTTCGGGATCGCCCGTCCCAACCAGCAGCCGTCACGCCGCTGCGGCGAGCTCCCGGCCCTCGGGCTCCGCGGCCGGCTCGGGCGCCTCCTGCTCCGCGCCCTCCAGGTAGTGGTGCGAGAGGCGCCGGTAGTGGCGCGAGCCGAGCGCGACGAGCGTGAGGACGAGACCGAGGATGCCCGCGATCGTGAACAGCAGCGCCATGCCCCGCTCGGGCCCGGTGCCGAACCACGGGCCGAGCAGCCGGGCGCCGGCGCCGTCGGTCATGAACGGCATGAACACGAACTGGGCGATCGGGCTGATCAGGAACGCGGTGAGCGGGGACGCGGCCTGCTCCACGCTCTGCGCGAACCCGAACACGCGGCCCTGCCGCTCGAAGGGCACGACCTTCTGCAGCACGGTCTGCTCGGAGGCCTCGGCGTAGGGCACGACGCACAGGTAGATGAAGAACCCGACGGCGAGCAGGACGATCGAGGACCGCGCGGCGAAGACGCTGCAGACGCCCCAGAGCACGAGGTTGGCCAGCAGCAGGGTCCGCAGCGGGTTGCGGCCGAGGCCCCACCTGCTGATGAGGACGCCGCCGATGATGAACCCGGTGCTCAGCACGCCGAAGAGCAGCCCCCAGACCTCGACCGACACCAGCGACAGGCCGTAGGGGTCCGCCAGCGCCATCAGGATGCCGCCGAGGAAGTTGTTGATCGTCGAGAACGCGATCAGGGCGAGCAGGCCGGGCACCGCGGCGACGAGGGCGATGGTGCCGCGCAGGTCCGTGCGGTGCGAGTCGCCGCCCGCGGTCCGTGCGGCGCGCACCTCGGGGATCGACAACGTCGTGAGGTGCACGAGCACGGCGGCGGTGAGGGTGAGCGCCAGGAGGATCACCGACAGCATGCCCGCCAGCCCGATCAGCAGGCCGCTGATCACCGAGGTCACGAGGAACGAGACGCCCGTGGTGGTCCCGACCATCCCGTTGGCGCGGTCCCGCTCGGGCTCCGGCACCAGCAGCGTGACCACCGTGGACATCGCGATGCCGCGGATGTTGCCCACGATCACGCCGCTCATCAGCAGGAGCACGAGGCCCCAGAGCACCGGGCTCGTGGGGTCCCGGAAGGCTCCGGCCCGGCGGCGAGGTAGACGACGAGGCTCGCCGCGTACAGCACCAGCGACACCGCGCTCGACCCGAGCATCACGTTCCGCTTGCGGTAGCGGTCGACGAGGCCGCCGAACCACACCCCCGAGAGCGCGGTGAGGCCGAGGAACATGCCGGCGATCACGCCGGTGGCGAACACCGACCGGGTCTCGAGGTAGACCCAGAACGTCACCGCGAACCACACGGTGGCGTTGACGACGGACGCCACGAGCGTGTTGGCGAGCGCGTGACGGAAGGTGGCGCGGTGGCCCTCAGCGGTCATGCACGTAGGACCCGGGCGGGCCGCAGAACTCATCGGCCGCTCGCGGGCGGGTTCACCTGGTCGGTTCGCGGTTCGGGGCGGGGCACCAGTCACGGCGTGCGCGGTCGGCATCGTCCGTACCTGCCAACGTGGTCCGGCCCGGAACATGGTCCGTTCGTGCCACGTCGGTGTCAGATCAGGTCGTGCCTGAGCGCGTACGCGGTGGCCGCCGCCCGCGAGGACACGCCGAGCTTGTGGAACAGGTTCTGCAGGTGGCGGCGCACCGTCTGCTCGCTGATGCAGAGCTGGGCGGCGATCCTCCGGTTGGTCATACCCTCGGCGACCAGCGCGAGCACTTCGAGCTCACGTGCCGTCGGGTCACCTGCGACGCTGGGCGGCGTCGCACCGACGAGAGCGTCCACCCGTTCCCGATCCGGCGTGGCGCCCAGCTGCCGGAAGACCTGCCGCGCGGCGGCCAGCTCCAGCTCGGCCGTCTGCTCGTCACCGAGCGCGCGACAGGCCAGCCCGACCAGGACCCGGGCGCGCGCGTTGTCGTACGGCACCTCGAGTGCGCGCCAGCAGGCGCATTCCCGGTGCAGGGCCTCCAGCGCGGCCCGCGGGTCGCCCTCGCCGAGAACGACCATCCCGGTGGTGCCGGCGGACATCGCCTGCAGCAGCGGCGTCCCGAGGTCCGCAGCGACCTCGGCCAGCTCGGCGGCGGCACGGCGCGCGGCACCGCCATCACCGGCCGCGAGCATGATCTCGACGTAGGCCGGCAGCATCCTGGCCCGGTCGTGGCGGGCCCGGGCCTCCTCCACCACCCCCCGGATCGCCCCGGCCGCGTCCTGCACCTGCCCCCGGGCGAGCCACAGCAGCGCCAACCCGGGGTGGGGTTCGTGCCCCCACCGAGCCGCCTCCCGGTAGGCCTCTTCGGCCTGGGCGAACTCGCCGCGCACCCGGTGCAGCTCGCCCCGCTGCTGGAGCGCCATCCGAGCGCGGGCTGCCCGGCCGGCACGGAAAGTCGTTCACACGCCTGCCGGATCTCGTCCATCGCCTTCGGCCACTCACCGTGCAGCTGCAGGATCTGCGAGCGGTGGACGAGGCATCGGCCGCGGAACGGCACGAGATCCGGGTGCGCGTCACACCAGTCCGTCAGCGCCGCCGTCCACTCGCGCGCCCGGCGCAGGTCGAACGCCTCCCGGCAGAAGAGGATGACGGCGCAGTAGACCGTCCCCGCCACGGTGGCCGAGACCTCCCCCGCGACGACCGCCTCCATGGTCTCGTCGAGCAGGGCGAGCCCCTCCGCGGTCCGGCCCGCCCGGATCAGCGCCGATCCCCGGCCCAGCCGCCCCATCGCCACCAGGTCCGGCTCCCCGAAGCGGGCACCGAGCTCCGCAGCCCGGCCGAACTGCCCGTACGCGCCCCCGGGATCGCCGCCCTCCAAGGTCTGCAGAGCCGCCGGCACCAGCAGGTACCCCTGCTCCGCGCACTCCAGCCGGTGGTCGTCGAGCAGGCGCTGCGCCCGGGAGAGCCAGCCACCACCGCGGGCCATCTCGCCACGGTTGAGCAGCCCGAAGGCCAGCCAGAACGCGGACCGGACGGCCCGCGCCACCTCTCCCCGTTCCAGGAACAGGTGATGGGCCCGCTCCCACGCCACAGCGGAAGCCTCGTCCCCGCCGACCAGGTACGCCGCAACCGCGAGCCGCTCCAGGTCCTCCGGCCCGAGGGCCGTGTCGCGCTCCGCCGCCGACAGCTGCGCATAGGCCTTCCCCCAGTGGGACCGGTCGAAGCTCGCACGGCCCCACTCGACGGTCACCGTGGTGCTCATGCACACCCACCGCGCGGCTCGTACCTGTCGGGAGACGAACCGTACACCCGTCACCCCTGCGGCCAGGGCTAGCGCGCCGCACCCCGCCTCGCCAGCACCCGCTGCATCACCACGAACACCAGGAGCAGGAGCCCGATCACGATCCGGGACCACCACGAGCTGAGCGTGCCCTCGAACGAGAGGATCGTCTGGATCGTGCCGAGTACCAGCACGCCCAGCACGGAGCCGAGCACGAACCCGGAGCCGCCGGTGAGCAGCGTGCCCCCGATGACGACGGCGGCGATCGCGTCGAGCTCCATCCCCACGGCGTGCAGGCTGTAGCCCGAGAGCATGTAGAACGTGAACAGCAGCCCGGCAAGGGCGGAGCAGGCCCCGCTGATCACGTACACGCCCACCCTGGCCTGCGCGACGCGCAGCCCCATCAGCATCGCCGACTGCTGGTTGCCGCCCACGGCGTAGACCGTGCGCCCGAAGCGGGTCATGTGCAGGACGTAGACCGCCACCGCCACCACGGCGAGCGCGACGAGGGCGGCCGGGCTGAGGAACAGCTCCTCGCCCAGCGGCACGGCGGTCTGCGCGATCGTGCGGAACAGCGGGTCCTCGATCGAGATCGACTGCAGGTCGATCACGTAGCACAGGCCCCTGGCCAGGAACATCCCGGCGAGCGTCACGATGAACGGCTGGATCTCCAGGTAGTGGATCACTGCGCCCATGGCGAGCCCGAAGAGGGCGCCGCCCGCGAGCACCGCGAGCATCACGACCACCGGCGGCCAGCCCGCCCGCAGCAGCGCGGCCGCCACCATCGTCGACAGCGCGACGACGGATCCCACCGACAGGTCGATGCCGCCCGTGAGGATCACGAACGTCATCCCGACGGCGAGCACCACCAGGAACGCGTTGTCGATCAGGAGGTTGAGCAGCACCTGGCCGGACGCGAACGAGTCGTAGCGCAGGCCTCCGCCGGCGAACATCAGCACGAACAACGCGAACGTGACGATCACGGGGAGGAAGCGGGTGGGGACGCGCCGGACGTCGCGGACGCGTTCGACGAGTGCGGTCACCGGCTGCTCCCGGTCTTCTCCACCGGCACGTCCGTGACCGGTCCGCCCGGGACCGGTGCGGCGGGTGGCGGCGGCTGCGGGCCTGCCGGCCGCCGCCCGCGGGCGAGCAGCGCCCGCACCTTCGGCGCCTGCGCCAGGAACACGAGGATGACGACGACCGCCTTGAACACGAGGGAGACCTCCGGCGGGATGCCGACCGAGTAGATCGTCGTGGTGAGCGTCTGGATCGTGAGCGCACCCAGCAGCGTGCCCGCGATCGAGTAGCGCCCGCCCGCGAGCGAGGTGCCCCCGATGACGACGGCGAGGATCGCGTCCAGCTCCAGCCAGAGGCCCGCGTTGTTGGCGTCGGCGGCGTGGACGTTCGCGCTGATCATCAGCCCGGCGACGGCGGCGCACAGCGCGGCGAACACGTAGACCGTCCACACGATGGTGCGGGAGCGGACCCCGGCCAGCCTGCTGGCCTCGGGGTTGATGCCGACGGCCTCCACGAGCGTGCCGAGCGCGGTGCGCCGCGTCACGAGCGCGACCAGGGCGTACACGGCGGCCGCCACGAGCACCGTCACGGGGACGGTGAGCAGGGCGCTGCCGCTGATGCCCGAGTAGGTGGCGTTGTTGACGGTGACGATCTGCCCGTCGGTGATGAGTTGGGCGAGCCCGCGGCCCGCCGTCATGAGCACGAGGGTGGCGATGATCGGTTGGATCCCGAGGCGGGCGACGAGGAACCCGTTCCACGCGCCGAGCGCCACGGCGAGGCCGAGCGCGAGCCCGATCCCGGCGATCGCGGCGCCGGGGCTCGCCGGATCGGGGCTGCTCGCGATCCACGTGCAGGTCACCGCACCGGCGATCGAGACGACGGCGCCGACCGACAGGTCGATTCCCCGCGTCGCGATCACGAGCGTCATGCCGAGCGCGGTGATCGCCAGCGGGGCGCCGTTGTGCAGGATGTCCACGAGGCTGCCGTAGAGCCGACCGTCCTGCACGTGCACGGCGAAGAAGCTGGGCGTCACAGCCAGGTTGAGCAGCAGCAGCGCGGCGAGCGGCCAGATGGGCTTGCGCAGGAGCTCACGCACCGGCCTCACCTCCGGTGGCGATCAGTCCCATGACCCGGTCCATGTCCACGTCCTCCCCGGCGAGCTCGGCCACCGGCTTGCGGTCGCGCAGCACCAGGACCCGGTCGGAGAGGCGGACCACCTCGTCCAGCTCCGCGGAGATGAACACGACGGCCGTGCCCTGGCCCGCCTGCTCGGCCACGAGCGCCTGGATCTGGGCCTTCGCGCCGACGTCGATGCCGCGCGTGGGCTCGTCGAGGATGAGCAGGCGCGGCTGCGTGATCAGCCACCGCGCCAGCAGCACCTTCTGCTGGTTGCCGCCCGACAGGTTGCGCAGCAGCGCGTCCGGGTCGGCGGGCCGGATGTCGAGCAGCTCGATCCAGCGTCGGGCCAGCTCGTCCTGCTTGCGGCCGGGGATGCGCCGCATCCAGCCCCGGGACGCCTGCATCGCGAGGACGATGTTGTCGCGCACCGTCAGGTCGCCCACCACTCCCCCGGCCTTGCGGTCCTCCGAGCTGAACGCGATGCCGGCGTCGATCGCCGTGCGCGGGTTGCGGATCCGGACCACCCGTCCGTCCACCGCGATCTCGCCGTGGTCGGCGCGGTCGGCGCCGAACAGCAACCGGGCGAGCTCGGTGCGCCCGCTGCCGAGCAGCCCGGCCAGCCCGACCACCTCACCGGGCCGCACGACGAGGTCGACCGGTTCGACGGCCCCCTTGCGTCCGATCCCGACGGCCCGGAGGACCGGCGACTCGGTTTCGTCGGCGGGGGCGGCCGGTGCGCGGTCGAGACGCTCGAGCACCTCGAGCTCACGCCCCACCATCGCCGACACCAGCTGCACGCGGGAGATCTCCGCGGTGCGGTACTCGCCGACCCGGCTGCCGTTGCGCAGCACGGTCATCCGGTCGGAGATCTCGTAGACCTGCTCGATGAAGTGCGAGACGAACAGGATCGCCACGCCGTCGTCGCGCAGCCCGCGCACGACCCGGAAGAGCTCCTCGACCTCGCTCGCGTCCAGGCTGGAGGTCGGCTCGTCGAGGACCAGCACCCGCGAGTCGACCTCGACGGCACGGGCGATCGCGACGAGCTGCTGCTGCGCGATCGGGTGCGCGTCCAGCGGCGAGGACGGGTCGAGGTCCAGGTGCAGCCTGCCGAGCACCTCGGTGGCCCGGCGGCGGGCGCCGCGCCAGTCGATGCGACCGGCGCGGCGCGGCTCGCGGCCCAGCAGGAGGTTCTCCGCCACGGAGAGGTTGGGGCAGAGGTTCACCTCCTGGTAGACCGTGCTGATCCCGGCGGCCTGGGCGGCGGCGGGCCCGCTGAAGGCCACCGGCTCGCCCTGCACCGTGATCTGGCCCGCGTCCACCGGGTGCACGCCGGTCAGGGCTTTGATCAGCGTCGACTTGCCGGCGCCGTTCTCGCCCATCAACGCGTGCACCTCGCCCGGGTACAGCCGCAGGTCCACACCCTCGAGGGCCTGAACCGGTCCGAACGCCACGGAGATGCCGGTCATCTCCACCAGCGGACGCGAGCCCGCCATCAGTACTGGCGGCTGGGCAGTGCGGCCTTGGCGGCCTCGGTGTCGAACGTCGTCTCCTCGGTCACGACGCGCGCCGGCACCTCCTCACCGGCGGTCACCTTCTTGACCAGGTCCATCAGCTGCGGGCCGAGCAGCGGGTTGCACTCGACGATGAAGTTGATCTTCCCGTCGGCCAGCGCCTGCATGCCGTCCTTCACCGCGTCGACGGTGATGATCGTGATGTCCTGCCCGGGGACCTTGCCGGCCGCCTCGATCGCCTCGATCGCGCCGAGCCCCATGTCGTCGTTGTGGGCGTAGAGGACGTCGATGTCCGGGTGGGCCTTCAGGAAGGCCTCCATCACCTGCCGGCCGCCCGAGCGCGTGAAGTCACCGGTCTGCGTCGCGATGACCTGGTAGTTCGGGTTCTGCTTGATCACCTCGGCGAAGCCTCCTGGCGGTCGATCGCCGGGGCCGATCCCGTGGTGCCCTGCAGCTCGACGATGTTCACCGGCCCGGCCGACGCGTCGACGTTCTCCAGGAGCCACTGCCCGGCCTTCTTGCCCTCCTCGATGAAGTCGGAGCCGAGGAACGTCTTGTAGAGCGTGGTGTCGGCCGAGTCGACGGCCCGGTCGGTGAGGATCACCGGGATGTTGGCCCGCTTGGCCTCCATCAGCACGGTGTCCCACCCCGACTCCACGACGGGGCTGAACGCGATCACGTCGACCCGCTGCTGGATGAACGAGCGGATCGCCTTGATCTGGTTCTCCTGCTTCTGCTGGGCGTCGGAGAACTGCAGCTCGATGCCGGCTTCCGCCGCGGAGTCCTGCACCGACTTCGTGTTCGCGGTGCGCCACCCGCTCTCGGCGCCGACCTGTGAGAAGCCCAGCGTGATCGGCTCTTCGCCGCCGGCGGCCTCGGATCCGCCACCCTGCCCATCCCCGCCTCCGCCGCCGCATGCGGCCAGCACGAGCGCGGCGGCCGTCACCGCTGCGAGCGCAGCCACCCGCTTGCTCAGCGCGGGCAACGTCATCGTTGTGCGCACAGCGCCTCCCCAGGCGTCGTATCCAGTGGTGGGGTTCCGCCCATCAGTGTGATGCACGTCCCAGCCCGCGGAATTGTGAGCGCTAACATCCCTGGTCGTCAAGGGTGCACCCGGTCAAGAGCAGGTAACGGTCCGCGAACCCTGGCGACCGGCGTCACGCACCGTGGCCAACGGCGACCCGCCGTCGTCCGGTTGAATGAACGAATGCGTCACAACGGCACTGGTGACGATGAGCCGACCGGTCCGCTCCCCGGCAGCGAATGGCCGCTGCCCGGAGAGCCCGACGACCTCGCGCCGGGCGAGCTCTGGGACTCCGGCGGGCCCGGGAGCACCGCCGCCGCCGCTCGCGGCTGCCTGTGCCCGATGCTGCCCAACGACCCGCGCGCCGGTCTCGGGGTGCTCATCGCGCCCGACTGTCCCGTCCACCGATCGCGATTGGAGTAGCCCCGCACGGCCCCGCGGGAGTTGTAGCGTGCGCTCCCGTGACCACGTACCCGATGCCGGTCCTCGCCGACGAGGAGCTGGCCACGGCGACGGCCCGACTCCAGGACGCCGGGATCCGGCTGCTCAGCGGCTCGGTGGTCGACCCGGCCGGTGTGATCCGGGCGAAGCACGTGCCGGCGCGGCGGGCGGGTGCGTTCCACGCGCACGGCATGGGCGCCTCGCCGAGCTGGAACGTGTTCTGCGTCGACAACGCCATCGCGTTCACCCCGCGGTTCGGGGTGGTCGGCGACATGCGGCTGCGCGCCGACCTCACCGCGGTGCGCGTGCTCGGCGACGGGCTGGCGTGGGCACCGGCGGAGATGTTCGACCAGGACGCCGCGCCCGCCCCCGTCTGCACCCGCGGCCTCCTGCGCCGCACGGCGGCCCGGCTGACGGAACAGGGCCTCGCCGCGCGCGTCGGGTGCGAGCTGGAAATGGTGCTCACTCCCCGTCACGGTCCGGGGTGGAACGCGTACGGGCTGGGCGCCCTGCTGGACGTCGAAGCGTTCGTCCTCGACCTGCTCGCCGCCGCCGACCGCGCGGGTCTTCCGGTCGAGCAGGTCCACGCCGAGTACGGCGACAGCCAACTCGAGATCTCGATCGCCCCGAGCGACCCGCTCACCGCCGCCGACCACGTCGTGCTGGCCCGCCTGCTCGCCTGCCGCGTGGGACGCCGCCACGACCTCGCCGTGTCGTTCTCGCCGCTGCCGTTCGCGGGCGGCGCCGGCAACGGGGCCCACCAGCACCTCTCGCTCACCCGCGACGGGCAGCCCCTCCTGTCGGGTGGCACCGGTCCGCACGGGCTCACCGACGGCGGCGGCGCCGCGATCGGCGGGATCGTCGCCGGGCTGCCGGAGCTCACCGCGGTGTTCGCCGGGTCCGTGCTGTCACCGCACCGGCTCCAACCGGGGCACTGGTCCGGCGCGTTCGCCTGCTGGGGATGGGAGAACCGGGAGGCGGCGGTGCGCCTCTGCGCGGAGACGCCGGGCAACCCGCACGGCGCGAGCGTGGAGCTCAAGTGCATCGACCCGTCCGCCAACCCCTACCTCGCCACCGCGGTCTTCGTCGAGCTCGCACTCGACGGCCTCGCGCGCGGCGCGGCCCTGCCGCCGGAGGTCACGGTCGCCCCGGACGCGCTCACCCCCGAGGAGGCGGCGCGCACCGCAGCGGTGCGACTCCCGGCCGACCAGCGGTCCGCGCTGGAGATGCTCCAGGGCTCCGAGCCGGCCCGCCGCCTGCTCGGCGAGGAGATCCTCGAAGCGCTCACCGCCGTGCGCCGCCACGAGCTCGACACCTACGGCGGCCACGACGTCGACGCGGTGGCCGAGCAGCTCCGATACGCCTGGTCGGTGTGATGGCGTCCGCGCTCGCCGAGCACGTTTCAGGGCTGCGGCTGGTCGACCACCACGTGCACGGCGCCTTCACCGGCGAGCTCGACCGCGCCGAGTTCGAGGTCCACCTGTGCGAGGGCTCCCCCGAGCCCGTCCCGCCGTGGATGACGCAGTTCGACTCGCAGCTCGGCTTCGCGATCCGGCGCTCCTGCGCGCCGGTGCTCGATCTCCCCGCACACGTACCCGCCGACGAGTACTGGGCCCGCCGCACCGAGCTCGGCGTCCCCGCGGTCACCGAGCGGTTCCTGCGCGCCGCCGCCGTGTCGGACTGGCTGGTCGACACGGGGTACGGCGCCGGCACGGTCCTCGACGTCGACGCGATGGCCGCCGCGTCCGGGGCCCGTGGCCACCTGGTCGTCCGGCTGGAGTCGCTCGCCGAGGAGCTGGCCGCCGACGGGGTGACCGGCCGGGACTACGCCGACGAGTTCGAGGCCCGCCTGGAACGGGCGACCCGCGACGCCGTGGCCGTCAAGTCGATCCTCGCGTACCGGTCGGGCCTCGACATCGACCTCTCGCCGCCCGCACCGCACGCGGTGGCGGACGCGGCCCGCCGCTGGGTCGGCTCCGGCGAGCCCCGGCTCACCGACCCGGTGCTCCTGCGCCACGGCCTGCACGCCGCCGTGCGCCGGGGCCTCCCGATCCAGATCCACACCGGGTTCGGCGACCGCGACCTCGACCTGCACCGCGCCAACCCGGTCCACCTGCTCGACTTCCTGCGCACGCCGGGCGTGGCGGACGTGCCGGTCATGCTCCTGCACTGCTACCCCTACCACCGCGAGGCGGGCTACCTCGCGCAGGCGTTCGGAAACGTCCACTTCGACGTCGGGCTCGCGGTGAACCACGTCGGGGTGCGCAGCACCCAGGTGGTGGCGGAATCCTTCGAGCTGGCCCCGTTCGCGAAGCAGCTCTACTCCTCCGATGCCTGGGGGCCGCCCGAGCTGCACCACCTCGGCGCCGTCCTGTGGCGCAGGGCGATGACGTCGGTGCTGGGCCGCTGGGTGGAGGACGGCGACTGGGCGGTCGCGGACGCGCTGCGGGTGGTCGACATGGTCGGGCGGGACAACGCACGGCGGGTCTACCGGCTGGGCTGAACACGGGCGTTGGGAAGATCGGTACGTGACCCACGCAGCGACCCCCGACGGCGTGCGCATCGCCTTCCAGACCTCCGGCGCCGGAGCTCCGTTGCTGCTGCTCAGCGGCCAGGCGAGCTCGCACCGGTGGTGGACCCGCGTACGCGCGGACTTCGACGACTACCGCCAGGTCGTCACCATGGACTACCGCGGCACCGGCGACAGCGACGCACCGCCGGGGCCGTACAGCACACGCGGCTTCGCCGAGGACGTGATCGCCGTGCTGAACCACCTCGGCATCGAACAGGCCGACGTCTACGGCACGTCGATGGGCGGCCGGGTCGCGCAGTGGATCGCCGTGGAGCACCCGCACCGGGTGCGGCGCCTCGTGCTCGGATGCACCTCACCGGGAGGCGTCCACGCCGTCGAGCGCTCCCCCGCGGTGCGCCGGGCCCTCGCCGACCCCGACCCGGCCACCGCCCGCCGCGCCCTGCTCGACCTCATGTACACGCCCGGGTGGATCGAGCGGCACCCGGAGCCGTACTGGACCCTGGGCGACCCCGCCATGACCCGCGCCGCCCGCCACCAGCACCTCCTCGCGTCCGGCGGGCACGACGCGTGGGACGCCCTCCCCGGGATCACCGCACCCACGCTCGTGCTGCACGGCGACCGGGACGAGCTCAACCCCACGGCCAACGCGCCGCTACTGGCCGACCGGATCCCCGGCGCCGGCTGCAGCTGATCACCGGTGCGCGGCACGCCTACTTCGAGGAGTTCCGCGACATGGCGGGCCCGGCGGTGCGGGAGTTCCTGACCGCCGCTTGATGCCGCTCGGCGGTGCTGCCGCTGCGGGTGTCGATCGCCGTGCCGACCGGGCAGCGGCGGGTTCACCGGAAGGCCGGATGACCGCACGTCGACGGGCGGGGACGAGCCGGGATCGTCCGGAACGCCGCCACGACCGAACAGGTCGGATCTCGATGATTGAGAGAAGTTGCCGGATCGGGATCAGTGCGGCAGGCGACGGGAGATGCCCCGTGCGGCCGCCCTGAGCACCGGCACCACCGTGTAGGCCTGACCGTCGTTCGGCACCACGGCCGAGAGCGCGGCCACCACCCGATCGCTCCCGTCGCGCACCGGCACCGCGATCCCCGTCGCGTCCAGGTGGATGTGCCCGTTGGTGATGACGTAGCCGTTGCGCCGGATCCCGGCCAGCACCTCCCGGAGCCGGGCCGGATCGGTGATCGTGTTCGGGGTGACCGGCGCGAGCGGCAGGCCGTACACCCGCTCCTGCAGCTCTCGCGAACCGAACGCCAGCAGCACCAGCCCCGACGACGACACGTGCAACGGCAACCGCCCCGCGATGCGGGTCAGGTTGATGACCGCGCCCTGGGCCGACAGCCGCTCGACGAACAGCACGTCCTCCCCGTCGAGCACCCCCAGCTGGACGTGGTGTCCCACCACGGCGTGGAGGTCCTCCAGGTACGGCATCGCCGCCTCACGCAGCGACAACGTCGGCGACGCCCGCTGCGCCAGCTCCCACAGCCGGACCCCGATCTCCACCCGGCCGCTCGCGGTCCGGGCCAGCAGCCCGTGCCGAACCAGCTCCGCCACCAGCCGGGAGGCCGTGGCGAGGTGCAACCCCGACCGCCGCGCGATCTCGGTGACCGTCAGCTCCGGGTCGGTGGAGGTGAACACCTCCACGATGCGCACGGCGCGCGACAGCACGGACTCTCCTGTCGCCACCCGCGGCATCTCAGGAGCCTCCCACGCGCACGACCGGCCGGTGCCCGACCGGCCCGGCGCTGATCAGTCCAGGTTGGGCCGCAGCCAGTTCTCGACCTCCGACTGCGGCAGCATCCGGCGCTCGGCGTAGTCGCGCAACTGGTCGGCCCCGATCCGCCCGACGGTGAAGTAGCGCGCTCCCGGGTGGCCGAAGATCAGCCCGCTGACGCTCGCGGCGGGCGTCATCGCGTACGAGGTCGTCAGGCCGATGCCCGCGCTCTCGGCGCCGAGCAACTCGAACAGCTCCTTCTTGAGGCTGTGGTCGGGGCTGGCCGGGTAGCCGAGCGCGGGCCGGATGCCGCGGAACCGCTCGGCGTGCAGGTCGGCCATGACCGGCTCGGCGTCCGGCTCGAACCAGGCCCGCCGGGCCTCCAGGTGCACCTGCTCGGCGAACGCCTCGGCCAGCCGGTCGGCGATGGCCTTGACCATGATCGCCCGGTAGTCGTCGTGCTCCGCCTCGTACTTCGCGGCGAGCCGGTCGGCGCCGTGCACGGAGACGGCGAAGCCGCCGAGGTGGTCGCCCGCGGGGGCGATGTAGTCGGCGAGGCAGCGGTTGGCCCGGCCCTCGGGCTTCTCGGTCTGCTGGCGCAGCATCGGGAAGCGCATGCCGCCCTCGAGAACGATGTCGTCACCGTCGGCGTGGGCGGGCCAGAACCCGTACACGCCCCTGGCCTGCAACGACCCGTCCGCGACGATCTCGTCGAGGAGCTGGTTGCCTTCGTCGAAGAGCTCGCGGGCCTCCGGCTTGTCGAGGATCGCCGGGAACTTGCCCTTCAGCTCCCAGGCGAGGAAGAAGAACTGCCAGTCGATGAACTCCCGCAGCTGCTCCAGCGACGGCGTGACGGTGCGGACGCCGGTGAACGCCGGCACCGGCAGGTCGTCGAACGCCACCTGCTCCCGGTTGGCGCGCGCCTGCGCGATGGTGCGCATCGGCCGCTGCTGGCGGGACGCGTGCTGCACCCGCAGCCGCTCCTGCTCGACGCGGTTCTCGGCGTCGAGCCGCTCGGCGCGCTCCGGGTCGAGCAGCTGGGACACGACGCCCGTGACCCGCGACGCGTCGAGCACGTGCACGGTGCTGGAGTCGTACGCCGGCGCGACCTTCACGGCCGTGTGCTGCCGCGACGTGGTGGCACCCCGATGAGCAACGGCAGCTTGAGCCCGCGCCGGTTCATCTCCTGCGCCACGCCGACCATCTCGTCCAGCGACGGCGTGATCAGCCCGGACAGGCCGACGACGTCGGCGCCCTCGGACACCGCGGTGTCCAGGATGACGCTCGCGGGCACCATCACGCCGAGGTCGATCACCTCGTAGTTGTTGCAGGCCAGCACGACACCGACGATGTTCTTGCCGATGTCGTGCACGTCGCCCTTGACGGTGGCGAGCACGACCTTGCCCTGGCCGCGGTCCTCCTGCACGTGCCCGGCGAGCCGCAGCTGCTCCTTCTCCGCCTCCATGAACGGCTCGAGGTAGGCCACGGCGCGCTTCATCACCCGCGCGCTCTTCACCACCTGGGGCAGGAACATCTTCCCGGAGCCGAACAGGTCACCGACGATCTTCATCCCGTCCATCAGCGGGCCCTCGATCACCTCGAGGGGACGGGCGGCCTCCTTGCGGGCCTCCTCGGTGTCGGCCTCGACGAAGTCGACGATGCCGTGCACGAGCGCGTGCGACAGCCGCTGCGCGACCGTGGCGTCGCGCCACGAGAGGTCGATCTCGCGCTTGGTGCCGGGCCCGGTGACCTTGCCCGCGAAGGTGACCAGCCGGTCGGTGGCGTCCTCGCGGCGGTCGAACAGCACGTCCTCGACCAGCTCCAGCAGGTCGGCGGGGATGTCCTCGTACACCGCGAGCTGGCCCGCGTTGACGATGCCCATGTCCAGGCCGGCCCGCACCGCGTGGAACAGGAACGCGGAGTGGATCGCCTCCCGCACCACGTTGTTGCCGCGGAAGGAGAACGACAGGTTCGAGATGCCGCCCGAGGTGCGCACGCCCGGGCACCGCTGCTTGATCAGCGGCAACGCGTCGAGGAAGGACTTGGCGTACCCGTTGTGCTCGGCCATCCCCGTGGCGACGGCGAGCACGTTGGGGTCGAACACGATGTCCTCGGGCGGGAACCCGACCTCCCGCGTGAGCAGGTCGTAGGCCCGCCCGCAGATCTCGACCTTGCGCTCGGTGGTGTCGGCCTGCCCCTTCTCGTCGAACGCCATGACGACGACGCCCGCCCCGTAGGAGCGCACCTTGCGGGCGTGGTCGAGGAAGACCTCCTCGCCCTCCTTGAGGCTGATCGAGTTGACGATCCCCTTGCCCTGCACGCATTTCAGCCCGGCTTCGAGCACGCTCCAGCGGGAGCTGTCGATCATGATGGGCACCCGGGCCACCTCGGGCTCGGTGGCGATCAGGTTGAGGAACGTGGTCATCTCCCGCTCGCTCTCGAGCAGGTCGGCGTCCATGTTGACGTCGATGAGGTTCGCCCCGCCGCGCACCTGCTCCAGCGCCACGTCGACCGCGGCCTGGTGGTCGCGCGCCTCGATCAGCCTGCGGAACTTCGCGGAGCCGGTGACGTTGGTGCGCTCGCCGATCATGAGGAACCCGGTGTCGGGCACGATGGTGAGCGGTTCGAGACCGCTGAAGTGCGCCCCGGGCGCGGGCGACGCCACCGGGCGCGGTGCCACCCCGGACACCGCGGACGCCAGCCGCGTGATGTGCTCGGGCGTGGTGCCGCAGCACCCACCCACGATGTTGACCATCCCGGCGCCTGCGAACTCCTCGAGCAGCCCCGCGGTCTCGCCGGGGGTCTGGTCGTAGCCGCCGAACGCGTTGGGCAGGCCCGCGTTGGGGTGGCAGGCGACGAACGTGTCGGCGAACCGGGCGAGCTCCGCCACGTGCGGGCGCATCTCGGCGGCGCCCAGCGAGCAGTTGACGCCGACGACGAGCGGAGAGGCGTGGCGGACCGAGTTCCAGAACGCCTCGACGGTCTGGCCGGACAGGGTGCGGCCGGACAGGTCGACGATCGTCACCGAGATCCACAGCGGCAGGTGCGGCGCCACCTCGCGGGCCGCCGCGATCGCCGCCTTGGCGTTGAGCGTGTCGAAGATCGTCTCGACGAGCAGCAGGTCGACACCGCCCTCGGCGAGCCCGGCGATCTGCTCCGCGTAGGCGGCGCGCACGTCGTCGAAGCTCACCGCGCGGTACGCCGGGTCGTTGACGTCGGGCGACAGCGAGAGCGTGACGTTGAGCGGGCCGATCGAGCCGGCCACGAACTTCCCGCCCGCCTCGTCGGCGGCCTGGCGGGCCAGCTGCGCGCCGCGGACGTTCATCTCCCGCACCGCGGCCTGCATCCCGTAGTCGGCCTGGCCGATCGAGGTGGCCGTGAACGTGTTCGTGGTGGTGATGTCCGCGCCAGCGGCGAAGTAGCGGCGGTGCCCTTCCAACACGACGTCGGGGCGGGTCAGGTTGAGCAGGTCCGGGTCGCCGGTGACGTCGTGGGAGTGGTCGGCGAACCGCTCGCCGCGGTAGTCGTCCGGGGTGAGGTGCATGCCCTGCAGCAGGGTGCCCCACGCACCGTCGAGAACGGCGATCCGCTGGTGCAGGAGCTGGACCAGCTCCTGCGTGCGATGGTCAGACATGTGCGCGCCCTCCGGTGACCGGAGGCGCCCTTGCTGCACGTCGTGGCGGACCGAGCGTGGCGGACTCGCGGTCCGTTGCAGCGCCTCTCGACCCGTGCCCGACAGCCTACCGGGCGTCGCAACTCGCCTCTGAACTGCGAACGACAAGCATGTTCACTCAACGGTCAGCCACTGACCGGAATGCCGGCGAGAGTTCGGGCATGGACGACGAGATCCTCCTCCCGGCTCACTCCGTTCCCGGCGCCGGCGCCGTGCTCAACCCGTTCGTGATCGTGGACGACGCCGCCGGCCTGATCACCTTCGTCTCCGAGGTGTTCGGCGTCCCCGAGACCGCCGAGGCCAGGACTTCGATGCCGGACGGCAAGCTGATCCACGCCGAGCTCAGGCTGGGCACCGTCAACCTGATGACGGCCGACCGGCTGGACGGATGGCCGGCACGCCCCGGGCTGCTGCAGGTGTGGGTCCGGGACGTGGCGACGGTGCTGGAGCGGGCCACCGCCCGGGGCGCCACCACGGTCACCGAGCCGACCCCGTTCTACGGCGAGACGACGCTCGGCCGGATCCTCGATCCCTGGCAGAACATCTGGTGGCTGTGGGCACCCGCGCCCGGCCGGCCGGATCCGACACCTCACTGGGACGGCGGTTCGACCGCGATCTTCTCGACGCTGGACGACGCGCTGCGGTCGTTGGCCGAGCCGGGGTGACGTCTCCGAACCGATCACCCCATTGACGCCACGCGCCCGCTGGACCAGTGTCCCATCAGGCGGACACATGTCCGGCGCTACTCGAGGAGGAGAGCGTGAACGTTCCCGGCACCGGTCCCCAGCCGACGAGGGTCGCGATGGGGTCGGGAGAGGTCAACCTGTTCCGGCGCGGTTCGGGACGGCCGGTCGTGGTCCTGCACGCGGCCGGCGGGGCCGGGGCGTGGAACCCCTACCTGCACCGGCTCTCGGAACACTTCGACGTGCTCGCGCCCGACCACCCCGGGTTCGGCCGGAGCGACGAGCTGCCCGAGATCGAGACGGTGCCCCAGCTCGCGCAGCACTACGTGCGGCTGCTGGACGCGCTGGGCCTGGAGCGGATCGATCTCGTCGGCGCGTCGTTCGGCGGGTGGATCGCGGCCGAGCTGGCCGCGGCGGCACCGGACCGGGTCGAGCGCCTGGTCCTCATGGCCCCGGCCGGGCTGTCCGTCCCCGGCGCCGAACCGGCCGACCTGTTCACGATGTCGCCGGAGCAGATCGTGCGGGCCCTGTTCCTCGACCGGGCGATCGCCGACGCGGCGCTGGCGGCACCCCCGAGCGAGGAGGTCGCCCGGCAGGCGGCGCGCGACGGCGCGGCGTTCGCGCGCTTCGCCCGGCACCCGTTCCTGCACGACCCGGGGCTGCCCGCGCGCCTGCCCTCGATCACGGCACGCACCCTCGTGCTGGCCGCCGAGGCCGACGAGATCATCCCGCGCCCGCACAGCGAGGCCTACGCCGCGGCGATCGACGCGCGGCGCTGCGCGTCGTGCCCGGCTGCGGGCACGCGCTCTACCAGGAGCTCCCCGACGCGGTGGCCGACGAGGTGATCGGGTTCCTCGCCGCGCCGGAGACGGCGGCACGCTAGCCGGGCGATGCCGGACCCGGCCGGCGGCCCGAGCCGATCAGGACCGAGTCGATCAGGTCCGGGCCGATCAGGTCCGGGCCGATCAGCCGGGGCGGCTCGTGATCGCCGGAAATGGTGCCGCGACGACTGATCTGTCGTCGTGCCACCACTGTCGACGATCGCATGATCGGCGGAGATGGTGGCAGAGGGTCACATCCGACGCTCTCGAACCACTTCCGGTGATCACGCGCCCCGGCCGGCACACGCTAGCGGTCCTGCGGCACCAGGTTCATGTAGAGCCAGTCGTGTCCGGGCGCGAGCCCGCCGAGGTGCGCCCGCAACCCTCGACCACCCCGGGTGCGGACGTGACGTGCTGCGTGCCCGCGTGCATGTCCCGGAAGTACCGCTGGAGAACGCCGGCGCGCAGTGCCGTGGTGCCGCCCGCGCGGTAGACCGCGCCGCTGATCTCCTCCGCCGCCCAGGTGGCGTTGTAGAGGGCCAGGCGCACCATCGTCTTCTGCCGCGCGTCGAGCGGGTCGCCCGCGCGGATCGTCCCGCTCACCCCGCGCCAGGCGTCGTGGACGAACGCCCGTGCCGCGTGCCAGCGGGCCTCGGCCTCGCCGTAGACCGTGTGGAAGTGCGGGTTGTCGGCCATCGTGCCGGGGCGGCCCGCCTTCGAGCGGACCAGCGCGGCCAGCTCGTCGAGCATCCGGCGGGAGACGCCCAGCGCCCATCCGGAGTGCCCGACCAGCGCGAAGTGGATGATCCCGAGCCGGAAGAGGTTCCCGCCACGCACCGGGGTCTCGGTGGGCCCGTGGTGGGTGAAGGCCGCCGGGACGTGGACGTCGTCGATCGTGTAGTCGATGCTGCCGGTGGCCCGCAGGCCCAGGACGTCCCAGTTGTCGACCAGCTCGGCCTGCTCCACGGGCAGCACGAAGATCAGCGGCTCACCGGTGTCCTCGACGACACCGAGCGTGTGGATCCACTGGGCGTGCTTGATGCCGGACGCGAAGGACCACGAGCCGGACAGCCGGTAGCCGTCGCCGTCGCGCACGGCCCGGCCGGGCCGGGTGCCCTGCCCCGCGACGACCGGGAAGCGCGGCCCGCCGAACATCGCGGCCACTGCCTCGTCACCCAGGTAGGCCCCGCCGGTGCCGGTGGCGAGCGCGGCGGCCATCTGGACCCAGGCGGCCGAGGGGTCGGCCTCCGCGAGCGACTGGACGACGTCGAGGGAGGACAGCGGGTCGAGCTCGGAACCGCCGAGCGGTTGCGGCACCCACATGCCGAACAGGCCGTGCTCGTGCAGGGCGTCGACGACCGGTCCGGCGAGGTCGCCCGCCTCCTCGCCCGCGGCGGCGTGCCGGTCGAGCAGGGGTTGCAGGTCACGGGCGGCCGCGACGATGTCACCCACCTCAGGCCTCCGTCTCGACCGTGACCGGCACGGTGCCGAACGCGCGGATCAGGTTGTTGAGGGCCCGCTCGGGCGGCCCGGCGAGGCGGAACCGGGTGACGGAGCGGGCGAGCGCGGTGAGCAGCGACTCGGTCTCCATGCGGGCGAGGGCCTGCCCGGCGCAGCCGTGCTCGCCGACGCCGAAACCGAGCTGCTGCACGGCGTCGGGGCGCGTGACGTCGAACTCGTCGGCGCGCGCGAACTTGCGCTCGTCGCGGTTGGCCGACGCGTAGATCACCAGGACCCGGGACCCGGCCGGGACCGGCACTCCGCCGATCTGCGTGTCGGTCTCGGCCAGGCGGCCGAACGCCCGGATCGGCGACTCGAACCGCACGACCTCGTTCACGGCGTTCGGGACCAGGGACGGGTCGGCCCGGATGCGGTCCCACTGCTCGGGGTGCTGCGCGAACAGCCAGATCGCGCTGCCGACGGCGCTGATCGTGGTGTCGAGCGACGGCGCCAGGTAGTCGAGCATCAGCATCATGGACTGCTCGGTGGTGATCTCGCCGCGGTCGCGCGCCTCGAGAACGCCCGCGCCGAGGCTGCCGGGCAGGACGTTGCCGGTGCGGACGAGCTCGGCGCCGAACGCCGCCATCTCCCCGCACTTGGGCATCGCCCGCTCGGCGCGCGCGTTCATCGGCCCGAACGAGTCGAAGTTCGCGCCCGCCCACTCCAGCAGGTGCTCGCGCCCCTCCTGCGGCCAGCCGATGAAATCCGGCACGACCGACAGCGGTAGTGCCCGCGCCAGGTCGGACACCGCGTCGAAGGCGCCCTGCCGCACGAGGCCTTCGACGAGCTCGTCGGCCCGCTGCGTGACCAGCTCGCGCATCGGGCGCAGCGCCCTCGGCATCATCCGGTGGGCCACCACCTTGCGCAGGTGCGCGTGCAGCTCGCCGTCGCTGGCGAGCGTGCAGCCCAGGATCGCCTGGTTGGCCGGCTCGTTGAGGGCGATCCCGTTCGCCGACCGGAAGGTGTCGCTGTCCAGCAGGACGGCGCGGACGTCGGCGTGGCGCGACACCGCGAACGCCTCGTGCCGTTCCAGCCAGACGGCCGGCCCGAGCTCGCGCAGGGCGCGGTAGTGCTCGTAGGGCTCGAGGAGCGCCTCGTCGGTGTAGATGTCCGCGTCGTAGGTCGGGGTGGCGACGCTCGCGGTCATGTCCGAGATCCTCCCGGCAACACTGCAGGTTGAAGAATGGACGGATGTCCGCTGCGCGGACAGAGATCCGACGCTGCCGGAGCGTCATCGTGGTGTCAAGAACACGTCCGGCAGCCGGAAGGTCAGCCGAGCTCGGCGCGCAGCGTCCGGGCGGCGCCGGCCATGGCCTGCATCTTCCCGAACGCCGAGTCGCGCGGCAGGTACTTCATGCCGCAGTCGGTGGCGATCACGATGCGCTCGGGCGGGACGTGGTCGAAGGCCCGCCGGACGCGCGTCGCCACCGTCTCCGGCGTCTCCACGGCGTGGTCGGACAGGTCGATGACGCCGAGGATGATCGTCTTGCCGGCGAGGTCGGAGAGCACGCCGAGGTCGAGCCCCGACTGCGCGGTCTCGATCGAGATCTGGTCGGCGGTGCAACCCGCGAGCTCGGGGAGGAACGAGTAGCCCTCCGGTCGCTCGTGGATGATCGCGGCGTAGCCGAAGCACAGGTGCACGGCGGTGGTGCCGGTGACCCCGTCGAGCGCCGCGTTCAGCGCCGCCAAGCCGTACGCGCGGGCGCGTCCGGGCGGGCCTGCAGGTACGGCTCGTCGATCTGCACGACGTCGGCGCCCGCCGCGAACAGGTCCTTGATCTCCGCGTTGACGGCGGCGGCGTAGCCCATCGCGGCCGCCTCGGCGTCCGGGTAGTGGTCGTTCTGGGCCTGCTGCGACATCGTGAACGGGCCGGGGACCGTGATCTTGATCGTGCGGTCGGTGTGGGCCCGCAGGAACTCCAGGTCAGCGACCTGCACGGCGTGCGGGCGGCTGATCGGCCCGACGATGCGGGGCACCGGGTTGGGGTGGCCGCTGCGGTCGAGCGCGGTGCCCGGGTTGTCGATGTCGACGCCCTCGAGCGCGGTGGCGAAGTGGTTGCTGTAGCTCTCGCGCCGGATCTCCCCGTCGGTGAGGATGTCGAGCCCGGCCTCCTCCTGCAGCCGGATCGCCACGACCGTGGCGTCGTCCTGCGCCTCGGCGAGGTGCTCCGGCGGGATCCGCCACAGCTCCTTCGCCCGCACGCGGGGCGGGAACCGGCCGGCGAGCTTCGCGCGGTCGATCAGCCATTCCGGCTGGGCGTAGCTTCCGACAAGGGACGTCGGCAGCAGCGGCAACGACACGGATCCTCCTCGAGGAGATCGATACGATCTTCGGTGTGACTGAACTTCCGGCCGAACTGCGGGACCTGATCGAGTCCGGTCCGCTGGCCCACCTGAGCACCATCAACCCCGACGGCAGCCCTCAGGTGAGCGCGATCTGGATCGGGCTGGACGGCGACGACGTCGTGTCCGGCCACATGGGCCGGTACGCCAAGCTGCGCAACATCGAACGCGACCCGCGGGTCGTGCTCTCGTTCGCCGCGCCCCGCGATCCCCGCGTCTTCCTGAACCCGTACGCCGTGCTGCGGGCGCGGGCCACGGTCGAACAGAGCGACGAGGCGTGGGACCTGCTCGACCGCCTGACGAAGGTCTACATGACCCCCGACGACGCGTTCCCGGCCCCGAAGGGCCCGGCTACATCGTCCGCTACTCGGTGCAGCGGATCAGCGGGGTCGGGCCCTGGGCAGAGGGGCACTAGGGCCTCCACTAGGGCCTCCACTAGGGCCTCAGCACGATCCGGCCGCCCGCGCCCCCGTCGGCCTGCCGCTGCCACGCGCCGCCCGCCTCGGCCAGTGGCACGACCTCGTGCGCCACGGCGAGCGAGCCGCGGGCGACGTGCTCGGCGACGGCCGTGACGGCGGCCGCCCGCTGCTCGCGGGTGAGCGAGTTGTTGGTGTAGCCGAGCAGGCGCAACGAGCGGCTGCGCAGGGTGGCCGAGTCGATCGGCGAGGTCTCCGACGCGACCCGCCCAGGTTCACCAGCCGCCCACCCGGGCGCAGGGCCAGCGCCGCGGCGGCCGCCGGTGCTCCGAACAGGGGGTCGAGCACGAGGTCGGCCGGCCCGTCGCAGGCGTCGGCGAACCGGGCGGCCAGGTCGCGGTGGTCGTCGGTGTCCAGCGCGACCACGGCGTCGGCGCCCGCCTCCTCGGCACGGCGGCGCGCCGCAGCGGACCGGGCGCCGCGACGACCCTGCGGGCCCCGGCGGCCCTGGCGAGCTGCACGGCGGCCTGGCCCACCACACCGCCCGCGCCCAGCACGATCACCTGCTCCCCCGCCACGAGCTCACCGCACCAGCCGAGCGCCATGTGCGCGGCCACCGCGGACAGGCCCGCCGCGGCCACGGCAACCGGGTCGGCGTCGGCCGGGAGGTCCACCACGTCCTCCGCCGGCACGGACGCGACCGCGGCCATGCTCCCGTCGCCCGGCGCCATCCCGGCCGTGGTCGGGAACCACACCACCCGGTCACCGGCCCGCCCCACCCCCTGGACGCCCGGGACGTACGGGGTGGCCGGCTTCCCGAAGTAGGACGTGCCGGTGGCGCACAGCAGGTCGAGCGGGGTGATCGGCGCCGCGAGCACGTCGACCAGCACCCGCCCGTCGGTGGCCTCGGGTGGTTCCCGGTCGGCCACCACCGGTGGCCGGCCGAGCTCGACGATCTGCGCGGCCCTCACGTGGCCCTCACGTGGCGATGTCGGGGTAGGGCAGCGAGAAGTGCGACAGCTTCCGCGCGTACTCCAGCTGGAAGCCGAGCGGCTCCTCGTGGTCGCGCTCGAACATCGCGATGAACAGCGTCAGCGTCAGGAACGGGTGGGCGCCCAGCTCGAACAGCTTCGGGTAGTCGTGCCCGGCGAGCGCGGCGCGCTCCTCGTCCTCGAACGCGAGCCACGTGCTCTTCTCGGCGCCGACGCAGTTCAGGAGCCGGTTGGCCTCCTCCGCCTCCCACCACGCCACCGTGCCGACGGGGTCGGCGCGGTAGCGCTCGACGAGGTCGGCGTCGCGGTCGACGGTGAACAGGAACTTGTTCAGCAGGTACTTGCTCACCGGCGGGCCTCCGGGTACCAGGTGAAGTACGCCTCCATCGTGTGGAACAGGTCGTAGGTGTCGACGTAGTCGGCCTTCCGGCCCTCCCCGGCGACGCCCATCATCAGCATGAAGTCCATGAACCCGTGGGTCGCGTTGCCGGGGGCGTGCAGGCTGTCGAGGGTGACCTCGGCGAGGCAGCCCTCGATGTCGCCCGACGAGATCCACTCCACGGCCTTCTGGTCGAACTGCGGGTCGGGGCCGTGCGGGCCGAACTGGCGCGGCCCGCCCAGCTCGAGCGACAGGTGCCCGGTGCCGATCACCGCGACGCGCTGGTCGGACGGCCACGACTCGACGAGCTGGCGGATCGTACGCCCGAGCTGCACGAACCGCTTCGGCTGCGGCAGCGGCGGCGCGAAGATGTTGGTGTAGACCGGCACGATCGGCAGGTCGGCCTCGGGCCGGAGCGTGATGATCGGGCAGGTGATCGAGTGGTCGATCCGCAGCTCGTTGGAGAACGCCAGGTCGAACCCGGCGTCGAGGCCCT
Source organism: Pseudonocardia sp. CNS-004 (assembly GCA_001942185.1). Taxonomy (GTDB): domain Bacteria; phylum Actinomycetota; class Actinomycetes; order Mycobacteriales; family Pseudonocardiaceae; genus Pseudonocardia. The sequence goes on from MKJV01000090.1 coordinate 244,076, forward strand.
CGCGCAGGATGTACGCCGACAGGTCCTCCTGCCCCTGCAGCCGCATCCGGGGCAGGCCGAACTCGCGCTCCTCGTTGTACCAGTTGGCGTCGTACACGGGCGCCTTGCCGACGAGGAACTGCGGCATGTTGTCCAGCCACAGCTGGTGGAAGTGGTCCGAGCCGACCATCACCAGCACGTCGGGCCGCGCCCGCGTGAGCGTCTCCCGGAACGCCTCCACCTTGCGCACCCACTCGTCGGCGAACGGCGGGCGGTCCTCACCGGTCGAGGTGCTGGCGCGGTAGTAGAACGGATGGTGCGTCGACGCGATGACCGCAACGACTTCAGCCACGCGGACCTCCCGGCTCGTAGGGATCGGGATCGACGGACCGGTTGTTCAGGTCCACCGACAGGAAGATGTCGTTCGCCACCGGGTGGCGCAACTCCTCGGCGAGCTGCCCGACCAGCCCGGCCGTGCGGGCGAGCAGGGCGAACCCGCGCAGCAGTTCGAGGGGCAGCCCCAGATCGGCCAGCGCGGCACCGCAGACGCCCGCGCCGTTGAGCGGCAGCGTGCGGCCCAGCACCTGCGGGTGCACCCGCCCGATCGCGGCGAACAGCGAAAGGTGCGGCCCGAAGCGGTCCTCCTCGCGGGCGATCTGCATGAGCCGTGGCGTGCGCGGGTCGCCGTTCTTGTGCACGTGGTGGCCCAGGCCGGGCACGAACCGCTTCGCCTCCCGCTGCGCGCGCACGATGCCCAGGGCGAGTGCATCCCAGCCGGCGTCGTCGGTGGGGAGTTCGGCGGGCAGCTGCGCGTGCAGGAACCGGCCGCAGTCCTCGGTGACGCCGAGGAACCGCGACCCGCCCCCGAGCAGCCCGGCCGCGAGCGCACCCTGCACCGAGTCGGGCGCCGACAGGTAGGTGAGCCGGCTGACGATCGCGGTCGGGGTGTAGCCGTGGTCGGCGAGCGCGGCGAGCACCGCCTCGAAGACCCGCGTCTCGCCCTTGGTCGGGCGCCGCTGCGTGGCCAGCCAGAACGACAGCTCGCCGAACCCGACGGTGCCCATGACGTCCTCGGCGAGGTCCTGCCCGAGGAGGGTGATCTTCTCGAGGCTCGACGCCCCCAGGGCGGTGCGGTACTCAGGCATGGTGGTCATCCTGCGGGGTCGAGAGCCACTTGCGCAGCTCGGCGCCGTGCTCGTCCAGCTCCGGCGGGGGCAGCCGGTAGGTGGCGGGGGTGGCGGAGAACCGGATCGGGTGCCGGGTGGTGGGCAGGCGCCGCTCCCCCTCGCCCGCCTCGACGACCGGGTCGAGCCCGAACCGCTCCGCCATCGCGAACCCGCCGTCGATGGTCTGGATCGGCCCGCACGGCACCCCGACGGCCACCAGCGCCTCGAACCACTCCACTGCACCGCGCCGGGACAGCCGCTCGACCAGCACCGGGCGCAGCTCCTCGCGGTGGGCGGTGCGGTCGACGTTGCGGGCGAACCGCGGGTCGTCGGCCACCTCGGGGATCTCCAGCACCTCGCACAGCTTGCGGAACTGCCGGTCGTTGGCCGCGGCGATGATGATGTCGTCGTCGGCCGTGGGCAGCGGCTCGTACGGGAACACGCTCGGGTGCGCGTTGCCCATGCGGTAGGGCACCACACCCCCGGCGACGTAGGCCGAGCTGTGGTTCACCAGGCCCGTCAGCGCCGACGAGAGCAGGTTGACCTCGACGAGCTGCCCGTCACCGGTGCGGTCGCGGTGGCGCAGCGCGGCGAGGATGCCGATCAGGGCGTGGTTGCCCGCCATCACGTCGAACACCGAGATCCCGGCGCGGTAGGGCGGGCCGTCCGGGTCGCCGGTGAGGCTCATCAGCCCCGACATGGCCTGCACCATGAGGTCGTACCCCGGGACGTGGCTGCCCTTCCCGGCACCGAACCCCGTGATCGAGCTGTAGATCACACCCGGGTTCGCCGCCCGCACCGTCTCGTAGTCGAGGCCGTAGCGGGCCAGGCCACCCGGCTTGAAGTTCTCGATCACCACGTCGGCGCGCCGCGCCAGTTCGCGGGCCGCACCGGCGTCGGCCTCGTCGCGCAGGTCGAGCGCGATGGAGCGCTTCCCGCGGTTGATGCCGAGGTAGTAGGTGGAGACACCGTCGTGCTCCGGGGGGATCCACGTGCGCGTGTCGTCGCCCGCCGGGCCCTCGACCTTGATCACATCGGCGCCCATGTCGGCCAGCAGCATCGTGGCGTACGGGCCGGCCAGGATGCGGGAGAAGTCCGCGACCAGGATCCCGGCCAGCGGTCCCGCCGCAGTCTCGGCCATTCGCGCAACCCTTTCGTCCGCTCCACGGACAAGCGTCCGCCAGAGCGGATCCTCCACCGGCGCGCCAGAGGCGTCAAGGTTCAGGAGGCGCTGACCGTGACGTGCGGGACCGTGTCCAGGCGGGCGAAGTCGGCGCTGATCTCCCCCGCCGCCTGCAGCAGGAGCGGGAGGTGGTGGTCCAGCAGGCGCTCCACCGACGTCTCCGCCGCGTGGCAGTTCACGTTGACGCCCGCGATCACCCGGCCCGCGCCGTCCCGCAGCGGCGCGGCGACCGACCGGATGCCCAGCGCGAGCTGCTCGTCGGTGAGCGCCCACCCGCGGGCCCGCACCTCACGCAGCACGGCGTCGCGCTCGGCGGGGTCGGGCTGCCAGCGCGGGACGAGGCCGGAGCGGGTGGCTCGGCCAGCACCCGCTCCAGCTCCTCCGGCGCGAGCGCCGCCAGCTGGACCTTCCCCAGCGACGTGGGCAGCGCCGGGAACCGCGTCCCGATCTGCACCGCGAGCGCGACGATCTTCGGGACGGCCACGCGGGCCACGTACACGATGTCGGAGCCGTCCAGCTGCGCGATCGAGCACGACTCGCCGGTCCGCTCGACCAGCCGCTCGAGGTGCGGGCGCGCCACCTCCCACAGGCCCGTCGACCGCACGAAGGACACGCCCAGGTCGAGGACCCGCGGAGTGAGGGTGTAGCCACGCTCGGCCGTCCGGACGTAACCCAGCTCCTCGAGCGTGAGCAGGATCCGGCGCGCGGTCGGGCGCGCGAGGTCGGTGGCGGCCGCCACCTCGGCCAGTGTCATCACCGGACGCCCGGGCCGGAAGGCCGTGATGACGTCCAGACCCCTGGCCAGCGCCTCGATGAAGTCCGGACCGGTCCCCGCACGTGGCATCGCACAACTCCTCACCGCAGACGGCCGAAGGGTAACCCGCTGTGTCCGCGAAGCGGACAGTCGCACGGGCGGATTGACACCGAACGAGGCCTGCACGAAGCTGCGCTCTGTCGTGGACGACCGGCACACGGACGTCCGTCCGTCGCAAAGGAGCACCAGGTGACGAGCCCTCCCACCGAGATCCCTGCCGGCCGCCCGGTCGTCCTGCGTGGCGGCACCGTGCTCACCCTCGACACCGCCCGCCGGGTACTGCCCGGCCACGACGTCCTCGTCGTCGGCGACTCGATCGCCGCCGTGGGGCCGCAGCTCCCGGTGCCCGACGGCACGGTGGAGATCGACGCGACCGGCGGCGTCGTCATGCCCGGCATGATCGACACCCACCGGCACATGTGGCAGACGGCCATGCGCGGCTACGGCGCCGACTGGACGCTCACCCAGTACTTCGTCTGGAACTACCTCGAGTGGGGCAAGGTCTTCCGGCCCGAGGACGTGTACGCGGGCAACCTGCTGTCCGCCCTCGAGGCGGTCGATGCCGGCGTCACCACCACCGTCGACTGGTCGCACGGGCTGCAGACGGTCGATCACGCCGACGCCGCGGTCGACGCGCTGCGGTCCGTCCCCGGGCGGTTCGTGCTCGCCTACGGCAACATCCAGCAGCGCCCGCCGAGTGGTCGGCCGGCCCGGAGTTCCGCGACTTCGTCTCCCGGCGGGCGGGCGACCTCGACGGCTTCCAGATGGCGTTCGACGTGACCGGCGACCCGGCGTTCCCCGAGAAGCCCGCGTTCGAGGTGCGCGGGAGCTGGGTGCACCCGTCACCACGCACGCCGGTGTGTGGGGTGCCACCGGCGACGACGGCATCCGGCTGATGTACGAGCACGGCTTCATGACGCCCGAGACCGTGTACGTGCACAGCGCGTCCCTCTCCCCCGACTCCTACCACCGCATCGCCGCCACCGGCGGTTCGGTCTCGGTGTCCACGGAGAGCGAGCAGAGCGCGGGCCAGGGCTACCCGCCCACGTGGACGCTGCGCGCCTACGGCATCCCGGTGTCGCTGTCGATGGACACCTCGGTGTGGTGGAGCGCCGACCTGTTCTCCGCCATGCGCACGACGCTGGGAGCCGACCGGTCCCGCGAGCACCTGGAGGCGCACGCGAAGGGCGAGACGGTCACCCACTCCTCGCTGCGCGCCGCGCAGGTGGTGGAGTGGGCCACCCGCGGCGGGGCGCGTGCGCTGGGCCGGGAGGACCGGTTGGGCAGCGTCGAGGCCGGCAAGCTCGCCGACCTCGTCCTGATCAAGAACGACCACTCGCCGGTGATGTTCCCGCTGCTGCACCCCCACGGCCACGTCGCGTTCCAGGCCCAGCGCGGGGACGTGCACACCGTGCTGGTGAACGGCCGGGTCGTGAAGACCGACCACCGGCTCGTCGGGGCCGACCTGGCGGCGGCGCGGAGCGCGGTGGAACGCACGGTCGAGCACCTGCGCGCCCAGCTCGGCGAACAGGCGTGGGAGCAGGGGATGAACCCCGATGTGCCGGAGACCAAGGTCCTCGACAACCCCTACACCTACACCGACTACCGCAGCACCAGCACCCACGAGCGCCGACAGGACCAGTCATGACACAACGAGCCACCCAGCCGGCTCCCGCGGCACCCGGGCGCGTGGCGATCGCACTCGGCTTCGCCGTCCTGTGCCTGTCCTACGGGCTGAACGCGATGGACCGGCAGGTGTTCTACCCGCTGGTGCCCGAGATCCGCGAGGAGTTCGGTTTCTCCCTCGACCAGGCGGGCCTGCTCGCCACCGGCTTCACGCTGGGCCTCGCACTCACCGGGGTGCCGGCCGGGTACCTGCTCGACCGGATGTCCCGCAAGACCATCGTGATCGCGAGCGTCGTCGTGTACTCGGCCGGCACGCTCGCCATCCCGCTCGCGTCGGGCTTCCTGGACATGGCCGTCTACCGCCTGGTCTCCGGCGTGGGCGAGGGCGTGCAGGCCACCGCCATCTACGCGATCGTCGGCGCCTACTACTTCCACCGCAGAGCACTCGCCGCCGGCTTCATCGGGGTCGCGTTCGGCCTCGGCGTGTTCCTCGGGCCCGTGATCGGGCAGGGCTTGGCCGCCGCGGCGGGCACCTGGCGCACCCCGTTCTACGTCTTCGGCGCGGCCGGCCTCGTCGTCGCCGTGATCCTGCTCGTCACGGTGCCGCGGGCGATGAGCGAGGCCGTGGCGGGCCGCGCAGGCGCCCCCGACGCGGGCGACTACGACCACGTGCCCGCCACCCCGTACAACCGCAACACGCTCGCCTTCGGGATCACGTCGGCGGTGTCGGGCCTGGTCTTCTACGGCTTCCTCGGCCTCTACCCGACGTTCCTCCGCGAGGCGCTCGAGTTCGCCCCCGGCCAGGCCGCGCTGGCCGCGTCGCTCGTCGGGTTCGGCGCGATGATGGCGCTGCCCGTCGGCTGGCTGGCCGACCGCGTCGACCAGCGGATCCTCATGGCGGTCGGGTTCGTCGGCACCGCGGCGAGCGCGCTGCTCGCCTACACCGTCGCCACCGGCGCGGCCGCGCAGTACGTCCTCGCGTTCCTCATCGGCACCTTCGCCAGCGGGGTGCTGTTCACCAACTGCACGACGGTCCTGCAGCGGTCGGTGCGGCCGGAGCACGTCGGCGCGGGGCGGGGCTGTTCATCCTCACCTACTACGTCGCCGCCGCGGTCTCCGGGCTGATCTTCGCCCGCCTGGTCGCCGGCATCGGCTGGCAGGGCGCGGGCCTCGTGCAGCTCACCCTGCTCCCGCTGCTGGGGCTCGCCGCGCTCGTGCTCGTCGACCCGCGCCGGATGATCCTGCCGCCGGGCATGCGCCTGGCCGGCGGGGGGCGCTCGTAGCGCAGGTGCGCCGAACTCGGCCGATGGCAGTGGCCGCTCAGGGCCGGGGGTGACGAGCCGGCCGATGCCCGTGATCGCCGGAAATGGTGCTCGGACGACCGACGTGTCGGCCTGGCACCAACTTCTGCCGATCACCGTGCAGATGATCGGCAGAAGTGGTGCCAGGGCGTCAGATCCGGCGCCCTGGCACCACTTCCGGTGATCACGCCGCCCGTTCGCCGGTGGCCGCCGCGACGACACCCGGGGCGACCGGGAAGCGCTGCCGTCCCGGCCCGCGCGCCCGGCACCGTCATGATCGTTGCGAGATCAGCCCGCCCGTCGCCGCGAGGGCGCTGTGGCCCCCCTCGGACCGATCATGCGGTCGTGATCGGTCCGAAACGACGTCGAGCGCCCCACCGAGGGCGATACCGCGCCGGTCGGAACGATCACGGTGTTCGTGGCTCGCCGCGCTCGACCACCAGCAGGCCGGACGCGGTACTCGTTCTAGGCCGTGGGGCCGCCGCCGAACCCGAACTCGTTGCCGTCCGGGTCGCGGAAGATCGCCTTGCGCACACCGTTGTCGTAGACTCGCGCTCGGCCGGCAGCAGGCCTCGCCCGGAGATCTGTTCGAGCCGGTCGTCGAAGTCGCCGACGAAGACCGTGTGGCTGGCGTGGCCGGCGTGCTCCGGGCGCACCTCGACGAACACGTAGCGGTGGTCGGCCAGCTCCCACACCGCCTCGACGTCGTTGGGAAGGAACGACGGTGGGGCGCCCAGCAGGCGCTCGTACCAGGCCGTCGCCGCGGAGTAGTCCCGCACGGGAATGCCCGCGAACAGGTCGATGGTCATGGGGCCACACGCTAGAGGTCGCCGCCTTCGTCCAGCAGCCGCGTCACCTCCCGGCTGATCAGGCCCAGCCGGGCCTCCTTGACCAGCGGGATGGCGCGGCGGCGGCGGCGCACGTCGGCCAGGTCGATGTCGGCCGTGAGCAGGTGCTCGTCCCCTTCCGGGGCCTCGGCGACGATCTCGCCCCACGGGTCCACGATGTGCGATCCACCCCAGAAACGCAGGTCGTCCTCGGCACCGACGCGGTTCACGAACACCACGAAGAGCTGGAACATCCGGGCGTAGAACCGCGTGATGTCGCGCCAATAGGTGCGCGAGTCGAAGTGCTCGGGGAAGAGGCTCTGCGCGCTCGCCGCCGGCACGAGCAGCACCCGGGCACCGTCCTGGGTGGCGAGGAACGCGAGCTGCGGCTGCCAGGCGTCGTTGCAGAGCAGCACCGCCATCCGGGTGCCGCTCCCGCCGGGGAACGCGCGCAGGCTCGGGCCGGGCGTGAAGTGTTTGCGCTCCTCGAAGGACTTGTAGGTCGGCAGGTAGAGCTTGCGGTGCAGGTGCACGAGCTCGCCGCCGGCGAAGTACCCGGCGGTGTTGTAGGTGTGGATGCCGGGGCCGTCCTCGACGAACCCGGCCAGCACACCCGCGTCGCCCGCCCGCCGTGCGATGCGGGTGAGGCGCGGGTCGTCGGCCTTCATCGACACGTCGTCGGGAAGGCCGCCGATCGAGTAGCCGGTGAGGTGCAACTCCGGGAAGACGACCAGGTCGGTCCCGTCCGCCACCGCCTCGGCGACGGCACGCTCGGCGTGGTCGACGTTCGCGTCGACGTCCCCGAGCGCGGCGTCGACCTGCGCGAGCGTGATCTTCACCGTGCCTTCTCAGCCGATGAAGCCGTTGTCCCGCAGGAACTGCTCCGCCACGTCCTCTGGCAGCTCGCCGCCGACGTCCACGCGCTCGTTGAGCCCGCGCATGAGGTCGGTGGTGAGCTTCTCGGCGATCGGGTTGAACACGTCGACGAGCTGCGGGTGCTGGTCGAGCACCTCCTGCCGCACGGTCATCGCGGCGTTGTAGGGCACGAAGAACTGCTGGTCGTCGTCGAGGATCACCAGTCGTTGGCCGCGACGGCGCCGTCGGTGGCGGTCACCTCGCCGAAGTTGCAGTTCGCCCCCGACGCGATCTCCTGCGGGACCAGCGACAGCTCCAGCTCCGCGACCCCGTTGTCGGGCAGGTCGAAGCCGTAGGCCTTCTCGAGGCCGGGCCATCCGTCGTCGCGGGTGAGGAACTCGGCGGCCGCGCACATCCGGCCCTGCGCCGGGTCCCGGTTGACCAGCGCGGCGTACTCGCTCAGCGTGCGCACGCCCAGCTGCGCGTCCCGCCCCTGCGCGGTGGCGATGGCATAGGTGTTGTCCACCGGCGCGGGAGCGAGCCAGGCGATCCCGTTCCCCTTGTCCTCGGCCGCCACCGCGTCGTAGAGCTCCTGGTCGCCCTTGGGCGCCGACTGCGGCTCGTGGCGCATGTGCGTGGTCCAGCCGGTGCCGGTGTACTCCCAGTACATGTCGATCTCGCCGGCGGTGAGCGCGGTGCGCACGTTGGTGCTGCCGGTGATCGTGGTGAGGTTGCCGGCCGAGGCGCCGGTGGCCTCCAGCGCCTGCACGGCGATCTGGCCGAGCACGATCTGTTCGGTGAACTCCTTCGAGCCGACCCGGAACGTCGCGCCGGACAGATCGATCGCGGAGAGCGACCCCTCGCCGCCACCGCCGCCCGTCGCGCCGCCTCCACCACCGCCGCACGCCGTGACCGCCAGTGCCGCCGCTGCGAGAACCGCCATCAGCCGGATGTGCATGGCCGCTCCTTCCTAGAGCCCTCGGGGCCGGAGCACGTCCTCGGCGACGCGACCGACGTAGTCGATGAACAGGGCGAGCACCGCGGTGAGCACGCTGCCGACGACCGTCACGATGGGCCGGTTCTGCACCAGGCCGGTGATGATGATCGTGCCGAGCCCGCCCGCGTTCGTCAGCGCGGCCAGTGCCGCGGTGCCGACGTTGATGACGAGCGCGGTGCGCAGTCCGGTGAGGATGACCGGGACGGCGAGCGGCAGCTCGATCCCCGTGAGGACGCCCCTGCGGCTCATCCCCATCCCGCGCCCCGACTCGATCACCGCAGGGTCCACCTGCTGCAGCCCGACCACGGTGTTGCGCAGCACCGGCAGCGCCGAGTACGCCGCAAGCGCGACGACGGCGGGCCAGAACCCGATGCCCCACACGATGGCGAGCAGGACCAACAGCCCGATCGACGGCACGGCCTGACCGATGTTGAACACGGCGACGGCCGGGGCCACCATCCCGCGGGCGAACGGGCGCGTCAGCAGGATCCCGACCGGGACCGCGACGACCAGGACGACCGCGGTGGAGACGACCGTGAGCACGACGTGCTCCACCACGGCGGGGAGGATGAAGTCGAGGGTGAGCCGGCGCTCCTCGATGCTGTCCAGGCTCTGACCGCCCACGTACAGGCCGAGCGCGGCCAGCACCACCACGAGCACGGCGGGGGTGACGAGGTACCCGGCGAGCGACCGGCGGTGCGGCCGCTCGACCTCCTCGGCGATCGCGACGGTCATGGCGTGCCATCCGCGTCCGCGCCGGCCTCCAGCCGGTCCCGGGCCGCGCTGCGCTCGCGGGTCCGCATCCCGCGGATGGCCTCGTTGATCGTGTCGATCTCCACCACGCCGACGTACGCGCCGGAGTCGTCGACGACGACGGCCGTGCTGTAGCGGGCGGTGAGCATCTCGTTCAGCGTGTCCGACAGCGTCGCGTGCGGCGAGACCACGGCGATGGGCAGGCCGACCTCGGAGAGCCTGCGCGTACCGGCCCCGGCCAGGTGCTCGCTGCTCACCCAGCTGCGCGGGCGGCGCCCCTCGTCGAGCACGAGCAGGCAGCCCTTGTCGCTCGCCAGCAGCGTGCGGCGGGCCTCGGCCGGGTCGGCGGCCTCGGCCGTGGTCGGCCACTCCCCCAGCTCGATGTCGCGCACCCGGGACAACGACAGCCGCTTGAGCGAGGCGCCGCGGCCGATGAAGTCCGCGACGAAGTCGTCGGCCGGGTCCACGAGGATCCGCTCCGGGGTGTCGTACTGGGCGATCTGCGAGCCTCGCGCAGGATCGCGATCCGGTCCCCCATCTTGATCGCCTCGTCGATGTCGTGGGTGACGAACACGATCGTCTTCTTCACCTCCGACTGGATCCGCAGGAACTCGTTCTGCAGCCGGTCACGGGTGATGGGGTCGATCGCGCCGAACGGCTCGTCCATGAGCATGACGTCGGGGTCGCGCTCATCGCCCGCGCCACCCCGATGCGCTGGCGCTGCCCGCCGGAGAGCTGCTTGGGGTACCGGCCGCGGTAGGTCGCCGGGTCCATGCCGACGGTCTCGATCAGCTCGTCCACGCGTTTCGCGATCCGGGCCTTGTCCCATTTCAGCAGGCGCGGGACCGTTGCGATGTTCTCCGCGATCGTCTGGTGCGGGAAGAGCCCGATCTGCTGGATGACGTAGCCGATGCGCCTGCGCAGCCGGTCCGGGTCGGCCCTGGTGACGTCCTCGTCGTCGAGGAGGATCCGGCCCGACGTCGGCTCGATCAGCCGGTTGATCAGCTTCATCGTGGTGGTCTTGCCGCACCCCGACGGGCCCACGAAGATCACGATCTCGCCCTCGGGGATGTCCAGCGAGAGGTCGTCGACGGCGGGCGCCCGCTGGCCGGGGAAGCGCTTCGTGAGGTGCTCGAGGCGGATCTTGGTCCGACTCATCGGATCCCCCTCGATGTGGTCAGGCGGTTCAGCAGCACGTAGAACAGGTCGAACAGCACCGCGAGGACGACGACACCGAGGGTGCCGCCGAGCACGAGGTTCAGCGCGTTGGGGCTGGACAGGCGCGACACCCCGGCGAAGATGTCGTTGCCGAGGCCGGGGCCCTGGATGTAGGCGCCGATCGCGGTGATGCCGAGCGTGATCAGGGTGGACACCCGCATCCCCGTGAGGATCACCGGCCAGGCGAGCGGCAGCTCGATGCGCAGCAGGCGCTGCCCGCGGCTCATGCCCATGCCCTGTGCGGACTCGACGACGGCGGGGTCCACCTCCCGCAGCCCCACCACCGTGTTGGCGACGATCGGCAGCAGCGAGTACATCACCAGCGCGACGACCACCGACGTCGTGCCGATCCCGAACACGTTGATGAACAGACCGAACAGCGCGAGCGACGGGATCGTCAGGAACACCGAGGCCGTCGCGATCACGAGCTGCCGGGACCGCGGGTGGTGGTAGGTGGCCATGCCCAGCGCCACGCCCACCACCGTGGCGATCAGCACGGCCACGATCGTGACGAGCGCGTGCTCGACGGCCAGCTCGAGGAGGTTGTCCCACCGGGAGGACAAGTAGTCGAGGAAGTTCACGCCACGCCCCGCAATCCGGCGCGGCGCCTACCCTGCACGACCACCTCCTGATCGACTCGTCGGGCGACTGTGGCACGGCGTTGCCGGTGGCACAAGCCGAGTGCCCGAGCGGCAACCCAGTCGAGATCTGTGGCACTCACGACCACATCAGCGACGCCGAGAGCGCGTCCGCTCGTTCGCGCAGCCGCGCGACCGCCGCCGCCATGGCCCGCTCGTCGAACCGTCCGGCCGGGCCCTGCACGGCGAGGATCGCGGCCAACCGGTCCCGCGCGTCGAGCACCGGCACAACCTCGATCACGGCCACTCGCTCTGAGACCCCGGGCACCCGGCGCTCCAGCGCTCACACATGGAGCCGAGGGCTACTCCGCACGATCTCGGAGCGCGGCGAGGAACGCCGTCAGATCGGCCGGGCCGGCCGATGCGATGGCGTGGACCCGCCGGAGGTCGAGCCGTCCATAGCCGTGCACGACGAGGTTGCGGAAGCCGGCGGCACGCCCCAGACGCTCGGCAAGAGCGTCCGGAATGACCTCGCCTCGGCAAGCTGCCGGAATGCGTCGCCGTACGTGGGTGGGCTGCCGAGTCCGAGTCGAACGCAGGTCGAGACCGCGAGATCGATCACGACCTGCACTGCCTGCCACAGGTGCAGAACGACGGTGTCGGTCGCTGACGTCAATGGCCGTAGATCGTCCGGATCGGCCGGAAGGTGCTCCGCCACCCGGTCGAGGTGCCGCACCACGGCGGCAGCCCGCTCCGCAAGGAGCCCGCGATCAACCCGATCCGTCATCCCAGCGCCGCGAGTACGTCGTCCTGTGCCGCGCGGATGACCGGGCCGGCATCGCACCAGAATTGCACCGCTTCGAGCTGGAACTCGCGGAATGCGCCCGCACCCCGCTCCACGAGCACCACGCCGTCGCGCGCGGCGCGATACCGGAGCAGCGCGCTCGCCCGTCGCAGGTCGACGAGGTCGACGGCGTCCGTCCCCAGGACGATCGTGAGTGCGGTCGACAACCCGACGAGATCGGTCGAGCCGTCGGTGAGCACCGCGAAGTCCCAGTCCGAAGCTGCTCCGCCGTCCCCTCGTGCGCGTGATCCGTGCAGCGCCAGTACTTGCACGCCGGCCATCGCCGGATGCCCGTGCATCTGCGCGGCGATCTTCTCCTGCGGCGTCACGTCCGGAAGCGTAGCGGGATCTCGTCAGTGCTCGGTGAGATCCGCCGTCAGATCCACCGTGCCCTCCACCGCGGCCGGCCGGTCGCAGGTGGTGGTGAGCTCGACGGCGGCGTGGGTGTCGGCGGCCTGCTGCACCGCCTCCATGATCTCCAGGACGTGCAGGCCGAGCTCGTCACCCGCCCGGTGGGGCCGGTCGCCGGCGATCGCGAGCGCCATGTCGGCCAGCCCGTACCCGCGGCCGGAGTCGACGTAGCCCGCGGTCGCACCGATGTCCACCCAACCGTCGTCCGCCGCAGAAGCGGTGTACAGCTCGACGGCGCCCGAGAAGTGGTTCGGGTCGGGCACCGACAGCGAGCCGGTGGTGCCGTGCACCTCGATGCGGGGCAGCCGCGCCGCCCAGATGTCGAAGCTCATGATCAGGGTGGACAGCGCACCGGATGCGTGCTCGAGGATCCCGGTGATCGTCGAGTCGACGGTGACGTCGAAGGAGCTGCCCGCCTTCGGGCCGGAGCCGATCGTCCGGGTGGCCGACGGGCGCGTCGACGCACCGACCACCCGGGCGACCGGCCCGAGCAGGTGCACGAGCGACGTCAGGTAGTAGGGCCCCATGTCGAGCAGCGGGCCGCCGCCGGGCCGGTAGTAGAACTCCGGGTCGGGGTGCCAGCGCTCGTGGCCGGGGGTCGTCATGAACGCGGTGGCCGAGTGCGGGGTGCCGATCCGGCCGGCGTCGACAGCGGCGCGGGCGGTCTGCACACCGGTGCCGAGCACCGTGTCCGGGGCGCAGCCGACCCGCAGCCCGGCCCCGGCCGCCGCCTTGAGGACCTCACGGCCTTCTGCGACCGACGCCGCGAGGGGCTTCTCCACGTAGACGTGCTTCCCGGCGGCGAGCGCGGCGAGCGCGACGTCGGCGTGGGTGGCCGGCAGCGTCAGCACGAGCACGGCGTCGACGTCGTCGGCCGCGAGCAGGCCGGGGAGGTCGAGTACGCGGGCACCCTCGTGCTGCGCGGCGAGCTCGGCCGCGCGGTCGGCCTGCAGGTCGCACACGGCCGTGACCTGCAGCTGCGGCAGCCGCGCCAGGCTCCGGGAGTACTGCGCGGAGATGTTCCCGGCGCCGACGACCCCGACCCTCATGAGCGAGCCGCCCACAGCATCCCCCGCTCGATGATCGTGTTGACGTCGGGGTGGCGGACCACGTCCATGTCATGGCCCGGTGTGCAGACGAACACGCGGCCCTGCCCCCAGTCCCGGGTCCAGATCGCGGGCGAGGTGATCGGCCGGTGCCACGGCTCCCACTCGTTCTTCGCGAGGGTGGTGGTGGCGAGGACCGTGTTGTACTCGTCGGTGAGCACCCAGTACTGCTCGGTGACGAGGTCGAAGTCCGCGATCTGATCCATCACCGGGTGGTCGGCCGCGGTGACCTCCACCCGGTACGGGATGAAGTAGTCGGACTGCTCGCCCGTGCGCTCCCCCGGTGCCTTCGGCGGGTGGCAGGCGAACTGCCCGCCCACGAGCTGCAGGTAGTCGCTCGAGTTGCGGTAGGAGTCGGCGATCCCGCCGTGCCAGCCTGCGAGCCCGGTGCCGTTCGCGACCGCGCTCGTCAGCCCGGCGAGCTCGTCCTTCTCGATCGTGCTCATCGTCATGCACTGCACGATCAGGTCGACGCCCGCCATGTAGTCGGCCTCGGCGTAGACCTTCGGCGAGTCCTCGACCCGGACCGAGAACCCGTTGGCCTCCAGGTGCGGGAGGAAGTGGTCGGTGGCCTCGACGGGGTGGTGTCCTTCCCAGCCGCCGCGCACCACCAGAGCCTGCCGTTCGGTCACAGCTTTCCTTTCACTTCGAGAAGCCGGCGGTCATGCCGGCCAACAGGTGCCGCCGCCCGACCACGTACAGCGCGAGGATCGGCAGCGTCGCGAGCACCACGGAGGCGAGGACCGCCGGGACGTTGATCCCGTACTCGCCCTGGAAGGCCCACAGCGCGAGCGGGAGCACGCGCATCTCCTGGCTCTGGGTGAGCACCAGCGGCAGCAGGAACGAGTTCCACACCTGCAGCCCCTGGTAGATCGACACCGTGATGAGCGCCGGCTGGGTGAGCGGGAACGCCAGGCGCCACATCGTGCCCCACTCGCTCGCCCCGTCCATCCGCATCGACTCGAACAGCTCGTTCGGCACGTCGCGGATGAAGTTGGCCAGGATCAGGACCGACAGCGGGATCGCGAACGCGATCGAGGGCAGGATCAGCGCGAGGTGGCTGTCGTAGAGGCTCAGCCGGATGATGATCAGGTAGACCGGGATGATCACGGCCTGGGTCGGGCAGGCCAACCCCATCAGGAACACGGTGTTGCTGAACCGCAGGAACCGTCCGCGGCCGCCGCGGACGATCGCGAACGCCGCCATGAACGAGAGCAGCACCGCGGGCACCGTCGCGCCGACGGTGACGATCACCGAGTTCAGGAAGTACATCAGGAAGTCGGCTTCGATCACCGACTGGTAGTTCTCCAACGTCGGCGTGGACGGCAGCATCGGGTTGCTCGTGTAGTACGCCGACTGCGGCTTGAAGCTGGTGATGACCACCCAGTAGACGGGGATGATGATGATCCCGAGCCACAGGAAGCTCGTCAGGCCGCCGAGGTAGTTGGGCCGGTCGGCGCCGCCGCGCGGCGTCGTCGCGGTGACTGCGCCTACCCGGCGCGGGACGGGCACCGCGGCGGGGGTGTCGGCGGCGGTCGTGCTGGTCGGTGTGGCCACCTCAGGCTCCTTCCAGCTGGCTCTCGCCCGCGTCCTTGCCGCCGAGGCGCTGGATGCCCATCGCGAGCAGCACCGCGACGACGACGATGATCAGCGCGATCACGCTCGCGGGACCCATCATGTTGCCCCGGAACCCGCGCAGGTACATGTCGAGCGCCAGCACCCGGGTGGCGTCGCTCGGGCCGCCCACGGTGAGCACGAAGATCAGGTCGAAGAACGCCATCGAGCCTGCCACCATCAGCGTCGACGACGTGATCAACGTGTACTTGAGCTGCGGGAGCGTGATCGAGAAGAACTGGCGCACCCGCCCGGCACCGTCGATCCGGGCCGCCTCGTACAGCGACGCCGGGATCTGGCGCACCGCGCCCTGGTAGATCAACGAGTGGAACGGGATGAACTGCCAGGACACGACGAAGACCACGGTGGCGATCGCCAGCACGGGGTCACCGAGCCAGTTCTGCACCAGGAAGGGGATGCCCAGCGAGGCGCCGAGACCGAAGTTGGGGTCCAGCAGCGCCTTGTAGGTGATCGCGATCGCCGCCGAGCTCAGCAGCAGCGGGGTGAAGTACAGCACTGCGAGCACGGCGCGGTAGCGCTGCTGGCCCGCGATGAACACGCCGACGAGGATGCTCAGCGGGGTCTGCACCGCCCAGGACAACGCCATGATCAGGAACGTGACGCCGAGCGAGTGCACCAGTGCGGGGTCGGCGAGCACCGACACCCAGTTCCCGAACCCGATCAGCGTGATCTCGCCGATCCCGTTCCAGCTGGTGAAGCTCAGCACGAGCACGCCGATCAGCGGGATGACCCCGAACGCCGTGAAGAGAACCAACGCCGGCAGCACGAGCCACGAGAGTGACCCCTGCTGCCGGGCCCCGACGGAACCACTGGTCACGAGCTGGGGACCGCGTTCATGTTGGTGGCGAACTGCTCCGGGGTGATCGACAGCGAGAACAGCTGCTCGATGTTGTTGAGGAGCTGTTCGGCCGGGCCGGGCAGCAGCGCCTGGTCCCAGGAGTGCACCCACGACGTCGCCTGGGTGGCGGAGTCGTAGACGAACTGCTGGAACGGCGCGTCAGGCCCGGAGAACTTGCTGTCGACGCCCTTGACGATCGGCACGGCGCCACTGGCGACCCAGCCGTCGACGTCGGCGTCGGAGAGCAGCCCGGTCTTGAAGTACTCCAGGGCGATCGCCTTCTGCTCCTCGCTGGCCTGGGAGGACAGCGCCACGAACGAGGCCGGGTTGCCCACGCCGGTGCTCGGGTCGCCGGCGCCACCCTCGATGGCCGGGAACGGGATCCAGCCGAGCTTGCCGCTCGACACGAAGTCGCCGCCCTCCTCCTTCATCGAGCCGTAGGTCCACGCGCCGTGCAGCATCATCGCGGCGCGGCCCTGGTGCATCAGCGCCTGGTCGGCGTTGGCGTCGGCGGCGATCGACTGGAAGCCGTTGACGAAACCGTTGGCCCGGACGAGGTCCTGCACCTTCGTCAGGCCTGCGATGGCGGCCGGGTGCGACCAGGCGTTGGGCTGGCCCGCGGCGATCGCGTCGAAGACCTCGGCGCCGCCCTGGCGGTCGAACAGGAACTCCAGCCACATCATGTTCGTCCAGCGCGACTGCCCGGCCAGCGAGAACGGCGCGATGCCGGCGTCGTTGAACACCGGCACGAGCGCCATCAGCTCGTTCCACGTGGTGGGCGGCTGCGCTCCGACCTGCTCGAACAGCTGCTTGTTGTAGAACATGACGATCGGCGAGACCTGCTCGCAGGGCACCGCGTAGATCTTGCCGTCGATCGTGGCGGCGGGGAACGCGGTGTCGAACCGCCGCGACCTGACGTCGGGGTTCTGGTCGAACCACGCGGTGAGGTCGTCGACCTGGCCGTTGTTCACGTAGTCGCGCAGGCCACCGCCACCCCAGGTCCAGATGATCGTGGGCGCCTGGTTCGCGCCGACGGCCGTGCGGATCCGGGTCTTGTACGCGTCGTTCTCGAAGAACGTGGCCGCGAGCTGCCCGTCGGGGTGCGCGGCGTTGAAGGCGTCGACCGACGCCTTCCGAAGCCCTTCCTGCGGTTGGCCGGTGAGGTACCAGACGCTGGCCTCACCAGCACCTGCCTGGCCGGGGCCCGTGGTGCCGCACGAGGCCAGCGCGCTCGCACCCAGCGGTGCGGCCATCGCCATGGCCAGGAACGACCGTCGGGAAAACCGGTTCTGCTCCACGTCGATCTCCGTTGTGCCGGGCCGCATCGATGCAGCCGCCTGGTTCGCGAGCTGCCCTGCCGACAGCCCCGAAAGTTTTCGAAAGTCAAAGCGTGACCCGCACCATATGAGTCCGGGTTCGGACCGTCAAGGACCGATATCAGCCTGATACACGCCGAAAAGTTTCGAAAAATGGGCTTCCCCGGACAGCGGTCCAACGGATACCGTGCCCACATCGCGCACCCAGGCCGAAGGAGGTCCCCTGACCGGATCAGAGGTGTCCACCGGCGGGCGGCAGGCCGGGCGCACCACTCTCGCGACGATCGCCGCGTCGGCCGGCGTATCGATCGCCACCGTGTCCAAGGTCGTCAACGGCCGCGACGACGTCGCCGCCGACACCCGGGCACTCGTCGAGGAACTGCTGCGCGAGCACGGGTACGTCCCGCCCGCCGCCCGCAGGCCGCCGGGCGCGGACCTGACCGTCGAGCTGATCATCCACGGCGGGTTCGGCGCCTACTCCACGCAGGTGCTCGAAGGCGTCGTGCACGCAGGCGCGGAGATGGGTGCCTCGATCGTCATCGGCCAGGTCGACGACGACCACCTCCCCGCGGGCTCGCCGACGACGTGGGCGCGCCGGCTCGCCAACAGCGGCCGCGCCGGGGTCGTGATCGTCACCGGGGCGCTCACCACCGCACACATCGACGCGCTCGCCCGGACCGGCTCCCGCTCGTCGTGCTCGACCCGATGAGCCTGCCCCGCATCGAGGTCAGCAGCGTCGGGTCCACGAACTTCGCCGGCGGGCTGGCCGCCACCCAGCACCTGCTCGCGCTCGGGCACCGGCGCATCGGCTACATCGGGGGGCCACCGGGATCGGGCTGCAACCAGGCCCGCCTGCACGGCTACCGGGCCGCGCTCGAGAACGCCCGGATCCCGGCCGATCCCGCGCTCGTACTGGGCGAGCACTTCCGGTACGACGCAGGCCTGCGTGCCGGGTCGCAGATGCTCGACCTCCCCGACCCGCCCACCGCCATCGTCGGCGGCAGCGACACGATCGCGCTCGGGATCATCGAGGCCGCACGCCTGCGGGGGCTGCGGATCCCGGAAGACCTGTCCGTCACCGGCTTCGACGACACCGAGCTGGCCCGCATGGCCTCTCCCCCGCTCACCGTCATCCGCCAGCCGCTGCGCGAGATGGGCCGCGTCGCCGTCAAGACCGTGCTGCAGATGGCGGCGGGCGAGACGCTGGACTCCCACCACGTCGAGCTCGCCACCGAGCTGGTCGTCCGGAGCACGACCGCGCCGCCCAGGCAGTGACCCACCGGGCAGTGAGCCACGAGGGGTGAACCGGACCCGGCCGCCGACCGTGTGTCGGTTCGTGACCGGCACACCATCACGGCCCGTCGCCGGCCGCGCGCTCACCGCCCTGGCCGTCGCGGTCGTCTTCGGCGCCCTGCTGCTGCCGAACGACATCGACCTCATCACGCCCGGCGCGTTCCTGGGTATCCCGGCCGAGGCGCTGCTGGCGGCCACGCTCGTGCTCGCGGTCCCCGCGGGGGCCCGGCCGGCCCTGGCCGGCCTGATCGGGGCCGGGCTCGGCGCCGTCACCGTGCTCAAGGTCCTCGACATGGGGTTCTTCGCCACCCTCAACCGCCCGTTCGACCTGATGTCCGACTGGCGCAACCTCGCCAACGCCGCGATCTTCGTGAAGCAGGCGGCGGGCGAGGCCGGGGCGATCGGCGCCGGGGTCGCGGCCGCCCTGCTCGCCGTCGCCGTCGTCGCCCTCACGACGTGGGCCGTCGGGCGACTCGTCCGCGTCGTCGTCGTGCCGCACCGCAGAGCCGCCATCGCCACCATCGCCGTGGCGACGACCGCGTGGACGGTGTGCCTCACGACCGGCGCGCGCCTCGCGCCCGGCGTCGAGCTGGCCTCCGACAGCACCGCCACGCTCGCCCTGTACCGCGCGCTGGACGTGCGCAGCGACGTGCTCGACCTGCGGCAGTTCGCGACCGAGGTCCCCGTCGACCCGTTCCGGAAGACCCCGGACGACCAGCTGCTCACCGGCCTGGAGGGCAAGGACGTCGTGTTCGCGTTCGTCGAGAGCTACGGACGCGTCGCGCTCGACGACCCGCGGCTCGGCCCGCCGATCCGCTCCCTGCTCGACGAGGGCACCGCGCAGCTGGAGGACGCCGGGTTCGCGGCACGCAGCGCCTACCTGACCTCACCGACCACCGGGGCGGGCAGCTGGCTCGCCCACGCGACGTTCCTGTCCGGTCTGTGGGTGGACAGCCAGCACCGCCACGACGCGCTGGAGCACACCGACCGCCGGACGCTGATCACCGACTTCGGCCGCGCGGGCTGGCGCACCGTCGGCGTGATGCCCGGCGTGTTCCTCGACTGGCCGGAAGGAGCCTGGTACGGCTACGACCGCGTCTACGACTTCTCCCAGCTCGGCTACCGCGGCCCGCGGATGAGCTTCGCGACCATGCCCGACCAGTACACCCTCAAGGCATTCGAGGAACTCGAGCGCGCACGGACCGACCGCGGCCCGCTGATGGCCGAGATCCCGCTCGTCACGAGCCACGCCCCGTGGACACCGCTCCCGCCCTTCCTCGACTGGGGCCAGGTCGGTGACGGCTCGGTCTACAACTTCCTCGACGGGCAGACCGAGCAGCCGGAGGCGATCCTGACCCGCGACCCCGCCCGGGTGCGAGAGGACTACGCCCGCAGCGTCCAGTACTCGCTCACCAGCCTCATCTCCTACGTGCAGACCTACGGCGACGACGACCTGGTGGTCGTGCTGCTGGGCGACCACCAGCCCTCCCCCGTGGTCACCGGCGCCACAGAGGACCGCGACGTCCCGATCACGGTCGTCGCGAAGGACCCCGCGGTGCTCGACCGGATCGACGGCTGGCGGTGGCAGGACGGGCTGCGCCCCGGCCCGCACGCCCCGGTGTGGCGGATGGACGCGTTCCGGCAGGAGTTCCTCACGGCCTTCGGGGACCAGCCCTCCCACCGCCGGTAGGCCCGACGCGATCTGGAGCATCCGGTCCCCGCCCCGCCGGAACCGGTAGGGCACCTCCCTGAGCCGCGACCGGTGCCCGAGGTCGTCCAGCTCGGCCCGCAGGACGTCCAGGAACGCCACCGGCTCCCCGGTCCCCTGCACGACCACCGGGAAGATCCGGACCTCGCGGCGCGCCACGCGGACGAGCTCGGCGAGCGCGCGGCGGTGCCACTCCTCCCCCAGGTCGGCCCAGGTGAACAGTAGGTGCGAGCACAGCACGAGGTCGACGGCGCCGGTGGCCAGCGGCAGGTCAGGCAGCGCACCGGCGACGTACCGCTCCGGGCGCAGCTCCAGCTCGGCGAGGAAGAGCTCCGCCGCCGCCCTGCGCATCTCGGCGCGCCGGGCGGTGCTGCCGTACCAGCCCCATTCGAATCGATCCGCGTTCTGTTCGATCATCCGGTCGCCGTCGTCGAGCGCCGTCCGCACCCGCGCGGCGAGTTCCTCGCGGCCCATGGCGTAGGCGGGGTCGACGGCCAGGATCTCCCCGCCGATCTCGGCGGCGAAGCTGGAGCCTCCTGCGCAGCAGTCCAGGACGGAGCCGGTCAGGTCGTGGGGGACGAGGCCGAACATCGCGCGGTACTCCGCGGCCGACCGGGAGGTGACGAGCACAGCTCCGTCCTACCGGTCACGTCGGACGTCAGCAAAGCCACTTTCATGGCGCGCGCGTCACGTACCGGACCGCTCAACGACCGGGCGCAGATCATGATCGTTCCGAGATCACCGTGGCGTCGTCGAGCGGGTGCTGGGGCGCGGCTCGGATCGATCATGCGCCTGGCGGCGTCCGGCCGCCCTCGACCCTGCCGGGCGTCCGCGGAACGCGCCCGGGGTGCTGCTCGGGACGGCACCGTCTCGTGGGCGCGCCGTGCCCGGCTCGGGCCGCATCGCCGCACGCACCGGACCCGGGCTGTCGCGGTGTCGATCCGGTTCCCGTCGACCCGTCGCCTGCGTCGGTGGCCAGGTCGAGAGAACAAGATCGGCCCGGCACGACCAGCATGATCCGAACTAGCGGGTGTCCATTGCTGTGGTCACAACCATGGACACCCGATACAGCACCAGCCTCGCGGCACTCGTCGATGCGGTCGGGCGCACGCTGCCGACGCTCCTCAGACGTCCACGCGTTCCCTCGGCGGCGGAGGCGGCACGTCCGCATCCCGCTGCCTCAGCTTCCCGACCAGCGGGAACAGGAACAACGCCGCGATCACCAGGTACACCACCACCGACAGCGGGGTGGAGACCAGCGTGGTGACGTCGCCGTCGGCGATCTGCAGTGCGCGGCGCAGCTGCAGCTCCGCGTCGGGTCCGAGGATCACCCCGATGATCGCCGGGAGCACCGGGAGGCCGTAGCGGCGCATGAGGAACCCGACGGCACCGATCGCGAGCAGCACCAGCAGGTCGACGGGCTGGCCGCTCACGGCGTAGGCGCCGACGCAGGCGAAGAACAGGATGCCCGCGTAGAGGTACGGCCGCGGGATGCGCAGCAGCTTCGCCCACACCGGTGCGAGCGGCAGGTTCAGCACCAGCAGCAGCACGAGTCCGATGAACAGGCTGGCGATGAGCGTCCAGACCAGGTCCGGCTCGTTCTCGAACAGCAGCGGGCCGGGCTGGATGCCGAACTGCTGGAACGCCGCGAGCATGACGGCGGCGATCGCGGTGGTCGGCAGGCCGAGCGTGAGCATCGTCGCGAGCGTGCCCGCAGACGACGCGCTGGCCGCCGCCTCCGGGCCCGCCACACCCTCGATGGCGCCCTTGCCGAACTCGTCGCGACGGCGGGAGAGCCGCCGCTCGGCGACGTACGACATGAACGTCGACATCTCCGCACCACCCGCCGGGATGGAGCCGAACGTGAACCCGATGAACGGGCCGCGCAGCCACGGCTTCCAGGTGCGGCGCAGGTCGTCGCGCGACAGCCACGGACGGCCGACGGGGATCGGCCGGTCGACGGTGCGGCGCAGGTGCGCGGCCACCCAGAGCGCCTCGCCCACCGCGAAGAGCCCCACGGCAACGATCACGACGTCGATGCCGTCGGCGAGCTGCGGGATCCCGAACGTCAGGCGGGGTTGCCCGGACAGCGGGTCGAGCCCGACCAGCCCGATCGTCAGCCCGATCGCGAGCGCCGCGAACCCGCGGACGCGGGAACTGCCCAGCACTCCGGTGACGGCGACGAACGCCAGCACCATGATCGCGAAGAAGTCCGGGGCGCCGATGTCGACGGCGACCGAGGCGACGAGCGGGGCGAGCAGCACCAGCCCGATCGCGCCCGCGATGCCGCCGATGAAGTGCCCGATCGCGGCGGCGGCGAGCGCCTGGGCCCCGCGGCCGGAGCGCGCCATCGGGTTGCCCTCGATCGCCGCCATCACCGACGCGCTCTCGCCGGGGGTGTTGAGCAGGATCGACGTGGTCGAGCCGCCGAACATGGCCCCGAAGTAGATGCCGGCGAACAGGATGAACGCGCCCGTCGGGTCGAACGCGTACGTGACGGGCAGCAGCAGCGCCACCGCCATCGCGGGCCCGATGCCGGGCAGCACGCCGATCGCGGTGCCGAGCAGGACGCCGATCGCCGAGAACAGCAGGTTGGCCGGCGTCAGCGCGCTCCCGAAGCCCTCGAACAGAAGTGTGAGGTTCTCGAACACGTCAGATCAGCCCCATCAGCGGTCCGCCGGGCAGGTCCACGCCGAGCAGCGCGTCGAACACGAGCCACGTCGCCAGCGAGACGCCGGCGGCGATGAGGAGGTCGCGCGGGAAGCGCGCGAGCCGAGGGCGTAGGTGGCACCCCAGAACAGGACCGTCCCGGCGATCGGCCAGCCCAGCAGCGGGATCAGCGCCGCCGTCGCGACGATCACGCCGGCGAGCAGGAGCACCGTGCGCTTGTCGGCGGGCACGGCGAGGTCGATGTCCTCGCCCGCCTCGGCCTCGCCGTGGCCGCCGCGCAGCACGTCGACGGCCAGCAGCGCGGCGAGCAGCAGGAGCAGCAGCCCCAGCAGGATCGGCACCGCGTTGGGGCCGAGCGGGTCGGAGGCGTTGCCGGACCGCGGCGCGAGCGTCACATCGGCGAGCACCAGCAGGCCGATGGCGAGCAGCAGCGCCGCGACGCCCAGCTCGGAGCGCTCCCGCAGCCACGATGTCAGCTCGTTCACGCGACCAGCCCCAGGTTCCGCAGGACACCCGCGACCCGGTCGTTCTCGGAGCGCAGGAACGCCGCGAAGTCGTCGCCGGGCAGGTACGCGTCCTGCCAGCCGTTGCGTTCGAGCGCCTCGGTCCACTCCGGCGACTCGCGCAGCGACGTGAACGCGGCCACCAGCTCGGCGCGGCCCTCGTCGGACAGCCCCGGCGGCGCGACGAGGCCGCGCCAGTTGGTGAACTCCACGTCGACGCCCGCTTCCTTCAGGGTGGGCGCGTCCACACCGGGGACGCGCTGCGGCGCCGTCACCGCGAGGACCCGCAGCTCACCCGCCTCGATCTGGTCGGCGTACTCCGACAGCCCGGAGACCCCGAACGCCACCTTCCCGCCGAGCACCGCGGCGAGCAGCTCGCCGCCGCCGTCGTAGGAGATGTAGTTGACGGTGCGCGGGTCGATGCCCATTCCCTCGGCCA
Organism: Pseudonocardia sp. CNS-004; assembly: GCA_001942185.1. Classification (GTDB taxonomy): domain Bacteria; phylum Actinomycetota; class Actinomycetes; order Mycobacteriales; family Pseudonocardiaceae; genus Pseudonocardia. Next base: position 268,136 of record MKJV01000090.1, read on the forward strand.
TCAGCATCGGCGCGAGGTGGTCCGGCCCGCCGGGGCTGGAACCGCCGCCCACCGGCACGGCGCCGGGGTCGGCCGTCCACCCCGCCCGCAGGTCCTCGAACGTGCGCAGGGGCGAGTCCTTGCCGACGACGACGATCTCGGTTTCCTGGGTGAGCCGCGCGATCGGCGTGACGTCGGCCAGGGTCGCGGGCGAGTCGTTCGTGTACACCGCGCCGACGACGCCCAGGCCCATCGACATGACGAGCCGGTCGTTGCCGCTCTCGTTGACGGTGCGGCCGAGCCCGACGGTGCCACCGGCACCCGGCAGGTTGAAGACCTCCACCGCGCCGGTGATCGCGCCGTCCTCCATCGCCTTGGCGGCGGTGCGCGCCGTGATGTCGTACCCGCCGCCGGGGGCGTTGGGCACCAGGAACCGCAGGCCGCGCATCTGGGTGCCGTCGCCGCCGCCGGTGAGCCCGCCGACCGCCGGCGGCACCAGCAGCACCGCGGCGACCGCCACGAGCACCGCGACCACGCTTCGGGTCCGCATCTGCCCCCCTCTCCGTCGAGGAACCTCGTGGCGCACATCGTGGGCGGCGCCGACGCCGCTGTCTGCCTTGCTCGCACATCGGTCGTTGTGGTCGTTGTGGTCATGAACGGCCGTGAGACCCTCCGTCCGTGGCGCGCACCCTGGCACGGCAGTTCCTGGGCTGGCAGCTCGGGATCGTGGGGCTGCTGCTCGTCGCGGTCACCGCACTGGCGGTGGTGCAGTCGGACGCGGCGTTCCGGGAGACGCAGGGGCGGCGGATGCTGTCGGTGGCCGAGGACGTGGCGGCCACCGCGGGCGTGCGGGAGAGCCTCGCGGCCCGCAGCTTCGGCCCGCTGCCCGCGCTCGGCACCAGCGCCCGCAACCTGTCGGGCGCCGATGAGATCGTGATCGTCGACGCCGACCTGGTGGTGCGCAGCGCGGCGGATCCGGCCGAGGTCGGCGAGCCGTTCCCGGCCCGGGAGAGCACCGCGCCCGCCGGGCGGGCGTGGGTCGGCAACCCGGACGGGCGCACGGTCGTGGCCCACGTGCCGGTGCTCGCCGACGACGGCCGCGTCGTGGGGCTCGTGGCCGCCCGGGTGGAGGCGCCGCCGCTGCTCACCGGGCTGCTCGCCGCGCCGGGCCCGGCCGCGGCGCTGGTCGGGGTGGCGGTCGTGCTCGGGGTGGCCGGGTCGCTGCTGCTCGCCCGGCGGGTGCGCCGCCAGACCCTCGGGCTGGAGCCCGCCGAGATCGTGGAGCTGGTGCAGCGGCGGGAGGCGATGCTGCTCGGGGTGAAGGAAGGGGTGCTCGGCATGGATCGCGCCCACCGGATCACGCTGCTCAACGCCGCGGCCTCCGAGCTGCTCGGCATCGGCGCCGTCGGCGCCAGGCTCGACGACCTCGACCTGGACGACCGGCTGCGCGACGTCCTCACGGGCGAGGCGGTCGGGGCCGACCAGGTGGTGCTGCACGACACCCGCGTGCTCGTGCTGAACCGGATGCCGGTGGTGGTCGACGGCACCACCGTCGGCGCCGTCGTCACGCTGCGGGACCGCACGGAGCTGGCCGCGCTCGAGGACCGCCTCGACGCCTCCCGCCACGTCACCGACACGCTGCGGGCGCAGGCGCACGAGTTCACCAACCGGCTGCACACGATCGCCGGGCTCACCGAGCTGGGCGAGCACGAGGAGGTGCGGCGGTTCGTGGCGGGGATCGTGGCCGGTTCGGACCAGTGGCGCCGGGAGGTCACCGCGAGCGTCGGCGACTCCGCGGTGGCCGCGCTGCTGGTGGCGAAGGCGAGCCTCGCCACCGAGCGCGGCGCCGAGCTGCGCCTGGCACCCGGCAGCGGGCTCGGCGCGGTCGACCCGGCCCGGGATCCGGCCCTGTCGGCCGACCTGGTCACGGTGCTGGGCAACCTCGTCGACAACGCGCTCGACGCCGCGGGCCCCGGGTGGGTGGAGGTCGGGTTCGCCACCGAGGAGGGCGGCGCCGTGCGCGTGACGGTCCGCGACTCCGGCCCCGGCGTGGCGTCGGAGCTGGTCGAGGAGGTGTTCCGGCACGGCTTCAGCACCAAGGCCGCCGAGCGCGACACCGGCGGGCGCGGCCTCGGGCTCGCGCTGGCCCGCCAGGTCTGCCTGCGCCGCGGCGGGGCGATCACCCTGCACAACGACGGCGGCGCCGTCTTCACCGCGTGCCTGCCGCTGGCCACCGCCCAGGTGCCCGCCCCATGACCATGCGCGTGCTCGTCGTCGACGACGACTTCATGGTCGCCCGCGTGCACAGTGGGTACGTCGCGCGGATCCCCGGCTGCGAGGTGGTCGGCGTGGCCCACACCGGGGCCGACGCCGTGCGGCTGGCCGGCGAGCTGCGGCCCGACCTCGTGCTGCTGGACGTCTACCTGCCCGACCGGTCCGGGATCGAGGTGCTGCGCGAGCTGCGCACCGGCTCCCCCGACGACCCGTTCGTGCTCGTGATCACCGCGGCCGACGACCCGGACACCGTCACCGCTGCCCTGCACGGCGGCGCGATCCACTACCTCGTGAAGCCGTTCGACGCGGCGGCGCTGCGCGAGCACGTGGAGCGCGTGGCACGGGTGCGCGGGCGGCTCGCCGGGCTGCAACGGGCCGCCCAGGACGACATCGACAGCGTGTTCGGCGGCCGTCACGGCGGCTCGGCGCGGCTACCCAAGGGTCTCACCGCACCGACGGCGCAGCTGGTGGAGCGGGTGCTGCGCGGGCACGACGGCGACCTGTCCGCGGCCGAGTGCGCCGAGCTCACGGAGCTGTCACGGGTGAGCGCGCGCCGGTACCTCGAGCACTTCGTCGCCACCGGCGCGGCCACCGTCAGGCTGCGCTACGGCGGCACGGGGCGTCCGGAGCGCCGGTATCGCTGGAGCGGCTGATCGAGATCTGTCGTAGGGTCCCGAACGGCTTATCAGACAAGTCCGTTTGGGGGCGGAGTGCTACGACGACGGGACGTCCTGCGGGCCGCTGGTGTCGGTGCGCTCGCCGGGCTCGCAGGCTGCGGCCGCTCCGGCGACGGCCCGGACGGTGACCTGCGGCTGGTGCTGGCCAACCACGTGTGGGGGAACGCGATCCGCGAGCGGATCGGCGAGTTCGAGGACCTCGCGCACCGGCGGGTGGCCGTCTCCACGATGACGGCCGACCAGGTCTCGTCCACTTACAACGTCAAGCTCAACGCGAGCGCACCGGACATCGACGTGATGATGTACCGGCCGCTGCAGGAGCAGTTGCTCTTCGCCCGCAACGGCTGGCTCGCCGACCTCACCGACCTCGTCACCGGCGACGCGGAGTACGACTGGGCGGACATGCTGGAGGGGGCGCGCGAGCGGGTCACCACCGAGGGCCGGGTGTTCGGGGTGCCGATCGTCACCGAGCGGGCCGCGCTCTACTACCGGCGCGACCTCGTCCCCGACGGCCCGCCCGCCACGCTCGACGAGCTGTTCTCCACGGCGGCGCGGCTGCACGACCCCGCCGGCGGCATGATCGGGTTCGCCGGGCGCGGCCAGCGCAACTTCGCGGTGAGCCAGTTCTCCAGCTACCTGTACTCGTTCGGCGGCGACTTCATCGTCGACGGCCGGTCGGGGATCGCCTCGCCGGAGGCGATCGCCGCCTACGAGTACTACGGGCGGCTGCTGCGCGAGGCCGGTCCGCTCGGCGCCACCAACATGAGCCTCGAGCAGATCACGCCGATCTTCGCCCAGGGCAAGGTCGCGTTCGCCATCGACGCCGACTCGGTGTACACCAACTTCGTCGACCCGAAGACCTCGCTCGTCGGCGACCGCACCGGGTTCGCCCCGTTCCCCGCCGGGCCCGCGGCTCCCGGCCGTACAACATCGCGTCCTGGGGTCTCGCGATCAACGCGTTCTCGCAGCGGCGCGACGCCGCGTGGCAGTTCCTGCGCTGGGCGTCGAGCCCGGCCACCGTGCTCGCGATGCAGCGCGACGGGATCCCCGGGGCGCGGACGTCGGTGTGGCAGAGCCCCGAGGCGGGGGCGGGCTTCCCGCCGGACCTGGCCGCGTCGATGGAGGCGGGTACCGCCACCGGGGTGCCGCGGGACGGCCGGACGTGGTGCAGGTCGGCGTGCCCGCGACATCGTGGGCCGCCCGATGGTGGCCGCCATCCTCGGTGAGGACTTCGTGGCGGAGGCGCGCGACACCTCCGACGAGTTCGACGACTTCCTCGTCCGCGACGCCCGGCAGCGCCGGATCTGAGGGGAGGACCTTGATGGCTCGCACGTTGGAGCAGGAGAACCGGCGCCTCAAGTGGACGATGATCGCCCCCGCCGTGGCGTTCATCGGACTGATGGTCGTGTTCCCGCTGGTCTACACGGCGTGGCTCAGCCTGACCGACGCGTTTGGGGCGGTCAACGCGGACACCAGCTTCCTCGGCCTGACGAACTACACCGACGCGCTCGGCGACACCCGCCGGTTCTGGCCCGCCGTCGGGCGGACGTTCGTGTTCACGGTGGCCGCGGTGGTCCTCGAGCTCGTGCTCGGGATGGCCCTCGCGATGCTCCTGCGCCGCCGTTCCGGGGGATGCGCTGGATGCGCACGATCCTGATGGTGCCGCTGCTCGCCACACCGGTGGCCGTCGGCGTGGTGTGGATGCTCATCCTCGACCCGACCGTCGGGATCGCCAACGCGCTGCTCGGCCTCGTCGGCATCCCGCCCCAGCCGTTCCTCGGCTCGGTGGCGCAGTCGCTGCCCACGCTGATCCTGATCGACGTGTGGCAGTGGACGCCGATGATGACGCTCCTGCTGCTCGCCGGGCTCACCACGCTGCCCGAGGAGCCGGAGGAGGCGGCGCTCGTGGACGGCGCCGGACCGTGGCAGCGGTTCCGGCTCGTCACGCTGCCGATGCTCGGCACCACGATCGTCACCGCGCTGGTGCTGCGCAGCGTCGACGCCCTCAAGACGTTCGACCTGATCTACGCCACGAAGGGCGCGGGCGGCGGCTCCAGCTACGAGGCCGAGACGCTCAACGTCTACGCCTACGGCATCACGTTCGACTACTCGGAGTACGGGCTCGCCGCCGCCGTGCTCGTCCTGTTCACCGTGCTGATCATCGGCATCGTCGTGCTGCTGAGGGTCCGATCGGAGAAGGCCGGATCATGACCGCCACCCTGTCCCGCCCCACGACCGAGGCCGCCGCGACCCGCGGCCCCGACCCGCGCAAGGTGCGGCTGGAACGCCTCCGGCTCGCCGCGATCGTGCTGGTCAGCCTCGTGTTCGCGCTGCCGTTGGTCTGGATGGTGCTCGCGGCCTTCAAGACGAACGTGCAGATCAGCAACACCGCCGACGCGATCGTCTTCTCCCCCACGCTCGACAACTTCCGCACGGTCTTCGACGAGGGCGTGTTCCTGCCCGCGATGGTGAACTCGATCATCGTGGCCGTCGTGTCGACGGTGCTGTCCGCGCTGATCGCGGTGCCCGCGGCGTGGGCGATCGGGCGGTTCGGCATGCACCGGGCGGGCGGCTGGGTGCTGATCGCGCGCATCATCCCGGCGATCTCACTCCTGGTGCCCTGGTACTACGTGTTCGCCCGGCTGGAACTGGTGGGCGGCTACACCGTGCTGGTGCTGTCGCACATGTTCGTCTCGGTCCCCCTGATCACCTGGATCATGATCGGCTTCTTCGAGGGGCTGCCGGTGGAGCTGGAGGAGGCCGGCCGCGTCGACGGGCTCTCGGCGTTCGGCGCGTTCCTGCGGATCTCGCTGCCGCTCGCCACCGCGGGCACGGCCACCGCGTGCGTGCTCGCCACCGTGTTCAGCTGGAACAACTTCATCTTCGCGCTGATCCTCTCCGACGAGAACACCAAGACGCTCCCGGTGGCCCTGTTCAGCTTCATCTCCTACGCGAGCATCGACTGGGGCGGGCTGATGGCCGCCTCCACGCTGATGAGCGTCCCCGTCGTGCTCGCGGCCGTGTTCGGGCAGCGCTACCTCATCGCCGGACTCACCGCCGGCGCCACCAAGGGATAACGAGAGAGGATCTTCATGCGGATCGCCGGCGCCGAGGTCATCGTCACCTGCCCGGGACGCAACTTCGTCACCCTCGAGATCACCACCGACGACGGCCTCGTCGGCTACGGGGACGCCACGCTGAACGGCCGCGAGCTCGCGGTGGCGAGCTACCTGCGCGACCACGTCGTCCCGCTGCTGATCAACCGGGACGCGCACAAGATCGAGGACACCTGGCAGTACCTCTACCGCGGCGCCTACTGGCGGCGCGGGCCGGTGACGATGGCCGCGATCGCGGCCGTCGACGTGGCGCTGTGGGACATCAAGGCCAAGGCCGCCGGCATGCCGCTCTACCAGCTGCTGGGTGGGGCGAGCCGCACCGGGATCATGGCCTACGGGCACGCCAGCGGGCGGGATCTCCCGGAGGTGCTGGACTCCATCCGCGCGCGCCGCGAGGAGGGCTTCCGCTCGATCCGCGTGCAGTCCGGCGTGCCCGGACTGGACACGATCTACGGCATCGGCAACCCCCTCGACCGCACCGGACTGCCGAACGAGGAGGTCTGGGACACCCGCGCCTACCTGCGCCACGTGCCCACCGTGTTCGAGGCGGTGCGGAACGAGTTCGGCCCCGAACTGCCCCTGCTGCACGACGTGCACCACCGCCTCACCCCGATCCAGGCGGCGAAGCTCGGCAAGGCCCTCGAGCCCTACGACCTGTTCTGGATGGAGGACTGCACGCCCGCCGAGAACCAGGAGGGCCTGCGGCTGGTCCGCCAGCACACGACCACGCCCCTGGCCATCGGCGAGGTGTTCAACACCGCCTTCGACTACCAGACCCTGATCCGCGAACAGCTCATCGACTACGTCCGCTCGGCCGTGACCCACACCGGTGGGGTCACCGCGATGCGCAAGCTCTTCGACCACGCCGCCCTGTACCAGGTGAAGTCCGGCATCCACGGCCCCACCGACATCTCCCCCGTCGGCATGGCCGCAGGCCTGCACCTCGACCTCGCGATCCACAACTTCGGCATCCAGGAGTTCGCCCCGCACTCCGCCGAGACGTACGAGGTGTTCCGCCGCTCCTACACCTTCGACGACGGCTACCTGCACCCCGGCGAGACCCCCGGCATCGGCGTCACGGTGGACAAGGACGCGGCGGCGAAGTTCGACTACGAGCCCGCGTACCTGCCGGTGAACCGCCTACGCGACGGCACCGTCCACGACTGGTAGGCGCGACTTCACACATCTCGGCCCGGCTTCACACAGGGCCGGCCTTGTGTGAAGCCCTCCCTGGGTTTGTGAAGTCGCGCCGTCGCCTACAGCGCGAGCACCGTCTTCAGGCGGCCCACCGACGGCGTGCCGGCCGCCGTGTACGCGGCAGGGGCGTCGGCGCCGGAGCGGATGTCGGTGACCAGCTCCGTGGCCACGTGCGGGCGCTGCCGCAGGTGTGCCAGCGCCCGGCCGAGCACCGCGCGCCGGTCCTTGGTGACGCCACCGACGATCCGCAGGTTCCGCCGGACCACCGTGAACACGTCGATCGGGTACGCCTCGCGCACCGGGATGCCGAAGCAGTAGACCGTGCCGCCGTCGGCGACCGCGCGCACCGCGTCGCCCACGGTGGCGGTCTGGTGCCCGACCGCCTCGACGACCACGTCGGGGCGACCGGCAGCGTCGAGCGACTCCGACCACGGGCCGCTGCCGGTGACCAGCACCTCGTCCAGGCCGAAAGCGGCGGCGTGGGCGGTGCGGTCGACCGGGTCGACACCGACGACCGTGGCCGCGCCCCGCTGCCGCAGCACCCACGCGAACAGCATGCCGATCGAGCCGAGGCCGAGCACCGCGGCCCGCTTGCCCCGCACGTCGCCCAGCTGGTCGACCGCGTACATGACACAGGCCATCGGCTGGGCCACGACCGTCATCGCGCGGTCACCGTTGCCGCTGACGGGGTGCAGCCCGGCTCCGGCGGTGACCACGAGCTCCGCCAGCGCGTCCTCCCGCGACGCCCAGCCGACCACGCGGTCCCCCACCGACACATCGGGATCGTGGGACGCCCGCACCCGCCCGACGATCTCGTGCATCGGGAAGCCCGGCGGCGCGCCCGCCGGCCGCCCCGGTGCCGCCACCGCCCGCCGCCCGGCGCGGAAGTAGGGCAGATCGCTCCCGCAGATCGCGCCGTGTTCGAGCGCCACGAGCACCTCACCCGCGCGCAGGTCACCCGCGGCGGGCGCGGGCACCTCCACCGGTTGGAGCGTGCCCGGACCGGTCAGCTGCTGTGCCCACACATGACCTGCCTACCGGGGAAGGCGGGCCGAGTCCAGGAATCGTTCACGGCTTTCGCGCGAGCCCGCCGTACTCGTCGACGTGTTGCGGCGGCGCGGATGTGATGACCGACACGTCGTGTGGTGGCTGTTCCGGACGCCACAGTGAAACGGACCCGAACCCGGGATCGACCCACTCGAGTCCGTCGAAGAACGACGCGATCTCCTCGGGCTCCCGGTTCAGGTAGGGAATGTCGCCGGTTTTCTTGACCTGCTCCGCCTCCGCCGCCCGCGAACGTTCCGTCGGGGTGCCGTCGGCGATGGCGAGGTAGCTGCCCGACGGCATCGGCGCGAGGATCCGCCCGACCAGGGCCCGGGCCTCCGCGGTGTCCTTGACGTGCCCGAGCAACCCGAACATGAGGATGGCGATGGGTTCGGTGAAGTCGAGGATCTCCTCCGCGCCCCGCACGAGGTCGTCGACGTGGCGCACGTCCGCGTGCAGATACCGGGTCTCGCCTTCCGGCGTGCCGACGAGCAGCGCCCGGGCATGGGCCAGCACGAGCGGGTCGTTGTCGACGTACACGACCCGGGTGTCCGGGGCGATGCGCTGGGCGACCTGATGGGTGTTGTCCGCCGTCGGCAGCCCGGTGCCGACGTCGAGGAACTGCCGGATGCCGGCCTCGGCGACGAGGAACCGCACCACCCGCCGCAGGAACGCCCGCGACTCCCGCGCCTTCACGACGATCTCCGGGTAGACGGCCATCCACGCGTCGCCGACCTCGCGGTCCACGGCGTAGTTGTCCTTGCCGCCCAGCCAGTAGTTCCAGACCCGCGCCGAATGCGGCACCGTCGTGTCGATCCCGGTGCCGGCGTCGGGTTTCGGAGTCTGCTCGGTCACGGGTCCCATCCTTGCGTCCCGGTGGATCTCGTCTCCACCCGGCATCCCGATCGGCCCGGTGAAGGCCCACCCCCAAGATCGGTACATTTGGCGGGTCTGCCTCCGACCCGTCAGGAGCGCCCCCCGTGAGACGACCGTTCGGCCGCCGCGCCGCGTGCCTCGCCACCTCCCTCTCCGCCGCGCTCGTCCTCGCCGCCTGCGCGGGTGGCACCGAACCGGCCCCCGCCGTCCCGGCCACACCCGCCGTCCCCGCCGCGCCCGCAGGCGGTCCGCTCGACCTCGCCGGGGCCTGCCCGGCCACCGTCGTCATGCAGCAGGACTGGCAACCGCAGGCCGAGCACGGCGCGATGTACGCCCTCGTGGGCCAGGACCGGGTGATCGACGCCGACGCGAAGTCGGTACGCGGCTCGCTCGTCGCACAGGGCGTCGACACAGGAGTGGACATCGAGGTGCGCCCCGGCGGGCCGAGCGTCGGATACCAGCCGGTGTCCTCGCTGATGGCCCTGGACGACTCGATCGTCCTCGGCGCGGTGAACACCGACCTGGCGATCGCCGCTGCGGCCACGAACCCGACGGTGGCGGTCGTCTCGCAGATCACGACCAGCCCGCTGATGCTGATGTGGGACCCGGCGTCGCACCCGGGAGCGCAGACGCTGCGCGAGGTGGCGGCGACCGGTGTGCCGGTGGTGACCTCCGAGGCAGTCGTCACCGCACTTCTGGAGAGCCAGGGGATCATCACGCCGGCCCAGGTCGACACCAGCTACGAGGGCACCCCGGCGCGGTTCGTCAGCGACCCGCGGATCCTGCAACAGGCTACGCCACCGCAGAGCCCTACCACTACGAGCACGAGATCCCCGAGTGGGGCCGACCCGTACGCGGCGAGAAGCTGGCCGAGTACGGCTACATCGTGTATCCCGAGCCCCTCGCCGTGCGCGCCGACCGGCTCGAGGAGCTGCGGCCGTGCCTCGAGAAGCTCGTTCCGATCATGCAGCGGTCGATGCTCGACTTCGTGGCGGACCCTGGTCCGACCAACGCGCTGATCGTGGAGATCGTCGAGGCCTACCAGACGGGCTGGACATACTCTCCCGGCCTCGCTGACTTCGCGGTGCGCACGATGCGCGACCAGGAGCTCGTCACCGACGACCCCGCCTCGGGCGTGTTCGGGCAGTTCGATCCGGCTCGCATGGAACAGATCGTGGCCACGTTCGGTCCGCTCATGCAGGCGCAGGGCGCGACCGAGATCCCGCCCGCGGAGAGCCTCTACACCAACGAATTCATCGACCCGAGCATCCGGACGGGCTGAGCACGGGACGGGGGATATGGGCTGCGCACAAAGGCTGTCGCCCTTGCTGGGCGCGCCGGGTCGGCTCGACGGCTGGGGTTGCCGGCCTGTGCCGGGGTCCTGATGAGGTAGATCGAGATCAGGCCTGCAGCTCCGGCGGCAGGTAGGCCTTGTGCGCGAGGAACAGGTCGTCGACCATCGCGGTGATCTGGTCGAGGGTGAGCAGCGCGCTGGTGAGCGGGTCGGCCATCACGGCGTGGTAGACGTGCTCGCGGCGCCCGGTCAGCGCGGCGGTCACCGCCAGCTCCTGGACGTTGATCCCGGTGCGGTTGACGGCGGCGCACTGCGGCGGGAGCGCACCGAACACCGCGGGCTGCACACCGTTGCCGTCCACCAGGCAGGCCACCTCGACGCAGCAGCCGTCGGGCAGGTTGGGGACGAGCCCGGTGTTGGGCACGTTCCCGTAGATGACGCTCTGCTGCCCGGTCTCCATGCTGTGCACGATCGCCGCGCCGTACTCCACCGAGGGCGCCAGCTCGCGCTTCAGGTCCTCCAGGAGCTTCGCGGTCTGGCCGTCCTCGTCGTGGTCCTGGCAGATCTCGTAGTAGTCCCAGCGCTCCGGGATGAACTCGCGCACCATCTCCGGGGACTTGCGGAAGTACGGCAGGTACTCCGACGCGTGGTGGCTCGACTCGGTGTGGAAGTAGCCGAAGGCATCCATGATCGCCGTGCGGACGCGCTCGTTGCCGCCCTCGTAGACCGACTCACCGCGGTCGGCACCGCTGTGGTCGCCGTGGTCGGCGGGGAGCCCGCCCCCGGCGCGCCCGTCCAGATGCCGCTGCGTCATCGCCTCCCGCAGCCGCGGGTAGAGGTCCTCGCTCCCCCGGCGGAACTCGGTGAACCACGACTGGTGGTTGATCCCGGCGGCCCGGAAGCGCACCTCCTCGTACGGGACGTCCAGCGCCCGGGCGAGCATGCGGGAGGTGCCCTGCACGCTGTGGCACAGCCCGACGGTCCGGGCGCCGAGCGCGTTCAGGTACCAGGTGGCCATGGCCATCGGGTTGGCGTAGTTGATCACCTGGGCGTCCGGCGCGAGCTCGGCGAGGTCGGCGGCGATCTCGCGGTAGGCCACCACGGAGCGCAGGAACCGGAACACCCCGCCGGGGCCGAGCGTGTCCCCGACCGTCTGGTCCACGCCGTAGCGGCGGGGGATCTCCACGTCGTCGCGGAAGGCGTCCACGCCACCCACCTGGAACGTGATGATCACGTGGTCGCGCCCGCGAGGGCGGCCCGCCGGTCGGTGGTGCTCTCCACGGTGGTCGGGAACCCGTGGTGCGCGACGAGCGCGCGCGTAGCGCCCGCCGTGCGCTCCAGCCGGTCGGCGTCGATGTCCATCAGCGTGAGGGTGCTGCCCCTCAGCGCCGGGTAGCTCAGGAGGTCACCGATCAGCCGGAACGGGAAGACGTACCCGCCGGCGCCGACGATAGTGATCTTGGCCATGGGCTCCACGCTAGGAGCTGAGACGCTAGGATCGGTCCGCGAACGTAGGGCGGACTTCCAGGATCCTCAGATGTCGGTCACCCAAGAGCGCTCCGGGCTGTGGTGCCGGCAGGGCCGCGGCCACGCGATGGCGAGCGCCCACCGCCACGACGACCTCGAGGTCAACATCGTCGACGACGAGCCACTCACCTACCTCTTCGGCGGCACGTTGGTGACGATCCAGCCCGGTCACGCCGCGCTGTTCTGGGCGTCGGTGCCTCACCGGCTGATCGACACCCCGCACAACTGGAACGCCCGGGTGCGCTGGCTGCACGTCCCGCTCGGGCAGGTGCTGGGGTGGGAACTACCCGGTCCGGCGATCGCCGAGCTGCTGCGCGGCACCCCGCTCGTCACCCGCCACCCCGACCACCCGGACCCCGCGGCCTTCACCCGCTGGACGGCCGACCTCACCAGCACCTCGCCCGACCTGCACGCGATCACCCTGCTGGAGATCCAGGCGGGGGTCCGCAGGCTGCTGCGCACCGCGCTGCCGGCCGACCACGACACCGGGGCGCTCCCGGACGCCGTCCGGCACGTCGTCGCGATGGCGCGCTACATCACCGAGAACTTCCGGGGGCCGGTCCGGGCGGCTGAGGTCGCCGCCGCCGTGCACCTCAACCCCAACTACGCGATGACGCTGTTCCGGCAGGTGCTCGGCACCACCGTGCACACCTACCTCAACGACCGGCGCATCGCCGAGGCCCAGCGCCAGTTGCTCACGAGCGCGGCGACCACCCGGCGGATCGCGGAGGACACCGGGTTCGGCTCGCACAGCGGCTTCTACGCCGCGTTCACCCACGCCTGCGGCATGCCGCCGGGCCGCTACCGGCGGCTGCACCGGGGCCGCTGACCGCTCAACGGCCCGCCACCTCGGCCAGCTCCACGTCGTCCCGCACCGGACGCGTCCGGCCCGTTCCGGGGCGGGCGTGGGTGGCGTACAGCGTGAGCCCGACGAACGTGAGCCCTCCGACGAGGTTGCCGACGACCGTGGGGATCTCGTTCCACACGAGGTAGTCGACGATCGAGAACTCGCCGCCGAGCATGAGGCCGGACGGGAACAGGAACATGTTGACGATCGAGTGCTCGAAGCCCATGTAGAAGAAGACCAGGACGGGCATCCACATCCCGATCACCTTGCCGGACACGGACGTCGAGATCATCGCGGCGACGACGCCGGTGGAGACCATCCAGTTGCACAGCACGCCGCGCAGGAACAGGGTCAGCATCCCGGCGGCACCGTGGTCGGCGTAGCCGACCGTCCGCGACGAGCCGATCTCGCCGAGGCGCTGCCCGACGTCGTTCGGGTCCACGGTGAAGGCGAACGTGAGGATCACGGCCATCATCAGCGCGACGGTGAGCGCCCCGGCGAAGTTGCCCACGAACACCAGGCCCCAGTTGCGCAGGACCCCCTTCACCGTGACCCCGGGCCGCTTGTCGATCCAGGCCAGCGGCACGAGCGTGAAGACGCCGGTCAGGAGGTCGAACCCGAGCAGGTACAGCATGCAGAACCCGACCGGGAACAGCAGCGCCCCGGCGAGCGCCGACCCCGTCTGCACGGTGATCGTCACCGCGAACGCAGCGGCGAGGGCCAGGACGGCTCCGGCCATGTACGACCGGATCAGGGTGTCCCGCGTGGACATGAAGACCTTCGCCTCGCCCGCGTCGATCATCTTTCCGACGAACTCCGCCGGGTTCAGGTAGGACATCCAGGCACTCCTCAGGACGTTCACGGCAGGCCGGGTCGAGTCTCGGGACCGGGTGTTGCCTCGCCGTTACGGCGTCACGATCATCACGTCACACCCCGCTCACCACGGCCGGGCCCGTTCGGTCAGGTGCGCGTATCGCGCGCGTAACACCAGCGCAAAGAGCGGCCACGAGCCTGAAGGCCTCCCCCTCGCCCCTCGAAGGAGCCGACCATCACACCGATCATGAGCAAGTCCGACGCCGCCGAGCTCGTCGTCGCAGCCCGCATCCGGAAGGGCCTGTCCTGGGCCGGGATCGCCGAAGCACTGGGCACCCGCTGGTCTGGACGACCGGGGCCTGCTCGGCCAGCACCCGATGACCGCGGAGCAGGCTGGCACGGCGTGCGCACTGCTCGGCCTCGACGAGGCCGTCGCCGAGAGCCTGCAACGGCAGCCTTCCCGCGGCACCGACCCGGCCACCATGGCCGACCCCACGATCTACCGCTTCACCGAGGCCCTCTCCGTGTACGGCCCCGCGCTCAAGGAGCTCATCCACGAGGAGTTCGGGGACGGGATCATGAGCGCCATCAACTTCAACGTGGAGATCACCCGCCGGCCCGACCCCGACGGAGACCGGGTGGTCGTCACCTTCGACGGGAAGTTCCTCGACTACCGCTGGTGAGCGAGATCGGCGCGGTGCGTTCCGATGCTCCTACGGACCTCACGCGGCGGGCTCGCCGATGGTCGGCAGCTTCCCGGGTCAGGTGCGTTCCGCGGAACGCACCACGCGCCCACGTTCCAACCCGCGAGGTCAGGCCCCCGCCGCCGGGCCGTGGCTGTCGGCCGTCGCTCCGTCGACGCCCGGATCGCCTCCGCCAGTGCCTCGGCACGGGCGGCGAGGAGGCCACGGCCTTCCTCGGCGTTCGCGTCCGCGGCGTCGTCGGTGGCGCCGCCGACCCGCTCCCACTCGCCGTACCGCGCCACCACCAGTCCGGGGGCAGGCGATCGGTGGAACAACGGCGGCGGGTCCGGTTCCGGACGGCGGGCCGCGGGGCGGACCAGGTCGGGGTGGGCGGCGAGGAGCAGCGACGTCTCGAACCATCCGGCATGCCCCGGTGACTGTGACGGCCCCTGCGGCCCGGCCAGGCTCCAGTAGGAGCACGCGCCGAACGCGACATCCGACCGCAACGCGCAACGCTTCACCGCGAGCTTGACGACCTCGTCGTTACCGCCGTGCCCGTTCACCAGCAGGGCGCGCCGGAACCCGCTGCGCACCAGCGACTCGAGCGCGTCGTCGAGGACGGCGAGCAGCGTGGTGGCCGACAGCGACACCGCCGCCGCGAACAGGTGGTGCGGGCTGTGCCCGTAGGGCAGCGCGGGCAGCCGGACGAGCTCCGGGTCGTCGCCGATCCGTTCGACGGCCGCATCGACGACGGCCTCGGCGAGCAGGGTGTCGGTGCCCATCGGCAGGTGCTCGGAGTGCTGTTCCTGGGACCCGACGGGGAGGACCGCGATCGCCCCGCGCTCGCCCGCGCCGCACCTCCCGCCACGGCCGCTGATCGAGTCGGATCACGGCCTCACAGTAGGTCACGGGGGATGGTGCGGGCCCAGTCACGGGAGAACGTGCGGTGCTCGCCCTCGTACGCGTCGAGGTGGCCGTGCACCTCGAACGCCGTGGCCGTGCAGGTCAGCACGGTGCGGGTGACGGTGCGGGCGTTCCACCCGTCGCGGGAGCACGTCATCGACCACTCGACGTCGCCGCGCGGGGAGGTGAAGTCGATCACGGCGTCCACCGGGGCGGCCCGGCCGTCCAGCTCACCGGCGGCACGGTCGAGCAGGTCCGGGATGCTGACCTCGCCTTCCTGCATCTCGGAGTCGGTGAGCAGCGGCACGAACGTCTGGCACTCGTGCCCGGGCATGCCGCGCAGGAGCTCGAGGTTGGTCTCGTCGGCGCCGAGCACCGCGATCGTCGAGTCGTCCGATCGATGTTGTTCCACACCTGATCGGTAACCGCCTGAGCCCGTGCGAAACGGATCGGGCCGCAACCGCGGTGTCAGTACCGGACGTCGCTCTGCAGGAGCGGCGGGTACACCGTGGAGGGCCGGCCGTCGACGGTGGCGCCCGCGAACTGCAGCATCGCCTGCGGCGCGCCGTGCATCGGGGCCGGGTAGTCCAGGGCCGGTGCGGAGACGTCACCGAGTGCGCCGAGGTGCTCGGGCGCGAGCGTCACGTCCAGTGCGGCGAGGTTGTCCACGAGGTGCTCCACCCGCCGGGCGCGACGATCGGCACGACGGTGCCCTGCCGGGCGCGCAGCCAGGCCAGCGACACCGCGGCGGACGTGGTCCCGAGCTCGTCGGCGACCGCCGCGACGGCCTCGATGACCGCGAACTCGTCCTCGGTGGGGCCGCCGACGTAGGCGGCGCGGGCGGAGTCGGTGACCTGGGTGCCGCGCCGGTACTTGCCGGACAGGAAGCCGTTCTTCAGCGGGCTCCACGGCACCAGTGCCATGCCCTGGTCGAGGGCGAGCGGGGCGAGCTCGCCCTCGACGGTGCGGGCCAGCAGCGAGTACTCGACCTGCAGCGCGATCAGCGGGGTCCAGTCCTTCAGCAGCGCCATGGTCTGGGCCTGGGCGGTGACCCACGCGGGGGTGTTGGAGAACCCGATGTAGCGGATCTTGCCCGCGCGGACCAGGTCGTCGAGGGCGCGCATGGTCTCCTCGATCGGGGTGTGGCGGTCCCAGTTGTGCATCCAGTACAGGTCGAGGTGGTCGGTCTGCAGCCGGCGCAGGCTCTCGTCGAGCTGCGCGATGATCGACCGGCGGCCCGCACCACCGCCGTTGGGGTCGCTGGGGAAGAGGTTGAAGAAGAATTTCGACGCCAGCACCACGTGTTCGCGCCTGCCGGGGCGGGCGGCGAAGAAGTCGCCGAGGATCCGCTCGGAGTGGGTGTTGGTGTAGAAGTTCGCGGTGTCGATGAAGTTGCCGCCGAGGTCGAGGTAGGTCGACAGGATCTTCTCCGACTCCTCGACGCTGCAGCCCGCGCCGCCGGGGTCGTCGCCGAAGGTCATGGCGCCGAGGACGAACGGGCTGACGCGCAGGCCGGAGCGGCCGAGGGTGACGTAGTGGTCGAGTGGCATGCACCCATGCAACCGCCGTCCCACGCCCCGGGGTAGACCGATCCGCGCAGGCTCTTGCACGATCCGATCGACCCTGATCGGATCCGACCATGTCCCTGGAGGAGATCCGGCGGCTGGTCAGCACCCACGCCCGCCCCGACCCGCGCACCCCGATCGACGGGCTGCTGCTGTCCAGGGTGGAGACGCAGGAACCGGACCACTCGCTGACCGACCCGCTGCTCGTCGTCATGGCGCAGGGCGGCAAGCGCCTCCTGCTCGGCGACGAGACCTTCGAGTACCGGTCGGGGCAGTTCCTCGTGGTGACCACCGACCTCCCCGTCACCGGCCGTTTCCTCGGCGCCACCCGGCAGACGCCGGCCCTGGGCATGGGGCTGGTGCTGCGTCCGGCCGTGATCGCCGAACTGCTGCTGGAGGCGCCCGCCGCACGGTCCTCCCGGCAGGCGACCGCCCCGGCCATGGCCACCGGCGACGCCGGTCCCGAACTGCTCGACGCCGTGGCCCGGCTGTTGCGGCTGCTCGACCGGCCTGCCGACGCCCGGGTGCTCGCCCCGCTCGTCGAACGCGAGATCCTCTGGCGGCTGCTCACCGGGCCGCGGGGCGCCACGGTCGGGCAGATCGGCCTCGCCGACAGCAACACGTCCCAGGTGAGCCGGGTGACCAGGTGGATCAGGGACAACTACGCCGAGCCCGTGCGGATCGAGGATCTCGCCCGGATGGCCGGGATGAGCACCGCTGCGTTCCACCGGCACTTCCGCGCCGTCACGAGGATGAGCCCGCTGCAGTTCCAGAAGCGGATCCGCCTGCAGGAGGCGCGGTCGCTGCTGCTGGCGCGGCCCGACGACGTCGCGGGGGTCGGGCACCTCGTCGGCTACGACAGCCCCTCGCAGTTCAGCCGCGAGTACCGCAGGCTGTTCGGCGTACCACCCGGGCAGGACGCGACCCGGCTGCGGGCCGCAGAACCGCACCTACCCTGACCGGACCAGCTCGATCGCGCGGGCCAGTGTGGTGAGGCGTTCGTCGAGGGTGTCGCCCGCCGGGTAGAGCCGCACGGTGTCGACGCCCGCGGCGCGCCAGACCCGCAGCCGTTCCCGCACCACGTCCTCGGTGCCGATCAGGGTGGTGCCCAGCACCATGTCGTCGGTGACGAGTTCGGCGGCTCCGTCGCGGTCGCCCGCCTGCCAGCGCTCCCGCACGGCCGCGGCGACATCGGCCCACCCCTGGCGGCTGTAGGCGTCGTTGTAGAAGTTCGTGCTCGCCGAGCCCATCCCGCCGAGGCTGAACGCGAGACCCTTGCGCCGGTCGGCGGTCATGCGCCGCAGCTCGTCCTCGTCGACCGCGAACGCCACCTCGGCGCCCTGGCAGACGTCCAGGTCGCGCCGCTGCCGCCCGGAGCGCGCCAGCCCGGCGTCCAGCGGGGTGAAGTAGGCGCCTGCGCCCTCCGGGACGAAGCTCGTGCCCAGCCACCCGTCGGCGATCTCGCCGGTCAGCTCCAGCAGCTTCGGCGACAGCGCGGCCAGGTACAGCGGGATGTCCGGGTTCGCCGCCGCCGACACCCGCATCGGGCGGCCCTCACCGCCGGGCAGCGGGATCCGCACGGTCTCGCCGGAGTACGCCACCTTCTCGCCTGCGAGGACCCGGCGCACGACGTCGACGGTCTCGCGCACCCGGGTCAGCGGCCGGGCGAACGGGACCCCGTGCAACCCCTCGACGACCTGCGGCCCGGACGGGCCGAGCCCGAGCAGGAACCGGCCGTCGGACAGGTCGGCGAGCGTGAGCGCGGCCTGCGCGATCGCCACCGGTGTGCGGGTGCCGACCTGCAGCACCCCGGACCCGAGCAGCATCCGGTCGGTGCGTGCGGCGAGATGACCCAGCACCGACACCGCGTCCGCGCCCCACGCCTCGGCGACCCAGCAGACGTCGAGGCCGAGCTTCTCGGCCTCGCAGGCGAACTCCACCGTCTCCCGGGAGCCGCCCTCGACGGTGGTGGCGGTGCGCATCATGCGCCGTTCTCGGCTCGGGCCTTGATCGCGGCGACGGTGGTGGTCATGTTGCGCTCGAACTCGCGCAGCCGCACGAACACGATCTTCTGTTCGTTGTCCGGCATCCGCTCGATCGCCTGGCTCAGCCCGGACGGGCCCGGCCCCAGCCGCACCCACTCCGTGAGCCGGGTACCGCCGTCGGCCGGTTCCAGGGTGAACCGCCACGTCGCCGCCGGGTCCTGCGGGTCGTGCACGGCCCAGGCGAACACGAGCGGCCGCTCGCACTCCACCACGTGCGAGGTGACCGACCACTCCCCCATCGCCTCGTGCCTGTTGTGGCCGACGAACCGGGCACCGACGGCCGGCTCGCCGCCGTCGAGCCA
This sequence comes from Pseudonocardia sp. CNS-004, assembly GCA_001942185.1. GTDB lineage: Bacteria > Actinomycetota > Actinomycetes > Mycobacteriales > Pseudonocardiaceae > Pseudonocardia. The sequence continues at coordinate 287,278 of MKJV01000090.1, forward strand.
GTCGACGGACTGCAGTTCGGGGCTCACCTCCGCCATGCCGGCCAGGTCGACCACGGCGGGCCAGACGGCGTCGGGCGAGGCGTCGATCCAGGTCGTGACCTCCACGGTCGGCAGTCGGCGTAGCGCGCACCGGTCCACTCCATCTGCTCAGAGTGACACGTCAGGGCGCCACCGCGACCACGGCGCCGACGACGGCGCGGCCACTGACCAGTGCCGTGTCGTTGTGCCGTGCCCCCGGCACCTCGACGTAGGACGCGCCCGCGGCGTCCGCCACCGCCCGGCTCTGCGCGACCGGCACGATCTCGTCGGACCCGCCCGCCACCACCACGACCGGCGCCCGCACCGACCGCACGTGCTCCAACAGCGGGAACCGGTCCCGCAGCAGCGCCCGGACCGGCAGGAACGGGTAGGCGCGCGCGCCCACGTCGGCGAGCGTGGTGAACGGGCTGCGCAGCACCAGCGCCCCCACCGGGTGCTCGGTCGCGAGGACGGTGAGCGGCGCGCCACCGAGGCTCTCGCCGAACAGCACCAGCCGGTCCGGCGCCACGCGACGCTCCTCGACGAGGTACCGGTACGCGGCGGTGACGTCGGCGCCGAGGCCGTCCTCGGTCGGCGAGCCGGGGTTGCCGCCGTAGCCGCGGTACTCCACCAGCAGCACGTCGAAGCCCTCGGCCGCAAGGGCCCGGGCGAGCGGCACCCGCAGCACCCGCGAGCCGCCGTTGCCGGGCGCGACGAGCACGGTCCGGTCCCGGGCCGGTCCCGTCGCGGGCGCCCACCACGCGGTCAGGGCCAGCCCGTCGCCGGTGTGCAGCACGACGTCGCGGCCGCCGTCCAGGTACGCGCCGGCCGGCCCGTCGGCGCCCCGAACGGCAGGTAGACCAGCCGCCGCTGGAAGACCCACGCCAGCGCGACGACCACGGCCACCACCACGACGACGGCGACGCCCACCCGCAGCGCGTGACCCATGCTCCGCCCGAGATCCCGAGGTTTTCGGGTGCTCATGGTAGTCGGTGGGGCCGTCGAGGCCCGATACTCGCGATCATGGTTGCAACGTCGCACCTGAAGCGGGTCCTGGGCATGCCATCGATCGTGCTCTTCGGGCTCGCCTACCTGGTGCCGCTCACGGTGTTCACCACCTACGGCGTGGTCACCGAGCAGACGTCGGGGCACCTGCCGGCCGCCTACGTCGTCACGCTCACGGCGATGCTGTTCACGGCCTACAGCTACGGGCTGATGGTGCGGGCCCATCCGTTCGCCGGTTCGGCCTACACCTACACGCAGCGGTCGTTCGGGCCCCACCTGGGTTTCATGACCGGGTGGGCGCTGCTGCTCGACTACCTGTTCCTGCCGATGATCAACTATCTGGTGATGGGCATCTACCTGCAGGCCGCGTTCCCGGCCGTCCCCGTCGCGGTCTGGATCGTCGCGCGATCGTGCTGGTGACCGGCCTGAACGTGCTGGGCATCAGGCTCGTAGCGCGGATGAACTTCCTGCTCGTCGCCGTCCAGGTCGTGTTCATCGCCGTCTTCCTGGTGGCCGTGGGCCGCACGGTCGCAGGCGCCGGCCTGCCGTCGCTCATCGAGCCGTTCCTCCCGGGCGGCGGCGAGGCATCGGCGGTCCTCGGCGGCGCGGCGATCCTCTGCCTGTCCTTCCTCGGGTTCGACGCCGTCTCGACGCTGTCGGAGGAGACCCACGACCCGCGCAGGCGCATCCCCCGCGCGATCATGCTGGTGACGGTGATCGGCGGCGCGCTGTTCATCCTCGTCTCCTACGCCGGGCACCTGGTCTTCCCACGGTTCTCGGAGTTCACCGACGTCGACTCCGCCGCCCTGGACGTCGTGGGCGCCGCGGGCGGTACCGCGCTGACCGCGTTCTTCACCGCCTCCTACATCGCGGGCTGCTTCGGGTCGGCGATGGCCTCGCAGGCGAGCGTCTCGCGCATCCTCTACGCCATGGGCCGCGACGGCGTACTGCCACCGGTGGTGTTCGGGCGGCTGCACCCGCGCTTCCGCACCCCGGCGCTCGCCACGGCCGTGGTCGGTGTGCTGTCGCTGGTCGCGTTGGTGATCAGCCTCGAGCTGGCCTCATCGATGATCAGCTTCGGCGCGCTGGTGGCGTTCTCGCTCGTCAACCTGTCGGTGATCAAGCACTACGTGATCGACGAGGGGCGGCGGGCACCGGCGAACCTGCTCGCGTACGCCGTGGTGCCGGGCATCGGGGTGCTGCTCACGCTGTGGCTGTGGACCAGCCTGTCCGCCACCACGTTCGCCGTCGGGCTCGCCTGGATCGCCGCCGGGTTCCTCTACCTGCTCGGGCTCACCCGCCTGTTCTCGCGGCGGCCGCCGGAGCTGCACCTCCGCGAGGCCGAGCAGGTGTCGTGACCGTCAGTCCGCCGGCCAGACCCGCGTACCGCCCACCCACGTCGACCGCACCGGTACGGCCGCGATCTCGTCCGGCGCCACGGCCGCGAGGTCCGCGTCCAGCACCACGAAGTCGGCGAGCCTGCCCGGCGTGAGGCGACCCTTGATCGCCCCCTCGCCCGTGGCGTGCGCCGACCCCGCCGTGTAGACCGACAGTGCGTCGAGCACGTCGAGGCGCTGGCCGGCCCCCACGACGAGCCCGGCCGCCGTACGCCGCGTGACGAGGCTCGCCATCGCGAGCAACGGGTCGATCGGCACGATCGGGAAGTCCGACGAGCCGCCGACCGCGACGCCCGCCTCCATGAACGACCGGTGGGCACACGCCATCTCGACCCGCTCGCCGTAGAAACCGTGCACTGCCTCCCCGAACAGCGCGATGAACGGGCCGAAGGGCACCGGCGTCACGCCCGCGCGGGCGATCCGCGCGATCAGCGCCTCGTCGACGATGCTGCAGTGCTCGATCCGGTGGTTCGGCCGGCCCGGCCGATCGGCCAGCCCCTCCAGCACGTCGAGGACCTTCGCGATCGCCAGGTCTCCGTTGGCGTGGACGGCGACGCGCAGCCCGGCCGCGTCGACCGCGCGCACCATCTCCGCGAACTCGGTGTCGCCGAGCACCTGCAACCCGTTGTCCCCACCGGTCGCGCTCACGTACGGGTGCCGGCACAGGCACGTGCCGCCGGAGAACGCCCCGTCGAGCATCAGCTTCACGCCCGCGAGCTGCAGGTGCGTGGCGTCCGGCTGCTCCGCGGGCCACGCGGCGGCGTCGAAGTAGCGGTGCCACAGCAGCATGCTCACCCGCGGGGTGAGCACCCCCTCCCGCCGCGCCGCGGTGTACATCCCCCGTTCGAGAGGGGTGACGATCGCGTCGCAGTAGGACGTGATGCCCACCCGGTGCAGCTCGGTGTTGACCTCCTGCAGCGCGACGACCTGCGCCTTCTCCTCGCCGCCGGGGGCGATCGACGCACGCCCGGGCCCGGGGAGCCACGGGCCCAGCCACGCCTGCTCGAACATCCAGCCGTCGAGGCGCCCGTCGGCGCCCACCGTCAGCTCGCCGCCGGGTGGGGCGTCGGCGGACGTGCCGTAGCCGAGCACCTCCAGACCACGGCTGTTGGTGACCGCGCGGTGGAACGTGTACTGGACGATCACGACGGGGTGCTCGGTGGACACGGTGTCGAGGAAGTCCCGGTCGACGCCGGGCACCTCCCGCTCGTTCAGCGGCTGCCCGACCACCCACTCCCCCGGCGGGTCGTGGCGGCCCGGACCCGCAGGGCGTCGCGGACCGCGTCCCGGTCGGCGGCGGCCGACAGGTCCACCCGGACCCGGGCCAGCGCAGCCTGCGACGGATGGCAGTGCGCGTCGTTGAACCCGGGGACGACGAGCGCGCCGTCCAGGTCGACCCACTCCGCGGACGGGTACCGGTCGCGCAGGTCCGCCCGCGTACCGGTGGCCGCCACCCACTCGCCGTCGACCGCGAAGGCCTCCGGCTCGGGCCCCTCGTCGAGGGGCACGATCCGCGGGCCGGTGAAGATCCTCATACCACCGGCACCGCGAGGCCGCTCGCGCCGAGCTCCGACGTGACGAGGTCGGGCGCGGCCCGCCGCAGGAAGCCGAGCCCGATCTCGGCGCGCCGCACCCGCTCCCGGGACAGCTGGACGTTGAGCGCCTCGAACTGCCCGCCGCTCGGGTAGACGTCCGGGTGGTTGCGCAGCCCGAACTTGACGTAGATCGGCGCGAGCACCCGCACCAGCTCCGCGATCTCGTGGTGGCGGACGAACCCGCCGAGGGTGTCCGGGGACTCCACGTACATGTCGATCGGGATCTGCGTCGCGGCCCGGATCGAGGCCAGCCGCGGCAGGCTCAGACCCGGCGGCACGTTGTAGGTGTCGGCGCCCAGGTCCTGCATCAACCGCACGCTCACCGGGTTGGACGCCATCATCTGCACCGACACCTTCACCACGAAGTCCGGCGCGATCAGCCCCGCCTCCTTCATGTGCCGGGTCATCAGCAGCAGGCCCTCGTCGGCGACGAGCGCACCGCGCACGCCCAGGTCATTGGCGCGCACGAGGTCCTCCATCGCGTACGCCAGCTGGTCGGCGCCCTCGTGCCGGCAGCCGACCGACCCACCGGTGGGTGTGCGGACCTGGGCGCCGATGTCCCACGGTGCCCGCGGGCCGACGAACAGCGACAGCTCCACCCGGCGCGCGGCGCAGGCCCGCACCATGTCGGTGATCTCGGCGTCGGTGGCCAGCATGATCCCGCTGCCGGAGGAGACGCGGTGCACGCGCACGCCCCGCGCGTCGGCCTCGTCGAACACGGCCTGCAACGCCGCGGGCCCCTCGACGCTGGGGATCTCGGTGCGGTACTGCGCCCCGTCCGGGAACCGCAGCGGCGAGTCGGGCAGGTCGTTCGCCTCGCGGGCCGGGTAGCCGAGGCGGGTCAGGAGGTCGGCGACGGCCGTGTTCTTCCCTGCGCTCACCACGGGGCCACCGCCCCGTCGGCGGTGTGCCACACCGGCAGCGTCCAGCCGCCGTCGAAGTCGTCCTCCGTGCGCTCGGCCTCCGGCAGCAGCTCCACACCGAGCCCGGGCGCGGTGGGCGCGGCCACGTGCCCGTCGACCACCTCGAACGGCGTGCTGACCAACCCCGTGCCGAGGTGCAACTGCTCCTGCGCGAGGAAACCCGGCACCGTGAGGGCCAGGTGCACGCTCGCCGCGAGGTTCACCGGCCCCAGCGGGTTGTGCGGCGCGAGGGCCGCGAAGTACGTCTCTCCCATTGCCGCGATCTTGCGCCCCTCGGAGATGCCACCGCAATGGGCGAGGTCCGGCTGGAGCACGGCGGCCGCCCGCTGTTCGAGCAGCTCGCGGAACCCCCAGCGCGTGAACAACCGCTCCCCCGTGGCGATCGGCACGGTGGTCGAGCGGGCGATCTCGACCATGGCAGGCACGTTCTCCGGCAGGCACGGCTCCTCGACGAACAGGGGCGACAGCGGGGCGAGCTCGGCGATCAGCACCTTCGCCACGGCAGGCGAGACGCGGCCGTGGAAGTCGATGGCGATGTCGACGTCGTCGCCGACCGCCTCGCGCAGCGCCGCGAACCGCTCCACCTGCAGCTTCACGAACCCGCGCGACTCCACCGGGCGGGCGGGCCCCGGCAGCGCGGTCTTGATCATCGTGAACCCGGCGGCGACCGCGGCCCGCGCCTTCGCCGTGAGCCCGGTGATGTGTTCCTCGGCCGTCGACCGGTCGAACGCCCCCCAGTCACCGACGTTGATGTGCTGGTACACCCGCACGCGGTCGCGGACGGCGCCGCCGAGCAGCACGTGCACCGGCACCCCGAGGTGCTTGCCGAGGATGTCCCACAGCGCCTGGTCGACCGCGGAGATCGCGCTGCAGAGGATCGAGCCGCTCGGGTAGAACGTGGACCGGTACATCAGGTTCCACAGGTGCTCGATGCGCCGCGGGTCCTGGCCGAGCAGGAGCTCCTCGAACTCGCGCAGGGCCGCCTCGACGACCCGCGCCTTCCCCTCCAGGCATGCCTCGCCGATGCCGACGATCCCGTCGTCGGTGTGCAGCTGCAGGAACGAGTAGCGCGGCCGGACGTGGAGGACCTCGAATTTGACGATCTTCATATGGCTCCTCGCCAAGTTCACGAGTATGAACTAAGTTCGATATGCAGTGTCCGGAACCGCGCGGAGCGGTGTCAAGGGGCCGGGCGGGCCGCGGTGGAAGGATGAGGCGGTGACGGCAGGAGGCACGGCGGCCGGGGGAGCGGTCAAGTCCGCCGACCGCGCACTGGCCATCCTCGACGCGGTCGCCGACCGCGGATCGCTGCGCTTCAACGACCTCGTCTCGCAACTGGGCCTGCCCCGGTCCAGCGCGCACGCGCTCCTGCAGACCCTCGTCGACCGCGGCTGGCTGGACCTCGACGCGGACACCCGCCGGTACACGATCGGGCTGAAGGCCTGGCACGTCGGCCAGGCCTACCCGGGCCACGGCGACCTCGTGGCGATCGCGAAACCGGTGATGGACGCGCTCGCGCGCGACGTCGGTGAGACCGTGCAGCTCGCCCGGCTCGACGGGCTGGAGAACGTGTACATCGCGATCAGCGAGTCGGCCCAGCCGATGCGGCTGGCGTCGACGGTCGGCGCGCGCCTGCTCGCCCACGCCACCGGCATCGGCAAGGCGCTGCTCGCCCAGCTGCCGGCCGACGAGTGCGGGCGGCGGCTGCGGTCGCGACCCCTGCCGTCGTTCACGCCCTCCACGGTCACCGACCCGGACGAGCTGGAGGCGATCGTCGGCGAGGCCCGCACCCGGGGCTGGGCACGCGACGACGAGGAGGTGCTCGTCGCTGCCGGTGCGTCGCCGTCCCGCTCACCGACGACGGCCACGGGCTGGTCACGGCCCTGTCCGTCACGGCACCCAGCGCCCGGTGCGGGCCCGACTGGCCCGCAGCCGTCCTCGGCCCGCTGCAGTCCGCGGCCGCGACGATCCGGGCCCGCACCCCCACCGCCCTGAACCGGAGGACCCCGTGAGCATCCCGCCCGCACCGCCTGCGGAGTTCGCCGGCCGCACCGCCGTGGTCACCGGCGCGGCAAGGGCATCGGCGCCGCCGTCGCCACCCGCCTGGCCACCGCGGGCGCCGCCGTCGTCGCGTGCGACGTGGACGGCGACGCGCTGCGCGAGCACGCCGGACGGCTGCGCGCGGGCGG
>MKJV01000091.1 GCA_001942185.1 Pseudonocardia sp. CNS-004
ATGCCGGCGCTGCGCACTCTCGCGCGGGCACGCGCCGTGCCCCGCGTGGCGGCGCTGTCGGCCCGCGTGCGGCGCGCGCTCGCGGGCGTCGGCGTCTTCCTCGCGAGCGCGGCGTTCGTGGTCGTGCTCGGTGTCCTGGCCGATTCGTCCTCTGCTGTCCGGGTGGGGGAGGATGTGGTCCGCGCGCGCAGAGCACGGTCGTCGTCACCGTCGACGCCGAGCGCACCGCGTGGGACGTCGCGCGGCGGCTCGTGCCGGGGGCGTCGGGGCCCGAGGTCGCGGCGGTCGCCGAGCAGATCGTCACCGACAACTCGCTCGGATCGGTGCCGCTGCGTCCCGGGCAGGTGCTCAGGGTGACGTTCGGCTGACGCTCCGCGGCGGTGGCGTGGTGGTCTCGCAGGGTTCGTCCCGTTCGGTCGACAAAGTCGCACCGATGGGGGTGTCCTGCTTCCCATGCCCCTACATGTTGTGGTTACACTCGTGTCGTTCGACAACAGGTGGGGTTCTGCAGAAGGGGGGATGACGCTGATGCGTTGCCCGTTCTGCCGCCACTCGGACTGCCGGGTGATCGATTCCCGGGAGGTCGACGACGGCCAGGCCACCCGCCGCAGGAGGTCCTGCGCGGCGTGCGGCCGACGTTTCACGACGGTGGAGGAGCCGGTGCTCGCCGTCGTCAAGCGCAGCGGCGTCACCGAGCCGTTCAGCCGCGAGAAGGTCGTCAGCGGGGTCCGGAGGGCCTGCCAGGGGCGGCCCGTCGACGAGGACGCGCTCCAGCAGCTCGCCCATCGTGTGGAGGAGGCCGTCCGCGCGGGCGGCACCGCCGAGATCCCCAGCCACGAGGTCGGTCTCGCCATCCTCGGCCCGCTCCGCGAGCTCGACGAGGTGGCGTACCTGCGCTTCGCCAGCGTCTACCGGTCCTTCTCCTCGATAGAGGACTTCGAGAAGGAGATCGCCGATCTCCGCAGACCGCCGGGCGTCGACCCGCCCGACTGACCGCACGCCCCGTCGTGCCGGACCGGCATCCCGCCGGGCCGGTGATCCGGCGCGCCCACCACCTGGTACCCGAACGTCTCCGAGAGCACCGCCACCGACACAACCGCCGCACCGCAGGAAGCGCGCGTCGAGGACCCCAGCCCCCGCGCCCGCGCAAGGAGAGGGAGAGCATGACCGAGACCGTCGGCGCCGCATCAGGAACATCAGGACGAGGAAAGCGGGGCAGCGCGAAGGGGAAGCAGGCGGGGCTCACCGTCGAGCGCCTCTACACCACCCCGGGGGTCCACCCCTACGACGAGGTCACCTGGGAGCGCCGGGACGTCGTCATGACCAACTGGCGGGACGGCACGGTCAACTTCGAGCAGCGCGGCGTCGAGTTCCCCGACTCCTGGTCGATCAACGCCACCAACATCGTCACCAGCAAGTACTTCCGCGGTGCCGCCGGGTCGCCGCAGCGCGAGTCGAGCCTGCGGCAGCTGATCGACCGGGTGGTGGGCGTCTACCACCGTGCGGGGCTGGAGCACGGGTACTTCGCCACCGAGGAGGACGCCGAGGTCTTCGCGCAGGAGCTCACCTGGATGCTGCTGCACCAGGTGTTCAGCTTCAACTCCCCGGTGTGGTTCAACGTGGGCACCAGCTCCCCGCAGCAGGTGAGCGCGTGCTTCATCCTCGCCGTCGACGACACGATGGAGTCGATCCTCAACTGGTACCGCGAGGAGGGCCTGATCTTCAAGGGCGGCTCCGGCGCCGGTCTCAACCTCTCCCGCATCCGCTCCTCGAAGGAGCTGCTGTCCTCCGGCGGCACGGCGTCCGGGCCGGTGTCGTTCATGCGCGGTGCCGACGCGAGCGCGGGCACCATCAAGTCGGGCGGTGCCACGCGGCGGGCGGCCAAGATGGTCGTGCTGGACGTCGACCACCCCGACATCGAGGAGTTCGTGGCCACCAAGGCCAAGGAGGAGGCGAAGATCCGCGTCCTGCGCGACGCGGGCTTCGACATGGACCTCGGCGGCTCCGACATCACGTCGGTGCAGTACCAGAACGCCAACAACTCGGTGCGGGTCACCGACGAGTTCATGCGTGCCGTGGAGAGCGACTCGGAGTTCGGGCTGCGCGCCCGGATGACCGGTGAGGTCATCGAACGCGTCCCGGCGCGGAAGCTGTTCCGCACCATCGCGCAGGCCGCCTGGGAGTGCGCCGACCCGGGCATGCAGTACGACGGCACGATCAACGACTGGCACACCTGCCCCGAGTCGGGCCGCATCTCCGCGTCCAACCCGTGCTCGGAGTACATGCACCTGGACAACTCCAGCTGCAACCTCGCCTCGCTGAACCTGCTGAAGTTCCTCGGCGACAACGGGCAGTTCGACGCCGCGCGCTTCCAGAAGGCCGTCGAGCTGATCATCACGGCGATGGACATCTCCATCTGCTTCGCCGACTTCCCCACCGACCCGATCGCCGACACCACCCGCAAGTTCCGCCAGCTGGGGATCGGTTACGCCAACCTCGGCGCGCTGCTGATGGCCACGGGCCACGCCTACGACTCCGAGGGCGGTCAGGCGCTCGCCGCGTCGATCACCTCGCTGATGACCGGCGCCGCCTACAAGCGCTCGGCCGAGCTGGCCGGCGTCGTCGGCACGTACGAGGGCTACGCCCGCAACGCCGAGGCCCACCAGCGGGTCATGCGCAAGCACGCCGCCGCCAACGACGACGTGCGCACGCTGCCCGCGAGCACCCCGGTCCACAAGCTCGCCACGAAGGTCTGGCAGGAGGGCCTCGCGATCGGCGCCCGCAACGGCTGGCGCAACGCGCAGGCCTCGGTGCTCGCCCCCACCGGCACGATCGGCCTGATGATGGACTGCGACACCACCGGCATCGAACCGGACCTGGCGCTGGTCAAGTTCAAGAAGCTGGTCGGCGGCGGCTCCCTGCAGATCGTCAACCAGACGGTGCCCCGCGCGCTGGTGAAGCTGGGCTACCAGGCCGAGCAGGTCGAGGCCATCGTCGAGTACGTCGCCGAGCACGGCCACGTCATCGACGCGCCCGGGCTCCGGCCGGAGCACTACGAGTCTTCGACTGCGCCATGGGCGAGCGGTCCATCGCCCCGATGGGCCACGTCCGGATGATGGCCGCGGTGCAGCCGTTCCTGTCCGGTGCGATCTCCAAGACGGTCAACATGCCCGAGGAAGCCACCGTCGAGGACGTCGAGAAGATCTACCTCGAGGGGTGGAAGCTCGGCCTGAAGGCACTGGCCATCTACCGCGACAACTGCAAGGTCGGCCAGCCGCTCTCGGCGGGCAAGGAGGCCAGGAAGACGGAGTCGGCCGAGGCGGCGCCGGTGGTGGTCGAGGCCCGCCCGGTGCGCAAGCGCCTGCCGAAGAAGCGTCCGAGCGAGACGGTGTCGTTCACTGTCGGCGGGGCGGAGGGCTACCTCACCGCGGGCTCGTACCCCGACAACGGCCTCGGCGAGATCTTCGTCAAGCTCGGCAAGCAGGGCTCCACGCTCGCGGGTGTGATGGACGCCTTCTCGATGTCGATCTCGGTGGGTCTGCAGTACGGCATCCCGCTGGAGTTCTACGTCTCGAAGTTCTCCAACCTGCGCTTCGAGCCCGCCGGCATGACCGACGACCCGGACGTCCGCATCGCCACGAGCGTGCTCGACTACCTGTTCCGCAGGCTCGCGCTCGACCACCTGCCCTACGAGAAGCGTGCCGAGCTGGGCATCTTCTCGGCGGACGAGCGGTCGGCGCAGGTCGCGGCCGCCGACTACGGCGCAGGCTTCGGCGAGGTCGACGTGGAGGGCCTGCGGTCGTCGGTCGACGCCGCCCCGGCGGAGGAGGTGGACACCGCCGCGAAGGCCACGTCCGCGCCTGCCGAGGTGGGCAGTTCCACCGAGCTCCTGGAGCTGCGCCTGGGCAAGGCCGCCGACGCGCCGCTGTGCATGACCTGCGGCACCAAGATGCGCCCCGCAGGCTCCTGCTACCTCTGCGAGGGCTGCGGCTCCACCAGCGGCTGCAGCTGAGAATGGGTGGAATTGCATCTGATGCAACATTGAGCATCCGAGCTCGTTGACCTGCACGTGAGGGAGGGAGCCGACTTCGAGGGTCGGCTCCCTCCCTCACTGCCATCGGCCTGCGGGGATCCCGGTCTGGGTTACCTCGCTCGTCCTGGCTTCCGGCGTGGTCCATCCGGACCGGCGCCGGCGGTGTTCGAGGCGATGCTGAACGGCTGGGCGATGCAACAGCGGACCGGTTCCTGGAGGCGTACTCGTGGGGCCGGCTGGCCGATTGCAGCTATCAGTGACTGCCATCACACTCGCGCGATGACGAACTACGTCCTCGTCCACGGTGGCATGGTCGGCGGCTGGTACTGGAGCGAGGTCGCTCAGCGACTGGAGAAGGCCGGCCACCGCGTCGAGGTGGTCGAGCAGATGCCGAGCGCCGGGCCCGATCCGGCAGTACTCGGCGACCTCGCCGCCGACGCGGAGGTCGTGAAACAGGCCGTGGAGCGACTCGGGGAACCCGTCGTCCTCGTCGGGCACTCCTACGGCGGGATGGTCATCACCGAGCTCGCCGATCACCCTTCGGTCGCCCACAGTGTCTACCTCGCGGCGTGGTGGCCCCAGCGGGGTCAGTCGGCAATGGACATGATCGCGGCGGCACCGCTGACGTGGGTCTCACCACACGACGACGGAACGCTCAGAGCCACTGACGACCTGGAGCAGCTCCGGCAGGCGCTGTGCGCGGACGTCGACAAGCAGCACGCCTACGCCAACCTGCGTCGGCTGGTGCCACAGTCGATCGCCAGCGCTACCACCCCCAGCACCGCCCCTGAGCGAGCTCATCCGACGACCTACATCATCTGCGAGCAGGACCAGACCAATCCCCCCGCCCGCCAGGAGCAGATGGCTGCTTCCGCCAACCACGTTCGCCGCCTGCCGTCATCGCATCAGCCCATGGCGTCGATGCCCGACGAGCTCGCCGACGTCCTCGGTCGAATTCGCTGAAGCGCCAAAGCCCGATGCGCGGACCGCTCGGCAACCGGTCGCGGCCGGCTTGCCTACCCCGACCATCGCGGCCGCGCCGACATTTGCCGCCGTCGACCGGCCACCTGATGAGGGGCGGCATCGCCCGTGTGGGTCCCGGGCCGGCGGGCGACTGTGCCGGAGCATGCCGGGGCTGAGCTCGCCGGGTACGACGACCGCATCGTTCCGGTCACCAGCGATGTGGCCGAGGCCTGAGGGCGGCTCAACGTCCCGGATCCGGTGCCGGTCATCAACGGGTTGCTCGCGGCCACCGCGTTGGTGCGTGGGTGGACCCTGGTCACTCGCAACGGACAGGACGTCGCGACGACGGGGGTCGATCTGTTGGATCCGTTCGCGTAAGGGCCCGCCTCTCACCTGTGCAAAGCACCACACCTGCGTGCGCCCGCGGCGGCGCGACGTAGCGTGTCGGAACATGTCGGGAGGACCACGCGTGATCGTCGACGATGACCCGGCGGGTGACTGGACGGTGCCCGGTGTGTACCGGTGTGCGCCGGGCGTGTACCGCATCCCGCTCCCGCTGCCGAACGACGGGCTGCGGGCGTCAACGTCTACGCGCTCGCCGACGGTGACGGGCTGACGCTGGTGGACGCCGGGTGGGCGCTGGCGGAGTCGAGGGAGACCCTCGCCACGGCGCTCGCCGCGCTCGGCGCGGGGCTCCCGGACGTGCGCCGGTTCCTCGTCACCCACATCCACCGCGACCACTACACGCAGGCGGTGGTGCTGCGGCGGGAGTTCGGCATGCGGGTGGCGCTCGGGCGCGGTGAGCGGCCCGGGCTCGACGTGCTGAGCCGGACGCGACCCGGGCGGCGTCACCACCGTGAGCAGTTGCTGCGCCTGGGCGCGCGCGAGATCGTGCGCGAGCTGGACCGCCGTCCCACGCCGTCGGACGACCCGTCCGAGTACGAATACCCCGACGACTGGGTCGACGACGGGGCGCAGATCGTGGTGGGGGAGGGGTCGCCCGACCGGCGGGTGCTGGAGGCGGTCGCGACGCCGGGACACACCCGCGGCCACGTCGTGTACGCCGATCCGGCGGGCGAGTTGCTGTTCGCCGGCGACCACGTGCTGCCGCGGATCACGCCGTCGCTCGGGCTGGAGCCGGCGCCGGGCGCGAGCCGCTCGCGGACTTCCTCACCTCGCTCGAGCTCGTGCGCTCCCGCCCGGACGCGATGCTGCTGGGCGCGCACGGGCCGACGGGTATGCGGGTGCACCAGCGGGTCGACGAGCTGATCGCCCACCACGAGAAGCGGCTCGACACCACCCTCGCCGCCGTGCAGGACGGGCACTCGACGGCGTACGAGGTGGCGGGCGCGCTGCTGTGGACGCGGCGGGACACGCCGTTCGGCGGCCTCGACACGTTCAACCGGATGCTCGCCACCATCGAGACCGGCGCACACCTCGAGGTGCTCGCCGAGCGGGGGCTGGTGACGGCGGAGGACCAGACCGGCGTCCGGCGCTACACATCGTGATAACAATTCACTCTTTGTAGGGTCGAGGCGGCGATTCTGCGCCCGTCCGGTCGTACCCTTTCCGCCATGAAGAGGTGGCGATGACGTCGGCTACGGGGCGGATGTACGCCCGTGCCGGTCTCGGTCTCGCCACGTGCCTGCTCGCCGTGGCGGGAGTCGTCGTCGCCACGGACGGCACGACGTTCCCCGCGCTCGACCCGCCCACCGTGGCGCTCTCGCCGGCCGCTGCCGCTCTGGAGTGCGCCGCTGCCGGCCCGTACGAGGCGCCGCGCGGGGCAGCGTCGGGGTGCCTGCGGCGCTGCGCCTGTGTCCGGGTGCGGCCCGCACGATCACCTCAGCAGGCGCGGTGCTGGACGGCTGGGAGATCCGCGGTGGTGTCGTCGTGGACGCCCCGGACGTCGTGGTGCGCCGTAGCCGGGTGGTCGGTGACGGCACCCAGCCGTTCGGCATCGTCACCACGGACCGGGGCTCGGTCCGCATCGAGGACGTGACGCTGGTCGGCGACTTCCCGGAGGCGGCGATCGGCGGCGACCGCTGGAGCGGGGAGCGCGTGGAGATCACCGGAGTCACCGGGGACGGTGCGCGGCTCGGTGACTCCGCGCGGCTGCGCAACAGCAGGGTGCACGACTTCGCGACGCCGCCGGAGCGGGGGGCCTCGGCGCTGGTGGTGCAGGGCAGCGGCCGGGACGTGCTCGTCGAGGACAACGAGGTCGACGTGGGCCCGGGGTCCGGCAGCGCGGTGCTGCTCGACCCGGAGGGTACCGCCGGGCGCGGCGAGGGGCCGATCACGATCCGCGGCAACGTGCTCTCCGGCGGCCGCTACACGCTCCGGGAGGACGAGCCGGGTGCGCCGTCCGACGTGCGGATCAGCGGCAACCGCTTCCGCCGCGACGCCGAGGAGGCCCCGCTGCGGGTGTCGCGGCGCGCCGTGCTGGAGGACAACAGCTACCTCGACGGCGCAGGCCTGCCCGACTGGTGAACCCGGGGTGCGACACGCCCGGGCTGACCGTCGGGTTTGGACGTGTCGTGGTGGACCGGGCAGACTGATCACCGATAACCGAGATCGGCGGACCGACACCGCGCTCGAGGACGTAGGGGAAGACGTTCCTCGTCGACGTTGGAGGTCTGCAGTGGACGCACGCGGCGTGGTCTTCATCCACTCGTCGCCCAATGCGGTCTGCCCGCACGTCGAGTGGGCGATCTCCGGCGTGCTCGGCAGCAAGGTCTCGTTGCAGTGGTCTCCGCAGCCCGCCGCACCGGGGCAGTTGCGCGCCGAGTGCTGCTGGACCGCGCCGGCGGGCAGTGGTGGCGCGCTTGCCGGCGCGCTGCGGGCATGGCCGATGTTGCGGTTCGAGGTGTCCGAGGAACCGAGTCCCGGGGTCGACGGCGAGCGTTTCTGCCACGTGCCGACGCTGGGGCTGTGGACCGGGCGGACCAGTGCCAACGGCGACATCGTGGTGGGGGAGGACCGGCTGCGCAGTCTCCTCGCGGAGGTGCCGGCGAGCCGCCTCGCGAGCCGGGTGAACGACCTGCTCGGGTCGGCGTGGGACGACGCGCTCGAGCCGTTCCGGCTGGCGGGTGACGGCGCCGCCGTCACGCTCCTGCACCAGGTCGGGTAACGATACGGAGGTTCACCCGGACATACCGCTCGTTCCGCCCTTCGGAGTACCTGGCTGGTCCGTACGGTCGCCTCGATCGCGGGCGGGGCGATCCCCCGCCGGACCTTCGGCGGAAAGGGGCAGCGGTGACGGACACCGCGCGGCCGGCCGGCACACCCGGCCGGACCGTTCTGGGGCACCCGATCGGGCTCACCAACCTGTTCGGAGTGGAGCTGTGGGAGCGCTTCTCCTTCTACGGGATGCTGCTCATCCTGGGCTACTACCTGTACTACAGCCTGGACCAGGGCGGGATCGGCCTGCCGCAGGCCACCGCGACGGGCATCGTCGGCGCTACGGCGGCACCGTGTACCTGAGCACCGTGCTGGGCGGCTGGCTCGCCGACCGCGTGCTCGGCATGGAACGCATGGTCTTCTACGGCGGCGTCGTCGTGATGCTGGGGCACCTGGCGCTGGCGGTGCTGCCGGGGCTGTCGGGTGTCGCGGTCGGCCTCGTGCTGGTGGCGCTGGGCAGCGGTGCGCTGAAGGCCAACGCGTCCTCGCTCCTCGGCACGTTGTACGCGAAGGGCGACCCGCGCGCCGACGGCGGGTTCACGCTGTTCTACCTGGGGATCAACCTCGGTGCGTTCGTGGGCCCGATCGTCACCGGCCTGCTGCAGACCTCCGCGGGCTTCCACGTCGGCTTCGGCGCAGCGGCCGTCGGGATGGCGCTCGGCCTCGCCCAGTACGTGGCGTTCCGGCGCAACCTGGGCGCCGCGGGCCGCAGCGCGCCCAACCCGCTGCCGCCCTCCGCGGTGCCGAAGGCGGTCGGGATCGGGGTCGCGATCGTCGCCGTGATCGCGGTGGTGGCGCTCACCGGGTCGGTGACGCTCGCGTCGCTGCCCCGCGTGATCACCGGTGTCCTGGTGCTCGCGTCCGTGGCGTACTTCGCGACGATGTTCACCAGCCCGAAGGTGACGTCGTCCGAACGCACGAAGGTGCGCGCCTACGTCCCGCTGTTCATCGCGAACGCCGCGTTCTGGTCGCTGTTCCAGCAGATCTTCACGGTGCTCGCGGTGTACTCCGACGAGCGGATGGACTGGAACATCTTCGGCTGGACCGCACCGTCGTCGTGGATCGGCTCGCTGGAACCCATCTGGATCATCATCCTGTCGCCGCTGTTCGCGGCCATGTGGACGCGCCTGGACCGGCGGGCGCCGTCGACACCGCGCAAGTTCGCCTACGGCGTGATCGGGATGGGCGTCGCGTTCCTGGCGTTCCTGGTCTTCGCCGGTGGTACCGGGCGGAGCACGCCCGCGCTCGCGGTGCTGCTCATCCTCGGGCTGTTCGCGGTGTCCGAGCTGATGCTGTCGCCGATCGGGCTGTCGGTGACCACGAAGCTCGCGCCGGAGTCGTTCCGCGCGCAGATGATGGCGCTGTACTTCTTCTCGGTGGGCCTCGGCACGTCGATGTCCGGCGTGCTGGCGCAGTTCTACTCGGTGGACGCCGAGTTCGCCTACTTCGGCCTGAACGGTCTGGTCGTGATCGTGGTGGGGCTGGTCCTGCTGGCGCTGACCCCGTGGATCACGCGCCACATGGAGGGGGTCCACTAGGCCGGGTCCCGCGGCCGTTCGGCAGACTGATCACGAGCCAGGCCGGGAGGGGGCTGCGGTGGAGGAACAGGGCGTGAGCCCGTGACGCGCACGGTGACGGCGGCGGTCACGATCGTTCTCGCGGTGCTGGTGGTGGCAGGCGGTGCCGTGGCCCTGGCCACGCGCGACGGCGCCGACCCGCCCGACCTGCCCGACGACGGCGCGGGGTCGAGCGAGGTGGAACTCTCCCCGGCCGCGTCCGACGACCCGGACGCCGACGCGGTGCGCGAACAGCTGCAGCGCCACTACGACGCGATCAACGAGCGGGAGTACGCCGCGTGGCAGGCCACCGTGGTGCCTGCGCGGGCCGACGCGCTGGGCGAGGACGAGTGGCAGAAGGCCTACGCCAGCACGCGTGACGGTTCGATCAGGGTGGAGCGGATCGATCCCGGACCCGACGGCGGGCTGCTGGTGCGGGTGCGGTTCATCAGCACGCAGGCCGTGGAGGACGCACCGTCGGACCTGCCCGCCGGGCGCATCTGCTGGCGCTCCACGCTCCCCATGCGCGGAACGCCGCCCCTGATCGAGGTGACCGGGGGCGGCAGTTCCGCGCGGGAGGCCTGCTAGAACGTTGATGACGTGGAGCGTTGCGTGGCGGTGCCGCCAGCGGAACCTCAGACGCCGTCTCGCTCCGGGATCTCCTCCTCATGAACGCCGGTTCACAGCGTCGGAGCTGTCCTCACGAGACGACGCCTGAGAACCCGCGGCGGTGCCGGCGGCGTGCTCCTACCAAGCGGCTCCGCCGCTGACGGAACAGATCAGGCAGGCACTCGTTCAGACCTTCGTGAAGGCGACGGCGGCGTTGTGGCCGCCGAAGCCGAACGAGTCGCAGACGGCCGCGGTGAGGTCCGCCTTGCGCGGCTCGCCCGCCACCACGTCGAGCTCGACCCCCGGGTCCAGGTCCTCGAGGTTGAGCGTCGCGGGATGACCCCCTCCTTGATCGAGAGGAGGGTCACGATGCTCTCCACGGCCCCCGCCGCGCCGACGAGGTGGCCGAGCGCCGACTTCGGCGCGGTGAGCACCGGGTGGTCCCCGAGCGCCTTGCGGACGGCCCGGGTCTCGCCCACGTCACCGGCCACCGTGGAGGTGGCGTGGCAGTTGACGTGCCCGACGTCGGACGGCTCGAGACCGGCGTCGCGCACCGCCTTGGCGATGGCCCGCGACTGGCCGACGCCCTCCGGTTCGGGACCGGTGATGTGGTAGGCGTCGGCGGTGAGGCCCGCTCCCGCCAGCCGCCCGTGGACGGTGGCGCCGCGGGCCGCGGCGTGCTCGGCCCGCTCCAGCACCAGCACGCCTGCGCCCTCACCGAGCACGAACCCGTCGCGCCCGGTGTCGAACGGCCGCGACGCGCGTTCCGGCTCGTCGTTGCGCTGCGACAGCGTGCGTGCCTGCACGAACCCGGCGACGGTGATGCCGGTGATGCAGGCCTCGGCACCGCCCGCCAGCACGACGTCGACCTCCCCGCTGCGCAGCAGGTTGAGCGCCCAGGCGAGCGCCTCGGCCCCGGACGCGCAGGCCGAGACCGGCGCGTGCACGCCGCCGCGGGCGCCGTACTCGATGCCGACCCAGGCCGCGGGCCCGTTCGGCATCAGCATCGGCACGGTGAGTGGCGAGACCTTGCGCAGCCCGTCCCGCTCGAGCAGGTCGTCCTGGTCGAGCAGGGTGACCGCGCCGCCGATGCCGGTTCCGATCACGACGCGAGGCGATCCGGGTCGACCTGCTCACCCGGTTCACCGAGGCCGGCGTGCTCCCACGCCTCCTTGGCAGCGACCAGCGCCACCTGCTCGCAGCGGTCCAGGCGCCGGGCCTTGACGCGCGGCAGCACCTCCGTCGGCGAGACCGCCAGCGGTGCGGCGATCTTCACCGGGAGCTCGTGGCGCTGCACCCACTCGTGCTCGTCGTCGTCGATCCGGCGGACGCCCGAGCGCCCCGACAGGATGGCGTCCCAGGTCGATGCGACGTCCCCACCGAGCGGGGTCGTCGCGCCGAGCCCGGTGACGACGACCTCGACCTGCGACGTCACTGGTTCTTGGAGATGTAGTCGACGGCGTCGCCGACCGTCTTCAGCTCGGCCAGCTGGTCGTCGGGGATCTTCACGCCGAACTTGTCCTCGGCCTGCACGGCGATCTCGACCATCGACAGCGAGTCGATGTCCAGGTCGTCGACGAACGACTTCTCGGCCGACACCTCGGCGGTGTCGATGCCGGCGACCTCTTCGACGATCTCCGCGAGCCCGCTGAGGATCTCGGTGTTGTCGGCCACGGTTTCTCTCCTTCTGTGGGGCGTTCAGGTTCTGGTACGACAGGTTCTGGTGCGGCGAGGGGATCCTAGGGACAGACGACGACCTGCGCGGCGAAGGACAGGCCTGCGCCGAACCCGGCGAGCAGTGTGACGTCACCCGAGCGGAGCGGCCCGCGGTGCGCATGTGGTCCATGGCGAGCGGGATCGACGCCGACGAGGTGTTCCCGGAGTGGATGATGTCGTCGGCCACCACCATGTCCTCGCGGGCACCCTCCTTGCGCAGGCGCCGGGCGACGGCGTCGACGATGCGCAGGTTGGCCTGGTGGGGCACGAACACGTCGATGTCGGCGGGGGTGAGCCCGGCCATCTCGATCGCCTTCAACGCCACCGGCGCGATCTTGGTGGTGGCCCAGCGGAACACCGCCTGGCCCTCCTGCGCGAGCGCGTTGTTCTCGGGCTTGATGCGGATGGCCTGGGCCATGTCGCCCGCGCTGCCCCAGGCGAGCGGGCCGACACCGACCGAGGCGGCGTCGGCCGCCGGGCCGAGGACGGCCGCGCCCGCGCCGTCGGCGAAGATGATCGCCGTGGAGCGGTCGGTCCAGTCCATCCAGTCCGACAGCTTCTCCGCGCCGATCACCAGCACGTGCCGGGACGACCCGGCGCGCACCAGGTCGGCCGCGGTGCCGATGCCGTAGGAGAAGCCCGCGCAGGCCGCGTTGAGGTCGAACGCGCCGGGCGCCGGGATGCCGATCCGCTCGGCCGTCTGCGCCGCGGCGTTCGGGATGGGCGTGGGCATGGTGCAGGTCGCGACGATCACCGTGTCGATGTCGGTGGGAGCGATCCCGGCGTCCTTCACCGCCCGCGACCCGGCCTCGGTGGCCATGTCGACCAGCAGCGTGCCCTCGTCGGCGATGCGGCGGCTCTCGATGCCGACCCGCTCGCGGATCCACTGGTCGTTGGTGTCCATCCGCTGGGCGAGGTCGTCGTTGGTGACGACGTTCTCGGGCTGGCTGCTGCCCAGCCCGAGTAGCCGCGCGCGGCGACGGATTCAGCGGTGCGGAGCGTGATGGGTCGGGACGGGCTCACGTGTCGGCTCCCGCGTGCTCGGTGATGAGGTCGACGGCCTTGTCGAGGTCGTCGGGGGTCTTGAGGGCGAGCGTCGCGGTGCCCTTGAGCTCGCGCTTGACCAGCCCCACCAGGGTGCCTGCGGGCGGCAGCTCGATCACCGCGGTGACGCCGAGCTCGGACAGGCGCGCCATGCACGCGTCCCACCGCACGGGCAACGTGACCTGGGCGACGAGCCTGCGCAGCGCCTCGGCGCCGTCGGCGACGACCTCGCCGTCGGCGTTGGACAGCAGCGGGCGTGCCGGGTCGGCCGGGTCGACCGTCTCGGCGTGGGTGCGCATCGCGTCCTCGGCGGGTGCCATGAAGCGGGTGTGGAACGCGCCTGCCACCGGCAGCGGGATCACGCGGGCGCGTTCGGGTGGCGCCGCGGCGAGCTCGGCGAGCGCGGCATGCGGGCCGGCGGCGACGACCTGGCCCGCCCCGTTGCGGTTGGCGGGGTCGAGGCCAAGCTCGGCGAGTCTGGCCAGCACCTCGTCGGGCTTCCCGCCCAGCACCGCGCTCATGCCGGTGGGGGCGAGCGCGCACGCGGCGGCCATCTCGCGACCGCGCACGGCGGCCAGCGAGACCGCGGCGTCGGCGCTGAGCACGTCGGCCACCGCGGCGGCGGCCAGCTCCCCGACGGAGTGGCCCGCGACCGGCGCCGCGGCCGGCAGCGCGGTGCGCGCGGTGAGCCGGGCCGCGGCCAGCAGCGCGCCTGCGACCACGAGCGGTTGGGTGACGGCGGTGTCCTTGATCTCGTCGGCACCGGCGGTGGTGCCCAGCCGGCGCAGGTCGAGACCGGTGGCGTCGGACCATCGGGCGAGCGTTTCCTCGGCCGCGGGGTCGTCGAGCCACGGGCTGAGCATGCCCGGGGTCTGGGAGCCCTGGCCGGGTGCGAGCAAGGCGATCACGACACGTAGCAAACCGGGCCGGGGTGGGCCGCCGGAATGCGCAGTGCCCACCAACCTCGTGGGCCGGATTTGGAGGTTTCCTCCAACGACACGCGGCCGATGATCGCGGTAAGCCGCCGGCGAGCTGGGTCGTGTTGTGGATACCCGCAGGTCACGTCGGGTCCAGCGGATCGCGGCCTCGTTCGAGCCGAGCCGCGAGCACGGCGATGCGCAACACCAGGGCGTCGCGCGGGTCGGTGGGGCGCAGCCCGGTGAGTTCGGTCACCCGCCGTAGTCGGTACCTCACGGTGTTGGCGTGGACGAAGAGCGTGCGGGCGCACGCCTCGAGCGCGCTCCCGCTCTCCAGGAACGCCTCCACGGTGGTCAGGAGCTCGCCGCCGGCGGCGACCAGCGGGTCGACGAAACGGGTGACGAGCTTGCGGTGCGCCACCGGGTCACCGGCGAGCGCGCGCTCGGGCAGCAGGTCGTCGGCAGCCACCGGTCGGGGCGCATCCGGCCGGCCGCGGCGGCGCGCAGACCCGCGATCGCGTCGCGGGCGCTGGCGTGCGCGCCCGCGAGGTCTGCGGCCCGCGGCCCCACGACCACCGGGCCCGGCCCGAACGCCTCGACGACCGTGCCGATGTCCCCGCCGGTGTCGAGACCGGGCGGTTCGGACAGCAGCACGACGAGGCGGTTGCCCTGCACGCCCACGAGCACCGACTGGCCCGACCGGTCGGCCTCGCGGCGCAGCTCGGACAGCAACGCCTCGTGGGCCTCCGGGGCCGGGCCGCCGACCACCACGCGCAACGGCTCGGACGAGTCCCAGCCGAGCGCGGACGCGCGCGAGACCAGGCCGTCGGCCCAGCTGCGCACGGTGCTGCCGGAGTCCGCACCGGGCCCGCGAACGACCGCGTCGACGACGAGCGCCTCCACCCGGGCGTCCCAGGCGCCACGGCTCTCCGCCTCGCCCGCGTACACCGTGGCGGCCGCGAACGCGATCTCCCGCCCGAAGCGCAGCACGCCCTCGACGAGCGCGCGCCGTTCGGCGTCGTCCGCCGCCAGCGGCGGCAGCTGCTCCTCGAAGACCTCGGCCGCGATGCGGACGAGGTCGACGGTCTGGGACAGCGTCAGCCGGCGTGCGAGATCACGCGGTGCGATGCGGAACGCCTCGGCCGTGAGCCGCGCTCTGTGAGATCCTTCTGGCCCACGCCCACCGATCCACGCCACGAAGTTGGCCACGCCGGTCTGCGTGACGAGCTGGACGCCCGCCCGCCGATCGGCCGACAGCCGCGCGAACCACGGCCGGCGCCGGGCCATCGCCGTGAGGCACGCGGCAGCCAGGTCGCCCGCGGCCAGCTCGAGCTTGCGCAGGGTGGCCGGGGACACGCCGGAATGCGCCCGTTCCCCGTCATCGGTCACACGGGGCAGCATCGCACGGCCGACCGACGCCGGAACGCGAGGTCAGGACGTCGGGCCGACGGGTGGCGGTGGATCGACGGGCCGCCGTGGCGGCGGCCCGGAACTAGCCTCCGGAGCGTCGGCGTGCTGCGGAGGTTGGGGGATGAGCCGGCGCCGGAGCGCCGGGACCTGCGAAGATCGGCTCTCAGCCGAGCGGAGTGACCTTGGTGGCCTGCGGACCCTTCTGGCCCTGCTCGATGTCGAACGACACGCGCTGACCCTCGTCGAGGCTCTTGTATCCGTTGGTCTGGATCGCCGAGTAGTGCACGAACACGTCCGCGCCACCACCGTCAGGAGCGAGGAAGCCGTAGCCCTTCTCGCTGTTGAACCACTTGACGGTGCCCTCTGCCATTCTTGCTCTCCTCGTACCTGGTGCCGGGGCACTGCCCCCGGCCTCGCGCCGCCTGGTCGCTACGGTCCGCGCCCTGGTCGGGACGCCGTTCACGATCACCCGTGGCCGGCGTCGGGCCGGAGCGTATCGTGTTCGGGCCGCTCTGCCGAGAGTCAATAACCAGTGATTTTCCGGCCGTTTCAACGAGAAGAGCCGCGTTCCCGGCCTCGGAAGGAGGGGAACGCGGCTCTTCCGCCGGTGGTGTGGTATCAGGCCACGCCGCTGTCGCTCGTCTGCGGACCGGCCGCCTGCGGGTCGTCGATCCGGTACTTCGCGGCGGCCTCGGCCACCGCGCCGCGGTCGAACTCGCCACGTGCGGCGAGGGTCTCCAGCGCCGCCACCGTGATCGACTCGGCGTCGACGTTGAAGTGCCTGCGCACCGCCGGCCGGGTGTCGGACAGGCCGAACCCGTCCGTGCCGAGCTCGTGAACGGCGCCGGCACCCACTGGCGGACCAGGTCGGGCAGCGCCCGCATCCAATCCGACGTCGCGACCACCGGGCCGCCCTCGCCCAGTGCACGGGTGAGGTACGGGACGCGCGGCTCGGCGTCGGGGTGCAGCAGGTTGTGCTGCTCGCACTCGACCCCGTCACGGCGCAGCTCGCCCCACGACGTCACCGACCACACCTCGGCCCCGACACCCCACTGCTCGGCGAGCATGTCGCGCGCCTGCAACGCCCACGGGAGGGCCACCCCGGACGCCAGCAGCCGCACCTGCGGCCCCTCGGTGCGTGGGCTCGCCGCGTACCGGTAGATGCCGCGCAGCAGCCCGTCGACGTCGAGCTCCTCCGGCTCGGCGGGCTGGACGTAGGGCTCGTTGTAGACCGTCAGGTAGTAGATGACGTTCTCGGCGTCCTCCCCGACCATGCGCCGCAGACCGTCCTTGACGATGTGCGCCACCTCGAACGAGAACGCCGGGTCGTAGGCCACGACCGCCGGGTTGGTGGCCGCGAGCAGCAGCGAGTGCCCGTCGTTGTGCTGCAGGCCCTCACCGGTGAGCGTGGTGCGGCCCGCCGTGGCGCCGACGAGGAACCCGCGGGCCATCTGGTCGGCCGCCGCCCAGATCGAGTCGCCGGTGCGCTGGAACCCGAACATCGAGTAGAAGACGTAGACCGGGATCATCGGCTCGCCGTGCGTGGCGTACGAGGTGCCCGCCGCGGTGAACGAGCCCACCGACCCGGCCTCGTTGATGCCCTCGTGCAGCAGCTGGCCCTGCTCGCTCTCGCGGTAGGCGAGCATGAGCGAGGCGTCCACGGACGTGTACTGCTGCCCGTTCGGGTTGTAGATCTTCTGCGTCGGGAACATGGAGTCCATCCCGAACGTGCGCGCCTCGTCCGGGATGATCGGCACGAACCGGCCGCCGATCTCCTTGTCCTTGACCAGCTCGCGCAGCAGCCGGACGAACGCCATCGTGGTGGCGACCTCCTGCTTGCCCGAGCCCTTCCGGATGATCTCGTAGACCTTGTCGCCGGGCAGGACCAGCGGTGTCGACGTGGTCCGCCGCGACGGCACCGAACCGCCGAGCTGGCGCCTGCGCTCGCGCATGTACTGGATCGCCGGGTCGTCGTCGCCCGGGTGGTAGTACGGCGGCAGGTAGGGGTTCTCCTCCAGCGCGGCGTCCGAGATCGGGATGCGCTGCTCGTCGCGGAACTGCTTGAGGTCGGCGAGCGACAGCTTCTTCATCTGGTGGGTGGCGTTGCGCCCGGCGAAGCTCGGGCCCACCCCGTAGCCCTTGATGGTCTTGGCCAGGATCACCGTGGGCTGCCCGTGGTGCTCCAGCGCCGCCGCGTAGGCCGCGTAGACCTTGCGGTAGTCGTGCCCGCCGCGCTTGAGGTTCCAGATCTCGGCGTCGCTCATCGGCTCGACGAGCGCCTTCGTGCGCGGGTCGCGCCCGAAGAAGTGGTCGCGCACGTAGCCGCCGTCGTTGGCCTTGTATGTCTGGTAGTCACCGTCCGGGGTGTCGTTCATCAGGTTGATGAGCGCGCCGTCGCGGTCGGCGTGCAGCAGGGCGTCCCACTCGCGGCCCCAGATCACCTTGATGACGTTCCAGCCCGCGCCGCGGAAGAACGACTCCAGCTCCTGGATGATCTTGCCGTTGCCGCGGACCGGGCCGTCGAGGCGCTGCAGGTTGCAGTTGACGACGAACGTGAGGTTGTCCAGCCCCTCCGTCGCGGCGATGTGGATCAGGCCGCGGGACTCCGGCTCGTCCATCTCGCCGTCGCCGAGGAACGCCCATACTCGCTGGTCGGACGTGTCGCGGATGCCGCGGTCGTGCAGGTAGCGGTTGAACCGCGCCTGCATGATCGAGTTCATCGGGCCGAGGCCCATGGAGACCGTGGGGAACTCCCAGAAGTCCGGCATCAGCCGCGGGTGCGGGTAGGAGGGCAGCCCGTGCCCCCGCCCGCCGTGCGAGAGCTCCTGGCGGAACCCGTCGAGCCGGTCGGACGACAGCCGCCCCTCCAGGTACGCACGCGCGTAGATCCCGGGTGACGCGTGGCCCTGGATGTAGACCTGATCACCCCCACCCGGGTGATCCTTTCCCCTGAAGAAGTGGTTGAACCCCACCTCGTAGAGGGTGGCCGACGACGCGTAGGACGAGATGTGACCGCCCACCCCGATGCCCGGCCGCTGCGCGCGGTGCACCGTCATCGCGGCGTTCCAGCGGATCCAGCGGCGGTAGGCCCGCTCGGTCTCCTCGTCGCCGGGGAACCACGGCTCCCGGTCGGTGGGGATGGTGTTGACGTAGTCCGTGCTGGTCAGCGAGGGGACGCCGACGTGGCGCTCCCGCGCCCGCTGCAGCATGCGCAGCATCAGGTAACGAGCCCGTTGCTGCCCGGCGGCGTCGAGGACTGCATCGAAGGAGTCGAGCCACTCGGCCGTCTCCTCCGGGTCGATGTCCGGCAGGTGGGCGGCGAGCCCGTCGCGGATGACGTGCACGCGCCGCGGTCCACTGCCGTCGGTGTTCTGGCCGGTCAAGGGAACTCCCTGCCTTGGTCGAGCTGAGTCTGTCGCTGTCGAGTCTGTCGCTGTCCTTGTCGTCCCCTATCGTGCCCCTCGGCGCTCGATCTCGTAACGAGTGGTTGCGCGCCGGACAGTCGTCGTGTTCGGATTCCGCAACCAACGAGGTCGCAACCGATCGAGTGCCGGGGTCGGGGGACCGGACACCGGCAACGAGCAGTGCACGAGGCAAAGGGGTACAGGCGTGGTGGCCGCGGATGATGCCGGACGTACGTCCGACATCGCGGGAAAGCTCGGCGTCGAGTCGGGCATGGTCGTCCAGGAACTCGGCTGGGACAGCGATGTCGACGAGGCGGTGCGCGATGCCGTCGAGGAGAGAGCGGGCGACGAGCTGCTCGACGAGGACGCCGTCGACGTCATCGACGTCGTCCTGATGTGGTGGCGCGACGGCGACGGGGACCTCGTCGACGCGCTCATCAACGCGATCGGTCCGCTCGCCGACAACGGCGTGATCTGGGTGCTCACACCCAAGACCGGCCGCCCCGGGCACGTCGAGCCCAGCGAGATCGCCGAGGCGGCCCCGACTGCCGGGCTCTCGCAGACCTCCAACATCACGGTCAGCGAGGGCTGGGTGGGTTCGAGACTGGTGGCGCCGCGGGCGGCCGCGAAGTCGCGGCGCTGAGCGCGACCCGTCGGACTAGGCTCATCCCGACGGCACCGCTCGACACCCCGAGGAGACCTGCCCATGCGCCCGAGGTCGGCACCGAAGCACCCGACTTCACCCTCAAGGACCAGAACAACCAGGACGTCACGCTCTCGTCGTTCCGCGGCGAGCGCAACGTCCTCGTCGTCTTCTACCCGTTCGCGTTCTCCGGGATCTGCACGGGCGAGCTGTGCGCGATCCGGGACGACCTGGGCACCTTCCAGAACGAGGACGTCCAGGTGCTCGGCGTCTCCGTCGACCACGTGTTCGCCCTGAAGGCGTGGGCCACCCAGGAGAACTACCAGTTCCCGCTGCTGTCGGACTTCTGGCCGCACGGCGCCACCGCCACCGCATACGGTGTGTTCAACACCGACCGCGGCATGGCGGTGCGCGGCACGTTCCTCGTGGACAAGGCCGGCATCGTCCGCTTCGCCGAGGTGAACGCCCCCGGCGAGGCCCGCGACCAGGAGGCGTGGAAGAAGGCACTGGCCTCGGTGGCCTAGCCCGAGACCACCGCCGGTCCGCCACGGTGGACCGGCGTGCGGGCGCGTAGCTCAGCGGGAGAGCACTCGGTTTACACCCGAGCGGTCGCAGGTTCGAACCCTGCCGCGCCCACCAGTTCCAACCGCCGCGCCGGTGCACGGTCGCGGCGAGGTGCGCGGTGTCGGCCGGCAACCGGCGGCTACCTGTGGGAGGACCCGTCGACGAGCCGGCTGCCCCGGCGGGTAGAGGTGTTCAGCCGGCGGTGGCGACGGGCTGGTCGGCCAGGCGCCATTCGAGCATGCCCTCGGCCAGTCGCACGGCGCGCCGGCCGTGAGCGGTGAGCTGCCGGACCGCGTCGTGGGCGAGGACGCAGTAGGCGCCGCGGCAGTAGGCAACGACTTCGATGTCGGCCGGGAGTTCGGCGAGCCGGTCGGGGAGCTCGTCGAGGGGAATGGACACGGCCCCGGGGATGTGGCCGGCGGCGAACTCCGGGGTGGGTCGCACGTCCAGCACGATCGCCTCGCCGGCCCGGGCGCGGCGCAGTAGCTCCTCGCGGTCGACCTGTTCGGTGTCGTCGCCGTCCTGCGTGCCGAGGTAGCGGGTGCGGGCACGGTCGACGTCGGCCAGGTGTGCAGCGGCGACGGTGCGCAGCTGCGCGAACAGTGCGGCGACGTCGTCGCGGCGAGCCGGTAGCGGATCGTGGTGCCCTCCCGGGTGGTGGCGACCAGCCCGGCTTCCCTCAGCGCCTTGAGGTGCATCGACGCGGTGGTCAGCCCGAGGCCGGCAGCGGCGGCCAGGTCGGCCACGCTGCGCGGGCCTTGGCTGAGCAGGTCGAGCAGCTCCAGCCGCTTGCCGTTGCCCAGCGTCTTGCCCACCCGTGCCAGCTGCTCGAACAGCTCGGCCTTCAGCATCGCATCACCCATCGACATCCTCCAGTATTTCATGAAATAGTGAAGCAGATCGCGCGGCTGGGTGCCAGCCCCCCAGCGTGTGTAGGAGGACGGTATGAGCGAGGCAGCCAGCGATGTCGAACCGACGGCAGTCGTGGACGAGGGCCTGGGCAACTCCTGCTACCTGCTCGATCTCGGTGACGGCTCCGCCCTGGTCGTCGACCCGCCGCGGGATCTGCGCGCGGTGCGCTCGGCGGCGGACGAGGCCGGCGTGCGGATCCGGTTCGCCGCGGACACCCACCTGCACGCGGACTTCCTGTCCGGCGCGGTGCAGTTGGCCCACGACGACGGCGCGACGATCCTGGCGTCGGCAGCTGGTCGCCGCCGGTTCCCGCACCGGGGTCTCGGGGAAGGCGATGAGAGCGATCTCGGGGGGCTCCGGTTGACCGCGCTGGCCACGCCCGGGCACACCGATGAACACCTGTCGTTCCTCCTGCGCGACGGGGAGCGTGCGGTCGGGGTGTTCACCGGTGGATCGCTCATCGTGGGGTCGGCGGCACGAACCGATCTCCTGGGCGAGGACCGGGCCGAGGAGCTGGCGCGCGCCCAGTTCGCGTCGCTGCGGCGACTGTCCGCGCTACCCGCCGCCACGGCGGTGTGGCCGACGCACGGGGCGGGGTCGTTCTGTTCCGCGCCGCCAGGAGCGCAGCGCACCTCCACGATCGGCCACGAGTGGGCCACGAACCCGCTGCTGGGCATCGAGGACGAGGACCGGTTCGTGCAGCGACTGCTCGGATCGCTGGGCAGCTACCCGCCCTACTTCCTGCGCCTGGCGGAGGTGAACCGGCGCGGCCCGGCAGTACTCGACCCGGCGAGCACCGGGCGGTTGGCGCAACTACCCGTGTCCACGGTGCAGGTCCTGCGCGAGAACGGAGCGGTCGTGGTGGACGCCCGCCCGGTGGCCGACTTCGCCCGCGCGCACATCCCCGGGTCGTTGTCGATCCCGCTGCGGGCCCAGTTCGCGACCTGGCTGGGCTGGCTGGTCCCGCCCGAGGCTCCGATCGTGGTGGTGCGCAACCCGGCTCAAGACCTCGCCGAGCTGGTCTGGCAGGCGCTGAACATCGGCGTCGACCGGCTGGTCGGCGAACTCGGCGGCGGCATCGACGCGTGGGTCGCCCCCGGACGTCCGACCGCGTCCACCGATCTGGTCGGCCCGGCGGAGGTCTCGGGGCGGCGCCGGGTGCTCGACGTCCGCCAAAGCGCCGAGTTCGCGGCCGGGCATCTTCCCGGGGCCGTGCACGTGGAGCTCGGCGCCCTCGCAGAGACCGCGCGTGATCTGCCGGGTGAGCCGACGGTGGTGATGTGCGGACACGGGGAACGGGCGATGGGCGCGGCCAGCCTCCTCGAGCGGGCCGGGCACGGCGACCTGACCGTGGTGGCCGGCGGACCCGAGGACTGGGCACAGGTCACGGGCCGGCAGCCGCAGGTGAGTCGTGAACCGTGACGCACCCGGACGGCGCGAGGCGGTGGGGCGATCCGCCACGAGCAGGCGCCCGCTCGTGCTGGGGTTGCGGGCGAACCTCGTGCAGTTCAGCCTGCTCGTCGCGGTCAACGCGTTGGTCGGCGGCATGGTCGGGCAGGAGCAGACGGTGCTGCCGTTGCTGGCCGAGCGCGAGTTCGGCCTGACCGGCTACACCTACCTGTTCACCTACGTGGTCGCGTTCGGGTTGACCAAGGCCACCGCCAACTACGCGCCGGCAGCTGGTCGGACCGGTTCGGGCGCAAACCGGTGTTGTTCGTCGGGTGGCTGCTCGCACTGCCGGTTCCGCTGATGCTGATCTGGGCGCCGAGCTGGGGCTGGGTGGTGGCGGCGAACGTGCTGCTCGGGCTCAACCAGGGCCTGACCTGGTCCACGACCGTGATCATGAAGATCGACCTCGTGGGCCCGCAGCAGCGTGGCCTCGCGATGGGGCTCAACGAGGCGGCCGGGTACGGGGCGGTCGCGGTGACCTCCCTGCTCGCCGGCTACCTGGCGGCGGACTACGGGCTGCGTCCGGTGCCGTTCCTGCTCGGCCTGTCCTACGCCGTGCTCGGGCTGGGCCTGTCCGGGGTGCTGGTGCGCGAGACCCGGGACCATGCCCGGTTGGAGGCCGCCGGGCACGTCGCTCGGGCCGACGGGCGCCACGATCACCTGCACGCCGAGCTGAGCAACCGGCAGATCGCGGCCTACACCAGCTACCGGGAACCGGCGCTGTCCTCGGCGAGCATGGCCGGGCTGGTCAACAACCTCAACTTCGGGTTGTCCTGGGGGTTGTTCCCCCTGCTGTTCGCCACCGCCGATCTGTCCGTGGCCCAGATCGGTGTGCTGTTCGCCCTCTACCCGGCCGTGTGGGGCGCGGGGCAACTGGCCACCGGCGTGTTGTCCGACCGGTGGGGGCGCAAGCACTTCATCGACATCGGCATGCTCGTCCAGGCGATCGCGCTCGCGGTCATCGCGGTCGCCGACACCTTCGCGGCGTGGGCGGCCGCGGCGATGCTGCTGGGCGCCGGCACCGCGATGGTCTACCCGACCCTGCTGGCCGTGATCGGCGACGTGGCCCACCCGAACTGGCGCGGGCGCGCCGTCGGGATCTACCGGGTCTGGCGCGACGCCGGCTACGCGGTCGGCGCACTCATGGGCGGGATCGTGGCCGACCTGTGGGGGCTGCGCGCCGCGGTGTGGGTCGCCGCGGCACTGAGCGCCGCCTCCGGCCTGGTCGTGGCCGCACGCATGTACGAGACCCACACCGGACGGGCCACGAGCCCAGGGAGCACTCGGTGACGCACCGAGCGGCGAGCTCGCCGACGCGTCTACGGCGCCGCCGTGGTGCTGCTGATCCTGCTGCGTCCCGACCCCCTGCTCCTGGCGCGGCGGCTCGCCGCGGCCGCCTCGCCCAGCCCCGCCGGGGCGGGCGGCACAGCTCAGCCGGTGCTACCGCGTGTGGTGCCGGTAGCGGCAACGGTCATGATCGCCGCCCAGCTGGTCATGGTCGCGATCATGACGATGACACCGATCCACATGCTGAGGCACGGGCACAGCCTGGCGGCCGCCGGTTGGTGATCGCTATCCACGTCGCGGGGATGTACCTGCCCTCGCCGCTGTCCGGGTGGCTCGTCGACCGGTTCGGGCCACGACCGGTTGCCGCGGCATCCGGTGTGACCCTGCTCGGGGCCGGTGTCGTCGCCATGGCCGCTCCGGTCCACTCCGTCCCGGCGCTGGCCGCCGCGCTGGCCCTGCTCGGGCTGGGATGGAGCTTCGGGCTGGTCAGCGGCACCGCGATGCTCGCTTCCGCGCTCCCGCTGGCCACTCGCGCCAAGACCCAGGGAGCCGTCGATCTGTGGATCGCCGTCGCCGGTGCCGTCGGCGGGATGGCCTCCGGGCTCGTCGTCGCCAGCACCAGCTACGCCATCCTCGGCGGCCTCCTCGCCGCCGCGGTCGTGCCGATCATCGCCGTGACCTCGCTCGAGCGCACACCCGCTGTCAGGAGCATCCGATGAGCCATCCCGGCCTCGTGAACGGGCCGATCCACCTGGACTGCAACGCCACCACACCGGTTGACCCCGCCGTGGTGCGGGCAGCGCTGCCCTACCTCGAGACCGCGTTCGGCAACCCGTCCAGCAGCCACGCCTACGCCGAGCAGCCGCGCGCTGCGGTGACGCGAGCCCGCGGCCAGCTCGCGCAGCTGCTCGCCGCCCAGCCCCAGGAGATCGTGTTCACCGGCGGCGGGTCGGAAGCCGACACCCTCGCCGCCCACGCCGCCCCCGCCGGCCGCAGGCAGGTGATCACCCTTCCGGCCGAGCACCCCGCGGCTTCCCCACAGCACGACGCGGCTGGCCGGGCTACGGGACCTGCTGCACTGCGAGCTCGAGGAGCTGCTGGCCGACCGGGTGCATCTCAACGGCCACCCCGACCTGCGGCTGCCGGGAACCCTGAACGTCAGCATCGACGGTGTCCGCAGCCGCGCCCTCCTCGCCGCGCTCCCCGAGATCGCGGCCGTGACCGGTTCGGCCTGCCACGAAGGCGTCGACGCCCCGTCCGAGGTACTGCTCGCCATGGGTCTGTCGCCGGAGCGGCGAACGCGGCACTGCGCCCGAGACCCGCTGAGCCCGACCGAGATAGCCCGGGTGGCTCTCCCTGCGCCAGCCCGGAGCGTGGCGGAGTGTGTTGCTGCTGGTGAACCAGCTGTGGGTGCTGCTGCGGAGCCGGGTCGGTCGCCGGCGACGGAGCGGGCGTCAGCGTTCACCAGGTCACCGGGAGTTCGATCAGCCCACCGGTCAGCACATCGGTGTTGAACCGAAGTCGGTCGACGTCGACGGCGAGGCGCATAGCCGGGAAGCGCGGTCCGATCTGCGAGAACACCGCCTGCAGCTCGATGCGGGCCAGCGGCGCCCCGATGCAGTAGCGGGCGCCGTGACCGAAGGTGAGGTGCCCCGCCGCCCCCCGCGTGGGATCGAACCGATCAGGATCGGGGAAGGTGCCCTCGTCGTGGTTGGCGGCGCCGGTGTCGAGCAGGACCAGGTCGCCTGCGCGCACCGTGACGCCGTCGATCTCCAGGTCGGTGCGGGCGTAGCGGGGGATGCCGCCCCCGCCGTTGCCCTGGATGCGCAGCACCTCCTCCACCACGGCCCCGATCCGGCTCGGGTCGCTGCCCAGCTGCCTCCACTCGACGGGATCGGTCAGCAGCCGCACAGAGCCGAGGCCGATCGCGACGACGGTGGTCTCGTGCCCGGCGAACAGCAGCGACATCGCCAGCCCCGCCGCCTCGTCGCCGCTGACGCCGTCGGTCGCGCACAACCGGGAGATGACGTCGTCGCCGGGCTCGCGCCGTTTGCGCGCCACCAGCTGCTGGCAGTACCCGAACAGCTCGGCCAGCCCCTGCAGGGAACGGGCGCGCTCACGAATGTCCGCCGCGGCCTGCGTCCACGCCCGGAATTGCGT
This sequence comes from Pseudonocardia sp. CNS-004, assembly GCA_001942185.1. GTDB lineage: Bacteria > Actinomycetota > Actinomycetes > Mycobacteriales > Pseudonocardiaceae > Pseudonocardia. The sequence goes on from MKJV01000091.1 coordinate 25,845, forward strand.
CCGGTCCTCGTAGGGCACGCCCAGCAGCTCGCAGATCACCGCGATCGGCAACGGCAACGTCAGTGCCTCATGCAGATCGGCAGGCGGTCCGTGTGCCACGAGTTCATCGAGGAGGGCGGCGGTGAGCTGTTCGACGCGCGGCCGGAGCGCGCGCATCCGCTTGGGCGAGAAGTGGGGCTGCAGGAGTGCGCGCATCCGGGAGTGATCTGCGTGCTCGGTCTCGAAGGCGCCCAGCGGGCCGCCGAACAACGCCGACTCCCCGGTCCGCGCCGCGTTCCCCGGGTCGGGGTGCGAGCGCCCGAGCCGTGCGTCGTCGAGCAGACCCCGCACCTGCTCGTACCCGGTGACCAGCCATGCGTCGTCCCCGACCGCCGTACGGACCCGGTGCACTGTCCCCGCGGCCTGCAGCTCCCGCAGCAACGGCGCCGGTCGGAGCGGGACAGGTTGATCGAACGGCAGCTGCACGGCACTCGCCATCACGCTCTCCTAAGTGAACTACAATGTGTAGACTTTGAAATAAACAAGCTACTTGTAGACTCCGGGGTACACAAGAGGGGGTGGTGACATGGGCGGCCGAGCCGGTGCGGGAAACCAGGCCGATCCAGCGACGCCGGCGGCACCGACGGTGCGGCGGATGCGGCGCGCCGACCGACGCGCGCAAATCCTCGACGCCGCCACCCGGGCGTTCGCCCGAACCGGGTTCGCCGCCACCGGCCTCGACGAGATCGCCGCCGAAGCCTCGATCACGCGGGTCCTGCTCTACCGGCACTTCGACTCGAAAGCCGACCTCTACGGCGCCGTGCTCGACCGCGCGTGTCAGCGCCTCGAGGACAGCGTCGGCAGCGACGACTTCGACGAGCAGGCCATCCCCGCCCTGCTCCACGCGGCCGCCGCGGACCCGGACGCGTTCCGGTTGCTGTTCCGCCACGCCGCTCGCGAACCCGAGTTCCGCGGCCGGATGGATGTCCTGACCGCCGCCGCGGTCGACATCGCCCGGCGCAACCTCGCCGCGCGGATCCCGGACAGCCCGTGGCTCGACTGGGCGGCCCGGCTCATTCCGACCCTGACGATCGAGGCCGTCATCGCCTGGCTCGACGCCGGACAACCGGATCCCGACCGCGCCGCCGGCAGGATCGGCCACGCCGTCCACGGAGTCATTGACGCCGCCTACGCGGAGGAGCCCGTTGCGGAGGCGCCAATGCCGTCTCCATGAGAGGGCAGGAGCCGCCCGCGGGGACGCAGCGCGGCAGCGCAGTCACCGGCACCGCCACAGTTCGTCCGACCGGGTATCGAGGTGTCGTGGCCAAGCGCCTCGACCACACGTACTCCCCGGAAAGCGGACGTGGTGAGTTGGCTGCACCAAGATCGGCACCGTCGGGTGCCGCGACCTTGGTGGGTCACGTGGATCAGGCAGCGCGGGGGACCTGCGGCGCCGGGAGTTGATGTCGGGTGAGGTGGATCTGCCGCGCGGGGGGCGTGTCGTGGTCGGCGAGGATCCGTACGAGCCGTTCCTGTCGGTAGACGAGCGCGGTCCCGTGGTCGAGCCGGTGCGCCGGCTGCTCTCCCAGATCGACGAGCGCCGCCATCACATGACGAACGCCCCGTGGCTGTCGACGCGCGCCCTGGCGCGCGTGCTGGGTGGGCGGGCCTACCGGCCGACCGCTCCGTCGATCTGCTCGCGCAGGATGTCGGCGTGGCCGGCGTGGCGGGCCGTTTCGGTGATCATGTGCTGGATGATCCAGCGGGCGGTGCATCGTGGCCGGCTGTTCGCCGGCGTCTCGATGACCTGGTCGAGATCGGTCCACCCGGCGATGACCGCGTCGGATTCGTGCGCGGCGCGCTCGTAGGCGGCTACCAGGTCTGACACGGTGTCGGTGCCGGCGAGCGCCGCGGCGGTCGCCATGTCGTCGATCATGGTTCCGCCGAACCAGAACCGCTCGGAGACCGTCAGGTGTTTGATCAGCCAGGCGAGGCTGGTGCCGGACGCACGCCGGGGCGGCGTGCCGCGTCGTCGGGGAGGTCGAGCGCCTTCCTGATGATTGCTTCGCGCTTGTATCCGAGGAACTCGGCGAGCGTCGCGGCCTCACCGCTGGAGCCGAGGGCGGGAAGTGGGGCCTCGTTGAGTGCATCCACGGCACGGACCTATGGCCGGCCGCCACGCGCAGGTGCCGCGCGGGTCTCGATCGGAGGCCGGCAGTGCCGAGCATCCGCCACCGGGCGTCCCGTCCGCTACTTCCCGGACGCCGTCGCGAAGGAGCCACCACGCGGGCGCCGTGGCCACGGGCGCACGTCGGGCCGGTGGCACGGGGCAGGCGTGGCCGCGCTCGGTCTGGAGGGCGAGGTCGACGCCGACCAGGTGGAAGCGATCCCACGGCTGGTCGCCCTGATCCCGCACGGATGCGGAGCTGCGTGCCCGTGGCGTCGATCTGGACGACCTGGCGGACCGGGGCGCGGCAGAGGAGTGGCGGTCAGTACACCTGGAGGACCGGGCCGAGACCGGGCGGCACCGCGAGCTACGCGACGAGCACGCGCGCGGGGCAGACCCCGTTCTCGAGGCGTTTGCGTCCGGCCTGCGAGCGAGTTCGCAGCACTCATTGCAGGCGATGGCATCCTCATGTAGAGTCGAACACATGTTCGAGCCAGTGTCCGAGGTGGGAGCCGACGAATCCGTCGATCCCCGGCTCCAGGACGCGATCGACTGGGCAAGTCTCGAACACGAACTGCGCACCGGCACCGAGGACCGCACCTGGGGCAACACCAGTCCGTCCGGTTTCTTCGCCCTGGAGATCGACGCCGACACCAGCGTCGAGTCCGGCCTGTCGGACGAACAGCTGATCGACGCGGTGGTCGGGTTCGAACGCCTCACCGGATGGGCCCAGGCCCGCCAAGCACGTCTGCTGGCCGAGTTCGCGCGCCGCCGCCCCGGCGACGACCCCACCCTGGTCGCCACCGACAAGGCGTGCACGATCAGCACGTTCGCGCCCGACGAGGTCGGGCTGGCCCTGAAGCAGGCCCGCATGACCGCGAAGGCCCGCCTCGGCCGCTCGGTCCAGCTGGATCAGGTGCTCCCCGAAACCCTCGCGCTGTGGGAACGGGCCGCCTCGACGAACGCCGGGTGGTCGCGATCTGCGACTCCACCCACTACCTCCCGGTGGAGAAGGCGCGTGCGGTGCAGCAACGTGTCCTGGACCGGGCCCCCGACCAGACCCTCGGCCAACTCAAGGCCGCGCTGAAGCGGGCGGTGATCGCCGCCGACCCCGAAGGCGCCGCCGACCGTCACAAAGCCGCCCGCCGCGACCGCCGCGTGTCGATCAGCGAAGAACACGACGGAATGGCATCCCTGTGGGCATTGATGCCCGCCCCCGATGCTCAGGCCGGCTACCAGTGGCTCACCCGCCTCGCCCTGGGCTGCGACAAGGACGACCCCCGCGGGATGGACGCCCGCCGCGCCGACCTCGCCGCCGCCCTCCTCTCCGGCCGGCTCACCCACGCCACACCAGCACCCGTCCACGCCACCACCGATGGCCCGGGCGATGACGCCGGCGACGATTCGGCCGGCTCGGCCGATGTCAGCGGCACGGACGATGCCAGCCCTGACTCCCACGCCGATCCCGAGGCGGCCGCGACCACGGCGAAGCACCCACCGGCGACAACGCCGACCCGCAGCCACCGCCGAGTTCGGCCGACCCCGCAGCAGGCAGCACCGATTCGAGCAACACCGATTCGAGCAGCAGCACCGGATCGCGCCGCCACCGGTGAACCCCGGCAAACCCCTCGTGCAGGTCCTGATGCCGTTCTCCACTCTGATCGGGGCCGACGACCAACCCTGCGAACTCGTCGGCCACGGCCCCATCCCCGCCGACCTGGCCCGCGACATCGCCGCCGACGCCACACTGAAACGGCTGGTCTACGACCCGTTGTCGGGCACCGTGCTCGACCACGGCCGCACCACCTACCGACCACCCACCGCACTCGCCGACCACGTCCGCGCCCGGGACGTGTGCTGCCGCAGCCCCATCTGCCGCCGCCGCGCCCTGGACGGACACCTCGACCACATCACCCCGTACCCCGACGGCCCCACCAACGACAAGAACCTGCACGCCTGCTGCGGACACGACCACCGGATGAAACACGCCCCCGGCTGGGGTGTGCGGGCGTTGCCGGACGGGCGGATCCAGTGGATCACCCCTACCGGGCACCGGTACCACAGCCGCCCGCACGACTACCGGCCCGACGAGTTCCCGCCCGACCTGCCACCCGACACAGCCCCCACGCGACGGGAACTGCCGAAAGACCTCGTCGCACGGCTGGAACGCCTCGAACGCGACCGCCGCACCACGGCCCTCTGGGACGGCGAAGTCATCCCGCCCGACGACAACGAGGACCCACCCCCGTTCTGAGCCGCACCGCCGTTCTGAGCCGCACCGCCGTTCTGAGTCGCCCCGCGACCGGACCGTCCTCGAAGGACGATCACCGCCGGTGAACCTTCCGATCCGCGACCGAGGGTGACCACACGCGGTCGACCTGCACACGGGCCGAGCGCCCGTACGCAGGCCCGGAAGGCAAGACGAGAATCTCGCAGAGCACCACCGAATCGGTAGTTCCCACCCGGCCCCGTCCACACCGCAACGCGCCACATGCCCACCCGCCGCACCGGATTCGATCCGCGACAGCCGGCGGCACCCATGGAGCCGATCTCCAACAAACCAGCCCGAGACGCACTCGAGAATCGCGCCATCCCTGCCGACTCGCGTCCTGGCCCCGACGCACGAAAGGTCCCCTCGGTCCGAGGCGCGTCGCGTCTACAGCGCCGACGCTGGAGTCCGGCCGCCACGCGCAGGCCCCCGAAGCTCGATCGGTGGCGGGCTGTGTGGGCAGCGCGATGGCGGGAGCCTCCCGCTTGCGTCTTCGCCGGCGGCCGGCGCTGAATCAGCGGCATGAGTCAGATTCGTGCCGGTCGAGGGCTTGTTTCGAGTGCGGCCACGGGATGTCACGAATTCGATTGGGTCGGTTGTTAGGATTTGTGTATGGCTCCTCAGCGTGCTCTGCTGCCGCGGTCGACGCCGGCCGCCGCGGGGGTGTCGTCCCGCGGCATCGCCGCGCTGCTGGACCGGCTCGAAGCACGATCCGTCGAATGCCACTCCATCATGGTGGTGTGCCGCGGCCGGGTTGTCGCCGAAGGATGGTGGGCGCCATATTCGGCCGAACGTCCGCACCTGCTCTACTCGGTGACCAAATCGTTCACTTCGGTCGCTGTGGGGCTGGCGATCGCCGACGGGTTGCTCTCGCCGGACGACCGGGTGGTCGACGTACTGCCCGACCACGTTCCGGTCGACGTCTCCGAGCAGGCACGCCGCATCACCGTCCACCACCTGCTGTCCATGACGGCCGGACACGTCGAGGACAGCCTCGACGAGGCCTGGCGACTGGAACCACGAGACCTGGTCAAGGGTTTCCTGCGCGTACCGTTCCCCGAGGCCGAGGGAACACGGCACGCGTACGACAATGCGACCACCTTCGTCCTCGCGCGAATGCTGGAACGGGTCGCGGGCGTCGGTCTCCCGGAGTTCCTCGACGAGCGTCTCTTCGGGCCCATGGGTGTCGATCACGCCGAATGGGACCGGGTCGCGAGCGGAGCCGCTTTCGGGTTCCACGGGCTGCATCTCACCACCGAGGCCGTCGCCGCGTTCGGCGAGCTGCTGCTGCGGGGCGGCCGATGGGGCGAGCGGCAGCTCGTCCCGCGCGAATGGGTGGAGCTCGCGACGAGGCGGCACGTCGAAACGCTGCCTCCCGCGGACGAAGCCGGAAACCCCGACTTCCTGTGCGGTTACGGGTACCAGTTCTGGATGTCGCGGCACGGATACCACGGAAACGGTTCGTTCGGCCAGCAATGCGTGGTCGTCCCGTCACACGAGCTCGTGGTCGCCGTGACCAGCGGCCACTCGAACGCGGACTCGCCGGCACAAGCCGTGCTCGACGCCATCTGGGAATTCCTGCTGCCCGCTGTGGACGGGGCGGGTGGTACCGGGGGCGACGGCTCCCCGGACGACGTGATCCTCGCCGAGCGGCTGCGCCGGCTGTCGTTCACCCCGGTGCCGGGCTCGGCCGAGCCCGGACTCCTCGTCACGGCGAGGCTCGACGCCTCCGCCGAGGGGTCGGCGCTGCCCGACGGGACCACGGTGGTCGTCGATCCCGTCGATGGTGGCTGGCTCCTGCGCCTCGGGTCGAGTCTCGACATCGAGGCCGGCCACGGCCGGTGGCGGGAGAGCTCGCCGCTCGGTCGCCCCGTCGTCGCGGTCGGCGCCTGGCAGGGCACGACGTTCGTCGCCGAGATCTACGTCATCACCACCCCGCACCGGGTCCGGCTGGTGGTCGACGCCGGCGCGGGGACGGCGACGGCGACGTGGAGCACCGTGCCCCTGACCGGGCCCAGCCTGGAGCTGCACGTGAAGTCGCCGCTGATGACGCAGCCCGACCTCGCGTAGGTTCGGCTCAACCGCCCACGATCAACCGGTAGCCCGCGTCGAGCCGGTCGAGAGTCGACAACTCGCGGTGGCGCTCGTGCCAGGCTCCGGATTCCAGGTCGGCCGTGAGCGCCGACAGGCCGTCGACGAGGTCGCGGGGGTGGGCTTGGGCGAGCATCGAGATGCCTGCGCGGACCCGGGGGTCGAGGTACGCCTCGGGGCGGCGCCAGAAGGCGGCCCCGAAACCGTCGGTGCAATCGTGCGGGACCGGCACCGGCTCGACCCGCGCCCCGGGCAACAGTTCGGCGATGAGGGGGATGGGCACCGCGTGACCGGCGCTGACCGCGGCGGCTGCCGGGAGGTACTCGCGCACCAGCCAGAACTCGCGGAACACCCGCTGGTCCCAGGTCAGTATCACCACCCGCTTCCGCGCGACCCGGCGCAGCTCGGCGATCCCGGCCTCGACATCGGTCCAGTGGTGGACGGTCAGCACGGCGAGGGCGGCGTCGACGCTGCCGCTGGACAGGGGTAGCGCCTCGGCGGTACCGCGCACGCAGGCCGCGGTGCCCGCGGGGCGCTGCGCGATCATGGTCGAGCTGGGTTCGACCGCCACGATCGTCTCGGCGGGCTCGTAGGAACCGGTCCCGGCGCCGACGTTCACGACACTCGTCATGCCGCCCAACGCGGCGACGACCTGCGCCGCGATCCTCGGGTCGGGCCCACGAGTCGTCGCGTAGCCGCGGCCGATCCGGTCGTAGACGGTCATCGTCGGATCATGGCAGCTCGGACGCGCCGCGCCGCGCTAGAAGATCTGGCGCATGTTCGTCCGCGCCAGGTCGATCAGCTCCGTGCCACGCCCGGACAGCACGGTGCGGATCGCGAACAGCGCGAATCCCTTCGCCTGCTCCACGGTGATGGTCGGCGGGATCGACAGCTCCTGGCGCTCGGTGACGACGTCCAGGATCGCCGGGCCGTCGTGGGCGAGGAACTCCGTGACCGCCTTCGGCAGGTCCGCGGAGTGTTCGACGCGCCAGCCCGGCACGCCCAGCGCGTCGCCGACGGCGGCGAAGTCGGGGTTGGCCAGGTCGGTGCCGAACGTGACGAAGCCTGCGGCCTTCATCTCCAGCTCGACGAAGTTCAGCGAGGAGTTGTTGAACACCACCACCTTCACCGGCAGCCGCATCTGGCCGAGCGTGACCAGCTCGCCCATCAGCATGGTCAGGCCGCCGTCTCCCGCGAGGGCGATGACCTGCCGGCCCGGGTACGTGGCCTGGGCGCCGATGGCCTGGGGCAGCGCGTTGGCCATCGAGCCGTGGTTGAACGAGCCCAGCAGGCGGCGGCGGCCGTTCATCCGCAGGTAGCGCGCGGCCCACACGACCGGCGAGCCGACGTCGGGGATGAGGACGGCGTCGTCGTCGGCCCCGTCGTCGAGGAGTCTGGCCAGGTACTGCGGGTGGACCGGGGCCGCGCCCCGGCTCGGGGTGGCGAGGCCGTCGAGCTCGGTGCGGGTGCGCCGGTAGTGGGTGAGCATGGTGTCGAGGTGCTTGCCCGACCGCGGCGGATCCAGCCGGGGCAGGAGCGCCTCGATGGTCTCCTTGACGCCCCCGACCAGCGGGATGTCGACCTTCGTGCGCCTCCCGAGCTGGGCACCGCGCAGGTCGACCTGCACGGTGGTGGCGTTCTTCGGGAAGAACTGCTGGTAGGGGAAGTCGGTGCCCAGCATGAGCAGGGTGTCGCAGTGCTCCATGGCGCGGTAGCCGGAGGAGAACCCGAGCAGCCCGGTCATGCCGACGTCGAAGGGGTTGTCCGGCTCGACGGACTCCTTGCCGCGGATCGTGTGGACGACCGGTGCCTGCAGCGCGCCGGCGAGCCGGACGAGCTCGTCGTGCGCGTCCCGGCAGCCCGCACCGGCGAGGATCGTGACCTTCGACCCGGCGTTCAGCGCGCGGGCCGCGGCGTCGAGCTCATCGGACTCCGGTACGACCGCGGAGCGGGTGGCCGTGATCGTCTCGGGCTTCGCGTCCGTCCTGGCCAGTCCGACGTCGCCGGGGACGACCAGCACCGCCACACCGCGCTTGGAGAGCGCCTCGCGCATCGCGATCCGCAGCAGCCGCGGCATCTGACCGGGGTGTGCGACGTGCTCGGCGTAGACGCTGCACTCCCGGAACAGTTCCTGGGGACGGGTCTCCTGGAAGTAGGTGGACCCGATCTCCTCGCTCGGGGATGTGCGCGGCGATGGCCAGTACGGGCACCCGGGAACGCTGGGCGTCGTACAGCCCGTTGATCAGGTGCAGGTTGCCCGGCCCGCAGCTGCCGGCGCACACGGCGAGCTCGTCGGTGAGCCCGGCCTCGCGCCCGCGGCGAACGCGGCGGCCTCCTCGTGCCGGACGTGCACCCACGCGAGCTGCGGACGGGTCCGCAGCGCGTCGGTGAACCCGTTGAGCGAGTCGCCCGGGATGCCGTACACGCGGCGCACCCCGCTCGCGATCAGGGTGTCGGCGATCAGCTCGGCAACGGTGGACACGGTGTCTCCTCACGCCTACCCGGGCCCTCGACGCTAACCGGGTCCCGTCCTTCCGTCACGGTGCACGATCGGGGCGGGTCGCCGCCCGCGCGCTGCCTGAGTCGTCGCCGAGCGCGGGTAGACCGTCGATGGACGTCGCGTTCCGCTGCCGCTGGTAGTCGCGGATGCCGTCCGCGCCCTTGCGCTCGACGTGAGCGACCAGCACGTGCCGTTCGTCGCGCATCTCCATGAGCGGTACGCCGAAACCGCACGAGTCGCTCACCCTCGTGACGTCGACGACGACCACGGCGCGGTAGGCCGGAGAATCGGCCACCCCGTCGAACAGCGGCATCCACTTGGCGAACTCCGGAGAATCGTATCGGATGATCCGGCCGCGGCCGTGCAGGCGCACGATTTTCGGCGTGCGGTCGAATGCGCAGAACATGATCGTGATCCGGCCATTCTCGCGGATGTGGGCGATGGTCTCGGCCCCGCTCGCCGTGATGTCGAGATAGGCGAAGGTGTGGTCGTCGCAACCCGGGACGTACCGTTCACGCCTTTCGGTGAGACGTTCACGTGTCCGTCGCCCGCGAGGGCAGCGGTGGCCACGAAGAAGAGGGGCTGTGCTGCGATGAAATCCCGTATCGCCGGTGTGACCTGCTGATAGACCCGTCCCATGCCGGCAGCGTGCCACGGGGTTGCCTGCCCTGGGTCTCAGGGGCGCGACGCCGCCCGCGCCACGGCCACCGCCAGCGCGGCGAGCGCCACGGCCAGACCCACCAGGCCGGCACCGAGCGCGCCGGCCGCGGCGGCGATGCCGCCGACGAGCAGCGGGCCGCCCGCGTCGCCGAACTCGCGTCCGACCTCGGCCGCGCCCATCGTCTGCCCGAGCCGCTCCTGCGGGGTGCTGGCGGCCAGGTGCGCGAACGCGAACGGGGTCGCCAGCCCGGTGCCGATGCCCACGAGGAACGCGGCGACGATGAGCCCGGCGATCCCGGGCAGCGCGGCCCCGCACGCCATGCCGAGCGCCGCGGCGGCGAGGCCGACGGCCATGCCGGGCCCGTCGGCGATCCGGCCGTCGTCGCGGGCACGTCCGGCGCGGGGCTGCACGAGCGCGGCGGTGGCGGCGAGCACGGACACGGCCGCGCCCGTGACCAGCGGGCCGAGCCCGTAGCTCGCCCCCGCGACGGGGAGGAACCCGACGCCCGCCGACAGGGCGGCCGTGGCTCCGGCCAGTGCGAGCGTGGGACGCAGGAAGCCGCTGGTGCCGAGCCTGCGGGCGAGGTCGAGCACGGTCTGGCGGGCCCGGGGGAGTGGCGGCACGGCCGGGACGGCGAGCGCCGCCCACACGGCGACCGCCACCGCGACGCCGCCGAGCGTGCTGAACAGCAGCGGGTATCCGCCCAGCGTGATCAGGACGCCGCCCAGCACGGGGCCGAGGGTGTAGCCGAGGCCCTTCCACGCGCCGTACCCCCCGTACGCGCGGCCGCGTCCGTCGGCGGGGGTGAGGCGGGCGACCATCGCGCCCGCCGCCGGGGAGAACGCCGCCGCGGCCGCGCCCTGGCCCAGCCGGACCACCCCGATCAGCGCTGGGTTGCCCGCCAGCACGACGCCGCGGACGCCAGCGCGAACGCCAGCAGGCCGCCGAGCAGCACCGGCCGTGGCCCGATGCGGTCGGCCAGCGCCCCGAACAGCGGCTTGAGCACGATCTCGGCACCGTCGTAGACGGCGAGGAGCACACCGAGGGTGAGCAGCGACGCGTGCGTGGCCTCGGTGTAGCCGCCGAGGCTGGCGGCGATGCTGTGGGCGCCGAAGGCGGTGACGAAGCCGGCCGCGTACAGGGGAAGCAGTCGGCTCCCCACCGCCGTCCCGGGATTCCCGGACGAATCACCGCTCATCAGGTCCTCCGAGGAGTCTGGCGCGCCTGCGCGTGCCCGCCGCGATCCTCGCAGGAGCCGCGGGCCCCGCGAGGACCACGGTCGGCGCGCGGCTCCAGATCGTGCCGCTACTGCGGTGTGCCCGCCACCTCCTGCAGGGCGAGCGCCGCGGTGGCAGGGCGCGTCCCGGAGGTCCTCCGGCACGTCCGGGCCGAGCGAACGCATGAACACGGTGGAGAGGTTGTCCTCGCCCACGACCATCGGGAGGACGTCGCCGCGGGCCTGGCCGAACAGGTAGGTGTGCCCGGCGAGGGTGGGGAGCTCGGCGCGCAGCGCGGCGACGGCGGCGTCCGCCTCGGCGATCAGCGCCTCGACCTCGGTCTTCCCGATCGCCCTGGCGATCTGGCGAGCGTCGTCGCGGGTGGCGACGTCGTTCAGTGCGCGACGGAGAGCGCGAAGGGGACCGGGCCGAGCGCCTGCACGAGCGGGCGGACCAGCAGCACGAACGCCTCGGTCACCCGGGCCGTCGCCAGGTCTCCCAGGTCGATCACCTGGTCCGGCCGCCACCCCAGGTCGCCGAGCACCGTCGCGACGACGTGCTTGGCCCCCTCGTCGTCGCCGGACAGGAACGCCGACGGCGGAGTCGTGAACGTGCCGGGCGCGGCCATCGCGGCCGCCGGTCCCACCGTGTTGAGGGTCTTCACCACGTGGGTGTGCGGCAGGGCCCGTTGCAGCTCCTCGGCGAGGCTCGACCCGGGGTGGCGCAATGCGGTGGCGAACCCGTCGGGTCCCTGCTCGACGGCGTTGGCGACGTCGACGAGTACCGAGCCCGCGAGCTGCGGGGCGAGCGGGCGCAGGAGGTCGACGGACTCGACGCCCGGTGTGGCGTTGATGACGACGTCGGCGCGCTCCGCCGCAGCGGCCAGCCCGCTGAGCGGCACGGGAGCGGTCCAGCTCCCGGCCCGCCGCCGCGGGTCGCGGGATCCGGCCGTGACCGTGCGCCCGGCACGTGCCAGCGCGGTGGCGAGGGCCGTGCCGACGTTGCCGGTGCCGAGGACGGCGATCGTGGCTGTCATGGTCGGGACGGTAGGGACGGGGTAGAACGAGTGGGAGTAGGCACTTCGAAGATCCCAGGGCACCGGAAGGAGCGTGCGTGGCCACGAGGACGGCCGCCGAGCGGCAGGAGATCCGCCGGGTCGAGCACCGGGCGGCCGTCGCCGTCTGCCCCACGCAGGAGGTGCTCGGCAGGCTCGGCGACAAGTGGGTGCCGCTCGTGCTCACCGCCCTGCGGGGCGGTCCGCTGCGCCACGGCGAGCTGGCCCGCACCGTGGCGGGCGCGCGGCAGAAGGTGCTCACCGCGACGCTGCGCGGGCTGGAGCGCGACGGGTTGGTCACGCGGACCGTCACGCCTGCGGTGCCGGTGCGGGTGGAGTACGCGCTCAGCCCGCTCGGGCGCAGCCTGCTGGAGGTGGTGGACACGGTGACGCGGTGGGCGGACCGGCACGTGCCGCAGCTGCACGCGGCCCGCCATGGCCACGACGGTGCGGGTCGAGGCGTCGGCGCGGACCTCCTCGATCCCCCCGATCACGCGCCTGAGTTAGGGGAACCTACTCTCGGGATCATGGCAGGTCGGCAGGGAGTGGGTGAACGGGCCGGGGCACGTGTGCCCCGGGGGCGGCCTGCGGTGGACCGCGAGGGCCACCTGGCGCGGATCGCCGAGGTCCGGGCGGGAACGCACGGCGCGAAGGTGCCGTACCCGATCCGGATCCGGGAGGTCGAGGTCGTCGGCACGCGCACGCAGGGCTCCGCGCTGCTGCGGCTCACCCTCGGTGGGGACGGCACGGCGGGGTTCGAGAGCCACGCGCCGTGCGAGCACGTCAAGCTGATCTTCCCGGATGAGCACGGTGAGCTGCGGCTGCCCGAGCAGGACGGGGCGGTGCTGCGCTGGCCCCGCCCGTTCCCGGTGAGCCGCGAGTACACCGTGCGCCGCTACGACCCGGCCGCCGGCGAGATCGACATCGACATCGCGCTGCACGCGGGCGGTCTCGCTGCCGACTGGGCGTGCGCGGCCACCCCCGGCACCCGGGTGCACGTCGCCGGGCCGCCCGGTGGGCTCGTGGTGCCCGACAGCTACGGCAGCTACCTGCTCGGCGGCGACATCACCGCCCTGCCGGCCATCGCCCGCCGCCTGGAGGAGCTGCCGCGGACGGCGGCGGGATGGGCGTTCATCGAGGTCGCCGACGGGTCCGAGGAGATCGAGCTGTCCGCGCCCGAGGGGGTCGCCGTCCACTGGCTGCACCGCGGCGCCGCCGCCCCCGGCACCAGCGACGTGCTGGCGCGGGCCGTCCGCACCGTGCAGGTGCCGGGTGGCGAGCGCGTGTACGTCTGGCTCGCGGGCGAGGCGGGGGTGCTCACGCCGCTGCGCCGCTGGGTGCGCGACGAGCTCGGGATCCCGCCGGAGGACAGCGACATCACCGGCTACTGGAAGCGCGGCGTCGCCGACTTCGACGACGAGCACGACCACTGATCCTGGCCACTCTCGACCTGATGGCCGGTCAGCGCTCCTGCCACGCCCCCTCGGAGCGGGGGACGCGGACCGATCCCGCTCGTCCGTCCCGGAACTGCAGGGCGATCGCGAACTCGAAGCGGGCTGCCGGGTCGTCGATGTCGTCGCCCAGCCGCTCGCGGAGCCGGCGCAGCCGGTACCGCACCGTCTGGGGATGCAGGTACAGCCGCTCGGCGATGGCCTGCGGCCGGCCCGGGTTGTCCAGCCACGCCCGCAGGGTCTCGACGAGCCACCGCTCGCGCGCCGCGTTGCGGTCGGCGAGGGGTCCGAGCCTGCGTCGTGCCAGCTCGTCGGCGGCGTCGGGCGCCGCGTGGACGACGACCGCGACGAGCTCGTCCGACCAGCGGACCGGCCCGCTCCGCACGAGGGCGCCACTCGCGACGAGGCCGAAGAGCTGCCGCGCACGTCGGAACGACCGGGGCAGCTCGGCGACCGTTCCGGAGGAGCCGATGGTGGCGTCCCAGTCGGCCAGGACCAGCACAACCCGTCTCGTCGGGCCGACCACGACGGCGGCGCCGTCGTACGTCCCGGCCAGGACGTCGTCGTGCATCTCGAGTCCTGCCGCGTCCCCGTGGACGACCGCTGCCACCACGGGCTCCGTCCAGCCTTCCTCCTCCGCGGCCGGGGTTCCGTCGAGCAGCGCCTGCAGCCGGTTCTGGCGGTCCCGCGCCCTGAGGTGCGACGCGGCCTCGATCGCGTCGGAGTACCCGTGCACGGAGTCCGCGGTGAGCTCGTCCACACAGGCGAAGTGGGCCTGTGCCAGCACCATCGCGGTGTCCGCGTCGACACCCACCTCGTTCGCCACGCGTCGCACGTGAGCCCAGGCGACCCGTGACCCGACCCGGTAGGCGGCGGTCAGCTCGTGCAAGGCCACCCCGGCGACCGCCGCGGCCGCTCCGAACGAGCGGTGCAGCGCACTGCCGTCGGTGTCCGCGCCACCGCTGAGCCGGTCGAGGACCCGCCGGAACGTCGCGTCGATCAACTCGCGGCGCACGGCGGCGTCGGCTCGCTCGGCGATGCCGGGGAGCTCCGAGACGACCTGTGAGTCGGTCTCCTCGCGGAGCAGCTCGTGGTCGAGCGTCAGGCGGCGGAGGAGATCGGCGACGCCCGGACGGCGGGAGACGTCGGCGATCGTCGCCTCGATGTCGAATCCGCGCACCTCGCGATCGTACGAATCCTCCGAGTCTCCTGCTCGCGCGCGCGAATCACCGTGCCCATCGGCACCAGTTCATAGGAAACCTATGAGGGAGCAGCGCGACTTCGCGACGAGCACACGTGTCGGCGGGGGCGTGCGCGGCCGTAGCGTTCCGGTATGGGCTACGGCAACGCGCCGGACGTGGTCGAACGGATCGTGACGCAGCCGATCGAACCCGCATGGGCCGTCCCGAACCTGGTCGACGCATGGGGTCGAGGCGAGTACGTCTTCTACGAGAAGGACGGCGTGTGGTCCGCCGGCTTCGGGATCGACGCGGAGGTGTGGGTCGACGACACCGGCGCCACCTGCGTTCCTCGTCCGCCACCTGCGACCTGCCGCCGTCCGGTGCGCCGTACGACCAGGTCGACGCGCTCCTCGGGGAGCTGGCGGCGGGCCCGTGGGAAGCGTTCGGGTGGGTCAAGTTCGAGGCCGGGGCCTCCCGCCCCGAGGGGCGGGTCGTGCACCTGGTCGTCCCCCGGACCCGGGTTCGGTTCTCCCGCTCCGGCGCGGTGGTCCGCGGACCGGACCCCCGGACCGTCGATCGCCTCGTCGACGCCCTGCACCGGCAACATCCGGGGTGGGAGCCGACGGGAGTCCCCTTCGACCACGAGGCGGGTGCCGTCGAGTACACGGCAGCGGTCGAGCGGGCGCTGTCGGCGATCCGGTCGCGGACCGTGGACAAGGTCGTCCTGTCGAGAACGGTCCCGGTGGAGGCGGATGTCGACCTCGTGGCCACCTACACCGTGGGGCACGTGCGCAACCCGTCGGCGCGGTCGGTACTGCTGTCGATGCACGACGTCGAACTGGTGGCCTTCTGCCCGGAGACCGTCGTCAGCGTCGGACCGTCGGGCGCGTTCGTCAGCGAACCGGTCGCCGGGACGCGCGCCTGCCCGCCGGACGCCGCGCTGGCGGCCAAACTCCGGGCGGAGCTGCGCACCGACCCGAAGGAGGTCTACGAGCACGCGATCTCGATCCGCGCGATGCTCGAGGAGCTGGAGGACGTGTGCGCCGATGACGGGCCGGTCGCCTCGGACCTGCTGTCGGTGCTGCGCCGGGGCCGGTCCAGCACCTCGCCACCCGGGTCAGCGGCCGGCTCGCCGCCGGCCGGACGGCATGGGACGCCTTCCAGGCGCTCTTCCCCGCCGTGACGGCGACCGGTGTCCCGCGCAGCCAGGCCCGCGCGCTCATCGAGGAGCTCGAACACTCACCGCGAGGTCTCTACGGGGGTGCGGCCGTCCACGTCGGGCACGACGGGTCCTTCGACGCCGCACTGATCCTCCGGGCGGTGCTGCGCGAGAACGGCCGTACCCAGCTGAGGGCGGGTGGGGGCATCGTCCCCGGGTCGGAACCCGCCCGTGAGCTCGAGGAGACCAGGGAGAAGCTGCGCGGCGTCGCCGACGCGTTGGTCGCGCGACCGGTGAGCCCATGGGGCTCGCGCCGCTGAGGTGGAGGTGACCGCGCTCGTCGAGCAGCGGGCGGGCCGCGTCCGGCGGTGCGCCAGGCGGTGACGCGAGGGTGCAGCGAGCCGGCCGTCGCTGTTCTGAGGTCACGAGTCAGCTTCCGGTGCCGTAGAGCTCCCCGATGATCGTCCTGGCCATCTCGGCCGCCGGGTCGCGGCCGTCCGGGGACGGGGCGAGCGACGTCCAGACCACGACGGTGGTCCCGCGGCCCGGGTCGTACCCGGCGAACGTGTTGAACCCGGGCAGCTCGCCGGTGTGCCCGTAGAACGGCCCGAACCGGGCCAGCGCGAGGCCGTAGCCGGGGCCGTCGGGAGCGGCCGGGTCGATCGGGCGGACGCTGTCCAGCCGTACCTTCTGCAGGGCCGGGCCGAGCAGCTCGCCGCCGACCAGCGCCTCGACGAAGCGGGTGAGGTCACCGGTCGTCGAGATGCCGGCGCCGGCGGCCCACGCCCAGGACGGGTTGCTGTCGGTCACGTCGAGCGGGGCCAGCGTGCCGTCGCGGGCGGCCGCCTGCTTCTCCGGCGACAGCACGTTCGACTCGGCCGTCTCGACGTTGGTGCCGTAGCTGTAGCCCTGTGGGTGCGGAGCGGGCAGAGCCGCGGACGTGGTGGCGGGGAAGGACGACCCGGCCAGGCCCAGCCGGTCGAGGACGCGCCGCTGGATCTCGGTCTCGAGGGGGCCGCCGGTGAGCTGCTCGACGATCCGGCCCAGCAGGGCGGTGTTGGTGTTGGAGTAGTAGAAACCCTCACCCGGCGGGAACTCCGGCGGCATCGCCAGGCCGATCGCGATCAGGTCCTCGGGCGCGAACACCGTGCCGGGTGCGGTGTCCATGGTGGCGCTCAGCTCGGGGGACGTCGTGTAGTTGCCGAGCCCGCTCCGCATCGTGAGCAGCTGCTCGATCGTGATGTCCTGCCCGTTCGGCACGTCGGGCCGGTACTTCGCGACGGGGTCGTCGAGGCGGAGCAGGCCCTCGTCGACGAGCTGGAGCACCACCGTGCCGGTCCAGGTCTTGGTGACGCTGCCGATGCGGACGTGGTCCTCGATCCGCACCGGCTCGGTTCCACGGAACGTGCGGGTGCCGATAGTGGTCGTCCAGTCCCCGAGATCGGCGAGCGCACCTGCACGACCGCGCCGGTGACCAGCATGTCCCGGGCGAGCCGTTCCAACTCCGGCTGCAGCGTCTCCGCGTAGGCCGGCACGTCCGGGGCGGCGGGCGGAGGAGCGGCGGGCTGCCCGGTGCACGCGGTGAGGGCCAGCAGGGCGGCAGTTGCGAGGGCGGCGGCGCGCGAGATCATGGTCTCGTCCTCTCGCTGGTGCTGGGCCTGCGGACGCTAGACCCGTCGCGCGCGCCGGCATACCGACGAACGGCCGCTGACCGCCGGTGCTCAGCGCGCCACGGAGAGCGCGAACGGCACCGGCCCGAGCGCCCGCACGAGCGGACGGACGAGCAGGACGAACACCGACACCGACGCTCAGCCGTGGTGGTGCGGCGCCGGGACGTCGAGCGCCGGGCTGCGGTCGAAGAACCCGGCCGGCTGCAGCAGGAACCCCACGTGCTGCACCGGCATCACCGGCCAGTCCTCCAGCCGCGCGACGTGGTGGGAGCCGAACGTGTACCAGACCACGACGTCGCCGTCGGTGACGTCGCGGTCGGCCGCGGTCCAGCGGGGCAGGCCGTCGCCGCCAGCGTGCTGGTTGGGGTACTCGCCCGCGGCGTGCCGCTCGTCCTCGGCGTACGGGGTGACCCAGAGGTGGTGGGCCATGAACCCGGCCCGGTGCATGACGCTGGCCTCGGGCCGTACGAACGGGACGACCGTGCCGTGCGGCTTGAGCGCGTACGCGGTGGCCTCGCCCACCGCGTTGCGGGCGTCGGTGCTGCGCACCTCCCAGTACCGGGCCCGGTCGAGGCTCGCCCGCCGCTGCGCATCGAGCTCGCTGGTGAGCCGGGTGGCGGTGGTGCGGAAGGCGTTGCCGAGGGGGTTCTCCGGGCCGGCCGGGTCGGTGACGGTGTCGATCTCGTAGACCGAGTTGGCGGTGCCGTCGACGTCGAAGTCGAGCCGCATGTTGAAGACGTGCTGGTGGATCGGGGCGTACAGGCCGTCGGTGTTGAGCAGTTGGCCGTGGGTCGGAACGGTGCCCGGCGGCACGGCACCGGTGGACATGATGCCGGTGAGCTTGACGTCGAACTCGATGGATCCGTCCTGGTAGAGGTACCAGAAGAAGCCGTACTCGTAGTTGCCGACGGTCGCGATGAACGACACGACGAGCCGCCTGCCGCGGCGGACCTCCGTCTTCTCGGTGCGGAAGTCGGTGTGCTTCCACAGCAGGCCGTGATCCTCCTCGTGCAGGCACACGGCGTTCGGGATCGTGAACGGGTTGCCGTCGGGGTCGGCGAGTACGGCGTCGAAGTAGCGGATCTCGCCGAGGCAGTCGCAGCCCAGCTCCAGCGGGTTGGCCAGGGTGCCGATGTTGTACTCGCCCGCGTCGAAGGCGTTCTTGCGCCGGTGGGTGGGCGCGGGATCGCCGTAGGGCACCACCATCTCCGAGAGCGACACCCGGTGGAGGACGGGCCGTTCGCGGGCGCCGTCGGTGTAGCGCACGGTGTGCAGCACCAGGCCCTCGCGCGGGGTGAACCCGATCCGGAACCGCCAGTTCTGCCAGCGCACCTCGTGCCCGTCGATCTCGAACGACGTGCCCTCGGGCTGGGTGATCGAGATCGGCTTCAGACCGTTGCGGGACGCGACGTCTGCGGTGGTGTAGTTGCCGGGCTGCTGCGGGACGGGCACGATCCCGTGGTCCTCGATCTTCACGACCCGCCCGGCGAGCGTGTCGACGTAGACGACGAGGTTCTCCACGGGATGGGCGTAGCCGTTGTCGTCCGGTCCGCCGATCTTGATCCAGACGAGGGCGCGGACGAGGCGGCCCGCCTCCTCGTCGCCGTAGTGCCCGGCCGACCACGGGTCGACCATCACGCCGTCGAACTCCGTGATCCCGCGCGCCCGCAGCGCCTCCTGCACCGCCGGGTCGGACTTGACGGTCTCCTCGCAGGCGAAGAACTCCTCGAGCGTCACCTGGGGCTGCACGCCGGGCACGTGCTCCCACCGCGTGACGGTCGAGTCGGACAGCGAGACGGTGGCCTCGTAGGTGCGCCCGTCGGCCCGGTCGAGCACGATCGCGTCCGCATCCCGCGGCACGTCGGTGCCGTCGGCGTCGAACGCGTGTACGGCGGCCTTCGCGGGTTCCCGCAGCGCGAGTGAGACGAACCGGGAGGTCGGGCCGACGTGGCCGACGTCGCGCAGGACGGTGGCCGCCGCGCTGATCTCCTCGGCCGACAGCGGCTCCAGCGGGTGCGTGACGGTGGTGGACAGGCGCTCTCCGGTGGCGGTCACGGATCCTCCTTCACGGGCGGTGCGCTTCCCCTGTGCCACCACTGTGGTCCGAGTCACCCGCCCGTACCAACCGCTGATCGGTGGGCGGGGGACCTGCCGCCCCGAGACGTAACGAACGGGCGGCGGGTGCGGAGTCAACCAGGCGTCCGCGGCGATCCCCCCGGTCGCGGGCGTGTCCGGTCGGGGTTCGCTCCGGTCGGCGGCAGCACCCGCCTGCCCGGGCGGGTGCTGTTCGCTGAGGGGGTGGGGGAGGGAGGTGTCAGCCGAGGATGCGCTGGCGAGCGCTCCGGCGAGGGGTGGTGCGCTCGACGATCGCGGCGCACAGCAGGCACGGCTGCCCGTCGGGTTCCACCATCGGTGCCGCCGCGACCCGGTGGCCGCACAGCGCCTGGTAGTGGCCGTCGCTGCGCCGTGCTGCCGCGGCGAGCTCGGTGTCGGGCACCTCGTGGGCCCGGGAATCGGCCGAGCAGGTGACGGTGATGGTGTCGGCGGCGTGCCATCCGGTCTGATCAGCACCGCGCATGGGGACGAGTCTCCCGAGTCCGGCGTGCGGATGCAAGAGCATCTGCAAGTACATTCGACGCGTACGTCTGAAACTACGTTCGGGGAGCGCACATGCAGCAGCACGAGGACAACGGCATCCCGGCGGATCGGCTCGGCGCCGTGGCGTGGCGCAAGAGCAGCGCCAGCAACCCGAGTGGTGACTGCATCGAGGTCGCGGCCCTGGACAGCGGGGCCGTCGCCGTGCGGAACTCCCGCGATCCGCAGGGCCCCGCGCTCGTCTACACGCGCGCCGAGATCGCGGCCTTCATCCTCGGGGCCAAGGACGGCGAGTTCGACGACCTCACGGCCTGACCGCCGAGTTCACCCGTTCGTGGCTGCGCTCGCGGCCCGCGTCAGGCCTTGCGCCCGACCCCGGCCGCGTACAGCGTTCGCACCGGGCTCTCGGTCGCGGTGAGCGCGTCGGGCCGCCAGTCGTTCGCGTACACCAGGCCCGGCTCCACGAGCTCGAGCCCGTCGAAGTAGCCGCGCAGATCGGCCCACGTGCGGAACCGGCCCGACCCGAGGCCGCCGTGCAGGAAGGCCCGCTCGAGCGCGGCCGCGCGCGGCTCGTCGTCGTCGAGGAAGTGCGACAGGAGCAGGTGGCTGCCGGGGGAGAGGTGTTCGCGCACCGTGGCCACGACCCGGTCGGGCGCGTCGTCGTCGGACAGGTGGTGCACCACGCCGGACAGCAGCACGGCGAACGGCTCGTCGAGGTCGAGCAGCCGCTGCCCGGCCACCGCCTCGAAGATCGTCGCCGGCCGGCGCAGGTCGCCGGTGACCACGCCGGTCTGGTCGTCGGTGGCGAGCAGCGCCCTGGCGTGTGCGAGCACGACCGGGTCGTTGTCGACGTAGGCCACGCGCACGTCGGAGTCGATGGCCTGGGCCAGCTCGTTGACGTTCCCCTCGCCCGGCAGCCCGGACCCGATGTCGAGGATCTGCCGGATCCCCGCCTCCCGCACCAGGTACGACACCCCGCGACGCAGGAACGAGCGGTTGTCCTTGGCGATCTCCCCGACCTCGGGGACGACGTTGCGCATGGCGTGGGCGGCGCGCCGGTCGGCCTCGAGGTGTTCCTTGCCGCCGAGCAGGTAGTCGTACACGCGTGCGGGGGAGGCTCGGGTCGGGTCGAGGTCGGGAGGCGGGGGCGCCTGCTCGTCCACCGCTGCTCCTCCTCACCGTCCGTCGCGCCGGCCGACCCTAGCGTGATCGATTAGCCCGGGGTAGGTGTGACCAGCGGTCACACCGCGCCGCCGTAGGGTCGTGGTGTGGATGTCGCCGCACTGCTCACCGACGCGTTGTCCCGGATCGAGGAGGAGGTGCACGGCGCCGTCGGCGGGCTCTCCGAGGAGCAGCTCGCCCATCGCGTCGACGCCGACGCCAATTCGATCGGCTGGCTGGTCTGGCACCTGTCCCGGGTGCAGGACGACCACGTCGCCGGCGTCGCCGGCACCGAACAGGTCTGGACGGCCCAGGGCTGGGCGGAGCGGTTCGACCTACCTTCCCGACAGGGTCGATCGGCTACGGGCACACCTCCGCCGACGTCGCCAGGCTGCGGGTCGCGTCACCGGACCTGCTCACCGGCTACTACGACGCCGTCGCCGCGCGCACGATGGAGTACGTCGCGGGCCTCACCGAGGACGACCTCGACCGCGTCGTCGACGAGGCGTGGGACCCACCCGTCACCCTCGGCGTACGCCTGGTCAGCGTGATCGACGACTGCGCCCAGCACGCGGGCCAGGCCGGCTTCGTGCGGGGGATCGTGCTGCGCCAGGGCTGACCGGGCGCGCCACCCGCCGCCCTGCATGCGACCGGTCAGGCCACCGCCCCGACGCCGTCGGGCAGCGTGCGGCGCAGGAGCGCCGCGGCGGCCGGCCAGTCGAGGGCGAGGATCTCGGGCGCACGGTCGGGGCCGACGCAGTCGGCGACCTTGCGGGCGAGGTCGCCGTCGGTCGCCGGGCGGAGGGGGTGACCGTCGGGGACGGCGACGCGGGCCTCGTCGGTGGTGCCGTCGGCGAGCTCGCGCCGGATCAGGACGTCGCCCGCGAGGATGCCGTCGCCGCCGGGCTCCGCCTCGACCTCGACGCACCGCACCAGCCGCTGGGCCTCGGGGCGGGTGACGGCGGCGTCGGTGAAGCTCCCGGCACCGGGGAAGCCGTCGAGCAGGGCGGCCGCCACCGCGTACTGCAGCGAGAACTTGCCCTCCAGCCCGGTCTGCGGCCGGTCGTGGATCAGCGGCTGGAGCGCGACGGCCGGGGTGCGCACGTGGATGCTGCGCACCTCCTCGGCGGGGGCGGGCGGGAGGGCGCGGGCCGCCGAGATCGGGCGCTGCAGGGCGTAGCAGCACGGGTGTAGCTTGATCGCGAGCTCCGGACGAGGGCCCGTCGAGATGCACCGGGCCCTCGCCGCCGACCAGTTCGAACCACTGGTCGAGCGCCGTGGGGTCGGCGGACGCGCCGGCTGCGGCCAGGTGCGCGGCCCGCACCCCCGCGGACGCCGCGAAGCCCACCTGCAGCGACTTGGCACCGGTGCCGAAGGCGCGCTGCACGCCGCCCGCGGCCGGCACGGTCAGCGCCAGCGCCCTGGCGAGGCCGCCTGCGTCCAGGCCGAGCGCGAGGCCCGCGCGACGGCGGCGGCCGGCGCGCCCGCCGTGCAGGTGCGTGCCAGCCCGCCCGGTAGTGCTCCCAGCCCAGGGCCGTGCCGAGGCGGGCCATGACGCCTGCCGCGGCCAGGTACTCGCGGGCGCCGCCGCCGCAGGCCAGCGTGGCGGCCGCGCACACGACGCTGACGTGCGAGGTGGACGGCAGGTGCACGTCGTCGAAGTCGAGGACGTGCCCGACCGCGGCCCAGCGCAGCGCGGCGTCCGCCCCCGCGGTCCAGTCGGCGACGGGGTCGTCCACCGCGGCGAGGGTGACGGCCACGGTGTCGACGAGGGCGCGGCGGGCCAGCTCCTCGTCGGCGGGATCGGGGCGCACGTCGTACGCCCAGTCCGCGAGGTCGGCGAGGCGGGTCATGAGAGCAGCCCCGGGAGCCAGGTGGCGAGCTGCGGGAACGCGATCATGATGGCGAGCAGGAGCATCTCGATGGCGACGTACGGCGCGATGCCGCGGAAGATGTCGGCGAGGTCGAGCTCGGGCACCACCGACTTCATCGTGTACAGGTTCAGCCCCACCGGCGGCGTGATCACGGCGATCTCCAGGTTCACCACGAGCAGCACACCGAACCACAGCGGTCGTAGCCGAGCTCCTCGATCGCCGGCACCAGGATCGGGGTGACGACGAGCAGCAGCGACGCAGCGTCGACGAGGCACCCGAGCAGCACCAGCACGATCATGATCCCGATGAGGATCACGGCGGGTGGGACGTCGAGCCCGACGATGAACTCGGTGAACGCATCGGGCACGCGGGCGAGCACGAGCATCTGGGTGAACACGAACGCCGCGCCCACGATCGCGAGGATCGCCGCGGTCACCTGCGCGGTCGAGACGAAGATCCGCCTGAGGTTCGCCCACCCGAGCTTGCGGTAGATCGCCCCGGTGACGACGAACGCGGCGAGCGCGCCGACGGCCGCCGCCTCGGTGGGCGTCGCGATGCCGGTGTAGATCGAGCCCAGCACGAGGACGATCAGCAGCAGCGCGGGGGAGATCCGGCCGAGCGCGACGAGCCGGTCGCGCCAGGTGAACCGGTCCGGGTCGACGGGGGCGTTCTCCGGCGCGACCTTCGCGCGCACCACCACGTAGATGATCATCATGGCCGCGAGCAGCAGGCCCGGGAGCAGCCCGCCGGCGAACAGGTCGGCCACGCTCTCGCCCGTCACCGACGAGTAGAGGATGAACATCAGGCTCGGTGGGATCAGCATGGCGAGAGCCCCGGACGCCGCGACCGTGCCGCTGGCGAACGCCGGCTTGTAGCCGCGCTCCAGCATCTCCGGCACGGCCATCCGCCCGATCACCGCGACCGAGGAGATGCTCACCCCGGACATGGCACCGAACACCGTCGACGATCCGACCGCCGAGGCGCCCAGCCCGCCGGGCACCCGGTTGAACCAGCGGTGCGCCGCCCCGAAGAGGTCGCGCCCGAGCCCGCTCACGGCGAGCGCCTCGCCGAGCAGGATGTAGAGCGGTGCGGCCACCAGCGCGTACTCCTGCAGCTGCGACACCAGCGCGAGCGGCACCAGTTCCACCGCCGTGAACCCGCCGAGGCCGAGCAGCCCGGCGACCCCGGCCACCCCGAGCGCCACGAAGATCGGTGTGCGCAGCGCGATCAGCACCAGCAGCAGCGCCACCGCGAGGGAGACGACCAGCCCGTCCGCGATCATCAGGCGACCCCCTGCGCCTCGGCGCGGGCGTCCACGTCACCGGGTACGGCGGCCGGCGTGTCCGCGTGGGGTCCGGTGGCCGGGAACAGCAGGGCCACCAGCACGAGGAGCACCCCGGAGACGACGAGGACGGCGTCGGTCACCCAGAGCGGGATGTTGAACGTCCCGGCGCCGGTGAGGCCGCCGTCCCAGGCGACGGTCATCGAGCGGAACGCGGTGACGGTGAGCACCAGGCCGAGGAAGGCGGTGGCCACCGTCGTCACGACGTCGGCGGCCTTCCGCGCTCCCGCCGGGAGCGCGCGGTGCAGCAGGTCCATCGAGATGTGGTGCCCGGTGGCGTACAGGTGCGGCACCGCGAGCATCGTCGCGACGAGGACACCGGCCGAGTTCAGCGGGTACGCCCAGTCGGTCGGCGCGAGGAAGAGGTACCGCATCACGACGTCGTAGGTGATCGTCAGCATCATCACCCCGACGGCGACCATCGCGACGACGACCATCGCCCGGGTGCAGGCCAGCACGGCCCGGCGCGCAGTGGACAGCACGTTGTTCCTCCTACGCCTCGTTGATGAGGGCCACGGCCCGTTCGCTGACCGCCGGGTCACCGATGAGGTGTTCCCACCGCCCGTACACGGGCCGGACGGCCGTGCGGAACGCCTCGAGCTCCGCGCCGCTCGGTTCGACCAGCTCGACGCCGCCCTCGAGGACCGCTGCCAGGTAGTCGCCCTCGTGCACGCCGACCATCACCTCCGTGCCGTCGCGGTAGAGCGCGCGGCCGGCCTCGTCTAGGGCCGCCCGCAGGTCCGGTGGCTGCGCCTGGTACCAGTCCGCGCGGCAGTAGGCGTCCACGGTGTACGCGCCGACGTGCGCCTTCGTCCCGTACCGGACGATCTCCTGCAGGTCACGGGACACGACGGTGCCGAGGTAGCTCATCAGCCCGTCGATGGTGCCCCGTTCGAGCGCCTCGAACACCTCGGACGATCCCATGAACACCGGCGCGGCGCCGAGCGCCTTGACCGTCTCGCCCTCGATCTCCCCGGCCACCCGGATCCGCAGGCCGCGCGCGTCGGCCGGCTCGAGGATCGGACGGTCGACCGTCCAGAGGTACTCGAACGTGCACGGCATGCCACCCAGCAGGCGGGCGTTCTGGGCGGCGAGCTGCTCGTTGATCAGGGCGTAGAGGGGGCCGTCCGGGTCGGCGGCGCGGCGTTGCTTCGCGAAGTCCTCGGCGCCGAACGGGAGCTCCAGCGCCCCGAGGATCGGGTAGCTCGACGACACGTACGAGCTGGTCTGGAACATCACGTCGGCCACGCCGAGCAGCAGCCCCGGCAGCAGTTGCTCGGCGCCGAGCAGAGCCCCGGAGTCGAACATGTCGCAGCTCATGCGCCGGCGCTCGCGGACCCGAGGGTGTCCATGAATGTCTGGATGCCGGGGTAGAGGTCGTCGTAGGACTTCGGGATGTAGGTGGCCGTGGTGACGGTGCCGGCCGCCTCGGCGCGGGCGCAGCCGGCGAGCCCGGCCACCCCCAGCCCGGCGGCGGCGAGGAAGGCGCGTCGCCCGAACCCGGTCATGCCGCCACCCCCGCCAGCGCCGGGAGCACCTCGTCGGTGAGGCGCTGCAGGCTCTCCATCACGCGGGCGTGCGGCAGGCCGGGCCACTGCGGGCGCAGCAGAACGTGTGCGGCGCCGGTCGTCGCGATCAGCTCGGCGAGCCGGTCGCGGCAGGTCTGCGGCCCGCCGAGGACGAACCGGCCGCGGCGCAGCTCGTCGAACTCGCGGTCGAAGCTCTGTGAGTCGGGCAGGATCCGGTCCTGGCCCCACGACCGGTAGGTCGCGTACTTCATCGCGAGCGCCTCCCGGACGTCCTCGACGGCCTGCTCGTCGCTCGCGCCGACGTAGACCTCCTGCAGCACGTTGATCTCCGCCTCCCGGCCGTGCTCGGCGCACCGCTCCCGGAAGAACGCGGCCTGCGTGCGCAGGTAGTCGGCGTCGACGTGAGCGGCGGCCGCGAGCCACGGCAGTCCGGTACCCGCGGTGCGGGTGAGCGCCGCGTCGGTGTGGCCCGCGAGCCAGATCGGCGGGTGGGGGCGCTGCACCGGGCGCAGCAGCGGCCGGACACCGTCGATCCGGCCCGCGTCGCCCTCGAAGTGCACCTCGTCCTCGGTCCACAGCCGCCGCACGAGGTCGAGGTTCTCCCGGAACCGGCGCAGCCTGCGGTCGCGAGGCACCCCGAACGCGTCGAACTCGACGTCGCGGTAGCCGAGGCCGGCGCGACGACGAGCCGGCCGCCGGAGAGGATGTCGAGGGTGGCGAACTGCTCGGCGAGGTCCACGGGGTGGGCGAGCGCCATGAGCGTGATCGCGGTGCCGATGCGCATGTCGCCGGTCTCGGGCACGAGCCTGCCGAGCACGGCGAGCGGGTGCAGGTACTGCACCTCCTCCGCCAGGTAGTGCTGGGTGGCCCAGACCGACGTGAACCCGTGGTCACGGGCGTGGTGCACCTGCTCGATCTGCTCGGCGAACCGCGCACCGGCGTCGTCGCCGGGTGGGAACTGGCTGCACAGGACGAGCCCGTACTGGGGACCGTGCACCGTTGCACCTCCGGGGTGATCAGAAAGAGCGTGGCATCCCGAGCACGTGCTCGCCGACGTAGGACAGGATCAGGTTGGTCGAGATCGGCGCCACCTGGTACAGGCGCGTCTCCCGGAACTTGCGCTCGATGTCGTACTCCGCGGTGAAGCCGTAGCCGCCGTGGGTCTGCAGCGCCACGTCGGCGGCCTCCCAGGAGGCGTCGGCCGCGAGCATCTTGGCCATGTTGGCCTCGGCGCCGCACGGCTGCCCGGCGTCGAACAGGTCGGCCGCCTTCCAACGCATGAGGTCGGCCGCCTCCACGTGCACGTGGGCGCGCGCGATCGGGAACTGCACGCCCTGGTTCCGCCCGATCGGCCGGCCGAACACCTCGCGCTCCGACGCGTAGCGCGACGCCCGCTCGACGAACCAGCGCCCGTCCCCGACGCACTCGGCGGCGATGAGGATGCGCTCGGCGTTCATCCCGTCGAGGACGTAGCGGAAGCCTTGCCCTCCTCGCCGATCAGCGCGTCGGCGGGGATGTGCACGTCGGAGAGGAAGACCTCGTTGGTCTCGTGGTTGACCATCGTGCGCAGCGGCCGCAGCTCGACGCCCTCGACCTCGCGCAGATCGAGCAGGAATAGCGAGAGGCCCTCCGACTTGCGCGCCGCCTCCTCGCGCGGGGTCGTCCTGGCGAGCAGCAGCATGAGGTCGGAGTGTTGCACGCGGGAGATGAAGACCTTCTGCCCGTTGACGACGTACCCGTCGTCCGTGCGGCGGGCGGTGGTGCGGATGCTGGTGGTGTCGGTGCCCGCGGTCGGCTCGGTCACGCCGAAGGCCTGCAGCCGCAGCTGTCCGGACGCGATCCCGGGCAGGTAGCGGCGCTTCTGCTCCTCGCTGCCGTGCCGCAGCACCGAGCCCATCGTGTAGAGCTGCGCGTGCACCGGCCCGGCGTTCCCGCCGTTGGCGTTGATGCCCTCCAGCAGCACCGACGCGTCGCCGAGCCCGAGCCCGAGGCCGCCGTACTCCTCCGGCACGAGCGCGCCGAGGCAGCCGGTGCCGGTGAGGGCGTCGACGAACTCCTCGGGGTAGCGCCGGGCCTCGTCGACCTCGCGCCAGTAGGCGTCGGGGTAGTCGGCGCAGATGCGGTCGATGAGCTC
This sequence comes from Pseudonocardia sp. CNS-004, assembly GCA_001942185.1. Lineage (GTDB taxonomy): Bacteria > Actinomycetota > Actinomycetes > Mycobacteriales > Pseudonocardiaceae > Pseudonocardia. The sequence continues at coordinate 53,879 of MKJV01000091.1, forward strand.
GCGCAGGTCCTTGCGCAGCTCGGCCGTGTCGGTCACGGCGCCTCCGCCCGCGGGCCGTGGCCCCGCTTGTAGACGAGCAGGGTGCGGGTGAACTCGATGACGACCTCGCCGGTCTGCTTGAGCCCCGTCGTCTTCACGGTGACGACGCCGAGCCCCGGCCGCGACCTCGACTCCCGCACGGCCTCGACCGTGGAGCGGGAGCGGATCGTGTCGCCCTCGAACACCGGGTTCGGCAGCGTGATCTCGCCCCAGCCGAGGTTGGCGAAGACGTTCTGCGAGACGTCGGTGACGCTCTGCCCGGCGACGAGCGAGAGCGTGAAGGTCGAGTTGACCAGCGGCTTCCCGAACTCGGTTCGCTTGGCGTACTCGTGGTCGAAGTGCAGCGGCGCGGTGTTCTGGGTGAGGAGGGTGAACCAGATGTTGTCGGTGGTGGTGACCGTGCGCCCGAGCGGGTGCTCGTAGGTGTCACCCACCACGAAGTCCTCGTAGAAACGGCCCTGCCATCCGGTGTGGACGGTCATTGCTCCTCCTCCAGTTCGGCGAGCACGGCGGCGGTGTGCGCGCCGAGCGCGGGCACCGCGCCGTCGGCTGCCACCCGGTCGCCCGCGCGCCGGGCGGGCGCAGCGTGCGCACCGGGCCCGCCGGGGTGGCGGTGTGCAGCCAGCGTTGCGCGGCGGCGAGCTCCGGGTGGTCGGCGAGGTCGGCCAGCTCGGTGAGCCGGCTCCACGCGATGCCGGCGGCGTCCAGCCGCTGCGTCAGGACGTCGGCGGGGAACCGGGCGCACGCGGCGGCGAGTGCGGCGTCCAGCTCGGCGCGGTGGGCGACGCGCTGCGAGTTCGACGCGAACCGCGGGTCGGCGGCGAGCGCCGGCTCGTCGAGCACGTCGGTGGCCAGGCGCGGCCACTCGCGCTCGTTCTGCACGGCGATCATGACCGAGCCGCCGTCCGCCGCGGTGACGGCCCCGTACGGGGCGATCGTCGGGTGCGCGGTGCCCATCGGCACGGGCGCCGCGCCCGAGTGCGCGGTGTAGTAGAGCGGGTAGGCCATCCACTCGGTGAGCGCGCCGAACAGCGAGATCTCCACGGGCAGCGCCTCGCCGGTGCGGTCGCGGTGGCGCAGCGCCGCGAGCACGCCGCTGAACGCGTAGCAGCCCGCGGCGATGTCGGCGATCGAGATGCCCACCTTCGCCGGGGCCCCGCGCTGCCGGTGAGCGACATCAGCCCCGTCTCGGCCTGGACCAGCGCGTCGTAGGCCTTCCGGTGCGCGGACGGGCCGCCGGGCGCGTACCCGCTCACGACGCAGGTGATCAGGTGTGGGTGCCGGGGTGCGAGGGCGGCAGGGGTGAGCCCGCGCCGCTCCAGCGCCGACGGGGCGAGGTTGGCGACGAGGACGTCGGCGCGGGCGAGCAGCCGGTGCAGCACCGCGAGGCCGTCGGGGCCTGCGAGGTCGAGCTGCACCGACTCCTTGCCGCGGTTGAGCCAGACGAACGCGCTGGACTGACCGTCGACCACCGTGTCGTAGCCGCGGGCGAAGTCGCCGCCGTCGGGGCGCTCGATCTTGATGACGCGTGCACCGAGGTCGGCGAGCTGGCGGGTGGCGAACGGCGCGGCGAGCGCCTGTTCCAGGCCGACGACCGTGATCCCGTCGAGCGGCAGGCCGGTCACGGCTGCGCCTCCAGCAGCGCGGCGGCCCGACGGAGCACGGGTGCGTCGACGAAGGTGCCGTCGGCCAGCCGGAACGCCCCGCGGGCTCCCCGGCCCGCCTCGACGATCTCCCGCGCTCTGGCGAGCTCCTCCGTCGTCGGCGCGAAGGCGGCCCGCACCGGCTCGAGCTGGCGGGGGTGCAGCACGATCTTCCCGCTGAAGCCCAGCTCCCTGGCCAGCGCGCTCGCGCGCACCAGGCCATCGGTGTCGTCGAGCGCGGCGTGCGGGCCGTCGAGCGGGCCGGGCAGCCCGGCCGCGGCCGTCGCGAGCACCACCTGCGAGCGGGCGTGCAGCAGCTCCCGCCCCTCGACGGTGGGCGTGACGCCCAGGTCGGCGGCCAGGTCGAGCGTGCCGAACAGCAGCGTGGCGACGCGCGGGCTCGCGGCGGCGATCTCGGGCGCGGCGAGCACGCCGCGTGCGGTCTCGACGATGGGCAGCACGGCGGGGCCGCCACCGAGCAGGTCGTCGAGGCGGTGGATCTGGTCGGCGCTCTCCGCCTTCGGCAGCAGCACCCCGGCCAGGTGCGTCCGCAGCTGCGTCGCGGTCGCGAGATCGTCCGCGAAGTCGGCGCCGTCGATCGGGTTGACCCGCAGGAACAGGTTCGGCCGCGGCTCGCAGGCGCGCACCGCGTCGAGCACGGACGCGCGGGCGGCGGCCCTGTCCGAGGGGGCCACCGCGTCCTCGAGGTCGACGGCCACGGCGTCGGCGGCCGAACCGATCGCCTTCCCGATCCGGTCCGGCCGATCGCCCGGGACGAACAGCAGCGTCCGGCCGACGAGCATCCGCGCTCCTCCATCTGTGCCGACTCACGGCACATGTTCCGTCCTGCGGTCCGAGTTCGTGACACGATGGGCGACGGCGTTCACGACTGTCAAGGGGAGACCTCTGATGAGTTCGGCGGCTACCGAACCCGGCATGCGTGTGGTCCGGACGGCATTGCGCGTTCTGGAGGTGGTGTCCGAGCTGCAGCCCGTGGGCGTCTCGGCGATCGCGCGCGCCACCGGCGTCCCGAAGAGCTCCGTGCAGCGCTGCCTGGTGACCTTGCGGGAGGCGGGCTGGCTCGGCCCGGCCCCGGGCGACCCGCAGCGCTGGGTGCTCACCGGCCGAGCCCGCACCGTCGGCCTGCGCGGCCCGGCCGAACGCGGGCTGCGGGAGGCGGCGCTCGCCGTGATGCAGGAGTTGCGGGACGCGACCCGCGAGACGATCCACCTGATCGGTTTCGGTGCGGAGCACGCAGCCCTGTCCGAGGCCGGGCCGGGAGCGCTCGTCGTCATCGACCGGCTGGACAGCCCGGAGCCGGTGCGCACCTGGGTCCGGCTGGGCACACCGGTGCCGCTGCACGCGAGCTGCAGCGGTCGGGCGGTGCTGTCCCGGCTCCCGGAGGCCGAGGCCCGAGGGCTGGTGGGTGACGAGCTGGAGCGCTTCTCGGCGCAGACGATCACCGACCCGGACGAGCTGGTCGCCGAGCTGCGCATCGTGCGCGAGCGCGGGTACGCGATGGCCGAGGGGAGCTGGCGCGCCGGGGTGGGCGCCGTCGCGGCGGCCGTGGTCGACGGCACGGGCCGCCCGGTGGGCGCGCTCGCCGTCTCGGCGCCCCAGCAGCGGTACGACGCCGGGCGCGCCCGCGAGCTGGGCGCACTCGTGGTCGAGGCAGTGGCCGGCTTGAGCGCTGCCCTGTAGGGATCCGTGATCCAGATCTCCGGGTGTCTTTCCGGTGGAATCCGGATGAACCGTGCAGGGAACGGGAGAACCGCGCGTGAACGGACGCTGACAACGTTCTGTGCAAATCGGACGACGGTCGTTCCGTGCTCGATACGGCCGAGGTCGGCCGCTTAGTGTGGGCGCGCACCGACAAACGGAGGACCCCGCCCCGTCATGGCCACCGCAACATCCCCGCCGGATACCCCGGTCCGGCGGGCCGGATCGCATCGGGCGCCGCGTTCCCGACCGCGCGCCCGCCGACGTGGCGCGCTGCGGAACTGGCTGCTGTTCGCCGTTCTGGCCGGGCCGAACATCGCGTTGCTCGTCGTGTTCACCTACCGGCCGCTGCTGCAGTCGTTCTACCTCTCGACGTTGCAGTGGAACCTCGGCTCGCCCACGGCGATCCCGGTGGGCCTCGCCAACTACGCCGACTTCTTCGCCGACCCCGGCACCCCGCGGATGCTCGCCATCACCGTGGTGTTCACGCTGGCCACGGTCGGCGGGGGCATGGTGCTCGGCCTGGCGCTCGCGGTGGTGCTCAACCGGAAGCTGCGATTCCGCGGCGCGGCCCGCACGATCGTCGTGGCGCCGTACGTCCTGTCCGGGGTCGCGGTCGGACTGCTGTGGCTGTTCGTGTTCGACCCGAACTTCGGTGTGTTGTCCGCGGTGTTGCGCGTGGTCGGCTTCGGCTCGCCGGATTGGTACACCGACCCGGGGTGGGCGCTGGCGATGGTCATCATCGTCTATCTGTGGAAGAACGTCGGCTACGTGGCGCTCATCTATCTCGCCGGCCTGCAGGCGGTGCCCCGGGATCTGCTGGAGGCGGCTTCCCTGGACGGTGCCACACCGTTTCGGACGTTCGTTTCCGTGGTGCTCCCGTTGCTCGGGCCCACCACGTTCTTCCTCAGCATCACCACGTTGCTGACGTCGTTGCAGTCCTTCGACATCATCCGCGCCATGACCGACGGCGGGCCGCTCGAGGGGACGACCACGATGATGTACTCGATCTACCTCGAGGGCTTCGCGGGCGGGCGCGCGGGCTACTCGTCGCGATCGCCACGATCCTGTTCCTGGTGCTCTTCGTGATCACCCTCCTGCAGCTGCGGTTCGTGGAGCGGAAGGTGCACTATGTGTGAGCGGGGCCGCCGGCCCGCCGTCGGCGGCTACGCCACGATGATCATCGCAGTCGCGGTGATGGTGCTGCCGCTGGTCTGGATGGTGCTCGCCAGCTTCAAGGACATGGACGAGCTCTACCGGCTGCCGATCCAGTGGCTCCCGGAGTCGCTCGCCCCCGCCAACTACGGCACCGCCACGCAGACGGTCCCCTTCGGGTCGTTCTTCGTCAACAGCGCGATCGCCACGGTGCTCGGCGCCGGGCTGAAGATGACGCTCGGCCTCATGACGGCCTACGCGCTCGTGTTCGTCGACATCCCGTTCCGCAGGTTCTTCTTCTACGTGGTGGTGTGCGCGCTGCTCGTGCCGCAGCAGATCGTGCTCATCCCGAACTACGCGCTGGCCGCGGAGCTCGGGTGGCTCAACACCTACCAGGGCCTGATCGTGCCGGGCCTGGCGAGCGCGTTCGGCACGTTCCTGTTCCGGCAGCACTTCCTGACCCTGCCCCGCTCGATCCTCGAGGCGGCCGAGATCGACGGAGCGGGGCACTGGCGGCGGCTGTGGCGGTTCGTCGTGCCGCTGTCGGGCCCTACGATCGCCGCGGTCGGGCTGGTCTCGATCGTCACCGAGTGGAACGACTACCTGTGGCCGCTCCTGGTGATCGACCGGCCGGAGATGATGACGCTCCCGGTCGGGCTCACCCTGTTGATGAACTTCGATGGCGTCCCGAACTGGGGCGTGATCATGGCAGGCACCGTGCTCGTCACCGTGCCCGTGCTCGCGGTCTTCTTCCTCCTCCAGCGCCGGATCGTCGCCGGGCTGGTCACCGGCGCCGTCACCGGCTGAACCCCTCCCCCTGAGAGGCACGACATGGCCCCATCCGAACTGTCCCGGCGCGGGTTGCTGCGCCTGTCCGCCCTGCTGGGCGGCTCGGCCGCCCTCGCGGCGTGCGGCGGCCCGAGCATCTCCGAGTCGGGCGGCGCCGCGCAGTCCGACATCGACTGGTCCGGTGTACAGCCGGCCTCGCAGATCACCTGGTGGAGCAACCACCCCGGCACCTCGATCGAGATGGAGAAGGAGTACATCCGCCGGTTCCAGGAGCAGAACCCGGGGATCACCGTCAACCTGGTGACGGCGGGCAAGAACTACGACGAGGTGGCGCAGCGGTTCCAGGCCGCGGCCGGCACCGACAACACCCCCGACCTGGTCGGCGCCAGCGACGTCTGGTGGTTCCGCTACATGATCAACGGTCAGATCATCCCGCTGGACGGGCTGGCGCAGCACCTGCAGATCGACATCGCCGACTACAACCCCATCTTCTACGAGGACTACGCGTTCGACGGCCGGCACTGGGCGCTGCCGTACGCGCGCTCCACCCCGCTCTTCTACTACAACCGCGGCGTCTGGCAGCAGGCCGGCCTGCCCGACCGCGCCCCGGAGACGTGGGACGAGTTCGAGCGGTGGGCGCCCGCGCTCGCCCAGGTCGTCGGCGGGTCGCCGCTGGGCCTCGGGACGGGCACGTCGTGGGCGGCGTGGTGGTTCTGCAACTTCATGTGGGGCCGGGGCGGGGCCTACTCCCAGGAGTGGACCCTCACCCTCGACGGGCAGGAGACCCTGGACGCGGGCGAGTACGTCCGCGCGCTGGTCCACGACAAGCAGTTCGCGGCGCCGAGCCAGGGCGGCGACGACGGGTACGTCGCCGACTTCTCGGCCGGCGTCACCGCGTGCACGATGGCCTCCACGGGCTCGCTGCGCGGCATCCTGGAGCAGGCGCAGTTCGAGGTCGGCACCGGGTTCCTGCCGAAGGGCCCGGCCGGGCCCGGCTGCCCGACCGGTGGCACCGGCGTGGCGATCGCCTCGTCGAAGACGCCGGAGCAGCAGCTCGCGGCCGGCATGTTCCTGAAGTTCCTGACCGAGCCCGAGCAGACGGCGCACTTCTCGGCGGGCACCGGCTACATGCCGGTCCGCACCTCGGCGGTCGACAGCCCGGACATGCAGGCCGTGTTCGCCGAGACGCCGCAGGCCCGCACCGCGGTCGACCAGCTCGCCACCACGCGGGTGCAGGACTGGGTCCGCACGTTCGTCCCGTCCGGCGACCAGTACCTCACCACGGCCATCCAGAAGATCGTTCTGCAGAACGAGGGCGCCGCCTCCGCGTTCGCCGCCGCTGCCACGGAGATCACGACCTCGTACGAGCAGAACGTTGCCCGCTACATCTAGGGCGAGCGACCGGCTCCCCGAGTTCCTGCGCCCCGAGCCGGGCCGCATCCGCACCATCGCGCACCGCGGCGACTCGTCGTCCGCGCCGGAGAACACGATCGCCGCCTTCGACGCCGCGGTCGCGCGGGCAGCGACCTCATCGAGATCGACCTGCGGATCGCCGCCGACGGGGTGGTGGTCGTCATGCACGACGGGTCGGCGCTGCGCACCGCGGGGATCGCCGCGGACGTGGCGCTGACCGGCTCGGACGTGCTGCGGGCCGCCGATGCGGGCAGCTGGTTCGGGCCGGAGTTCGCCGACGCCCGCGTGCCGACGTTCGACGAGGTCGCCGAGTGGGGTGCCGCACACCCGGACGTCGGCTGGCTCGTGGAGTTCAAGGGCCCGTGGTCGGCGGCGCAGATGGCCGGTCCGGCCGCCACGGTGCGCCGGCACGGTCTCGCCGGCCGCACGATCCTGCAGGGCTTCGAGGTGGAGACGGTGGCGGCGGCCCGCGACGCCGCCCCCGACCTGGCGCGGGCCCTGCTCGTCGTCGGCCGCGCGGACCTGGACGGCCTGACGGGGCGGCTGGAGGAGCTCGAGGTCGCGGGCTGCAACCCGATCGGCAGCCTGCCCATCGAGGTGCCCGGGCTGGCCGGCAGGCTGCGGGAGGCCGGCTACAGCGTCTTCCCGTGGACGCTGGACGAGCCCGACGAGTGGGGTGCCGCGGGCGGCGCAGGGGTGGACGGGGTGATCACCAACCGCCCCGCCGCGTTCCGCACCTGGCACGACCGCCGTTGGAACCTTCGGGCGAGCTGGCGTCGTAGCCGAGTAGGACTACGGATGTGCGCGACTCGATCTCCGATGATGATCGACGCGTGTCGAAGGTCCTGCTCCGCGCGCTCGCCGCGCTGGTCGGCGTCGCGGCGGTGGCCGCCGGTTCGGTGGTGGCCGCCGACGCATGGCGCGGCGCAGGCGTGCACCCCGAACCGTGCGGGCTGCTCGCCGCGCCGCACGGCGAGCTGCTCGACGACTCCGACCTCCTCGCCCGGGCGTGGGCGGCGCTGACCGACCCGGAGGCCGAGACCCTCGGTGATCTCGACGGGTCGGCGTTCGTCCTGGAGCGCTCGTGCGTGCTGTACGCCGGCCGCTTCGGCGGGGCCGGCGACCTGCACGTCGTCGTCGCCGAGACCACGGTGGCCGGCTACCGCAGCCACGTCCGGCTCGGGGAGCTGCAGGTGCGGGCGCGCGGTGCCACCCTGCGCGCGACGACCTCATGGCCGGCGCTGCTCGGCGCTGAGCTGAAACGGGGCGCCGTGCTCCCGATGTCCGGCTACTACCTGGCGACCGGCGAGGACGTCGTCGGGGTCCGCGTGCGCACCGCCCGCGACGGGTTCGCCACCGCCGCCCCTGCGGGCGATCTGGGGAGCGGCGTGTTCAACCTCCGCGCCGTCGCGGACTACACGCTCGCGCCCGCGGAGCAGGGCGAGCACGTCGCCGCCCTGATCGAGATCGAGCGGATCGGGGGACTGGCGCCGCTCGCGGCCGTCGTGCCGGTGCTGCCCCCGCTCATGATCGGCCGGCCGCTGCGGCCGGTGATCGCGGTGGAGCTCGGCGACGGTGACGGCGAGGCCGTTGACCTGGGCCCCGTCCTGCCGGCGTTCCCGCTGCTCACCACGGACCCGCGGTTTCTCCGTGGGATCGACCGGTCCGTGCTCCCGACGGCGGTGGAGGTCCACCCGGCGCCGATCCCGGGCGGGCTGCGGGTGGAGATCGCGCTCCGGCACCTGTCGGCGCTGGAGAACTCGCCGTTCGGCTACGTCGTCCAGGGCGGCATCGCCCGGAAGGAAGATCGCGAATGAGATCGCACCCGATGCTCGGCGCCCTGCTCGCGCTGCTGCTGGGCGCCTGCGCGCAGGCGCCGGCCGCCGACGGCGCCGGGCTGGACGCCGCCCTGTCGCGGGTAGACGGGCCGTTCCCGGGCTACCTGGAGTTCGTCGACCAGGGCGCGGCCGCGGACTGGCGTCTCGGTGGGCTCGACGCCGAACGGCAGTCCCTCTCCGACGTGCTGGGCATCGACCTGGCCGCCGCCGACGCCGTCCTGGTGGCGGGTCAGCCGCCGCACAAGGTGACGCTCGTCCTCGGTGGGCAGGACGAGGACGGCATCCGCACCCGGGCCGAGAGCGGAGGGTGGGCGAGCGCCGACGGCGCCCTGCGCCGCGAGCTCGACCTGCGCGAGCCCCTCACCCTGCCGCGGGCACCGTCCGCCCGCTCGGCGCCGACGTCGCCATCGGCGGCCCGACCGCGCCCGTCGGGCTCGTGGACGGACCCGGCGGCGATGTCGCCGACGAGCCCGAGGTGCGATCGATGACCGCGACCGGCATCGTCTGCGCGACCACCACGACGGCGGACGCGGTCACGGAGGCGGTCACCACCGGCGAGTCCCAGGTCGCGGACCGGCCGTGGTCGGAACTGCTGCGCGACACACAGGTCGACGAGCTGCCGGACGGTGTCGTGCGGCTGGTGGCGCGCAGCGCCCCGGACGTGCCGCCCTCCCTGCTGGTGTCCGCACGGCAGAGCCGCGACCTGCCCGGCGTGGCCGGCTGAGCACGACAGCTCGGAGGTCGCTCGCGGTCAGTCCGCGGTGTCCCAGCCCTTCAGGTAGGACAGGGCGAAGCCGAGCAGCCCCGCGACGCCGGCGAGCGCGAACGTCGGCAGCCCGACCCAGTCGACGGCGCCGACCACGAGCGGGCCTGCGCCGGTGACGAGCCCGGCCAGCTGCAGCAGGACCAGGATGCGCCGCCGAGGAGGAACAGTGCGAGGCAGACGCGGAACGCGCCGTCCAGGACGTGGGTGAGCATCGGATTCTCCAAGTCGTCCGTGGGTCGTGCGTGGGTCGTCGGGTCAGACCGGGAGCAGCCCGGCGGCCACCAGCGAGCCGACCACCAGGATCGGTAGGACGTACCAGACGACGAGCGGCACGAACGTGCGCGCGGGGTTGACGTCGGCGATCCCGCTGGCGATGTAGATGGGGGCGGCACCGGGCGGCGAGGCGCCCTCCGTCGAGGCGAAGATCAGGATCGCCACCGCGGCGGGGATCGGCGACACGCCGGCCGACATCAGCGTGGTGAACGCGACCGGTCCGATGGCCGCGATCGTGGCGGTGGCCGTCAGGGGTGCGGCGACCCCGACGACGAGCAACCCGACCAGCAGCGCGACCAGGAACGGGGGCGCGTCGAGATCCGCGAGCAGTGCCGTGAGCTGATCGGCCAGGCCCAGCTCCGTCAGCGACTCGGCCGCGGCGAAGGCGAAGAACAGCGTCGCGCCGATCACCGCGTAGCGGGGCCCGACCTCGCCGAGCAGCCGCCACCAGCCGGCGCCGCTGCGTGGCAGCGCCTTGCGGCCGAGGGCGAGCCCGATCGCGGTGACGAGCACCGGGATCCAGGTGATGAGGGAGATCTCGTCGGCCGGGTCCTCGCCGATCCACGACACCACGGCGTCACCCGTGGCGCCGGAGGTCAGCAGCACCGGCACGGCGATCCCGACGAACACGAGCAGACTCGACCAGCCCGCCGCGAACGTGCGGCGGAACGGGTCGACGTGCGCCGCGTCCATCGCCCCGATGCCGTCCCGGCGGACGAAGTAGAACATCAGCAGCAGCCGGTACACGAGCGTCCACGCTCCGCCGGCGAACAGAGCGACGAACAGCTCGTCGGCGGTGACGAAGCTGCCGACGGCGGCCGAGCCGGTGAGGATGAACAGCGACGAGCTCGGTGGGATCGCGATGCCGAGGCCCGCGTTGCCCGCGACGACGGTGGCCGACAGCTTCGGGCTGAAGTTCGACTTCGTCATCCACGGGATGGTCACCGACCCCACCGCGGCGGCGTTGCCCGAACCCGAACCCGACACCGCCCCGAACAGCGCCGACGCGATCGTCGCGACGTAGCCCGCGCCGCCCCTGCGCTTGCCGAGCAACGAGTTGAGCATCCCGATGAGCTGGTCGACGACCCCGGTCCTGCTCAGCACGAAGCCCATGAACACGAAGGTCAGCGCGGCGAACACGATCTCCTCGGTGGCGGCGGCGACGATCCCGCTCCACGCGATGTCGAGGAACGAGCCGCCGCCGAACAGGGCCACGACGACGAACCCGATGACCATGGCTTCGCCGATGTTGCGCTTGAACACCCCGTTCCACGCGATGATGACCGCGATGTAGGCGATCAGTGCCCAGATGCCGAGCATGTGCGAATCCACTTCGTTGTAGGAGCAGAGGGGTTGGGGCAGGGGAGCAGACGTCGAACTACGCGTGCGGGCGCGGCGCTCAGGCGAGGAGCTCCGCGAGCCGGACGGTGCGCCGGGCCGTCTCGACGATGGGGGCGTCGACGAACCGCCCGTCGGGCAGCGCGATGGCGCCGGTGCCGTCGGCCTCGGCGTCGGCCGCCGCGGCGAGCACCTCGCGGGCGCGACGGACCTCGGTGTCGTCCGGCGCGAACGCGTTCACGATCACCGCCAGCTGCCGGGGGTGCAACGCGGTCCGGCCGAACATGCCGAGCCCGCGTCCCCGCGCGCAGGACGCGGCGAGGCCGCCGGGGTCGGCGAGGTCGGTGTAGACGGCCATCATCGGGGCGGGCAGCCCGGCGGCCGCCGCGGCCACGACGACACGGCTGCGGATCCACGTGTAGGCGTCCTCGCCGCGCAGTCCGAGCTCGGCGGCGAGGTCGGCCTCACCGAGCGCGAGGGTGGCGACCGCGGGGTGCGCCGCGATCCCGGCCGCGTGCTCGACGCCGGAGGCGGACTCCAGCAGGCAGTGCACCGGCGGCGGGGCCGGCGTGCCGAGGAGCTCCAGTGCGAGGTCGACGTCGGCGGGCGAGGTGACCTTCGGCAGGCGGACCCCGACGCGGCCCTCGCGGACGGCGGGATGCGTGCCGAGCGCGGCCAGGTCGCGCGGTCCGAACGCGCCGCGCGGGTGGTTCACGCGCACCTGGACGGCGGGCCGCGCCGGCAGGTCGTCCAGGAACGCGAGCGCGTTGTCCCGCGCGCGATCCTTCTGCCCGGCGACCACGGCGTCCTCGAGGTCGACGATCACGGCGTGCGCGCCGCCGCTGAGCGCCTTCGGCAGCAGCTCGGGCCGGCTTGCGGGCGCGTACAGGGCGGTGACGATCACGGGCGCCGTGTCCTGGTGCTGCTCGCCCATCAGGCGATCACCCCGCGGTCCCGCAGGGTCGCGATCCGATCCGCGTCGAGCCCGGCCTCGGCGAGCACGTCGTCGGTGTGCGAGCCGAGGGGCGGCCCGGCCCAGCGGATCTCGCCCGGTGTGTCGGACATGCGGAACAGCACGTTCTGCATGGCGACGGTGCCGAGCTCGGGATCGGGGAGCTCGTGCACGGTGCCGAGCGCCCGGTACTGCGGATCGGTGACGACGTCGGACACGTCGTAGATCGGCGCGATGGCGGCCTGCGCCTCGCTGAAGGCCGCGATCACGTCGTCGGCGTCGCGCTCCGCGATCCACCCGCCGACGGCGGCGTCCAGCTCGTCGGCGTGTTCGGCGCGCGCCCGGCCCGAGGTGAACCACGGCTCGTCGACCAGCTCCGGCCTGCCGACCAACCGCACGACCCGCTCGGCGATCGACTGCGCGCTCGTGGACACGGCGAGCCAACGGCCGTCCCGCGTGCGGTAGACGTTGCGGGGCGAGTTGTTGGTCGAACGGTTGCCCGTGCGCGGCGGGACCGTCCCGAGCGCCTTGTAGGCGGTGATCTGCGGGCCGAGGACGGTGAGGATCGGTTCGATGATCGCGAGGTCCAGCACCTGGCCGGTGCCGGTGCGTTCGCGAGCCCGGAGCGCGACCATGATCGCGTAGGCGCCCGCGAACGCGGCGATGCCGTCGGCGAGGGCGAGCGGTGGCAGGGTCGGTGGGCCCTCGGGCTCCCCGGTCATCGCGGCGAACCCGCTCATCGCCTCGGCCAGCGTGCCGAACCCGGGCTCGCCGGACATGGGGCCGAACTGGCCGAAGCCCGTCACGCGGGCGATCACGAGTCGCGGGTTGAGCTCCAGCAGCGACTCGGGGGAGAGGTTCCAGCGTTCGAGCGTGCCGGGGCGGAAGTTCTCGATGAGCACGTCGGCATCGGCCAGCAGTGCGCGCAGCACCTCCTGGCCGTCCGGGGTGGACAGGTTGACGGCGGCGCCGCGCTTGTTGCGCGAGAGGACCTTCCACCACAGCCCGATCCCGTCCTTGGCCTGACCGTGGCCACGCGCCGGATCCCCCTTCTCCGGGTGCTCGACCTTGATCACGTCGGCGCCGAAGTCGGCCAGCAGCATCGCGGCGGTCGGACCGGCGAACAGCGTCGCGGCATCGATGACCTTGAGCCCGGTAAGTGCCTGCACAGCGGTGCACCTTATAAGATGCATCTCTCGGGCGGTCAACCCGTCCGAGCCGGGACCTTCTGCGCAGCGGCTCCGATACCCTGGAGCGGTCTCCTCCTCCGCCTGGTTCGAAGGGAACGTGTGTGGCCACAGCCAGACGAGCGCGACCGCGTCCGCCGGGCAGCAAGGCCGACTACGTCCACGAGGTGTTGCGCGAGGAGATCACGAGCGGGCAGCTGATGGCGGGCGCCGCCGTGCCGCAGGACGAGATCGCCCGCAGGCTCGGCGTCTCCATCACTCCCGTTCGGGAGGCCTTGCGCAGGCTCGAGAGCGAGGGCCTGATCTCCTACCGCTCGCACCGCGGGGCAACGGTGTCCGAGCTCAGCGCCGCCGCGGCCGGCGAGCTGTACCTGCTGCGCGGTGCGATCGAGGGGCTGTGCGCGCGGCTGGCGGCAGTCCGCATCACCGACGACGAGCTCACCACGTTGCGCGAGCTGCACGAGCGGATGCTCGGCGAACATGAGGCCGGGATCATCGACGAGCTCGCCGAGCACAGCAGGCAGTTCCACGACCTCATCGCCCGTGCGGGCGGGCCGGCGTTCCTCGCCGACCACCTCAGCTCGATCTGGAAGAACCACCCCGTGCCCACGGAGAGCTCGCTGTGGCACCGGCCGGAGGAGGCCGAGCGGTTCCTCGAGGCGCACGGCGAGCTGCTCGACGCGCTCGCCGACCACGACCCCCAGCGCGCCGAGCGCGTCATGGTCGCGCACCTCGAGCTCGCCGGAGCCGCCCGCAACGTGACGGGCTAGAGACGCCCTGGACGACTCGGGCCTACAGTGCGACGACGGGCCAGCGCGAACCGGCCGACGAGCGCGGCGCCCAGCGGCGGGTTCAGCAGACCGGTCGGATGGCCGGAACGCGACACGACACGGCAGGCTAGCCGGTGCCGGACAGCACGTCGCGGTCCTAGCCTCCGCAGGATGGCGATGAACCTGCTGCACCGGCGGATCTGCCGCTCCGACGCGTGGGCCACCCGGATGCACTCGGACGTGCTGCCGTGGGTGTGCCGGACCGTGCCGCTCGACGGCGACGTGCTCGAGATCGGGCCGGGCTACGGGGTGACCACCCGCTGGCTCGCCGGGAAGGGCGGGCGGCTCACGGCGGTGGAGGTGGACCCGGACCTGGCCGCCGGCGTGCGGGCGACCTTCGGGGACCGGGTCGACGTGCACACCGGGGACGGGGCGGAGCTGCCGTTCCCCGAGGCCTCGTTCGACACGGTCGTCTGCTTCACGATGCTGCACCACGTGCCGTCGCCGGAGCAGCAGGACCGGCTGTTCGCCGAGGCCGCCCGCGTGCTGCGTCCCGGGGGCGTGTTCGCGGGGCTCGACAGCCGGCTCAGCATGCGCTTCCGGCTGATCCACATCGGCGACACGATGACGGTCGTCGACCCGGACGGTCTCCCGGCCCGCCTCGACGCAGCGGGTCTCTCCGACGTCGAGGTCGACACGGTCCCGGCGGCGTTCCGGTTCCGCGCGACCCGGTAGCCGGAACGCCAGGCCCGCCGGTCAGAGCCAGCCCTGCTCCTGGGCGGTGCGGTAGGCGTCGGCGCGGGTGGGGACGGCGAGTTTCGCCGTGATCGCGGCCAGGTGGTTGCGGACCGTGCCCTGCGACAGGTGGACTCGGCGGGCCACGGCCGGTACCGGGGTGTCGGCTCCCGCCTCCCGCAGGACGTCCAGCTCGCGCGTGGTGAGCGGGCAGGGCCTCGCGGTGAGGGCGTCGGCGGCCAGCGCGGGGTCGACGTAGCGGGCGCCGCCGTGCACGCGGCGGATCACGTCGGCGAGGGTGCCGCCGGGCGAGCCCTTCGGGAGGAACCCCTTCGCCCCGGCGGCGAGCGCGCGTTGCAGGTGGGGTGGGCGGCCGTGCCCGGTGAGGATCACGACGGCGCACGAGGGCAGGGCACCCGCCAGCTCGCCGGCCACGGCGATGCCGTCGAGCCGCGGCATCTCCAGGTCGACGACCGCGACGTCGGGCCGGTGGGCCACGGCGGCCTCGACCGCGGCGCTCCCGTCGCCCGCCTGCGCGACGACCTCGAGATCGGGTTCGAGGGCCAGCAGCGCCGCGATGGCGGTGCGGATCAGCTCCTCGTCGTCGGCGAGCAGAACCTTGATCATGACGTGCCCCGCAGCAGCACCACGGCGTCCAGGGTGAACACGCCGTCGGCGACGGTGGTGCGCAGCCGCCCGCCGGACGCGGCGAGCCGGTCGGACAGGCCCGCGAGGCCCGAGCTGTGGGCGTCCGGGCCGGCCGCGCCCGCGCGTCGTTCGCGACGGTGAGCCGCACCTCGTCCGCGCTCCGCACGAGCTCGATCGTGCACCACCGGGCCCGGCTGTGGCGCAGCACGTTCGTGCCGGCCTCGCGCACGGTGGCGGCCAGCCCGGTGGCGACGGGGTCCGGGAGCGGGCCGGGGTCACCGGTCACCGTGCAGCGCACGCCGGAGGAGCCCAGCACCCGCGCGACGGCGTCCAGCTGGGCGGCGAGGTCGACCGCGCGGTAGCCGTGCACGACCTGGCGCATCTCGGCGAGCGCCGAGGCGGCGAGCTCACGCACCTCGCCCGCCTCCCGGCCGGCACGGTCGGCGTCGACGGTGGCGAGCCGCTGGGCGAGCTCGGCCTTCAGCGCGATCACCGACAGGTGGTGGCCGAGCAGGTCGTGCACGTCGCGGGCGAACCGCAGCCGCTCCTGCGTGATCGCGAGCCGGGCCCGGGCCTCGCGCCCGTCGCGTGCCTCGAGGACGAGGTGCCACAGCACGACCGGTAGCCCGTGGATGGCGAGCAGGCTCAGCCCCATCCCGGCCGTGATCAGCGCGAACGTGGCGGGGGATCCGCCGATGACGGCGCCGATCGCCGCGGCGGTCGCAGTGGTCAGCACCGCCGTGACGGCGGCGGGCGCGGCCCGCATCAGCAGCGGAGCGGACGCGACGACGGCGGCGCCGAGCCACGCCCAGGTGTCCCAGCCCTCCGGGGCGCCCGCGGCGACCGGCGCCACCAGCGGCACCGACGCGAGGGCCGCCACCAGGAACGCGGCGACACCTCGGCGTCGCATCCGCCCGGACAGGCCCGGGGTGGCCGCGGCGTACAACGCGGCGGCCTGGGTGCCGGCCACGGCCAGGATCCCGACGGTGCCGAGCACCTGCCACAGCGGGCGGTCCTCGAAGCGCAGGACCCCGATCCCCGGCCAGGTCACCGTGGAGGCCACCGCCACGACGAGCGACGCGAGAACGGCCGCCCGTGCCCGGCCGAGACGGGGGTCGGGAGCAGGTGCGGAGTCGGGCGGCACGACGAGATCATCCCCGCCGGCGCCACGATTTCCACTATCCGCCGGGGTGGGCGATCCGCAGGGTGAGGAACTCGAAGCGACCCGGCTCCACCCCGCTGGGCGCCCGGACCAGCCCGTCCGGACCCGGCCGTGGCGCCGCGGGCGGCACCTGCAGGAGCCGTCGTAGCCGATCCTGCGCGTGCCGGTAGAACTTCAGCTGCGCGTGCCGCCCGAACAGCCGGAATCCCAGCCGGACGACCGGGTTGCGGATCGGGGCCGGCCGCGAGTACGCGACGATCCGGAACTCGACGCGCCCGGTCTCCAGCTCCTTGGCGAGCTCGTAGGTCAGCCGGCCCTGTTCGAGGTGCCCCCGCAGGGTGTCGTACGACCAGCCGACCACGCGTTCGGGACCGCAGCATCCCGGACGCACCTCGTCGTACCCGGCGGTGATCCGCACGCCGAGCAGGAACCGCAGCACGAGGAACCGGCCCTCCAACAGCATGTCGCGGCCCACGAGGTGGGCGGGGCACCGGAAGGCCGCACGCAGGATCGCCGGGTCGCTGAACTCGTAGTTGTTCACGAGCGTCTGCGCCGTCCGCAGGAGGCCGTCCGGCTCGGGCTCGCCCGGCGTCTCCTCGCCCAGCTCCACCACGTGCCGGTCGACGTGCCACCCCGCGGTGACGGCGGGTGGGGCCTGGGCCGCGACATGGTTGACCGGGAGGTCCCGCAGGGCCGTGACGGCGTCGGCGAGGGTGGGGCGGCTCACTGATCCCCGCCGCGGCGGGCGGCCCCGGCGGCGGTGTCGCCGAGCATCCACAGCGTCGCCGGCCAGAGCCCGACGAACAGCGCGCGGCGTTCGGCGTTGCCCCGCTCGTCCTGATCGACGGTCTTCGCGCGCAGCCACAGCCCGATGCAGAGCCCGATCGAGGCGAGCGACGCGGTGCGGGCGATCAGCGCGGTTCGGCGCAGCAGAGCCGCGTTCACAACCATGGGGGGCGGGTACCCGTGCCGACGTGCCCCTATCCCCGCGTCCCCACCGCGTCCCCGGCGGCGCACGGCACCGGCTCGGCGTCGTGGCGCGCTGGCCGTTGGGCATGGTGCTGGTGAGCTGGCGGTACATGTGGCGCGTCGCGGCCGTGCACCGCAGCGAGACCGACGGGGGACCTGCCGACCGGCCGGCGCCCGTACCGGAGGCCCTCACGGAGGGTCTCCAGCGCGTCGAGGACGGCGTGGGGCCGCTGCTGCACCGCAGCTACTCGGTGCGGATCGCCGGCGCGTCCCGGCCACCGGACGAGGTGATCGGCCGTTTCGCCAGCGACCCCAACTGCGGTGCGCCCGCCGAGGTCGCGGTGTTCGAGAAGGTCCACGGCGCCGGTCGGGAGACGCGCGTCGGCGACGAGTTCCTCATCCGGATGCCCGGACCGTGGAACGGGCCGGTGCGGGTGATCGACAGGGGGCCGACGTCGCTTCGGCTGGGGACCTTGCGGGGTCACCTGGAGGCCGGGCAGATCGAGTTCCGCTGCCGGACCGAGGACGGGGAGCTGCTCTTCGAGATCGAGTCCTGGGCCCGCTCGGGTGACCGGCTGTCGGACCTGCTGTACACGCGGCTGCGGCTGGCGAAGGAGATACAGCTGAACATGTGGGTCGAGACGTGCCTGCGACTGGCCCGCGACGCAGGCGGCAGGCCGCGCGGCGGGGTCCGGGTCGAGACCCGCCGGGTGCCCAGCGCGCTCTGGCCACCGGGAGGTAGCGCCTACTCCGCGCAGCTGCGGGTGATGCGGGCGATCTCGCCGTCGAGGTCCATGCGGTCGGCCTCCGTGCCGAGGGGGACCAGCTCGAGGGTGGCCCCCACGAAGGTCCGCAGCAGGTCCTGGTCGACCTCGAGCACGGCGCGACCGTCGTGGGAGCGGATCTCGATCTCGATGATGTCGTAGCCCTGCACCGTGACCGGGCGCATCCGCACGTCGCCCTCGCCCGTCGGCTCGTCGAGGGCCGCGACGACGAGCTCACGCCCGATCAGCCACTCGACCCACCGGTCCTGCCTGGTCCGCACCGCGAGGGAGACGGCGAACGGGTCGTAGGCGCTGTAGCTCCAGCGCGTGACGACCGGGGCGGGCTGACCGTGCAGCACCGTGAACATGTCCTGCTGGACGAGGTCCTTGCTCATCGTCAGTCGCTCATTCCTGCGTTCGCGCTCCGGGGCCGCTCGCTCGTGCGACGGCGTCACCCTCTGCATCGCAGCATGCCTCAGGAACGCTGCACGCACGGGGGTAGTTCACCCGAACAAGCGAGTGAGTGCTCGAATCGGTACGGAACGTGAACGCCGGCTGCGGCGGCGGGGTCAGGAGCGTTCCGCCGTCACGACCCAGATCCCGTCGCCGCCCCTGCGGCTGGGCTGTTCGAGGCTGAGGGTGAGGCGCTCGCCGTCGGGGTTGCGGACGTCCACACTGGTGCCGTCCGGACCCGGGTAGGCTCGGCGTCGGGCCAGTCGTGGGCGGCGGCCGCGTAGGCGATGGCGACCTCGGAGGGGTCGAGCAGCCACGGCTGGGCGCCGCGGTCCACCTCGGCCTGCAGCGCGGCGGCGGCGGCCGCGTCCGCCGCGGGCCAGGGGAGCGGCACGGCACCGGCCGTGGGCGCCGTGGCGCTGGTGGGCGGCGGCCCGGTCGGCGCCGGGGCGCTCGGGCCGGGGTTGGTGGTCGTGAGCGTGCACGCCGTGAGCAGGACCCCGGGCAGCAGCACGGCGGTGGCGACCCTCCCGGCGACGGGGCGGGTGGCGCGTCGGCCGGTCGGGAGCACGGCGCCACCGTAGGCGGCGACGGCCGGTGCCGGGCGACTGCGCGCACGGCGCGTACGGGGGACCGCACGGCGGGGAGTCTCCGTCCGGGGGTGAGCCGGAGATCGGTGGAGTCACTAATGTCGGAGCGGCAGCGCGGCGCGACAGCGAGGTGGGGTCATGAACCGGTCCGTACAGAACTTCTACGCAGCCCGCGAGTTCCTCGTGGCCCACCGCGAGCGCTACGACACGGCGTACCGCGACTTCCGCTGGCCCGAGATCGACGAGTTCAACTGGGCGCTCGACCACTTCGACGCCGTCGCCGCCGATCCCGAGCGGGGTGCTGCCCGGGCACTGTGGATCATCGAGCAGAACGGCAGCGAGGCGTACTGGACCTACCGCGAGCTGTCCGAACGCTCGAACCAGGTGGCCAACTGGCTGCGCGCGAACGGCGTCGCCCGTGGCGACCGGATCATCCTCATGCTGGGCAACCAGGTGGAGCTGTGGGAGACCCTGCTCGCCGCGATGAAGCTCGGGGCCGTCGTCATCCCCGCCACCACGCTGCTCACCGCGTCCGACCTGCGTGACCGGCTCGACCGCGGCGCCGCGAAGCACGTCGTCGTGGGCGGGGCCGACGCCGGGAAGTTCGACGGCGTCGAGGGCGACTACACCCGCATCGCGGTGCGGGGCGCGCCGGACGGCTGGCTCGACTACACCGACTCCGCGTCCGCGACCGGTGAGTTCACGCCCGACGGGGTCACCCGCGGCACCGACACGCTGCTGCTCTACTTCACCTCCGGCACCACGGCCAAGCCGAAGCTCGTGGAGCACACCCACGCGTCCTACCCGGTGGGGCACCTGTCCACGATGTACTGGATCGGCCTGGAGCCCGGCGACGTCCACCTCAACATCTCCTCGCCCGGCTGGGCCAAGCACGCCTGGAGCAACGTCTTCGCGCCGTGGATCGCCGAGGCGTGCGTCCTGATCATGAACTACGCGCGGTTCGACGCCGAGACCGTCCTGGGTGTGCTGGACCGCTGCGACGTCACCAGCTTCTGCGCGCCGCCCACCGTGTGGCGGATGCTGATCCAGACCGACCTGTCGAGCCTTCCGACCCCGCCCACCAAGGTCGTCGGGGCGGGTGAGCCGCTCAACCCCGAGGTGATCGAGCAGGTCGAGAAGGCGTGGGGGGTGCGGATCCGCGACGGCTTCGGCCAGACCGAGACCACCCTGCAGATCGGCAACCCGCCGGGCCAGACGGTCAAGCCCGGGTCGATGGGCCGGCCGATCCCCGGCTACCCGATCGTCCTGCTCGACCCCGCCACGGAGCGGCCGGGGGACGAGGGCGAGATCTGCATCGACCTGTCCGACCGGCCCCTCGGCCTGATGGTCGGGTACCGGGGCGACGCCGAGCGCAACGCGGAGGCGATGGCGGGCGGCTACTACCACACCGGCGACGTCGGCTCGCGCGACTCGGACGGCTACATCACCTACGTCGGGCGCGCCGAGACGTGTTCAAGGCCTCGGACTACCGCATCAGCCCGTTCGAGCTGGAGAGCGTGCTCATCGAGCATCCCGCGGTGGCCGAGGCGGCCGTCGTGCCGTCGCCCGACCCGGTGCGCCTCGCCGTGCCCAAGGCGTACGTCGTGCTGGCCGCCGGGCACGAGCCGACCGAGGAGACCGCGCGTTCGATCCTCGAGTTCGCGCGCGACAACCTGGCGCCGTACAAGCGGATCCGGCGGCTGGAGTTCGCGGCCCTGCCCAAGACGATCTCGGGGAAGATCCGGCGGGTGGAGCTGCGCGGGCGCGAGACCGAGCTCCGCTCGGACGGGGCCACCTCACCCGAGGGCGAGTACACGCTGTGACGCCGTCGCTCAGCGGGCTCCCCGGTCCGACGATCGGTCGTGGGTAGTGCTATGGCGGACGTCACGCACGGTCGATCGTGCGAATTCCACCGTTCGCGCCCGAGGGTGCAATCCGGAATAGCTTGTCTGACCTGCGCGTGTTGGACCGGTTGTGACGCACTCTGAGCCGGCAGGCGGCATCGCCGACGTCATGGCCGGCATGCCCGAGGTATGGCGTCGGCTGCTCGTCGCGCACGTACCGGATCGGCTGGGCCGCTGTACCTCCTGCCGCACCGCGAGCGGGTCGGGGGAACGGTGGCCCTGCTCGCTGCACCAGATCGCCAGCGATGCGCGGCATCTCCACGAGTTGCGCATGGGCCAGGCGGTCGCGGGGGACTGAGCCCCGTGAGCGCGCGCCGGTGGGTCCGGCCTGCCGGGCTGCTCGTGGGCGCGCTGGCCGACGCGCTGTGCGGTGACCCGCGCCGCGGGCACCCCGTCGCCGGGTTCGGCCGTGTCGCCGCCGCGCTGGAGGCGCGCTGCCACGCCGACCGGCGTGCCGCGGGGGCGCTGTACGCCGCGGTGCTCGTCGGCGGTGCGGCCGGTGCGGGGGTGCTCGCCGAACGGGTGTCGGCCGGGCGCCCGCTCGTCGGGGTGGCGCTCACCGGCCTGGCGACGTGGGCCGTGCTGGGCGGCTCCTCGCTCGCCCGGCACGGCGCCGCGCTGGCCCGCGAGCTCACCGAAGGTGATCTCCCCGCTGCCCGCACCCGGCTGCCGTCGCTGTGTGGCCGGGACCCGGCGGCGCTCGACGCCGCGGGGATGGCGCGGGCGGGCACGGAGTCGATGGCCGAGAACACCTCCGACGCGGTCGTGGCCCCGCTGCTGTGGGGCGCGGTGGCCGGAGTGCCCGGCCTGCTCGGGTACCGGGCCGTGAACACGCTCGACGCCATGGTCGGCTACCGCTCCCCGCGCCACCTGCGCTTCGGCTGGGCCGCCGCGCGGCTCGACGACGCCGCCAACCTGGTGCCCGCCCGGGTGTCGGCGCTGCTGTTCGCCGCGCTCGCGCCCGCGGTCGGCGGCTCGTCCCGCAGCGCCGTCACGGCGTGGCGCCGCGACGGTGCGGCCCACCCGAGCCCGAACGCCGGCCCCGTGGAAGCTGCCGCGGCCGGCGCGCTCGGCGTCACGCTCGGCGGGCGGACGATCTACCCGCACGGGGTGGAGGACGCGGCCCCGCCTCGGCGCCGGCCCGCCACCCACACCCGCCGACCTCGCCCGGGCGCGCGGCTGTCACGGCTGGTCGGCGCCGCCTCGGTGGTCCTCTCGGTTGCCCTGGCCCAGGGCCGCGCGGCAGTGCGCGATCACCGCCGCCGTCAGCGGGGACGGGCGCACGCCCTGAGGTAGCCCGGCCAGCAGCGAGTTGGTGCCGAGGTCGTCGAGGACGGGGAGGAAGCGCAGCGGCCGCCCGTCGTGGCTCCTCGGCACCTCCTCCATGAGCAGCGCCCACGCCAGCCCGCGCGCGACGAGGGAGCGGATGGTGAGGACGCTGGCGCTGCGGTAGACGACGTCCGGGGTGATCCCGAAGCGGCGCAGCATCGCCTCGTTGAGGTACGAGGCGGGCTCGACGTTCAGCACGGCGCAGGGATACGGCTCCAGCTCGGCGACGTTCACGGCGTCGCGGGAGGCGAGGGGATGGCCGGGGGCCACCGCCACGCGGTAGCCGCGTTCGCGCAGCACCACACTACTCACCTCGGAGTGCAGCTGAGCCTCGTAGAGGAAGCAGAGATCGACCTGTCCGCGCAGCATCCGCTCCTGGATCTCCGGCCCCGACCCCTCGACGATGTCCAGCCTCACCCGCGGGTAGCTGCGGGCGAGGAACTCGGCCACCTCGGGCAGCACCACCGGCGAGAGCGTGGTGAAACAACCGACGGTGTAGGTGCCCGTCGCCCCGGCCGACGTCTCGTCCGCGGCGCTCACCAGGTGCTTGACCTCGCCGAGCAGGGTGCGGCTGCGGGTGGCGACGGCCCGGCCCGTTGCCGTCAGGTGGACGCCCTTGGACTTGCGGCGAACCGCGAGCTGGACGCCGAGCACGCCTTCGAGCTCGCGGAGTGCCTGGCTGATCGCCGCCTGCGTCACGTGGCACTTCAGCGCGGCCCGCGTGATCGACTGCTCCTCGGCGACCGCGACGAAGTACTCGAGCTGCCGCAGCGTGACGTCCTTCATAAGCAGAGGTTAGGTCTTCGCGCGGAAGAACCAGTTTTACATCGGAAGTGGTCGGCGTCAGGTTGATGCGCAGTCGACGTGTCACGAAGGAGTGCCATGCCCCACGTGGTGACCCTGGGAACGGCGGGCGGCCCCCGGTGGTGGGACCGCCCGGACGGGACCTCGCCCAACGGAGTCTCGCGCAGCGGGATCAGCACCGCGGTCGTCGTCGGCGACGCGGTGTACCTGGTGGACTGTGGACAGGGCGCAGGGCGCCAGCTCGCCCGCGCCGGCCTGTCGATCGACCGGCTGCGGGCGGTGTTCCTCACGCACCTGCACTCCGACCACGTGGTCGACCTGCCGTCGCTGCTGCTGTTCGCACTCTTCGAGCGCCGGGACCAGGCCGCGCCGCCCGTCGCCGTCCACGGGCCCGGCCCGCGCGGCGCACTGCCGCCGATCTCCGCGCACGCCCGCACGGCACCGCGGCCCGTCGCCCCGGAGAACCCGACACCGGGCACCGCCGACATGGTGCGCCACCTCTGCGCCGCCTATGCCACGGACATCAACGACCGCGTCTTCGACTCCCTCGTCCGCCCACCGTCGGAGCACTTCGACGTGCACGACATCGCGCTGCCCGCGGGCACCGGCTTCGAACCGAACGGCGAGGTCGCCCCGCCGATGGAACCGTTCCCGGTGTTCCGGGACGAGCACGTGGAGGTGACGGCCACGCTCGTGGCGCACCCGCCGACGCGCCCGCGTTCGCGTTCCGCTTCGACACCGCGTCGGGCTCGGTGACGATCTCCGGTGACACCGCGCCGTGCGACAACCTGGTGCGCCTCGCCAGGGGTACCGACCTGCTGTTCCACGAAGCGATCGATCTGGAGCTGGTGGCCGGCCGGTACCCCGCGAGCGAACGCCGGGAAGCGATCATGGATCACCACCGGCGGGCGCACACCACGCCACGTCAGGCCGGGGCGCTCGCCGAGCGCGCCGGGGCGCGGGCGCTGGCCCTGCACCACATCGTGCCGCCGCACGCGCCGCCGGAGACCTGGCTCGTGGCGGGGGAGACGTTCGGCGGCACCCTGCACGTGCCCGACGACCTGGACGTGCTGGAGTTCTCGGCGATCCCGGCGCAGGTGCAGCCATGAGCGACGCAGCGATGAGCGACCCAGCGGTGGTGACCGGGCAGCGCGAGATGCGGCGGATCCTCGCGTCCAGCTTCATCGGCACGGCGATCGAGTACTACGACTTCATCCTCTACGCGACCGCCGCGAGCATCGTGTTCGACAAGGTCTTCTTCAGCGGCGTCGGCGGCAGCGCCGCGCTCCTGCTGTCGTTCGGCACGCTCGCGGCCGGATACCTGGCGCGCCCGATCGGCGGGCTCCTCTTCGGCCACCTCGGCGACCGGCTGGGGCGCAAGTCGATGCTGGTGGTCACGCTCGTGCTGATGGGCACGGTGAGCGTGCTGATCGGCCTGCTGCCCACCGCGCAGCAGATCGGTGTGGCGGCCCCGCTGCTGCTGGTGGCCCTGCGCATCCTCCAGGGCATCGCGGTGGGCGGCGAGTGGGGCGGCGCGATGCTGCTGGCGTTCGAGCGGTCCCGGAAGGCGAGCCGCGGGTTCGCCGCGTCGTTCGCCTACATGGGCGCACCGGCCGGCACGATCGTCGCCACGCTCGTGCTGAGCGCCGCGTCGACGCTGCCCACCGCCGATTTCCTGGCCTGGGGCTGGCGGATCCCGTTCCTGCTGAGTGCCGTGCTCGTGGCGGTCGGCCTCGTGATCCGGTTGAAGGTCGCGGAGTCGGCCGTGTTCACCGAGCTGGCCGCCGCGCCGCGGGAACGGAAGGCGCCCGCTGTCGAGGTTCTCACGCGCTACCCGCGGAGCTTCGCGATCTCCGTCGGAGCCGGCATCGCCGGACAGGCGGCGCAGGGCCTGATGGGCGCCTGGGCCATCTCCTACGCCGTGCAGCAGGCGACGATCGGGCAGACGGCGGTGCTCAACGTCAAGGCGCTGGCGGGTGTCACCACCATTCTGATGATCATCGTGGCGGCCCGGCTGAGCGACCGGATCGGCCGGCGCCGGGTGATGCTCGGCGGCACCGCGGGCGCAGTCGTCCTCGCCTTCCCGATCCTCTGGCTGCTCCAGTCCGGCAACGTCGTGGCCCTGTTCCTCGCGCTCTTCCTCGGGCTCAGCGTCATCCAGGGCTTCACCGCGGGCCCGTACGGCGCGTTCGCGGCCGAGCTCTACCCGACCCGGGTGCGCTACAGCGGCACCTCGATGGGCTACCAGACCGCCGCCACCCTCGGCGCGGGCTTCACGCCGATACTCGCCACCGGCCTCGTGCTGGCGGCAGGCGGTTCGCTGTGGCTGGTGGCAGTGGCCTGGATCGCGCTGTCCGCGGTGACGGGCGTCGCGCTCCTGGGGGCCTCCGAGGGCAAGGACAAGGACCTGCGCGAGATCGGCTGACGGGGCCGCTCTGCGCGGTCGGGATCAGTGTGCGCCCGGCCCGGCGGACTCGTCCTCGCCCGCGAGGGCGCGGCGCAGGGCCGCCCGCTCGGTGCGCCGGTCGGGACCGCCGCGGCGCTGCAGCAGTTCCAGGCGTACGAAGTAGCCGAGGGCGAACAGCGCGATCACGCCGAACGTGAGCCACTGCAGGGCGTAGGAGAAGTTCGTGAACGGGGCGCCGCCGCCTGCGGTGGGGGCGACGTCCAGCGGGCGGAGCACCCCCGGCTGCCCCTCGGCGAGCTGGAGGAACCCGGGTTCGAGCGGGACGCCCGTCGCGGCGGCGAGCGCGCGGGAGTCCGAGGCGTAGATCTGCCGGTGGCCGCCGGACTCGATCGCGTCGCGGTGCTGCGGGTCGGTCTCGTCGAGCCGCAGCCGCGCGGTGAGCGTGACGGGGCCGGTGGGGGCGGGCGCGAACTGCGGCACGGAGGCGCCCGACTCGGCGGCGACGGAGCCGCGGTTGACCGCGATGATGCGCCCGTCGTCGGTGCGCAGCGGGGTGAGCACCTCGACCGCGGGCTGGCCCTCGACCACCCGCAGGCGCACGAGCCCCTCGCCCTCCGGGGCGTACGTGCCGGTGACGGTGACCTGCCGCCACTCGTCGGCGGGCGTCACCGTCTCGCCGGGCGGCACCAGCTCCGCGAACGGGACCGGCGCGGTGGCCGACGCGGCGTCGATCGCGCGCTGCTGGGCCTCGCGCTGCGCCTCCCGGCCGAACTGCCACGGCGCGAGAAGGGTGAACGCGGCGACCGCGAACCCGATGACCACCGCGATGAGGGCGAGCCAGCCGGGACGCAGGAGGAACCGCACGGCCCGACCATACTGGCCCCATGCGCGGGGCACTGCTGGTGGCGGGAACGACCTCGGACGCCGGCAAGAGCGCCCTGGTCACGGGCATCTGCCGGCTGCTCGCCCGCCGGGGGGTCGCGGTGGCGCCGTTCAAGGCGCAGAACATGTCGAACAACTCCGTCGTCACGGTCGACGGGGGTGAGATCGGCCGGGCGCAGGCGGTGCAGGCGCTCGCGTGCGGGCTGGCGCCCAGCGTCGCGTTCAACCCGGTGCTGCTCAAGCCGGGGAGTGACCGCAGCTCGCAGGTCGTGGTGCACGGCCGGGTGGAGGGCACGGTGAGCGCGCGGTCGTACCAGGGGCGCAAGGCGGCGCTGCTCGACGTCGTCACGGCGGGGCTCGCCGACCTGCGCAGCCGCTTCGAGGTGGTGATCTGCGAAGGTGCCGGGTCGCCCGCGGAGATCAACCTGCGGGCGGACGACATCGCGAACATGGGGCTCGCGCAGGCCGCCGACCTGCCGGTACTGGTGGTCGGCGACATCGACCGTGGCGGCGTGCTCGCCCACCTCTTCGGCACGCTCGCCGTGCTCGACGCGGCCGACCAGGCGCGCATCGCCGGGTTCGTCGTGAACAAGTTCCGTGGCGACCCGGCGCTGCTCGCACCCGGTCTCGACCAGCTCGCCGCGCTCACCGGCAGGCCCACCCTCGGGGTGCTGCCGTGGGAGGAGCGGCTGTGGCTCGACGCCGAGGACTCGCTGTCGGCCGTGGCCGACGGGGTGCTCGGACGGCCCGCTCCGCCGTACGGGTCGCAGTGGCTGCGGGTGGCGGTGGTGCGGCTGCCGCGCATCTCCAACTCGACCGACGCCGAGGCCCTCGCGGCCGAGCCCGGGGTCGCGGTGCGGTACGCCACCGAGCCGTCCCGGCTCGCCGACGCCGACCTCGTCGTGCTGCCCGGGTCGAAGGCCACCGTCGACGACCTGGGCTGGCTGCGCCGCACCGGGCTCGCCGCCGCCGTGCTCGACCACGCCCGCGCCGGCCGCCCGGTGCTCGGCATCTGCGGCGGCTACCAGATGCTCGGCCGCCGGATCCTCGACCCGCACCGGGTGGAGGGCGGCGACGCGGACGGGCTGGGCCTGCTGGACCTCGACGTCGCGTTCGACGCAGGCAAGCACCTGGGCAACCCGACCGGCACGGCATGGGGCGAGCCGGTGCGCGGCTACGAGATCCACCACGGCCGGGTGGTGCGCAGCGGCGACCCGCAGCTGCTCGACGGCGAGGGCTCCGACGCGGGCACCGTGCTCGGGACGCACTGGCACGGTCTGCTGGAGAACGACGGGTTCCGCCGCGCCTTCCTGGGCCGGGTGGCCGCCCGCGCCGGGCGGACGGGGTTCGTCCCGGCCCCGGACACGTCCTTCGCCGCGCACCGCACGGCCCAGCTCGACCTGCTCGCCGACCTCGTCGAGGAGCACATCGACATCCGCGCACTTGAACATGTCGTCAATCACGGAGTGCCCGCAGGCCTCCCGGTGGTGACCACCGGTCTGGCAGGCTCGCCCGCGTGAGTGGTCCGCAGTTCCCCTTTTCCGCCCTCGTCGGCCACGACGACCTCCGGCTCGCACTGCTGCTCAACGCCGTGCACCCGGGCGTCGGCGGGGTGCTCGTCCGCGGGGAGAAGGGCACCGCGAAGTCCACGGCCGTGCGCGCGCTCGCCGCGCTCCTGCCCGAGCTCGACGTGGTGCCCGGCTGCCGCTTCGGCTGTGCGCCGGGCTCGCCCGACCCGGGCTGCCCCGACGGACCGCACCCGGAGGCGTCGCGGCAGGCGTCCGTCCGGCCCGCCTCGTCGAGCTGCCGGTCGGCGCCACCGAGGACCGGCTCGTCGGCTCGCTGGACCTGGAGCGGGCGCTGTCCGACGGCGTGCGCGCCTACCAGCCCGGCCTGCTCGCCGACGCCCACCGCGGGGTGCTGTACGTCGACGAGGTCAACCTGCTGCACGACCACCTCGTCGACCTCCTGCTGGACGCCGCCGCCATGGGCCGCGCCCACGTGGAGCGCGACGGGGTGTCGGTGTCGCACGCGGCACGGTTCCTGCTGGTCGGCACGATGAACCCGGAGGAGGGGGAGCTGCGCCCGCAGCTTCTCGACCGCTTCGGCCTCACCGTCGACGTGCGCGCGGCCCGCGACGTCGAGACGCGCGTGGAGGTGGTGCGACGCCGGCTCGCGTTCGAGGCCGACCCCGCCGCGTTCGTCGCCGCGTGGCAGGACGCGGAGCACGGCACGGCCCGGCGGATCGCCGAGGCGAGGCAGCGGGTCGGGGCCGTCGGGCTCCCCGACGCCGAGCTGCGCCGCATCGCCGCCGTCTGCGCGGCGTTCGACGTCGACGGGATGCGCGCCGACCTGGTGATCGCCCGCGGCGCCGTCGCCCACGCGGCGTGGCGCGGCGCGGACGCGGTCGCGAGGAGGACGTGCGGGTGGCGGCCCGGCTCGCGCTGCCGCACCGGCGCCGACGCGACCCGTTCGACGAGCCCGGCATGGACGAGCAGGCCCTGGACGACGCGCTCCGCGAGGCCGCCGAGCCGGAGCCCCCGGACGGCCCGGACGGCCCGGACGGCGGTGGGCCCGGGAGCGTGGTGCGCCGGGAGCGGACTCGCAGGCCCCCGCGCCGGGCACCGACGCCGGCGCCGCACCGCGCCCGGGAGGGGACGGCCGCTCGCAGGCCGCGCCGCCTGCGTCGGCGCCGTTCCGGGCGCGGCTGCTGCAGGTTCCGGGTATCGGGGAGGGCGCACCGGGGCGCCGGTCGCGGGCGCGCACCGACACCGGCCGGGTGGTCCGCGCCTCCGTGGCGACCCCGCGGCGCGCCGGCCGACCTGCGACCTGCCCGCCACGATCGCCGCGGCCGCACCGCACCAGCGCCGACCGCGGCCGCCACGGCGCCG
>MKJV01000092.1 GCA_001942185.1 Pseudonocardia sp. CNS-004
GCGGTCGTCGAACTCGGCCAGGAGTTGGAGGAAGCGGCATTCGGCGGCGGCGATGTGCCCGGCCATGGTCAGCAGTTCGGATTCGAGGTCATCGGTGCTCATGCGCTGCAACAGACCCGCCGCGGAGCCGGGCAACTCATGGGGCGGCGGCGGCGATTTGGGCGGCGATGTGGGCGGCGATATGGGCGGCGATATGGGCTTCGGAGTGGGCATCTGCGTGGGCTGCGGGGGGGGTCGGGAAATCACAGAGGTGAACATGATCTCCTCCTGATAGCGGGCTGGTGTTCGCTTTCAGGATGGCAGTGGGGTCTGACAGTTTCGGGGTTGTTCGGTGCGTTCCGCGGAACGCGGAACCCGGTGGTCCACAGTTCCCTCTTGGCGGATGTCCAGGGAGTGGTGCGTTGGGACCACCGGATAGTGGCGTGGGCACCCGGCGGTGACGGTCTCGTCGAAATACGGCGTGCCCCCACGCCGGGAACGGCCGCCAACGCAA
Organism: Pseudonocardia sp. CNS-004; assembly: GCA_001942185.1. GTDB lineage: Bacteria > Actinomycetota > Actinomycetes > Mycobacteriales > Pseudonocardiaceae > Pseudonocardia. Next base: position 494 of record MKJV01000092.1, read on the forward strand.
CCACGGTGTTCGGTAGTGATCCCCACCCGGCCACAGCCGGCGTGCAAGGGGAGGATGCGAGGGAAGCGACTGCACCTGAGACCCCAGCGCGGAGGTCAGGAGCCGGGGCTACGAGGGTGACCAAGGCGCGCCCACGAGAGCCGGGCTACGAGGCAGCGCCACCCCGGGAACAGTGCCGCTGCGTTCCGCGGAACGCAGGTCACGGCTTCTCTCGGCGGGGCGTGCCACCCAGCCAGCCCGCAGACCGACCGGCACCAGTCCGAAGTCGACGATCCATTCGAGCCGTGGATCCGGCATCCCGACCGACGGCCGCTCCAGGACTGCCGGTCGACGCCGCGCGGGCAAGATGGCGGACATGGCCGCCACCCTGTTCGACGACCTGCTCTCCACGATCACGGACAAGGCGCTCCGTCGTGATGTGGTCGACCGGGACGAGTTGTTGGCCGTGCTCGCCAGCGAAGACGACGAGCTGCTCGATGTCGTCGCCGCGGCCGCGCGGGTGCGGCGGCGGTTCTTCGGGCGGCGGGTGAAGCTGAACTACCTGGTGAACATGAAGTCCGGAATGTGCCCGGAGGACTGCACCTACTGCTCGCAGCGGCTCGGGTCGACCGCGCAGATCATGAAGTACTCCTGGATCGACACCGGTGAAGCGGCTGATGCCAGCCGCCGCGCGATCGAAGTCGGCGCGAAGCGGATCTGCCTGGTCGCATCCGGGCGCGGGCCGGGCGAGCGCGACATCGACCGCGTGGCCGGCACCGTGGCAGCGATCAAGAACTCGGCGCCCGGCGTGGAAGTGTGCGTCTGCCTCGGCCTGCTCAAGGACGGCCAGGCCGACCGGCTGCGTGAGGCCGGCGCGGACGCCTACAACCACAACCTCAACACCAGCGCCGACAACTACGCCGAGATCTGCTCGACCCACACCTTCGACGACCGGGTCGCCACCGTCACCGAGGCCAAGACCGCCGGACTCTCGCCCTGCTCAGGAGCGATCTTCGGGATGGGCGAGTCCGACGACGACATCGTCGATGTCGCCATGGCGCTTCGCGACCTCGGGCCCGACTCGGTACCCGTGAACTTCCTGATCCCGTTCCAGGGCACGCCGCTCGGTGGGCGATGGGAACTGACCCCGCAGCGCTGCCTGCGCATCCTCGCGATGTTCCGCTTCGCGTTCCCCGACGTGGAGGTCCGGATGGCCGGCGGCCGTGAGATCCACCTGCGCTCCTTGCAGCCATTGGCGCTGCACCTGGCGAACTCGATGTTCCTCGGCGACTACCTCACCAGCGAAGGCCAGCCCGGGCAGGATGACCGCGCCATGATCGCCGACGCGGGATTCGTCATCGAAGGCGCCGACGAGCCCACCCTCCCGGCCCACCGCCACGATCTGGTCACCCTGCGCCGTCGCGGCGCAGGCAGCAGCACACCCGCCAACACCTGACCACCCGGATCGCTCGGCGGGCCGGCCGTGATCGCCTACGGTGCGTGGACATGAACCTCGGTGAGACGTTCTCGTGGGAGGGGCGGCGGATCGCCTGGGGCCGTGCGGGGTCGGGGCCCGCGGTCGTGTTCTGCCACGGCACGCCGTGGTCGTCGTGGCTGTGGCGGCCGTTCGCCGAGGCGCTGAGCGCCGACTTCAGCGTGTATCTGTGGGACATGCCGGGGTACGGGCGCTCGTCGAAGGACCCGGCTCACCCGGTCGACTTCGGTGCGCAGGCGGGCGCGTTCACCGCGCTGCTCGCGCACTGGGGTCTCGACCGGCCGCACGTGGTCGCGCACGACTACGGCGGGGCGGTGTCGTTGCGGGCGCACCTGGTGCACGAGGTGCCGTACGCGTCGCTGCTGCTGGCGGACGTGGTGGCGATCCCGCCTGCGGGTTCCCCGTTCTTCCGGCTGGTGCAGCAGCACCCCGACGTGCTCTCGCAGGTGCCGCCGTACATCCACGAGGCCCTGGTCAGGGCGTACATCCGCAGCGCGGCCCACCGGGAGCTGCGCGAGGAGGACCTCGCAGCACTCGTCGCGCCGTGGCTGGGTGAGGAGGGGCAGCCGGCGTTCTACCGGCAGATCGCCGCGTTCGACGAGCGTTTCCTCGCCGAGAACGAGTCGCTGCTCGGCCGGATCGACATCCCGGTGTCCGTCCTGTGGGGTGTCGAGGACACCTGGATCCCGGTGGCGACGGGGGAGCGGGTCGCGGCGGGGATCCGGGGCGTCGAGCTCACCCGGGTCGACGGCGCGGGGCACCTGATCCAGCTCGACGCTCCCGTCGCGCTGGCGACGGCGCTGCGCACCTTCCTCACCAGGGTCTCGTCCTAGGCGGGCGGGCCAGCAGGTCCAGTGTGAGCGCTGCTGACCAGCTGAAGTCGGCGACGCCGCGCCCGGCGCCGGTGAGCGGGTCGAAGTACTCCCGGAAGCCTTCCTCCCGCACCGTGTTCAGCAGGGCCGCGCGCAGCGTGGTGGCTTCCGCGTGCCGGCCGTGGCGTTCGAGCCCGCGCAGGACGAGCCAGCTCGTGTTGATCCAGGCGGGGCCGCGCCAGTAGCGGGTGGTGTCGAAGGCCGGGCCGGTGAGGTCGTAGCTGGGCAGCGGCACCCGGTCGCCGAGGGCGAACCGGGGGCCCGTCATGCCGGCGACCAGCGCGTCGACGACGTCGGCCGGTAGGTCGAGCAGCAGTGGTGCCAGGCCGCCGACGCAGTGCTGCGCGACCCGCTCGCCGTGGCGGTCGAGGGAGAAGAAGTGGCCTGCTCCGGGGTCGTAGCTGTGGGCGAGCAGGGCGTCGCGGACGGCCGTGGCCCGCGCGCGGTGCGGATCGGAGGGCTCGCCGAGGAGGTCCGCGATCTCGGCGAGTGCCTCCTCCGACCAGGCCAGCAGCGTGTTGAACAGCGGGTCGACCGCGACGAAGCGGTGGGCGCCGGGTTCGTCGCGGTAGCCGTGGTCGCGGTAGGTCTCGACGATCGCGACGTAGCGGGCGTAATCGGTGGCGGTGGGGCGCTCGGCGGCGTCGACGTGGTCGAGGTCGCGGCGCCGGTGCCCGGCGAGCACCTCGGCTCCCGCTTCCACCCGTGCCAGCTCGGCGTCCCATGCGGGGGAGTTGTCCTGGCCCGACTCCCACGGGTGCACGATCACGGCGAGCCCGTGCCCGTCGGAGCGTTCGCGGAACAGGTAGTCGTGCTGGGCCTTGAGGCCCGGGTAGAGTGGCGCAGGAAGCGCGTCCGAGTGCGGGTGCGGCGCGGTGGACCTCGAGCGCGGCCACCGCGTGCACCGGCGGCTGCACGATCCCGGACGTCTCGCGCCCCGGGCGCCCGGCACGTCGCGGGAGCGCCAGAAGTCGGGGCCGGGGAAGTAGGCGTCGCGCGCGACGGCCGGGTTGAAGACGATCTGCGGCACACGTCCGTCGGCCCACTGCGCGGCGAGCAACGACTCCAGCTCGCGGCGTCCCCTGCCGGGTGCGGTGCGGGCCCAGCCGATGGCGATGAACGCGGAGTCCCAGCTCCACTGGTGCGGGTAGAGCCGCCGCGACGGCACGGTGTGCCCGTGTTCCCAGTTGCCGTGCAGAACCTGGACGGCCTGCCGGCGGAGGTCGGCATCACGCACGCGCCGACGCTACGCCGGTGGCCGGATCGGCCCTGCGGAGGGGAGGATCACCGCATGTCGGAGAACTTCCTCCCGTTCCCGGATGATTTCGCGAGCGGGCTCGCCGTCGTCGCCCACCCGGATGACCTCGAGTACGGCGGCGCGTCCGCCATCGCGCGGTGGACGGCGCAGGGACGCCCGATCGCCTACCTGCTGGCCACTCGTGGCGAGGCCGGGATCGACACGCTCCCGCCCGCCGAGTGCGGGCGGCTGCGCGAGGCCGAGCAGCGGGCCGCCGCGGCCGAGGTGGGTGTGGACGTCGTGGAGTTCCTCGACCACCCGGACGGCTGGTGCACTACGGCGTGGAGCTGCGCCGCGACATCGCGGCCGCGATCCGCAGGCACCGGCCGGAGATCGTGATCACGAGCAACTACCACGAGACCTTCCCCGGTGGCCACTTCAACATGGCCGATCACCGGGCGGTGGGCCTGGCCACGGTCGACGCCGTGCGGGACGCGGCGAACCGCTGGTTGTTCCCCGAGCTGGGGGAGCCGTGGAGCGGTGTGCGGAACGTGCTCGTGCTGGCCTCGCCGCTGAGCGGGCACGCCGTCGACGTGGAGGAGGCGTTCGACCGCGGGGTCGCGTCGCTGCGCGCGCACAAGGCGTACCTCGATGCGCTCGGCGGCCCGATGGCCGACCCGGAGACGTTCCTGCGCGGGGCGGCCGAGGAGGCGGCCGCGCGGCTCCCCGGCTCCCGCCTGGCGACGGCCTTCCAGGTCATCCCGACGTAGGTGCTCGCGGAGCACGGCCTACGCTCCGCCCGTGAACCCGTCGACCGAGCACGCGCGGTTGGTCGTCGACGAGCTGGTGCGGTGCGGTGTCACCGACGCGGTGCTGTGCCCCGGCTCCCGCAACGCGCCGCTGTCCTTCGCGCTGCACGCCGCAGATGCCGCGGGCAGGCTGCGGCTGCACGTCCGGATCGACGAGCGCACGGCGGGCTTCCTCGGGTTGGGGCTCGCGCTGCGGTCGGGCGCCCCGTGCCGGTGTGCACGACGTCCGGCACGGCCGTGGCGAACCTGCATCCGGCGGTGCTGGAGGCGTCGTACGCGGGGATCCCGCTGGTGGTGTTGAGCGCCGACCGGCCGCCGGACGCGATCGGCACCGGGGCCAGCCAGACGATCGAGCAGGCCGGGTTGTTCGGCGGAGCGGTGCGGCTGGCCGTGAACGCCGGTGTGGGCGGTGCCGCAGGCCGCAGGCGCGCGTCGGTCGACCGGCTCGTCGCGGCGGCCACGGGGGCGACCGGTGGCCGCCCGGCCCGGTGCACCTGAACGTGCCCTTCGCCGAGCCGCTGGTGCCCGACGGGGCCGGCGAGGTGTCCGACGGGCGGGCGGGTGGCGCGCCGTGGACGCAGGTTCTGCCGGTCGCCCGGCAGGCGGAGCCGTTGCCGCTGGACCCGGCGGCCTCCACGCTCGTGATCGCCGGTCACGGCGCTCCGGACGGCCTGCTGGACCTGCCGGTCCCGGTGGTCGCCGAACCGGTGGCGTCGGCGTGGCCCGCCGCGGTGCGCACCGGTCCGTGGCTGCTGGGGGTGTCGCCGCGGCTGCGGCCCGCTCAGGTGGTGGTGGCGGGCCGCCCGACGCTGCACCGATCGGTCCAACGCCTGCTCTCCGACCCGGACGTCGCGGTCCACGTCCTCGCCGACCCCGCAGGCCTGCCGTGGACGGACGTCGCGGGCAGTGCCCGTGGGATCGGGAGCCTCCCGCCCCTGCGTCCCGACCGGTCGTGGACGGACCGGTGGCGCGCCGCGGACGCCGCCGCGGCCGACGTCCTCGACAAGGCGCTCGACGACCCCGCGACGCCGGGTGGGTTGCGCCTCGCCCGCGAGCTCGTGGCCGCGCTTCCGCGGGGGGCGCAGCTGGTGCTCGGCTCGTCCAACCCGGTGCGGGACGTGGCGCTCGCCGCTGCGCCCCGGCCGGGGCTCGCGGTGCTGGCGAACCGGGGGGTGGCCGGCATCGATGGCACGGTCTCCACGGCCGTGGGTGCCGCGCTGGTGCACGACGGGCCCACGTACGCGCTGCTCGGCGACCTCACGTTGCTGCACGACACGACGGGTCTCGTGATCGGCCAGGACGAGCCGCGCCCCGATCTGACGATCGTCGTGCTCAACGACGACGGCGGCGGCATCTTCGAGCTGCTCGAGCAGGCGCCCCGGAGCACGCCGCCGCGTTCGAGCGGGTCTTCGGCACCCCGCACGGCGTCGATCTCGGCGCCCTCTGCGCCGCGACCGGCACCGGGCACGTCACCGCGGACGTGGACGATGTCGCGGCCGCGCTCGCCTCCGAGCCGGGGCTGCGGGTCGTCGAGGTGCGCGCGGGCCGGGGCGAGCTGAGGGAGGGGCACGCGCGGTTGCGCGCCGCCGTGGAGGCTGCGGTGGCCGAGGCCCTCTGACCTCCTGCGGTCAGGTGGGTTCGCGCCCGGTCTCCAGCTGCTCGATCGCCCACTGCGCCCAGCCGTGCACCGCTTCGTACTGGCGGGCCCCGAACTCGGCGGCCAGGTAGCCGAAACCGGCGGCACCCGACGGGATCCGGGCCGGAGCGTTGTCCATGATCTTGCGCAGGGCCGTGCCCTCCTCCGAGGCGTGCTCGGCCATCCGCTGCAGGAGCACCAGCGCGTCGTCGGGTTCGAGCGCGGAGATCAGGAACATCCGCAGCACCTGCTCGTTGCGCACCTTCCCCTGCCGGGGTGGCGCGAGCAGCCAGGTGCGCAGCTCGGCGTAGCCCTCGGGGGTGACCGAGTAGGTGCGGCTGCCCCGCGCACCCTCATCGGTGACGACGACGAGCCCGCGTTCGGCGAGCCTGCCCAGCTCCGGGTAGATGCTCGTGTGCCCGGCCTGCCACGCGTAGCGGCCGAGGTCGGCAGCGAAGGCCTTCGTGAGCTCGTAGCCGCTGCGCGGTTCGACGGCGAGCAGCCCGAGCAGCGCATGCGACAGCGACATTCCGAGATCATACATGTCGAAAATGGCATGCCAGTCTTGACATGTCGACATCGGCAGGTCCACGCTGGTCGCATGACCAGCACCCCGCCCCTGCACCTGGCAGGCCACCTCGCGCCCGTCGCCGACGAGATCGATGCGGTCGACCTCCCGGTCGAGGGCGCCCTCCCGCCCGAGCTCGTCGGGCGCTACCTGCGCAACGGGCCGAACCCGCTGCCCGGGGAGCCGTCCGCGCACTGGTTCACGGGGCACGGCATGGTGCACGGCGTGCGGCTGCGGGAGGGACGCGCCGAGTGGTACCGCAACCGCTGGGTGCGCACGCGGGCGCTGGCGGGGGAGTCGATGGTCCGGGCCAACGGCACGATCGACCACGGGGTCGGGCACGCGAACACCCACGTCATCGAGCACGCCGGCCGGATCATGGCGCTCGTGGAGAGCAGCTTCCCGCACGTGCTCACCCCGGAGCTGGACACCGTGGGCCCCTACGACTTCGACGGCAGGCTCACCACGGCCATGACCGCCCACCCGAAGACCGACCCGGTGACCGGGGAGCTGCACTTCTTCGGGTACGGGATGCGCCCGCCCTACCTCACCTACCACCGGTTGTCGGCCGGCGGCGAGCTCGAGGCCAGCGCCGAGATCGACGTGCCGGGCCCGACGATGATGCACGACTTCGCCATCACCGACCGGCACGCGCTGTTCCTCGACCTGCCGATGACGTTCCAGCTCGAGCGGCTCGCGCGGGGCATGCCCTTCGGCTGGGACGAGGGCTACGGCGCGCGGATCGGCGTGATGCCGCTGGAGCACCCCGCTCCGTCCGCTGGTTCGACGTGGAACCGAACTACGTGTTCCACGTCGCAACGCCCACACCGACCCGGCGGGCCGGGTCGTCCTCGACGCCGCCCGCTACGCCGCGGCCGACGCCGCGGCCATGTGGGACGGGCTGGGCGCCGACCCTGCCGGGCTCGCCGCCGACGCCGCGGCCACCGGGTCGGCCCGGCTCCACCGCTGGGTGCTCGACCCGGCCACGGGCGCGGTCACCGAGACGGCGCTCGACGACCGCGCCGTCGAGTTCCCGACCGTCGACGACGCGCGCGTCGGCCGGGATGCCCGCTACCGCTACGCGGTGGCCGACTCCCGCGGCCGGGCCGGGATCGTCAAGTTCGACGCCGCCCTCGGCACGCGCACGGAGCACGACCTCGGTGCCGACGCGGTGGCGGGCGAGGCCGTGTTCGTCCCGTCCGGTGCGCCGGACCGCGCCGAGGACGATGGCTGGTTGCTGTCCATCACCACACGCCGCGACGGCAGCGCGTCGAAGCTGCTCGTGCTCGACGCCACCGACGTCGCCGGCCCGCCGGTCGCCGCCGTGCAGCTGCCCCGCGGCGTCCCGGCCGGGTTCCACGGATCATGGATCGACGATGCGGATCTGGACCTGCGATGACCGTCAGCGGGCGGCGAGGAGGGCGTCCACCTCGGCTCGTGTCGGTGCGGTGGCCGGGCCCGGGCGGGTGACGGCGATGGCGGCCGCGGCGTTCGCCCGTGCCGCGGCGGCCGTGAGGTCGGCTCCGCGCAACAGTTCGGCGGCGAGGACGCCGCAGTGCGCGTCCCCGGCCCCCGTCGTGTCGACGGCCTCGACCGGGATGCCGGGCAGGTGCACCGTCTCGCCGGCGCGCGAGACCAGGCAGCCGGCGGCGCCGTCCCGCACGACGACGGCACTCCCGCGGGGCAGCGTCGCCGCGATCGCGGCCGAGGCCTCCCACAGATCGTCCGAGCCGGCGAGGATGCGCGCCTCGCGGCGTTCGCCGAGAGGATCGACGTGCTCGCCAGCAGCCGGGTCCAGGAAGCGGGGTCGATCTCGCCGACGAGGGGGCCCGGATCGACGAGCACCGGGGACCCGTCCAGGCAGGCGAGCCGGTCGAGCAGGACCGCGGCCTTGTCCGGCACGAGCAGGCTGTAGCCGCTCACGTAGACCACGTCGCGGGCGGTGACCTCCACCGCGGCGAGGGCGGCGGCGTCGACGCTCGACTCGGCCCCGCTCCCCGTGACGAACGTGCGCTCGCCGGTGCCGTCGACGAGCACGACGCAGATGCCGGTGTCCGCGCCTGCGGTGGGCGGGAGCGCTGCGGTGATCCCCTCGGCGGCCAGCGCGTCGCGGACGAGGTCGCCGAACCTCCCGCCGCCGTGCCCGCCTGCGTAGACGACGTCCGCCCCGGCCCGCGCGGCCGCGGCCATGACGTTGAAGCCGCCGCCGGGCAGCAGGTCGGTGTGCGAGGCGAACACGTCGCCGCCGACCGGCGGCATCCCCGGCACGCGCATCACCAGGTCGAGGATGACCTGCCCGGTGTGGACGAGGCGGGCGGTCACCGGCGGGCCCCGCCCAGCGCACCGTAGATCCCGGCGGCCACGACGAACGTGACGACCCAGCCGAGACCGTTCTCCCCGAGCCAGGTGCCGGCGAGCGGCCCGTTGAACCACGGCGCGTCCGACGGGCCCGCGGTGACGAACAGGTAGCCGGCGACGATCGCGGCGGCCCAGGCCGTGACCGCCCGCCACTCGATGCCGCCGCGGTACCAGTAGGCGCTGGTCCGGCGGACGTCCATCAGCGCGACCGGGTCGTAGGTCTGCCGCCGCAGCATGTCGGTGGCGAACACGCCGACCCACGCTGTGATCGGCACGGCCAGGAGGCTGATGAACGCGATGAACGGGCCGTAGAAGTCGTCGGCGACGAGGATGAAGTAGATCGCCCCTGCGAACGTCACGACCACGTCGACGACCACCGCGTACACGCGCGGCATCCGCAGGCCCAGCGTCAGGGTGGTGAGCCCGGCGGAGTAGACGGACAGGTGGTTGGACAGCAGCAGCCCGCCGAACGCCGCGACCAGGTAGGGCACCGCCATCCAGGCGGGCAGCAGTGCGCGGATCGCCGCGACGGGGTCGCCCGCGTCCGCGAGAGACGGGTCGCCCGCGGCGAGCATGCTGCCCAGCGAGATCAGGAGGACCAGCGGGATACCCGCGCCTGCGGCCGCCGAGAGCACGAGCGAGCCTGCCCGCACGCCGGGCGCCTGGTAGCGCGAGACGTCGGCCGACGCGTTCGCCCACCCGATGCCGGTGCCGGCGGCGATGATGCCGACGCCCGCGATCATCGCGCCCACCGGGGCAGGCGGGGCAGCGCCGACTGCCGGCCAGTCGACGTTCGCGACCAGGAACGCGCCGACCACGATGTTGAGCGCGCCGAAGACCCACGTCGCCCAGCGCTGCACGGACACCAGCACGGAATGGCCCAACCCGGACACGACCACCGTGAGCAGCACGAACACCGCGATGCACGCCACCGTCAGCAGCGGGTGGTCGGTCGCCGCCGGGCCGGCTCCGAACAGGATCGTGCACAGCGAGAGCAGCGCGAACGCCGCCGTCGTGGTGTTGACGGTCTCCCAGCCCAGCCGCGAGAGCAGCGAGACGGCGGTGGGGCCGATGTTGCCGCGCGCCCCGAAGACGGCGCGCGACAGCGTCAGGCCGGGCGCTCCGCCGCGCCGTCCCGCGATGGACACGGCCCCGACGATCGCGAACGAGCCGACCGAGCCGACCGCCGCGACGATCACGGCCTGCCAGACGGTGAGCCCCTGAGCCACGAGGGTGGCGCCCAGCGGCAACCCGAGGATCGAGATGTTGGCGGCGAACCAGACCCAGAACAGCTGCGCTGGGCGGCCATGGCGCTCGTCGACCGGCACCGGCTCGATGCCCCGCGTCTCGAGCGCGGTCTCGGCTCTCCCCGCCGTGGTGTTCTCGCTGGTGGTTGTCATGGACGACTCCCGTGCCGAAGTTTCAGCAGCCCGTCGGCGACGGGTGCCGGATCGAGCCGGTTGACCTGCAGGACCGTGTCGAGCAGGTCGGTGGGCAGCCCGTCCACGCCGTGGTGCGCGCCGAGCACCGCCCCGCAGATCGCGGCGACGGTGTCGGTGTCGCCACCGATCCCGGCCGCGAGGGTGAGCGCTTCCAGGGGGTCGTCGCCGAGCGCCTCGGCGAGCGCGAACGCCGCCACCACCGACTCCTGGGCCGCCACGGAGGTGCCGATCACGTCGCGACGGCGTCGCCGAGGTCGGCCCGGCCCAGCCCGTGCACGAAGCCGCGGGCCCAGCGGATGCGCGCCGCGACGTCGCCACCTGCGGCCCCAGTGGCCCCGTGCGCCCCGGCGGCCGCCGCGCCCTCGGCCGCGTCGAGGGCGGTGGCCAGGTCGCGCCCGCGACCCCGGCGGAGACGGCCGCGGCCACCGCGGCCGCCGCGGCGATCCCGATCGACGAGTTGTGCGTGACCCGGCTGGCCTGCACGACGGTGTCGAGCAGCGCGTCCTGGTCGGTGTGCGGGACGGCGATCCCCACCGGGGTGACCCGCATCGCAGCCCCGTTGGTGGTGCCGTCGCGGCCCGACTCGTCCGGCGGCTCGCCTGCCCGCAGCCGCTGGAGCGCCCGCTTCGTGGACGGTCCGAGCAGGTCGGCGGAGCCGCGGCGGACCATGTCGGCCTCCCACCGCTCCAACGCGTCGGCGAACGCGGTCGCGTCGACGCACCCGGCCCCGTCGATCAGCAGGCCGGCGAGCAGCAGCGCCTGCTCCGTGTCGTCGGTGATCGAGCCGGCCGGCATCCCCGGCGCGATCGGCTGGTCGGGGACGGCGTCGAGCAACGTGGTGACGTGCCCGTACCGGGACGCGATCCACGCCCGCGACATCGACTGCGTCGGCATCCCCAGCGCGTCCCCGAGGGCGAGCCCGGCGAGCGCCCCGATCGCCCGGTCCCGCTCGGTGCTCATCGGTCCCCGAACGGCAGGTGGAACCGGAACCGGGCCGGGTCCAGCAGGCTCTCGACGTGCTCGACGAGCGCGCCGTCGGCGGTCAGCGTGGTGCGGGTCGACCGCAGGAAGAGCTCACCGGGGGTGCGCTCCAGCAACCCGGCCGCGACGTCGTCGAGGGGGCCGGCGGAGATCCACTGCTCGCCGCCGGTGCCGGTGAGCCCCGCCGCGCGCAGCGTCGCGGTGATCGAGCCGTCGACGAGGCCGCGGTCGGGCAGGTCGGCGAGGGCGCCACCGGCCGGGAGCGCGGAGGTCTCCAGCGAGACGGGCCGCCCGTCGGCGGTGCGGCGGAGGCGGCGGACCGTGACGAGCGGGCCGTGGCGATCCGTCAGCTCGGCGGCGCCGCCGTGCTCGATGCCGAGCAGTTCCACGGCGACGTCCGATCCGGTGCGCGCGAGGGCGCGGGCCCAGCCGACGCTCTGGTCGAGGGGCACCCCGTCGAACGTGACGAACGACCCGACCCCGGTCTCGGTGGCGATCAGGTTGCGCCGCTGCAGCTCCGACAGCGCGCTGCGGACGGTGCCGCGGCTCACCTGGTAGGTCGCCGCCAGCTGGTTCTCACCGGGCAGCCGCTCGCCGCGCGCCAGCCGTCCGGACCGGATCCGCTCGGTCAGGTCCTCGACCAGCCGGGATCGCTTGCTGAACCCTACCTGTCCAGTCATGTACATACATGTACGTCATGACGTGGACTTTTGTCGAGCGGCCGGCAGGAACCGCTAGCTCAGCGCGGTGTCCTCGAGCGCGTCGCGGACGGCGACCATCTTGGCCGCGGCCTCGCGCACCTCGGTGTCCGGATCGGAGTCGGCGACGATCCCGCAGCCCGCGAACAGGCGGGCGGTCGGCCCGTCCAGCTGGGCGCATCGCAGCGCGATCCCGAGCTCGCCGTCGCCGTGGCCGTCCATCCAGCCGACGGGCCCGGCGTAGCGGCCGCGGTCCATGCCCTCCAGCTCGGCGATGAGGGCGAGCGCGGCGTCGCGGGGGGTGCCGCCGACGGCGGCCGTGGGGTGTACGGCGGCGGCGAGCTGCAGGAGCGACGCGGGTGCCTGCGGGTCGAGCTTCCCGTGCACGTCGCTGGCCAGGTGGGAGACGTTGCGCAGCGCGATCACCGACGGCGTCTCCGGCACGTCGAGGGTGCTGCACATCGGGCGCAGCGCGTCGGCGAGCGAGTCGACGGCGAGCGCGTGCTCGTGGCGGTCCTTGACCGAGCCGAGCAGCTGGCCGGGCAGGTCGTCGCACTCGCCGGGCCAGATCGTGCCGGCGAGCACCCGGGAGGAAACGGTGCCCTCCTCGCGGCGGACCAGGAGTTCCGGGGTGGCGCCGACGAGGCCGTCGACGGAGTAGGACCAGCAGGTGGGGTAGCGCTTCGCGAGGCCTGCGAGCAGGAACCGCGCGTCGAGCGGGGCGTCGCCGACCGCGACCAGGTCGTGGGCGAGCGCGGCCTTCTCCAGCTCGCCTGCGCGCATCCGGCGCACGGCCTCGGCCACGGCCTTCCGGTAGCCGCCGACCGGCAGCAGCCCGTCGGCGAACCGCAGGGTGCCGCTCGGCCGGACCGGGGTGATCGCCCGCACCGCGGAGGGCCCGTCGCCGTGGGAGAACTCGGTGATCCACGCGACCCCGTCCCGGCGCCCGACGAGCACCCGCGGGACCACCAGCACCGACCCCTGCGAGGTGTCGCTGAACGTGAAGCTGACGAACGCCACCGGGCCGGTGCCGGGTCGGCCGACCTCGTCGGTGACCCGTAGACCTGCGGTGAAGGTGCGCCACCACGCGTCGGCCTCGGCGAAGCGGTTCTCCCCCGACACGGTCAGCCGGGCGACCTCGCCCCATCCGACGAGCCCGTCGGATCCCCGGACCCACGACAGCGGATTGCGGTCGTCCGGGAGGAGCTCGAGCAGGCCGCCCGGGTCGACGCGCCTGGTGCGCACGCCCAACCCGGTCGGTAGCGGGGCGATCGTCACGAATCCGAGAGTAAGAGGCGGACCCCGATCGTGTGCGCCCGGCCCGGGAGGCACCGGCCACACCCGCGTCGTCACCAGCCTCATACGATGGGGGCGTGACGAGTGGCACCCAGACGACAGGGACCGGGCGCACCCGCGCGATCGACGAGCTGGCATCACTGCTGCGGCCGATCGGGCGTTTCGCCGCCACCCGCTCCGCCGAGATCGTCGCCGGGATCGCGGTGTTCGCCACCGTGCTCGGCCTGCTCGCACTGGCCGGTGCGGCCGTCGACGACCGCGCCATCTCGGCCAACCCCGGTTACGCCGAGGCCGAAGTGCTGGAGGGGTCGACGTTCGCGCGCACCGTCGTCCGCTTCACGGTCGCCAGCGGGGAGATCGTCGTGCCGGAGTACGGGGTCTTCTACCCGTCCGGCCTGCAGGTGGGCGGATCCGTGGCGGTCGAGTACGACCTCGCCGACCCGGAGCTCGTCAGGGTGGCCGGGAGCAGCGCGTTCACCGAGTCGCTGCCGCTCCTGCTCGCCCTGGTCGCGATCTGGGCGGTGCTGGGCCCGCCGGCGCTGTGGCTGCGCCGCCGCCGGAGCCGGGCAACCGCCGGCCCGGCGCCGGCTGCCTAGGCCCTAGGCGCGGTCGGCTACCGCGCCGGCCGGGTGGCCAGCGCGACCCCGAGCACGGCGACCACCATCCCGCCGATCGCCACCGCACCGAGCGTCTCGCCGAACATCGCGAACGCCATCAGCGCCGTGATCCCCGGCACGAGGTAGAAGTAGCTCGTGACCTGGGCGGCCGCGCCGCGGCGCAGCATCAGGAACAGCAGCGAGATGCCGCCGCCGGTGAGTACCAGCACCGACCAGACCAGCGCGCCGACCAGCTGCGGTGTCCACTCGAACCGGAACGACTCGAACGCGAGCGCGAACGGCGCCGTCACCACGATGGACGCGGCGAACTGCACCACCTGGCCGGTGCGCAGGTCGAACTGCGGGCAGAACCGCTTCTGGTACAGCGTGCCGGTGGTGATCGCGAGCAGGGCCACGATCGTCAGTCCGAGCGTCAGCGGCGAGAGACCCTCGGTGGTCAACCGGTTCGACACCACGAGGGCGACGCCTGCGAACCCGAGGAGCAGCCCGGTCACCTGCCGCTTGCCCGGCCGCTCGCCGAGCAGCCCGGCGAACGCCGCTGTGAGCACCGGCTGCAGGTTCACCACGAGTGCCGCCACGCCCGCCGGCATGCCGGCGGCGACGGCGGCCCACACCCCGCCGAGGTAGCCCGCCTGGATCCCGATGCCCGCCACCGCGACGTGCACCGCCTGCCGACCGCGTGGCCAGGGCGCGCCTGCCACGAGCGCGAGGGCGAGCATCAGCACGATCACACCCGCGTAGCGCAGCACCAGGAAGCTCAGCGGCTCCGCGTACGGCGCGGCGTACTTCGCGACGACGAATCCGGACGCCCAGATGACGACGAACGCGAAGGGCGTGGCGCGAACGGCGAGGCCTGCGCGGGATGCGACGGTGCTGATGCCCGACCCTAACCCGGCCGGCGACCCCGACTCAGCTGCATCTGGAGCGCGACTCGCGCGCACCCACGGCGCGACTCGCGGACGGGGAGGCCTCCCCATTCCGCGAGTCGGGGTCTGGATGCAGGCGAGTCGCGGTCTGCGGTCAGCCCTCGGTGGCGCGCCACCAGGCCAGGACCGCGTCGAGCGCGCCCGGCACGGCGACGATCATCGCGTCGCGGGGCAGCGGGTCCGGGCACCCGCGCCCGTCGACGATCACCGCGCCCGCCTCGACCGCGAGGCAGGCGGCGCCCGCGACGTCCCACTCGCGGTGCCCCTCGAGCACCGCGGCCACCGCGTGGCCGAGCGCCACCTGGGTGATCGCGAGCGCGGGTGAGCCGAGGGAGCGGATGCCGGCGTGGCCCGCGGCGGAGTGCCGGGTGAAGGACGCCGTGCGGTCGGGGTCGAGCTCGGCGCAGATCAACCCGCCGGCAGGCGCCCGGGGTACGACCCGGACCGGGACGCCGTTCGCCCGCACCCCTCGACCGCGGGCGGCGGCGTAGATCTGGCCCGGCTCGGGTCGGCGATCACCCCCACCACCGGCCCGGAGGTGTCCACCAGCGCGAGACTGTAGGCGCACCACGGGAATCCCGCGACGTAGTTCGCGGTGCCGTCCACCGGGTCGACCACCCACCGGAACGCGCGCGGTGCGCGTCCGGGTCGGCGCCGTACTCCTCCCCGACCACCGGCATCCCGGGGAACTCCGCGGCCAGCACCCGGCGGGTGTGCCGTTCGAGGGTCCGATCGGTGTCGGTGACCCAGTCGAAGGGGTTGGTGTCGGGCGCTGCGCCGTCGTGGTGTTCGCGGCCCGCGGTGGCCGTGATCACCTCGGCCGCGTCGTTGGCGAGCCGGCCCGCCACCTCGAGGGCACGGGACAGCAGGCCCGCCTCCACCGGGTGGGGGACCGGGGGCGCGCTCGGATCCTGCCGGACGGTCATGTGGCCCGAGCGTCACCGGCTCCGGTGTCCCGGGCGCGTCCCGCAGGTGACGTGCCGACGATCACACGGCCAACTGTGCGACCGACACGGCAAGTTGGTTCGCCGTTGGGTGGTTCGCCACCGGCGCGATCCCCTGCCGGAGGACTGTGCCACCGTGCGCGTCGCGATCGTCTCCGAATGCTTCCTCCCCGTGGTCAACGGCGTCACGAACTCGGTGCTCCGGGTCGTGGAGCACCTCCGCGACAACCAGCACGACGTGCTCGTCGTCGCCCCCGGCATGGACGGTCCCACCGAGTACGCGGGAGCCCCGGTCGT
The DNA here is from genome assembly GCA_001942185.1 of Pseudonocardia sp. CNS-004. Classification (GTDB taxonomy): domain Bacteria; phylum Actinomycetota; class Actinomycetes; order Mycobacteriales; family Pseudonocardiaceae; genus Pseudonocardia. The sequence continues at coordinate 16,649 of MKJV01000092.1, forward strand.
GCGGATCAGGGAGTTGAACCTGCCGGTGGTCTCGTCGATGCCGGTCGGCGTGCCGAGCCGGAAGGTGCTCACCGCGCTGCGCGAGTTCGCGCCGGACGTCGTGCACCTCGCGGCACCGTTCGTCGTCGGGTACCGGGGGCTCGCCGCGGCGCGCAGGCTGGGCATCCCGACCGTCGCGGTCTACCAGACCGACGTGGCGGGCTTCGCCTCCTCGTACGGCCTCGGCCTGACCGCCCGCGCGGCGTGGCGGTGGACGTGCCGGCTGCACGGGCTGGCCGACCGCACGCTGGCGCCGTCGAGCTGGGCCACCGCGGCGCTGCGGGGCGCGGGGTGCCGCGGGTGCACCAGTGGGCGCGGGGCGTCGACACCAGGCGGTTCACCCCGTCGAAGCGCGACGCCGCGCTGCGCGCCGAGCTGCGCCCGGCGGGGAGCTGCTGGTCGGATACGTCGGGCGGCTGGCCCCGGAGAAGCAGGTGGAGCGGCTCGCCACGCTTTCCGGGCTGCCCGGCACCCGGCTCGTCGTGGTGGGCGGCGGGCCCAGTGAGGAGCGGTTGCGCGCCGCGCTGCCCGCCGCGGCGTTCCTCGGCTTCCGGGAGGGGGACGAGCTGGCCCGCATCTACGCGTCGCTGGACGTGTTCGTGCACACCGGGCCGTCCGAGACGTTCTGCCAGGCGGTGCAGGAGGCGCTCGCGTCCGGCCTGCCGGTGGTGGCCCCGGACGCAGGCGGACCCCGGGACCTCGTGCTGCCCGGGCGCACCGGCTTCCTGGTGCCGCCGCACCCCGACGGTGCCACCGCGGACGACCCCGTGTCCCGCGCCGCCGACGCCGAGCTGCGCGCCGCTGTGGAGGCGCTCGCCGACCCGCAGCTGCGTCGCCGGTTCGGTGCGGCCGCCCGCCCGTCGGTGCTGCGCCGCACCTGGTCGACCGTGTGCGACGAGCTGCTCGCGCACTACGCCGAGGTCATCGGCAGCCACGTCGCGGCGGCAGCCTGACTTGAGGATCGTCCAGCTCGCGAACTTCTACGGTCCGCGTTCCGGAGGCCTGCGCACCGCACTGCACCACCTCGGATCGGGCTACGGGGCCCAGGGACACGAGGTGGTGCTGGTGGTGCCCGGCGCGCGCGGCGCCGACGAGCTCCTGCCCACCGGGATCCGGCGCGTCACGATCGCGGCGCCCCGGCTGCCCGGCACCGGTGGCTACCGGGCCGTCGACCCGTGGCGGGTGCAGCGGCTGCTCGAACGGCTGCGCCCGGACGCGATCGAGGTGTCGGACCGGTTGACGCTGCGCGGCCTCGGCGCGTGGGCGGCCCGCCACGGCGTGCCCAGCGTGGTGATCTCCCACGAGCGGCTCGACCGGCTGCTCGCGCAGTTCCTGCTCCCCGGCGCGGTGGCGCGCCACGTCGCCGACGTGGCGAACGCCCGCATGGCCGCCGCGTACGACACCGTCGTCTGCACGACGTCGTTCGCCAGGGCCGAGTTCGACCGCATCGGGGTGCGCAACGTCGCCCAGGTGCCGCTCGGCGTCGACCTCACGGCGTTCTCGCCGGTGCACCACGACCCCGGCCTGCGTTCCGGGCTCGCGGCGGGCGCCGACACCCTGCTCGTGCACTGCGGGCGGCTCTCGCCGGAGAAGCACCCGGAGCGCAGCATCGACACGGTGGCCGCGCTGAGGGCGGCGGGGCACCGGGTGCGCCTGGTCGTCGCCGGTGACGGCCCGCGGCGACCGGCACTCGAACGCCGTGCCGCCGGGCTGCCGGTGACGTTCGTCGGCTTCGTCCGCGACCGCGGTCAGCTGGCCCGGCTGCTGGCATCGGCGGACGTCTCGCTGGCGCCGGGGCCGCACGAGACGTTCGGGCTCTCGGCGCTGGAGGCCCTCGCCAGCGGCACGCCGGTGGTGGTGTCGGCGTCCTCGGCGCTGCCGGAGATCGTCGGCGGGTCCGGCGCGGCCGCGCTCGACCGCCCCGAGGCGTTCGCCGCGGGCGTCACCACGCTGCTCGCCGCCGACGAGGCGGCCCGCCGTGCCGCCGCGCGGGCGCGGGCCGAGCAGTTCGGCTGGCCGGCCTCTGTGGCCGGGATGCTGGGGATGCTGGCGGCGTCCTGACGTCGCGCGCTGCTACCGGGTGCGCCCGGCCAGGGTGCCCAGCCAGTGCAGCAGGAGCGCGGTCTCGGGCTCACCGAGCTCGGCCGGGCGGTCGCGCAGGACGGCGGCCAGCTGCAGGGCCGCGACCACGAGCGGGCCGCGGTCGTCCGGGTCGTGGTCGTCGTCGGTCCGCTCCGGGGTGAGCACGGCGGCGTGGACGGCGTCGCGGACCCGGCGGGAGAGCTGCGGGTCGAGGTAGTTCTCGGGCTGCGTGACGAGGTTGAGCGCCACGCCGATGTTCGCCGACATGATCATCTGCGCTGCCGCGTCCGGGTCGACGCGCAGCAGGCCGGCGGCCGCGCAGCGGTCGAGGACCTCGCGCAGCAGGCGCATCGCCTCCTGCGCCGCCGACGGGACGGTGGCGAAGCCGGGGGAGAACATCAGCCGGTAGACGGCCGGGTGCGCCGTTGCGAACTCCACGTGGGTGTCCCAGCCGTTGCGCAGGTCCACCACCGGGTCGGCGGACGGCGCTGCGGCGCGCTTCGTGGCCAGGTACCGGTCGAACCCGTAGTCCACCAGCGCACTGAGCAGGCCGTTCTTGTCCCCGAACAGGCGGTACAGCACGGGGGCCCCGACGCCCACCGCATCGCACACCGCGCGGGTGGCGATATCGCGGTCCGGTGAGGCGTCCAGGAGCTCCTCGGCGGCGTCGAGCATCCGCGTGCGCATGTCCACGGCGCCATCGTAGCGTGAGTAACAGGTAGATGTAGCGGTGTTACCGAGGTCATAGCATCGATCGGTCGAATCAGTAGCGCCGTTACGAAGGGCGGTGTTAGCGTCGCTCTCATCGAACCGAAACAGCGCTACGAAGGAGCGGTACCATGACCGAGAGCACCCCCCGCGTCGCGATCGTGACCGGCGGCTCCGGAGGCATCGGGCGGGCCGTCGCCGAGCGCCTCGCCGCCGACGGGACGACCGTGCTGGTGCACTACGCGGGCAGCCCCGGACGGGCCGATGAGGCCGTCGACGCGATCGTGGCCGCGGGTGGAACGGCATCCGCCGTCCGGGCCGACGTCGCGGACGAGAACGAGGTGGCCGCCCTCTTCGACGAGGCGGAACGCCGCTACGGCGGCGTCGACGTCGTCGTGCACACGGCGGGGATCATGTTGCTCTCGCCGCTCACCGAGCTCGACCTCGACGACCTCGACCGGATGCACCGCACGAACATCCGCGGCACCTTCGTGGTGGACCGGGAGGCGGCCCGGCGCGTGCGGCGTGGCGGCGCCATCATCAACTTCTCCACGTCGGTCACGAAGATCGCGCTCCCGGCCTACACCGCCTACGCCGCCAGCAAGGGCGCGGTGGACGCGATGACCCTGATCCTGGCAAGGGAGCTGCGCGGTCGCGACGTCACCGTCAACGCCGTGGCTCCCGGGCCCACCGCCACCCCGCTGTTCCTGGAGGGCAAGGAGCAGTCGGTGATCGACCACATGGCGTCGATGACCCCGCTGGAGCGCCTGGGCACCCCCGCCGACATCGCCGAGGCGGTCGCGTTCCTCGCCGGCCCGGCGCGCTGGGTCAACGGGCAGGTCCTCTACGCCAACGGCGCCATCATCTGAGAAGGAGTTCGATCATGACCGAGAACATCGCCAAGAACGTCGTCGTCACGGGGGCGTCCAGCGGGTTCGGGGCGCTCACCGTGCGGGCGCTCGCCGACGCGGGGCACACCGTCCACGCCGGCATGCGCGAGACCACGGGCCGCAACGCCCCCGCCGTCGCCGCGCTCGCGCAGTACGCGCAGGAGCACGGGGTCGACCTGCACGCCGTCGAGATGGACGTCTCCGACCAGGCCTCGGTCGACGCGGCCGTCGAGCGCGTGGTCGCCGGGTCCGGCAGGCTCGACGTGGTCGTCCACAACGCGGGGCACATGGTGCTGGGCCCGGCCGAGGCGTTCACGCCCGAGCAGCTCGCGGCCGTCTACGACACCAACGTGCTGTCCACCCAGCGCGTCAACCGCGCGGCGCTGCCGCACCTGCGGGCCCGGGGCGACGGGCTCGTCGTCTGGGTCGGCTCCAGCAGCAGCCGCGGCGGCACGCCGCCCTACCTGGCGCCGTACTTCGCGGCGAAGGCCGCCGGGGACGCGCTGGCGGTGAGCTACGCCGCCGAGCTCGCCCGGTTCGGCATCGATACGACGATCGTGGTGCCGGGTGCCTTCACGTCCGGCACGAACCACTTCGCCAACGCCGGCCGGCCGCAGAGCTCGGATGTCGTGGCCGCCTACGAGGAGCGCTACGCAGGCCTGCTCGATCAGGTGGGGGAGCGGCTCGCCCGGCTCGCCCCCGCTGACGCCGACCCGGCCGAGGTGGCCCGCGAGATCGCGCGTGTGGTGGGCCTTCCCAAGGGAGAGCGGCCGTTCCGCGTGCACATCGACCCCGCGCACGACGGAGCCGAGGAGGTCTTCGACCACGGGGACCGCATTCGCGCCGACTTCTACCGGCGGATCGGGCTGGAGGACCTGCTGCGCCCCGCCTGAGCTCGCCCGCCTCCCGCCCGCGCCCGGCATCGCCGGACGCGGGCGTTCGCGTAGCGTTCGCTTTCGTGAGCAGGGCCGACCTGGACAAGGACCCGCACGACGTCGCCGCGATGTTCGACGGTGTCGCGCGTCGCTACGACCTGACCAACACCGTCCTGACGGCCGGTCAGGACCGGCGGTGGCGGCGTGTCGCGCGGGAGGCGCTCGGGCTGCAGCCGGGGGAGCGGCTGCTCGACCTCGCCGCGGGCACCGCCGTCTCCACGGTGGAGCTGCGCCGCTCGGGGGCGTGGTGCGTCGCGGCCGATTTCTCGCTCGGCATGCTGCGGGCCGGGGCCCACCGCCCCGTGCCGAAGGTGGCGGCCGACGCGCTGCACCTGCCGTTCCGCGACGGCGCCTTCGACGCGGTGACGATCTCGTTCGGGCTGCGCAACATCGCCGACACCGACGCGGCGCTCGCCGAGCTGGCGCGCGTGACGCGGCCGGGTGGGCGGCTGGTGGTGTGCGAGTTCGGCCGGCCGACGGTCGCGCCGTTCCGGGTGGCTTACTACGCGGGGCTGGAGCACGTGCTGCCCGCGATCGCCCGGCGGGTGTCGAGCAACCCGGAGGCGTACGTGTACCTCGGCGAGTCGATCCGGGATTGGCCGGCCCAGCCGGAGCTCGCCCGGCGCATCGGCGAGGCGGGCTGGACCGAGGTCGGGTGGCGCAATCTCGCGCTCGGCGCGGTGGCCCTCCACCGCGCCACCCGTAGCTGACCCCACATTCCCGACGGACCTGCGCGGGCGCCCCTGGACCTGGGTGCTTAGACTCAGGGACGACTTCGTGAATCCGTTCACAAGGAGCCGCATTGGTCGCGCCCGAACCCACCACATCGGACGCCGACGTCATCGTCGTCGGCGCGGGTCCTGCCGGATCCACTGCCGCCGCGTATCTCGCGAGGGCGGGTCTGGACGTCCTGCTGCTCGAGAAGTCGACGTTCCCGCGGCCCAAGGTCTGCGGCGACGGCTTCACGCCGCGCGGGATGAAGCAGCTCATCGACCTCGGGATCGACTGCTCCGAGGAGAACGGCTGGCTGCACAACAAGGGCCTGCGCGTGGTGGGGGGTGGGGTCACGCTGGAGCTGGCCTGGCCGACGCTCGCGAACTTCCCCGACTTCGGCGCGTGCGTCCCCGCCAGGACTTCGACGAGCTGCTCGTGCGGCACGCCGAGAAGCTGGGCGCCCGGCTGCAGGAGGACACCACCGTCACCGAGGCGGTCACCGACGAGCGCACGGGGCGGGTCGTCGGCGTCAGCGGCACGGTCGGGAAGGGCAAGGACAAGAAGCCCGTCTCCTACCGCGCGCCGCTCACGATGGCCTGCGACGGCGTGAGCGCGCGGCTCGCGCTGTCGCTCGGCATGGCCAAGCGCGAGGACCGGCCGATGGGTGTGGCCGTGCGCCGCTACTACAACTCGCCGCGCACCCACGACGACTTCCTCGAGAGCCACCTCGAACTGTGGGACGCTCCGACCCGGCCGACCCGAAGCTGCTCCCCGGCTACGGCTGGATCTTCGGGATGGGTGACGGCACGTCGAACGTGGGGCTCGGGATCCTGTCCACGTCCAAGGCCTACGGCAACACCGACTACCGCGCGCTGCTCAAGTCGTGGCTGGACGGCACGCCCGCGGAGTGGGGCTACCGCGACGAGAACGCGGTCGGCACCGTCGGCGGCGCCGCCCTGCCGATGGGTTTCAACCGCACCCCGCACTACCGCCCCGGGCTGCTGCTCGTGGGCGATGCCGGCGGCACGGTCAACCCGTTCAACGGGGAGGGCATCGCCTACGCGATGGAGTCTGCGGCGATCGCGGCGCACTGCGCCGTGCAGGCACACGCGCGCTCCGGTGCGTCCGCGGAGGCGGCGCTCGCCGGGTACCCGGTGGCGATGAGCGAGGCGCTGGGCAGCTACTACCGGATCGGCAATCTGTTCTCGAAGCTCATCGGCAATCCGACGATCATGGGAATGGCCACGAAGTACGGCCTTCCGCGCACCACGCTCATGCGCTTCATCCTGAAGCTGCTCGCCAACCTGTACGACCCGAAGGACGGCGCGGTCAGCGACCGCGTGATCACCGCGATGACCAGGCTCACACCGAGCTTGTAGTAAGGCTTGCCTGGGTCCGGTCGGGCGCCACGCCCGACCTAGTGTCCCCGGCGGAATCAATAAAGCGATTCGAAGAAGACGAAGACGAGACGACGAGGGTGAACGGATGCTCGATCCCTACCTCCCGCTGGTGCTGTTGTTCGCCCTGGCAGGTGCGTTCGCCCTGTTCTCGGTGACGGCGGCGCCGTACGTCGGCCCCCGCCGCTACAACCGCGCCAAGCTCGACGCCTACGAGTGCGGCATCGAGCCGTCGCCGGAGCCCGTGGTGGGCGGTGGCCGGATGCCGGTCGCCTACTACCTCACGGCGATGCTGTTCATCCTGTTCGACATCGAGATGGTCTTCCTCTACCCGTTCGCGGTGAGCGCCGACGCGCTCGGCGTGTTCGGGCTGGTGGAGATCGTGCTATTCATCGTCACGGTCGGCTTCGCCTACGTCTACGTGTGGCGGCGTGGCGGGCTGGATTGGAACTGAGATGGGTCTCGAAGAGCACCTGCCCAGCGGCGTACTGCTGACCAACGTCGAGAAGCTGGTCAACTGGACGCGCAAGTCGTCGCTGTGGCCCGCGACGTTCGGGCTCGCCTGTTGCGCCATCGAGATGATGACCACCGGCGCGCCCCGCTACGACCTCGCCCGCTTCGGCATGGAGGTCTTCAGGGCTTCCCCGCGCCAGGCCGACCTGATGATCGTCGCCGGCCGGGTGAGCAACAAGATGGCGCCCGTCCTGCGCCAGATCTACGACCAGATGCCCGAGCCCCGTTGGGTGCTCGCGATGGGTGTCTGCGCCTCGTCGGGCGGGATGTTCAACAACTACGCGATCGTCCAGGGCGTCGACCACGTGGTGCCGGTCGACATGTACCTGCCCGGCTGCCCACCCCGGCCGGAGATGCTGATGGACGCGATCCTCAAGATCCACGCCAAGATCATGGACGAGCCGCTCGGCCACCGGCGGGCCGCGGAGCTGGCCGCGAGCGGCCACAAGACCGAGCTGGTGCCGTCCTCGATCAAGTTCGCGAAGAAGTGACGGATCATGGCTGACGAGAACGACACCGGCACCCCCGGCTCCTCGGCGGAGCGCAAGGCGCCGACGAGGCCGAGCTGCGGGCCGGCGGGGCACAGGACGCGAAGGGTGGCGAGCCCGAGCAGACCTCCGCCCCGTCCGACGCCCCGACGGCCGTCGACTCCGAGCAGGCCACCCCGGAGGGCGGCACCCGCATCGGGCCCACCCGTGAGCGGCAGGGCATGTTCGGCGTCTCCGGCTCCGGCGACACCTCCGGCTTCGGTGGCCTCCGCCTCCCGGCGCACGTGCCGGCCCCGGCCGAGCGCCCCTTCGGTGGCTGGTTCGACGACTTCGCCGACGAGTTCGGCGAGGCGCTGGACGAGCGCGGCATCCCGCGCAGCTCCGTGCAGCAGATCACGATCGACCGCGGTGAGATCACCTTCTACGTGCGGCGCGAGGCGATCCTGGACATCTGCAGCACCCTGCGCGACGAGGACGGCCTGCGCTTCGAGCTGTGCTCATCGGTGTCGGCGGTCGACTACGGGGAGGACGTGCCGCAGCGCCTCCACGTGGTGTACCACCTGACGTCGATGACCTACCGCCGCCGCATCCGGCTGGAGGTGTCGGTCGACGTCGACGACGCACACGTGCCGAGCGTCGTCGAGGTCTACCCCACGGCCGACTGGCACGAGCGCGAGGCCTGGGACATGTTCGGCATCGTCTTCGACGGCCACCCGGCCCTGACCCGGATCCTGATGCCGGACGACTGGGACGGCCACCCGCAGCGCAAGGACTACCCGCTCGGCGGGATCCCGGTGGAGTACAAGGGCGCGGAGATCCCGCCCCCGGATCAGAGGCGGTCCTACACATGACTGAGATCCGCGACGACGCCTACGCCCCGGAGCGGGAGACCACCGAGGGCACCGTCTACACCGTCACCGGCGGTGACTGGGACACGATCCTCGACGAGGAGCACGACGACCGCATCGTCATCAACATGGGGCCGCAGCACCCGTCGACGCACGGCGTGCTGCGACTGGTGCTGGAGCTGGAGGGCGAGACGGTGCAGCAGGCCCGTTCGGTGATCGGCTACCTGCACACCGGCATCGAGAAGAACTGCGAGTACCGCACCTGGACCCAGGGCGTCACGTTCGTGACGCGCATGGACTACCTGGCGCCGATCTTCAACGAGGTCGGCTACTGCCTCGCCGTCGAGAAGCTGCTCGGGGTGGAGGCGCCGCGGCGGGCCCAGGTGGCCCGGGTGCTGTTGATGGAGATCAACCGCATCGGTTCGCACCTGGTGTGCCTCGCCACCGGCGGTATGGAGCTCGGGGCGCTCACCGGCATGACGGCCGGGTTCCGTGAGCGCGAGGAGGTGCTGCACCTCCTGGAGTTCCTCACCGGCCTGCGCATGAACCACGCGTTCGTCCGTCCCGGCGGCTCGCCCAGGACCTCCCCGACGGCTGGGAGGAGCGGGTCACCGAGTTCGTCGAGATCATGCGCAAGCGGCTGCCCGACTACGACAACCTGCTCACCGGCCAGCCGATCTGGCGCCAGCGCCTGGAGAACGTCGGCTACCTGCCGGTGGACGGGTGCCTCGCGCTCGGTGCCACCGGTCCGATCCTGCGCGCGGCCGGGCTGCCATGGGACCTGCGCAAGGTCGAGCCGTACTGCGGCTACGAGGAGTACGACTTCGAGGTCCCGGTGGCCACCGAGGCCGACTGCTACGCGCGCTACCGGCTGCGGGTCGAGGAGATCCGCCAGTCGCTGCGGATCATCGAGCAGGCCGTGGCGAAGATGGAGCCGGGCCCGGTGATGGTCGAGGACCGCAAGGTCGCCTGGCCGGCGCAGCTGTCCGTGGCCTCCGACGGCATGGGCAACAGCCTCGAGCACGTCCGCAAGATCATGGGTCAGTCGATGGAGTCGCTGATCCACCACTTCAAGCTGGTCACCGAGGGCTTCTCGGTGCCCGCGGGCCAGGCGTACACGGCGATCGAGTCGCCCCGCGGCGAGCTGGGCTACCACCTGGTCTCCGACGGCGGCACCCGCCCGGTGCGCGTCCACGTGCGGGACCCCAGCTTCGTGAACCTGCAGACGATGCCGGCGATGAGCGAGGGCGGCATGGTCGCCGACGTCATCGCGGCCGTGGCCTCGATCGACCCCGTCATGGGAGGTGTGGACCGGTGACCCTGCCTGAAGGCACACCGGAGTCCTACGGCCCGATCACCGGGCCGGAGGAAGTGGTGTTCGAGCCCGTCGTCGAGGACGCGGGGCCCGTCGTCGAGAAGTTCGACGAGCTCACGCGCCAGCGCACGAAGGAGATCATCGCCCAGTACCCGCAGTCCCGGTCGGCGCTGCTCCCGCTGCTGCACCTGGTGCAGTCCGTGGAGGGGCACGTCAGCCAGGACGGCATCCGGTACTGCGCCGATGCCCTCGAGCTGACCACGGCCGAGGTCTCGGCGGTCGCCACCTTCTACACGATGTACAAGCGCACCCCGTGCGGCGAGCACCTCGTGAGCGTCTGCACCAACACGCTGTGCGCGGCGCTGGGTGGTGACGACATCTACGGGCGGCTGAAGGAGAAGCTCGGGGTCGGCCACGAGGAGACCGCGGGTGAGCCGGGCACCACCGGCTCGATCACCCTCGAGCACGCCGAGTGCCTCGCCGCCTGCGACCTCGCGCCCGTGCTGCAGGTCAACTACGAGTACTTCGACAACCAGACGCCCGAGTCGGCCGAGGAGCTCGTGGCCGCGCTGCAGCGCGGCGAGAAGCCCCACCCCACGCGGGGTGCCCCGCTCACCGACTTCCGCACGGTGGAGCTGGAGCTGTCCGGGATCTTCCCCGATCTGCCCGCCAGCGTGGAGGGGCCGTCGGTGGCGCCGGAGTCGGTGCGCGCGCCCGGCTCGCCACCGAGCGCGGCTGGACGGCTCCCTCGATGCCCGACTCCCCGCCCGCGTTCCCTGCCCTGCCGGAGAAGAACTGATGCCGGACCAACTCACGCCGGTGCTCACCAGGCGCTGGCAGTCGCCGCGCTCGTGGTCGATCGACACCTACGAGCAGCTCGAGGGCTACCAGGCCCTGCGGCACGCGCTCACGGCCCAGCCCGACCAGCTCATCCAGCTGGTGAAGGACTCCGGGCTGCGCGGCCGCGGCGGGGCGGGTTTTCCCACCGGGCTGAAGTGGAGCTTCATCCCGCAGGGAGCCACCGGCCCGGGCGCCAAGCCCAAGTACCTCGTGGTGAACGCCGACGAGGGTGAGCCGGGCACCTGCAAGGACATCCCGACGATGATGGCCGACCCGCACTCGCTCATCGAGGGCTGCATCATCACCTGCCTCGCGATCCGCTCGAACTTCTGCGCGATCTACGTGCGCGGCGAGGCGCTGCACTGCATCCGCCGCCTGCGGCGCGCCGTCGACGAGGCCCGGGCCAAGGGCTACCTCGGCAAGGACATCCTGGTTCGGGCTTCGACCTGGAGATCGTGGTCCACGCCGGCGCGGGCGCCTACATCTGCGGCGAGGAGACGGCGCTGCTGGACTCGCTGGAGGGACGTCGGGGCCAACCTCGCCTCAAGCCTCCCTTCCCGGCCACGTCGGGGCTCTACGCCTCCCCGACAGTGGTGAACAACGTCGAGACCATCGCCTCGGTTCCCGCCATCGTGATGGGCGGCAGCGACTGGTTCCGGTCGATGGGCTCGGAGAAGAGCCCCGGCCCGAAGATCTACTCGGTGTCCGGGCACGTCGAGCGGCCCGGCCAGTACGAGGCACCGCTCGGCATCACGCTGCGGCAGCTGCTGGAGCTGGCGGGCGGCATGAAGGACGGCATCCCGCTCAAGTTCTGGCGCCGGGCGGCTCGTCCACCCCGATCTTCACGGCCGAGCACCTGGACGTCCCGCTCGACTTCGAGGGGGCGGCGGCGGCCGGTTCGATGCTGGGCACCACGGCCGTGCAGGTCTTCAACGAGACCGTCTCGGTGCCGTGGGCGTGATGAAGTGGACCGAGTTCTACAAGCACGAGTCGTGCGGCAAGTGCACGCCGTGTCGTGAGGGCACGTTCTGGCTGGTGCAGATCCTGGAGCGGATGGTGCACGGCGAGGGCACCGAGGCCGACGTCGAGACGATGCTCGACATCTGCGACAACATCCTCGGCCGCTCGTTCTGCGCCCTCGGCGACGGCGCGACGAGCCCGATCACGAGCGCCATCAAGTACTTCCGCCAGGAGTTCCTGGACCTCATCGCGGAGCAGCCCGGGGTGAAGCGTCCGGAACAGCTGGACGATCTGGTTGGAGCCCAGGCATGACGATCGCCCCCGAGGAGAAGAAGGAGGCGCGGCCCGTCCCCGAGGGCCACGTCCGCCTCACGATCGACGGATCGAGGTCGACGCCCCCAAGGGCGAGATCCTGATCCGCACCTGCGAGCGGCTCGGGATCATCGTTCCGCGCTTCTGCGACCACCCGCTGCTCGACCCGGCGGGTGCCTGCCGGCAGTGCCTCGTCGAGGTGGAGATGGGCGGCCGGCCGATGCCGAAGCCGCAGGCCAGCTGCACCATGACGGTGGCCGACGGCATGGTCGTCAAGACCCAGCACTCCTCTCCGGTCGCCAAGAAGGCGCAGGAGGGGGTGATGGAGCTGCTGCTCATCAACCACCCGCTCGACTGCCCGATCTGCGACAAGGGCGGCGAGTGCCCCCTGCAGAACCAGGCGATGAGCACGGGCCGCACCGACTCCCGGTTCGTCGACGAGAAGCGCACGTTCCCGAAGCCGCTCCCGATCTCCACGCAGGTGCTGCTGGACCGCGAGCGCTGCGTGCTGTGCCAGCGCTGCACCCGGTTCTCCGAGGAGATCGCGGGCGACCCGTTCATCGAACTGCTGGAGCGCGGAGCCAACCAGCAGATCGGCGTGGCGCAGGACAAGCCGTTCCAGAGCTACTTCTCGGGCAACACCATTCAGATCTGCCCGGTCGGTGCGCTGACCAGCGCCGCCTACCGGTTCCGCTCCCGCCCGTTCGACCTGGTCTCCACGCCCGGTGTCGACGAGCACACCGCGAGCGGCGCCGCGATCCGGATCGACACCCGCCGCGGCACCGTGATGCGCCGCCTCTCGGGCAACGACCCGGAGGTCAACGAGGAGTGGATCGACGACCGGACCCGGTTCGGGTTCCGGTACCTGAAGTCGAAGGGGCGCATCACCCGCCCGCTCGTCCGCGGCGCCGACGGTCAGCTCGCCGAGACGTCGTGGACCGAGGCGCTGCGCGTGGCGGCCGACGGCCTGCTCGCCGCCCGCGACGGCGGGATCGGTGTGCTGGCCGGTGGCCGGCTCACCGTCGAGGACGCCTACGCGTACGCCAAGTTCGCGCGCGTCGCCGCCGGCACCAACGACGTCGACTTCCGGGCCAGGGCCAACTCCGCCGAGGAGCTGGAGTTCCTCGCGTCGCACGTGGTGGGCACCGGCCCCGAGACCATCAGCTACACGAGCCTCGAGGCCGCGCCCGCGGTGCTCTGCGTCGCCCTCGAGCCCGAGGAGGAGGCGCCGCAGGTCTACCTGCGGCTGCGCAAGGCCGCTCGCAAGCACGGGCAGCAGGTGTTCCACCTCGGGCAGTGGACCACACCCGCCGTCGAGCGCACGTCGCTCGAGACGGGGGCCGCCGCGCCTGCCGCCAAGGACAACCTGATCCCCGCGGTGCCGGGTGCCGAGGCCGCGGTGCTGGCGGACCTGCCCGCGCACGTCGTGGAGGCGCTCTCGAACGGGGGCGTGCTGCTCGTCGGCGAGCGCGCCGCCGAGGTGCCCGGGCTGTACTCCGCAGTGGCCGCGCTCGGTGAGCGCACCGGTGCGGCGATCGGCTGGGTGCCGCGGCGCGCGGGCGACCGCGGCGCGCTCGACGCGGGCGCGGTGCCCACGCTGCTGCCCGGCGGTCGCCCGGTGGCCGACGCCGCCGCGCGGGCCGAGGTCGAGCAGGCCTGGGGTCTGGCGTCCGGCGCGCTGCCGGCCACTCCGGGCCGCGACACCGACGAGATCCTCGCCGCCGCCGCGTCCGGCGAGCTGGCGGCGCTGGTCGTCGGTGGCGTCGACCCGTACGACCTGGCCGACCCGGAGGCGGCGCTGGCCGCTCTGCGCGACGTCGGGTTCCTCGTGAGCCTGGAGCTGCACACGTCGGCCGTCACCGAGCTGGCCGACGTGGTGCTGCCGGTGGCCCCGGACGCGCAGCGCGCGGGCAGCTACCTCAACTGGGAGGGGCGGCGCCGCGAGTTCGGCCCGGCCCTCGACGCGAGCGGCGTGCTCCCGGACTGCCGGGTGCTCGACACCCTCGCCGTCGAGATGGACGTCGACCTGTTCACCCAGACCCCGGCGGCCGCCGCGGGCGAGATCGCCCGGCTCGGCGGCTGGGCGGGGGCGGCACCGGCCGTGCCCGCGGTGTCGCCCGGCGCGCCGCTGCGGCCCGGGTACGGGCAGGCCGTGCTCTCCAGCTGGCGGCAGCTGCTCGACGGTTCCACGCTCACGATCGACGAACCCGCCCTGGCAGGCACGGCGCGTCCGGCCTACGTGCGGGTCAACGCCGCCACGGCGGAGGTGCTCGGCCTCGCGGAGGGTGCTCCCGCCACCGTGCGCACCGAGCGGGGCGAGATCACGCTCCCGGTGGCGCTGGCCGACCTGCCCGACGGCGTCGTGTGGCTGCCGGGCAACTCCGGTGACTCCCGCGTCCGCACCCTCCTCGGTGTGGGGCACGGCGACCTGGTGGGGGTGACGGCGTGAACGCCGACGTACTGGCCCAGGGCATGACACGCACGCAGGAGCTGCTGGCGGACGACCCGCTGTGGCTGGTGCTGCTGAAGGTCGTGGCGCTGTTCGCGATCGGCGTGGTGCTGACGCTCTTCATGATCAACTGGGAGCGCAAGGTGGTGGGCCGGATGCAGCAGCGTCCCGGCCCGAACCGCACCGGGCCCGGTGGCTGGCTGCAGTCCTTGGCAGACGGGCTCAAGCTCGCCTTCAAGGAAGACATCATGCCGGTGATGGCCGACAAGCGGGTGTACTTCATCGCCCCGGTCATCTCGACGATCCCGGCCTTCGTGGCGTTCTCGGTGATCCCGTTCGGCGGCGAGGTGTCGATCTTCGGCGAGCCGACGGTGCTGCAGCTGGTCGACCTGCCGGTCGGCGTGCTGGTGGTGCTCGCCTGCTCCTCGATCGGTGTCTACGGGATCGTGCTGGGCGGCTGGGCGTCGGGTTCGCCGTACCCGCTGCTGGCGGCGCTGCGCAGCGCCGCGCAGGTGATCTCGTACGAGATCGCGCTGGGGCTCTCGATCGTGGGCGTGATCCTCTACGCCGGGTCGCTGTCCACCGCGGACATCGTGGCCTCCCAGGCCAGCGGCTGGTACCTGCTGCTGCTGGCGCCCAGCTTCGTGGTGTTCGTGATCGCGATGACCGGGGAGACCAACCGGGCCCCGTTCGACCTGCCGGAGGCGGAGTCGGAGCTGGTGGGCGGGTTCCACACCGAGTACTCGTCGCTGAAGTTCGCGCTGTTCTTCCTGGCCGAGTACGTGAACATGGTGACGGTGTCGGCGATGGCCACCACCCTGTTCCTGGGTGGCGGGATGTGGCCGTGGCCGCTGTCGTTCCTCAACGCCAACGGCTGGCTGCAGATGCTGGCGTTCCTGATCAAGACGTTCATCTTCCTGTTCATCTTCATCTGGTTGCGGGGCACGCTGCCGCGGATGCGCTACGACCAGTTCATGCGGCTGGGCTGGAAGGTGCTGGTCCCCGGCAGCCTGCTGTGGATCCTGGCGATCTTCGCGATCCGCACCTGGCGGACCAGCGGTGGCCAGGTGTCGGCGTTGCTGATCGGGTTGGGGATCGCGCTGGCGGTGGTGCTGCTGGTGGCGTTCCTGGTGCCCGACCGCAAGGTGGAGGGCCCGGCGGAGATCGAGCCCGCCTCGGACTACCCGGTGCCCCCGCTGGACCTGGTGGTGCCCAAACCACCGCGGCACAAGCTGCGCCCCCGCCGGGTGGAGACCCCCTCGGCCGAGCGCACGCCCGCTCTCAGCGGGAAGGAGACCGAGTAGATGTTCGACTTCTTCAAGGGCTTCGGCGTCACCTTCGGGACGATGTTCAAGAAGGTCGTCACCGAGGAGTACCCGGAGGACTTCCCGCCCGCCGCGCCGCGCTACCACGGCAGGCACCAGCTCAACCGGCACCCGGACGGGCTGGAGAAGTGCGTGGGCTGCGAGCTGTGCGCATGGGCGTGTCCCGCCGACGCGATCTACGTGGAGGGTGGCGACAACACCGAGGAGGAGCGCTACTCGCCCGGTGAGCGCTACGGCGCGATCTACCAGATCAACTACCTGCGCTGCATCGGCTGCGGCCTGTGCATCGAGGCCTGCCCCACCCGGTCGCTCACGATGACCAACTTCTACGAGCTGGCCGACGACAACCGGCAGGACCTGATCTACACCAAGGAGCAGCTGATGGCGCCGTTGCTGCCCGGGATGGAACAGCCGCCGCACCCCATGCGGCTCGGCGACAACGAGCAGGACTACTACGTGCAGGGTCCCGTTCTGGCGCGTAAGGGAGCCGAGAACGACCCGGTGGGGGAGCAGGTCAAGTGACTCTCGATCTCCTCGCGCAGGCCGCGCCGCCGGACCCGGGGGTGGTCAGCACGGGCGAGGCCATCGTCTTCTGGATCCTCGGCCCGATCGCGCTGCTCGGCGCGCTCGGCATGGTGCTCGCCCGCAACGCGGTGCACTCGGCGCTCGCGCTGGCCGGCACGATGCTCAGCCTCGCGGTCTTCTACATCGTGCAGCAGGCGCCGTTCCTCGGCTTCGTGCAGATCATCGTCTACACCGGCGCGATCATGATGCTGTTCCTGTTCGTGCTCATGCTGGTGGGCCGGGACAGCTCCGACTCCGTCGTGGAGGTGCTGCGCGGGCAGCGCCTCACCGCGCTGCTGCTCGGCCTCGGCCTCGCGGTGCTGCTGGTGGCCACGGTCGGGCGGGCGCTCACGACCGTCACCGCGGTGGGCCTCGCCCCCGACGGGCCGGGCTACTCCGGCAACGTCACCGGCCTCGGTGGCCTGATCTTCACCGACTACCTGTTCGCCTTCGAGCTCACCTCCGCGCTGCTCATCACCGCGGCGCTCGGGGCGATGGTGCTCGCGTTCGCGCAGGGCAAGAGCCACACGAAGCGCGGCCAGCGGGCCACCGTCGAGGCGCGGCTGCGCGGCGAGCACGACCGGATCTCCCCGCTGCCCGGTCCCGGCGTCTACGCCACCGGCAACTCGGTGGCCGTCCCGGCTGTGCTGCCCGACGGTTCGATCGCGCCGGAGTCGATCTCCGCGGTCATCGACGCCACCCCGATCCGTGGCATCGATGACGAGGCCGGGACCGACGCCCACGCCCTCACCGGCGGACGCGACGAGAACGCCGAGGAGTCCAAGTGACCCCCACCTACTACCTGCTGCTCTCCGCGCTGCTGTTCTCGATCGGCGCGGTCGGCGTGCTGGTGCGACGCAACGCGATCGTCGTGTTCATGTGCATCGAGCTGATGCTGAACGCCGTCAACCTCTCGCTCGTCACGTTCGCCCGCATCAATGGCGAGCTCGACGGCCAGGTCATGGCGTTCTTCGTGATGGTCGTGGCCGCGGCCGAGGTCGTCGTCGGCCTCGCGATCATCATGTCGATCTTCCGTACCCGCCGGACCGCGTCGGTCGACGACGCGAACCTGCTGAAGTACTAGGCCCCGAAGTGCAGAACCAAGGAGTGCTCCCCGTGTTCAGCCAACGCCATTGCCGGCGGTTCGAGGTGACCTGGTGACCCCGACATCGGTCGCCGGCCTGCTCGCCGCAGAGCTGCCGCACGTCGCGGCGGCCACCGGCACCGCATCGCTGGCCTGGTTGCTGTTCGTGCTCCCCGCCGCGGGGGCGCTCGTCCTCTTCGTCGCCGGGCGGCGCGCGGACGCGTGGGGCCACTGGCTGGGTCTGCTCACGGTGGTCGCGTCGTTCGTCGTCGGACTGCTGATCTTCCTGGAGACCACGGGGCTCGCCCCCGAGGAGCGCACCCGGGAGCTGTCGCTGTTCGAGTGGATCGCGGTCGGTGACCTCTCGGTCGACTTCGGGCTGCGGCTCGACCCGCTGTCGCTCACGTTCGTGCTGCTCATCACCGGTGTCGGTGGCCTGATCCACCTCTACTCGGTGGGTTACATGAGCCACGACCCCGGCCGTCGGCGGTTCTTCGCGCAGCTGAACCTGTTCGTCGCGGCGATGCTGCTGCTGGTCCTCGGCAACAACTTCGTGATGCTCTACCTCGGCTGGGAGGGCGTCGGCCTGGCGTCCTACCTGCTGATCGGCTTCTACCAGGACCGCCCGTCGGCCGCCACGGCCGCGAAGAAGGCGTTCCTGATGAACCGCGTCGGTGACGTCGGCCTCGCGATCGCGATCTTCCTGCTGTGGACGAACCTCGGCACGCTCCAGTACACCGAGGTCTTCGCGCGGGTGGGCGAGATGTCCGGTGGCACGATCCTCGCGATCACGGTGCTGCTGCTGCTCGGCGCGTGCGGCAAGTCCGGCCAGTTCCCGCTGCAGGCGTGGCTCCCGGACGCGATGGAGGGCCCAACGCCCGTCTCCGCGCTGATCCACGCCGCGACGATGGTCACCGCGGGCGTCTACCTCATCGCGAGGACGCACCCGATCTACGACCTCACCGAGACCGGGCGGCTGG
Source organism: Pseudonocardia sp. CNS-004 (assembly GCA_001942185.1). Lineage (GTDB taxonomy): Bacteria > Actinomycetota > Actinomycetes > Mycobacteriales > Pseudonocardiaceae > Pseudonocardia. The sequence continues at coordinate 35,092 of MKJV01000092.1, forward strand.
TCGTCGCGCTGATCGGCGTGATCACCCTGCTGATCGGGGCGATCATCGGCTGCGCCTACGACGACATCAAGAAGGTGCTCGCCTATTCCACGGTGAGCCAGATCGGCTACATGATCCTCGCCGTCGGGCTCGGCCCGGCCGGGTACGCGCTGGGCATCTTCCACCTGCTCACCCACGGCTTCTTCAAGGCGGGCCTCTTCCTCGGGGCCGGGTCGGTCATGCACGCGATGAACGACGACGTCGACATGCGCCGCTTCGGCGGGCTCTACCGCTACATGCCGATCACGTTCGTGACGTTCGGGCTGGGCTACCTCGCGCTGATCGGGTTCCCGTTCCTGTCCGGGTACTTCTCCAAGGACGAGATCATCGCCGCGTCCTTCGGCCAGCCCGGGTGGCAGGGCTGGGTGTTCGGCGGCGCCGCCACGCTCGCGGCCGGGCTCACCGCGTTCTACATGACGCGGCTGATGTTCATGACGTTCTTCGGCGAGAAGCGCTGGGAGAAGCTGAAGAGCGCCGACGGCCACGACTACCACCCGCACGAGTCGCCCGCCGTCATGACGATCCCGATGATCGTGCTGGCGGTCGGCTCGGTCGGCGCCGGTTACGTGCTGTCCAGCGGCCACCTGCTCGTCGACTGGCTGGCACCCACGCTGGGTGAGCTGGAGGAGCCGCACGGCGGCGCCATCCCGCACGAGTACGTGCCGTTCCTGGTCGTCGGTTTCTCCGCGCTCGGGGTGCTGATCGCCTGGCTCACCGTCGGGCGCAGGACCACCCCGGTGGAGCGGCCCGAGCCGGTGTCGCTGCCCGTGCGCGCGGCCCGCAAGGACCTGTACGCCAACGCGATCAACGAGGCGCTCATCGCGCGGCCGGGCACCTGGCTCGCGCGGGCGCTGGTCTACTTCGACAACCGCGGCGTCGACGGAGTGGTCAACGGCACCGCCGCACTGCTCGGCGGCAGCTCCGGCCGGCTGCGCAGGCTGCAGACCGGGTTCGTCCGCTCCTACGCGCTGTCCATGCTGGGCGGCGGGGTGCTCGTCGTCGCGGCGCTCCTCGCGGTGCGGTTCGCATGACTGGGGGAAGTGTGTTGCTCCTGATCCTGCTGGTGCTGCCGCTGATCGGCGCACTGGTCGTGGCTCCGATGACGGGCAACCCGCGCGGCGCCAAGCTCGTCGCGATGGGCTTCGCGCTGGCCTCGCTGGTGCTCACGATCATCACATGGCTGGCGTACTCGCCCGCGGCCGTCGAGAGCGGCTCGCGGTTCCAGCTCGAGCTGTCCGTGCCGTGGATCCCGGCGTTCGGCACGAGCTTCGCCCTCGGCATCGACGGCATCGCGCTGGTGATGCTCGCGCTGATCGCGGTGCTCATCCCGATCGTGATGGGCTTCTCCTGGAACCAGGAGATCCCGGAGGGCCGCACCGAGTCCGGGTTCTTCGCGCTGCTGCTGACCACCCAGGGCCTGCTCGTCGGGGTGTTCGCCGCCACCGACGTGTTCCTGTTCTACGTGTTCTTCGAGGCCATGCTGATCCCGATGTACTTCCTCATCGGACGCTTCGGCGGGCCGCGCAGGCAGTACGCGGCGGTCAAGTTCTTCCTGTACTCCCTGCTCGGTGGGCTGATCATGCTGGCATCGGTGATCGGGCTCTACGTCGTGAGCGGCACGGCGCTCGGTGAGGCGACCTTCTCCTGGACGGAGCTCCAGTCGATCGCCGCCACGGTGCCCGAGTCCACGCAGATCTGGCTCTTCCTCGGGTTCTTCGTCGCGTTCGCGATCAAGGCGCCGCTGGTGCCGTTCCACACCTGGCTCCCCGACGCCGGTGCCGAGGCCCCGATCGGGGCGGGCGTGCTGCTCGTCGGCGTGCTGGACAAGGTCGGCACGTTCGGCTTCCTGCGCTACTGCCTGCCGCTGTTCCCGCTCGCGTCGCAGCGGCTGGCACCGCTGGTGCTCGTGCTCGCGGTGGTCGGGATCCTGTACGCGGCGCTGCTCGCCGTGGCGCAGAGCGACCTGAAGCGGTTCGTGTCCTACACCTCGATCGCCCACTTCGGCTTCATCGCGCTGGGCATCTTCGCGTTCTCCAGCCAGTCGCTCGCCGGGGCCACGCTGTACATGGTCAACCACGGCATCACCACCGGGATGCTGTTCATCGTGATCGGCTTCCTCATCGTGCGCGGTGGGTCCCGGCTGATCGGCGACTACGGCGGCGTGCACAAGCTCGCGCCACTGCTCGCCGGCACGTTCCTGCTGGCGGGGCTCGCCTCGCTGGCGCTGCCCGGCACCAACTCGTTCGTCAGCGAGTTCCTGGTGCTGGTCGGCTCGTACCCGCGGGAGCCGGTCTACACGATCCTGGCCACCGTCGGGATCATCTTCGCGGCGCTGTACGTGTTGTGGGTCTACCAGCAGACGATGCAGGGCCCGGTGCGCGGAGCCGCGGTGCTCGGCGCACTGGAGCGCGCGGGCGGGCCGGGCACCATGATCGCTCCGGAGGCCGCCGCGAAGAAGGGTGCCTTCCCGGACCTGTCCGGCCGTGAGCTCGCCGTGCTCACGCCGCTGATCGTGCTGATCATCGCGCTCGGATTCTTCCCCGGGCCCGTGCTCGACGTCATCAACCCGTCGGTGGTGGCCACCATGAACGAGGTGGGCCTCGCCGACCCGGTGGGAGGAATCCGGTGACCCCGCTCGCCCAGGGCTCGCTCAGCGTGCCCCCCATCGACTACGCCGCGGTCGCGCCGCTGCTGATCGTGCTCGGCGCGGCCTGCGTCGCGGTGCTCGTGGAGGCGTTCCTGCCGCGCCACCAGCGCTGGCCCGCACAGGTCGTCCTCTCGGTCGTCGCCATCGGCGGGGCCGGTATCGCGCTCGGCCTGTACGCGGGCGGCGGGCCGGACGGCATCACCACGATCGCCGACGCGCTCGCCGTCGACCGGCCGACGCTGTTCCTGTGGGGCACGCTGCTGGCCCTCGGGCTGGCCAGCGTGCTGCTGATCGCCGACCGCTCCGTGGAGCCGGGCGGGGCCATCCTCGCGTCGGCGGCCACGCGTGCGGCGGCAGGCGGTGGCAGCGGCGGGCTCCCCGAACTGCCGGAGGACCGCTCCTACGGCACGCCGGGGCTCGCCCCGACCATGCAGACCGAGGTCTTCCCGTTCACGCTGTTCGCGCTCGGCGGGATGATGACGTTCGTCGCGGCGAACGACCTGCTCACGATGTTCATCGCCCTCGAGGTGCTGTCGCTGCCGCTGTACCTCATGTGCGGGCTCGCGCGGCGGCGCAGGCTCCTGTCGCAGGAGGCGGCCGTCAAGTACTTCCTGCTGGGCGCGTTCGCGTCCGCATTCTTCCTGTACGGCCTCGCGCTGATCTACGGCTACGCGGGCTCGGTGCGGTTCACGGAGATCGCGACCGCCGCCGTCGGGTCGCAGCACTCCGACGCGCTGCTGCTGGGCGGCCTCGCGCTGCTGGTGGTCGGCCTGATGTTCAAGGGGTCCGTCGGCCCGTTCCACACCTGGACGCCCGACGTCTACCAGGGAGCGCCCACACCGGTCACCGCGTTCATGGCCGCCTGCACCAAGGTCGCGGCGTTCGGCGGGATCGTGCGCGTGCTGCACGTCGCGTTCGGCGACACCCGCTGGGAGTGGCGGGGCGTGCTGTGGGCCATCGCCATCGTCTCGATGGCCATCGGTGCCGTGCTCGGTCTCACCCAGACCGACATCAAGCGCATGATCGCCTACTCGTCGGTGGCACACGCGGGCTTCCTGCTGCTGGGAGCCATCGCCATCACCGACGCGGCGTGTCGAGCACGCTGTTCTACCTGCTGGCGTACGGCTTCACCACCATCGCGGTGTTCGGCGTGATCAGCCTGGTCCGCAACGCCGACGGCGAAGCCACCCACCTGTCGCAGTGGGCCGGGCTGGCGAAGCGCTCGCCGGTCGTGGCGGGGGTGATGACGTTCCTGCTGCTCGCACTCGCCGGGATCCCGCTCACCAGCGGGTTCACCGCCAAGTTCGCGGTGTTCGCCGCGGCGCTCGGCGACGGGATGGCACCGCTGGTGGTGATCGCGCTGGTGGCGAGCGCCGTGGCGGCGTTCTTCTACATCCGCGTGATCGTGCTGATGTACTTCAGCGAGCCCGCGGAGGACGGGCCGACCGTCACCGTGCCCGGCGCGTTCACCACGGCCGCCATCACGCTCGGCGTGATCGTCACACTACTGCTCGGAATCGCCCCTACCCTGGCACTGAACTGGGCAGCGGGCGGCGGCCTGGTCGGCTGACGAGCGTGAAAAGCTGGGGGATGTGAACGCGAACGCGATTGCGGGCGTCGAGCTCGCAGACCCGGGGCTGGCAGCCGCCACGGAGGAGGGCCTCGCCCGCGTGGAGCAGCTGCTGCACCGGGAGGTGCACAGCGACTACCAGTTCGTCACCGAGACGTCGTTGCATCTCATCGACGCTGGTGGCAAGCGGTTCCGCCCGCTCTTCACGCTGCTCGCGGCGCAGATCGGGCCCCGGCCCGACGGCGAGGGCGTGTTCACCGCGGCGGCCGTGGTCGAGCTGATCCACCTCGCCACCCTGTACCACGACGACGTCATGGACTCGGCCACCATGCGGAGGGGGGCGGAGAGCGCCAACTCCCGGTGGGACAACAGCATCGCCATCCTCACCGGCGACTTCCTCTTCGCCCACGCGTCGCGGCTCGTGGCCGACCTGGGCCCGGATGCCGTGCGGATCATCGCCGAGACGTTCGCCGAGCTCGTCACGGGGCAGATGCGCGAGACCCGCGGCCCGCGGGCGGGCGAGGACCCGGTGCAGCACTACCTCGCCGTCATCGCGGAGAAGACGGGCTCGCTGATCGCCACGTCCGGCCGGTACGGCGGCATGTTCTCCGGCTGCGCGCCGGAGCACGTCGAGGCGCTGCGCCGCTTCGGTGCCACCATCGGCACCGCCTTCCAGATCTCCGACGACGTCATCGACATCGCCTCGCCGTCCGACGACTCCGGCAAGACCCCCGGCACCGACCTGCGCGAGGGCATCCACACGCTCCCGATGCTGTACGCCCTGCAGGACAGCGGGCCCGAGGTCGACCGCCTCGGCGTGCTCCTGTCGCGTCCCATCACCGACGACGCCGAGGTGGACGAGGCCCTGGACCTGCTGCGCACCGGCCGTGGCCTCGCCCGCGCCCGGGACGTGCTGGCCGACCAGGCCACCGCGGCCCGTGCCGAGCTGGGCAAGCTCCCGTCCTGCCCGGCCACCGAGGCACTGGCCTCCCTCACCTCCTACGTCGTGGACCGCACCGCCTGATCCGATCCCGGTAGCCACTGGCCCCGAGCCGCCTGTCGTGCCACGGTATGTGGCTGACTGCGCAGCGTGAGGGGTGGACCGTGACGCGAGCCCGGGTGTGGTGGGTGGTGGCGGCGCTCGCCGTGCCCGCCTTCCTCGCGGCGCTCGCGTTGTCGTGGGCCGGGCCGGCAGAGCTGTCCGCCGCGCGTGCGGATGCTTCCACGGCGGCCGCGCCACCGGGCGCCGTCCCGGCGACTCCGACGCAGGCGGTCGTCCCCGAGCCGGTGCCGGCCCGGCCGGCCGAGGCACCGGCCGCCCGGCCGATCCGGTTCGCGGCCGACTCGGCCGATCTCACGGGCCCGTCGGCCGACGCCGTACGCCACTTCGCGCAGCTGATCGCGGCCGATCCGGTGGCTCGGGTGCTGGTCGAGGGGCACGTCGCCGACACCCCTGGTGGCCCGGACGAGGCCCAGCGGCTGTCCGACGAGCGGGCCGCGGTCGTGGCGCGGGCCTTGGTGGCGGCGGGCGTTCCCGCCGAGCGGATCACCGCCCGCGGGCTGGGTGCAGGCCGTCCGCTCGCCACCGTGGAGGAGAGCAGGCGGGTCGAGATCACGCTCGAGTAGGTCAACGCGCGGGAGAGGCGCCATGGTCGAGACGTTCGGGCAAGTCTGGTTCTTGTGTGTGATCGCGTTCCTCGCGGGTTCCGCGGTGACGTGGCTGCTGTTCGTCCGCCGACGGCCCCGCCACGTCACGCACCCCCTGTTCCGCCCCACCCCGCCGCGGGTGCACCACCAGGCCCAGGGCCTGCCCCGCCGCCCGCAGCGTGCGGCTCCGCCGCAGCCGCCGGACCCGGCGGAGCCTGCGCTGGCCGACCTCGACACCCATCGCACCGGATCGCCGTCCCGGCACACCGGTTCGATCGCCGCGGGGGCGTTGGACCGGCTCGGGGTGGCCGGTGGCGGCCGGAACCCGGACGCCGCACCGGCTCCCGAGATCCCGGCTCAGGGCGGCCCGGTCGACGAGCCCGCCTCCGGTGAGAGCAGGTGATCGCGGTGCCCGGCCGGGTGGTCGGGCCCGGAAGGACGTGTGCGGCCGCCCTGAGCGTGGTATCCACCGGTCCGGCTGCTCGTAGGAAGGACGGGTCGTGGGACCGAGCTGGTGGTGGGTGGTACTGGCGGTCGTGGTCGTCGCGCTCCTCGTTGCGGTGGCCGTGGTCCTCTGCAGGCGTGGCGCGCTCGTGGACGACGACGAGGCCCGCTCCGAGGACTCCGCGCCGGGCGGCGAAGAGCCCGCCACGGCTCCTGGCGCCGCACCGGCCGTCCCCGCCCCGCGCGAGGAGTCGCCGCTGCCGGTGCCGTCGGCCGCCGCCGCGGAACGCAGCGCGTCCGAACGGCGTCCGGCCGAACCCGCGGACTCGGCGCTCGCGGCGCTCGACTCCGGGACCGTCGGTCCGGCGGCCACGTACACCGCCGCCGCAGCCGCGGTGTCGGCCGCCACCGCCCGGCCGGGCCCGTACCCGGGTTCCCTGCTACCGGCCGCGGACGGCTCGAACCCCACCCCGGAGCACCGGATCAAGGCCCACGAGCGCCCGCCGCTACCACACCCCGGAGTCGCCGTTCTACCAGCGCACCCGCGGAGACGCCTGGTTCCGCACCGTGGCGGAGGCCCGGGCAGCGGGCTTCACCGCGTGGGACTCGTGATCACGGACCGTGCAGTAAACGACCGCCCGACCTCGCCAGATATGGATCACCACTCGATCGAGTGAGCAAGGTGTCACGATCAGCGCGATGGCTCTAGCCTCGCACCCGGCTCCCCGCCATCCCCGAATAGGTGACGACCGAAATCGCATGCCGACCGGCATCGCGATGGTGAGGAAAAGATGCTCCAGAAGGCTCTGACTGCAAGTGCCGCGGCCGTTCTCGCGATGCTGGCCTCCGCCGGTGTCGCGCAGGCCGCCGAGGCGAACGCCGCGCAGGTGCTCCCGCTCCCCCCGATCGCCGCGGCCGCCGACCCCGAGCCGACCACCCAGCCCGACGCCGACGAGGACGAGGAGTCCACGCAGGCCCCCGAGACGGACACGACGTCGGAGCCGGAGTCGGACTCCACCTCTGACGACACCACCGAGAACGAGACCGACAGCGAGTCGGGCAGCGAGTCGGACTCGGACGCCACGACCGACCCGGAGTCGGACGACGAGTCCGAGACGACCGAGCCGACCCCGGCCCCGGCCCCGGAGGAGCCCTCCGCGGGTCCGCTCGGCCTGATCGAGTCGCTGGTGCAGTCGCTGTTCGGCTGATCAGCGCCCGCACGTGAACGGGCCCCGCCGGTGATCACCGGCGGGGCCCGTTCATATCAGCGCACTGGTGGCCGCCCCTGGTCGCCTCAGCCGGCGATCGTCCAGGTGTCGCGGCCGGTGAGCAGCGCCTGCAGGTCGGCGCTGCCCTTCGCCCCGGCCGCCGCCACCTGGGCGCGGACGGCGTCGTCGTAGGCGACCCGGTCGGCGTTGCGGAAGATGCCGGTGACCGTGTGGTTGAGGTCCTGGTCCGACAGGCGGGACAGGGCGAACGCCAGGTTGATGTCGGTGGCGTCGTGCACCACGACCTGGTCGGCATCCACCTCGTTCATCTTCGCGACCGTCAGACCGAAGCCCTCGCGCACGACGGCGTAGGCGCCCAGCCCGTCGTCGGCCGCGGGGCCGAAGCGGATGGGCTCGCCGTGGCGGACCGGGATGACCCGCTCCTCGGCCTCCTCGCCCTTGCGCAGCACGTCGAAGCTGCCGTCGTTGAAGATCGGGCAGTCCTGGAAGATCTCGACGAGCGCGCTGCCGCGGTGGGCGGCGGCCGCGCCGAGCACCTCGGTGAGCCCCTTGCGGTCGGAGTCGAGGGCGCGCCCGATGAAGGTGGCCTCGGCGCGATCGCGAGCGAGATCGGGTTGAACGGGTGGTCGAGCGAGCCCATCGGCGTGGACTTGGTGACCTTGCCCTCCTCGCTGGTGGGCGAGTACTGGCCCTTCGTCAGGCCGTAGATCCGGTTGTTGAACAGCAGGATCTTGAGGTTGACGTTGCGCCGCAGGGCGTGGATCAGGTGGTTGCCGCCGATGGACAGGGCGTCGCCGTCACCGGTGACGACCCAGACCGAGAGGTCGGGCCGCGACGTGGCCAGGCCGGTGGCGATGGCAGGCGCCCGCCCGTGGATCGAGTGCATCCCGTAGGTGTTGAGGTAGTACGGGAACCGGGAGCTGCAGCCGATCCCGGACACGAAGACGGTGTTCTCGCGCCTGATGCCCAGCGTCGGCAGGAACTGGCGCACGGCGGCGAGCACGGCGTAGTCGCCGCAGCCCGGGCACCAGCGCACTTCCTGGTCGGACGTGAAGTCCTTGGCGGTCTGCTTCTCGTCGGTGGTCGGGACGCCGTCGAGTCCACCCAGAGAAGGCAGCCCGAGGTCGATGGCAGTCATTCACGCACCCCGTTGAGGTAGTCCAGGAACAGATCCTGCAGCTCTTCGGCCCGGAACGGCAGGCCGGCGACCTTGGTGTAGCTCTTGACGTCGACGAGGTAGCGGGCCCGCAGCACCATCGCGAGCTGCCCGAGGTTCATCTCGGGCACCACCACGGTGCGGTAGCGGGCGAGCAGGTCGCCGAGGTTGGCGGGCAGCGGGTTCAGGTGCGCAGGTGTGCCTGCGCGACCTTGCGGCCCAGCGCGCGGACTCGGCGGGCACCGGCGCCGATGGGGCCGTAGGTGGAGCCCCAGCCCAGCACGAGCAGCTCTGCGTCGCCGTCGGGGTCGTCCACCTCGATGTCCGGCACGGTGATGCCGTCGATCTTGGCGGCGCGCAGCCGGACCATTCGGTCGTGGTTGTCCGGGTCGTAGGAGATGCCGCCGCGGCCGTCGGCCTTCTCCAGACCACCGATGCGGTGCTCGAGCCGGGGGTGCCGGGCACCGCCCACGGGCGGGCGAGCGTGTCGTCGTCGCGCAGGTACGGCCAGAACTCGCCGGAACCGTCGGTGGCGTTGGGCTCGGTGGCGAACCGGGGGTCGAACGCCGGGAGCGTGGCGGCGTCCGGCACCCGCCACGGCTCCGACCCGTTGGCCAGCGAACCGTCCGACAGCAGGATCACCGGCGTGCGGTAGGTGACCGCGAGCCGCACGGCCTCCAGGACGGCGTCGAAGCAGTCGCCCGGCGACCGCGGTGCGATCACCGGCAGCGGCGCCTCGCCGTTGCGGCCGTGCAGGGCCTGCAGCAGGTCGGCCTGCTCGGTCTTGGTCGGCAGGCCGGTGGACGGGCCACCGCGCTGCACGTCGACGACCAGCAGCGGCAGCTCGAGCGCCACCGCGAGGCCGATCGTCTCGGACTTGAGCGAGATGCCCGGGCCGGACGTGGTGGTGACGCCCAGTGCACCGCCGAACGCCGCGCCCAGCGCCGCACCGACGCCGGCGATCTCGTCCTCGGCCTGGAACGTGGTGACGCCGAAGGCCTTGTGCTTCGACAGCTCGTGCAGGATGTCCGAGGCCGGGGTGATCGGGTACGACCCGAGGAACACCGGCAGCCCGGACAGCCGCCCCGCCGTGACGATCCCGTAGGCGAGCGCCGTGTTGCCGGTGATCTGGCGGTACGTGCCGACGTCGAGCTTCGCGGGCGCCACCTCGTAGGTGACGGCGAACGACTCGGTGGTCTCGCCGTACGCGTGGCCCGCCCGGAACGCGAGGATGTTGGCCTCGGCGAGCTCGGGGCGCGGGCGAACTTCTCCCGCAGGAACCGCTCCGTGCCCTCGTGCGGGCGGTTGTACATCCAGGACAGCAGGCCGAGGGCGAACATGTTCTTCGCCCGCTCCGCGTCCTTCTTCGACAGGCCGGTCTCCTCCAGCGCGCCACGGGTGAGGGTGGCCATCGCCACCGGGTACACCGCGTACTGCTCCAGGGAGCCGTCCTCCAGCGGGTTGGCCGCGTAGCCGACCTTCGTGAGGTTGCGCTTGGTGAACTCGTCGGTGTTGACGATGAGGATGCCGCCCGGTGGCAGGTCGGCGATGTTGGCCTTGAGCGCGGCCGGGTTCATCGTGACGAGCACGTCGGGGCGGTCGCCCGGCGTCAGGATGTCGTAGTTGGCGAAGTGCAGCTGGAACGACGACACGCCCGGCAGGGTGCCGGCGGGTGCCCGGATCTCGGCGGGGAAGTTCGGGAGCGTCGAGAGGTCGTTGCCGAACGCCGCGGTCTCGGAGGTGAAGCGGTCTCCGGTGAGCTGCATGCCGTCGCCGGAGTCGCCGGCGAAGCGGATGACGACGCGGTCGCGCTCCACCACCTCACGTCCGCCGCCGGACGGTGCTGAGAGATGATCGACGGCGGTGTCAGAAGTCATTCGAGGTCGGTCCTCGGGTCGACGGGGCGTGCTTTGTGTTGTATTCCCACGTTAGCTCGCACTACGCCAGGGTGTCGTCGGCCCCCGGTCCACGTCACACCCGATCGTTCGCCTGGTGGAAACATCGCGTTACCGGCCCGACCTGCTGATCGTCTTCTGCAGCGCGGCGAGGCGGTCGCGGAACTCCGGTGAGCGCACCGACTCGGCCTGCGCCCGTACCTCGACCTCGACGGCCTCCGCCTGGGTGCTCATCCCCGAGGTGAGCCGCAGCGTGGACTTCGTGGTGCGGACGAGGTCGCGCGGGGCGGCCGCGGCGCGGGCCGCGAGCTCGACGGCGGCCGCGACCACGTCGTCGGCCACCCGGTGCACGAGACCGATCCGAGCGGCCTCCGCGGCGTCGACGACCTCGCCGAACAGGGTCAAGGCCGCGGCGCCTGTGCACCGAGCACACGCTGCACCATCCACGTGTAACCGCCGCCCGGGTGCAGGCCCAGCTGCAGGAACCGCGACTCGAACCGCGCCCTCGGCCCGGCCAGCCGCAGGTCGCACGCCAGCGCGAGGTTCAGACCGGCACCGACGGCCGCGCCGTTGACGGCCGCGATCGTCGGCAACGGGCACTCGGCCACGGCGAGGAAGCCCGCATAGACGGTGTGCAGCGTGGCGGGGTCGGCCGTGGCGAGCTCGGCCAGGTCACCGCCTGCGCAGAAGGCCGGGTCCTCGCCGGTCACGACGATCGCGCCGACCCCCTCGTCGGTGGTCGCGGCGCGGACGGCGTCGGCGAGCTTCGCGGACAGCTCGATGTTGAGGGCGTTGCGGCGCTCGGGGTAGGACAGCGTGAGGACGGCGACGCCGTCGGTGGTCGTGGTGTGGACGTCCGTGGCCATCCCCGCATCTTGCCCCGGATGGCCCAGCGGCGCGGGGAGGTATCGCTCACGGTCACGTCGGCCGGAACACGGCCCCGTCGTGGCTCGTTGGAGGGTTCGGGGGAGGAAGGACCCGGACGTGCACAAGTCGATGAACGGGCTGAAGACAGCCGTGTTGCTGGGCGGGCTCTCCGCCCTCGTCCTGTTCGTCGGTTCGCTCCTCGGCGGTCGGACGGGGCTCGTGATCGCCCTGTTCGTGGCGCTGGGGGTCAACGGCTACGCGTACTTCAAGTCCGACAAGATCGCCCTGCGGGCCATGCACGCCCGGCCGATCACCGAGCCGGAGCACCCGGTCATGTACCGGATCGTGCGGGAGCTCTCACGGGCCGCGCGCCAGCCGATGCCGCGGCTCTACGTGAGCCCCACCGCGGCCCCCAACGCGTTCGCCACCGGACGCAGCCCGCGCCACGCCGCGGTGTGCGCCACCACCGGCCTGCTGCAGCTGCTCGACGAACGGGAGCTGCGCGCGGTGCTCGGCCACGAGCTGTCCCACGTCTACAACCGCGACATCCTGATCTCGTCGGTGGCGGGCGCGCTCGCGTCGATGGTGAGCTTCCTGGCCAACATCGCGATGTTCGCCGGCCTGTTCGGCGGCGGCGACGAGGACCGGCCCAACCCGATCAGCCTGCTGCTGATCTCGCTGCTGGGCCCGGTCGCGGCCGGCGTCGTGCAGATGGCGGTGAGCAGGTCGCGGGAGTTCCAGGCCGACGCGAGCGGCGCCGCGCTCACCGGTGACCCGCTCGCGCTGGCGTCCGCGTTGCGCAAGCTGGAGCGCGGCACCCAGCTCGCCCCGCTGCCGCCCGACCCGCAACTCGTGTCGCAGTCCCACCTGATGATCGCCAGCCCGTTCCGGGCGGGCGAACAGCTCAGCCGCCTGTTCTCCACCCACCCGCCGCTGCGGGAGCGGATCCGCCGGCTCGAGGAGATGCACCTGCACCGGTTCTGACCGTCGGACCGCCGGTGCATGCTGGGCACGTGCCCGATCCGACAGTCGCCACCACCAGCGAGTACGGCGTGCTCGGGGTGCGCACCGAGTCCGAGGACGACCGGCAGGCCGGTCGTTTCACGCTCGACCGGTACCCGCCCGCCGCCGACCTCGCGGGTCTCGTGGAGCGCTACTGGGTCGTGTCGTGGGAGCTCCCACCCGGCCGGGAGTCCACGATCACGCTGCTGCCGCACCCGTGCGTCAACGTCGTCCTCGACCGGGGCGTGCTCACGGTGTCCGGTGTCGGGCGCGAGAGGTTCGCCTACACCTACGAGGGGGTGGGCGGGGTGTTCGGGATCAAGTTCCGGCCCGGGGGCTTCCTCCCGTTCCTCGGCAGGCCGCTGTCGGACATCACCGACACGGTGCTGCCGGCCGAAGGGCTGTGGGGGCCGCCCGCCGCGCGGCTCGCCGCCCGGATGACCGCCCACCCCGGCCTCGACCGGCGCGTCGCGCTCGTCGAGGAGTTCCTGCGTGAGCGATGGCCCCCACCCGACCCGCAGGTCGACCTCGTCCAGCGCATCGTCGCCGCGCTGCTGCACGACCGCACCATCGCGCGCGTCGACGACGTCACCGAGATGTTCAACATCAACCCCCGCACGCTGCAGCGGTTGTTCCAGCGGTACGTCGGGGTCAGCCCGAAGTGGGTGCTGCGCCGCTACCGCCTGCACGAGGCCGCCGCCGTGCTCGCGCGCGAGCAGCACCGGCCGTGGGCGGAGGTGGCGGCCGAGCTCGGCTACTTCGACCAGAGCCCTCATCCGCGACTTCACCGCGGCGATCGGGATGACCCCGGTGACGTACGCCCAGGCGTGCCGTCGGATGGAGGCCCCGGTCAGCGCCTGAGCCGACCGTGCACATCCCGCGTCCACGGTGTACATGTCCCGCGGTGTGCACGGTGGAGCCTCGGCGTGCACGGCGGGTGGGTGCGCCATGCTGGCGGCATGGAGCTGCGGGTGCGGTCCGGTGGACTCGGCGAACCGGTGGTGCTGCTGCTGCACGGGCTGGGGGCCACGGCCGAGGTCTGGGACGGGCTCGTGCCGCTGCTGCCCGGCGCATGGGTGGCGCCCGACCTGCCCGGCCATGGCGGTTCCGCTCCGCTGCCCGCGTACACCTTCGCCGCTGTAGCCGAGGCGGTCGCGACCTCGTGGACCCGGCGGGCACCGTGGTGCTCGGGCACTCCTTCGGAGGTGTGGTCGGGCTGCACCTTGCCGCGCGACCCGGCGTCCGCGCGGTGATCGGTCTGGGCATCAAGGTCGCCTGGTCGCGCGAGGAGCTCGCCCGAGCTGCCGCACTGGCCGCCCGCGAGCCGGCCCGGTTCGCCACCCGCGAGGAGGCCGTGGCGCGCCATCTGCGCGTGTCGGGCCTCGACGGCCTCGTGGACACCGACTCACCCGCCGCGCTCGCGGGCGTGATCGAGCAGGACGGCGCGTGGCGCCCCGCGCTCGACCCGCGCGCATTCGCCGTGGGCGAGCCGCAGATGGCCGCGCTCCTCGCGGCGGCGCCCGTCCCGGTCGTCCTCGCGCGGGGTGAGCACGACACCATGGTCGACGCGGAGCAGCTCCGCGCCCTCGTCCCGGCTCCGGTCGACCTGCCGGGGCTGGGCCACAACGCGCACGTGGAGGCGCCGGTGGCCGTGGCAGCGCTGGTGAACCGGTCGTCAGGGCGTGATCAGCGAGTCGGCGCGAAGGCCGACGTGCAGCGTTGGGAAATGCGCCGATCCGACGATCAGACGCCGAGCCCGGGCTACGCGAACAGCACGACCGCCGCCCAGACCGAACCGGCCAGCACGGCTGCGTAGCAGAGCACGTTGATCGCCGTCCGCGTCCGATCGAGCTGCAGGCCGTCGAAGAGGGTGTAGCGGAACCGGTGGGCCCAGTGCAGCAGCGCGAGCACACACAGCCCGAGCAGCAGGATCCGGACGAGCTGGTGGCTCAGCAGGGCCGCGAACCCGGCGTGGTCGGGCGGGGTGAGGACCCCGAGGGGGAACAGCACGCCGAAGAGCAGCATCAGCACCGGGACGAGCAACGCGGTCACCATGCCCCCGGCGCTGAACATCAGCCACGCCGCGGCCTCGACCCTCGACGGCTTGGCTGTGCTGACCCGCCCCGCAGGCTCCGCAGGCTTCCGTGCCCCGGCCATCAGAGCATCACCACCAGCACCCAGGCCACGATCGCGGACACCACGAACCACGCGCCGAAGTGCCCCGCCGCGATCATCCGCGGCGGCACCTGCTGCCCCTGCACCCGCACGACGAGCGCCTTCGGGGCCAGGTTGAACCACGTGACGGCGTGCAGCACCACGAACGCCAGCGCGACGAGGTTCACCACGAGGATCAAGGGGCGCGCGCTCCAGTCGAGGAACTCCTGGTAGGCGCCCGGTCCACGGTGGACCGCCGTGACCAGCAGCAGGAAGTGCACCACGAACCACGCGACGGCCACGCTCGACAGCTCCCGCAGCACGAACACCACGTACGAGCGGCGGCGCGTCCACCAGAGCAGGGGGACCGGCTGGTGGTAGGTCATCGCTTCCCCCACGGCAGCAGCGTCCGCGCGGCAGCGGTGAGCTTGTAGCGCTGGATCGCCCCCGCGGGGTCCACGCCCTTCGGGCATGCGCGGGTGCACTCGCCGACGTAGGTGCACGCCCACACCCCCGCATCCGTGGCGAGCACGTCGAGGCGCTGGTGGGCGCTGGTGGCGGGAGCGAGGTTGTAGCGCTGGGCCAGCGCGATCGCGGCGGGTCCGAGGAAGTCGGGCTCGATCCCGTACACCGGGCACGCGGAGTAGCAGAGCATGCAGTTGATGCACATGCTGTACTGCTTGTACGCGTCCAGCTGTTCCGGCGTCTGCAAGAACTCCACGTCGTCCACGCCACCGTCGTCGTCCCGCACGAGCCAGGGTTTCACCTCGGGCAGCTTGTGCAGGAAGTCGTCGATCTCCACCACGAGGTCGCGGATCACGGGGAAGTTCGCCAGCGGCTCGACGCGCACCGGGCCCGGGGCGTAGTCGGTGAGGAACGTGCCGCAGGTCAGGGCGGGATCGCCGTTGACGGTCATCCCGCAGCTGCCGCAGATCCCCATCCGGCACGACCAGCGGAACGACAGGGTGCCGTCGAGGTGGTCCTTGACGTAGTTCAGCCCGTCGAGGACCGCCCACTCCTCCCGCAACGGCACCTCGTACTCCTGCAGCGTCGGCGCGCTCTCCGACTCCGGCCGGTACCGGGCAACCTGCAGCGTGATCGTGTCGGGCACGGGCTCACCTCCCGTAGACCCGCTCGCCCGGCGGCCAGCGGGTGATCGTCACCGGCAGGTACTCGACCTGGGGCGCCCCGTCCGGGCGTCGGGTGACGAGCGTGTGGGCGAGGAACCGCGTGTCGTCGCGGCGGGGGAAGTCGATGCGCTGGTGGGCTCCGCGCGACTCCTCGCGGCGCAGCGCGCTCACCACCATCGTCTCGGCGACGTCCAGCATGAACCCGAGCTCCAGCGCCGCGACCAGCTCGGTGTTGAACGTCCGGCTGGTGTCCTCGAGGGTGGCCTTCTCGAACCGCTCCCGCAGCTCGCCCAGCTTCTCGACGCCGGTGAGCAGCGAATCGGTGTCGCGGAAGATCCCGACGCTGCCCTCCATCGCGTGCTGCATGTCGGTGCGCACGTCGGCGATCCGCTCGCGACCGTTGCGGCGCGCCAACAGGTCGTGCTCCAGGCGCCGCCGCTCGTCGGCGACCTGGGCCTCGACGCTCGGGGCATCGGGGTGCGCCACGGCGTACTCGGCGGCCGCGATCCCGGCCCTGCGGCCGAACACCAGGCACTCGGGCAGCGAGTTGGAGCCGAGCCGGTTGCGCCGTTGATGCTCACGCACGCCACCTCGCCGGCGGCGAACAGGCCGGCGAGCCCGGTGGCGCCGTCGATGTCGGTGTGGACCCCACCCATCATGTAGTGCTGCACCGGCCGCACCGGGATCAGCTCGTGCACCGGGTCGATGCGCTCGTACTGCCGGCACAGCTCGCGCACGAACGGCAGCTTCGCGTCGATCACCTTCTCGCCGAGGTGGCGCAGGTCCAGGTACACGACCGGGCCGTAGGGCGTGTCGACCGTGTTGCCCTTCTCCTGCTCGTGCACGAAGGCCTGGGAGATGCGGTCCCGCGGCCCGAGCTCCATGCTGCGCATGACGGGCGTGGGCGACGGGGCGCCGAGGTCGTAGTCCTGCAGGTAGCGGTAGCCGTCCTTGTTGAGCAGCCAGCCGCCCTCCGCCCGGGCCGCCTCGGTGATCAGGATGCCGGTGAACGGCAGGCCGGTCGGGTGGTACTGGACGAACTCCATGTCCTTGAGCGGGGCCCCCGCACGGTAGGCGAGCGCCATCCCGTCCCCGGTCTTGATGTTGCCGTTGGTCGTGAACGGGAAGACACGCCCGCACCCGCCCGTGCACAGCACGACCGCCCGCCCGGTGATCGCCTCGATCCGCCCGGTGGCCAGCTCGATCCCGACGACGCCCTCCACCCGGCCGTCGTCGACCAGCAGCGTGGTGACGTACCACTCGTCGTAGCGGACGATCTGCGGGTACCGCAGCGACGTCTGGAACAGCGTGTGCAGCAGGTGGAACCCGGTCTTGTCGGCGGCGAACCAGGTGCGCATCTTCTTCATGCCGCCGAACGCGCGCACGGCCACCTCGCCGTCGGGCTGCCGGCTCCACGGGCAGCCCCAGTGCTCCAGCTGCAGCAGCTCCCGCGGCGCCTCCTCGACGAACGCCTCCACGGCGTCCTGGTCGCACAGCCAGTCGCTGCCCGACACCGTGTCGTACGCGTGCTCGTCGAGGCTGTCGTCGCCCGCGATGACGCCTGCCGCCCCGCCCTCCGCGGAGACGGTGTGGCTGCGCATCGGGTACACCTTCGACACGACCGCCACGGACAGCTCCGGCCGCGCCTGCACGATCGCGATGGCGGCGCGGAGCCCGGCGCCGCCACCGCCCACCACCACGACGTCGTGGTCGGCCATCGCGGGCTACTCGGCGTGTTCGGCGGAAAGCTCGTTCAGCAGGAGCTTGCCGTCGTGCCGGGTGACCCTCGTGCGGGTGCTGCCGTCGTGGAACTGGTGGGAGATCGACCGGCAGCCGCACGCGTACGTGACGTCGTCACACCGGATGCCGGAGCCGTCGTCCTCGAAGTAGCGGGTGCCGCTCACCCGCTTCCCGCAGGGCGCGCGTTCGCTGGTGAAGGGAGTCCTCGTGCCGATCACGGTGCACCTCCGCGTCACCGGTCATGTGACCGATGTCACTTCCATGGCACAACGCGGTGGCTGATCGAGTCAAGCACCGATCGACGTTCGGGTGAACCGCCCGATCGCCGGCGCTGCAGCGGCCACTGATCGTTGCGAGTGGGGGACCAGCGCCCGCGGGAGGGCGTTGTGGCCAATCTCGGATGGATCAGGCCCTGTTGATCGTTGCGAGACCACGGTGGACGCCCCCGCGAGGGCGTTCAGCCGCACCTCGCACGGATCGCCGGGCGGCGGACGCCCGAGGAGCCGGCGCAGCCGAGGAAGCCGCGACCTAGCGGTAGTTGGTGAACTGGAGTGCGATCCCGAAGTCCTTGCTCTTGAGCAGGGCGATCACGGCCTGCAGGTCGTCCTTCTTCTTTCCCGACACCCGCAGCTGGTCGCCCTGGATCTGCGCCTGCACGCCCTTGAGCTTCTCGTCCCGGATGGCCTTGCTGATCTCCTTGGCCTTGTCCTGCGCGATGCCCTGCAGGATCTTGCCGGAGACCTTGTAGGTCTTCCCCGACACCGCGGGCTCGCCCACCTCGAAGGCCTTCAGCGAGATGCTCCGCTTGATCAGCTTCTCCTTGAAGACCTCGACCGCCGCCTTCGCCCGCTCCTCGGTCTCCGACTCGATCGTCACGGCCTCCTCGCCCGCCCAGGCGATCGAAGTGCCCGTGCCGCGGAAGTCGAACCGCTGTGAGAGCTCCTTCGCGGCCTGGTTGAGCGCGTTGTCGACCTCCTGTCGGTCGACCTTGCTCACCACGTCGAACGACGGGTCTGCCACCGTGTACCTCCTCGTGGACCGGGCCCCTGCAGAACCCGGTTGGTCGCTGTCGTATCCTCGTACCCGCGCCACGGCGCACCCGGGCGGGTTGCCCGAGTGGCCAAAGGGAGCGGACTGTAAATCCGTCGGCTCAGCCTACGAAGGTTCGAATCCTTCACCCGCCACACCCGGGGCAACGGCCCCCGACCAGCGGAAACGCCGGTCGGGGGCCGCTCTCGTGTGTCCGGCTGTCCGAACGTGCCCGGCCCGCACGGCCGTCCACGGACCGATCTTCATGCCCCCGCACGGAGCGCGCGGCCGCGGGCGGCGCCGTCGTCGCCGTGGCGGCGCATCTCTCGACCGCTCACATGAGCGCGGCGCGACCCTTGCTGGTTCTGTTCCCGCAATAGGATCGTTATCCAGCCGCGGATCAGAGAGTGCAATCCGAGATCGTGGCGCACCCGTACGGTCCAAGGTGCGCGAGTTCGAACATCCCAGTCGAGTCGCGCAGACGCACTACGAGCCCGACATTGCGGCGCCCCTCCCGCCGGCCGGGCAACAATGATCGGTAACGGCGTGGTGCTCGCCTTCGACATCGCCGGTGCAAACCACGCCCTCACCGCGCACGAGCGGGCCGAGGGCGACGCAAGCTCCCCTCGCGGATACCCCATCCGCTCAGCAGGAATGTGCCGTGGCGCGTTGCGTCGTGCGCAGGTCCCTGCCGACCAACCATTCAGGAGAGTCCCAGTGAAGAGGGCTGTTGTCGTGGCTGCCGCCACGCTGATCTCGGTCAGCGTGGCGATGTCGCCCGCATGGGCGAGCGACACGACCGGAGGGCCGCACGGCCAGAGCAGGTGCGATGTCGAGCAGCCGGGCACCCCGGCCCCGCCCACCGATACAACGGCCCCGCCGCCGCCCACGACGAGCACGCCGACGTCCGGCGCGCAGCCGCCCGTCGGGGCGCCGCTGCCGGCCACGGATGCGCCCCCTCCGCCCCCGCCGGCTGTGGTCGCGCCGACCACGGTGGACGCCCCACCTCCTCCGGACGAGCCCGCGGAGGCCACCGAGCCCTCGGAGCCTGAGGGTCCCGTGGATTCCGGGCCTGCGGCGGAACCCGAGGAAGACGCTCCGGAGGCCGACACCCCGGCTGAAGACGAGGCCCCGGCCGAGGAGGCGCCCGAGGTCGTCGAGGAGGAGGTCGAGCCGGTCGCCGTCGTCAGCGGCTTCGGCCGCCCCAGCTGGTGCGACCACGACCGCGATCACCACGTCGGGCACAGGGACGACTGGTGGCACAACGGCCACTGGTGGCGCGACCACGACGGCCGTGACGACGACGGCGACGGCGACGACGAGGACGGCGACGACACCGTCACCTACGAGAACTGCGACGACGTGCGCGATGCAGGCGCCGCTCCGATCTTCTGGTGGGAGGACGGCTTCGCCGACCGACTCGACAGCGACGACGACGGCATCGGGTGCGAGTGGGGCGGCTCCAGCGACAGCGACGACGACAACGGCGACAGCGACAACGGCGACGGGGACGACTCGTCGAGCGACTCCGATGGCGACTCGAGCGACGACTCGTCGAGCAGCAGCGGCAACACCGTCTCCGTGAGCGACTTCGGCTACAGCAGCTCCATCCCGGTCCCGCTCGGCGGCGTCGCCACCGGTGGTGACGGGAAGAAGTGAAGCTCCTCATCGGGCTCGGGGCACTCGCCGTCCTCCTGGTCGGCGGGTGCTCGGGCCCCGCCCCTGAACCACCGGCCCCGCCGCAGGCACCCCCGGTGCCCGTGGTGGCCGACCCGGTGTCGGTGTCGATCCCGAAGCTCGCCGCCGAGTCGGAGCTGATCGACCTCGGCCTGAATCCCGATCGTTCCGTCCAGGTCCCGCCGATCGAGCGGCCCGAGCTCGCCGGTTGGTACGCGGGCGAGAAGGTCGACGAGGACGGAGACGAGACGAAACCGGGCCAGCGCGGCTCCGCGGTCATCGCGGCCCACGTCGACGGACTCACACCGACCGGCGAGAAGGGGAAGCCGGGCTTGTTCGCCCACCTGTCCACGCTCGCCCCGGGCGACGAAGTGTTCGTCGACCAGGCCGGCGGCAACCGCCTTCGGTTCGTCGTCGAGTCTGTGGAGTCCTTCTCGAAGGTCGAGTTTCCCGGCCAACGCGTCTACCTCGCCGACGACGGGATCCGGCTGAACCTGGTCACCTGTGGTGGGGCGTTCGACGAGAAGACCGGCCACTACGTCGACAACATCGTGGCTTTCACGAGGCTCGTTCCGTAGCGGTCGAAGGGGCATCTCGCCCCGGGTCACTCGTTGACGGCGCGGAAGTACAGGAACCGCGGACGGCGACGCCGCGCTCACCGTCGGGGAGCCCTCCCGCCGTCTCCACCCCCACTGCAGGTTCGACGTCGGATCGTCGACCGATCTCGACCTTGCCGAGTCGTCGTTGGGCGGTGTGCTGGGCTGGTGGTCGCTGTTCAACCTGCCTCGGCACGTCCTGCCGCACGTTCTGTCCTCCTTCGCGCGGGCGCTGGTGCCCGCCGGGCAGCTGATGATCGCGACGCACGTCGGTGACGGCGACGTGCTGCGCACCGAGGCCTACGGAGGGGTGTCGGTGCGGTGGACGACCTACCGGTGGCAACCCGAGCAGCTCGCCGAGCTGGTCGAGCGGGCCGGGCTGCGCCCCACCGCCGAGCTCCGGCTCCCCGCCGACGGCCGGAGCGGGCCCGGCGTGGTCCTCGTGGCACAACGCGAGCCACGGGTATAGGGAACCCCTATATCCCCTGCTGAATTTTGGTCTTTGCTTCCCGATCTTTTGCGGACGTACCGTGAAGTAGTTGCGAACGGGATACGTCATCGAAAGGACTTGTGGCATGACCACGGTCGAAAATGGATCGGGAACGCGAATGCTCGCTGGAAAGCGGGCGCTCGTCACGGGTGGAACCCGCGGAATCGGCGCGGCCATCGTGCGGCAATTCCTGGACGCGGGGGCCCAGGTGCTCACGACCGCCAGGTCGACGACGAGCGCGCCACCGGAGGGAGTCGGGTTCGTGGCGGCCGACGTGCGGACGAGGGCCGGAGCGGAGGCGGTCGCCGCGGCCGCGCAGGAGGTTCTCGGCGGGGTGGACATCCTGGTCCACAACGTGGGTGGGGCCCGGCCGCACAGGTCCGCCCTTGCCATCCCCGACGAGGAGTGGCAGGACGGGGTGGACCTGAACTTCCTGTCGTCGGTGCGGGTGGACGCGTTGCTGGCGCCGGGGATGCGGGAGCGGGGGTCGGGGGCGATCGTGCACGTCTCCACGGCCGCGGTGGCCCCACCGGCACCGCCGTTCCTGCACTACCAGCGGCGAAGGCCGCGCTGGAGAGCTACAGCCGGGGGCTCGCCGCCGAGCTGGCCCCGTCCGGGGTCCGGGTCAACACC
Source organism: Pseudonocardia sp. CNS-004 (assembly GCA_001942185.1). Taxonomy (GTDB): domain Bacteria; phylum Actinomycetota; class Actinomycetes; order Mycobacteriales; family Pseudonocardiaceae; genus Pseudonocardia. The sequence goes on from MKJV01000092.1 coordinate 57,037, forward strand.
GTGAGCCCCGGCCGGACCGCCACCCCCGGCGGCGAGGCGACGCGGGAGTACTGGGCGAGCCTCGACCTGGGGCCGGGCGCGGTCGGTACCCCTCCGCTGGGGCGCGACGGTCGACCCGACGACATCGCCCATGCGGTGCTGTTCCTCGTGTCCGACCGGGCGAGCTGGTTGACCGGGCAGGTGCTCGGCGTCGACGGCGGCGAATACCCGAGGGGCTGACGGGGACATGGGTACGTACACCGACAAGAACGTGGTGATCACGGGCGGCGGCGCCGGTATGGGGTTCGCGCTGGCGGAGCTGCTGGTGGACGGCGGAGCCCGGGTTGTGATCACCGGCCGTTCGCAGACCACCCTCGACGCCGCGCGGGAGCGGCTCGGGGCGAACGCGGTGGCGGTCCGGGGCGACGTGGCCGCGCTCCCCGAGCTGGATGCACTTGCCGACCGGGTGAAGGGCGAGTTCGGCGCGGTCGATGCCCTGTTCGTCAACGCGGGCATCGCAGGCACCACCCCCTTCGAGACGACCACGGAGGAGGTGTTCGACGAGATGTTCGCGATCAACGTCAGGGGCGCCTTCTTCACCGTGCAGAAGCTCGCCCCGCTGCTGAGCACGGGTGCCGGCGTCGTACTCACCACCTCGGCCGCGAATGCCATCGGCATGCTGGACACCAGCGTCTACGCGGCCGGAAAGGCAGCGCTGCGCTCGATGGCCCGCAGCTTCTCCCGCGAGTTGCTTCCGCGCGGAATCCGGGTCAATGCGATCAGCCCAGGCCCCATCGACACCGGGATCCTGGAGAAGGTGATGTCCGAGGAGGCCGCCGAGGAGTTCAAGGCGCAGGTGGTCGCCGACAATCCCATGCAGCGTTTCGGCACCCTCGAGGAGTTCGCCAGGGCGGCCGCGTTCCTCGCCTTCGACGCCACGTACACCACCGGTGCGGAGTTCGCCGTCGACGGCGGCCGCACCCAGCTCTGAGAGGCCGTCACCATGACCGTCCAGGGACCGTCCGCCGTCGTCCTGCGGGCACACCGCACGGACCTGGCCCAGCCGCCCAGCTCGGTGCTCGAGGTGGTCGCGCTCCCTCCGCAGGAGCCGGCCGTGGGTCAGGTCCGGGTGCGGAACCTGTTCCAGCAGGTGATCGCGGCGAGTGCCGACTGATGTTCGCGACCAGCCAGATCCCGGTGCCCGTCTTCCGGGTCGGCGAGCCGATCTCCGGCCCCGCGATCGGCAGGGTCGTCGAGTCACACGCCGACGACCTACCGGTGGGCACCGTCGTGCTGCACATGTCGGGCTGGCGGGAGGAGAGCGTACTGGGCCCGGGCGAGGCGTTCCCCGTGCCCGACGGTGCCTTCCCGGGGCCGGAGTACCTGCTCAACCAGGGCGTGCCCGCCCACCACGGCATCGTGGACGTCGCAGGCGTGCGCGAGGGCGACGTCGTCCTCGTCAGCGGCGCGGCCGGTGGCGTCGGGTCGATGGCCGCGCAGATCGCCGGGGCGCGGGGCGCCGCGTCCGTGATCGGCATCGCAGGTGGACCGGAGAAGGCCCGCTACCTGGTCGACGAGCTGGGGCTCGACGCTGCCATCGACCACCGGAACGAGGACCTCGACGACCGGCTCGACGAGCTCGCCCCCGACGGCATCACCGTCTTCTTCGACACGATCGGCGGCTCGCAGTTCGAGGCAGCGCTGCGGCACGCGGCGCCCGGTGCCCGCTTCGCGCTGTGCGGCGCCCTCGCCGGACAGGTCGGCGGTGGCGACGGCGGGCATCCCCGCCTCGACCTCATGACCGCGATCGCCCGCGAGGTGCAGATCCGCCCGTTCAGCACCAGGCACACCCCCGCGCAGATCGAGGCCTGGAACACCCACTACGCGCAGTGGTACGCCGAAGGCCGGATCACGTTCGCGCGCACCCTCCTCGACGGGAGCCTCCAGCGCGTCGTCACCGCTCAGGACGAGCTGCTCGCCGGCGTGCACCGCGGCAACGTCGTCGTGCGGCTCCCCGGGTGAGCGCAGGTCACGACACCAGCGAGATGGGGGCCGCGGTGTTGTGCCAGCTCTCCTGGCGCAGGAGCCCGAGCAGGGCCGTCTCCGCCGGGCCCGCGTGCTGCCGGACCACGGCGATGACGGGCTGGGAGACGGCCGGGGACACCGGACGCACCACGTGCTCGTAACCGTCGGGCACCGCGGAGGCCGGGACGAGCGCCACCCCCAACCCGTCGGCGGCCCAGCGCACGGCCGTGGCCGTCTGCGACACACGGGCGGCGGTGGTCGGGGCCGGGTCGTCGTCCCGCAGTGCGTACAGCAGTACGGCGTCGAGCCCGCTGTCGCGGTCGAACCTGACCCACGGCTCCCCCGCCAGCGCGCGCAGCTCGACCCGGTCCGCGGCGAGCTGCGGGTGCCCGGCACCCAGCACCACGACGAACTCCTCGTCGCCGAGGCGGCGGGCGTCGGCCGGGGTCCGCTCGCACTTCGCCATCAGGGTGAGGTCCAGCACGCCCCGCCGGCACAGCCGGTCCAGCTCGGCGGAGCTCGGCTCCTCGAAGACGGTGACCTCCACCCGCGGGAAGCGGCGGCGCAGCGCGCTCAGCGCACCCGGCAGCTGCCGGGTGCCGAAGCCCAACTGCGCCGCGACCACCAGCTCGCCCTCCAGGTCGTCGGCGCCGGCCCGGGCCGTCGCCCTCGCCCGCCGCGCCGCCGTCACCGCGACCTCCGCCTCCCGCAGGAACGCGCGGCCGGCCACGGTGGGCACCAGCCCGGTCGGCGTGCGGGCGAACAGCTTCACGCCGAGCTCCCGCTCCAGGTTGCGGATCTGCTGGGACATGGACGGTTGGGCGACGTGCATCAGCTCCGCCGCCGCCGTGACCGAGCCCTCCGCGGCAACAGCCAGGGCGTACTCGAACTGGCGAAGGCTCATCGTCCGTCTCCCACCCATTGTCATCGCTGTAATCGTTGTCAGCGTAGGCCGCGCGGCGCGCCGGAGCGGCGCAGCTGTGCCACCCTCGGCACATGGCCGCCGTCGAGATCGAGAGGGTCGCGTCGGACGCGCCCGTGGCCACGCTGCTGCCGGGACGCGGGTACGGTCCGCAGGCCCCGCTGCTCTACTACGCCCGGCTGCTGCTGCGGGCGCGTGGCTGGGCGGTCCGCACGGTGCACTGGGAGCGCGTGCCCGGGCTCGACCTCGCCGACCAGGCGGCGGTGGCCGCGTACGCGCGGGAGCTGCTCGCCACCGCCGACCCGGCGCGCGACCTCGTCATCGGCAAGTCGCTCGGCTCGCTCGCGCTACCCGCGGCGGCCGAGCACGGCCTGCCGGGAACGTGGCTCACCCCGCTCCTCGGGGTGGAGGACGTACGCCGCGCCGCGGCCCGCGCGGCCGCGTCCACGCTGCTGATCGGCGGCACCGCCGACCCGTACTGGGACGGCGCCGCCGCGGCGGCCACCGGCGCCGCGGTCCTCGAGATACCGGGTGCCGACCACTCGCTCGAACGTCCGGGTGACCTGACGGGCACGCTCGAGGTGCTGTCCACCGTGCTGGGCCGGATCGGGGCGCAGCTCGACGGCCGCGGGTAGTGGACCGTCAACCGGTGGACGCGACGCCGGCGAGCACCACGTGGACGAGGGTGCCGCAGGCGATGCTCAGCACGACGTTGCGGCGCCACAGGTGCAGCGCCACCGTGGTGGCGAGGGCGATCCCGACCGCGACCCCGTGGGGCGGCGCGGTGAGGGTCGTGTGGCGCAGGGTGTGGACGACCAGGATCGACATCACCCCCACCGGCATGGCGGCCGCGAGGTGGGGCACCACCTCGCTGCGCCGCAGCGGCACGAGCAGGGCGAAGGGCAGAGCGCGCAGGGCCCACGTGACAGCGGCGGCGACGGCCACGGCGGAGGCCAGGTAGGCGGCGTCAGGCACGGTGACCCGCGATCGCGTACCGGGCGAGCAGGAACACGGTGAACAGCGTCATCGCGACCACCAGCATCTGTTCGCCGAACACGACGTGCCCGACCAGCGCGGAGGCGACGGCGACGACCGCGGCCGGGACGTCGCGGCGGGCGCGGAACGCGTCGATCCCGAGCACGACGAACAGCGCGGTGACCGCGAACTCGAGTCCCGCCACGCGCGGGACCAGACTGCGCCGAGCGCCCCGAGCGTCACGCTGCCGGCCCAGAACAGGTGCACGAACGCCTGCGTCCACAGGATCCGCGCGCGGTTCCAGGTCCGGGCGTCGGGCCGGGCCGTGAGGGCGTAGGCCTCGTCGGTGAGGGCGAAGGTGCTGTACGCCTTCGCCGCGGCGCCCGGCACCCGGTGCAGCGGGAACGACATGGCGTAGAAGACGTGCCGGAAGTTGACCAGGAACGCAGCGGCCGCGACCTGCCCGAGCGGGGCGGTCGTGAGGACCAGGCCGAGGAGCAGGAACTCCAGCGAGCCCGCGAAGACCACCGAGGCGAAGATCGTGGCCCACCACCACGGGAGGCCGGACTGGGTGACCAGCACGCCGAAGGCCAGGCCCATCGCCGCGGCGGCCAGCCCGACCGAGGAGGAACCGGCCAGCGCGCGCCGGGCGTCCGACTCCCGCTCCATGCTGGAACGATATGTCGATTCACGCGTAAGTTGGTTTCCATTCGTGGCGATATGCTGTGCCGATGCGCAAGCCTTACCGTCTTGACGCGATCGACCGTGAAATATTGTTCCAACTCCAGTGTGACGGCCGCTGAGCAACGTCGAGCTGGCCCGCCGCGTGGGGCTCACGCCACCGCCGTGCCTGCGCCGGGTCAAGCGCCTGGAGGAGGCCGGGATCATCACCGGCTACCGCGCCACGGTCGACCCGGTGGCCACCGGCCAGAGCTTCGAGGTGATCGTCTCCGTCGAGATCACGGTCACCGACCTCGGCACCCTCCAGGACTTCGAGGCCGCGGTGGCCGGGTTCGACGAGGTCGTCGAGTTCCGCCGGATGTTCGGCAGGCCCGACTACTTCCTGCGCGTCCTCGTGGCCGACCAGACGGCGTACGAGGAGCACCACATGAAGCTGCTCGGCCTCCCCGCGGTCTCCCGGGTCGTGTCGCACCAGACCATGAAGCGGATCAAGACGCGCGACTGAAACCGGTCCACGTCATCGACCGGTTCGGTGCAGGATCGGCCCATGGACGATCTCGCGACGCTCGGCACCACCGTCACGCTCCGGTGGGCGGTGCCCACCGACCTGCCCGAGGTGGTGGCGATGCTGGCCGCCGACCAGCTGGGCGTCACCCGTGAGGCGGTCGACGACCTGGAGCCCTACCGCGCCGCGTTCGACGCGATCGCGGCCGACCCGGCGCACCTGCTCGTCGTCGCCGTCGACGGAGACAGGGTGATCGGCACGATGCAGCTGACCTTCATCCCCGGTCTCGCCCGGCGCGGCGCGTGGCGGGCGCAGATCGAGGCCGTCCGGGTGCACAAGGACACCCGCGGTAGCGGGGTGGGAGGGCAGATGATCGGGTGGGCGATCGAGGAGGCGCGCCGGCGGGGGTGTGCGCTCGTCCAGCTGACCACCGACAAACGCCGCACCGGTGCCCACCGGTTCTACGAGCGGCTCGGCTTCGTCGCGTCCCACGAGGGCATGAAGCTCGCGTTGTAGCCGAGCCGGTACGCCTGCACGCGCAGCGAGCCCGCCGGCACGAGACCGCCGGCTGCAGTCGCTGTGCCAGCAGAAGTCCGTGTGCGAGAGGCCTGGTTCGCCAGGTCGTTCCGCATGGTCCGGGTCGCCGGGTCTGGCGCGGTCCGGCATCATCCGCCGGGTGCCGTGGCTGGGGTTCGAGGACCGCCGGGTCGCCGTCGGTGAGGCCGAGTACGCCGTCACCCGGGGCGGCGAGGGGCCACCGCTCCTGCTGCTCCACGGCTTCCCGCAGACGCACGCCTGCTGGTCCGGCGTCGCGCCCGCGCTGGCTCGCCGGCACACCGTCGTGGCCCCGGACCTGCGCGGGTACGGCGCCTCCCGCGCGCCCGCAGGCGGGCCCCAGGGCGAGGGCTACACGAAGCGGGAGATGCGCGGGAGCTCGTCGAGCTGATGGCGCAGCTGGGCCACGGGAGCTTCGCCGTGGTGGGACACGACCGCGGTGCGCGCGTCGCCTACCGGATGGGGCTCGACCACCCCGACCTGGTCGAACGGGTGGCGGTGCTCAACATCGTGTCGACGCTCGATCAGTTCGAGCGCATGGGAGGCGGGCCGTCGCTGGGGTACTGGCCATGGTTCCTGCTGGCGCAGCCGGCGCCCTTCCCCGAGCGATTGGTCGGCGCCGACCCGGCCGCGCTGCTGGACCACGCGTTCGGCACCTGGACGAGCCGTCCCGACGCGATTGATCCGCGGCACCGCGCCGAGTACCTCGGTGCGGCCACCCCGGACACGATCGCCGCGATGTGCGGCGACTACCGCGCCAGCTTCCACCTCGACCGGGTGCATGACGCCGCCGACCGCAAAGCCGGACGCCGGATCGCCGCGCCCCTCCTGGTCGTCACCGGCGCGGACGAGACGCAGCTCGCCGACGCGCCCGAGGTCTGGGCCGCCTGGGCCGACGACATCACCACGGCCCGCGTGCCGGGCGGCACTTCGTCCCGGAGGAAGCGCCCGAGGAATTGCTGGCCGTGCTCATGCCGTTCCTCGACCCATCGTGAGCTCGTAGCTCCGGGCGACCGCGACCGGCCGGAAGCCGAACCGGGCGTAGAGGTGCTTGGGCGTATCGCCGACCTCGGCGCGATCACCACCGGGCCGGCCCCACCGGCGCGAGCCTTCCTGACCGCATGCCGGAGCAGATCGGTGGCGACGCCGATGCCGCGGTGCCGCGGATCGACGAAGACGTCCTCGATCAGGCCGGTCCCGTCCTCGCCCGGCCGCCCGCGCGTCCACGTCTGAGCCTCCCGGGGTTGGTCAGCTTCGCGCCGGCTCGACCTCCGGCGCCTGCTCGTCCACCTGCGGGACCGGTTCGCCGTCGAGCACGTCCCGCATGCGCTGCTTGTCGAGCTGACCCTCCCAGCTGGCCACCACGAACGTCGCGACGCAGTTGCCGAGCAGGTTCACCGACACCCGCATGGAGTCCATGATCCGGTCGGCGCCGAGCAGCAGCGCCACGGCAGCCACCGGGATCGCCCCGTGGCCGATCGCGGCCACGGTGGCCGACAGCGCGAGGAACGACGATCCGGGGACGCCGGCCATGCCCTTCGAGGTGAGCATCAGGACGAGCAGCGCCCGTGATCTGCTCGCCGATGCTGAGCTCCACACCGAGGGCCTGGGAGAGGAACAGCACGCAGATCGCGAGGTAGAGGGTGGCGCCGTCCAGGTTGAAGGAGTAGCCGGTGGGGACCACGAGCCCGGTGGTCGCGCGGGAGGCGCCTGCCTGTGTCAGCTTGACCATGATCCGCGGCAGCACGACCTCGGTGGACGCCGTGCCGAGCGCGAGGAACAGCTCGTCCTTGATGTAGCGGACGAACTTCCACAGGTTGACCCCGGCGAAGAGCCATGACGAGACGGCCAGCACACCGATGAACAGCACCGCGGCGAGGTAGCAGCAGGCGATGAGCAGCGCGTAGCTGCCGAGTGATGCGATCCCGTACTGGCCGATGATGTAGCCCATCGCGCCGAACGCGGCGAGCGGTGCCAGCTTCATGATCCAGCCGACGATCGTGAAGAAGACCTCGCTGATCTGCTCGATGAACCCGAACACGATCGGCGGGGCCTTCTCGCCGACCTTGGCCAGCGCGAGCCCGAACAGCACCGCGAAGAACAGGACCTGCAGCAGGTGGTTCTCGGCGAAGGCGGAGACGACCGATGACGGGATGATCCCGAGGAGGAACTCCACCGTGTGGGGTAGCTCGCCGTTGCCGGTCTTCGCGGCGATGGCATCGGCGCCGGTGGCGAGCGTCTGCGGGTCGATGTCGAAGCCGGCGCCCGGTCGGACGAGGTTGCCGACGACCAGCCCGAACAGCAGCGCGAACGTCGTGATGGCCTCGAACCAGATCAGTGCTTTGATCCCGATCCGGCCCACCGAGCTCAGGTCGCCGACGTGGGCGATGCCGATCACGATCGTGCAGAACACGATCGGCGCGATGACCATCTTGATGAGCGTGATGAAGCCGTCGGCGATCGGCTTGAGGCTCGCGCCGACGTCGGGCACTGTCCAGCCCACGACGATGCCCGCCACGATCGCGACGAGCAGTTGGACGTACAGCGAGCGATAGATGGGCGCGCGCTGCGCGACCAGGGTGGTCTCCTCCGCCATGTGGCGGAGTCTGGAAAGCCGTCGTTACCACCCGCTCACCCATTCGTGACGCCGGTGTTAACCCGCTCGCGCGCTGCTCGGCCATTCGCCACCGGTCCGAGAGTCCCCCACCCCGAATGCCAGCAAGGTGGCCATACTGCCGTGTTATGCCAGTAAGGCCACCTTGCTGGCATATGCGCCGGGGCCTCATACGGCCAGAGATACCGCCCGGCCCGCCTGGCGGCCCGAGAACAGGCAGCCACCCAGGAACGTGCCCTCCAGCGACGCGTAGCCGTGCACGCCCCCGCCGCCGAAGCCCGCGACCTCGCCCGCGGCGTACAGGCCGGGGAACGGGGTGGCGTCGGGGCGCAGGACGCGGCCGGTCAGGTCGGTCTGCAGGCCGCCGAGGGTCTTGCGGGTGAGCACGTGCAGCTGCACGGCGATCAGCGGGCCGTTGGCCGGGTCGAGGACCTTGTGCGGGGTGGCGGTGCGGATGAGGCGGTCGCCGCGGTAGCGCCGCGCCCCGTGCAGCGCGGTGACCTGCAGATCCTTGGTGAACGGGTTGTCGATCTCGCGGTCGCGGGCGGCGATCTGGCCCTCCAGCACGGCGAGGTCGATCAGCGGCTCGTCGGTGAGCGCGTTCATCCCGGCCACGAGCTCGGGGAGCGTGTCGGCCACGACGAAGTCGGCGCCGTGCTCCTTGAACGCCTCCACGGGTGCGGGCGCGCCGGGCCGCACGCGCGAGAGCACCTTGCGGAGGTCCTTGCCGGTGAGGTCCGGGTTCTGCTCGGAGCCCGAGAGGGCGAACTCCTTCTCGATGATCTTCTGGGTGAGCACGAACCACGAGTGGTCGTGGCCGGTGGCCGTGATCGCCTTCAGCGTGGCGAGCGTGTCGAAGCCGGGGAAGCACGGCGCGGGGAACCGGCGGCCCAGCGCGTCGAACCACAGCGACGACGGGCCGGCCAGGATCCGGATGCCGTGCCGCGCCCAGATCGGGTCCCAGTTGCGGATGCCCTCGGTGTAGTGCCACATCCGGTCGCGGTTGACCACGCGCCCGCCCGCGCCCTCGGTGATGCCCAGCAACCGCCCGTCGACGTGCTCGGGCACCCCGGAGATCAGCTGCTTCGGTGCGGCGCCGAGCCGCGACGGCCAGTTGGCGCGGACGAGGTCGTGGTCGGCGCCGATCCCGCCGGACGTCACGATCACGGCCTGCGCGTGCAGCTCGAACTCGCCGACCCCGGTGCGCGAGCTCGCCGTGCCGCGTGCCGTGGAGCTGGGTTCGAGGACCGCCCCGCGCACGCCGTCGACCACACCGTCGGTGACCGAGAGGCCGTCGACGCGGTGCCGGAACCGCAGCTCGACGAGCCCGCGCGCCGCGGCGTCGCGGACCTGCCGGACGAACGGGTCCAGGAGCCCGGGCCCGGTGCCCCAGACGATGTGGAAGCGCGGCACGGAGTTGCCGTGGCCGTCGGCGAGGCCCCCACCCCGCTCGGCCCAGCCGACCACCGGGAACCACCGCACCCCCAGACCGTGCAGCCACGCCCGCTTCTCCGCGTGGGCGAAGTCGACGTAGGCGGTGGCCCACTGGCGGGCCCAGAAGTCCTCGCCCGCCGGGTCGTCGACGCCGCGGTCGAAGCCCGCGGTGCCGAGCCAGTCCTGCAGCGCCAGGTCGACGGAGTCACGCACGCCCATCCGCCGCTGTTCCGGGCTGTCGACGAGGAACAGCCCGCCGAACGACCAGAAGGCCTGGCCGCCGAGGCTCGCCTCCGGTTCCTGGTCGAGCAGCAGCACCTTCTTGCCCGCACCTGCCAGCTCGGCCGTCGCGACCAGCCCGGCGAGACCGGCTCCCACGACGATGACGTCCGCGTCCACGCGATCACCCTCGTGCCGGCGGGGATGGCGGTCAAGCACCGTCCGGCACCCGGGCGAGCGCGGCGCGGACCGCGACGTACCCCGCCCGTGCGGCCCGCTCGACGCGGGCGACGTCGGTGGTGAGGCCGCGGACGCCCTCGTCGCGTTCCGGGAGCAGCGCCAGCAGGTGGACGCCGTCGCGGGCCGGGTGCGCGGCGTCCTGAAGCACCGCGAGCACGGGGCCGTGCCGCCTGCTCTCCTGCGCCATCTGCCCCAGCCCGGGCGCGAGCCGGTCGAGGCTCGTGCCCACCCGGCAGGCCTGCCCGGTTCGCCCCGCCGCAGCTCCGATGCCGCCCGCGTGAACAGCGCGAGCACGTGCGTCGCGCCGTCGGCGAGCGCCCGCAGCACCGGAAGCGGCTCGCCGACGGACCCGTCGATCCAGCGCCGGTCGTGCAGCTCGATCGGCGGTCCGGCGAGCAGCGGGATCGACGCGGTGGCCCGCAGAGCCAGCTTCCACTCCGCCGACGTGCCGGGTTCCAGCACGTGGGCGGTCAGGTCGTCGAGCACGGTGGCAACCACGCGCAGCGGCACGGGGGAGTCCCGCAGCCGCTCCCAGTCGAGGGGTTTCGAGCGGACGAGGACGTCGTCGAGCAGGTGGTCCAGCGACACCAGCGGGCGGCGCGGGAAGCGGCGCGGATCGATGAACTCGCGGGTGGCCATGTCCTCGTAGAAGATCGCCGCCGAGCCACGACCGCTGCCCAGCAGCAGCCCGGCGCCGACGAATGCGCCCGCCGAACTGCCGTAGACCACGTCGAAGTACGGCCCCAGCCCGGCGTCGCCGAGCGCGTGCACCATCCCGCCCGCGTACGCGCCGCGCATCCCGCCACCGCTCACCGCGAGCGCGATCCGGTTCCCGTCGGCCCTGCTGCCCGCCGCCCGGCGTCGCAGCAGGGCCCGCAGCACCTCGTCGTCGCCCGCCAACGCCCCGGCGAGTCCGACGTCCCGAGGCGGCGAGTCGCGCGCCCCGACCCGGCGTGTCACGCCCACGGGCGGATCATCCCGCGCCGAGCGGGAGCTCGGCCAGCGTCGTCCACGACGCCGCAGTGCGGGATCCGGTCATGAGCAGCGCGGACCGCACGGTCGTCCGCACCGGAGACCCGGACGCCACCTCGGTCTCCGCAGCCCGCATCCGGTCGAGCGGAGCGCGGTGCCCGATGGTCAGGTGCGGGACGACGTCGTCGCCGTGGACGCCCTCGTACGGTTTCATGCCGAACCGGGCGGAAACGGCGTGTGTGAGCGCCACGAACGGCGCGGCGGGCTCGGGCGCCCACCACACGGCGTCCTCGAACCACGACACCGTCGAGAACCCGGCCTCGAACACCGGCGCGGCGGCGAACACCTCGCCGAGCGCGGCCAGCACGCCGTCGTCGATGCGGGCGGGCGGCACGAACGGGAACATGATCGTCACGTGCGCGGGCACACCGAGTGCGGCGGACGGGTCCAGCTCGGCGCGCAACGCGCCCACCCTGGGCTCGGCTTCGGGTACCGGCACGACGACGGCGCTGAGCGTGCTCTGCACGGAACCAACGTTGCCACGGCCGGAGACGATCGTCCGGCGGTAGTGTCGGCCCCGTGGCAGAGCTCAAGGTGGACGTGGAGCCGGAAGAGGTCGGGTTCGACGCGCAGCGGCTGCAGCGGATCGTGTCGCACTACCGCCGCTACGTCGACGACGGCACGCTCCCGGGGTGGACGGTGGCGGTGGCCCGCCGTGGCCGGGTGGCGCTCGTGGCCCACCACGGCCTCGCCGACGTCGAGGCGGAGCGCCCGGTCGTCGACGACACGATCTGGCGCATCTACTCGATGACCAAGCCGATCACGTCGGTGGCCGTCCTGATGCTCTACGAGCGCGGCCTGCTCGAGCTCACCGACCCGGTGTCGCGCCACATCCCGGCGTTCGGGGACCTGAAGGTCTACCGCGGCGGGTCGGCCACGAGCCCGGGCACCGCGCCCGCCTCGGAGCCGATGCGGATCTGGCACCTGCTCACCCACACGGCGGGGCTCACGTACGGCTGGCACCACGCCCACGCCGTCGACGAGATCTACCGCGCGAAGGGCTTCGAGTTCGGTGCGCCCCGCGGGATGGACCTCGCCGCGGCGTGCGACGCGTGGGCGGGCATCCCCCTGCTGTTCGAGCCGGGCGCCGAGTGGAACTACTCGGTGGCCACCGACGTGCTCGGCCGGATCGTCGAGGTGGTGTCCGGGCAGCGGCTGGACCGGTTCCTCGCCGAGCAGGTGTTCGCGCCGCTCGGCATGGACGACACGGCGTTCCACGTCGCCGCCGACGAGCTCGACCGGCTCGCCGCGCTGTACATGGCGAACCCGGCGGGCGGTCTGCTGCGCAACAGCGCGTTGGGTGACGCCGCCACCCGCGAGCCCACGTTCCTCTCCGGCGGCGGCGGTCTGGTCTCCACGGCGGCCGACTACCACCGATTCACCCAGCTGCTCGCCCGCGGCGGCGAGCTCGACGGGGTCCGGCTGCTGGGTCCGCACACCGTCGCCTACATGACCCGCAACCACCTGCCCGGCGGCGTCGACCTCGAGAGGTTCGGCAGGCCGATCTCCTCCGAGACCACGAACCGGGGGATCGGGTTCGGCCTCGGGGTGTCGGTGGTCGTGGACGCGGCGGCGGGGAAGGCTCTCACGCACGAGGGCGAGTACGCGTGGGGCGGGCTCGCCAGCACCGCGTTCTACGTCGATCCGGCCGCGGAGGTCACCGCGATGTTCTTCACCCAGGTGCTCCCGTCGCCGCTCGTCGCGCCGATCCGGCCGCAGCTGCGCGCGCTGGTCAACCAGGCGCTGACGGACTGATCCCGATGTCCAACGCACTCGCGCTCGTCATCCGCGTGGCGGTGGTGGCGGTCAGCCTGTGGGTGGCCACACTGATCGTTCCCGGAATCGACAACACGGCCGGCACCAGCTCCACCCGCGTCGGCACGCTCGTTCTCGTCGCGCTGATCTTCGGGCTCGTGAATGCGGTGTTGAAGCCATTGATCAAAGTGGTCGGCTGCCCGTTCTACATCCTCACGCTCGGGCTCATCGGTCTGGTCGTCAACGCATTGTTGTTCATGCTCGTCGGGTGGATCGCCGGTGGGCTCGGGCTGCCGTTCACGGTCGAGGGGTTCGGCGCGGCGTTCTTCGGCGCGATCGTGGTGGGGGTGGTCGGCTTCCTCCTCCACGTCCTGATCCCCGACCGCCTCGACCAGCGCTAGACGGGCCACGTCTCCCGGCGGTACCCCGCGTCCCAGAACATCCACTCGTAGGTCGAGGTCCGGCGGAAGTGCGCACGCATCAGGGCGCGCTCCGGGTCGGACAGGGTCTCGCCGACGCGGTCGGTGACCTCCAGGACCGAGTCGACCACCGCCTGGAACTCGGCGCTGCCGTACATCGCGATCCAACGGGCGTAGAGCGGGTCGGGCGAGCTGCGGGCCAGCAGCTCGTCGCCGACGCGTGCGTAGATCCAGTAGCAGGGCAGCACCGCGCCGAGCGCCTCCGCGAACGACCCCGCGTACCCCGTGGCGAGCAGGTAGCTGACGTAGGCCTGGGTGGTGGGCGCCACCGGCTGAAGCGTCGCCTCCTCCGGGGAGGAGCCGAGCTCGGCCATCAGCGCGGCGTGCAGGTCGCGCTCTGCGGCGATCGCCTGCGCCGCGTGCTCGGCGAACATCACCGTGCCGCTCTCGTCGGGCGCCTTCGCGGCGCAGACGGCGAGCGCTCGCGCGTATCCGCGCAGGTAGTGCGCGTCCTGCACGATGTAGTGCCGGAAGGACTCCCGGGGGAGGGTCCCGTCGGTCAGCCCGGTGACGAACGGGTGGGCGAGGATGGCGGCGTACACGTCCTCGACGTCCGCCCACAGGACGTCGCGGGTGCGCAGGGTGGATCGGGCCGGGGTCACCATGGGGCCGACGCTACGGCCGCGCGGGGCCGGGCGGAAGCCGTCGTTCCACCGAGCAATTGCATCGGACATTTGCTCGGGCATTCGCCGGAAACACCCTGTTCACGCGATCACTCCGGCGGGCCTCAGGAAATGAGACCTCGGTCACTCTTCCGTATGCTTCTCTCTTGCGTACCGACACTTGTCGTTCACCATGGAAGAACCCACGGGCGGCGACTCAGCGCCGAGCGCGTCGGACCGCATTTTCACTGCGGAGGTGAGTCGAATGGATCCCGCTCCGATGGACCATCACGAGAAGATGCGGCTGCGCGCCGCGGCGTTCCGCGCCACCCGGCTGTACCCCGGGCCGGTCGGTGAGCTCGTCTCCCGTGAGCTGCTCACGTGGGAGGAGTTCGGCTACCGGCTCGGTGGCGAGCAGCTGGTGATGCGGCTCGTCGACCACGTCCTCAAGTCGCCGATCCCGCAACCGACGGCCGAGGTCGACGCCGCATAGCGGCTACCGCTCGTACGTGGCCGTCACGGCGGAGTCGTCTGCGGGCGTCCCGTCGGCGAGGGCGCCCGCGGTGGCGGCCAGCACGAGCATCGCGGCCAGCGTGACGAAGCTGCCCGCGTGGCACACGACGGCGATCCCGGCGCGCACCCGTGCGGCCCGTCGACGACGTGTGGCGCGGGAGGTGGGGAACGCGGCGGGTGCTGCCATGCCCGTCGTATCGCGCTTCGTGCGCCGGTTGTTAACCCGGAAGCGTCAGACGGTCACGGAGCGCACGTTTGAGCACCTTGCCCGCGGCCGAGACGGGGATCTCGTCCACCAGGTGCACCTCCCGCAGCCGCTTGTACGGGAGCACCTGCGCGTTGATCGCCTCCATCAGTGACGCCGTGTCGCCGTGGCCGAGACCGGGGGCCACGACGAACGCCACGGGCAGCTCGCCCGCCACGGGATCCGGCCGGCCCACGACCGCCGCCCCGACCACCCCCGGCTGCGTGTGCAGCAGCTCCTCCAGCTCCCGCGGGTACACGTTGTAGCCCTTGTAGAGCAGCATGTCCTTCTTGCGGTCGACGATCGACAGGTAGCCGTCGTCGTCGAGGATCCCGATGTCGCCGGTACGCAGCCAGCCGTCCACGAGAGCGGTGGCCGTCTCCTCGGGCCGGTCCTTGTAACCCATCATCACCTGCGGGCCGCGGACGCACACCTCTCCCGCTTCGCCCGCCGGGAGCGGCTCCAGGTCGGCCGCGGCCGGGTCGACGATGCGGACCTCGGTGTCGTACACGGGCAGCCCGACGGTGCCCGCCTTGCGCAGCGCCGAGCGCGCCATCGGGGCCTGCGTGGCCACCATCGTGACCTCCGTGAGGCCGTACCCCTCGGCGATCGCGACCTCGGGCCCGAACCGGGTGCGCAGCGCCTCGATCATCTCCACCGGCATCGGGGCGGCCCCCGAGGTGATCGACCGGACGGTCGACAGGTCGCGGGTGGTGAGGTCCGGGTGCCGCAGCAGCGCGCCGAACAGCGGCGGGGCCCGCCCAGTGTGGTGACGCGGAAGCGTTCGGCGTCGGCGAGGTAGGCGCCCGGCTCGAAGCGGTCGTGCACCACGAGCAGGTCGCCCTTCACCGCGGGCACGTTCATCCCGCCGATGGTGCCCATGGCGTGGAACCACGGGGTGACGGTGACGGCGCGCCCGTCGCCCAGGCGCACCGGTCGTTCCTGCGGCGGTTCCACCTGGTCGAGCACGAGCCCGCCGTGGGCGTCGAGCCGGGGGAGCGCGCCGCTGCCCCAGCACGCCGACTGGAGCGTGTTCACCACGACGTTGCGGTGCGGCAGCCGCACGCCCTTGGAGCGGCCGGTGGTGCCGCCGGTGTACGCGAGGTGGGCGAGGTCGGTGTGCACGTCGACCTCGACGTCCGGTGGCTCCGTTGCGGCGTCGGCGTGGAACCGCTCGAAGTCCGTTGCGCCCGGCACCGCCACCGGGGCGGTGGGGTCGAGTGCCTGGGCGCGGTCGGTGGCCAGCACGAGCCGGATGCGGGTGTGCGGCAGCGCAGCGGCGAGGGCGGGCGCGGCCTGCGCCCAGGTCACGACGGCGACGGCGCCGCAGTCGGCGAGCTGCGCGCCGAGTTCTGCCGGCGGGAGCAGCGGGTTGGCGGGGGAGAAGGTGGCCCCGGCCAGGAGCGTGCCGTAGTAGGCGATCGGGTACTGCGGGCAGTTGGGCAGGTGCAACGCGACGACGTCGCCGCGCCCGATCCCGGCCGCGCCCAGCGCCTGCGCGAACGCCGCCGCCCGCGCGTACAGCTGGGAGAACGTGAGCTCCCGGCCGTAGTAGTGGATCGCGGTGTGGTTCGGGAAACGCCGTGCCGACCCGGCGAGGATCGCCCCGACCGGGACCTCGGGGTAGTCCATCACCGCAGCCGCCGGGGGTGAAAGCCACCGGCAGTTCCTTGATCCCGTTGATGAACATCGACGTCAGCCGCCGCGGCGGCGCGGTGGCGGCGATGTCCGGCACGCGCGTGAGCAGCTCGCGGAACATGACCGTCATCTCCCGGCGGGCCAGGTGGGCCCCCAGGCAGAAGTGCGGACCCGCGCCGCCGAAGCCCACGTGCGGGTTGGGGGAGCGGCGGACGTCGAACGCGTCCGGGTCGCGGAAATGGGCGGGATCGCGGTTGGCCGCCCAGTAGAAGAGAGCGACCTTGTCTCCCTCGCGCATCTCCTGCCCGCCCAGTACGGCATCGGTGGCCAGCGTCCGCCGCATGTAGATCACCGGGGACGCCCACCGGACGATCTCCTCCACCGCCGTGGGCATGACGCCGTCGAGGTCGGCCAGCCACACGGCCCGCTGCTCGGGGTGCTCGGTGAGCAGGTGCAGGCCCCAGCTGATCGCGTTGCGGGTGGTTTCGGTGCCGGCCGCGACGAGCAGGATGAAGAAGCTCGCGAGCTCGTCGGTGGTGAGCCGCTCGCCGTCGACCTCCGCGTTGACCAGGCCGACGTGACGTCGTCCGTGGGGTTCGCCACGCGGTGGCGGCCCAGGTCGCGCATGAGCTCGGCCAGGTCGTGTCCCGCCGACAGGAGCGCGGCGATGATGTTGTCGCTCTCCGCGACGTACTCGGGGTCGTTCGGCCCGAGGATGATGTTCGTGCGGTCGAAGACGAACCGGTACTGGCTCGCCGGGACCCCCATCATGTCGCACACGATCTTCAGCGGCAGCCGGGCGGAGATCGCGCTCACCGCGTCGCACTCGCCCCGGTCGATCACCTCGTCGACGATGGAGCGCGCGGTGCGCTCGACCTCGTCGGTGAGCAGGCCGAGCCGCCGCGGCGTGAAGCCGCGCGAGACGATGCGGCGCAGCCGGGCGTGCCGCGGGTCGTCCATGTTGATCATCGAGCCGTAGAACTCGCGGAACTCCGGAGGCTGGTCCACGACGTTCGTGGAGCCCTTGCCGGAGGTGAAGACCGCGGCGTTCCGGCTCGCCTCGACGAGGTCGTCCAGCTTCGTGAGCGCCCAGAAGCCGGGCCCGCGGGGGAGGCCGATGTCCGGCTCCGGGTAGAACGGCACCGGCTCGCGCTCCCGGAGGGTGGCGAACGCGGCGGCGCGCTGCGCGATCGGTTCCGTCCAGAACCCGAGGTCGGACAGGTCCGGTCGTCCGACCCCCGTGCTCGTGCCCGTCGACGTCATTGCCGAACCCCCTCGGATGTGGACTGCATCACAGCCCACAGTAGTTACCGAGGGGTATCAATCAAGGCCGGCCGGGGCCAGCAGCCCGCGCGCGTACGCGAGGCTCACCGCCTCCGTGCGGCTGCTCGCGCCCAGCTTCGCCATCACCCGCGACAGGTGCACGCTCACGGTCTTCTCGCTGATGAACAGCTCCGCGCCGGCCTGCCGGTTGGTGCGCCCCTCCGCCACGAGCGCGAGCACGGAACGCTCCCTCGGGGTGAGGGGACCGGGCCCGGACGGCCCGGGGTCGGCTTCCAGCCGTACGCCGGCCCTGCGCGCCAGCTCCCGCAGCGCCCCGGCGAGCGGTGCGGCGCCGAATGCGGTGGCGGTGGCGTACGCCGCACGCAGGTCGGGTTCGACCTGGCCGTGAGCGCCACCGCTCGCCAGCACGGCCTCGGCGTACCGCAGCAGCGCGTACGCCTGTCGGTAGCCGACCGGGGCGGCACCGGTGCACGGGCCCGTGCCGCCGGTCTCGTAGCCGAACGCGTCGGCGACCTCGCGCCACACCGTGGGGTCGGGTGGATCGGAGAGCCGGGTGAGCTCGGCACGGGCCCGCCGCAGCCACGCGGCACCCTCCGGGCCGAGGGTGCCGGCGCGGGGCAGGCCACGCTCGGCGGCCCGCTCGGCGACCCGCACCATGTCGCGTGCCGCGGCCGTGGCCTCCTCGGCGGTCTGGATCCCGGCCGCCGCCATCTCGACGTGGGCGGCCGCGCCGAGCGCCGCGAGCAGGATGCGACCCAGGTGGGGCGCCTGCTCGGTGAAGGCGCCGATCTCGAGGTCCGCGATGGCCTCCGCCGCCCGCCGAGCGGCCTCCTCCGGCCGGCCCTGCCAGAGGGCGGCCTCGGCACCCGCCTGCCCCACGAGCAGGATCACCTGGTCGTCGGTCTGCGCCGACTCGTGCAGCTCGGCGAGCCGCCGCCCCGCGGCCGCGAACCGGCCCCGCCCCACCGCGGTGAGCAGGCCCGCCGCTGCCAGCCGGGTGGCGACGACGGCCGACACCGACTCGCCTGCGATCTCGGCGGCCGCCTCGGCGGCATCCCACTCGCCCCGCATGAACCGGGCGATCACGTGGGCGACCCGCAGGTTGAGCCCGTAGGCGCTCCACGTGGTGCCGGTGGCGGCGGCGCGCTCCTCGCCCGCGGCGAACTCCGCGCCCGCCTCGGCGAGACGGCCCTCGTCGAGCAGGGAGATCCCGAGCGAGTAGTAGGCCCGCAGCTCGACAGCCAGGTTGCCGGAGCGCCGCGCCAGCGGCTTGGCCTCGGCGAGCAGCGTGCGCGCGCGTTCCGGGTCGCCGCCGAACTCCGCGCACACGGCCAGCGAGACCAGCGCGTCGGCCCGGGAGGCGTCGAGATCGCCGTCGGGATCGGCCGGGAGGTGCCGGGCCACGGCCAGCGCGGTCTCCGCCTCCGTGACGGCCTCGGCGAAGCGGTCGATCCGGGTGAGCACGCGGGCGAGCGTGGTGTGGACCCAGGCGAGCTCCGCCGACGGCGGCTCGCGTTCGAGCAGCTCCAGCGACCGCCGGGCCGTGGCGAGCGCCTCCAGCTCGCGGCCGGAGAGATCCAGCAACCGCAGCGCGTACCGCTGGCAGATGCGGGCGGTGAGCGCCGGGTCACCGCGCTCCTCGGCGAGTTCGAGGGCCCGCCTGCCGAGCGCGATGCCGCGGTCGGGATCGCCGGTGCTGCTCGCACCCCACGCCGCCCACCGGGTGACCGTGCCCTCGTCGACACCGGCCACCGCCTCTGCGTCCGGCACCGCGCGCCACAGCTCGATGGCCCGCTCGGCGTGCAACAGCACCTCCGCGGGGGCCTCGCGGTCGTCGGCCTCCATCGCGGCCTGCGCCGACGCCGCCAGCGCGAGCCGCAGGTCGTGGGCCGCCATCGCGTGGTGGGCCAGGCTCGGCGGCCCGGCCGGGCTCGGCGACCCCGCGCGGGCCGGTGCCGCCCGGCACCGCGAGCAGCTCGGCGTAACGGGCATGGACCCGGCTCCGCTCGCCCGGCAACAGCTCGTGGTAGATCGCCTCGCGCAGCAGGGCGTGGCGGAACTGGTAGCCGTCGTCGGCCCCGAACGTGCCCGGCTCGGGGTCGGCCGCGACCAGTACGTGGTGGGCGACCGCCTCGCGCAGCGCCTGCTCCAGCTCGTCGTCGGGCAGACCGGAGACCGCGGCCAGCCCGCGGTGGCTCACCCGGCGCCCGGCGACGGACCCGATCCGCAGCACGCGCTGCGTGGTGGCCGAGAACCCCTCGATCCGGGCCACCAGCACCTCGACGAGCCCGTGCGGCAGGCGGTCGGACGACGCCGACACCAGTTCCTCGGCGAAGAACGCGTTGCCCTCGCTGCGTTTCGCGATCCGCCGCAGCTTGGCCTCCGGGACGCTCCCGTCGGCGAGCAGCCGCACCAGCTCGAGCGACTCGCCGGCGTCGAGCGGGCGCAGGTCTATCCGCTCGACCTGCGGCAGCCGCACGAGCTCCGACAGCAGCGGCCGCAGCGGGTGGCGCCGGTGCAGGTCGTCGCTGCGGTGGGTGGCGAGCACCACGAGCCGCTGGCCGGTGAGCCGGGAGAGCAGGAAGAACAGCAGGTCGCGGCTGGAGCGGTCGGACCAGTGCATGTCCTCGACCACCAGCAGCGCAGGCGTGCTGGCGGTGAGGTCGTCGAGCACCGACAGCACGGCGTCGAACACCTGCAGCTGGCCGAGATCGCGTTGCTCGACGGTGGCGGCGGCCCGCGCCAGCCCGCCCGGCAGCAGGTGGCGCAGCGCGACGTGCTCGGCGACCAGCTCGGGGCGGGTGGCCGCGAGCGCCCCGACGACCTCGGTGAACGGCAGGTACGGCAGCGCCGACTCGGCGGTGTCGAGGCAGCGGCCCACCAGCACGGTGAACCCCGCCGCGGCCGCCCGCTCGACGGCCTCGGCGACCAGCCGGGACTTGCCGACCCCGGCATCGCCGGACATCAACAGCCCGGTGGGCCTGCCGACCGCGGCGCGCTCGAGGGCACCGCTCAGCGCCGACACCTCGTGCCGGCGCCCGACCAGCTCGATGCCGACCCCCAGCCGCGCCACACCGGTCATCGTGACACGGCGTACCGACGTTCTGCCTCGTGATTGCGGGCCGGGGGAACGGGTGGGGGCGGATCGCCGCGGGGAGTGGACAGACGCCCGCGGTTCGCGAGCCGGGCGAGCCGGAAGTTCTCGCGTCGGCGATCAGCTCGGCGCGGTGGCGCTCGGACTCGGCGGCGATGTGCGAGTAGTCGGCGAACATGTGACCAGGCTCGGCCTGAGGGCCCGGTCGCGGCATCGGGCGATCACGTCGACATCGACCCGCCGGTGCCACCCGCCGGGTAAGGGACTGCGGGAGACCCCTTACCCCGGTACCTCGCGGCGCTGCGACCTGCGCGAACGGTCCCAGGACAGGAACCGGTAGTGCAGCCCGGTCGTCGACTCCTGCCAGGCTCCGACGCGTCCGGCGGGCACCCCACGTCGGGCGCGTACGTGTCACCGTCGAAGTGCTCCCGGATCTCGGTGACCTCGACGCGGTCGGCCAGCGGCAGCGCCGCCCGGTAGACCGCGGCACCACCCATCACCCACACGTCCCCGGACGCCGCGGCGAGCGCCTCCTGCAGGTCGGGGAAGGTCTCGAAGCCTTCCTCCGGTCCCGACCGCAGCGTGCGCGACAGAACGATGTTGCGCCGCCCCGGCAGCGGCCGGAACCGCGGCGGCAACGACTCCCACGTGCGGCGGCCCATGATCACGGTGCTGCCGCCGTGAGCGAGCGGAAGCGCGCCATGTCCTCCGGGAGGCGCCACGGCAACGCGCCGTCCCGGCCGATGACGCCGTTGGCCGACTGCGCCCACTCGACCCCGATCACACCGCCACCGGTGCCTTGATCCCGGGGTGCGGGTCGTAGCCGTCGAGTGCGAAGTGCTCGAAGGTGTAGTCGAACAGGCTGTCGGCGGGCTTCAGGCTCAGCGTGGGGAACGGTCGCGCCTCGCGGCCGAGCTGCGTGCGCACCTGCTCCTCGTGGTTGTCGTAGATGTGGCAGTCACCGCCGGTCCAGATGAAGTCACCGACGTCGAGACCCGCCTGCTCGGCGATCATGTGCGTCAGCAGCGCGTAGCTCGCGATGTTGAACGGCACCCCGAGGAACA
Organism: Pseudonocardia sp. CNS-004; assembly: GCA_001942185.1. Classification (GTDB taxonomy): domain Bacteria; phylum Actinomycetota; class Actinomycetes; order Mycobacteriales; family Pseudonocardiaceae; genus Pseudonocardia. Next base: position 78,891 of record MKJV01000092.1, read on the forward strand.
GGTCCGCGCTGCGCTGGTACAGCTGGCAGGACAGCTCGCCGTCGGCGACGTAGAACTGGAAGAACGCGTGGCACGGCGGCAACGCCATCCGCGGGATGTCGGCAACGTTCCACGCCGACACGATGATCCGCCGCGAGTCGGGGTTCTCGCGCAGCGTGCGCAGCACCTCGCTGATCTGGTCGACGTGCCCGCCGTCCGGCGTGGGCCACGACCGCCACTGCACGCCGTAGACCGGGCCGAGGTCGCCGTCGGGCGCCGCCCACTCGTCCCAGATCGTGACGCCGTGCTCCTGCAGCCACCTCACGTTGGCGTCGCCGCGCAGGAACCACAGCAGCTCGTACGCGATCGAGCGGAAGTGGACCTTCTTCGTCGTGATCAGCGGGAAGCCCTCGGACAGCCGGTACCGCAGCTGGTGGCCGAAGATCGACCGCGTGCCCGTGCCGGTGCGGTCCTGCTTGCGGGCTCCGTGGCGAGCACGTGGCGGAGCACGTCCTCGTACTGCGTGTCCGGCATGCTGCGAGCCTAGACGCGCGGGTGGCGGCGGATGCCGTGGTCGGCGTGCCGACACACGGACTGTGGTGCCGGCACACGACCTGTAGTTCATGTGCGAGCGCCATGTTGGTGTGTGACGCCACGGCGCTGCGGATGGGGTGGCCTGCACGATGCGCGGCCTCACCGGAGCC
>MKJV01000093.1 GCA_001942185.1 Pseudonocardia sp. CNS-004
CGGCGGCCAGCGCGGCGGTGCCGGGGCGGCCCAGCCGGTGCCTGCCGTGGCCGCCGACGCGGGACCGGGCAGGCGGCCCCAGGCCCAGCGCCGCCGCGGGGGAGGACGGGTCGGCGGCCAGCGCGGCGGCGACGGCGGCCGCGGGTGGCCTCCGCAGGGGGTCGTCCTGCGTCATCGCGGTCAGTACCGTGCCGAGGCCCGCGGGCAGGCCGTCGGGCACCACGGGCGAGCGGTACAGGCGGGCCGTGGCGGACTCGACCGCGGCTCCGGGGAACACCACGGGCGAGCGGTACAGGCGGGCCGTGGCGGACTCGACCGCGGCTCCGGGAACTCGCCGCGCCCGGTGAGCGCCTCCAGGAGCACCAGTCCCAGCGCGTAGACGTCGGTGGCGGGCGCCACGACCTCGCCGCGGACCTGTTCGGGAGCGAGGTAGGCGGCGGTGCCCACGACGCAGCCGTCGGCGGTGGCCGCGGTGGCCTCGAGGGCGCGGGCGATGCCGAAGTCGGCGAGCCGGGGGCGCCCGCCGTCGCCGAGCAGCACGTTGGCGGGCTTGACGTCGCGGTGCACGATGCCTGCCGCGTGCACGTACGCCAGCGCGTCGGCGAGCTGGGCGCCGAGCCGGCGCACGGCGCCGGGCGCGAGCGGAGGGCCCGAGGCGATCCGCCCGGCGAGCGTCGACCCCTCGACCAGGTCCGTGACGACGAACGGGCAGTCGTCGACGATCCCGCCGTCGTGCAGCCGGACGAGGCCGGGATGGTCCAGACGTGCCAGCAGCGCCATTTCCTGGCGCTGCTGCCTCAGATCCCGCTCCGACGCACCCGGCCGGAAGCACTTGATCGCTACCTCGACACCACGCCGCAGATCACGGGCGCGGTGCACGACGCTGATGATCCGGCGCCGAGCACCGACCCGAGCTCGTAGCGGCCGGCGACGACGCCGGGGACGTCGCCGAACGCAGCAGCCTCGTCGGGGGCCATACTGAATTGTTTCCCCCGGACGGGGCATCGTAAGCACGCTTCTCGTGGATCAGACCCGGAAGAGCGTCACCCGTCCGCGACCGCGGCGGCCCTTTCCAGTGCCCGGCGGGTGAGCACGCGGGCGAGGTGCCGCCGGTACTCCGCCGTGCCGGCGAGATCGGTGGGTGGCTCCGTGCGCTGGTCGGCGAGCGCCGCCGCGTCCTCGATGGAGGCGCCGTCGGCGAGGGCGGCCTCCGTCTGCGAGGCCCGCAGGGGTGTGGGGCCCATGTTGACCAGCCCCACCCGGCCGTCGACGACCGCGACCCCGACGATCGCCCAGTCGTTGGCGCGCCGGACGAACTTCTCGTACGCCCAGCCCGCACGAGCGGTGCGCGGCACCCGGACCTCGACGATCAGCTCGTCCGGCTCCTTCACCGACGAGAACACGCCGGTGTAGAAGCCGGTGATCGGTACCTGCCGTTCGCCGCGCGGGCTGCGCAGCACCACGGTGCCACCGAGCGCGAGCACGGCGGCCGGGAGGTCGGAGGCCGGGTCGGCGTGGGCGAGTGAACCGCCGAGCGTGCCCCGGTGGCGCACCTGCGGGTCGCCCACCGTGCGCGCGACGGCGGGCATCAGCGGGCACTCGGTCGTGAGCACGTCCGACGTCGCGACCGTGTGGTGGCGCGTGCCGGCACCGATGGCGACCTCGTCGCCGTCGACGCGGATGTACTGCAGCTCCGTGAGCTTCCCGACGTCGATCACCAGCTCGGGCGCGCCGAGCCGCAGCTTCATGACGGGGAGCAGCGAGTGGCCGCCTGCGAGCAGGGTGGCGTCCTCGCCGTGCTCGGCGAGGAGCGCGACCGCACCGTCGACGGTGTCGGGGCGCGCGTAGTCGAAACCGACGGGGATCATGAGGCGCTCCCGCTGGACTCGGCCGCCGTGAGCACGGCACGGACGATGTTGTGGTAGCCGGTGCAGCGGCAGAGGTTGCCCTCGAGGCCGTCGCGCACCTCCCGCTCGGTGGGGTGCGGGTTCTCCTCCAGCAGGCTGACCGTGGCCATCACCATGCCCGGCGTGCAGAACCCGCACTGCAGCCCGTGCTCGGCGCGGAACGCGGCCGCCACCGGGTGCAGCTGCTCGGGGTCGGGCGAGAGCCCTTCCATCGTGGTGACGGACTGCTGGTCGGCCTGCACCGCGAGCACGGTGCACGACTTCACCGACTGGCCGTCGAGCAGCACGGTGCACGCACCGCAGGACGTGGTGTCGCAGCCGATGTTGGTGGCCTTGAGCCCGACCACGTCACGCAGGTAGTGCACGAGCAGCAGCCGCGGCTCGACCTCGGCGGTGGTCGGCCGGCCGTTGACCGTGATCGAAACCTTCTCACTCATTTCGTGCTCCCAGCGGCCTGGATGCCTCCCACACCCGTAGCGGGGTGGTCGGCATGTCGATGTGGCGGACGCGAGGTGCGACACGGCGTCGACCACCGCGCTCTGCACCGCGGGCGTGGCGCCGATGGTGCCGGCCTCGCCGATGCCCTTCGCCCCGATCGGGTTCAGCGGCGTCGGGGTCTCCATGTCCACCAGCGTGAAGCTCGGCAGCTCCGCCGCGGACGGGAACCCGTAGTCGGCGAACGTCGCCGTGAGCGGGTTGCCGTCGACGTCGTAGGCGACCTCTTCGAGGAGGGCCTGCGAGATGCCCTGCGCGATGCCGCCGTGGCGCTGGCCCTCGGCGAGCAGCGGGTTGAGCACCGGACCCGCGTCGTCGACCGTGATGATCCGGTCGACGACGGCCTTGCCGGACTCGACGTCGACCTCGACGACCGCGACGTGCGCGCCGAACGGGAACGACGCGGCCCCGCTGTCGAACGCGGTGTCGATGCGCAGCTGCTCCTTCGCGGCGAGCTCGGCGAGGTCGATGCCGCTGCCGGTGCCCTTCACGGTCACCCGGCCCTCGACGACCTCCAGGTCCTCGACGCTCGCCTCCAGCAGGTCGGCCGCCCGCTGCTTGGCCAGCTCCACCAGCTGGCCCGCCGCCTGGTAGACGGCGACGCCGCCGGTCTGCAGGCTGCGCGAGCCCATCGTGCCGACGCCGCGCGGGATCAGGTCCGTGTCGCCGTGCTTCACGGTGATCTTCTCGATCGGGATGCCGAGGTGCTCGCTCGCGAGCATCGCCCACGCCGTGGCGTGGCCCTGACCATGTGGGGAGGTTCCGGTGAGCACGGTCACCGTGCCGTCGGCGTGCACCTCGACCGCGGCGTCCTCGCGGAACTCCCCGCCACCGGTGATCTCGACGTAGGAGGACACCCCGATGCCGAGCTGCAGGACGTCCCCGCGCTCGCGGCGCGCCGCCTGCTCGGCCCGCAGATCGGCGTATCCGGCGGCCTCCAGCACGCGGTCGATCGCCTTCGCGTACTCGCCGGTGTCGTAGACGGCCCCGCCGCCCCCGCCCTTGGTGGTGAACGGGAACTTGTCGGGCGGCACCACGTTGAGCTTGCGCACCTCGGCCGGGTCCATGCCGATCTCGGCGGAGAACAGGTCCATGGCCCGCTCGATCGCCGCGGTGGCCTCCGGGCGGCCGGCACCCCGGTACGCCCCGGTGGGGGTGGTCGTGGTGACGAGCGCCCGCGCCCGCGACTCGACCTTCGGGATGTCGTAGACGCCCGGCGCCATCTGTCGCGTGAAGAAGGGGAGGAACGTGCCGATCGCGGGGTACGCGCCTGCGTCCGCGAGCACGTCGAGGCGGTAGGCGAGGACGGTGCCGTCGCGCCGCCCGCCGATCGTGACCGTCTGCAGCTGCGCGCGGCCTTGCAGCATCCCGGTCATGTTCTCCGACCGCGACTCGCTCCAGCGGACCGGCCGCCCGACCTGCTTGGCCAGCCACGCCACCAGCGCGAACGTCGGGTCGCCCCCGATCTTCGCGCCGAACCCGCCGCCGACGTCGGGCAGGATCACGTGCACCTGCGACGCCTCGATGCCCAGCCAGCCGGCCACCTCGTCACGGGCCATCTGCGCGTTCTGCGAGGAGGCGAACAGCGTGAGCCGCCCGTCCTCACCCCAGGCGGCGGACGCCGCACGCGTCTCCAGCGGCGCCGCGGCCAGGCGCTGGTTGACGATCTCGCGCGTGACCACGACCTCGCAGTCGTCGAAGAAGTGGTCGTCGAACTGCTGGTCGTCGAAGGCCAGCGCGAGGTTCGTGCCGGCCTCCTCGAACAGGACGGTGCCGCCCTCGAGCGAGTCCTTCAGCCCGATCACGGCCGGCAGCGGGTCGTAGTCGACCTCGACCAGCTCGGCGGCGTCCTGGCCCTGGTACGGGTGCTCGGTGAGGACGGCCGCGACCGGCTCCCCCACGAACCGCACCCGATCGGTGGCCAGGAACGGCCGCACCATCGCCCGGTTCGCCGCCGGGAACATCAGCGTGGGCGAGAGGCCCTCGAGATCGGCGGCCGTGAACACCCCGACGACGCCGGGCGCGGCCTTGGCCGCCTCGACGTCGATCCCGGTGATCCGGCCGTGCGCCAGTGGGGACCGTACGAGCGTCAGGTGCAGCGCACCGGTCAGTCGCTCGTCGGTCAGGTCATCGGTGTAAGTCGCGCCCCGGGAGAGGAACACCGGATCCTCTTTGCGGACCACGCGCGTGCCCATGATGCTCATCGGACGGGATGCTAGCCCGCGATCCGCCGGATCGCGCGCACGGCGATCGCGGGACGGAAGGGCGGTCACCCCATCCGCTCACACCCCGCGCCGAGTCGATCACGCAGGAGCGCACGTGGGCAGGGCCCGGCCATGCCCGGCCCGGCGCGATGGATCCTCGACGATCACGGCGCGATGGTGGTCGATCGATCTTCCAGAGCCACCATCTGCCCTTGATCACCGCCATCGGTTCGCGGCGAATCGGGAAGACCGAGCTGCTCACTACCTCGATCGGTTCCGCGACACGCGCTCGCTCGCGGCGAACCTGCCGGCGGAGGTGTTCCAGCGCACCGGCCTCCTGCACGACGAGGCCGAACTCATGCTCCGCCAGTCGATCCCCACCCCGGCGAACCACATCGCCGTCCTGCGGTCGATCGCTCAGGGGCACAACCGCAACAACCGGATCAGCCGGCGCACCGGCCTCGCCGCGGCACACGTCACGAAGCTGCTGGATGCCCTGGAGCGGCTCGGGCCCCTGATCCACCATGGATGCGTGGCATCCACCGTCGAGGCCGAGTTCGCCGCCGCCGTCGCACCGTTCCGGGGTGAGGTCACCGCGCACTGCTACCGGATGCTCGGCTCGCTCACCGACGCCGAGGACCTCGTGCAGGAGACCTGGCTGCGGGCATGGCAGGCCTGGTCCGGCTTCGAGCCCCGACTGGACGACCGGGAGCGGTCGGTGCGCGCGTGGCTGTACCGGATCGCCACCAACCGCTGCCTGACGTTCCTCGGGCGCGCCGCACGCCGCGAGCTGCCCACCGCGGTCACCCCTGCCGAGGGCGAGGAGGTGCGGTGGCTGGAGCCGCTGCCCGGCGACCGGATGGCGTACGCCGAGCACCTCGACCCGGCGGAGCGGCTGGTCGCGTGGGAGAGCGTCGAGCTGGCGTTCCTGGTGGCGCTGCAGCACCTGCCACCCCACACGCGCCGCGCTGCTGCTCCGCGAGGTGCTGGGCTTCTCGGCCGCCGAGACGGCCGACCTGCTCGACACCTCCGTCGCGTCGGTGAACAGCGCGCTCCAGCGCGCCCGCCTGCTGCGCGAGCGGCCGGCACCGGACCGGAACACCCCCGAGACGGCCGAGCTGGCCCGCCGCTACGCCGCCGCGTGGGAAGCCGGTGACGTCGACGCGATCGTGGCGATGCTCGCCGAGGACGCCCGCTACTCGATGCCGCCGTTGCCGCAGTGGTACGCGGGCCGGGCCGCGATCCGGCAGTTCCTGGTCACCGGGCCCCTCACCGACCGGTGGCGCTTCCGCGCGACGAGCGCCAACGGCCTGCCTGCGTTCGCCACGTACTCCTGGGACGGCACCGCCTACGTCCCGATGGGGCTCGACGTGCTCACGATCCGGGACGGCGCGGTGCACGAGGTCGTGTCGTTCCTCGACGCCGACTTCACCCGGTTCGCCCTGCCGACCCGGATCGGGGACGAGCGATGAGTCCGCGCGCGCGCGGGGTTGAACCGGGCATGAAGACCGATGAGGAACAGATCCGGGAGCTGATCGAGCGCTGGGCGGCCGCCGTCCACACCGGTGACCTCGACACCGTGCTGGCCGACCACACCGACGACATCGTGATGTTCGACGTGCCCCCGCCCCAGGACGGCGTCCGCGGCATCGAGCCCTACCGCGACACCTGGCCGGGCTTCTTCGAGTGGCAGGCGAAGGGGGCGACGTTCGAGATCGTCGAGTTGGACGTCACGGCGGGCGAGGACGTCGCGTTCGCGTGGGCGTTGCTGCGCTGCGGCACCGCCGAGGAGCACGCGCCCCACCCCGAGCAACGGCTGCGCATCAGTTTCGGACTGCGGAAGGAGAACGGGCGCTGGGTGGTCGCGCACGAGCACCACTCGTTCCCCGACGCGACGCCCGAGTAGGCGCGTCAGCAAAGCCACTTTCATGACGTCACGTGACATGAAAGTGGCTTTGCTGACCGCCCTCAGGCCAGCGGGAGGTTGATCCTCCCGCCGCCGTCCGTGAACTCCGTCGCCTTCTCCGCCATCGCGGCCTCGATCGCGGCCACCGTCGTCAGGCCGTTGGCCTCGGCGTAGTCGCGGACGTCCTGCGTGATCCGCATGGAGCAGAACTTCGGGCCGCACATCGAGCAGAAGTGCGCGGTCTTGGCCGGTTCGGCGGGCAGCGTCTGGTCGTGGAAGGCGAGTGCGGTGTCCGGGTCGAGGGACAGGTGGAACTGGTCGAGCCAGCGGAACTCGAACCGGGCCGCCGACAGCGCGTCGTCCCGGGCCTGGCGCGGGGGTGCTCCTTGGCCAGGTCGGCGGCGTGGGCGGCGATCTTGTAGGTGATCACGCCGGTCTTCACGTCGTCGCGGTCCGGCAGGCCGAGGTGCTCCTTGGGCGTGACGTAGCAGAGCATCGCGGTGCCGACCTGCGCGATCCGGGCCGCGCCGATCGCGCTCGTGATGTGGTCGTAGCCGGGCGCGACGTCGGTGGCGAGCGGGCCGAGGGTGTAGAACGGCGCCTCGCCGCACCACTCCTCCTCCAGCCGCACGTTCTCGTCGACCTTGTGCAGCGGCACGTGCCCGGGCCCCTCGATCATCACCTGGACGTCCTTCGCCCGCGCGACGGCCGTGAGCTCGCCGAGGGTCTTCAGCTCGGCGAGCTGCGCCTCGTCGTTGGCGTCGGCGATCGAGCCGGGACGCAGCCCGTCGCCGAGGGAGAAGGTGACGTCGTAGGCCCGCAGGATGTCGCAGAGCTCGGAGAAGTGCGTGTAGAGGAACGACTCGCGGTGGTGGGCGAGGCACCACGCTGCCATGATCGACCCGCCACGGGAGACGATCCCGGTGACGCGCTTGGCGGTGAGCGGCACGTAGCGCAGCAGCACGCCCGCGTGCACCGTCATGTAGTCGACGCCCTGCTCGCACTGCTCGACCACGACGTCGCGGTACAGCTCCCACGAGAGCTTCGCCGGGTCGCCACCGGCCCGCTCGAGTGCCTGGTAGATGGGCACCGTGCCGATCGGCACCGGCGCGTTGCGCAGGATCCACTCCCGGGTCTCGTGGATCTGCCTGCCCGTCGAGAGGTCCATGACGGTGTCGGCGCCCCAGCGGGTGGCCCACACCATCTTCTCCACCTCCTCCTCGATCGAGGAGGTCACGGCGGAGTTGCCGATGTTGGCGTTGACCTTCACGAGGAACCTCTTGCCGATCACCATCGGCTCCGACTCCGGGTGCCGCCGGTTGGCCGGGATCACCGCGCGGCCGCGGGCGACCTCGGCCCGCACCAGCTCGGCGTCGACGCCCTCCCGGATCGCGGCGAACCGCATCTCCGGCGTGATCAGCCCGGCCCGGGCGTACGAGAGCTGGGTGCCGGGCTCGCGGGCCGCGATCCACGGGGCGCGCAGCGGCGCCAGCCCGGTCGCGAGGTCGATCGTGGCGGTGTCGTCGGTGTACGGGCCGGACGTGTCATACACGTCGTGGTGCACACCGGTGGACAGTTCGATGCGGCGGACGGGGACCCGCAGCCCGTCCGGTCCCTCGACGTACGCCTTGTGCGAGCCCCGGACGGGGCCGGTCGTGACGGACGGCGCGACAGCGGTCATCGCTGGTGTTCTCCCTACGTCGGCATTACCCGGACAGGTTCTGCGGTCGGCTGCACATGCCCTCTCAGCCCGTTGCGCGCACGAGCTCCCGCGGTGTTCTTCAGTTGTGTGCGATTTTCAGACGGTCTGCTCCCACCAGTTCCGGACCGTCCACAGGGGTGAGATGGGGCCATGGCCCGCGCCGAGCGCGTACGAGTGCCGCACGGCCTCCACGATGTAGCGCTTGCCGAACGCGACGGCGTCCGGCACGGCCATGCCGCGGGCGAGCGCGGACGCGATGGCCGAGGCCATGTTGTCGCCGCTGCCGTGGGTGTTGCCGGTGTCGAACCGCGGCCCGGGCAGCTCGGTGAAGGTGTGGCCGTCGTAGAGCAGATCGATGCACACGTCGGTGTCCTCGCGCAGGTGGCCACCCTTGACCAGAACGTACTGCGGCCCGAACGCGTGCATCATCTTCGCCGCCTCGTACTGGCCTGCGCGGTCGTGCACGTCGACCCCCGCGAGGAGCCGCACCTCGTCGAGGTTGGGCGTGGCCAGCGTGGCCCGGGGGAAGAGCAGCGTGCGGTAGGCGTCGAGGGCGGTGTCGGCGAGCAGCGGGTCGCCGTGCATGGACGCCGCGACCGGGTCGATCACCAGAGGGATGCCGTCTCCCCCGATCCCCACGCGGTCGCACGCGTCGACGATCGCCTCGATGATCGGGGTGTCGGCCAGCATGCCGGTCTTCGCCGCGCCCAGCCGGATGTCGGTGGCGACCGACACGATCTGCGCGGCCACCGTCTCCGGCGGGATCGGGTGGACGCCGGTGACGCCCACGGTGTTCTGCACCGTCACCGCGGTGACGGCCACGCAGCCGTGCACCCCGCACGCCGCCATGGCCCGCAGGTCGGCCGCGACACCGGCGCCGCCGCCGGAGTCGGTGCCCGCGATGGTCATGACGGTCGGGGGTGTGGTGCCGACAGTGTGCTCGGCCATTCCTCGCCTCCCTACGCCGGCATTACCCGGACAGGTTCCTGCGGTCGGTGGCGCGCCAGCCACCCTCTCAGCCCGCTGCTGCGAGCTCCCGTCTGCCTCGACCGTAACCCGTTCGGGCGGGTGAGGGGAAGATCCGGCGACCCGGCATCGTTGGCGTGGTCATGCCACTCGAGGGTGAATACGAGATCAGCCCCACCGGATGGGTCCGGGACCAGACCGAGAAGATCTTCGAAACCGGGACGACGAACAGCGTCGACATCAAGGGCCGTGGCGTCATCCTGCTGACGACGCGCGGCGTGAAGACCGGCAAGCTGCGCAAGGTGCCGCTGATGCGCGTGGAGCACGACGGGAACTACGCGATCGTCGCCTCGCTGGGTGGGGCCAGCACCCCGTCTGGTACTTCAACGTCAAGGCCGAGCCGCACGTCGAGCTGCAGGACGGCACGGAGTCCAAGGACTTCAAGGCGCGCGAGGTCACCGGCGAGGAGAAGGCGGTCTGGTGGGATCGGGCCGTCGAGGCCTACCCGGACTACGCCGACTACCAGAAGAAGACCACGCGGGAGATCCCGGTCTTCGTGCTGGAGCCGTTGGCGGCCTGAACCCCGTCACGATCGGTCCCGTCGGGGGCGGGTGCCGTCTCATTCCGGCGGGCCCCTTGGGCCCTCGCCGCCACGCGGGGCAGGCACGACCGGCGGCGGATCCGCCGCCGGTCCCTCCTCGCCGATGGCCCGCCGCAGGCCTGCGGCGACCTCGAGCCGGACCTCCTCGCCCGTGACCCGGACCCGGTGCCCGCCCTCCCCGACACCGTGGGGCGCGATCAGCTCAATGGTGACGTCCTCGGCACCGCGAGGCGCGAAGGTGCTGCGCCACTCGGCCAGCCGCATCCGCCGGGCGTCCCACACCACGGCGACGTCCACCACGTCGTCAGCCAGTGAGCCCGGTCTCCCGGCCCGTTCGAGCGCGGCCCGGAGCGCGTCGTCCGCGACGCCGGGCTCCAGCCTGGAGACCAGGTCGAGGACCGCGTCGCGGTCCTTGTAGTACTCGAACTTCTCCGGGTTCATCTTCGCGCTCACGTATCGGACGCGCCCTGCCACCGGATCCACGACGAGGAAGTCGAGCTCGGAGAGCGTGACCTTCTTCCCGCCGTTGCGGACGGCGAAGACCTCGACGTTCCGCAGCACGACGCACCCGGGCCGGCGGCGAGATCCGCGACGAGACCCGCACCGAAATCCTCGAACACGATGCCGGTGATCTTGTCCGCCCGCCGCTGCACGAACGACGCGGGCTGCGCGCGGAGCTCGGCACGCAGATCGGCGTCCTCGCGCAGCTTCCGCACGATCGACCCCCCGCGCTCATCCACGACGCGGTCGACGATCTGCGCCCGCTCGGCGGGTGCGGGCGGCTCGGCCCGCTCGCCGGGCCGCTGCGGTGCCCGGCCGGCCGTGACCGGCGGCGCACGCGGCGCGATGGGCAGGCGAACCCCGGGCGGCCCGACCCGCTCCGCACCCGGCGCCGATCGCGGTCGCAGCAGGCCACCGGGCCCGGCACCGACTCGGCGGGACGATCGCCGTCGACCCGCAGCCACCCACCGTCCGTCGAGACCCGGGCGCCGTGGCGTCCCGGCCGGTGCACCCGCACCGTGGAACGCGGCGCCACCACCGGCATGCCGAGGTGCAGCGCGAGCTCCCGCATCCCCGCCTCCGGATCGGCCGCCACGGAGCAGCCGCACACGTTCAGCTGCCGACCGGCAGTGCCCGGCAGCAGCGCCGCCACCAGCTCGGACACCTGGGCGGCCGAGACGCGGACGTCCGCGTCGGCCGCCGGGTAGACGAACCCATCGGCGTCGGCGTGCATGACGAGCACGACCTCACCCGGCGCGGCGCGCAGCTCGATGCCGAACGCGCGCAGCCCGTCCCCCGGCGGCGCGAGCACCAGCCCCGTCCCGGCGGGGTGAGCCAGCGCCTCGTCGCGGATCCGGTCCAGGTCGGCCGCGGTCGCCGCGCGCTGCGGTCGCGGGCCGGGTGGCGGACTCCGGGCCCGGCGGCGCAGCCAGGTGCCCGTCTTCGTCGCATCAGCCCCCGACGGGCCGGCCTGCGCCGACGGCCGGACGAAGCGCTCGAGCGCCGCGATCAGGTGCGCGTGCTCGTCGCCGGTGAGGCCGACCGACCTGCGACGGGTCTCCGCCGCACCCAGCCGCGATCTCGTCAAGATCCTCGGCGTCCAGGCGGTGGAGCGGAACAGGGCGTCGATCGAGCCGATGTCGTTGAGGCCGCGGGCGGAGAGCTTCGCGGTGATCGTGTTCGCAGCGGCGCGGTCCAGGCCGCCGCCCTCCAGCGCCGCGCGCAGCTCGTCGAGGGTGCCGAGGCGCAGCTTCGCGGTCAGGTACGCCAGCACGGCCGGCACGAGCACGACCGGGATGACCAGGAGCGCCAGCTGCAGGTTCGCGGCCGCAACCAGGTCGGCGTACGGCAGGCCGGCCGCGGCCCGGTCGGTGACCAGCGTCGAGTAGCCCCCGAGGACCTCGGCCGACACCGCCCCGCCGAGCGCGATCGTGCCGGCCTTGGCGGTGTTGTTGAGCGAGGCGCCGGTGGCGCCCTCCACCCAGCGGTTGAGCGGCATGCGCGCCCACGCCGCGAGCACCGAACCGAAGGTCAGCAACGCGGCGAAGGGGAGCAGACCGGGGGTGAGCGCCATCCACACCGCCGGCACCGCGAGCGCGAGCGGCAGCAGCGTGACGCCGACAAGGACCCGTGCCTCGCTCACGGAGGTGGCGCCCCGCGGGTGCCCAGCAGGGCCTTGAGCTTCCCCCAGCTCGGTCCGGTGAGCATCGACGCCGCCCCGCGCACGGTCACCAGCACGCTGACGACCGTCGCCGTCGTTCCGACCGCCTGCGCCGGATCGTTGAGCAGCACCAGCTGGTCGACCATCGCGCCGCCGAGCGCGGTCGCGTACAGCCCGGTCAGCGCGGTGAGCAGCGGGATCGACAGCAGTGCCCGCAGCAGACCGTGCGGCGTGCCCACGAACTGGCGCAGCGCACCGGCCACCGACGACCACACCGCGGGCGCGCCCGCGGCATCGCGTCGCGACCCTCGCCCCGCAGCACGAGCCAGACGCCCGCGGTGAGCACGGCTCCGAGGGCCGCGAGGCCCAGCATGGTGACCTGGAAGCCGACCACGCTCATGCCCTGGGCGATGAGCACCGGGAGCACGAACTGGGCCACCTTGAACGCGGTCTCGTAGCTGCCGTCGCGGGCGTCCTTCAGCTCGGGAGCCACCGGGTGGTAGCGGTCCATCCGACCCCGCACCAGGCCGCCCGCGACCCCCATCGACCCCACCACGAACACCGACGGGAAGAACACCATCGCCGCAGGCACCAGCCCGAGGGCCAGCAGCGCCGCCGAGCCCGCCACACCCATGGCGACCACCACGGTCATGTTCTTGATCAGCCGGTCGCCCAGCAGGGCGGCACCGAGACCCGTCCCGGAGGCCGCCGTCGTGCCCGCCGCCCACTGGCTGGTCACCCACGACGGGTCCCGCCCGTAGTACTCGGCGAACTCGGCCGAGGCGATCATCGGAGCCCCCGCCGCCTGACCGGGGAACGCGCCCATCGCCCCGGCGAGCGGGGCCATGAACCGCGCCCAGCCCAGCACCGCAGCATCGCGGGCACGGGCGGTCGCCTTGCGGTCGTACCCGGCCAGCGCCGCGCGGTCGGACGCCACGAGCACCGCCACACGCTCCTCGGCCTGGCGTTCGGCGAGCATCCGCTTCAGGTCGTCGACCTGACCGCGCAGGGCGGTGATGCGCTCCTCCAGCGCCGACAGCACCGCGTAGCGGCCCATCCCGCGCAGCTCGCGCGGCATCCGGCGCAGCACACCGACCAGCGCGTCCTCGGCCAGCTCCAGCCTCCGGCCGGCCGCGACGACCGCCTCGCCGCGCTCCAGGGTCGGCGCCCGGTCCGCGATCTCCTCGGCGACCACCAGGGCCCGGAGCGCCTCGTCCCGGGCGAGGCCGGCCGTGACCAGCCGATCGCGCAGCCGCTCGGCCACCTCCAGGCGGCGCCGCGGCGCCCGCAGCTGCGACGCGAGCCGGTCGATCCCCCGGCTGATCGTCCGCACCTCGGCGAACAGCCCCTTCAACCCCGCCCCGCCGCGCAGCCCCGCCGGGAGCCGGGGGACGAGCACGGCACGCCATCCCGGCCGGACCGCGGCCCGGTCCCACAGCGCCTCCCGCAGCACGCCGCGCACCGCGTCGGCCAGTCCCCGCGCCGAGTCCGGTGCCGCGCCGAGGATTCCGGCCAGGTCCCGCGACATCGCGGCCCGCAGCTCCCGCGGAGCGCTCCTCCACAGCTCGGCGAAGGTTCCCGCGGGAACGAGCACGCGCTCGCCGTCCGGCGCCCGCTCGACCCGCAGCAGCCCGGTTTCGACGAGGTCGGTGACCAGCCGGGCGGCGGTAGCCCGGCGCGGGACCCCGGCGAGGAACTCCGACAACGCGGCCAGCTCCGGCCCGCCGCCGCGCAGGCGACCAGGTCGCCGAACCGCACACCGCCGCGTCCAGCCGCACCCAGCAGCGCACCGACCACCCACTGCAGCACGTGGTCCGGCCGCACGTGCGGCCCGCCTGCCGCCGGGCCGGCGACCCCGATCTCCGTCCACCCCCGCACCTGGTCGGCGGCGGCCCGCTGCCGCTTCGCCGCTGCCCGCCAGCGCAGCAGCACCACCAGCCCGTAGGCGCCCAGTGCCGCACCGGCCCACGGCCATGCGGCACCGACGACGCCCGGTCCCGACAGCGACGCGCCTGCTGAGCCATACCGGTGCTCGCCGCCGCCGACCCGGCGGTGCCGACGAGGGCCACCAACGTGACCAGACCGGTCACCGCGGCGCCCCGCACGAGTCGCCCGATGCGCACCAGGCCGCCGGGGGGCCCGCGCCCACCGGCCGTAGGCGATCCGCGGCGCGAGCACGACGAGCGCGATGGCACCGACGACCACCGCGAGTGGCGCTGCAACGGCACCGGCCGCCGCGAGCACGTCGATCGAACCGCCGCCCGCCGCCGTTCCGAACCCGCCCGCGACCACGTCTGCCGCGGCGATGCCGGAGCGGCCGAGCACGGCGGACAGGCCGAACAGCCCGCCGACGAGCCCGACCAGTGCGAGGAGCCGGTTCTGCCCCCGGGCCGTACCCTGCGCCGTGCTGCTCGCCGCGCCGGTGTCCAGCGCGGCCGGCCTGTCGGTCGCCGTCGGCCCTGCGGGCGTCGCGGCAGCGCCGGGAGTGCCTCCGGGAGCACCGCCGACCGGCCCGTCGGGGTGCCGGCCGTCGTCGCCGCCCGAGAGCCCCTGCTCGTCGAGGTAACGCCGGATCGCCGCGATCGCGACGTCCGCGACCTGGTTCCAGGTGAGCTCCAGCTCGTGGATGCCGTCCCGGAAGCCGGTGGGGGCGAGCAGCTCCACCGGGAAGCCGGTCAGCTCACCCGCCACGCGGAACCGGTCGCGGAACTCATCGAGCGGGGCCACCGTCGTGTTCTCGCCCGCCGGACCGGACCGCCACTCCACCTCGACGGCCACCGTCGACTCGACCTCGGCCCGGGTGAGCCTGGTGTGCGCGGCCAGCCACGCCCGCAGCTGCTCGACGGACCCGGTCGGCACGTCGCGGAACAGCGCTTCGACCTTGCGCAGGTCCTTGCCGCGCTTGAAGTTGCGCGGGTTGGCCTTGGCACTCACGTACCGGGTGATCGTCTCGGCACCCGCCGGCCCGGCGGCGAAGAGGAAGTCCAGCTCGTCGAACGCGCGCCGCTGGCCGCGGGACCCGACCGCGACGAGGGTGACGTTGGCCAACAGCCGCTCCCCGTTCGCAGCCGCCGCCCGCGCCATTCCCGGCCGGCCCAGCTCCTCCACCAGGTCACCCATCAGCGCCCCGGTCCAGTTCGTGTCCTTCACGACTGGTAGGAGGCGTAGCCGCGGCGCTGCTTCCGGGACTTCTGCAGCGTCTCCCCGCCGTGGACCGCCGCACGCTCGGTCGCGTACGCCCGCTGCTCCGGCGTGATCAGCAGGTCGCCGTCGACGGCGCCGGCAGCGGCATCGGAACCGCTGCCGGCGGCCGCCGTGGCCGGCGGAGCGCGCGGCGCGATCGGCAGGCGCATCCCGGGCGGCCCGAGGCGCTGCGCACCCGGCACCGCCTTCGGGTCCAGCAACGTCGTCGGCGGGAACGCCGCCCGCGACGGGCCGGTCGCGTCGAACTCCAGCCAGCCGCCGTCGGTCGTGACGCGCGCGCCGGCCCGGCCCGGACGGTGCACCCGCACGGTGGACGACGACGCCACGACCGTCCGGCCGGTGCGCCCGGCCAGCTCCCGCGCAGCCGTCGCCGGGCCCGCCGCGAGCGAGCACGCGCAGACCGTCAGCGGTCCCGACCGCGCAGGCGTGGGCAGCAGCTGCTCGAGCAGCTCCGCCACCTGCGCCGGCGTGACGTGGACGTCGGCGTCCGCCGTCGGGTAGCTGAACCCGTCGCGGTCACCGTGCATGACCAGCACGACCTCGCCGTCGGCCACCCGCAGCTCGAGCGCGTGCGCCCGCAGTGCATCGCCCGGCGGCACGAGCACGACGCCGCGCCCGTCCGGGTTCACGATCGCCTCGCTCCGGATCCGGGCCAGGTCGGCCTCGGTCGCGTTGCGCTGCGGGCGCGGGACGGGCGGGCCGCGCGCCCGTGTGCTGCGCCAGGTGTCGATCTTCGACAGGCCCAGGACGACGGCGGCGCCGCCGGCGAGGCCCAGCACGACGACCGGCCAGTTGGCGGGCAGCAGTCCGAGGACGCCGAACGCGAGCAGCCCGGCGTTGAGGTACGTATTCGCCCACGCGCCCTTGCGCGGCGCGATCCGGCCCAGCCCGAGCTCGACGGCGAGACCGAGCTTGGTCAGGTAGGCGGTGGCCAGCGTCAGTGCCACGGCCGGGCCGACCAGCACCAGGTTCGCCGCCAGGACCAGCTGCACGGTCAGCAGCGCGTTCGCCACCGTGATGATCGGCAGGCCGAGCAGGTGGATGATCCTGCGGACCGCCGGGTGGTGGCTCGCGACGTCCCGCCCGGCGAACCCGGTGATCACGGCCGGGCCGGCCTGGGCGAAGAACAGGACGTCGGTGATCGCGTAGACCGCGTTGACCCAGAAGTCCAGCCCGCCCGTGGCGAGGGCCTGGCTCACGTGCCAGAAGAAGTGGATCACGTAGGTCGCGGCCAGCCCGGCGTTCACGGTCCGCCCCATGAGCCCGGAGTCCGCCGAGATCGACGGGTAGGACTGGTACTGCGTGCCGGAGTAGACACCGACGCGGTCGAGCATCACCGAGAACGCCGCGAGCGCCCGGTCCCGCACCTCCTGGATCTGGGCGGCGGTGCCCGCACCGCCGCGGACGACGGCGTCCCACTCCTCGGCGATGCGGCCCACCTCGGTCCGGAAGGCGTCGGTGATGGCGTCCAGCCGCTGGAGGCGGGCCGGCCCGGCACCGCTCAGCACGGCGTACTTGCGGGTCTTCGCGATCAGCACGTCGATCGTGTTCGGGTCGAACTGCCCCCGCTCGAGGATCGACTCGACCATCACCCGGATCTGCTGCGAGTACGCCGTCCGGTAGAGGTTCAGCGCGCCGCGCACCATGAACGCCGCGTAGCTCGTCACCGCCGTGATCTGCAGCAGCGGGGCACCGACGACGATCAGCACGCCGACCACCACTGCGCCGATGCCGGCCTTCACGAGGAACCGGGTGCGCTGGCGCGCCATCTCGCGGTCGGCGGCGTCCTGGTCGAGCTGGGTGCGCTGCACCTCGCCCAGCACGCCCCGGCCGTCGCCGGGTCGCCGAGTGCCCGCCCGGCCTGGTCCGCGGCCACGAGTGCGTCGACCGTGTACGGCGCACCGGCCGCGTCGACCAGGCCGAGCGCTGCCGTGTCGTGGGCCTGCGGCGGGCCCGCACCCTCGCGGCGCTGCGTCGCGCGCCGGTCCCGGGCCCGCCGGTGGTCCTCGACCGACGCCTGCAGCGATGCCCGCACCAGCTTCCAGGTGATCAGCTTCTCCGCGCTGACCGCTTCGGGGGTGACCGCGTTGTGCCAGCGCAGCAGGTTGCGCAGCTGGCCGGTGGCCTCGTCGGCCGGGTTGCGCCAGTCACCGGGGCCGACGACCGGAACCTCGGAGTCGGGCCGGGCGAGCGCGGACTCGTCGCGCTCGAGGGCGTAGCGGGCCATCCACCGGTCGAGGAACCGCCGGTGCTCCGGCGTGAGCTCCGCGAGGACCTCGTCCCACCGGCCGGAGCGCAGCTGGACGTATGCCCACTGCTGCGCGTCGCGCCGGGCGGCGATCAGCAGGCGCTCCAGGTTGGCGTGCCGCAGGTCCGCCAGCGCACCGGGGCCGACCTCGTCGCGGATCCGCTGGAACACCGGGTCGAAGTCGTGGGCCTGGCGGAAGTACTGCGCGAGCGACTCCGGCTTCACGGCGTCCGTGCCGTAGATGAACCGGTCGCGGTGCTGACGCACCAGGTCGATGAACGCGTCGGTGATCGCCTTCGTGGCCTGCAGGTGGCGGGCCACCTCGTTCCAGGAGATGTCGGTGGACACGTGGCGCAGACCCGGGTCGGAGAGGATGCGTCCCCACAGCCGGACGTACTCGGGCGTCGGGCTGCTGAACTTGCCATCCCCATGTGGGCCAAGATCACCTTCGCGCCGGGGTACTGGCGCAGCAGCGACAGCAGCGGCATGCCGTAGCGGCCGTCCGGCCGTTCCGCGGCGTAGCGGAAGTCCTCGAGGATCCGCGCCAGCCCGAAGTCGTTGTGGATGACGATCAGGTGGCCCTGCTCCTGCACCGCCGCCAGCAGCTCCCGCAGGTGCGGGTTGTAGATGTCGAGGCGGCGCAGGTCGGTGGCACCGAGCAGCGACCGGGCAGCACCGTCGTGCCCGCGGCGGCCAGCAGCGAGCGGATGGCGTCGACGTTCGCCAGCAGCACGGGCAGCAACATCGTGGCGTCGCGCTCGGCGCCGCCGGCGACCATGGCGCGCAAGGCCGCCGGCATGTCGGTGTCCGCGATCCGGCCCTCGTCGAGCGCGGTGCGGAGCAGGCCCGCCCCGGCGACCAGGCGGTCCACCTGCGCCCGCCACTCGGGGTTGATCGTGTGGATGGCCTGGGGCCCGAGCAGGCGGGTGACGGCCTCCTTGGCGATCGTCGTCTCGCCGATCATCCCGGTGACGTCCGGGTTGAGGATCGTGAACAGCCGCAGGTAGGCCTGGGCACCGGGGATGTCCATGCGCGCGCCGGTGGAGCCGACCACCGCGCGCCAGCGCAGGTCCGCCGGGAGGTTGCGCACCTCGTGGGTGAGCCGGACGTCGGAGAAGACGCCCCACATCTGCAGCATCGGCGTCCGCGCCCCGAACGCCACGTTCAGCACGCTGTTGACCAGGTAGTAGAAGGTCGCACCGAGCGGGGCGAAGCCCTTGCCGTGCTGCGGGATGAAGTGGAAGGTCACCACGCCCTGGTGGCCGGCGTCGCGCAGCCACGTGACGAGGCCCTTCACGCGCGGCGGCCGCGAGTGGTCGTAGCCGGCCGGGTGGAAGTGGCCGTCGGACAGGTCGTACTGCTTGACCCGGTTGCGCCCGACGAGCACGACCGCGCCGTCCTCGGTCGTCAGCACGACGAACCGGCCCGTGTCGCCGAGCTGCTCGCGCAGCCAGCCTGCCGTCACCTGGCCGCCGTCGGGCAGGCCGAACTCGGCACCGCGGTTGAACCAGCGCATGAAGCGCGTGTTCAGCGCGTCGACCTTCGGGAACCGCTCGGGGTCGCCGCGCCACGGGCCGGTGAGCATCGTGATCGTGTCGGCCCCGAGGCCGGTGGCGTCCCGCAGCACCGAGTGCGCGATGCCCCGGTTGCTCGCCGCGCGCACCGCCGTCGCGATGCCGTCGGCGAGGTTGGCCTCCGCAAGGCGCCGGTTCGCGAGCGCCGTGATCACGGCCCGGTTCGACTGCCACAGCCGCCTGGACAGGTCAGCCGGCACGGCCTCGCCGCCACCCGCCAGGATGGCGCGCAGGCCACCGGCCTGCTGCTCGTACTGGTCCCGCAGCTCGCGGTTGAGCCGCAAGGCCTTCTGGAGGCTCGTCTCGGCGTCGGCCAGCCGCACGCGCAGTTCCTGCTGCCCGAGCAGCGCCTTGCGCAGCGCCCTGGCCGCACGGGAACGACCGAGGTTCTCGAGCGACGGGGGCCCGCGGATCGGGTTGGCGATGCGGTTCCGGCGCGCCGCCGAGGACGTGACCGGCCGGCCGGTGCCCGCCTCGGCCAGCGCGGTGCCGTCCGGGCCACCGGCCGCCAGGCTGCCCCGGTGGGCACGCCGCCGCCCGCGCCGGCCCCCGCCACGAGAGCGGAACCCGGCCCGCGGCCCGCGGCGCGGCCCGGCCACCGATCGCGGCGAACCGCTCTCGGGCCCGGTCCCCGGCGGCTGCGAGCGAAGCCGGGAAGCCGTCGACGGCGTCCGTCAGCTGCTGCTCGGCCGGTCCCGGCGGCTGCGAGCGAAGCCGGGAAGCGTCGACGGCGTCCGTCAGCTGCTGCTCGGCCTTCGCCAGCACCTGGCGCCGGTCCTCCACAGCAGCCGCGCACCAGGTGGAGGTCGGATGCGAAGCTGCGGAACCGGTCGGGGTGGCCGCCGATCGCGACCGGGGTGTCGACCGGGATCACGGGGTCGAGCGCGATCGACTCCACCAGCACCACCGGCACGCCGAGCACCCTCGCGACGGCCCGCAGGTCGACGCGATCGCGCACGGTCCCGTCCGGCGGGTGGAGCACCCACCGGATACCGGCGTCGATCGCCTCGTACAGCTGCGCCCGGTAGTCGTCCACCAGCTCTCGGGCGTCCTGCACCCGCTGCTGCTCGGCGGCCAGCGCACGCCGCAGATCACGCCGCACCTGGCCCCGGGCCGCGGCCCTCGCCACGGGCCCGCCGTTGCCGGCCAGCCCGACCTCGGCCGCAAGACCGGCGACCACCGCACCGCGCCTGCGCGCCGCGGCGAGCACGCCCGGCAGCACCCGGATCACGACGCTGCTCACCAACGCTCCGCCCACCGCCACCACGACGACGGACGGGCCGACACCGGCCATCCCGAGGCCGGCGGCCGACGCCACGACAGCGCCGACGGAGTTCGCACGCAGCGACGGCGGCCCGCGGCCCAGGCGCACGAAGCGGTAGGCACCGACCACGAGCGCGACCACCGCGCCGACCGCGGCACCCGCCGTGAACGCCGCCGCGCCCGTCGCGCCGAGCAGCGCGAGCACACCTCCCGCGGCCGTTCCCGCGCCCGCGATCACCGCGGCGACCCGCAGCCAGCCGGTCGCCGGGGTCCGGTCCGGCCGCTCGGCCGACGACCCCGTGTCCTTGATGAAGTCGGCCGGCTTGCCGCTGCGGGTGCGCTCGACGTACTCGAACCCGGGCACGCGGCCCGCCCTGATCCGTTCGACGACCGCGTCCCGCCACGCCTGCGGCATCCACCGCGGGAGGCCGGCGACGAGCTCCTCCACCGGGCGTCGCAGCTCGCCGCCCATGGCCCGGAGCACCAGCGACTCGAGCGAGCCCGGCGCGAACGCGTCGTGCGGCACCGCCGGCCCGGCGGCGGGCTCCTCGGGCAGCTCCCGCAGCGCCGCGAGGAACCGCCGCTTCGCGGACTTCGTCCAGCCCAGATCGTGCTTCGCGACGAACGTGCCGATCGCGCCCGCCGGTGCGGCGTGGCCGTCCCAGCGGCCGACGGCGATCAGCGTGCGCAGGTCCTCGGCGGACAGCGCCCCACGTTCGGCGAGCCCCACGAGGTCCGCCAGCGCCTGCTCGGGGACGTTGCTGCCGATCAGCCGGCCCAGCTGGTGGCGTAGGCCCGCGTCGGCGATGCCCTGCAGGTCGGCGTCTTCCGCGGCGCCGTGCCGGGCCGACTCGGCCTCCAGGCCTGCCAGCAGATCGCGGACCTCCCGCTCCTGGGCGGCGATCGCGCCGGCGGCCCTGGCCGCGGTCTCGGCGGGCAGGGTGCCCACGAGTGCCTCGAGCCGGACCAGGAAGGCGGGGTTGTTCAGCACGCCCCTGAGATGGTTCGGGTCGACGTGCAGCCGGGTCAGCGCGACGCGCTGGAGCAGCGAGACCAGGTGCTGCGCCTCGACCGCGGTCCACCCGGCCGCACCCCACTCGCCCGGCAGCCCCGGCCACGTCGAGCGCGTCCTGGCCGATCCCCTGCAGCGTGGCGATCGCCCCGGGCAGATCCCCTGCCGTGATCTGCTCGCGCGCCCGGCCGACCGCGGCCCGGGTCAGGCCGAGGGTGCGCTCGCCCTCGACGTCCGTTGCGGCCGGCGTTCCCGGCTCCGCGACCGCCGGTTCCGCCGGCAGGGTGAGCACGCGGGGGCGGGCCAGCGCGAGCTGCTCACGGAACGCCTCCTGAGCGGTGACGAGGGCGTGCTCCGCGGCACACAGCTCACTGCAGACCTGCTCCAGCTCGGCGAGCCGGGCCGGCAGGCCGCCCTTGTCGAGACCACCGCTCCTCTCGAAGTCGCGCAGTGCCTGCGCCACCCGGAGATCGGCCTCCTGGACGGCGCGGGCCGCCTCGCCGAGCCGGCCGTCCGCAGTCGTGCCGACGACCTGCTCGCTGACGTTGTCCGGGCGCAGCTTGCCCTCGACGGTCAGTGCGAGCTGGGTGCCGCGGAGCTTGTCGGCCCGCAGCTGCGCCTTGTTGATCATGCGGTTCGCCACCCGCAGGCGCCAGCCGGTGAGCTCGCCCGTGCTGTGCTTCTTCAGGAACCGCAGCAGGTGGCGGTTGGCGAAGGCGGCGAGCTGGGGGTCGTCCAGTGAGAGCGACTCGCGCCAGGTGCCCGGCTGACCGTTGCGGCCGAACCGGCCACCACCCTGGAACGCGGCCCGCTGGGTGCCGAACATGCTCACGATCTCGACGTGCCCGCCGCCCTTGGCGATCAGCAGGTCGCGGACCGGGTGCGGCGCTCCCCGCGGGGCGTAGCCGCCGAGGGAGATGTCGGTGCCCCGCCCGAACCGCGCGGTGGCCACCGTCACCGCGAACGGCCTGCCCGCCTCGGCCTCGGCGACGGCCTCGTAGAGCCGGCGCGGGGTCAGCGCGTTGACCACCCGCGGCTCCACCGGGTGGGGCCCGGTCGCCAGCACCTGCTTCAGCATCTTGGCGAAGGTGAGGGTGTCGGCGATGTCGCGCATCAGGATGAGGACCGGGCGCATGTCGCCGCGCCGGTGGGCCTCGAGGATCTCCTCGGCGACGTTGCGCCCCTGCGCCGCGGCGTCGGTGAAGACCCGGCGGGGCAGGTTCGCGAGCCGGCGAGGGTCGTTCGTGGCGATCTCCACGACCTCGAGGCCGTAGACCTTGCGCAGCGCGTCGGCCGCGCTCTTCGCCGTGCCGGTCACGCCGCGGTAGGAGCGCTGCGCCTGCAGGTACTGGAGGAGGGTCTCCTCGGACACCGTCCGCAGCGGGGGCTTGATCGTCACACCTTCGAGGGCGTCGATCCAGCCGTGGTCGAACCAGCGGTTGTCCGGCACCGCCTCGCCGTTGTCCCGGTCGACGACCACGGCGCTGTCGCCGCTGCGGAAGTAGTCGCGGTTGTACCGGTGGTGCCAGCCGGACGTGAGCGCGTCGGCGATCTCGGCGACGTGTCGCGGTGCCAGCTCGCCACCGAGCCCGACCTTCTCGGCGAACTCCTTGGCCTGTTCCCGGCTGATCCGCACCCGGCCGTCGACGACGTCGTACGTGCCGTGCTTCTGGAAGGAGCGCGCCAGGTCGGCGATCGCGTACATCGCCGCGGCGTTGTCGACGGTGCCGGTCGCCTGCTCGCCCAGTCGGTACGCGGTGCGGCCCCAGTCGATGGCGAGCATGTCGACCTCGTCCATGAGCACGTGACGAGAGTCGAACCGCAGGCGCGGGTCGTGCTTGCCGCGCTGCCAGTCGGAGACCAACTCGCGGGCGGAGCCGTAGACGACCGTCGCGTCGTAGATCGCGCTCAGGTTCGCGGGCGCCTCGGGCGTTCCGTGGAACCCGTCCGGCTCGTGTGCGCCGGCACCCGGCTGGGTGTTCCTGCCGGGCTCGCGGAACGCGGTGGTGATGCCGAGCTCGTCCGCCACCGCCTTCGCACGTGCCGCGCCCGAGCCGGCCAGCGTGCTGTTGTGCGTGATCACGGCGACGTCGTCACCCGCGAGCGCCCGCGTCAGTGCCCAGACCCTGCCCACCAGGGTCTTGCCCTCGCCTGTGAGCATCTGGACGACGACCCCGCGCGGCAGCTCGCTGCGCAGCCCCAGGAAGGCCCGCAGCCCACCGCCGCCGGTGGGCACGCTGTCGAGCGCCAGCACCGCCGCGATCTGGACGTCGCGCGGCGTCTCGCCGTGCGTGCGCCGGTTGGCCTCGCACACGAGTGCGCACCGCTGGACGTCGTCCAGCTCTCCGAGCACCCGGTCCCGTTGTGCGGGGTCCCGAAGCTTCGTGACGAGGTCCTCGTAGCGCCTCGGGTGGTTCATCCACTCCGTGAGGAGCGTCTCGATGTCGGTGATCTTGTCCAGGTAGGGCTTGAGCGTCTCCTCGATCTGCGGGGCGTGCTTGTGGAAGGCCTTCAGCTCGTCGCCGAGCTGGTGCGCCCTGCTCCGGGCGGCGCGGATCGCGTGCGCGATGGGCGCGCGCTCCCCGTCCGCGGCACCGGCGAGCCGACGCTGCAGGAACCCGGCCTTCGCCTCGGCGAGCGCCTTGTCGGTGAGCGCCTGCCGCCACAGCTTCCCGACCGTGCTCAGAGAGCCGTTGCGCCGGACGCTCGTGGGAGCTGCCGGACGGTGCTCGACGAAGACGAGTCGCTCGCCACCGTAGGAGTACTCGACGAGGTCGTAGTCCTGGTGCTCTCCCTTCTCCTGCTGGAGCTGGCGGCGGTGCGCGATCTGCTGGCGCAGCTCGTCCACCGTCATGCGCTTGCGGAACAGACCGGTGCGGATCTTGCGTGCAGCGGCCTCGATCGGGCGAACCGTCAGGTTCTGCATCGCCCGGGCGAGCTTCCTCGCCGAGAGTGGCTTGGTCCGCGGCGCCGGCGGGGGCACACCGGACGCCGTTCCCGTCACCGGGTTCGGATCGACGCCGAGACCGGTCGTGTTGGGGCTGCCGTCACCACCCGGCTCGGGCGGTCCGCCGGATTGGCCGTGGCCACCGGGCGGCGGGGTGTCGCCGTCGCCACCACCCGGCTTGTGCGGGCCACCGCCTGCGCCGCCCCGTGGCGGCACCGGCGGCAGCGTGCCGTCGCCGCCACCCGGCGCGGGCGGGGTCGCGGGGCCGTCGCCGGCATCGGGGGCCGCCGGGCCGTCACCGGTGCCGGCGGCACCGGGACCGTCCCCGCCGAGGCGGACCGGCATGTCGGCGCCGGGCGCACCGTCGCCGGATGCGGCAGGAGGCGGGGCGATCGAGTCACCCGCGCTGTGGGCGCTCACGCCGAACTGCTGGGCGAGCTCGGGGTTCCACATCGCTCGCAGGGTCCGGCGCACATCGCCGCGGCTGATGCCGAACTCGCCGGCCTTCTGCCCCACGCGCATGGTCTGGACACTGCCCGCCGGGCGCATCGCGATGTCGAGGGCCAGGGCGGTGCCGCCTGCGGTGCGCAGCGACCACTGCGCGAGGCCCAGGTCGATCCGGAACTCAGCGGCCAGTTCCGGCGCGGTCGGCATCCGGACCGTGCCCCGCGCGATCTCGCCGAGCTTGGTCACCAGCGCGGCGTTGTCGGCCGCCCGCAACAGAGCGCGCGCATCGGCGGGGGTGAAGCCGTGGTCCCGGACCAGCGACTCGACCGTCGGGCGCGCTCCGCCCTCCGCGATGCGGCCGAGCTGCGCCAGCATCGCGACGTTGCGGGCCACCTGCAGGGCGACCCTGACGTCGCCGCGGCCGAGGCCGAACTCCCGGGCCAGCGCGCCCCGCGTGAGCATCCGGTAGTCGCCGCGGCCGATCGCCTCGAGGCGCTCAGCCAGGCCGCGGGTGCTCGAGATCCGCAGCATCGTGTCCGCTTCGGCGCGCTTCATCCCGAACTCGCGGACGAGCGTCTCGACGGCCGTCTGCCGAGGGCTCTGCGCGAGCTGGCGGATCCGCTCGATCACCGTGACGCGCTGTCCACCCACCTCGGCGGTCCGGGTGGCCATCCGCGTCGCGAGGCGGGCCTCGGAGCGCTTGATGCCGAACGTCTTGGCCATCTCGTCGATCGACAGCGGCCGGAGCGAGCCGTCGGCGATCTTCGCTGCGATGTCGGCCAGCCCGCGCAGTGCCACGACCCGCTGCGCGCCCTTGGCGAGCGACGTCTTCACGCCGTAGGCCGGCGCGAGGGTACGGGCCGACTCGACGACCGCGCCTGGGTGTTGACGTGCTCGACCAGGCGCGACCCGTTGACCGCCCGAAGCGCGTCGCGGGCCTGCCGGGTGGTGATACCCAGCTGGTAGGCGAGCTCCGACGCGTCTGGGTCGGCGTGGTGCGCTGGTTGCGCATCCAGTCGACCACCCGGATGTTGGCCTCGGCGTTCTGCTGGTCGAACCGCGCGCGGGCCTGCTCCCTGGTGAGGCCCTCGGCCTTCGCGATCTGCCGGACCGACATCGGCCGGCCGGGCGCGCGCTGGGTCCCGGTGGGGGTGGCCGGGACCGCCGATGCGTCGGCGAGTGCCGGGCCGAGCGGACCGGGCTCGACGAACCGCTCGGCGCCGGGCATCCGGGCGTTCGTCATGGGCGCCCGCTCGGGACGCGGGGGAGGCCGATGGCCTGGAAGCGCGTCGCCTTGCCGGCCCCAGCGAGCGCGAGCGGCATGGCCAGCATGCCGGCGCTCATCGCCAGGTTCCCGACGGACGACCACCGCTCGCCGGAGCTCATGTCGCCCCAGTTCCGGGCCGTGGTGACGACGCCCTCGCCGAGCGTGTAGCCGAACGCACCGAGCGCGAGCCCGTTCGCCCCGTAGGCCACCCGGCTGCTGGTGGTGGCCGTCGTCATGCCGACCATTCCGCGCCATGTCGTGCTCGACGCCGCCTGGGCGCCGTTCCAGGCCGTCTGCCAGCCCGGAGCCGCCGTCACCCCGCGCTGGAACGCGGTCGCCCCGGCGCCTCTGACGCCGAGACTGCCCCCTAGTCGTGCGGTGGCCTGGGCCGCACCGGCCGTCGCGGCCTTCACGGCGACACCCACCCCGACGACGGTGAGCACGTTGCCGGCCAGGTTGAGGTAGTCGGCGCGCGCGGCAGGGTTGGACCAGCTGTTGGACTGGCCGTGGTTGCTGCGGTTGACCATGTTGCTGACCGCGTCGACGGTCGTGTACGCCACGCCGCCCGCGATCAGGGCCGTGCCCCCGATCGCGGCGGCGGCACCCAGCGGCGACGCAGCCCCGAGGGTGGCGATGGTGGCGACCCCGCCCGCGGCCCACAGCAGCACACCGCCGACGACCATCGCGCCGCCGACGACGTAGCCACCGAACTTGTCCCACCAGCTGGCGGGGGTGTGGCCCGACTTCACGACGATGTTGCAGCCGGTGCACCCCTCTGGCGCCTCCCCCGTGTCGCGGTCGAGCCCGCGGTCGGTGAGGGCTTCCAGGTCGCCGAGGTTCTCCGCGGCGATGAGCGTGCCGTCCTCGGAGAGGATCTCGTTGTTGTCCCGGAAATCCTGCAGGCCGCTGAAGTGGGCGCCGGTCTGGTCGATGTACCGGTACGAGCCGTCGTCCTGCTTGACGCGGAACAGCGTGACCGCGCCCCAGCTGCCGTCCGGGTTCTGGTACGGCATCGTGATGGCCTGGGCCTTGCCGTCGGCCGCCAGCTCCTCGATCCGGTTCTGGACGTCGTCGGGGTTGGCGTCCGTGCCGATCATCCCGACGATGACGTCGTCGTTGCGCCAGTCCGTCTCGCGGGGGAGGAGCTCGGCCTCCTTCATCTGCGGGGTCACCCCGAACGCGGCCAGCGCGGCCTGCTGGTCGAGGCTCATCGTGTCCTTGATCTGGTCCCGGAAGTGCCCGTCGTAGCGCTTCCAGTCGTCCAGGAACCGCGCACCGGTGTGGATGGCCGCGAAATCCCTGAGCATCGTCGAGGGCAGGTACCTGCCGCCGAGCAGGCTCTGGTCCGGCCTTATCGGGTCACCCGGCTTGTAGTTGCGCGGCGCTTCGAACTGCCGGTCGCGGACGTAGTTGTACCCGAGCTCGGTCAGCCTGGTGAGACGTCCGAACGTCTCGGAGAGCTCCTTCTGACGCGGTTGCGACGACGCGGACAGCCGCAGGTACAGGCCGTTGACGCGGTTGTGCCGGTTGTACGCGCTGCGCAGGTCGCTCGCCCACGACGCGTTGCCGGACGCGTCGGCGTAGGCGAGGTCGGTCTGGCGCAGCGTCTTCTCCGCGGCGTCGATGTCGGCCTGGTACGGCCGGATGGCGAGCTCGAGGGCCTCCTGCTCATCGGTGATCGCCCCGTGCTCGCGGTTCAGCCAGATCGATTCGCCGATGGTGGGCCCGCCCCGGTCCTTGATCACCTGCGAGGCGTAGTTGAACCGCGCGATGCGGTCGTTGAGCTTCGTCATGCGCGGACCGAGCGCCTGGTGCATCTCCAGCTGCGCGGTGTTGAGGTCCTTCTGCTGGCCCGCGACGACCTCGATCGCACGCCTCTGCTGGCTGTCGGCCACCTCCGGATCGCTGCTGAGGGTCTCGCCGATCAGGTGCTTGATCAGGTCGGGGTTGTTGCCGACCTCGGCGTTGGCCGCCCGGTAGTCGTTCAGCGTCCAGCCCGCGCCGCGCATCAGCTGCAGCCGCGTCTGGGCGGGCTCCCACTTCGCCAGCAGACCCGGCGCCTCGCGCTCGATCGCGTCGCGCACCGGCTTGATGTCGGCCCACTCGCTGTCGTCGATGTGGTTGTCGCCGGCGAGCGCGGCCTCGGTGAGGTCGGCGAGGTCGTCGATCGGGCCCCGGAGCTCCTCGTACTTCGGGCCGAGCTCCTTCTGCGTGACGGTGTCCTCGAACCACGACATCTGCACGCCGTCGCTCTGGGTCTGCGACAGGGGCAGGTCGCGGTTGTAGGCCTCGAGGGTGTCATCGGCGCCTGCGCCCTCGAGCGTCTCCAGCTCGGAGGCGGTCAGCGGGCTGCGGTCGTCGGCGTCCCGACCCTCCAGGAGCTGCTTGCCGTTCGGGCCCTTGAGCTCGGCCAGGTCCTTCGCCATCTCCTCGGAGATCTGCATGCCCGGGTCGAGCACCGCGGCCATGGCCCCGTTCGACTCCGGGGGAGCGTCGAACACCGGGGACCCGGCGTTCCCGCTGCAGGCGCCACCGCTGTGACCCGCGCAGAACCGGCCGGCGTGCGAGCCGTCGTCGTTGCGGTACAGGAGGCCGGTGCGGACCGGGACCCACTTGCCGGTGGCCTCGTCCTTCATCACGGAGGCGTTCTGGAAGTCGCCCTCCTCGTTCATGCCCCAGCAGCCGCCACCCTCGCCGGAAGCACCGCAGATCGCGCCGCCGCCCTGGCCCGCGCCCTCGCCCTTGGCGTTCGCGAGGGACCGGTTGTACTGGGTGAAGCCGCAGCGCCCGCCCGAACCTGCCTGGCACGTCTGCTTGTCGCCCCACGGCGTGTACCGCGAGACGAGGCCGTTGCTGTCGTCGAACAGCGTGACCGAGCCGTAGCCGTTCGGGAAACGGCCCTCGCCGGTGGGCAGCTGCTCGGTGATCTGGCAGTTGTTGCACCGGGTCACCGGGTCGTACATGTGGCCGTTCGAGCCGTCGCTGTAGATGCCGGGCATCGTGCGGACGCAGTCGCCCTCGCACCACAGCGACCCGCCCTTGCCGTCCTTGTCGGGCGTGGTCGCCTTGATCCCCTTGCCGAGGTCGCCACCCGTGATCTCGATCTTGAAGAGATCCGTGCCCGCCTGCTTCGAGAAGTTCGGGTTGTTCTTCGCGTTGTAGTGGGGGTCGCGGAACTGGATGTACCCGGTGGTGCCCTTGATCGAGTAGATCCCGGGTGTGAGGTCGCCGCCACGCCCGATGATGTCGGTGACGCCGCCGGGCAGGTTGTCGGCGTGCACGACGTCGTGCTGGGCGTTGGTGAACTCCCCGCCGCCGTGGAACTTGATCCGTGCCGGGGCGCCGGACCCGTCCTGGGCCTGGATCTGACCCCAGTTGCCGTCGACCACCAGGTGCTCGCCGGTCGGTGACCACCACTCGCACCCACCGTTGCAGGTGCTGGCGAACGGCGAGCCCTTCTTGTTGCCGAACCGGATGTTGTTGACCGCCGACTCCGCCTGTGCCTTGCGGGTGAAGACGATCCGGTCGCCCGTTCGCCCGTCGATCGCCTCGCCGCGGCCACGCACCCACGCCTCGGCATCACCCTGCGCGTCCTGTGCGATACCGACACCCTCGGTACCCCGCACCTGGTGCCTCTTGCCGCGCTCACCCTCGACCGGCATCGACCCGTAGAGGTCGCCGTTCGCGTTCCCCTCGTCCCTACCGCCGGTGATCCCCTCGATGCTGTGCTCGCAGGTCGCCCCCGCCGCACACGGCTCGAAGCGGGTGACGTCGTCGGTGCCCCGCGGCTTGATCTCGACGACCGTCCGGCCCTGGTCGTCGAGGGTCACGCGGACCGCGGACTGGTCCCGGTCGACGTCCTCGATGTCGATCGGGTTGCCGTTCTCGTCGACGAAGATCCCGAGGCCGTCCGTGTTGATCTCGGCCGCGATGAAGTCGAGGCCGGCACCACCGGTGTCGCAGCCGCCGTCGCCCGTGCAACCGGCGTCGGCGACGCCGTCCGGCCCGGCGATCGCGACGGCCCACGCGCCGCACCCACCGTTGCCGGAGCCGGAGCACGTGGCCCACTTCTCCGCCGTGTACTTGCCGTACGGCGTGTCCAGTTCGTCGGAGGCGTAGGCGTGCGCGGAGTACGACGCCGAGCAGTTCGCGGCGCCCGAACAGCTCGCCCCAGCACTTGCGAATCCCTCCTCGGCCTGGGCGTAGGCCATCACCGCGACCCCGCCGCCGCCCATGCCTCCGCCGCCGGAGCCGTGCGCGTACGCCTTCGCCCACGAGCCGGACGGGTGCGAGGCGGACGCCGAGGCGGTGGCCTCGTAGTAGTGGCTGCAGTGCGTGCCGGCACTGCCCATGCAGGACGCCGCGGCCTGCGCGGAGTTCCCGCCTCCTGCCGCGGACGCGGTCGTCATGACCATGCCGCCGCCCGTGCGCCCGAGCCGTAGCCGGTCGCGGTCGCGAACGCGCCGGGTGCGGAGGCGGAGCTGTGCGCGCGGTAGGAGTAGGAGCAGCCCGAGCCGGCGCTGCCCTGGCAGGAAGCGGCCGCCATCGCGTGGCCCGGGCCCGTGTCGGCCATCGCGCTCGTGGCGCACCAGCCGGCGCCTGCGCCGCCGTTCGCCCCGCAGGACGCGTTGGCGGTGGCGCTGTTGCCGCCGGTGGCACTCGCCGCCTTGCTCGACGCCACGAAGGTGTGTGTGCAGCCCGCCCCCGCGCTGCCCTGGCAGACCGCCGAGGCCATCGCCTGATCGGCGCTGGTCTGGGCGTTGGCGCTCGTGGCGCACCAACCGGACCCGGCGCCGCCGGAGTCCGCACAGCTCGACTCGGCCGTCGCGCGGTTGCCGCCCGTGGTGCTCTCCGCCGAGCTCGAGGCCGCGATGCTCTGGCGGCAGGTCGCGCCCTTGCTGCCCTGGCAGGTGGCGGAGACCTGGCGCCGGTGGCGGTGGCGCCGACCTGGCTGACGCCGGTGCACTGCCCGTTCGCACCCGCGGTGCAGTCGGTGCTCGACGCGGCCCGGTTCACCCCGCCCGGCGCCGCCGCCTTCGCGGTGCCCTCGGTGTGGGTGCGGCAGCCGGTGCCGGTGCAGCTGCCGGCGACCTCGGTGACATCCGGCAGGGCGAACCCGCTCGTGGCCGCCTGGCATGCGCCCGCCGCCGCGCACGTGGCGGTGGCCTTGCCGCGGACCGCACCTCCTGCGGCGGCGACGGTCTCGGTCGTCGACGAGGTCCGGGTCGCGCAGCCCGACGTGGTGCCGTTGTCGCAGACGGCCACCACCTGGGCCGAGGTGGACACGAAGCGGTTCGCCTCGTCGACCTCGGGAGCGGCGACCGCCACGGCCGACGCGACGGTGAGTTGCGCCTGGCACGCGGTGGTGCCGTCGCAGGCCGCGCTGCCGGTGGCGGTGCTGTGGCTCCGGCGGCCGTCCTGAGCCGCGCTCACATCGGCGGTGCCGGTCACCCGGCCGACGCAGCCCGCCTCGGGGCAGACGACCGTGGAGCTGGTCTGGCCGTTGCCGGAGGTGCCGGGAACGGACTCGGGCTTCTCACCCTGGGTCTGGCCGGCGTCGCGGAGGGTCGTGGCCGCCGCATCGCTGGTGACGGTGCATCCGCTCGCGGCGGCGGTGCAGGTCGCGCCGGTGCGGGAGTCGCCTGCCAGCCCCGAGGTTGCACCCGTGGTGCGGGCGGTGCAGCCCGGGCCTGCGCACTGCGCGGCTGCGGCGGACTGGCTCACCGTCGCCGGGACGTCGGTGACCGGCTTCGCGGCCAGCTTCGCCGCGTCGGTGGCAGCCTTGCGTGCGTCCTTCGCTGCTGCTGCGGCGTCGGCGGCGGTCTTCTTCTGCGCTGCGGTCGCGCCCTTGCGGGCGGCGATCTTCGCGGCCTGCGCGGCGCGCTGCTCGGCCTCGAGGGCCTGCTGCTTCGCCTGCTCGGCCTGGTTGTTCTGCTGTTCCGCGACGATGTCGGCCACGACCTGGCCGGAGCCCGCGGAGGAGTTCGTCTGGGCGTGGCAGCCGCTCGCACTGCTCGTGCAACTGCCGCTGGTGGTGGTGCCGGTGCCCGGGGGACCGCGCGCTCCGCCCTGGCCGTTCATCGCATCGGGGCCGTCGCTCCCGGTGGCCGACGTCCGCGCGGTGCCCGAGCACACGGTGCCACCTGCGCAGTCCATCGTGGCCGAGGCCATCGTCCAGCTGGAGGCGCCCGGCACGGTCGGGCCGCCCGAGTTCGCCGACGATCCCGGCGCGGTCGGCGCCGGTGGCGTCGCCGGCTGGTCCGGCTGCTGCTCGCCGCCCGCGGGCGCCTGCTCCTGGTCCCCGGTGGACTCCGAGGACACCGTGGCGTTCGTCGTGGACCGGGCCTGCACCAGCGGGGAGATGATGTTCGCGTTCGGCTCGGTGGAGGCGCCGGAGTTGGTGACGGCCTGGCACACCCCACCGGAGACCCCCTCGCAGGAGCCCTCGCTGCGCGAACCCCGCGCCTGCGCCGACACGCTCGGGTCAGTGGCGCTCGCCGCGCTGGTGACCTTGCCGGTGCAGGCGGCCTGGCCCTGGCAGACCAGAGTGGCGCCCGCCGCCGACGCCGCGGACGGCCCGGCCGCCAACCTGGCGGTGTTGACCTGCTGGGCCTGCCCCTGCGCCTGCGGCCCCGACAGCGCCAGCGCCGCACCCGGCCCCGTCGACGCGGTCGACACCGACTGCACCTGGCAGTCACCGGTGCCGGCCGTGCAGGTCGCGGTGCCCTCCGACGTGCGCGGCTCGCCGCCCGCCACCGCGCCGTCCCATGCGCTGGTGGTCGTGCGCACGACCCGTGGCAGGTGGTGCCCGCCTCGCACGCAAGGCTCGCCGACGACGTCGAGGTCGACGACGGGCCCGCCTGCGACTGGCCCGGCAACGGCAGGCCGGTGTTCGGGTCGACGGCCACGAAGTCGGGGGCGCTCGACGCCGCCGAGCTGGTCCGACCGTCACACCCACCACCGGTGACGCTGCACTCCGCGGTGGACGACGTGCCCCGGGCGTGCGGGGTGACCCCGGTGTCCCGAGCGCTCGTCGAGCTCGTCGCCGTGCCGCCGCACTCGGTGGCCGCGCCGGAGCAGTGCACCGTTGCGCTCGCCTGCGAGACGCTCACCGGGCCCGACACCTGCGCCACACCGGTGGTGGCTGCGGCCTCGGCCGGGTCGCGGTCGGCCACGGTGGTGTCCGCCGCGGTGGTGCACGCGCCGCCCGCGCCGTGCGCGGTGCAGGACGACGTGCCGGTGCTGTCGCGCACACCCTTCACGTCGCCCGAGGCACCGCCGGAGGTGGTGCTCGACCCGGACGCCGCGCAGCTCGCGGCGGCGCACGCGATCTCGGTGTCGGCGGTGCTGGATGCCGACAGCTCACGGGTCGCCGGGGTCACGCCGGTGGCCGCCGCGGCGAGCCGCTGCTCCCAGGACGGTTCCGCGGCCCGGTCGGACACCTGCGAGTCGGATCGGACCCCGCAACCGCCTGCCGTCGCATCGCACTGCGAGGAGGCCTTGGTGGTGCGCACCGGCGCGCCCGCACCCGCCTTCGCCGGGGTGCCGGTGGCGCTGCCGGTGGTGGCGCTGGACGCCTTCCCACCGCAGACGGCGGCGTCGCAGTCCACGTTCGCGCCCGCCGAGCTGGACGCGGAGGCGTCCCCGTCGGTCAGCACGGCCGGGCGGACGGCGCCGGACGGGCCGACCCGCCAGTCGTCCCGCTCGTCGACCTGGCTGTCCACGCGGGTGCTGCTGTACGCCTGGCAGCCGCTGCCCGCCGACTCGCAGGAGGCCCGGCCGCTGCTCGTGCGCTCCGCTGCCGTGATCCCGCGCGCGTTGCCCGCGGTGGTCGTGGTGCCGGTGCCGGTGCAGCCCGCGCCGCAGTCGACCTCGACCACCGCGTCGCTGGTGCCGCCGCTGCCGGCCGCATCCTCGTCGTCGGCGCCGGACCGGCTGCGCGTCGAGCACCCGCCACCGGAGACCGCGCACTCCGCCTTGCCGTCGGTGGCCGACTCCGGCCCACCCGCCGGCGCCTTCGCGGCGGCCGCCGTGCCGGTGCTCGCCTCGTGGCCCGCGTCGGTGCTGCTGCTCGCCGAACCCGTGCAGGCGGCGGCGCAGTCGACGTCGGCGTCCGCGACGACCTCGTCGGTCGAGTCCTCGTCACCCAGGTCCACCGCGGTGGACGTGCCGCAGCCGCCCGCGCCTTCGCAGTGCGCGGTGCTGGTGCCCTGCCGGCGTGCCCGGTCGGTGTCCGCCTCATCGGCGTCGTCCGTGACGGTGCGCGCCGGGCGCTCGCTGCCCGACCCGGTGCTGCTGCTGTCACAGCTGCCACCGGCGGTGTCGCAGCCGGCCTCTGCGCCCTCGCGGTCGGCGGCCGCGTCCGTGCCGCACGCCCCGGTGCACGCCGCCTGCGCGGCCGTCCGCCGCTCCGCACCGCTCGGTGACGCCCTCTCGTCGGCGGGCCCGGACGAATCCGTACGACAGCCGCCGCCACCGGACTCGCACTCCGCCGACGCGCCCTCGCGGTCGGCGCGACTGGACTGGTCGCAGCCACTGCCGTCGCATCTCGCGGAGGCTTCGTCACCTCTCCGTCGGCCCCGCGGCTGGACGCACTACTCCCACAGCCGGAGTCGTCACACGACGCCTCGGCCTTCGATCCGCCCGACTCCGACGACGCCCCGCACCCGGACGACACCCCGGACAGGCACACCGTTCGTTCGGAGTCCCGCTCCCCGTCGGCCGACTCCGACGCCGACCCGCACGCCGTGAACGCGCCGTCCGAACCACACCCCGCGGCCGAGCCCTCGCCGTCCAGGTCGTCCTCGGACACCGTCTCCACGTGCCGGTCGGTGGCGTCCATCAGCTCGTCGGTGGCCTCGTAGACCTCGTCGCGCTGTTCCTCGTACGCCTCGACGTGCTTCTCGTGGGCGGCCGCCGTCACGTCACCGGAGGCGACCTTCTTCTTCTCCGCCGCGATCTTCTTCTCGCTGTCGTCGAGCTCCTCGTGGCCGTCGACGACCTCGTCGACCAGCTCGGCCCGATCCTCCGACAGCTCCGCCCGGTCTTCCTCGTACTGCCGCTGCAGCTTCTCGTGCGCGGCGGCCTGCTCGTCGTACTCGGCCTTGGTGGCCTTGCCCGACGCGACGTCCTTCTTCGCCCGCTCGAGCTTCTTCTCGCTCTTGTCCACCGAGATCCGGCCCTCGAGCACCGATTCGGTCTGCTCGGCCGAGTCGTCGGACTCCCCATCGTCATCATCATCGTCGTCGTCATCGTCGCGCGGTGGCCCGCGGGAACGCGTGTCCGAGAACTCCCGCGACGCCAACGCCGACACCTCGTCCGAGCTCAGCCCGGAGCAGCCGCCATCGCCGCACAGCCGCTCGCGGTCCTCGGAGTCCAGGCCCTTCGCCGACTTGCCGTCGTCACCCGCGGAGAGCAGCTTCGCCAGCGCCTTCTCGTCCCGGGCGCCGACTTCTTCTCGTCGCCCCGCTCCGCGTCCTCGTCCGAGGCGTCCCCGTGCTCGGCTGCCAGCCGGGCGGCATCCCGCGCCAGGCGCTTCACGGCCTTGCCGACGTCCTCGCCGGACTCGCCGTCCGACAGGTCACGCGCGATCTCGCCGGCGCGCTCGACCACCCGCCGCACATCGTCGGACCGGTCCTTCTCCTCGTCGGAGTCGCCCTCGCTCCGGGAGCCTGCGGTCCCGGCGATGTCATCGGCCTGCTTCTTTCCGGCCCGCTTCTCGCCGGTGCCGTCCTCCCGCTCGCCAGACCCGACCGCCTCGGCCAGTCGCTCGGCCAACGCACGACGCCCGGACGTCCCCTCGTCGCCTTCGTCGTCGGACCGCTTCCCGTCGGCCTTCTCGTCGGCTCGGTCGGACAGCTTGTCGACTACTCTCCGTAGCTCGCCGCGGGCGTCATCGTCCTTCTTGCGGGAGCGCTCGTCGCCGTCGTCGGAGAGCTCCTCGGCCCAGCGACGCACAGCGCTCTCGACGTTGTCCTCGACGGTGCCGTCCTTCTTCGAGGCGCCGTGCTTCTTCGAGGCCCGCTGCTCCTTCGAGGCCCGCTGCTCCTTCGAGGCGTGGTCGCCCGCCTTGCGCTTCGCGCCGTCCTCGTCCTCGCCCCGTTCGACGGACTCATCGGTGACGTCAGACGCGTCCTTCTTCCGGCGCACGTCCTTCTCGCCGTCGCCGTCGCGATCGGCGGTACGCACCTGCGCCCGGTCGGCGTGCGTGGCACGCCGGTCCCCGTCCCCGGACTCATCGGCATCCTCGGCGCGCTTCGACGCCTCGCCCAGCGCGTCGCGGACCCGCTCCCGGACGGCGTCCCGGACGCTGTCGCCCTCTCGGTCACCGTCCTCGCGAGCCGAGGCGCCGGTGTCCTTCGAGCGGCGTTCGCCCGCCTCGTCGCCGCGCTCGGCGTCAGCCGCGCGCCGGGTCTCGGAACCCTCGTCGTCGGAGTCGTCCTGCGCGGAGTCACTCCCCTCGGACTCACGCTCATCGGACTCGTCCCGTTCCGACTGGCGTCGCACGGATTCGCGGTCGTCGCGCTCGTCGTGCTTCGCCCGTGCCTGATCGCCCGCGTCGTTCCGCTCGCGCTCGTCGGCGTCGCCGTCCTCGTTCTCCCGGGATTGCCGCTCCCGCGTCTTCTCCCGGTCGCCCTCGGTCTCGGACTCGTCGCGGTCCTTCTTCTCCGACGCCTTCTTCTCGGGCTTCTTCTCGGACTTCTCGTCCTTGTCAGACTTCTTCTCGTCCGACTTCTCTTCATTCTTGTCCGACTTCTTCTCTTTCTTGTCGGACTTCTCCTCTTCCTTCTTTTCGGACTTCTTGTCCTTCTTGTCCTTCTTCTTGTCCTTCTTCTTATCCTTCTTCTCGGACTTCTTATCCGACTTCTCGGACTTCTTCTCGGACTTCTTCTCCTTCTTGTCCGAGCCGCCGTCGTCGCCGCCCGAGTCGCCATCACCGCCACCGCTCTGCCTGCTTGATGCACCTCCCTTCATCAGGCTCTGCTGAACGGCCGCCGCCGGCACCACGGCCGCCGCGGATGCGGGCGTCGCGAGGAACGCCGCGCCGATCCACAGCACCACCACGGCACCGGCCAACCCGAACACCCACCGCACGACCCACAGGAGCCGGTCGGCCACCGAGAGCCGCAGTCGCACGGCACCAGCGCACGCGGGGAGGCCGTCGGCCTCACCGTCGTACGCGAAGTACCGGGACATGAGCTGTGACTCCCACGGGATCAGGTGGAGAACGCCAGAAGGGGATTTCGTGGCCCGCCGGACCGCGGAACACACGAGGACACGCAGAATGAGCCGATCGCGCACGTCGCGCCTGAGGCAGCGACCCACAACCGGACGGAGAACACACGTCCAGCGGCTCCGCGATCCCGATCCCCACCCGTCGCGCAACGTCAGCGACAAGCAGGTCCTGGACCGCAACCTCCCCCCTCAGGGGGACGCCATCCGGACGCTACCAGATGTTCACCAAAGTCGTCGAGACCCGAGTGCCGACCGCGTCGAACGACCCGCACCCGGTGCCGTGCAACCTATCGGTTACCTCGGCAAACGTCGACCCATCGGGTGCGCGAACCGCAGCGCTTCGAATCCGCCGACGTCCGTTCACCACGGATACGAAGCTGAATGCCGGGTGAACACACGGGGCCGGACGTCGACGAGTTCCACCCCGGGCGGCACAACCCGGACACCGCGGGCGAGAGGGCGGCCGGCGGAGATCGCCCGCCGTCCCCTACCGGGCAGTGGCGCTCGGGCGGTGAAGGCACGGAGGCCGGCCAGGGAATGATCGATGAACGTTCCGGGAGACACCGAAGGAGTACCCCGCCGTTGCACCGGCGTTCGGGTCGTGATCGGGTGCACCAGGGAGGAGGACTCCGAATGCCGCCGTGGACGCGTAATCGCAGAAGATCACACCGGACGATCGAGATCGCTCACGAGATCGCCGCGCGGCACGCCGCAGGCATCGACCTGTGGCTGTCGGGACGTCCGGAGGAAGCGGTGCCCGTCCTCGAAGAGGCGTTGGAGGGCTGCCGCGTCGGAATGGGCGAGGACGATCCGGTCACGCTGACCGTCGCCGGGAACCTCGGTGTCGTCTGTTTCTCCGCCGGAGCGTTCCAGCAGGGGCTCGACCTGCTCGCGGCGAGCGTCGCCGACCGCACGCGCGCGTTCGGCAGGTCCGACCCCCGCACCCTCACCGCGGTGGACGCACTCGCCACCGCGTACCGGCTGGTGGGCCGGATCGACGAGGCGGTCACCCTCTCGGAGAAGGTGGCCGCCGAGCGGGCCCGCACCCTCGGCCCGAGCCACCCCGACACCCTGACGTCACGGCTGGGGGCGGCGCTCGCACGCGCCGCGGCGGGCGACGTCGAGCCGGCCATCGGTCTCCTCGGCGCGGCTCTGGGCGAGGCTCAGCAGGCGTACGGACCGCGCAACGAACACGTCATCGCCCTGCGCGCGAACCTGGCGGGCTGCCTCGCCCTGATCGGCCGCGCCGCGGAGGCCGCGACCGAACTCCAGCGGGCCGCGGGCGATGCCGAGGCGCTCCTCGGCCGCACCCATCCGGAGACCGCGATGCTCTTCGCCGACCTCGCCCACGCGCACGACCGGTCGTGGTTCTTCGCGATCGGGCGGATGGCGGGAGAAGGTCGCGAGCGCGGCTGACCGGTCCTCCCACGCCACGCCAGCGGTCACACTGCGTAGCAGCGGATGGGCCGGTGCGCGCTCCTCACCGGCCGTCGACGAGGTTCTCCAGCAGCGGGACGAGTGCCATCACGAGCAGGACGAGCACCCCGCCGACCCACGCGGTGGTGCCGAGGAACGCCACGATCATCTGTGCCATGCCGCAACGATCACCCGACGGCGCCCGCCGGCGCTTCGGCCGCAGGACCGAACCCCCGTCGGGTGGCTCGTACTTCTGGACGAGGGCGGCCACCGCGCACGCTCATAGGCTCGTGTCGTGATCCGCCTGCTCCGCTGGACCCGGCAGCACCCCGGTCTGGTGGCCGAGCTGGCCGCGTACGGTTTCTGGCTGTTGGTCGACCTCGTGCTGTCGGTCGAGTCGGGCGTGGTCGAGCCGCTCGTCGCCGCCGTGGCCGTCCCGTTGGTGGTGTTGCTGCGCAGACGACCGGGCGCGCGACTGGTGTCGACGGCCGCCATCGCCATCGGCCTGTCCGTCGCGATCTCGCTGATCATGGCCGTCCGACAGGCCGCGTTCGCCACGACGACACCGGTATCGGCGCTGTCGCTCACCGAACAGTTGGCACTCGCCATCGTCGTCGTCGCGGTGCTGCGCCAGTGCCCGCTGCGCCCCGCGCTCCTGCTCACCGCGGCCGCCGCGCTGGCCATCGTCGGCTCGCCGATCATGCGGATGCCCGAGTCGGGATCGAGCGGATTCGGGCTCCTGTCGGCGCTCGGCTGGGGCGGCGCCGTCGCGATCGGGCTCGTGCTGCGGGAGATCGACACCCGCAGGCGCGCCGCCGTGGAGGACATCCGCTCCGCCGAGCGGATGGAGCTGGCCCGCGAGCTGCACGACGTCGTGGCCCACCACGTCACCGGCATCGTGGTGGCCGCCCAGGCCGCGGCAGTGGTGGCCCGCACCTCACCGGACGACGTCGACCGCGCCCTCGCCGCCATCGAGACGGCCGGCTCCGACGCGCTCACCGCGATGCGGCGGATGGTCGGAGTCCTGCGCGGGCAGGACATGGAAGGCGCCCGGACCCCCGGCGCCGAACTGGCCGAGGTGCGCACGCTCGTGCACCGGTTCGATCCCGAGGCCCGCCTGGTGCGACTCACCGGGGACCCGGGGTTGGAGCACGCCGTCCTGCCCCCGGGGGTGGCCGCAACCGCCTTCCGGGTGGTGCAGGAAGCTCTGACCAACGTCCGCAGGCACGCACCGCACGTCGCGGCGGTCGAGGTGGACGTCCGGATCCGCGAGGAGGCCCTGCTGGTGTCGGTGCGCAACGACGGTGTCACGCCTGCCCCGGTGGGTGGGCGTAGCGGCGGGTTCGGGTTGGTGGGGATGAGCGAACGGGTGGCCGCGCTGGACGGGACGCTCACCGCGGGCCCGACCGCACCGGGTGTGTGGACGGTGTCGGTGCGCATCCCGCTGCGAGGTTCCCGGTGATCCGGGTCCTGCTCGCCGACGACCAGGAGATGGTGCGGACGGGCTTCCGGCTGATCCTCTCGGCCGAGCCCGGTGTCGAGGTGGTCGGCGAGGCCGGCACGGGCGTCGACGCCGTCTCGCTCGCCCGCCGGCTGCGGCCCGACGTGGTGCTGATGGACATCCGGATGCCCCAGCTCGACGGGCTGGAGGCCACCCGCGCGCTCACCGCGGACCCGGAGCCCCCGCGGATCGTCGTCGTCACCACCTTCGACCTCGACGAGTACGTCTACGGTGCGCTCCGTGCCGGCGCCTGCGGGTTCCTGCTCAAGGACGCGGGCCCGCGGC
This sequence comes from Pseudonocardia sp. CNS-004, assembly GCA_001942185.1. Lineage (GTDB taxonomy): Bacteria > Actinomycetota > Actinomycetes > Mycobacteriales > Pseudonocardiaceae > Pseudonocardia. The sequence continues at coordinate 40,342 of MKJV01000093.1, forward strand.
TGCTCGTCGAGGCGGTGCGCGCTGCGGCCGCGGGCGACGCGCTCGTCTCCCCGTCGGTCACGGTGCGGCTCCTCGAACACCTCGCCGCCCGCCCGGTGCCCCAGGCGCCGCAGCTGCCCGAGCCGCTCTCGCCGCGGGAGCTCGACGTCGTCCGCGCCGTGGCACGAGGCCGCACGAACGCCGAGATCGCCGCGGAGCTCTTCGTCTCCCTCTCCACGGTCAAGACGCACCTCACGAACATCCAGACCAAGCTGTCCGCCCGCAACCGCGTCGAGATCGCCGCGTGGGCGTGGGAGCACGGCCAGGTGCGCTGACACAGCCGGCGACCTCGGGTCCGGTGATCGAGGTGAGATGGACGGCGCCCAGGCTCGATCACCAGATCGGTGCACCCATGGCCACATGTGGCCATCCCCGCACCAGGCAGCCGATCATGAGCGGCGCCCCAGGCTTGACCGCTAGCCCAGTTCCGTCGGCAGCGCGACGACGTCGACCATCGCCCCGTTGCGCAGCACGGTGACGGGAAGCGGCACGCCGATCGCCTCGCCGAAGAGCTGGCGCTGGATGCCCTGGGCGTCCTGGACGGGCGTGCGGCCGACGTCGAGTACGAGGTCGCCGGCCCGCAGCCCGGCCCGCGCGGCCGGGCTCCCCCCGATCACCTCGGCGAGCCGCAGCCCGTCCTTGCGGCCGTACTTCTGCGCGACCGCCGCGGGCACCGGCGCCGGGCTCCCGACCACGCCGAGGTAGGCCCGTCGTACCCGGCCGTGGGCGAGCAGGGTCTCGACGATCCGGCGGGTGGTGGCGTTGACCGGCACGGCGAGGCCGAGCCCGACCCCGGCCACCGCGGTGTTGATGCCCACGACCCGGGCGTGCGAGTCGGCCAGCGCGCCGCCGGAGTTGCCGGGGTTGAGGGCGGCGTCGGTCTGGATCACGTCCTCGACGACGCGGCCGGCGCGGCCGCTGCGCGTGGGCAACGACCTCCCGAGTGCGCTCACCACACCGGCCGTCACCGAGCCTGCGAGCCCGAGCGGGTTGCCGACGGCCACGACGAGCTGACCGACCACGAGCCGGTCGCGTCCCCCAGCCCCACCGGCGGTGGCAGGTCCCCGGGGCGGTCGGCGCGCAGGACCGCGAGGTCGGACAGCGGGTCGGTGCCGACGACGGAGACCGCGGCCTGGGTGCCGTCCACGAAGTCGGCGCGACCCGATCGCGCCTCGCCGACCACGTGGGCGTTGGTGACGAGGATCCCGTCGCCCGGCACCACGACGGCCGACCCGCTGCCGCGACCGGTGCGCACGGCGGCGACGCGCCCGGTGAGTTCGGCCGCCACGGCGCTCACGGTGCGGGAGTAGGAGTCGAGCTCGTCCATGACGACCTCCGTGATTACAGCGTTGCACGTGGACAACGTCGGGCCCACCGCAGGTGTTCCTGAATGCAGCCGCGGTTCTGGGCAGCGGCGAGCAGTACGCAACAGTCGCGGTCACCGCGCTCGTGTCCTACTCGAAACGATCACGGGCCGCGAGCAGCACCCCAGCGCAGCCGCGACCGCGCCGGGCTGCTGGTCAGATCGATCAACGGGCTCACCGCTCCGCGATGCGGCGATCACGAACGACGCCGGCACCCTCACCGCGACTCGCGCACACTCACACCCCGACTCGCGGGGCAAGGGCGGAGCCCTGCGCGAGTGGGGTGTGAGGGCGGGTGAGTCGCGCTATCGGTGCGAGTCAGCTGGTGTGGATGGGGCCCTCGCGCTCGGCGAGGCGGGCGCCGGCGCCGCCCCAGTGCAGGGCGATCATCTCGGCGGCGATCGAGACGGCGGTCTCCTCCGGGGTGCGGGCACCGAGGTCGAGGCCGATCGGCGAGGACATCCGCTCGATCTCCTCCTCCGTGACGCCCGCCTCGCGCAGCCGCTCGATCCGGTCGTCGTGGGTGCGGCGCGAGCCCATCGCCCCGATGTAGCCCACCTCGGGCAGTCGCAGCGCGACCTCCAGCAGCGGGACGTCGAACTTCGGGTCGTGGGTGAGCACGCACAGTGCGGTGCGCCGGTCGATCCGGCCCGCTTCCGCCTCGGCCTTCAGGTAGCGGTGCGGCCACTCGACGACGACCTCGTTGGCCCCGGGGAAGCGGGACGCCGTGGCGAAGACCGGGCGGGCGTCGCACACCGTGACGCGGAAGCCGAGGAAGGAGCCGATCTTGGCCACGGCGGCGGCGAAGTCGATGGCCCCGAACACGATCATGCGGGGCGGCGGGGCGAAGGACTCGACGAACACGTCGAGGCCCTCGCCGCGGCGCTGGCCGTCGACGCCGTAGTGCAGCATCGCGTTGCGCCCGACGTCGAGCAGCCCGCGGGCGTCGTCGCGAACGGCGTCGTCGAGGCGCTCGGAGCCGGTGCCGCCCTCGCTGCGGTCGGGCCAGATCACCAGGCGCTTCCCGAGCCGCTCCGCGGGGCCCGCCACGACGGTGGCGACGGCCACGGGTGAGCCGGAGCGGATCGCGTCGGCCACGGTGCCGAGCTGGCGGTAGGTCTCCTGGTCGACCGGCTCGACGAAGATGTCGATGATGCCGCCGCAGGTGAGGCCCACGGCGAACGCGTCGTCGTCGGAGACCCCGTAGCGCTGCAGCACCGGCCGCCCGTCACCGAGCACCTGCTGGCCCAGCTCGTAGACGGCACCCTCGACGCAGCCGCCGGACACGCTCCCGACGGCCTCACCTCCGGGCCCGACCAGCATCGACGCGCCGGGTTGGCGCGGCGCGGAGCTGTAGGTCCCGACCACCGTGGCGAGGGCTGCGGTCTGCCCGTTCTTCCACCAGCCCTCGAGCTGATCCACGACGTCACGCATCTCGTATCACCTCGAGCAGTCGTTCCAGGGTGGCCAGGCTGTGGCCGGCCAACAGTTGGTCCAAGAACGGCAGGGCCGCGACTATTCCACCCTGCACGGGTTGGTAGCCGTCCTTGCGACGTGCGGGTTCACCCACACGACCCGGTGGGCGAGGCGGCTCAGCCTGCTCATCTGGTCGCGCAGCACGTCGGTCTCGCCGCGCTCCCACCCGTCGGAGAACACGACGATCACCGACCGCCGGGCGGCGCCGCGCTGCCCCCACCGGTCGACGAACGCGCGCAGCACCTCGCCGAGGCGGGTGCCTCCCGACCAGTCCGGGATCGCCTTGGCCGCGCCGGCGAGCGCCCGCTCCGGGTCACGCATCCGCAGCTCGCGGGTGACGCGGGTGAGCCGCGTGCCGAGCGTGAAGACCTCGACGGACGCTGGGGAGCGGCGGGCCACGATGTGCGCGAAGCGCAGGAGCGAGTCGGCGTAGGGCTCCATCGAGCCGGAGACGTCGAGCAGCAGGACCACTTTGCGGGGCCGCTGCGACCGGTCACGCCTGCGCAGTTCTCGCAGCTCCCCGTGGTTGCGCAGGGCGGCACGCAGCGTGCGGCCCGGGTCGGTGGAGCCGTGCCGCGCCGGGCGCAGCCTGCGCGACACCCGCTTGGGCAGCTCCGGGCGCAGCAGCGCCATCAACCGGCGCAGGTGCTCCCGCTCCGCGGGGGTGAGCTCGCCGAGATCGCGGTGGCGCAGGATCTCGGTGCCGCTCGCCCGCGCGTGGATCTGCGGCGAGTCCGCGCCCTCCTCGTCGCTGCCCGCGTCCTCCGGCGTGAGCGAGGCGAGCCGCGGCGGTGGAGGAGGCCGCTCGTCGCGGATCTGGGTGCGGCCGCCCTCACCGGGCTCGAACCAGCCGGCGAACGCCTGGTCGTAGCGCGGCAGGTCGTCGGGGTCGGAGCAGAGGGTGAGCCGGCCGGCCCAGTAGGTCTGCATCCGGTCGGTGACGTCGAGCGCGTCGAGCGCGGACAGGAAGGCGGCCACGCGGTCGGTGGTGATCGCGAGGCCTGCGTTGCGGAGCACGACCGTGAATCCCACGAGCCCGGGGAGCGGGTCCGTGGCCTGCGGCGGAGTGAGCGTCGGTCCCATCCGGTGTCAGGACGCGAGGAGGGTGTCCAGCTGGACGCGGATGCGGTCGGCGTCCTCCCGGTACTTGAGGACGGCGCCCAGCGTGGCGGCCGCGGTGTCGACGTCGAGGTGTCGGGCTCCGACCAGCTGCAGCGCCCGCGCCCAGTCGATCGTCTCGGCGACGCCCGGGGGCTTGAGCAGGTCGGCCTGCCGCAGTTTGCGCACGGCTCCCGCGACCTGGGCGGCGAGCCGCTCGGGGATGCCGGGCAGCCGCGAGTGCAGGATCTGGATCTCGCGCTGCAGGTCCGGGTGGTCGAGCCAGAGGTAGAGGCAGCGCCGCTTGAGCGCGTCGTGCACCTCCCTCGTGCGGTTGGACGTCAGCACGACGAGCGGCGGCTCCTTCGCCCGGACCTCACCGACCTCGGGGATCGACACGGCGTGCTCGGTGAGGACCTCCAGGAGGAAGGCCTCGAACTCGTCGTCGGCCCGGTCGACCTCGTCGATCAGCAGCACGCTCGGGCTCGTCTGCAGGGCGCGCAGGATGGGGCGGGCGAGCAGGAAGCGGGGGTCGTAGAGCGAGGCCTCGACCGCGTCGGCGTCGAGGGTCTCCCCGGTGGCCGACGCGGCAGCCTCCAGTGCACGCAGGTGCAGCAGCTGGCGGGGGAAGTCCCAGTCGTAGAGGGCCTGGGAGGCGTCGATGCCGTCGTGGCACTGCAGCCGGATCAGCTCGGCGTCCAGCACCTGGGCGAGCGCCTGCGCGAGAGCGGTCTTTCCGGTGCCGGGCTCCCCCTCGCAGAACAGCGGCCGATTCATCTGCATGGCGAGGTACGCGGCGGTGGCGAGCCCGTCGTCGGCGAGGTAGCCGGTGGAACGCAGGCCGCCGCCAGGTCCGCGGGGGACGCCGCGGCGTTCGAGGGGCGATCTGTCACGGTTCCAGCATGACGGACCGGACGGCCGCCAGCCACTACTGGTGAGGCCGGTCATGACGACTGCGTCACCGACCCGGTCACGCTGCGTTGCTTCGAGACGTCACGCAATCGGCAATACTTCCGGTTTGAACATAATAGTTTTACCGTGATCGGGATGTGATCCCCCAACCCGCTGACCTGCGGATACCCACTCGCCGGTAACCCAATCGTGGCAAGTAACGTGATGTTGCTCACGCACTCCGCGTTTGACGATTCGGCGGATCCCACTCGTAGCGTCAACGAACGGTCGCGCCGAAGGGTTCGACCGAAATGCATCCGGAACCGTCGCACTGCACCCGGTCTCGCGGTTCCGGTCCGTCGAACAGAAGACGGGACCGGGTCGGGCTCGGCATTCATGAGAGCGCCCTCTGCGCCATTCATGATCGCCAGAACGTGATCAATGGGCTCTCCCGTAGCCCGCTGACGAGCACGTTCGCCTCGCCGGTGCGATCAGGAGACACCGAAATGACTTCACGACCGGATTCCCACCTGGGGCGAAAGCTGGTACGCCTGGCCATCGTCGGTGCAGTTGCGGTCGGCGCCCCCTTCGCCGTTGCCGGGACCGCGAACGCGGCCTCGACCTCGACCTGGGACAAGCTCGCCAAGTGTGAGAGCGGCGGTAACTGGAAGATCAACACCGGAAACGGTTACTACGGTGGCCTGCAGTTCAGCCACCGCACCTGGCGCGCCCACGGTGGCTCGGGCAAGGCCCACCAGGCCAGCAAGTCCGAGCAGATCAGGGTTGCGGAGCGCGTGCTCGCCAACCAGGGCTGGAAGGCCTGGCCGTCCTGCTCCAAGAAGCTGGGTCTGCGCGGCCGCGACTGATCGCGGGCCGGCCGACGACGGCCTACGCCGAACCGACCCACTCGTCGGTGCCGTCGGCGAACAGCTGGTGTTTCCAGACGGGCAGCAGTCGCTTGACCTCGTCCACCAGCTCGGCACAGGCCGCGAAGGCCTCCTTCCGGTGATCGGCGGCGACGGCGCAGGCCAGCGCCACGTCGCCGATCCCGAGCGGGCCGATCCGGTGGCTCACCGCGATGGCCCGCACCCCGGTGGCCCTGGCCGCGATGTCCGCGGCGACCTCGGCCACGACCTTGCCCGCCGTCGGGTGGGCGCTGTACTCGAGACCGCGCACCGAACGACCGCCGTCGTGGTCGCGCACCACGCCCGCGAACGTCACGACGCCCCCGCGGCGGCGTGGTCCACGAGCGCGGCGTGCTCGGCGACGTCGAGCGGCTCCTCACCCACCACGGCGCGCAGCACGGCGGCACCGTTCTCGGTCCCCGTCATCGGTGATCGCCTCCTCGCAGCTGGTCTACGGCGTGGTCGAGGACCCCGTCCAGCACGGACAGACCGTCCCGAACTCCACCTGTCGATCCGGGCAGGTTCACGACCAGTGTGCGCCCGGCGACCCCGGTCAGGCCGCGGGACAGCACCGCGGCAGGCACGGCCGGGGCGCCGGCCGCGCGGATCGCGTCGGCCAGGCCCGGCACCTCGTAGTCGAGCACGGCCCGGGTGACCTCCGGGGTGGCGTCGGTCGGCGAGATGCCGGTGCCTCCGGTCGTGATCACGACGTCCACACCGTCGGCGACGGCCGCGCGCAGCGCCTCGCCCACCGGCTCACCGTCGGGCACGACCGCCGGGTCCGGGGTCGTGTACCCCCGGGTGCGCAGCCACTCGACGATGATCGGGCCGCCGCGGTCGGCGTACACGCCTGCCGCCGCCCTGTTCGACGCCGTGACGACGCGAGCCCGCCGTTCGTCGCTCACGAACGGTCCTCCGGACGCGTCCAGGTGCCGGTCTTGCCGCCTTCCTTGCTCTCGACGCGCACCGCGTCGAGGACGGCAGCCGGGTCGACTGCCTTCACCATGTCGTGCAGCGTGAGCCCGGCGACGGCGACGGCGGTGAGCGCCTCCATCTCGACGCCGGTGCGGTCGGTGGTGCGGACGGTGGCGCGGATGGTGACCTCGTCGCCGTCCGGTGCGAGGTCGACCACCACCCCGCTGATCGCGATCGGGTGGCACAGCGGCACCAGGTCGGGCGTGCGCTTGGCGCCCATGATCCCGGCGATCCGGGCCGTGGCGAGCGCGTCCCCCTTGGGTAGCCCGTCCCGGCGCAGCAGCTCCACCACCTCGGCGGTGGTGCGCAGGCGCCGGTGGCGACGGCCGTGCGCGCGGTGGCCTCTTTACCGGTGACGTCGACCATACGGGCGGCGCCGGCGGCATCGACGTGGGTCAGATCCACGGTGGAACCCTACGACCTCGGTGAACCGCGGTCCGATACCCGTTCGAAACGTGACCTGCGTCACTACTTAGCAACCTGAAAGTAATCTTGGACGTTGCCCCGGATGTCGCACTGAGCTGGGCGGATCGGGCATCGACGCCGTCCCCGTGCGCCGACCTGTTGACACGCCCACCATCGGTGGGGGTTCCCGATCAGCCGATCCGGACGTACCGTCGCTCCTCGGTCCGATCGGATGCCCCAGATCCGGACGGACCCCGGGAAACGCAGCGCTCCCCTGTCCGGCGTTCCCGGCCCCGTCCCCTGACAAGGCGTAGGACAGGAACGGACCGCGGCCCACGGGCCGCACCGCCAGCTCCCCGGCGGTCGTCGTCCGGTGGCGCAGCGCGCGGAGTTGCCCCATGGCCCGCTATCGCGGCCGTCATCGTGCCCCGAGCAAGACCGGTCGGACGCTTGCCCGCACCGCCGTCGCGGGCGCCGTCGTCGGTGCCCCGCTGCTCGTCGCCGCCCCCGCCAACGCCGCTCCCGACTCGGCGTGGGACAAGCTCGCCCAGTGCGAGAGCGGCGGCCGGTGGAACATCAACACCGGCAACGGTTTCTCCGGGGGCCTGCAGTTCACCCCGTCCACCTGGCGGGCCTTCGGCGGCAAGGAGTTCGCCTCCCGCGCCCACCAGGCGAGCCGCGAGCAGCAGATCGTCGTCGCCGAGCGGGTGCTCGCCGGGCAGGGCTGGAACGCCTGGCCGTCCTGCTCGCGCAAGACCGGTGTCCGGGGCCATTCCCCCTCCGAGCGCGATGCGCCGTCGCGCCCGTCGGGCAACGACGACGAGCAGGTCCGCCTGGCCTCCCAGGAGACCAGCACGAGCGGGGACTACGTGGTCAAGCGCGGCGACACCCTCGGGCGCATCGCGTCGGCCAACAACGTGTCGGGCGGCTGGAAGGCGATCGTCGAGAAGAACCCGGGCCTCAAGTCGAACCCGGACAGCCTCAAGGTCGGCCAGCGGCTCACCCTCTGACTCCCCCCCGAGGTCCACGCTCCCGCACCGGCGTCAGTCGGTGCGGGAGCGTGGGCGTTCACGGGTGATCCGCGCGAGTTGCTCGGGGGTGTCCACGTCGTCCGGCACCGCCAGGTCGCCGCACTCGACGAGCTCCAACTCCGGGTGGCCGGACAGGTAGGAACGCGCACCCGCGTCGCCGGTGGCCGCGGCGCGCACACCGGCCCAATGAGCGCGTCCGAGCAGCACCGGATGAGCCGGCCGGGACTCGTACGCCGCACGGATGAGCGCGCCGGGACCGCTGAGGGCCGCCAGACGGGCGACGGCGGCCGCCGTGACGCCCGGCAGGTCCACCAGGTGCACGAGCGCGGCGTCCGGCACCGGATCCAGCTCTTCGAGGGCGGAGAGCCCCGCACGCAGGGACGCACCCATGCCCTCGGCCCATTCCGTCGCCACGACGGCCTGCACCCCGGCAGACAGCAGCGGCACGACCTCGTCGGCCGCGGCGCCGACGACGACCACGAGCGGCGAGCAGCCGCCGTGGGCGAGCACCCGGACGCGCGCCGCACGAGCGGCTCGCCGTCGAGGTGCACGAGTGCTTTCGGCCCGCCCATCCGCCGGCCGGCGCCGGCGGCGAGCAGGAGCCCGGCGGTGAGACTGGTCGGCGCTATCGGTTGATCTCCGTCTTCGGGTGGACGTAGGGCACCTCGTCGAGCGGGAACTCCACGTCCCCGAACGGCGACAGCGAACCCTGCAGCGGGCTGGCGAGCTCGGTGACGGGGTGCTCGCCGTCGGGAAGCTCCGGCCACGTCGGGTCGATCCGGCGCGAGCGCTCGGTCACGGTGTCCTCCTCGTTCTCGGTGGTCATCATCGGTGGTCCCCGCCGGGGGCTCGTCGGGGGTATCGGTGGATCCGGCTTCCTGCTGGGCGTGCCGGTGAGCGGCCCTCGTACCTGGCGTACTCGGGCTGTTCGCCGGTGCGTCCAGCGGGGAGCCGGGCCGCCGAGACCCTTGGCGAGCCCCCGGCGGGAACCACTAGTATCCCGTACGGCCGGGGCCGCGTCGCGGGCTACCGTGGAGGCGATGCCACGTCTGTCTCCCGCCCGGCGAGCTCCGGCACGCTCGTCGACGCGTTGCGCGCGCAGGACGACGAGACGCTCGCCACGCTGCTGCGCCTGCGCCCCGACCTCGGCGTGCCACCGCCCGCCGATCTCGTCGTGCTGGCCACCCGCGCCGGGGTCCGCGCGTCCGTGCACCGCGCCTGCGACGACCTGGACAGCGTCACGCTGGCCGTGCTGGAGTCCGCCGTCGTCGCCGACGCCGACACCGCGCCGGTACCCCGCGCTGAGCTCGCCCGGCTGCTGGGCCCCGATCTGCCCGCACCCACGCTCGATGCGGCGCTCCAGGCGTGAAGGACCGTGCCCTGCTCTGGGGGACGGACGATGCGCTCGCGCTCGTGCCGGCCGCCGCGAGGTGGTCCCTGTCCACCCCGGCGGGCTGGGCAGGCCGTCGTCCGGTCCCGCCGGGTCGTCCGCGCTGTCGCAGCTGCTCGCGGCCGTCACGCCGGAGGAGCGCCGCGTGCTGGACGCGCTGGCGGCGGGGCCTCCGATCGGGCGCAGCCGCTCGGGCACCGACCCGGACAGCCCGGTGGGGCGGCTGCTCGCGCGCGGGCTGTTGCTGCGCGTCGACGCCGAAACCGTCGAGCTGCCCCGCCAGGTGGGGCTGGCGCTGCGCGGTGACCGGCCGATGGGGCGGGTCCCGGTGGAGCCACCGGACATCGGTGCGCTGGACCGGGGCGCCGACGTCGTCGACCGCACGGCAGGCGGCGCGGCGCTCGAGGTCCTGCGCCGACTCGACCTCCTCATCTCCTTCTGGGGCCGCACGCCGCCGCCGGTGCTGCGCTCGGGCGGCCTCGGGGTGCGGGAGCTGCGCAGGGCCGCACGGGAGATGGAGACCGACGAGACCACGGCGGCGCTGCTCGTCGAGCTCGCACTCGCCGCCGACCTCGTCGGGGAGAGCGACGGGGTTGCCCCGACTGGCTCCCCACGACCACGGCCGACGTGTGGGCGGCGGGCGGGCCCGAGACGCGCTGGGCCACGATCGCCAGGACCTGGCTCGACCTGCCCCGCCTGCCCGGTCTCGTCGGCCGCAAGGACGACGCGGGCCGTCCGATCTCCGCGCTCTCCGACGGCGTCCGCCGCCCGCTCGCACCGCGCGACCGGCGCCGGGTGCTGGCCGGGCTGGCCGAGCTGCGGCCGGCACCGCACCCGCCACGGCAGCGGCGCTCGCCGACCTGCTCGCCTGGCGGGCGCCGCGGCGCGGTGGGCGGCTGCGCGACGAGCTCGTCACGTGGGTGCTCGCGGAGGCCACCGTGCTCGGCGTGGTGGCCCTCGACGCCATCACCGGGCCGGGCCGCGCCCTGCTCACCGACCCGGACCGGATCGTGGCCGCCCTGCGCGTCACGCTCCCCGACCCGGTCGACCACGTGCTGCTGCAGGCCGACCTCACCGCGGTGGCCCCCGGGCCGCTCGAGGCCGCGCTCGCCCGGGAGCTCGACCTGGTGGCCGACGTCGAGTCCGCGGGCGGTGCCACCGTGTACCGCTTCACCGAGGCCACCGTCCGCAGGGCGCTCGACGCCGGACGCTCCGCCGCCGACCTGCACGAGCTGTTCGCGAAGCGCTCGGCCACACCGGTGCCGCAGGGCCTCACCTACCTCGTCGACGACGTGGCGCGACGCCACGGGCAGCTGCGCGGCGGCGTGGCGTCCGCGTTCCTGCGCTCCGACGACGAGGTGCTGATCGCCGAGGTGCTCGCCCACCCGGACAACGCCGCGCTCGAGCTGCGCCGCATCGCGCCCACGGTCGTCGTCTCACCGCTGCCGCTCGTCGAGCTGCTGGACGGGTTGCGGGCCGCCGGGTTCAGCCCGGCCGCGGAGGACACCGGGGGCGCCGTGCTCGACCTGAGCGACCGCGGCCGCCGCACGTCGCCCCGCCGCCGCGGCGGGACGCGTGGTGGCCCTCCCGAGCCGGACGCCGAGCAGCTCGCCGCACTCGTGTCGCGGATGCATGCGGGCGACGCGATGGCCGGGGTCCGCAGGGGCCCGACGGCCCCCGTCACCCGCAACGGGTCCACGCTCGACCTGCTCCGCTCGGCGGCGGCAGCCGGTCGCAGCGTCTGGATCGGGTTCGTCGACGCCCACGGGGTGGCGGGCGAGCGCGTGCTCGCACCGCGTTCTGTCGGCGCTGGGGTGGTGGAGGGCCGGGATGCGGTCGACGGCGACGTCCACCGGGTGCCGCTGCACCGCATCACCAGCATCGCGCTGGTGGAGGACCCCGAGAACTGACGGCCGCCGCAGGGACACCGAGATCCGCGAAACCGCCCCTACCAGGCGTCAGCACGAACTCGGAACGATCACGATCGCATGATCGCTCCGAGTTGCGGTGAATCGCCCTGGTAGGGGCGCTGAGCGTGATCTGGCAATGATCACGCCTTTGACGCTGAGCGCAGGTGGTCAGCGCGCCCCGGCCGTCATGCGGTGGTGCATGGCGTGCTCCACCAACGTGATCAGCGTCTGCTTCGTGGACTGCCGGTTGCGCGCGTCGCAGCTGATGATCGGGATGTTCGGGTCGATCGACATCGCCTCGCGCACATCCTCGATCCGGTGCTGCAGCAGGCCGTCGAAGCAGTTGAGCCCGACGATGTAGGGCAGCCCGCGGTCCTCGAAGAAGTCGATCGCCGCGAACGAGTCGGCCAGCCGGCGGGTGTCCACCAGCACGACCGCACCGATCGCCCCACGCACCAGGTCGTCCCACATGAACCAGAAGCGGTGCTGCCCGGGGGTGCCGAACAGGTACAGGATCAGGTCGCGTCGAGCGACACCCGGCCGAAGTCCATCGCCACCGTGGTGGTCTGCTTGTTCGGCGTAGCAGCGAGGTCGTCCACACCCGCGCTGGCCTCGGTCATCACGCCTCGGTGGTGAGCGGCATGATCTCGGACACCGAGCCGACGAACGTCGTCTTGCCGACACCGAAGCCGCCGGCCACCACGATCTTGGCGGAGATCGTGGCCGCGGTGGCGACCGTCTGGGGCCGGCCGGGGTAACTAGAGCCGACGGAGTCCACTCAACACCCTTTCCATCAATGCGAGATCCGGCTCGTTGTCGGCACTCGCGGTCTGGTGCACGGTGACCAGGTTGAGTCCAACCATGTCACCCAGCACGACTCGGGCCACCCCGAGCGGGATCGACAGGAGAGCCGCGACCTCGGCGACCGACCTCGTCTGCTCACAGAGCTCTGCGACGGCCCGGTGCTCCATCTGCAGCAGACCGATCTGGTCCTTCGCCCGCTGGCTGGTCGAGACGAGCGCCTCGATGGCCAGATCGAGGCCCGACTTGGTACGCCCACGGGTCCACGCGTACGGCCGCACCGCCGAAGCACCGGGCTCCTGCCCGCCCTGGTCTGCCGGGACACCGCGCAGGTCGATCGGCGCAGTGGGCGGCGGAGGCGGGGGCGGTGGCACGGGCATCGACCCGGGAGCGGGCGCTGCCCCGTCCGCGCTCTCCGGCACCTCGAGGTCGGCACCACGCCTGCGCCCCCACCGCTTGCGGCGTGAAGAGCGACCGGCGTCGAAGCTGAAGCCGTTCATGACGTCGGCGAACGTCGGCTCCACCGGCGGCCTGCGCTCGTCGTCGGGACCGCTGCTCATCGCACGGCCCCGCTTCGCACGGCCGTCCCGACGTGAATCAACGCAGCGCGCAGGCGCTGTGGCACTTGTTCGCTCGCAAGCTCGCGCACGGAGACTTCACCTGCTTCCTGCCGATCGGTGGCTGCGGTGTGTGGGTGGACCAGCCGGGTTGCCGCTCAGCGGCCGAACGTTCCTTGCAGTTCGGCACGCAGCTCGGGGGTGAGCAGCTGACCGACCCGGTCCACCAACAACGTCATCTCGTATCCGATCAGGCCGATGTCACAACTCGGTGACGCCAGCACCGCGAGGCAGGAACCGTCGCTGATCGACATCAGGAGAACGATGCCGCGGTCCATCTCGACGACCGTCTGGACCACACCACCGGCGTCGAAGCAACGCGCCGCGCCCTGGGTGAGGCTCACCAGTCCCGACGCGACCGCGGCGAGCTGGTCGGCACGGTCGCGCGGCAACCGGTCCGACGCCGTGAGCAGCAGACCGTCTGCGGACACGACGATGGCGTGGGCGACACCGGGCACTCTCTCCGCGAAGTTCGTGACCAGCCATCCGAACCGGCTCGGCTGGACCTGTGGCACCGTCATGAGGTCTCCTCGTCGTGATTACCACCCGCGTTGGCGGGCCCCGTACCACCGTTGTTCTGCTGAACCCCGCGCACCCTGCTCTCGCGGCCCTGACGAACGCCCTGCTGGTAGCTCGCGAGCCGACCACGGATGCTCTCCGCGCTACGCGTGGTACCTGCCGGCGGCGCCAGTACGGACGATCCTGCACTGCCGGGCACGAGCCGTGCGCGCGGCCGCCGCTTGGGCAACCCGGCCGACGTGAGCTCGTCCGGACGCTCCTCCAGCGCACCGGTGGCGGCCCGCCAGCCCTCGTCGGCCATGCTCGCGAACTCCTGCTCGGCAGCGCCTGCAGGGGCTGTGGCTGGATCTGGGGCTCAGCCGGGGCCTGGGGCTGAGCCGGGGCCTGCGGCTGCGGCTGGACCCGCGGCTGCGGCGCAGGCTGTCGTTCCGGCGCCGCCGGGGTGACCGGAACCTCCGACGTGGGCGGCGCCGCAACCGGGGGCGGTGTCGGCGACGGGCGCCGCGGCGACGGCGTGGGCAACCGAGGGGTGCGCTGCGGAGCCGGAGCCGGAGCCGGAGCAGCAGGCGGCGGAGCGCTCTGCGCGGTGTCCGGGGCTCCGGAGCCGTTCTGCTTCTCGGTCTCCCAGTTGACCGGGATCGGCCGGTTCGAGCGGAACCAGGCCGATGCGATCTCCTCGAAGATCGGGGTGGTCTCCCCGAGGTCGAACCCGGTGGCCGGGCGGCTACCGAGACCGTGACCGGTGGGCTCGGCGATGACCGGCACGTTCGGGGCGAACAGCGTGTCGGCGTCCGAGTTCTGCTGCTCCGGCCGGGCAGGAGCCCGACCCGGGGCGGGCGGGGTGACCGCGGACGGGAACGGACGCGGAGTCGGGCGCGGCGTGGGCCGCGGGGCCGGCTGCGGAGCCTGCGCCGCGGGCTGCTGCTCGTCCTGCTGCGGAGCCTGCTCCTGCGCCGGCTGCTCGGCGGCGGGCGGGGCCTCCTGCTCGGGGGCCGCCTGCTGGGCGTCGACCACCTGGGCCTCACGGCCCTGCTGCGCATCGCGGCCCTGCTGCGCCTCACGGCCCTGCTGCGCCTCACGGCCCTGCGCGTCGGGGCGAGGCTCCTCGGCCGGCCGTGCGGCCTCCGACGGAGCGCGACGCACGACGGGCATCGGCATCGTGGGCGGGGACACCGCGGCAGGGGCGTCGCCGACCTGCTGCTCCGGGCCGTCGACCTGCTCGTCGGCCGGCTGCTCCGGCTGCTCCGGCGGCTCCGGCCGGCTCTTCTCCCGCTTGACGGGAGTGGAGTCCCACAGGACCGAGCTTCTCGCTCGGCGGCCTCCGACTGCACGGGCTGGGCCATGTCCGAGGCCGACGGGATGCCGGGCCGCCCCGGTGTGCGCCGCGGCAGACCGGAGGATGTGGACGGCGGAAGGGGGTGCCCGTTCGTCCGCGGGCCGGTCTGGGCGTCGTCGCCGGTGGCGGAACGGTTGCCGTCCTGCCTGTCGGCCCCCTGCTGCTCGGCAGCGTTCTCGTCGGCGCCGTTCCTGTCGGCGCCCGTCTTCTCGGCACCGCCCGCGAAGCCGACGGCATGGCCGTTGCGGTGCTCGGCATCGGCCTGCTCCTGCTGCCTGCCCGCCGCTTCCTCGGCGGCGCGGGCGGCCGCGGCGCGGGCAGCGGCCTCCTGGTCGCGGCGAGCCTGCGCGGCGACCTCGCGGGCCTGCTCGTCGGCGGAGTCGGAGCCACCCTGCTCGAACGGGTCGGCACCCTCCTCCGGGGGCGGCGGCGGGCCGCCGGGCCGGAGCGAGGATCCGGGACGCCTGCTGGGCAGGGCGGGCGGCTCGGCGCCGCCCGCACCGGGGGGCGGGGTGAACAGCTGGCCGTCGCCACCGATCGGCGCGTCGAACACGCCCGTGGGGTTGGCGGTGCCGTCGTTGCCCGCGATCAGCGCCGAGAGCCCGCCGCTGCGCGCGGTGCCGTTGACACCGCGCTGCGGGGGCACGGAACGCCCGCCCGCGCCGGTGACGAGCGGGAGGCTCGCGGTGCGGCTCACCTCGACCGGCTCGATGGACGGGATGAGGTGCGCCGGCACGGTGACGGAGGCGGTGAGCCCCGACCCCTGGCCGCCGGCCGAGGTGGTCAACCGGACGCCGATGCCGTGGCGGGTGGCGAGTCGACCGACCACGAACAGACCCATTCGCCGCGACGCGGAGACGTCGACCGACGAGGGCCCGGACAGGCGCTGGTTGGCGTCGGCGAGCTCGTGCTCGGCCATGCCGACACCGCGGTCGGCGATCTCGACCACGACCGACCCGTCGCTGGCCCGGGCCGTGCTCATGACCACCTGGGAGTCGGGCGGGGAGAAGTTGGTGGCGTTGTCCAGCAGCTCGGCCAGCAGGTGGACGACGTCGGAGGCGGCGCGGCCGGCGACGGTGGCCGTGGGCGGCGTCTGCACGACGATCCGCTGGTAGGACTCGACCTCCGACACCGCGGCCCGCAGCACGTCGACCATCGGCACCGGCGCCATGTTGCGCTTGGCCAGGTCGGTGCCCGCGAGGACCAGCAGGTTCTCGCTGTTGCGCCGCATGCGGGTGGCGAGGTGGTCGAGCTGGAAGAGGTTCGCCAGCTGGTCGGCGTCCTGCTCGTTGCTCTCCAGCTGCTCGATCAGCTGCAGCTGGCGTTCGACGAGCGCCTGGCTGCGGCGGGAGAGGTTGACGAACATCGCGCTGACGCCCGCCTGCAGGGCGGCCTGCTCGGCCGCCAGGCGGACGGCCTGTCCGTGCACCGCGTCGAACGCGCGGGCCACCTGGCCGACCTCGTCGCGCCCGACGAGGGGCACCGGGTCGACGGCGACGTCCGGGGTGTGCCCGGCGCGCATCCGCTCGACGGCGTCCGGGAGCCGCCGCTCGGCGACGTCGAGGGCCGAGGAGCGCAGCACCCGCAGCGACCGGATCAGGCGCGGGCGAGGAGCACCGCGACCGCGATGCCCGCCAGCAGGCCCAGCATCAGGACCACGGCGTTGACACCCGCGAGGTTGCTCGCCTGCTCCTCGCTCGCCTGGCTGATGGCCACGAGCTCGTTGCGCAGCATGTCGGCCGAGCGGTCGACGGCGGCCCGCGAGCCGTTGAAGGCGGTGTCCCACTCGGCGGCCGCGACGGTGATCGGCTGGCCCGGCGGCGTGGCGAGGATGGCGGCCTCGAGCCGCTCGCGCTGGTCGTTGGCGGCGTCGTCGAGGAAGTTCCCGAAGCGAATGAACTCCTCGGCGGTGAGCGCGGCCTGGTAGTCGCGGAACGCGCTCTCGAGCTCGCTGTCGGTGCCGACCTCCGTGGCGTCGGCGGGCTCCAGGTTGCCGGAGCGGATGGCGGCACCGAGGATCGTGTGCTGCACGGCGAGCTGCTCGCCCGCGGACTGGGCCAGGTTGAACGCGTCGGCGAGGCCTGCCGTGCCCGGGGTGCGCACCTCGCGCAGCAGGGCGCGGTCGAGGACGTCGAGGCTGGTGATCAGCTCGCTGTAGCGGTCGAGGATCTGCCTGGTGCCGATGCTCGGGTTGTCGGTGACGTCGGCGCGCAGGGTCTGCAGCTGGCCGACCTGCCCCTCGACCTGCTGCACCGCGGACTCGGTGGTGGGCTCCAGCCCTTCGGAGCCCCGGACCGCGGCGAGCATCTCCTCGACCTCGGCGTCGCTCTTGTTGAAGTCGATCTCGAGGACACCCGTGTCGCCCGCGCGACCGCCGGCCACGAAGAGCGTGGCCTCGTCCCGTTCCTGCCGCAGGATGTCGGAGACCCCGGTGACACGCTCCTGGACTTCGAGCAGCTGGGTGCTCTGTCCGAGCTCGGCCGCCGCACCCGCCTGGTCGGAGACGCGCAGGACGCCGAGGGCCAGAGCGAGCAGGGCGGGAACTATCCCGACCACCACCAGCTTGACCGTCAGCGTCCAGTTACGCGGGTTCAGCCGCTCGGACCAGGACTGCCTGGTCTCGGTGCTGGTCACGTCAACGTCCCCCTGAGGATTGCCGGCGACGATCTGCCGCACTCTGGCACGCGTACGCAACCAAGTGCGAGTGCGGGCCGGACGAGCTGCCGCCCCTGGTCGGTGGGTGGCCGGGTTCGGGCGTGATGCCCGGGTGGCAAGAGCATCGGATCGATCCGTCGCGCCTTCGGTCGGGGGCGGACCGGTCGGGTGTCCCGGCCCGCATCGTGCGCGCTCCGATCCGACACGCGCCCTCTGGGGAAAGGCGTTGACCACCCGGACCCGGTACGATCGCGGTGGCACACGTGCGCTCTCGGACAGAGCCCGGGAAGTATAGCCCGAGCTCAGAGTGCCCCCATCCGCCGAGGTCGGCCATCGCCGATTCGTTCCCCCGAATGGACCTGCGAATCACGCTCTGTAGCGTCCCTCATAGGACCATTCGCCCGCAAGGAGTACAACCGCTCATGACCGACGGGCCGCTCATCGTCCAATCCGACAAGACGCTGCTGCTCGAGGTCGACCACCCCGATGCCCCGGTCGCCCGCGCCGCGATCGCGCCGTTCGCCGAGCTGGAACGCGCGCCCGAACACGTGCACACCTACCGGGTCACCCCGCTGGCGCTCTGGAACGCGCGCGCGGCGGGCCACGACGCCGAGCAGGTGGTCGACGCGCTCGTCCGCCACTCCCGGTACGCCGTCCCGCAGCCGCTGCTCGTCGACGTCGTGGACACGATGGGCCGGTACGGGCGCCTGCAGCTCACCAACTCCCCCGTCCACGGGCTCGTGATGGTCGCGTTCGACCGCGCCGTGCTGGAGGAGGTGCTCCGGCAGAAGAAGATCGCACCGCTGCTGGGCGCCCGCGTCGACGACGACACCGTCATCGTGCACCCGTCCGAGCGCGGCCACCTCAAGCAGGCCCTGCTCAAGATCGGCTGGCCGGCCGAAGACCTCGCGGGCTACGTCGACGGGGAGGCCCACCCGATCGCGCTCGCCGAGGACGGCTGGTCACTGCGCTCCTACCAGCGCGAGGCCGTCGACGGCTTCTGGGCGGGCGGGTCCGGGGTGGTCGTGCTGCCCTGCGGCGCGGGCAAGACGCTCGTCGGGGCGGCCGCGATGGCCGAGGCCGGCGCCACCACGCTGATCCTGGTCACCAACACGGTGGCGGGCCGGCAGTGGAAGCGTGAGCTCGTCGCCCGTACGAGCCTCACCGAGGACGAGATCGGTGAGTACTCGGGCGAGCGCAAGGAGGTCCGGCCCGTCACGATCGCGACCTACCAGGTCATCACGCGCAAGAGCAAGGGCGAGTACAAGCACCTCGAGCTGTTCGACTCCCGCGACTGGGGCCTGATCATCTACGACGAGGTGCACCTGCTCCCGGCCCCGGTCTTCCGGATGACGGCCGACCTGCAGTCCCGGCGCAGGCTCGGGCTCACCGCCACGCTCGTGCGGGAGGACGGGCGCGAGGCGACGTCTTCTCCCTCATCGGCCCCAAGCGCTACGACGCGCCGTGGCGCGACATCGAGCAGCAGGGCTGGATAGCGCCGGCCGAGTGCACCGAGGTGCGGGTCACGCTGACCGACAACGAGCGCATGGGCTACGCGGTCGCCGAGCCGGACGAGCGCTACCGCGTGGCGTCCACGGCCCACACGAAGTCCGCGGTCGTGAAGGGCGTCCTCGAACGCCACCCCGGCGAGCCCGCACTCGTCATCGGGGCCTACCTGGAGCAGTTGGAGGAGCTGGGCACGGCACTCGACGCCCCGATCATCCAGGGTTCCACGAAGAACCGTGAACGGGAGGCGTTGTTCGATTCCTTCCGCCGTGGCGAACTGCCCGTGCTCGTCGTCAGCAAAGTCGCCAACTTCTCCATCGACCTTCCCGAGGCGAGCGTCGCCATCCAGGTGTCCGGCACATTCGGGTCGCGGCAGGAGGAGGCGCAGCGACTGGGCCGGTTGCTCCGCCCCAAGGCCGACGGCAGGCAGGCGCATTTCTACTCGATCGTGTCCCGCGACACCCTCGACACCGACTACGCGGCGCATCGGCAGCGGTTCCTGGCGGAGCAGGGTTACGCCTACCGGATCGTCGATGCGGACGACCTGTTGGGCCCACCGGTACCCGACGTGAGCTGAACGCGCCACGCGCGGTATTTCGACCACCCGTCCCGGTGTCCTCACTGTGCACGAGTTCCAGCAGGTAGGACACTGTGTGAGGCCTTCGACCAGGGAGCGGTCATCGGCACACTCGGCTGGGTCATCACGGTCGCGGCGGCATGGCTCGCCGTCGCCGCGACGGTCGGTGTGCTCGTCGGCCGGATGATCCGGGAACGCGACCGCCAGGTGCCCCCGCCGCCCGACCCACCGGAGGGCGGCGTGTCGTCACACCGGTCCCGCGGCAGGGGCCGGAGCAGATGGCGGTGACGACGACCGGCACGACGAGCGGCACACCCTCTGCATTCGGGGCTGTCGCACGCCCCTGACCTGTGTCATCGTCCGCGGATGACGCCGAGTGGCGAACCCGCGGCGCAGCGGGTCCTCGGGCAGGAGCACCTGCTCAACACGCTGCTGGCCGAGCGCGACGGCCTGCTGTCCGTGCTCGACCGGGTGCTGGCGCTGCACGGGACGGCGCGGCTGATCCGGGAGGCGGCAGGCGCCGACGCCGGGTTCGTCGCCGAGGTGGAGGGTGCCTCCCAAGCGGTCATCAGGTGGCTCGCCGGCAACCGCACGAACTCCCTGCAGGACCTCGAGGTGCCGATCGGCCAGGGCGTCGGGGGGCGGGTGCTGGCACTGGGCCGGCCGGTCCGCGTCAGCGACTACGTCACCGCGCCGAGCATCACCCACCAGTTCGACGGGCTGGTGAGCCGCGAGGACATGTCGGCGATGATCGCGGTTCCGGTCCTCGAGGACCGGCCGGGCAGCTCCCGGACCGTGGCGGTGGCGTACGCGGCGCTGCGCGGGCCCGGCGATTTCGGCGACGACTCCGTGCGGGCGGTGGAACGGGTGGCCGCCGACGCGGCCCGCGCGTTGCGCCTCGCCGACCGGGCCTCGCTCGTCAGGGCCACGGCGGTGGCCGCGGAGCGGCAGCGGATGCAGGCCGCGCTGCACGACTCGGTGGGCGCCATGCTGTTCTCGATCGGCGCACAGGTCCGGGACCTGCGCTCGACGCTCCCGGACAACCCCGTGCTGCGCACCCGGCTGGGCAGGCTGGAGTCCGACATCTCGGCGGCGTCGCTCGCACTGCGCGAAGCGCTGCTCGCGCTCGCGGAGTCGAGCCCGGAGCGTGCGCTGCCGATCGAGATCGCCGAGCACTGCCGCAGCTTCGAGTCCCGCACCGGCGTGCCCGCCCGGTTCGTGCAGCTCGGCCGGGTGCCGCCGCTCGACGCGGAGCGGACGACGTTGCTGATCAGCGCCGTGCGCGAAGGCCTGCTCAACGTCGAGAAGCACGCCGGGGCAGCCACGGTCGTGGTGAGCCTCGGCGAGGTGGACGGCGGGGTGCAGGTCGCGGTGGCCGACGACGGCGCCGGTCCCGGGGCGCGCGGCGACGAACCCGGCGACGGCACCGGTCTGGGCGTCCGGCTGCTGGCGGAGAAGGCGTCCCGGCTCGGCGGCCGGGCCAGCCTCGTGCACGACGAGGACGGCGGCGCGACCCTGCGCCTGCTGGTGCCGGGACCGCCTCGATGACCCCGGCCCGCGTCATGGTGGTGGACGACCACCCTGTCGTCCGCGACGGTGTCGCGCTGCTGCTGCGCAACGACCCGGCGCTGGTCGTCGTAGGGTCGGCGGAGAGCGGCCGGGCGGCGCTCGAACGGGCGGCCGAGTGGCACCCCGACCTGGTGCTGCTCGACCTGCGGCTGCCCGACATGCTCGCGCCCGAGGTCGTGTCCGGGCTCCGCGTCGCGGTACCGGCCGCGCGGGTGGTGGTCTTCACGGCCCACGGCGACCACCACGGCGTCCAGGCGGCGCTCGACGCGGGCGCGCACGGCGCGTTGCTCAAGGACGCCGCCGTCACCGACCTCGTGGCGGCCCTGCGCCGCGTGCTGCGCGGCGAGCGGGTGTGCGATCCGCGGATGGCGCCCGACGCCGCGCCGGGACGCTCCGCCCTCGCCCGCAGCGGGCTGACCCGCCGCGAGTACGAGGTGCTGCGCCTCGCCGCGCAGGGCCGCACCAACCCGGAGATCGCCGAGACCACCGGTCTCGCCCGCAACACCGTGAAGACCTACCTGCAGTCGGCTCTGCACAAGCTGGGCGCCCGCAACCGCGTGGAGGCGATCGGCAAGGCGAGCGAGGCCGGGCTCCTGTAGGGGCCCGGCCGGACGGTCGGTGCGGCCGGCGACCCTGCGTGGCCCGTCGCGCACGGTGTGCTGCGCCTCGATAACGGCGCCGTCAACATCCGGGCCCCCCTCTCCACGTGGGGGTGGTTCGCCCGGGTCGCCCGCATCACGATGTGGCGGCCGCAACGGGGCGGCCGGAGGCGAAGGGGCCTTGGGTGGCGGTACGGCGAGGTACGGCACACGGGCGACGGGGCCACTCGCGATGCTGAGCGTGCGCGGGCTGTCGGTGCGCTACGGGCGCTCGGTGCGGGCCCTGGAGGACGTCGACGTCGAGGTCGGCGACGGGGTGCTCGCGGTGCTCGGCGGCAACGGCGCCGGGAAGTCGACCCTGCTGCGGACCGTCTCCGGCACCGTCAGGCTGCACGGTGGCGCGTCACCGGCGGTGAGGTCCTCGTCGACGCACGCGCGTCGATCGCCTCGACCCGGCCGAGGTGGTGCGTCGCGGGGTCGTCGCGGTGCCGGAGGGCAGGCAGGTCTTCAGCCGGATGACGGTGGAGGAGAACCTGCGGGCCGGTGGCCTCGGCGCCCGGTCGGCGACGGCACGGGCCGGGGCGCGGGAACGCGTGCACGAGCTGTTCCCGGTGCTCGTCGAGCGGGCGCGCCAGCGTGCGGGCCTGCTGTCCGGCGGTGAGCAGCAGATGCTCGCGATCGGGAGGGCCCTGATGTCCGGGCCCCGGCTGCTGCTGCTCGACGAGCCGTCACTCGGCCTGGCGCCGCAGATGGTGGCGCGGATCGCGGACATCATCCGCGAGATCCACGCCCAGGGCACCGCCGTCGTGCTGGTGGAGCAGAACGCGACGATGGCCCTGCAGGTGGCCGACCACGCCGTGGCGCTCGAGGTGGGCCGCGTGGCGCTCGCCGGACCGGCGTCGGAGCTGGCGGCCAGCGACGAGGTGCAGCGGCTCTACCTGGGCGGCCACGCCGAGTCTGCCGAGCAGGCGGAGGCCGAGGCACGCGCGGCGGAACGGGAGCTGTCGGGCCGGACGCTCGCGAGGTGGGGGGCATGACTGTGCTCATCTGCCTCCGCTTCGCTCCGGCGGGCGACCGGGCCCTCGAGGCACCGCCCCGCTCCTCCGGTGCTCGGTCGCTCGTTCCTCGCTCCCTGCGCGCCTCCTCCGCGGGTCGGCGCCGGCCCGCTCGCCGCACCGCCGAGGTGGACCGGTGACCGCGGACACCGCACGGGCCGGCGCCGATGCCCGGACCGACCGGGCCGACGTCCCGGAGCTGCGGGTCGAGGGGGTGGGCCTGCGTTTCGCCGGGATCACCGCGCTCGACGACGTGTCGTTCACCGTGCGCCCCGGCACCGTGCACGCGCTCATCGGCCCGAACGGCGCAGGCAAGTCGAGCTGCTTCAACGTGATCTGCGGGGTCTACCACCCGACGGCGGGCCGGGTGCGGCTCGGCGACACCGTCCTGACCGGGATGCGCCCGCACCGCCTCGCCCGGCTCGGCGTGGGGCGCTCCTTCCAGAACATCGCGCTGTCGCAGCACTCGACGGTGCTGGACAACGTCATGCTCGGCCGGCACTCGCTCACCCGCGGCGGGTTCCTGTCGGGCGGCCTGCGGCTGCCGTGGGTCGCCCGGCAGGAGCGGGTGCACGCCCGGCGCGCCGCCGAGATCTGCGAGTTCCTCGGCATCGCCGACCGGCTGGACACGCCCGTCGCGGCCCTGCCGTACGGGGTGGCGAAGCTCGTCGACGTGGCCAGGGCGCTGGCCGTCGAGCCGCGGGTGCTGCTGCTCGACGAGCCGGCCGCGGGGCTCAACGCCGTGGAGACCGCGGTGATGGCGAGCACCATCCGCGCGCTCCGCGACGCGCTGGGGATCTCGGTGCTGCTGGTCGAGCACGACATGGGCCTGGTCATGGGCATCGCCGACCGGGTGAGCGTGCTCGACTTCGGCCGGCTGATCGCCGACGGGGAGCCCGCGGTGGTGCAGCGCGACCCGGAGGTCGTGCGGGCCTACCTCGGAGCCGGCGACAGCGAGGAGCAGCAGTGAACACGTTCGTCCAGCTCCTCGTGAACGGCCTCGGCAAGGGCGCCGTGTACGCGCTGCTCGCACTCGGCTTCGTGATCATCTACAAGGCCACCGAGGTGATCAACTTCGCGCACGGTTCGCTGGCCCTGATCGGCGGCTACCTCATCGCGGTCACCGTGGACACCCTCGGGTTCCCCCTCGCGGCCGCGCTCGGGATCGCGGGCGCGGGCCTCGCCGCGTTGCTGATGGAGCGGCTGCTGCTCTCGCGCAGCAGGCTCGCCACCCCCGACAGCCTCGCGCTGCTCACGATCGGCATCGACGTGGTGGTCGTCGAGGACATCTTCCGCAGGCTGGGCACGACCGTGCCCTACCTGGGCGCGCCGTGGGACGCCGCCCGATCCAGCTCGGCGCCGTGACGCTGTTCAGCACCCAGCTGGTGGCGCTCGTCGTCGGGCTGGTGCTGATCACGGCGTTCTTCGTGGCGTTCCGGTTCACCGACTGGGGCATCGCGATGCGCGCCCAGGCCGAGAACCGCGAGGCCGCGGCGCTCATGGGCATCCGCAGCTCGCGGGTCACCGCCACCGCGTGGCTGGTGGCGGGTGCGCTCGCCGCGGTGGCCGTGATGTTCATCGTCACCCAGGACTTCTCCGGCACCGGCCTGTCCCGCAGCACCCACGCCATCGCGTTCGCCGCCTTCCCGGCCGCGATCATCGGCGGGCTCGACTCGACGGCGGGCGCCGTGGTCGGCGGCGTCATCGTGGGGCTCACACAGGCGCTCACCGAGGTGTACGTGTCCATCCCGTTCGCCAAGGTGGCCGTCTTCCTGGTCATGCTCGTGGTGCTGGTCGTGCGGCCTGCCGGGCTCTTCGGCACGAGGGAGCTCAGCCGTGTCTGACGTGTCTGACGTGTCCACGGCCGTGCGGGCGACCACGCCGCCGGCACCCCGACCGCGGGCCGGCACGCTCGTGCGCGTGGGCGGCTGGCTGGTGCTGCTGCTCGTCCTGTCGGGGCTGCCGTTCGTCGTCGGGCCGGGCCTGCTCTCGGCAGGCCAGTACGTGATGATCGGCGCCGTCGGGGCGATCGGCCTCACCCTCGTGATCGGCCAGGCCGGGCAGCTGTCACTCGCCCACGCGTTCTTCCTGCTGGTCGGCGGCACGTCCTACGCGGTGCTGGCCGGTGAGACCGAGCAGGCGGGCAGCGAGTACATCGTGGGGCTCGGCCTGCCCCCGCTCCTCGCGCTGGTGGGCGCGGTGGTGATCTCCGCACTGGCCGGGTTCGCGTTCGCGCCGGTGGCCGGCCGGCTCACGGGGATCTACCTGGGCGTGGCCTCGCTGGCGCTGGTGTTCCTCGGCTTCTACCTCGGGCAGGCGTTGCCCATGCTCACCGGCGGGGCGGCGAGCGGGCGCAACCCCGAACCGTTCTCGCTGTTCGGTTTCGCATTCAGCAACGAGGGCTACCTCGCGGTGCTCGGCGTGCCGTTCCGGGCGCCCGAGCGGCTCTGGTACCTGTTCCTGGCGTTCACGGTGATCGCGTTCCTGCTGGCCCGCGGGGCCGTGCGCAGCCGGGTCGGCAGGGCATGGCGGGCGGTGCGCGACCACGAGGCCGCCGCGGCGGTGATGGGCGTCGACGTGCTGCGGGCGAAGGCCGGGGCCTTCGCGGTGAGCGCCGCGTACGCCGGGCTGTCCGGCGTGATGGTCACGCTCTGGCTGGGGCTGCTCAAACCGGACGAGAGCGAGTTCGGCACGTACGGGCTCAACACCTCGATCGCGTTCCTCGCCATGGCGATCATCGGCGGGCTCGGCTCGATCCCCGGCGCCGTCGTGGGCGCGCTGATCGTCTACGGCACGCCGCAGGTGCTCACGCTGTTCGCCGACGAGCTCGGGCTCGGCGACACGCTCGCCGGGTTCTCACCCACGGTGATCAGCCTCTACGTCTACGGCATCGCCGTGATCGCCGTGGTGCTGTTCGAGCCGGGCGGGCTGGCCGCGATCGGCCGCCGGATCGCCGGGCTCTCGGCGCGCAGGACCCGTTCGGACCCGGCCCCGGCAACGACGCCGCGGCCGGCACCCCCAGGAGAGGACCGATCATGACTCGACGGCGGATCCGGCGCCGCGCAGGCGTACTGGCGGCGACCGCGGTGGCGCTCGTGGTCGCGGGCTGCACCACGCAGGCGCCGAGCCGGGAGCGGGCGGTGGGGGTGGTGAGGTGGCGACCGACGTCGGGGTCACCGCCGAGGCCATCACGCTCGGGGTGCTCACCGACACGTCCGGGCCGTTCCGCAACCTCGGGACCGGCATCACGCAGGGCAACCAGCTGTGGGCCGACGAGCTGAACGCCCGCGGCGGGATCTGCGGACGGCAGGTGGCGCTGGAGATCGCCGACAGCGGGTACAAGGCCGACACCGCCACCACGGTGTACCGCCAGCAGCAGCCGAACGTGCTCGGCTACCTGCAGCTGCTCGGCTCCCCGATCAACGCGGCGCTGCGGGGCAACCTGGAGACCGACGAGGTGACCTCGCTCGCGCTGTCGTGGTCGTCGTTCATCCTCGACAACCCGTACCAGATCATCCCCGGCACCACGTACGACCTGGAGATGATCAACGGTCTGGCGTACCTGCAGCAGCAGGGCCTGATCGCCGACGGCGACACGCTCGGCCACATCTACATCGGCGGCGAGTACGGCGACAACGGGTTCCTCGGCGCCCAGACCTATGCCCAGCAGCACGGGATGACCCTGCAGCCGGCGAAGATCGCCGCCACCGACACCGACATGACCAACATCGTCACCGGCTTCCAGGGCGCCGGTGTCAAGGCCATCCTCCTGACGACCACACCCGCCCAGACCGCCTCGGCGCTCAACGCGGCGAGCGCGTTGGGCCTGAACGTGCCGGTGGTCGGGAACAACCCGGTGTTCGACCCCGCCACCAACCTCGCGGGCCCCGCGGCGGCGTCGGTCGCAACCTCTACGTGGTCGCCAGCAGCGTCCCGTACTCCGCGGACGTCCCGAAGGCCAAGGAGGTGACTGCGGCGTTCGAGGCGAAGTTCCCGGACGCTGCCAAGAACTACGGCGTGCCCTACGGCTACGCGGGCGGGCTGATCTGGGAGCAGATCCTCACCCAGGCCTGCGAGAACGGTGACCTCACCCGCAAGGCGTGCACGACGCGTTCCTGGCCAGCCGCAACATCACCACCGACGACCTCGTCGCGAGCGAGCTCGACTTCTCGCAGGCCGGGTCCCCGCCGAGCCGGTCGGTCTACATCGCCCAGGCCGACCCGAACCAGCCGGGCGGGCTGCGTCAGGTCGTCGACCCGTTCACGGCCCCGGAGGCCGAGTCCTACAAGCGCCGCACCAGCAGGGGGCATGACGCCACCCGGATCCGGCCTCACAATGTGTTCGAGAAGCCCGAATGTGGGCCGCAGACGTCGATGATCCAGCAGGTCCCGGCTGCCCTGGGCGGCCCGCTCCGCGCTTCTCGAACACATTTCTCAGGGCCGGATCCGGGTGGAACCAGGGGCTGACCCGGAGGCCGCGGCCGCGCGCGGGCGGCAGGCTCGACGACATGGACTCGAGCACCGAAGCGACCACCCGACTCACCACCGACGCCGACCCGGCACTCGGCGCGGCCCCGTCGAGCGACGTGCCGCCCCTGCTGGGGCCGGCGCCCGAACCCGCGTCCCGGCCGGCGTTCCGGCTGCGTCGCAGCCGTACCGACCGCATGCTCGGTGGGGTCTGCGGCGGGCTCGCCGAGAGCCTCG
Organism: Pseudonocardia sp. CNS-004; assembly: GCA_001942185.1. Taxonomy (GTDB): domain Bacteria; phylum Actinomycetota; class Actinomycetes; order Mycobacteriales; family Pseudonocardiaceae; genus Pseudonocardia. The sequence goes on from MKJV01000093.1 coordinate 67,763, forward strand.
GCGTGGACGCCGCACTGGTGCGCATCGGCCTCGTGACGCTCACCGTGCTCGGCTTCGGCACGGGGATCGTGCTGTACGCGGCGATCTGGATGCTGGCCCCGGAGACCGACGAGCCGTGAGCCTGCCTCAGTGCTCGTGGGCGGCGCCTCGGATCTCCCTGCGCTGCTCGGCGTAGCGGAAGGTCTCGAACCCGATCAGCGCCGTGAGCACCACCGCGAGCACGGCGAGGGAGACCAGCGCCGGCAGCATCGACACCAGCGGGATCAGGACGAGCAGCACGATCGCGACGACCAGCCGTTCGGTGTTCAGCGACCTGGTGAGGTACCACTTGAAGCCGACGTGCCCCAGCAGGTACAGCACCGCGCCGCCGTAGAGCGCGGCCAGCGGGACACCGTAGATCGGGTCTGCCACCGTGTGCCCGTCCTCGCCGCCCACGTAGCCGAGAACCTTCTTCAGCCCGAGCGACATGAGGATGATGCCGGCCACCATCGGCAGGTGCAGGAACGTGTAGCCGCCACGGGCGAGCCGGATCTGCCGCTCGCCGTCGGCGGCGGCGAGTGCGCGTTCGATGACCAGCGCGGTGACGTCGAAGTAGGCCCACCACATGGCGCCCGCCACCACGAGCCCGAGCGCGGAGGCAGCGATGATCGGCCAGGAGATCGGCAGGTGGGCCACGCCCACTCCGATCGCCACGATCGACTCGCCGAGCGCGACGATGATGATCAGACCGTGGCGTTCGGCGAAGTGGCTCGCCGAGCCCAACCGCCACTTGCTGCCCGACAGCAGCGTGCCGAGGTAGTCGGCGGCGATGGCGGCGAACCACAGCACCGTCTGCGTGGTGCCGGTGGTCTGCGAGGCGATCAGCAGCAGGATCGTGCCGGCGAGCATCGAGGGCAGGAATCGCAGGACCTGGCCGCGCAGCTGCGGGTCCTCGACGCTGGCGATCCAGAACATCACGATGTGCACGGCGCGCACGACGAAGTAGCAGATCGCGAACACCATCGGGCCGTGCAGGCCGCCGGGCAGGTCGTCGAACGCCTCCGGGATCGTGATCGCCTGCACGAACACGGCCGCCATGGCGGCGAACAGCCCCAGGCGCATGATCCCCTGGTCGGCCCGGAGCACGTTGCAGAGCCACGCATAGGCGATCCAGCACCACCACATCACGGTGATGATCAGCACGCCGCGCAGCACGTCGACGACGCCCGCGTGTTCGGACATGAACTCGGTGACCTGGGTGAGGGCGAAGACGAACACGAGATCGAAGAAGAGCTCGATCGGCGTGGCGACGTCGCGCTCGCCCACGGTCTCCGGCCGCCGGCCCCGGTGTGATGGGCTCATGCGGGAGATCGTGCCGCAGCGGACGCGGCCTGACCAGCTGAGAACCACCTCTCGGTGCAGTAGTTCGCACCACGAACTGACCTGTACGCTGGACGCGTGGCCAAGATCGACGACGAGATCGGCGTGGTGGGCGCGCTCGTGCGGTCCGCGTTCCTGGTGAACGCCGTGTACGCCGAGTCGGCCCGGGAGTACGGGATCACGCCGCAGCAGGGGCAACTGCTGTGCGTGCTGATGGCCAAGCCGTACGGCATGGGCGAGCTGGGCACCACGCTGGGCCTCGCCAAGTCGAGCCTCACCGGCCTCGTCGACCGCAGCGAGCGCAACGGTTTGGTCCGGCGCGAGCCGGACCCGCAGGACATGCGGGCGGTGCGCGTCGCGCTCACCGCGGACGGCAGCAGCCTCGCCGAGGCGTTCTACGTCGAGACGTGCCGCCGGGTCGCCGAACTCCCGGGATCCCTCAGCGCCGAGGAGTCCGGCGTGCTCGCCTCGCTGCTCGGCCGCATCGTCCTGGACAACGAGGTCCCGATGGTCTTCCTCGAGCCACCCGAATCGCGCTAGTGCCCCACGTCACACTGAAGTTCGTGGCACGAACCAATAAAGTTCGTGACAGAACTTCATCTGTTTGGAGCGTGGAGCATGAATCACACCGTCGTTGTCATCGGCGGAGGGTACGGCGGCTCGATGGTCGCCAAGGCGCTGGACGCCGAAGCCGATGTGGTCCTCGTCGACCCGCGGGACGCGTTCGTCCACTCGGCGGGATCGCTGCGCGCGCTCGCGCAGCCGGACTGGGCGGGCAACATCTTCTTCCCCTACGGCACGCTGCTCACCAGGGGCACGGTGATCCGCGACCGCGCGGCCTCGGTCGACCCGCGCGGCGTCACGCTGGCCTCCGGAGGGCGGGTCGAGGCCGACCACCTGGTCCTCGCCACCGGCTCCAGCTACTCCTACCCCGGAAAGCCCACCGCCGACGCGCGTGACGACGCGCTCGACGACCTCCGCCGGACCCACAAGGAGCTCGCGGGCGCCCAGCACGTGCTGATCACCGGCGCCGGGCCGGTCGGCCTCGAACTGGCCGGGGAGATCAAGGACGCGTGGCCGCACAAGCACGTGACCGTCGTCGACCCCGGCACCGAACTGCTGCCCGGGTTCCGGGCGGACGTGCGCGCCGACCTGCACCGCCAGCTCGACGAGCTGGGCGTCCGGCTGCGGCTGGGCAGCCGGCTCACCACACCGCCCACCAGCGGACCCGGCCGGTCGCGACGTTCACCGTCACGACCACCGACGGAGCGGACGTCACCGCCGACATCTGGTTCCGGGCCCACGGGGTGCGCGTCAACAGCGACTACCTCGCGGACGGCCGGCTCACGACGCCCACGCCACGCGGCAGGTCCGCGTCACCGAGACCTCGCCGTCGAGGGGTACGACCACGTCTACGCGATCGGCGACCTCACCGACGTCGCCGAGGCCAAGATGGCGCTCCACGCCACCCGGCACGCCGAGGTCGTCGCCCGGAACATCAGCGCGCGGCTGCGCGGCGAGCAGCCCACCGCCACCTACCGGCCCTCCCCCGACCCGGTGATCCTGCTGCCGCTCGGGCCGCGCGGCGGCGTCGGCCAGTTCCCCTCGCCCGACGGACCGGTCGCCGTCCCGGTGTCGACGGTCTCCGAGTACAAGGGCGCCGATCTGGGCATCGCCCGGTACGCCGAGCTGTTCGGGAAGGAGAAGACCGATGCATGACCGCGGAGTCGTCTTCGGGTTCGGCGCCCACAGCGGCATCGCCGACGGGCCGGAGCTGCTGCGGATGGTCGAGCAGGCCGACCGGGACGGGCTCGATCTCTTCTCGCTGTCCGACCACCCCTACATCGGGGAGCGCCTGGACGCCTACGCCGCCATCGGGATCGCGCTCGGGCGGACGCAACGGATCTCGGGCTTCGCCAACGTCACCAACGTGCCGCTGCGGCCCGCGCCGATGCTGGCCCGCACGGTCACGTCGCTGTCGGCGCTCTCCGGCGGCCGCATCGTGCTCGGCATGGGCGCAGGCGGGCTGTGGGACCGGATCGCCGACATGGGCGTGCCACGGCTCACGCCCGACGAGGCGGTGCGCGCCTTCGAGGAGGCGATCGTGCTGGTCAAGGAGCTCGCGGGCGGCGGGCCGCCCGTCACGTTCGAGGGGCGCCACCACCGCGTGCACCGGATCGACCCGGCCCCCGTGGCCGGTCCGCCTGTGTGGACCGGGTCGGTCGGGCGCAAGTCGCTCGCCGCCACCGGACGCGTCGCCGACGGCTGGATCCCCGGCCACGCCGCCGACTGGCGGAGCGAGCGCTACCGGTCGTCCCGACCGGTCATCGACGAGGCCGCGGCGGCCGTCGGCCGGGACCCGCGGGAGATCCGCACGATCGTCAACTTCCCGGGCCGCATCACCGAACGGCCGCTGGCCGCCACCCGCGACGGCGACGGCCGCTGGGTCGGCGGTTCGACCGACCAGTGGGTCGAGGAGCTGACCGGCGCCGTGCTGGAGCACGACGCCGCGGGGTTCGTGCTGTTCTCGCCGAGCGGCGGCACCCCGGACCCCACCTCACTCGCGCGCTGGGGGCAGGAGATCGCCCCGGCCGTGCGCGAGGCGACCGCGCTCACGGGTGCAGCGTCGCGCCCTTGAGCACCTTGTCCACCGCGTTGCGGGGCCCGTGCACGGCGAGGCCGACCAGCTTGAGGTCGTCGCGGGCCGCCGCCATGACAACCGCCCGGTTCGCCTCGTCGTGCCCCGTCGTGAACATCTCCTCGGCGTAGACGGCCGTGGGCAGCCCGCGCCGGACGCCCGCTCGTGGGCCGCCGCCATCACGTCCGAGTCACCGGTGAAGACGAGGACCGGCTGGCGGAACATCGGCGTGTAGAGCGTGCCGTCCGCATCGGTGTAGGGCTCGCCGAGCAGCTCGGGGTTCGCCGCGATCCCGCTGGCCAGGAACGCGGTGACGTTCAACCGCTGCCAGACCTGCAGGTCGTCCCGCAGCAACACGGCGATCTTGGTGTCGAAACGCACCTGCCGAGCGTGCCCGCCCGCACCACCCCCGGTCTTGTACGTTCTTCACGTGCCTGCCGTGCGGGCGTGGGCGCCACCCGTGCCCGGGATCGCGAGGTCTTCCACGCGTGGTTCACCGACCACGCGTACCCCGAGCACACCCACGACACCTGGACGCTGCTCGTCGTCGACGAGGGCGCGATCCGCTACGACCTCGACCGGCACGAGCACGGCGCCCTGCGCCCCGGCGTCACGCTGCTGCCGCCGAACGTCGCCCACACCGGGCGCTCCGCCACCCCGCACGCTTCCGCAAGCGCGTGCTCTACCTCGACACCGAGGTGCTCGACGCCACGCTCACCGGCCGAGCCGTCGACGCGCCGGCCCTCGGCGACCCGCTGCTGCGCACGCGCGTCCACCAGCTGCACCGGGTCCTCGAAGCCCCGGGGACGGACCTGGAGGCCGAGAGCAGGCTCGCCGTCATCGGCGACCGGATCCGGCAGCACCTGCGCGGACCGGCCCCACCGCCCGCACCCGACCGGCTGGCCGCCGACCTGCGCGACCTGCTCGACGCCCACGTGGTGGACGGCCTCGCCCTGCGTGAGGCCGGCACGCTGCTGCACGCCCACCCCGCCCACCTGGTGCGCTCCTTCACCCGGGCGTTCGGGCTGCCGCCGCACCGCTACCTCACCGGCCGGCGGGTGGAAGCCGCCCGCCGCCGCCTCCTCGCGGGCGAGCCGCCGGCACAGGTGGCCGCGGGCGTCGGGTTCCACGACCAGGCGCACCTGCACCGGCACTTCACCCGGCTGGTCGGGATCACGCCGGGTCGCTACGCGCGGGCCCGCTGAGCCGCACGTCCTGGTGCCTCGGCCGCCGAACCCGTGATCATGGCGCGATCGGCCCATGATCGACACGAGCAGCACGCCACCGTCGCCGCGACAGCAGCACCGTGCCACTCGGGTCGATCGATCACCATGAGCGGCACACCAGCGCGGATGCGGCAGCAGTGGGGTGCTGCTCGCACCGATCACGACCTATGCCAGCAGCGGGGTGCTCTCCCGCAGCACGACCTCGCCGCGCACGCGGCGGATCCGCGGCTGCTCGGCGGGTTCCTGCACGACCATCGCCATCGCCCCCGCACCGAGCTCCTCCAGCGGCAGGCGCACGGTCGTGAGGGCCGGGGTGACGTCGCGCAGGGTGGCGATGTCGTCGAAACCGGCCACGGCCATCCCGGAGGGCAGTTCCACCCCGCGGTCGCGCAGCGCGGCCATGGCGCCCACCGCCATCACGTCGTTCACCGCGAACACGCAGGTGGCCTCGGTGCCGCGATCGAGCAGCTCGATCATCGCCGCGTAGCCGCCGTCGCGGGTGAACCCGCCGTACACGACGTCGGCGGCGTCGATCCGCACCCCGGCACGCGCAGCGCCCTCCCGGAAGCCCGTGGTGCGGTCGCGGGCCGTGAGCAGGTCGGACCGGCCGGCGAGCACCGCGAACCGCCGGTGGCCGAGCCCGCACAACGCCTCGGCGAGCGCCTTCGCCCCGCCCCGGTTCTCCACCACCACGGTGTCGGCGGGAATCTTGCGCTGGCTGACGAACGCGACCCGCCCACCGGCCTGCTCGAACTCGCGCACCTCGGCCGCCAGCCGGTCGAGCAGGCCACGGTCCTGCACCCGGCTCCCGACGACGATCACCGCCCGCGCACGCTGGCCGCGCAGCGCCGCGACGTACTCGAGCTCCCGCTCCTCGCGCCCGAACGTGCAGGCCATCGTGACCACGAGCTGCTCCTCCTCGGCGGCGCGGATGGCACCTGCCGCGATCGAGGAGAAGTAGGGGTCGGCCACGTCGCTCAGCACGAGCCCCACGATGTTGGTGCGTCCCCGCGCCATCGCCTGCGCCTGGGCGTTGGCGGAGTAGTGCAGCGACTCCGCCGCGGCGAGCACCCGTTCGTGCAGGTCCGGACGCACCCGGCGGGTGCTGCCGTTGAGCGCCCTCGAGGCCGTGGCGAGGGAGACGCCCGCGGCCTTCGCCACGTCGAGCAGGGTGACGGACGCACCGGCAATCCGTTCGCTGCGCTCACCCATCCCGGACCTCCCTCCGCGGCGCCGAGCCCGCGTCGGGCGAGCCTACCCCGCCACGGCCCTGCAGGAATGCGCATTCCCCCACCCGGTCCGCCACCCCGCTTGTGCCAGCACGTCGTCAGCTCGCGTGCTCCGCGGCGAGGGCCTCGATCTCCTCTCGCGTCCGGATCCGGTCGGCGATCACCATCCGGTGCTCCAGCGCGAGTCCCTCGCCGTCGGCCAGAGCGATCTCCTCGTGGAACGCGGGCGACGGGTTGATCGCCGGGAACGGGTCGTTGCGCACGAACCAGGTGTTCCGGCCGCGACTGGTGGTGCCGGCGAGCACCAGCACGGTGGCGCCGCCGTCGACCTCGTCGTTCTCGCCGGTGTAGGCGAGCCACGGCGACGTGGAGGTGCCCATCGTCGCCGGGCCGCCGCCGTCGGCGGTGATGATCTCTCCGCCGGTGAAGCCGCGCGGGCCGCGCCAGAGAACCCGGTGTAGCCGGCGTTGTCCCGGCCGTGCGTGGTCGGGCTGCCCAGCTCGAGCGCCTCCCCCCGGATGTTGGTCAGCTCGGTGGCGAAGTCCAGCACCCACGTGCCGCGGGCCGCGTCGGCGCCGTGGAAGCGCAGCCTGCGGTGCTCGGCCACCCACTCCTCGCCGGTGGACGCCACCCAGGTGAGCCGCTCCGAGAGCGTGAGCTCGCCGCCGTCGAGGTCGATGAGGTCGAACGCGTCGTGCCGCATCGCGCCGAGGTTGTCCTTGGGGGTGTAGCCCTGCCCGCGCACGTAGGTCCTCCCGCCCCAGAAGTTCTGGCCCGACACGTGCGACCAGGTCATCTGCAGCCCCTTGTGCCAGCGGTGGTCGTGCGGCCGGTACGCCGAGACGAGCGCACCGGACAGGGTGCGCATCGGGTGCAGGTAGGGCTTCGGCGACTCGAAGGCCGGGATGTCCTCCCCGTACACGTAGGCGGCGATCTCGACGGCTCCGACGGCGACGCCGATCCGCAGCCCGTGCTCGTGGGTGACGGTCAGCCTGCTCGTCGATGTGGTCATCGGGGCCACCTTCCCGGTCGGTAAACGGTTTCCAGCCTCATCGCAGGCGTGGGGCGCGTCAAGGGAGGCGGCCGGAGCCCCTCGTCACGTCCGGGTGCGGCCGCACCAGTTGGCGAGGCGCTCGGTGGGCCCGGCGCCCTCGCGGGGCGGCACCGGCTCCGCGAACGGGATGCGCCCGCCGCGCGGCTGCGCGGGCAGGAAGCGCTCCATCAGCGCGAGGACCGGCGCGGCGACGGCAGGATCGGCCTCGGCGTCCTGACCGGTGGCCACGGCGAGGTCCCATCCGTGCACGAGCGTCTCGGAGGTGTAGGCCATCAGCGCGGCCCTGGCCGGAACCTCCCCGAACGGCGCACGGACCGGGCGGTCCAGCCGATCGGTTCCGTCCCGCCACACCGCCCACATCCCGTCGATCGCCTGCGCGTACGCCCCCGCCCAGTCGTCACCGGGCGCCTGGGGCGCGCTCCACGGCACGGTCGTGGCATCGACACCCCTGCCGACCGCGGCAACCCGGTCGACGGTGGCGACGAGGTGGGCGAGCAGCGCACGCACGTCCAGCTCGGAGCAGGGCGTGGGGGCGGTCAGCTGTTCGGTCCGGACCGCTCGCACCAGTCCGAGCGCCCAGGAGAGAGCGCTGTCGTAGAGCGGGCGGGGGTCGGTGATCTCGGTGGTCGTCATGCGGGGCAGCCTGCCGTCGATACACGACATCGACTGTCGTATATCTGTGGCATTCTCCGGACGTGCGCGCCGACCGCCTCCTGTCGCTCGTGTTGCTGCTGCAACACCGTGGGCGGATGTCGGCGGCGCAGCTGTCCCGGGAGCTCGAGGTGTCCACGCGCACGGTGCTCCGCGACGTGGACGCGCTCTCCACGGCGGGCGTTCCCGTCTACGCCGAACGCGGTCGCGAGGCGGGTTCGCGCTCCTGCCCGGCTACCGCACCGACCTCACCGGCCTCACCTCGGAGGAGGCACTCGCGCTGGTCGTGGCCGGGTCGCGCGCACCGGCCCCCGGCATGGCCCCGGCCCTGGCCTCGGCGATGCGCAAGGTCGTGGCCGCGCTCCCGACCCACCACCGGGACCACACCACGGAGGCGGCCGGTCGCATACTCCTGCGCCCCGACGGGATGATCCCGCGGCACGCGGACGCCTCGGACGAGCAGCCACAGCTCGACGTCGTCCGGCGGGCCGTCCTCACCGCGCGCAGGCTGCGCGTCCACTACGCCGCGGACGACGCGGAGCCGAGCAGGCGCACCGTCGACCCGATCGGCCTCGTGAGCGCCCGGGGCCGCTGGTACCTGCTGGCCACCCGCGACGGCGCCGACCGCACCTACCGCGTCTCGCGCATGCTGGAGGCCGAGGTGCTGGACGAGCCGGCCGACCGGCCTGCGGGGGTCGACCTCGAACGGGTGTGGGAGGAGCGCCGAGCCCGTTTCACCGGGAGCTTCCCGGAGCTCACCGCCGTCGTCCGGGTGCAGGAGGCGGCCCGCGCGAGGTTGGTCGCCCGGGCGCGGCAGGTGCACGCCGAACGCCCCGACGGGGCCGGGTGGCTGCGCGTCGAGATCGAGTGCGGCGACCTCGACCACGCCGTGGCCGTGATCTGGGCGCTGGGTCCCGACGCCGAGGCCGTGAACCCACCGGCGCTGCGCGCCGCGCTGGCCGAGCGCGCGGCGGCCACCGCGGCCCGGTACGGCTGATCGCGTTCCGGGACCCTCCCGGCCCGGTCGCCTACCGTCCGGACCGGCGACCGTCCCGCGGGGCGGCGGTCGCCACCCGAACCCCACCGGGCCGGGCCGGGTCCGCAGCTGCGCGCTCTTCGAGGTAGCGCTTCTCGGGTTGGTTGAGCGCGGCGCGCGCGGCCCGCCGGTAGTGCTCGCGGGCGCCGGCGTGGTCCCCGAGCCGCTCGAGCAGGTGGGCGCGCACGGCGTCGGGGCGGTGGCTGCGGCGCAGCCGCGGGTCCTCGGCCACGGTGTCGAGCACGTCGAGGCCGGCGCGCGGCCCTGGGCCATACCGACCGCCACGGCCTTGTTGAGCGTGACGACCGGGTTGTCCGAACGCCGTTCGAGCAGCGTGTAGAGGACGACGATCTGGTGCCAGTCCGTGTCGGCGTCGGTGGCCGACTCGGCGTGCACGGCGGCGATCGCGGCCTGGAGCTGGTAAGGCCCGAGCGGCGCGGTCGCGAGGGTGTGCGCGAGCAGCGTCGTCGCCTCGGCGATGGCACGGCGGTCCCAGCGCCGCCGGTCCTGCTCGGCAAGCGGCACGAGACGACCGTCGGCGCGACCCGCGCCTCTCTCCTGGCCTCGGTGAGCAGCATGAGCGCGAGCAGCCCGGCGACCTCCCCGTCCCCGGGGTGGAGCTGGTGGAGCCTGCGGACCAGGCGCAGCGCCTCCGCGGTGAGGTCGACCCGGACCAGCTGCCGCCCCGCGCTCGCCGTGTGCCCCTCGTTGAAGACCACGTAGAGGACGTGCAGGGCGGCGGCGATGCGCTCGTCGCGGTCGCCGTCGGGCACGGGGAACACCCCGCCCGCGGCGGCGATCGTCGCCTTGGCCCGGCTGATGCGCTGGGCCATCGTCGCCTCGGGCACCAGGAAGGCCCGCGCGATCTCCGCCGTCGTCAACCCGCCGACCGCGCGGAGGGTCAGCGCGATCCGGCTCGGCTCCGACAGCGCGGGGTGGGCGCACAACAGCAGCAGGTCGAGCGTGTCGTCGGCCGTGCCGGCGGAGCCCGCCAGCAGGTCGCGTCGCGCCCGGGGCGTGGCGCCGGTCCGGCGGGTCCTGGGCCGCCACGGCCTCCTCACGCCGGCGACGGGCATGCTCGCTGCGCCAGTGGTCGGCGAGCCGCCGGCCCGCCACGGTCACCAGCCAGGCGACGGGTTCATCGGGGATGCCGTTGCGCGGCCAGCCGGTGGCCGCCGCGAGCAGCGCCTCCTGGACCGCGTCCTCGCAGACGTCGAACCGGCCGTGCCGGCGCACCAGCGCGCCGAGGACCAGCGGCGCGCTGGCGCGCAGCAGGTCCTCGACGGACGGTTCGCCGCTCACGACCCGGCCGGCTCCGCGAGCCCGTACCCGGCCGTGAAGATCACCGGGCGGACCTCGACCGGGATCCGGTCGGTGCCCGGGATCATGGCCGCGAGCTCGTGGGCGCGTTCCACGTTCTCGCAGTCGACCAGGTAGAAGCCGCCCATGTACTCCTTGGCCTCGGCGAACGGGCCGTCGGTCACCGTGAACGCCCCGGGACGGCCGCGGACCACCGCGCTCTGGGACGGGTCGGCGAGCGCATGGGTGCCGACCAGCTCGCCCGTCGCGGTGGTCGTGTCCATGAACCCGGTCTGCCCCTCGGCGATCGCGGTCCGCTCGTCCTCGGACAGCGACTCCCAGGTCGCCGGGTTCATCTGGATGATCAGCAGGTACTTCACGGGTCCTCCCTCGACGTGGTGTTCGGGAAGCAGTGCGGAGCAGGCAGGCCTCGACTCGACATCATGGCTGTGTGATGCCGGTCACGCCGACGCCTCGATGCAGGTCCTGCCGAAACGCCGCAGGGGCGGCACCCCGTTCCGGGTGCCGCCCCTGCGGGACGTGCGGTACTGCGAGACGTGCGGTAGCGAGGAGGCCGGACTCAGAAGTCCATGCCGCCCATGCCGCCCGAGGGGTCGGCAGCCGGGGCCGGGTTCTTCTCCGGCTTGTCGGCGATGACCGCCTCGGTGGTCAGGAACAGCGCCGCGATCGAGGCCGCGTTCTGCAGCGCCGACCGGGTGACCTTGGCC
>MKJV01000094.1 GCA_001942185.1 Pseudonocardia sp. CNS-004
AGCAGCCCGAGCCGGCCGCGCCGCGCCGCGGCCGGCAACGCCCCGAGGGGTCCGACGGCCCACCGGCCCGGCACCCGGCCGCCGACATCGGCAGGCCCGCGCACAGTGGCGGCGGCCAGCGGTACCGCCCCGAGCCCCCGGTGGCTCCGGAGGGCCCGGCGCCCGGGCGTCCCGCCGAGCCGGGCTCGGCCGTTCCCGCCGCCGCGGCCCGTGGCCGTCGGCGCGGCGGGGAACCCGAGTCCGACGCGCCCCCGACGACGGCGCTCCCGTCGGGTGGCAGCGCTCGGGGCCGGCGCCCCGAGCCCGTCGACGGACCCGTCGAGGCGGCGGCCACGACCGCGATCCCCGTGCGGCGGCGCGGGAGCGAGCCCGCCGCGCAGGTGACCACCGCGGCGACCACTGCGCTGCCGGCCTCCCGCCGCGCCCGGCCGAGGTGACGCCGCCCGATGACGCCCCACCTCGTGGCGGCCGGCCCGACAACCCCGCGACCACCGTGCTCCCTGCGGGCGGTGGCCGCCGCCCCCGCGCCGACCCCGAGCAGCGGGACGGCGACGGCGCGCCCGAACCCCGGACGGCGGGCCGCAGCACGCCCGCCGGCGGCGACGGCCCGACCGACCGCGAGGTCGAGGCGCACACACGTGCGATGCGCATCGACGAGACGCTCACGCGGCTGACCGCCGCCCACGCCGGGGTGACGCTCGCCGTGACCGATCGCCCCGCGGTCGAGCCCGCCGTGCCCGCGCCGCGGCGTGGGCCCGCTGTCATCGCGGGGCGGCTGCTCGCCGGGGCCGTCGCGCTCCTCGTGCTCGCGGCCACGGCGTTCGGCTGGGGCACCAAGACGTGGCTGGGTTCGGCGGTCCGCGACGCCGCTGCGCTCGACCCGAGCTCGAGCGCCGTGGTGGATGCGGCTGTGCAGGCCGGGGACGAGAACGTGCTGGTGGTGGCCACGGAGCCGGCCACGGAGACCGCCGAGCCGCGGGCGTCCACCGTTGCGGTCGCCCACATCCCGGACTCCGGCGGCCCGGTCACCGTCCTGGCCTTCCCGCTCGACCTGGAGATCAACCGGCCTCCCTGCGAGACGTGGGATGCCGCCACGGCGAGCTACCGGGAGGAACCGGTGCAGGCGGAGGCCCGCACCCAGCTCGTCAGCGCGCTCGACCTCGGCGGGCCGCGCTGCATCACCCGGGTGGTGCAGCAGCTCAGCGGGCTCTCGATCACCAAGTACGTGGGGATCGACCTGGCCGCCGTCCCGGCGCTGACCGACGCGGTCGGCGGCGCGGAGGTGTGCGTGCCGCGACCCGTGCTCGACGACGTGCTCGGCCCCGTGGTGCCCGACGCGGGCCCGAACCGGCTCGAGGGCGTGCGCGTCGCCGACTTCGTGCAGGCGGGTGAGGTCGAGGGCGAGCCGTCGGCGGAGTACGGGCTCATCCAGCGTCAGCAGCAGGTGGTCGCCGCCGTGCTCGACTCGGCGGTGTCGGGCACCGCGCTGCTCGACGTCGGGCGGATCATGGCGCTGCGCCCGGTGCTCGGCGATGCCGTGGTGGCCGACGGGGCCGGGATCGACCAGGTCCTGGCGCTCGCGATGACGCTGCGCCGGTTGGACGCCGATGGCGTCCGGTACGCCGCGGTGCCGGTCGGGGAGAACAACGGCCGGGGCAACGCGGTCATGCGCGACACCGTGGCAGCCGCCCTCTTCGCGGCCGTGCGAGCCGACCAGCCGCTGCCGCCGACGCCACCGGCCCGGGCGCCGGGACCGCCGGCCCCGCCCCGAGCGAGGTCTCGGTGCAGGTCGTCAACGCCTCGTCCCGCTCCGGACTGGCCGGCGAGGTGAGCGAGACGCTGAACTCGCTCGGCTTCGACGTGGGCGAGCCGGAGAGCGCCGACCAGCCCACCACCGAGACCGTGATCCGGTTCTCGCCCGACCAGGCCGCAGCGGCCGAGGTGCTGCGGGCCACGGTGCCGTCGGCGAGCGAGGTTCCCGACCCCGGCAGCACCAATGTGCTGCAGCTGGTGCTCGGCCAGTCGTTCGACGACGTGGTCCGGGCACCGTCCGAACCGATCGCGCTGGCAGCTCCGACCACCGAGGCTTCGGCGGAGCCGGCGGTCACCTGTACGTGAGCCCCCGGACGTTCACCGCGGGTTCACCCACCCGCGCGACGGTTCGTCCGATTCGGATCTACTCTGTGAGATATGCGCGACGTCTATCAGGAGCAGCTCGATGAGCTGGCGGCTGCACTGGCGGGCATGTGCACGCAGGTGGCCGAGGCAATGAGGAAGGCCACCGAGGCGCTGCTGGAGGCCGACCTCCAGCTGGCCGAGGAGGTGATCTCCGAGGACATCCGTGTCGACGAGATCCGCGCCCAGGCCGAGGAGAAGGCGTTCGCGCTGCTCGCGCTGCAGGCTCCCGTGGCCACTGACCTGCGGATCGTGGTGTCGGCCATTCACGCGCCGGCGACATCGAGCGGATGGGCGACCTCGCGCTGCACGTCGCGCAGGCGGCCCGCCGCCGTCACCCGCTGCCGGTGCTTCCCGCCGAGGTGTCACCGTACTTCGCCGAGATGGGACGGGTCGGTGTCGAGCTGGCGCTGAAGGCGGGAGACGTCATCCGCACCCGCGACCTCGCGCGCGCCGCCGAGCTGGAGACCGACGACGACGCGATGGACGACCTGCACCGCCACATGTTCACGGTGCTGATGGACCGCGAGTGGAGCCACGGCGTCGGCCCGGCCGTCGACATCACGCTGCTGGCCCGGTTCTACGAGCGCTACGCGGACCACGCGGTGGCCGTCGCGCGCCGGATCGTGTACGTCGTCACCGGCCAGATGCCCGGCCCGCTCACGGTCTGAGCGCGGGCGGCGTTCACCGTTCATTCACCCGGCCGCTGCTGCCTTCTGACCGCCGGATCATAGGCTCTTGCCGTGCCTCCGCCGCCGCTGCCGCAGCAGCTTGCCGAGCTGTCCGAGCTGCTCGGCCAGATGTGCACGGCCGCTGCCGGCGCTCTCCACCGCGCCACCGCCGCGCTGCTCGAGTCGCGGGAGCGGCTTGCCGTCCAGGTCGTCACGGGGGACGAGACGATCGACGCGCTCCGCATCCAGGTGGAGGACGTCGCGGGCGAGGCGCTGCTGTTCCACAGCCCCGTCGCGGGGGACCTGCGTACCGTCGTGGCCGCGATCCGCATGGCGGGCGACATCGAGCGGATGGGCGACCTGGCGCTGCACGTCGCCCAGGTCGTGCGGATGCGCCACCCGGAACCGGCCCTGCCGCCGGAGGTGCGGCCGCGTTCGCCGAGATGGGGAAGGTCGCGGTGCAGCTCGCCGTCAAGGCCGCCGAGGTGGTGCGCACCCGCAACGTCGTCCTGGCCGTCGAGCTGGACACGGACGACGACGCCATGGACGTGCTGCACCGGGAGATGATGGAGGTGCTGATGGATCAGCACTGGCCACACGGGGTGCGCGCTGCCGTCGACATCACGCTGCTGGCGCGCTACTACGAGCGCTTCGCCGACCACGCGGTGGTGGTGGCCGGGGAGACGGTCTACGCCGTGACCGGGCAGGAGCCGGGCTCCTCCCGATCTGAGCGGGTCGGGGCGGGAATGCGACCGGCCGTGCCGCCCTCCTACAGGGCGACACGGCCGGGATGTGCGTGACGCTACGGTCAGCCGAACCGGCCGGAGACGTAGTCCTCGGTGGCCTTCTCGGTGGGCTGGGAGAAGATCGTCTTGGTCTCGTCCATCTCCACGAGCTTGCCCGGCTTGCCGGTGCCCTCGATGTTGAAGAAACCGGTGTAGTCGCTCACGCGCGCAGCCTGCTGCATGTTGTGCGTGACGATGACGATCGTGTAGTCCATCTTCAGCTCGTTGATCAGGTCCTCGATCGCGAGCGTGGAGATGGGGTCCAGTGCCGAGCACGGCTCGTCCATCAGCAGCACGTCAGGCTGCACGGCGATGGCCCGTGCGATGCACAGGCGCTGCTGCTGCCCGCCGGACAGGCCCGATCCGGGCTTGTCGAGGCGGTCCTTGACCTCGTTCCAGAGGTTCGCGCCGCGCAGCGACTTCTCGACGAGCTGGTCGGTGGCGTCCTTCCGCATCTTCCTGCTGTTCAGCCGCATACCCGCGATCACGTTGTCGTAGATCGACATCGTGGGGAACGGGTTCGGCCGCTGGAAGACCATCCCGATCTGGCGACGGACACCCACCGGGTCGACGCCCGGGCCGTAGAGGTCCTGACCGTCGAGCTCGAGGCGGCCCTCCACCCGTGCTCCGGGGATGACCTCGTGCATCCGGTTGATCGATCGCAGGTAGGTCGATTTCCCGCAACCGGACGGCCCGATCAGCGCGGTGACGGTCTTCGGCCGGATGGACATGTTGACGCCCTCGACCGCGAGGAACGAGCCGTAGTAGATGTTCAGGTTCTTGGCGTCGATCGCCTTGCCCATCGGACTCAGCGCTCCTATCGGGACTTCGGGGCGAACACACGGGCGATGAGGCGCGCCAGCAGGTTCAGCAGCATGACGATGATGATCAGGACGAGGGCCGCGGTCCACGCCCGCTCCAGGTACGGCTCGCGCGGCACACCGGGCGTGGCGTAGGAGAGGTAGGCGAAGACCGGGAGGGTCGCCATCCGGCCGTCGAACGGGTTGAAGCTCAGCGCGGTGGTCAGGCCGACCGCCACCAGCAGCGGCGCCGTCTCGCCGATGACCCGGGCGATGGCCAGCGTGATACCGGAGGCGATACCCGCGATCGACGTCGGGATGACGACCTTCAGGATCGTGCGCCACTTCGGCACGCCCAGCGCGAACGACGCCTCGCGCAGCTCGTTGGGAACGATCTTGAGCATCTCCTCGGTGGCGCGGACCACCACTGGGATCATCAGCACGGACAGCGCCACCGAGCCGGCGAAGCCGAGCCGTGCACCGGGGCCGACGAGGTAGGTGAACAGCGCGACCGCGAACAACCCGGCGACGATCGACGGGATGCCGGTCATGACGTCGACGAAGAACGTGATCGCCTTCGCCAGCCGGCCCTTGCCGTACTCCACGAGGTAGACGGCGGTGAGCAGGCCGACCGGGATCGACATCAGGGCGGCGAGGGCGGTGATGAGCAAGGTGCCCACGATGGCGTGGTAGGCACCGCCACCCTCACCGACGACGCCGCGCATCGACGAGTTGAAGAACTCGCCGTCGAATCGGACCATGCCGAGCGACACGACCGTGTAGATCACCGAGAGCAGCGGGATGACCGCGAGCCCGAACGCGCTGCTGACCACCACGGTGACGAGCCGGTCGGTGGCCTTGCGGCTGCCCTCGACCTGCCGCGACGCGACGTAGAGCCCGACCGCGAAGAGCACGACCGTTCCGACGACGAAGAGCCCGACGCTGAAGCCGATCGCGGCCAGCACCAACCCCACGACGACGGCGGACGCCGCGAGGCCGCCCGGAACCGCCCAGCGGGGCAGCTGTCCCTGGATGGCGAGCCCGCCCGGCGGCGGGAGGTCGCTCACCTGGTCCTGGCGCTTGGAGGTGTCCACGGTCATCAGTTGGCCCCCGAGAACTCTCGGCGTCGGTTGATGATGAAGCGCGCGATGGAGTTCACCGCGAGGGTGATCAGGAAGAGCACCAGGCCCGACGCGATGAGGACGTTGACACCGAGCCCGCTCGCCTCCGGGAACTGGAGGGCGATGTTGGCGGCGATCGTGGACGGGTTGCCGTTGCCGATCAGGTTGAACGTGATCCCACCGGACACCGAGAGCACGATGGCGACCGCCATCGTCTCGCCGAGCGCGCGGCCGAGGCCCAGCATCGCGCCGCTGATGATGCCGGAGCGGCCGAACGGCAGCACCGCCATGCGGATCATCTCCCAGCGGGTGGCGCCGAGGGCGAGTGCCGCTTCCTCGTGCAGCCGCGGCGTCTGCAGGAAGACCTCCCGCGAGACGGCGGTGATGATCGGGAGGATCATGACGGCCAGCACGACGCCTGCAACCAGCATCGTGCGACCGGTCGTCGAGGCGGGCCCGGCGAAGAACGGGATGAACCCGAGGTTGTTCTCCAGCCAGACCATCAGCGCCACCGAGGCGGGAGCGAGCGTGCCCGCACCCCAGAGCCCGTAGACGATGCTCGGCACCGCGGCGAGCAGGTCGACCACGTAGCCGAGCCCCTGGGCGATCCGCCGCGGCGCGTAGTGCGTGATGAACAGGGCGACCGCGACGGCCAGCGGTGTCGCGATGACCAGCGCGATGACCGCGGCGAGCAGGGTGCCGAAGACCAGCGGGATGACGTAGGCGGCGAACCCTGCACCACCGGGGATCTCGGCGGACGGCGCGGTGAACGCCGGGACGGCCTCCACCAGGAGGAACGCCGCGACACCGGCCAACACGACCAGGATGAGGATGCCCGCGCCCTTTGCCAGGCCGGAGAAGATCCGGTCCCCGGGCTGCACGACGGGTCTGGTCGAGGTGACCGGCGGCTGCGTATCGGCAGGCGA
The DNA here is from genome assembly GCA_001942185.1 of Pseudonocardia sp. CNS-004. Taxonomy (GTDB): domain Bacteria; phylum Actinomycetota; class Actinomycetes; order Mycobacteriales; family Pseudonocardiaceae; genus Pseudonocardia. Next base: position 6,479 of record MKJV01000094.1, read on the forward strand.
AGGCCCCGGGGTGGTTTCGGTACTCACATGAGTCCTTCCGGCGGATCGTCGCGGAAGTTCGAACGCGGGGAACGTCGACGGGCCGAAGGCCCGGACGGTGTCATGATGACGACTGTCCGGGCCTTGCGGCTACGTGATGTCGCGCTCAATCAGCCCGCCGCGGCGATGGCGTCGATCGAGGGCTGGAACGTGCTGCGCTGGCTCTCCGAGATCGGCGCGTTGCCGGCGTTCTCGCTCGCCGCCGCCTGGCCCGCATCGCTCGCCATGTAGCTGAGGAAGGCCTTCACCGTGCCGGCCTGGGCGGGGTCCGAGTACTGGGTGCAGGCGATCGTGTAGGACACGAGGACCACCGGGTAGCGCCGGGGGTGTCGCGCTTCAGCTCGACCGCGAAGTTGTTCGCGCCCTGGCCCTCGACCCGCGGCGACGCCTCGACGACGGCCGCGGCAGCGTCCGGCGTCGGGTCGACCGGGGTGCCACCGACCACCACGTCGACGGTGCCGAGGTCGCCGGCCTGGCTCAGGTCGGCGTACCCGATCGTGCCCTGGCCACCCGTGACCGCACCGATGACACCCGAGGTGCCCTGTGCAGCCTCGCCACCCTGCACCGGCCACACGCCGTCGGGCTCGTGCGGCCAGTCGGCACCGGCCGCCTCGGCCAGGTACTCGGTGAAGTTCTCGGTGGTGCCGGACTCGTCCGAGCGGTTCACCGGCGTGATCGCGGTGGCAGGGAGCTGCACACCGGCGTTCTCGGCCGCGATCGCCGGGTCGTTCCACGTGGTGATCTGCCGGTTGAAGATCTTGGCGATCGTGTTGGCGGACAGCTGGAGGTTGTCGACACCCTCCAGGTTGAACACCACCGCGATCGGCGAGATGTACAGCGGCATCTGGATGACGTTGTCCGGGCCGCCGCAGATCTGCTGCGCGGTGGGCAGCTCTTCCTCGTCGAGAGCAGCGTCGCTGCCCGCGAACTGCACGGCTCCAGCCGTGAACTGGGTGCGGCCCGCACCGGATCCGGTCGGGTCGTAGTTGATGGTGGCGTCGGGCGCGACGCTGCTGAAGCCTGCGATCCAGGCCTCCATGGCAGCCTGCTGCGAGGTGGCGCCGGCGCCGGCGATCGTGCCGGACGCGTCGCTCGTGGCAGCGCCGGACTCCCCACCGCCCGACGGGGCGGCGGCTTCGTTGGCCGCACCGCAGCCGGCGAGCAGTATCGCGCCGCTGGCGGCGACGCCGACCGCGGCGAGTCGGGCACGCGAGCCGTGCCGCAGGGTGTTCACCTGTGTTCCTCCGTACGTGGGTTCCCGTGAACCGGGGGACACGGCTCGGGGGCCGTTCGCCGCGAACGGTAGGTAAGGCCGGTGGACGGACCTCGCCGTTCAGATGAACGCAGGATGAACAGGTCGCCCGGGTGAGCGAGCGCACTCACACAACGTTGATCGTGACCTCGCTGTGACCTGCGCCGACGTGATCAGCCGCATCGACGCCTTGGTTGCCACCGGGTGAACACGCGTCAGCGGCGGTACGAAACATCGGCCTGCCAACGGGTGAACCCCAGGCTGCCGTAGAGCCGCACGGCGGGCGAGTTGTCCGCCTCGACGTACAGCAGGACGTCGGACTGGCCGCGCTCCCGCAGATGGTGCAGGCCGGCGAGGGTGAGCGCCGCGCCCAGCCGCATGCCCTGCGCGGACGGGTCGACGCCCAGCACGTACACCTCACCCATCGGGTGGGGTCCGGTGTGCACCTTGGTCCAGTGGAACCCCAGCAGCCGGTCGGACTCGTCCACCGCGAGCAGGAACCCCGCCGGGTCGAACCACGCCTCGGTCTCGCGCAGCCGCAGCTGGGAGCGGTCCCAGCCGCCCTGCTCCGGGTGCCAGTCGAACGCCGCGTTGTTGACCCGCAGGAACTCGTCGTCGTCCTGCCCCGGCACGAACGCGCGCAACCGCACGCCCGCCGGCAGCTTCGGCTCCGGGATCGGCTCGAGCAGGCTGCGCCGCATCTGCCACAGCTCCCGCACCGGCGCGAACCCGAGACGGGCGGCGAGCGCCACCGCGCCGGGGTGCTGCCCGTGGGCCCAGACCGCCACGCTGCCACCGGCTCGCGACAGCACCTCCTCGACGATCCGCCTGCCGGTCCCCGCCCTGCGGTGCTCGGGGTGCACGACGAGCTCCGCGACGCCCTCGGCTGGATCGAGCTGGGCGACCCCGCGCACCGCGTCGCCGTCGAGGGCGAGCAGATGGGCCACGCCGTCGTCGGCGAGGTGCATCAGCACGTGCTCGCCGAGCGGCTCGGTGCCGTCGACGCCCGCAGCCGCGGCCGCGAGCGCCCTCACCTCCGCGGCTCGCGACTCGTCCAGCCCGGCCCGCCACGACAGCTCGATCACCCGCACGACGCTACCGCGGTCTCATGACCTGCCGGCGGCCTCCGACACGTGGCGCGGGGCCAGATCGCCGTCCTCGTCATCACCCGGGCCGTCGTCATCGAGCAACGCGACCGGGGGCGCAGCCAGCCCACCCCGGCTGGGTCGGACGAACTTGTAGCCCACGTTCCGCACCGTGCCGATCATCTGCTCGTGCTCGGGACCGAGCTTCGCCCGCAGCCGCCGCACGTGGACGTCGACGGTGCGCGTGCCACCGAAGAAGTCGTACCCCCACACCTCCTGCAGCAGCTGAGCGCGGGTGAACACCCGCCCCGCGTGCTGTGCGAGGTACTTGAGCAGCTCGAACTCCTTGTAGGTGAGCTCCAGCAGCCTCCCGCGCAGGCGCGCGGCGTACGTGGCCTCGTCGATCACGAGTTCGCCGAGGACGAGCGCGCCACCGTCGCGGCCCGCGTCGCGCCCGGCCGGGACTTCAGCAGCCGCAGCCGGGCGTCCACCTCGGCCGGTCCGGTGGTGGGGAGCAGGATCTCGTCGACCACCCATTCACCGGACACCGCCACCAGCCCACCTTCGGTGAGCACCGCGATGACGGGCACGTCGGTGCCGGTGCTGCCGAGCAGCCGGCACAGGCTGCGCGCCGCCACCAGGTCGGTGCGCGCGTCGACGAGAACGGCGTCGTGCGGCCCCGCGTCGAGCAGCGCCGCGACCTCGGGGGCCGCCGTGCGGACCCCGTGCGGCAGCAGGGTGAGCGCCGGCAGCACGGACCCCGGATCGGGGTCGGCCGTCAACAGAAGGAGCTCCACGTGGCGTGCCTCCTCTCCCACCGGAACCGGGCCGCCCACTGCGACCCCTCCTCCGATCACGGCGGGCTGCGCTGACACACCGGTCACACCCGCGTGACCCGGCGGGAACACCACACGCGGATCGATGCAGGATAACCGGGTGACGGCCGAACACACGAGTCGCGCGGTGCAGGTCACGCGCCGTCCGATCACCACGGCCGCCGCCGACGGGGTCCCACTCGAGGGCGTCCACCTCGCAGCCGAGGGCTCCGGCCGGGGCACCGCACTGGCCGTCACGCACGCGTTCACCCACCACGTACGGCACCCGATCACCCGCGGGGTCCTCGCCGCGCTCGCCGCCGAAGCGCCTGTCGTGGCCCTCGACATGCGCGGGCACGGCCGCTCGGGCGGGCGCAACACCGTGGCGACCGGGAGGCCCTCGACGTCGACGCCGCGGTGGCCGTGGCGCGCGGCCTCGGCTACGAACACGTGGTCACGATCGGGTTCTCCCTCGGCGCCGCGGTGACCTTGCGCCAAGCGGCGATCGGGGACAACCGCCCGGACGCCGCGGTGGCCGTGAGCTCACCCGCACGGTGGTACTCGCGGGAGACCGCACCCATGCGCCGGGTGCACTGGCTGCTCGAGCAGCCGCACGGCAGGCTCGTCGCACGGATGATCGGCGTACGCCTCGACGGCGCGTGGGCGGTCGTGCCGGCCTCCCCGGTCGAGGTCGTGGCGGGCATCGACGTACCGCTGCTGATCGTCGGTTTCGCAGGCGACCCCTACTTCACCCCGTCCCACGCAAGGGCGCTCGTCGCGGCGGCGGGTGGCCGCGCGCAGCTGTGGGAGGAGCCCGGAGACGGGCACGGCGAGAGCGGCGCCCATCCCGCACTCGCCCGCCGGATCGCCCGCTGGGCAGTCGCCACCGCGAGCGGGCCGGTGCGTCCTGCGGAGGAGGCGCGCAGGGAGCGAGGAACGAGCGACCGAGCACCGGAGGAGCAGGACGGCACCTTGAAGGCCCGCGAGCCCGCCGGAGCGAAGCGAAGGCCATCAGACGCTGCCCCCGGTGATGGCCCCGGAGAGGCTCGCTCTACCGTCGAGGGCCTCAACCCCGGCGCAGTGCCGGGTCGCAGGTTCGGAGGTCGGATGAGGCGCCTGGTCATCGCGCTGCTCGTCCTGGTCGGGCTGTTCGTCGCGGTGGACTACGGAGCCGCCGCGCTCGCGGAGTCGGCGGTGTCCCGCCAGATGCGCGAGCAGATCGGGCTCGTCGACGACCCGTCCGTGCGCATCAACGGGTTCCCGTTCCTCGTTCAGGCGATCTCCGGCGAATACTCCAGCGTGGACGTCGACGCCACCCGGATCCGGGTGGGCGAGCTGCAGGAGCTCACCGTCCGGGCCCAGCTTCGCGAGGTCGACGCCCCGCTGCCGATGTTGCTCGGCTCCGGCCCGAAGTCGCTCACCGTGCGGGAGGTCGAGGGCACGGTCCGGATCCCGGCCTCCGACGTCGAGCGCCTCGTCCCGGGCATCGAGAAGCTGCGTATCGAGAACGTCGACGACTACGCCGTCGAGCAGGCCGTCGACGACGGCGCCGACAAGTCGCTGCGCACGATCGACCCGGAGAACGCGGTGCGGCTCGTCGGCACCGCCACCCTGCTCGGCGAGGAGTCCGAGGTGGCGGTGATCGCCATGCTCCAGCTGGTGGACGGCCAGGCGCAGATCGTGCCGGTCGACGTCCGGCTCGGCGGCAACGACGCGGACCCCCTCCCCGCCGCGGTGCAGCAGACGCTGCAGCAGCGCTTCACGCTGCGCATCGACCCCGGCTCGCTGCCGCTGGCGGCCACCCCCACCAAGCTCCGCGCGGCGGCAGGCGCGATCGAGATCAGCGGTTACGCCGACGAGCTCACCCTCGGCGACAGCGCGGTGTCCGCCACCGGCTGAGCCGCCGGAGCGTGACCTGGTCCTCATCGGCACTGCCGAGCAGGCCCGTCCTCGGCTACTCTCACCAGTGTGTTCTGGCCGCTGACCCGTCGCCGCGCAGTCGACCTGTGCCGCGTCGGCAGCTGCCTGTGTCGCGCCTCCTGAGCGTTCGCGTTTCCCCGCCCTTCTCAGGAGCATCTCCATGTCCGCACCACAGCACCCGTCTGCCGTGCCTCGCGCCGGCAGTGCACCCGTGCCCGCAATCCACCGCATCACTGACATCCAGGGAGCCAATGCATGAGCCGCCAGGACGTCCTGGTCACCGCCGACTGGGCCGAGAAGAACCTCGGTAGCGACGGGATCGTGTTCCTCGAGGTCGACGAGGACACCGCCGCGTACGACGGCGGTCACCTCCCCGGGCCGTCAAGGTCAACTGGACCACCGAGCTGCAGGACCCGGTCCGCCGCGACATCGTCGACAAGGACCAGTTCGCGAAGCTGCTGTCGGACAAGGGCGTGAAGGGCGACGACACGGTCGTGCTCTACGGCGGCAACAACAACTGGTTCGCCGCCTACGCCTACTGGCAGTTCAAGCTGTACGGGCACGCCGACGTCAAGCTGCTCGACGGTGGCCGCAAGAAGTGGGAGCTCGACGGCCGCACCCTCACCACGGACGTGCCGGAGCGCGCCGCCACCACCTACACTGCGAAGGACCCGGACGTCTCGATCCGCGCCTTCCGCGACGAGGTCGTCGACGCGATCGGCAACAAGAACCTCGTCGACGTCCGCTCGCCCGACGAGTTCTCCGGCAAGATCCTCGCGCCCGCCCACCTGCCGCAGGAGCAGTCGCAGCGGCCCGGCCACGTGCCTTCGGCGATCAACATCCCGTGGAGCAAGGCGGCCAACGAGGACGGCACGTTCAAGTCCGACGAGGACCTCGCCAAGCTCTACGCCGAAGAGGGCTACGACGCCGACAAGGCCACCATCGCCTACTGCCGCATCGGTGAGCGCAGCTCCCACACCTGGGTGGTGCTGCACGAACTGCTCGGGTACGGCGACGTGAAGAACTACGACGGCAGCTGGACCGAGTACGGCTCGCTGATCGGTGTGCCGATCGAGCTGGGCGCGCCCGCGAAGCAGGGCTCCTGATGTGCGGCGCCCCTGACCAGGCGGTCGCGCTGCCGCCCGGCACGGACCTGACGAAGGAGACCGTCCTCACCGGCCGCGTCATCGCTGGTGGGGAGCCGGTCAGCGGCGCGTTCGTGCGGCTGCTGGACGGCACCGGCGAGTTCACGGCCGAGGTGGTGGCGAGCCCCGCCGGCCAGTTCCGGTTCTTCGCCGCACCGGGCACGTGGACGGTCCGTGCACTGTCTCGCGCCGGCAACGGCCAGGCCGAGCTGACGGCCGCGGGCCCGGGCATCCACCGGGCGGAGATCGCGGTCGCCTGAGCCGACGAACGGCACTCTCGTCCAGTAGGCGTGGACGAGAGTGCCGTTCGTGCATCGGCTGAGACGTCGGGACCCACTAGGCTGCGCCCGGTGCAGTGGTTGTTCACCGGTTTGCTCATCGCCTCCTGCGGAGGCATCGTCGCCTTCACCGCCTACCTGCTCCGCAGGCTCTTCACCACGGCGCCGGGCTCGCCCGAGGAGTCGCAGTCATGACCGGGGACGAGCTGCCGGGAACCGTCACCGGCCCGGCCAACGCCGCCCCCGATTCCCCCCAGCGCAACCGTCCGCGGTTCGACGACCTGCCGATCCCCGACGACACCGCGAACCTGCGTGAGGGCCCCGACCTGCACGAGCTGTGCATCGGGCTGCTGCCGCTCGTCGGTGTGTGGCGCGGCACCGGGGAGGTCGTGTACCCGACGATCGACGGGCCGTACAGCTACGGGCAGCAGATCGTCTTCTCCCACGACGGCCGCCCGTTCCTGTCCTACGAGGCCAGGGCGTGGCTCCTGGGCCCCGACGGCGAGGTGCTGCGGCCAGCCGCGCGCGAGACCGGCTTCTGGCGGCCGCAGCCCGACGGCGAGCTCGAGGTCCTGATCACGCACGCCACCGGGATCGCCGAGATCTTCTACGGCCGCGCGCGCAACCTCACCTCGTGGGAGATCGAGACCGACGCGGTGGTGCGGACGGCCTCCGCGAAGGAGGTCGTCGGCTCGCACCGCCTCTACGGCCTCGTGGAGGGCGGCGACCTCGCCTACGTGGACGAGCGGGCGATGATGGGCCAACCCCTCCAGCCGCACCTCTCGGCCCGCCTGAACCGCATCGCGGGCTGACCCCCTGGCTCAGGCGGGGGCCAGCAACTCCTCCACCTCGTGCTGGGGCAACCGCGCCAGCCGGGCCAGCTGCTCGGGACGCAGGCCGGCCGACGAGAGGCGGACGAGCACGTCGCGCAGCGCCGTACGGCCCGTCCGCACCGCGTCGGACAGGCGGTCCAGCTCGTGCAGGCACGACTCCAGCTCGACCGCCGCACCGACGGCCCGCTCCGGGTCGTCCAGCAGCACGGCGAGCAGGCGGTCCCGTGCGTCCGGGGCGGGCCCGTCGCCGTCTTGCGTCCTCGTGCCGGCGTCGGTGCACGGGGCCGGTTCGGGCTGTTCGGCCGGGACGGGCGGGGCCACCACCGCTGCGGCCGCTTCCGGCGCCTCAGCGACCGCCTGGCCGTCCGGGGCGGGATCGGGCACCTGCCAACCCTCGGGAGCCTTCCCGTTGCCCTCGGAGCCGTGATCAGGGCCGTTCACCGCCTGCGCGGCGGTGGCGACGGCCCAGACCTCGCCACCCTGTTCCGGCGCGGGCTCGGGCGCGGCGTCGGCAGCCGGTGCGGCGGTCAGCCCATGGCCATCGGGGTCGGTCGTCGCCGCGGGGTCGACGTCGTCGACGGCGGGTGCGACCGGCTCCGGCTGCACCGGCGTGCTCTCCCCCGCCGCCGGCTCTGCGCCGTCGGGCGGCGGCGGGTCGGCCGGACGCTGCGTCGCCCCCCGGCTCGCGGCGGCGCGCACCGCGAACGCCTGCGCCACCGCGGCCGCGACCGTGCGCCCCGATCCGGACTGGTGGTGGCGCTGCGGCGCCTCCTCCTGCGCCGATGGGGCCTCCGCGGACTCACGGGACGGTTCGACGTACCCGGACGCCTCCGCCGGGCGCTGTGCCGCCGCAGCCGCGACGGGGGCGGCCAGTGGCTGAGGCCGGAGCCGGGGCTCGGGGGCGGACACCGGCGATTCGACGGGCGCAGGCGCCTGCTCGACGCGTGCGGGCTCGGACGGCATCGGTACGACCGGGCCCGTGAGGCGAGCCGGGTCCGACGGCGCCGCGACCGGAACGCCGTCGGCCGGCGCGCTGACGACCGGAACGCCGACGGCCGGTGCCTCAGCGACCGGTGCCTCGGCAACCGGTGGGTTGGCGATCGGCGGGTTGACGACCGGTGGATCGGCGACCGGCGAGACCCGGGCCGCGCCGTGCGAGCCGAACTGCTGCGGTGTGCGCATGTCCGGGGGCACGCGGTTGGCTCTGCTCGCCGGCTTCCGCCTGCGCACGGCGACCACGATGAGGATCAACGCTCCGACGAGCACCGCACCCGCGCCCAGCACGACCAGCGCGGACGCCGACAGGGGCAACTGCATGGTTGCGCACCGTACGCCAGATCAGCTCACGGTGCGCGCTGACGATCACCCGGTGCGTGACGCCGACGGGGACCGATCCGAGCGCTCGGAACCGTTGCCCGCGGGTGCCGAGCCCGGCCGTTCCTGCTCGCCGGACGCGTCCTTGCCGTCCCTGCGCTGCTCGGGTCGCGCGCCGTCCGGACGGGCACCGGACGCCGTGCGCGACGAGTTGCCCGTGGTCGGGCCGCCGTTGGCCGGCTTGTCGCTCGGGCGCGGCGGCGCGACCTGGGACGGCGGGACGGTCGGCACCAGTGCCGTGCGGTCCCCACCGGGCCGGTCGACCGGACGGGCGGCGGGTCGCTGTTCGGCGCCCCCACGCTTCGCCTGATCGGATGACGCCCGGAACAGGTCGCCGGCCTCGTTCGGGGCTGCGCGGCGCTGATCCGCGCCCTGCGACGGCGACGGTGATCCGGCCGGTTGGCCCTGCTGCCCGGATCCGCCGCCCGGAGCGTTCCCGTGCGAAGGCCCCGGCTGCGCCGCGGCGGGCGGCCGCTGCGGAGGCTGGTTCGAGCCCTGGTTGGGCGCGGGCGACTGCGCGCCGCCCTGACCGGACGCGGGCGGCTTCGGCCCGCCCTGGTTCGACGTGGGCGCACCCGTGCCCGGCCCGTTCGGGCGCTGGGCGGCGGGCTGCTGGCCGGGCGCGTTCGAACCCGGCGTCGCGTTGGTCTGGGAGCCAGGAGCAGGCGCGTTCTTCGGTGCGGGACCGGACCCTGCCTGCCCGGGCGCTCCGGTGTTCCCGGCCGCCGGGCGGGCCGGCGCCGCCCGGCTTCTGCGCCGGGCGGTTCTGCCCGCCCGGCCCGGACTTCGGCTGCCACGCCGCCCCTGCCGCGGGCGGTGTGTTGCGAGGCGGGGGCGAACCGGCCCAGGCTGCTTCGCGGGTGCGGGCGGCACCTGGGGGGCTGCCCTGGTGAGCCCGTCGGCGGGCACCGGGCGAGCGGAAGCCGCCTCCTGGCCACCCGGGCCCTTCGCGGCATCGTGCCCCGCCTGCCCGGGCTGCCCCGGCCGCGACGTGGCAGGCGGCGTGCCCTCGGACGCCGGGCGCGGACGCGGCGTGGGGCTCGCCTGCGGGCGCCCCCCGGGTGGCAGCGGGCCCTGCTGCTGCCCCTGCGACGGCTGCTGGGACGCCTGGGGGGTAGAACCACCCGATCGTGTGCCCGCCGATGGTGGGGCCGAGGCGCCCGGGGAGCCCGCAGGCGCCGGTGCGGACGGCCGCGACGAGGACTGCTGCTGCGCCGGCTGCTGGCGGGCCGATGTCTGCTGGGACGGGGACGCCTGCTGGGACGGGGACGCTTGCTGGGACGACGACTGGGGTGAGGACTGCGACGAGGACGGCGACGACGGCGACGACGGCGACGACGGCTGTTGCGACGAGCGCTGCGCCGACACCGGCTGCTGAGCCGATGGCGCCTGCGGCGACTGCTGCGCCGACGCCGGCTGCTGCTGCTCCGATGACGCCGGCTGCGGCGACGACGGCGCCGGCTGCGGCTTGCCCTGGCCCGGCTTCGCCGCACCCGGGGACGGGGAGGGAGTCGGGCGGGGTGCGCCGTCGACCTTGGAGAGGTCGATGCGCCCGGTGGGCGCCGCGAGCATGCCCTCGAGTTGCTTGCGCATGCGCGTGAGCTCGGTGAGGAGGACGTCGCGCTGGCGCACCAGGTCGGCGAGCTCCGCGCGTACCTTCTCCTCCTCGGCGCGGGCGGAGGCACGGGCCTTGTTGCGGATCTCGGCGGCTTCCTCTTCCGCGGCCTGCAGGATGCTCTGCATGCGGTCGGTGAAGTTGCCGACGACGTCAGGGCCCTCGCGGCCCGGTTGCTGCGGATGACCGGGGCGCGGCTGCTGCGGCGCGGGCCGCGGGCCGCCCGACGCGGGCATGCCTCCGGGCGGGGAGACGAGGGGCATCGGGTGGCTGCGGGCCATGTCGAGATCGGCGCGCATCCGGGACACCACACGCTGGAGACGGGCCACGTGTTCGTCGACCTGCTTGCGGTCGTAGCCCCTCAGGACGACGTCGAAACGGGGGGCGCCGAGCGCGCCCGCATCACTCGTCATCCCTGGTCCCCTCCCGAGCGCGAAAGCCCATCCACCCGCCGAGGGTAGGTAGGTCCAGGCTCCCCATCCTGGTCGTTCACCCTGACGGAGCATACCGGCGACGCCCGATCTTCGGGTATCGGAGCGGCGCAACCCCTGCTTCGCGCACCCCGACACACGGGACGTGAGGACCGCCTACCATCGACTTGGTGGACACCACGTCGGGATCCGTGGAGAGCGGGCCGGCCGCGCTCCGCCGCACGTTGCACCAACGCGGCCTGCGGATGACGCCACAGCGTCAGCTCGTGCTCGACGCCGTTCGCGATCTCGGGCACGCCACCCCAGAACAGATCTGCACGCAGGTGCAGCAGGCGGCACCGGCCGTCAACATCACCACCGTGTACCGCACGCTCGACCTGATGGAGCGGATCGGGCTGGTCCGCCACACGCATCTGGGGCACGGCGCGCCGACGTACTCGGAGCAGGAGCATCAGCACGTCCATCTGGTCTGCCACACGTGCGGCACCGTTACCGAGTCGCCGACGGATCTGATGGACGGTCTCGCGGAGCGGCTGCTGGCCGAGTCCGACTTCGCGCTGGACCCGTCCCACGTCGCGCTCTCCGGGCAGTGCCGCGACTGCCGGGATGCCGGGAGATCCAACGCGGAGACCAGCGAGGAGAGCACACGGTGACTGAGCTGCCCGGGGTGGCCGACGACGAAGGCGTGCCCGCACACCGCGGCGATCCGCTCGCGGAGCAGCGGGCGATGAGCCGGGGCTCGGCGGTGGTCGACCGCGGCCATCGGGGCGTCATCGCGGTCACCGGCCCCGAACGGTTGCACTGGCTGCACCAGCTGCTCACCCAGCACGTCATCGAGCTGCCTGCCGATTCAGGCACCGAGGCACTGGTGCTGGACATCAACGGCCGGGTGCTGCACCACATGGTGGTCGCGCACACCGCCGACACGGTCTTCCTCGACACCGAGGCGGGCGAGGTGCCCGAGTTGCTCGACTACCTGAAGAAGATGGTCTTCTGGGCGAAGGTCGAGCCCCGCGACGCCACGGCCGAGCTCGCCGTGCTGAGCGTCGTCGGCCCGGACGTCCCCACCGTCCTCGCCGCGGCGGGCGTCGAGGTCCCGCAGCGCCCGCACGGGGTGCTCGCCCTGCCCGACGGCGGTTTCGTCCGCCGGATGGCGTGGCCCGGCTCCGATGCGGCCGACGTCGTGGTGCCCCGCGACGCGCATGCCGCGTGGTGGGAGCCGCTCACCGCCGCCGGTGCCCGCCCGGCGGGCACCCTCGCGTTCGAGGCGCTGCGCGTCGAATCGCTGCACCCGCGCCTGCACCTCGACACCGACGACCGCACGATCCCCCACGAGGTGGGGTGGATCGGCTCGGCCGTGCACCTGACGAAGGGCTGCTACCGGGGCCAGGAGACCGTGGCCCGGGTGGCGAACCTCGGGCGCCCGCCGCGGCGCCTCGTGCTGCTGCACCTCGACGCGGGCGACGAGACGCTGCCGGTGCCGGGCGACCCGGTGCTGCGCGACGGGCGGGCCGTCGGCCGCGTCGGCACCGTCACGCTGCACCACGAGCTGGGCCCGGTGGCGTTGGCGCTGGTCAAGCGCAACGTTCCGGTGGACGCCGAGCTCACGGCGGGCGAGGACGACCGCGTGACACCGGCGGCGATCGACCCGAGCTCGTTCGTCCCGGATGGCGAGACCCCTCCTCCCGGCCGCGCCGCCCAGCTGCGTGGGGGCCTGCGCTGACTCGGCTCCACAGCGTTCGAGCCCTCGGCGTTCGACCCCGCAGCGTTCTCAGCATGTAGGACATCGGTCCCGCATTTCGGTACGCCGACCTATCGTCGGGCAATGGGATCAGGTCCTGGCTATCGATGGGTCGTGCTGCTCGTCGGCACCGCCGCGCAGGCCGCCACCGCCTACTTCCTCGGGCTCGCCGCCGTCACACCCGTGCTGCGCGAGCACTTCGGGCTGGGTCTCGCCGGCGTCGGCGTGCTCATCGGGCTCGCCTCGGCGGGCCTGATCCCGACGCTCATGGCGTGGGGCAGCGCGGCCGACCGGTTCGGCGAGCGGTGGGTGATGCGTCCGGGCTGCTCGGGGCGGCGGTCGCGCTGGGCGTGCTCGCGCTCCTCGACCACCCGGTGGCCGCGGGCGTCATGCTCGTCGTGGCCGGGGCCTGCGGCGCGAGCGTCAACGCCGCGAGCGGGCGTGCGGTGCTCACCTGGTTCCCGGTGACGGGCCGCGGTACGGCGATGGCGATCCGGCAGACGGCGGTGCCCGTGGGCGCCGCGGTGGCAGCCGTCGCCCTGCCCCCGATCGCGCACGCCGGTGGGGTGCCCGCGGTGTTCGCGGCGCTGGCGCTCACCTGCCTGGCAGCGGCCGCGGCGGTCGCCGTGTTCATCCGGGAGCCACCGGGTGCTCCTGCCCGGTCGGCGCGGCCGGCCGCGCGTGCCCGTGAGGTGCTCGCCGACCGGAGGTTGCAGCAGCTCAGCCTGGCGGGGCTGCTGCTCGTGGTGCCGCAGTTCCTCGGCTCGGTGTTCCTGGTGGAGGTGCTGCACAGCGGGGCGGGGCTCTCGCTCGCGGTCGCGGGGGCGCTGCTGGGGCTCACCCAGGTGCTGGGCGCGATCGGCAGGCTCGCCAACGGCGCGTGGTCGGACCGCGCGCGGAGCAGGCTCGGCCCGTTGCGGATCGTCGCCGTCGCCGTGGCGGTGGGGTTCGCGCTGGCGGCCGCCCTGCGACCGGGTCCGGCCGTGCTGCTCGCCGCCGTGCTCGTACCGGCCGCGGCGCTCGCGATCAGCTGGAACGGTCTGGTGTTCACGGCGGCGGGCGAGCTGGCGCCTGCCGGGCGCGCCGCCACGGCGATGGCCATGTCGAACACCGCCAACTACGTGTCCGCCGCCGTCACCCCGGCCGTCGGCGGGCTGGTGGCCGATCTCGCGGGCTGGTCGGCGATGCTCGTGATGGGCGCGGTCGCGGCGGTCGGTGCCGTGCTCGCGCTGCGCCACCTGAAGGACCCCAGCTCGGAGCCACTGCGCGGATGAGGCCGCCGGCGCCACCCGATCGGTGGTGGAACGTCGGACGAAAGCGCGCGACGCTCGGGCCAGGACTCGCCGGGGCCAGCCCAGCGGGTGACTCGACACGCGTGCGTCGTCACATCACCGGTGCCACGTCGCACTCCTGCCGCTCCGCAAGGTACGGTTAGCACCAGGAGATTATTGAGATGAATGGGGCCGCCGAGACATCCGGCCGCCCCATCCCTGTTGTAAGGGGGACCAGCCATGGGGCGCGGACGAGCCAAGGCCAAGCAGACGAAGGTGGCCCGAGAGCTCAAGTACAGCTCCCCCACCATGGATCTCGACGCGCTGCAGCGCGAGATCGGGAGTGCGGCACCCCGCAACGGTGAGGCGGAGGACGACTACGCCGACCCTTACGCTCCCACCGAGGACGACGAGGACGAGGCCGCTCAGCGGCGTTACCGCTGAGTCCCCGGGGCGTCCGCTGCCCGGTGGGGGGCGGTGCGGGCGTCCCAGTAGTGGTCGTCGCGGTCAGCTCGAGAGTGTGAGCGCGAAGGAGTACCGGCTCGCTCGGTAGATGTGCGAGCCGTACTCCACCGCACGACCGCCGGCGTCCCACGCCGTGCGCGTCATCGTCAGCAGGGGGGCACCTCGCGTGTCGCCGAGCAGTCGGGCTTCGGCTGCGGTCGCCGTGCGGGCACCCACGACCTGGTCGGCCATCCGAGGCACGTAGCCCGCGGCGCGCAGCAGCTCGTACAGGCCGCGCGTCTCGAGTTCGGCGCGGCGCAACCGGAGCACGTCCACGGGCACCGCGTTGTGCATGAGCGCGAGGGGTTCGCCGTCGGCGAACCGGATGCGCTCGCACCAGGTCACCTCGGTGCCCTCGGGCACGCCGAGCGCCTCGGCGACGTGGTCGGGTGCGGGTCGGACGTCGAGGTGGCGGATGCGCGTGGTCGGCTGCTTCCCCGACTTCGCGAGGTCGTCGTACAGGCTGGACAGCTCCACCGGCCTGCGCACCTTGGGGTGCACGATCTGGATGCCGATGCCGCGCTTGCGCACGAGCACGCCGCGTTCCACCAGGTACTGGATGGCACGGCGCACGGTGGGCCGGGACACGCCGAGCCGCTCGGCGAGCTCGACCTCGTTCTCCAGCCTGCCGCCGACGGGCAGGTGCCCACCCTCGATGAGCTGTTCGAGCCTGCCCGCCACCTGGAAGTAGAGCGGGACCGGGCTGGTGCGATCCAGTGCGGTGACTTCCACGCCCACTCCTTCACGTCGCGCACTATGTCCTGACAAAGTGTTGACAGGTGTGGCGGGTCAGAGTACACCTGGGCGGCGTGCCCGGGGCCGACCTGCGGCACCGGGGCTCGAGGGGGAGGCGGCGGCTTGCGGGCAGACGGTGTCCTGCGGAGGAGGCGCGCAGGGAGCGAGGAACGAGCGACCGAGCACCGGGGGAGCAGGACGTCGTCGCGAAGGCCCGCGAACCTGCCGAAGCGGAGCGGAGGCGATCGATAGTGGCGCTCGAGGTGCTCACCATGGGCCGCATCGGCGTGGACGTGTACCCGCTGCAGACCGGGGTCTCGCTGCGCGAGGTGCAGACGTTCGGGAAGTACCTCGGGGGGAGCGCCACGAACGTGGCCGTCGCCGCGGCGCGGCACGGCCGGCGCAGCGCGGTGATCAGCCGCACCGGCGAGGACCCGTTCGGCGAGTTCATCCACGACGCCCTGCGCGGCTTCGGGGTGGACGACCGCTACGTCACGCCCGTGACGCACCTGCCGACGCCGGTGACGTTCTGCGAGATCTTCCCGCCCGACGACTTCCCGCTCTACTTCTACCGCCTCCCGAAGGCACCCGACCTGGAGATCCACGCCGACGAGCTGGACATGGCGGCGGTGCGCGAGGCCGGCATCTTCTGGGTGACCGGCACCGGGCTGTCGCAGGAGCCGAGCCGCGATGCCACACTCGCCGCGCTGCGCGCCCGTGCGAAGTCCGGCACCACCGTGTTCGACCTGGACTACCGGCCGATGTTCTGGCCCTTCCGCGACGAGGCCCGGCGCTGGTACGAGGAGGCGCTGCCACACGTGACCGTGGCCGTCGGCAACCTCGACGAGTGCGAGACCGCGGTCGGCACGCGCGATCCGCACGCCGCGGCTCAGGCGCTGCACGCGGCGGGCGTCGAGCTGGCGATCGTGAAACAGGGGCCTGCCGGGGTGCTCGCGTCGGACGGGACGACCGAGGTGGTGGTGCCACCGGTGCCCGTCGAGGTCGTCAACGGGCTGGGCGCGGGTGACGCGTTCGGCGGCGCGCTGTGCCATGCCCTGCTGGCCGGGTGGGACCTGGAGCACTCCATGCGGTTCTGCAACGCCGCGGGCGCGATCGTGGCGGGCCGGCTGGCCTGCGCGGAGGCCATGCCGACGACCGACGAGGTCGAGGCCAAGCTCGGGGAGGCCGTCGGTGCCGGCTGATCGACTGCTGGAGCTCGTGGAGCTGCGGGTGCGCCGCCCGGAGGCGGTGGCCGAGGCTGCGCAGCGGCGCCGCAAGCCCGGCGCGTTGCTGGGCGACCACGGCAGGCTGATGATGATCGCCGCCGACCACCCGGCCCGCGGCGCGCTGCGGGCGGGCGACCGGCCACTGGCCATGGCCGATCGCGGCGACCTGCTCGACCGGCTGTGCCTCGCGCTGTCCCGCCCCGGCGTCAACGGTGTCCTCGGCACGCCGGACGTCCTGGAGGACCTGCTGCTGCTCGGCGCGCTCGACGGCAAGGTCGTGGTCGGTTCCATGAACCGGGGCGGTCTGGCCGGCACGGCCTTCGAGATCGACGACAGGTTCACCGCATTCGACGCGGCGAGCCTCGCCGCGGCCGGCTTCGAAGGCGGGAAGATGCTCGTCCGCATCGACCCGGAGGACCATGCCACCGCCGCCACGCTCGAGTCCTGCGGGCGTGCGGTGAGCGAGCTCGCCGCACACCGGCTGATGGCGATGGTCGAGCCGTTCATCTCCCACCGCGTCGACGGCCGGGTGCGCAACGAGCTCACCGCGGAGGCCATGATCCGCGCCTCGACGGTGGCCGCGGGCCTCGGCAACACCTCCGCCCACACCTGGCTCAAGGTCCCGATCGTCGACGAGATGGAGCGTGCGATGGCCGCGACGACCCTGCCCGCGCTGATACTCGGCGGGGAGGTGACCGAGGACCAGGACGCCGCGTTCGCGAGCTGGAGCAAGGCCCTGGCGCTGCCCACGGTGAAGGGCCTGGTGATCGGCAGGTCGCTGCTGTACCCGCCCGGCGACGACGTGGCAGGAGCGGTAGACGCAGCGGTGGGCCTCCTGTGAGCGCGCAGATCGGTTCCGACGAACGCGCCGTTCGTCGGGAGGTGGGGCCCCTCGTGCGGCGGGGCGAGACCTCCGAGGGCCCCTTCTCCCTCGTCGTGACGCCGGAGAACGCCGGGTGGGGGTACAGCTCGTTGCGCGTCCTCGAGCTGGCCGCTGGTGAGAGCGTCACTTTCGCGACCGGGCCGGACGAGATGGTCGTGCTGCCGCTGTCGGGTGGCTGCCGCGTCGAGTGCGACGGCGAGACGTTCGACGTCGCCGGTCGCCGTAGCGTCTTCACCCGCGTGAGCGACTTCGCCTACGTGCCACGGGACGCCGACGTCACCGTGTCGTCCGCGGGCGGTGGGCGGTTCGCGCTCCCGGCCGCCCGGGCCACGCGGCGGCTGCCCGCGCGCTACGGCCCCGCCGACGGGGTGTCCGTCGAGCTGCGCGGCGCGGGCCGGGCCAGCCGCCAGGTCAACAACTTCTGCAACCCGCAGACCTTCGACGCCGACAAGCTCATCGCCGTCGAGGTGCTCACGCCGGGCGCCAACTGGTCGTCGTTCCCGCCGCACAAGCACGACGAGGAGCGCGAGGGCGAGGCGCGGCTGGAGGAGGTCTACTACTTCGAGGTCGACCGCGACGGCCCCGCCTACCAGCGCGTCTACA
The DNA here is from genome assembly GCA_001942185.1 of Pseudonocardia sp. CNS-004. Lineage (GTDB taxonomy): Bacteria > Actinomycetota > Actinomycetes > Mycobacteriales > Pseudonocardiaceae > Pseudonocardia. Next base: position 24,229 of record MKJV01000094.1, read on the forward strand.
CCTCCGGGCCGGGCCGGGAGATCGACGTCTGCGCCGAGGTGCGCAGTGGCGACACGGTGCTCATCCCCCACGGCTGGCACGGCCCGTCGATGGCGACGCCCGGCTACGACCTCTACTACCTCAACGTCATGGCCGGCCCCAGCCCCGATCGGGCCTGGCTGATCTGCGACGACCCGGAGCACGCCTGGGTGCGCGCCACCTGGGAGGACCAGGAGATCGATCCACGACTCCCACTGACGACGACGGAGGAGAAGCCGTGAAGGCGACCGTGGCGCAGGCGCTCGTGCGGTTCCTCGCGAACCAGTACAGCGAGCGCGACGGGGTGCAGCACCGGCTGGTCCCGGGCTGCTTCGGGATCTTCGGGCACGGCAACGTGGCCGGGCTCGGGCAGGCGCTGCTGGAGGCCACACGCACGGGCGTCGACCTGCCCTACCACCTGGCCCGCAACGAGCAGGGCATGGTCCACACGGCCGTCGGCTACGCCCGGATGCGCAACCGCCTCCAGGCCATGGCGTGCACGGCGTCGATCGGACCGGGCTCGACGAACATGGTCACCGGGGCCGCGCTCGCCTCCACCAACCGGATCCCGGTGCTGCTGCTGCCGTCGGACGTGTTCGCCACCCGCGTCGCCAACCCCGTGCTGCAGGAGCTCGAGGACCCGCGCACCTTCGACATCTCGGTCAACGACGCGTTCCGGCCGGTCTCCCGGTTCTTCGACCGGGTGTGGCGGCCCGAGCAGCTCCCGTCGGCGCTGTTGGGCGCGATGCGAGTGCTCACCGACCCGGCCGAGACCGGCGCCGTGACGATCGCGCTGCCGCAGGACGTGCAGGCCGAGGCGTACGACTGGCCCGACGAGCTGTTCGCACCGCGGGTCTGGCACATCCCCCGCGCGGTCCCCGAGCCCGCCGCGCTGGCCAGGCCGCCGAGCTGATCCGGAGCGCTGAGCGGCCGCTGGTCGTCGCGGGCGGCGGCGTGCACTACAGCGAGGCCACCGACGCGCTGCGCCGCTTCGCCGAGGCCACCGGCATCCCCGTCGGGGACACCCAGGCCGGCAAGGGCGCGCTGCTGTGGGACCACCCGCAGGCCGTGGGCGGCGTCGGCTCCACCGGCTCGCCGGTCGCGAACGCGCTGGCCCGCGAGGCCGACGTCGTGATCGGTATCGGAACGCGCTACAGCGACTTCACCACCGCCTCCCGTACCGCCTTCCAGCACCCGGGCGTGCGGTTCGTCAACCTCAACGTCGCGGCCTTCGACGCGGCCAAGCACGCGGGCGAGATGCTCGTGGCCGACGCCCGCGCGGGCTGGAGACCCTCACCGAGGCCCTCGCCGGCTATCGCTGCTCGTCGACGTGGGACACCAGCGCCTGGAACCGGGCCGTCGACGAGGCCTTCCACCTGGGCCACCAGCCGCTCCCGGCGCAGACCGAGGTGCTCGGCGCGCTGAACGAGGAGATGGCCCCGACCGACGTGGTCGTGCAGGCGGCCGGGTCGATGCCCGGCGACCTGCAGATGCTGTGGCGGGCGCGGGACGCGAAGCAGTACCACGTGGAGTACGCCTACTCCTGCATGGGCTACGAGATCGCCGGCGCGCTGGGGATCAAGATGGCGGCCCCGGATCGCGAGGTGTTCGCCTGGTCGGGGACGGGTCGTACCTGATGATGGCGAGCGAGATCGTCACCGCGGTGTCGGAGGGGATCAAGCTCAACCTCGTGATCGTGCAGAACCACGGGTTCGCCTCGATCGGGGCGCTGTCGGAGTCGGTCGGCTCGCAGCGGTTCGGCACCTCCTACCGGTACCGCAACCCCGACACCGGCCTGCTCGACGGGCAGATGCTCCCGGTCGACCTCGCCGCAAACGCCGAGAGCCTCGGCGCCGACGTCATCCGCGTGCGGACGATCGAGGAGTTCCGCGAGGCGATCGCCCGCTCCCGCGCGTCCGAACGCACCACCGCGATCCACATCGAGACCGACCCGCTGGCTCCCGCTCCGGACTCGGAGAACTGGTGGGACGTGCCGGTGGCCGAGGTCTCCCAGCTCGACAGCACCACCGCTGCCCGCAAGACGTACGAGGCGCACAAGTCGGAACAAAGGCCCCTTCTGGGCCCGTCGCTTGGAGGCACCCCCGCATGAGGACCGTCACGCACTGGATCGGCGGCAAGCCCGCCACCGGCGAGTCCACGCGCACGGGGCCGGTCTGGAACCCGGCCACCGGCGAGCAGCAGGCCGAGGTGCTGCTCGCGAGCCGCACGGACGTCGACGCGGCCGTCCGGGCGGCGGCCGCGGCGTTCCAGGGCTGGTCGCAGTCGTCGCTCTCGAACCGGACCAAGATCCTGTTCAGCTTCCGGGAGCTGGTGAACTCCCGCATCCAGGACCTCGCGGAGATCATCTCCGACGAGCACGGCAAGGTGGTCTCGGACGCCCGCGGCGAGGTGCAGCGCGGCCTCGAGGTGATCGAGTTCGCCTGCGGCATCCCGACGCTGCTCAAGGGCGACTACTCAGACCAGGTCTCCACCGGCGTCGACCTGTTCTCGTTCCGCCAGCCACTGGGCGTCTGCGCCGGGATCACCCCGTTCAACTTCCCGGCCATGGTGCCCATGTGGATGCACCCGGTGGCGATCGCGTGCGGCAACACGTTCGTGCTCAAGCCCAGCGAGCGCGACCCGAGCGCGTCGCAGCTGGTGGCCGAGCTGTGGGCCGAGGCAGGGCTGCCCGACGGCGTGTTCAACGTCGTGCACGGCGACAAGGAGGCCGTCGACGCGCTGCTCGACCACCCGGACGTGGCCGCGGTGTCGTTCGTCGGGTCCACCCCGATCGCGAAGTACATCCACGAGCGCGGCACCGCGAACGGCAAGCGCGTGCAGGCGCTCGGCGGCGCGAAGAACCACGCCGTGGTGCTGCCCGACGCCCCCATCGACTACGCATCCGACCACCTCGTCGCGGCCGCGTTCGGCTCGGCGGGCGAGCGCTGCATGGCCATCTCGGCGACCGTCGCCGTCGGTGGCGCGGCGACGAGCTCGTGGCGGCCGTCAGCGAGAAGGCCCGTGCGGTGAAGGTCGGCCCCGGCCGGGAGCCCGACAGCGAGATGGGCCCCGTGGTCACGGCCGCGGCGAAGGAACGCATCGTCGGCCTGATCGGCACCGGCGCCGAGCAGGGCGCCGAGCTCGCCGTCGACGGCCGCGAGCTCACCGTGGCCGGCCACGAGAACGGCTTCTTCGTCGGCCCCACCGTGATCGACCGCGTCGCGCCCGAGATGGACGTCTACCGCGAGGAGATCTTCGGGCCGGTGCTCTCGGTCGTGCGCGCCGACGACGTGGATGCCGCGATCGCGCTGATCAACTCCAACCCGTACGGCAACGGCACCGCCATCTTCACCTCATCCGGCGAGGCCGCACGCCGGTTCCAGCGGGGGGTGAACGTCGGGATGATCGGGGTGAACGTGCCGATCCCGGTGCCGATGGCCTACTACTCCTTCGGCGGCTGGAAGGACTCCCTGTTCGGCGACAAGCACATCCACGGGCCGGAGGGCGTGTCGTTCTACACGCGCGCCAAGGTCGTGACGTCGCGGTGGCCGCACGTGGAGCACGCCACCGGCGCCAGCTACCACTTCCCGACGGCGACCTGATCATGGCGGCCCTGGACCGGCTCACCCTCGGCACCGCGCCCGACTCGTGGGGCGTGTGGTTCCCGTCGGACCCGAAGCAGGTGGGTTGGCAGCGGTACCTCGACGAGATCGCGCAGGCCGGCTACCTGTGGACCGAGCTGGGCCCGTCCGGGTTCCTCCCGCAGGACCCGGCCCGGCTGCGCGACGAGCTGGACGCCCGCGGCCTGCAGGTCTGCGGCGGCACGATCTTCGCAGGGCTGCACCGCGGATCCGAGGCGCTCGACGAGGCGATCGAGGCCTGCGGCCGGGAGTCGCGCCTTCTCACCGCGCTCGGTGCGCGCCACCTCGTGCTGCTCCCCGAGCAGTACACGGACATGCACACCGGGAGCGCCGTGCAGCCCGGCGACATCGATCCGGAGCAGTGGAAGAACCTCACCACCGGATACGACCGGCTCGGGAAGGTCCTGCTGGAGGAGTTCGGCGTCGACCTGGTGTTCCACCCGCACGCCGACACCCACGTCGACACCCAGGAGCGGGTGGAGCGGTTCCTCGCCGACACCGACCCGCGGTACGTGAACCTGTGCCTGGACACCGGGCACATCTCCTACTGCGACGGCGACAACATCGCGATCGTGCGGCGGTTCCCGGAGCGCATCCGCTACGTGCACCTCAAGCAGGTCGATCCCGCGGTGCGCGAGCGGGTGCGGGCCGAGAAGCTGTCGCTCGCCGAGGCCGTGCCGCTCGGGGTGATGGTCGAGCCGCCCTACGGCGAGCCCGACATGCCCCCGCTGCTCGACGCGCTCGCCGCGCTGGACACCGACCTGTTCAGCGTGGTCGAGCAGGACCTCTACCCGGTCGAGCCGCACATCCCGCTGCCGATCGGCGCACGAACGGCCGGCTACTTCCGGGGCTGCGGCCTCGGACCCGTCCGACGGTGGCCCTACTGACCCATCCCCAGCCCGCCACTGCGGCCGGCTGTGCACTGGAAGGAAGCTCAAAGATGAGTACCAGGAAGACGATGCGCACACTGGCGGTGACCGCGGCGCTCGGCATCGCATTGGCGGCGTGCAGCAGCCAGGGCGGGGCTCAGCAGGAACAGGGCGGCGAGGGCGGTCCCGCCGGTGGCAACGTCGGCGGCGAGCAGTTCACGATCGCGATGGTCACGCACGAGCAGCCCGGCGACACATTCTGGGACCGGATCCGGGCCGGCGCGGAGGACGCGGCGCGCGCGCACAACGTCGACCTGAAGTACTCGAACGGCGCCCAGGCACCCGAGCAGGCGACCCTGGTGCAGAACGCGATCGACAGCCAGGTCGACGGCCTCGCCGTCACGCTCGCCCAGGTCGAGCAGGTCGGCCCCGCGGCGAAGGCGGCGGCCGACCGCGGCATCCCGGTCGTGGCGTTCAACGCCGGCAAGGACGACTACCAGCGGTTCGGCGCGAAGATGTACTTCGGGTCGGACGAGACCGTCGCAGGCCAGGCCGCCGGTCAGCGCCTCGCCCAGGACGGCGCCCAGAAGGTGATCTGCGTGGTCCAGGAGCAGGGTCACGTCGCACTCGAGGCCCGCTGCGCAGGTGTGGCCGCGAGCTTCCCGAACACGGAGAACCTGTACGTGCAGGGCACGGACCTGCCGTCGGTGCGGTCGACGATCGGCGCGAAGCTGCAGGAGGACCCGTCGATCACGCACGTCATCGCGCTCGGCGCGCCGTTCGCCCTCACCGCGCTCGAGTCCGTGTCCGACGCCGGCAGCCAGGCGAAGGTCGCGACCTTCGACCTGAACGTCGACGCGGCGAAGGCGATCCAGGAGGGCAGGCTCATGTTCGCCGTCGACCAGCAGCCCTACGTGCAGGGCTACATGGCCGTGGCGTCGCTGTGGCTGAACCTCACCAACGGCAACGACATCGGCGGCGGCGGCCCGGTGCTCACCGGCCCGTCCTTCGTCGACTCGACCAACGTCGAGCAGATCGTGACCTACGCGCAGAACAACAAGCGCTAGTGCCCCTCCCAGGGGGAGCCGGCGGCCCGGCTCCCCCTGGCCCTTCCCAACCCTGGAGCGAGCCATGAGCTCACCCGTGGCGACCCAGCCGTCCCCGCCGACGCCGACCACGGAGGTCGAGCGTCCCAAGAAGCCGTTGCTGTCCACACTGCTCACCCGGCCGGAGATCGGGTCGTTCGCGGCGGCGATCGCGATCTTCATCTTCTTCTCGGTGCTCGCCGAGCCGTTCCGGACGCTGCCGGCCCTGTCGACCGTGCTCTACGCGAGCTCGTCGATCGGCATCATCGCCGTCGGGGTGGCCCTGCTCATGATCGGCGGCGAGTTCGACCTGTCGGCGGGCGTCTCGGTCGTGACGGGCGCGTTGACAGCGTCGATGTTCGCCTACCAGTTCTCCCTGAACCTGTGGGTCGGGGTGTTCGTCAGCCTGATCGTGATGCTGGCGGTCGGGTTCTGGAACGGCTACCTGGTCGTCAAGACCGGCATTCCCAGCTTCCTGATCACGCTGAGCACGTTCTTCATGCTTGCGGGCATCAACCTCGGCGTCACCAAGCTCGTCACCGGCACGGTGGCGACCCAGAACGTCGCCGACATGGACGGCTTCGCGTCCGCACGCGCCGTCTTCGCCTCCGAGTTCGCGGTCGGCGGGGTGACGATCCGGGTCACCGTGCTCTGGTGGATCTTCTTCGTGGCCCTGGCCACCTGGATCCTGCTCCGCACCCGGATCGGCAACTGGATCTTCGCCGTCGGCGGCAACGCCGCCAGCGCCCGCGCGGTCGGCGTGCCGGTGAACAAGGTCAAGATCGGCCTGTTCATGGGCGTGGCCTGATGTGCTGGTTCTACGGGATGCACATCCTGTTCTCGTTCAACACCGTGCAGTCCGGGCAGGGCGTCGGCAACGAGTTCCTCTACATCATCGCCGCGGTCGTCGGCGGCTGCCTGCTCACCGGCGGGTACGGCTCGGCGATCGGCGCTGCGGTCGGCGCCTTCATCTTCGGCATGACCACCCAGGGCATCGTCTTCGCGGCTGGGACCCGAACTGGTTCAAGTTCTTCCTCGGCGCCATGTTGCTGCTCGCGGTCATGCTCAACCTCTACGTCAAGAACTACGCGCTCAACCGCAGGAGCTGACGGCCATGACCGACACGATCGTGGAGCACGCCGATCGCAACCTGCGGGTGGGCACCCCGCTCGTCGAGATGGAGGGGGTCGGCAAGGCCTACGGCGCCATCCGGGCCCTCGAAGGCATCAACCTCACCGTCAACGCGGGCGAGGTCACCTGCGTCCTCGGCGACAACGGTGCGGGCAAGTCCACCCTCATCAAGATCATCTCCGGGTTGCACCCGCACACCGAGGGCACGCTCAAGGTGGACGGGGCCGAGGTGCACTTCGGCTCGCCGCGCGAGTCGCTCGACCACGGGATCGCCACCGTCTACCAGGACCTGGCCGTCGTCGGGCTGATGGAGGTCTGGCGGAACTTCTTCCTCGGCTCGGAGATCCGGAAGGGCCGGTACCCGCTCGCCCCGCTGGACATCAAGGGCATGAAGGAGATCGCCGACGCCGAGCTGCGCAAGATGGGCATCGTCGTCAAGGACATCAACCAGCCGATCGGCACGCTCTCCGGCGGGCAGCGCCAGTGCGTCGCGATCGCGCGGGCGGTCTACTTCGGGGCCCGGGTGCTCATCCTCGACGAGCCGACGGCCGCGCTGGGCGTCAAGCAGTCCGGTGTGGTGCTCAAGTACACCGCCGCCGCCCGCGACGCAGGCCTCGGCGTCGTGTTCATCACCCACAACCCGCACCACGCCTACCTGGTGGGCGACCACTTCATCATCCTGAAGCTCGGCCGCCGGGTGCTGGACAAGAAGCGGGCCGAGGTCTCCCTCGAGGAGCTCACGGCCGAGATGGCGGGCGGGCAGGAGCTCGCCGAGCTGTCCCACGAACTCAAGCGGTGAAACTCGAGAGGGAGAGGAGCAGGCGCGTGACTCTCGACGTCGGCGTCATCGGCACCGGCATGATCGGCCAGGACCACATCCGCCGGATCACCACGGTCCTGTCCGGAGCGCGGGTCACCGCGGTGACCGACGTGGACCTCGACCGCGCCCGTGCCGTCGCGGACGGCCCGGGCGCCACCGTGCACGAGACCGGCCGGGCCCTGATCGACGACGCGGGCGTGGACGCCGTCGTCGTCACGTCGTGGGGGCCGACGCACGAGGAGTACGTGCTCGCCGCGATCGCCGCCGGCAAGCAGGTCTTCTGCGAGAAGCCATTGGCCACCAGCCGCGAGGCGTGCGACCGGATCGTCGACGCCGAGGTCGCGGCCGGGCGGCGGATGGTGCAGGTCGGGTTCATGCGCCGGTTCGACCCGCAGTACCGCGCGATGAAGGACGTGGTCGGCAGCGGGGAGATCGGGGCGCCGCTGCTCATGCACGCGGCGCACCGCAACCCCTCGGTGCCGGACTTCTTCACCAGCGACATGACGATCAACGACTCCACGGTCCACGACATCGACGTGGCGCGCTGGATGTTCGACGACGAGATCGCCGCCGTCACCGTGCTGAAGGGCCGGATCAGCCGCAAGGCGAAGGCGGGCTTCAACGACCCGTTGCTCGTGCTGCTGGAGATGCGCAGTGGCGTGATCGTGGACGTCGAGGCGATGGTGAACGCGGGCTTCGGCTACGACATCCGCGGCGAGGTCGTCTGCGAGGACGGCACCGTGGAGCTCTCGGAGAGCGCGGGCGCGTCGTCAAGAGCGCGGGCCGCTACGCCGGGCGGGTGCCGGAGAACTGGAAGGAGCGGTTCGTCGGGGCGTTCGACCTGGAGCTGCAGGCCTGGGTCGACGCCGTGTCGGCGGGCGGCAGCACCGGCCCGAGCGCGTGGGACGGGTACGCGGCCACCGTCGCCTGCGAAACCGGCCTCGCGGCGCTGCGCAGTGGGCGGCGCGAGGAGATCGTCCTGAGGGAGCGTCCCGATCTCTACGCCAAGGAGGGGGTGACGGCGTGAAGAAGCTCGGCATCGGCCTGGCCGGCGTCGGGCGGATGGGGCGCATCCACGCGGTCGACCTCGTCTCCCGCTGCGCCCGCGCCGGGCTGGCCTGCGTCTACGACGCCGACGCCGAGCGCGCCGCCGCACTGGCGACGCAGCTGGACGTACCGGTGGCTGCCACGTTCGACGAGCTGCTCGAACGCTCGGAGGCGGTCGCGATCGCCACCCCCACCGGCACGCACGCGGAGCTCACCGTGGCGGCGACGAAAGCGGGCCTCCCGGTGTTCTGCGAGAAGCCGATCTCGCTGGACCGCGGCACCACCGTCGCCACGCTCACCGCCGTCGAGGCCGCCGGCATCCCGTTCCAGGTGGGGTTCCACCGCCGCTTCGACCCCGACTGGGTGGCCGCGGCCGACCGGATCAGCGCAGGTGAGCTCGGCGACGTCACGCTCTTCCGCACGTCCCTGCGGGACATGAACCCGCCGGACCCGGCCTACCTCGCGGGATCGGGTGGCTTCTTCGTGGACGTCACCGTGCATGACCTGGACGTCGCCCGCTGGCTGGTGGGCGAGGTCGTCGAGGTCAGCGCGCACGGCACCGCCTCCGACCCGGCGTTCTCCGAGATCGGCGACATCGACACCGCCGTGGTCGTGCTGCGGTTCGCGAGCGGCGCCCTCGGCGTGATCGACACGCCCGCGGGGCCCGCTACGGCTACGAGTGCTCCACCGAGGTGATGGGCACCCTCGCCACCGCGCGGATCGACAACCCGCACCGGCGCGGCCTGGAGTGGCGCACCCCCGGCGTCGCGGCCCGCGACCTCGTGCACGACTTCGAGGAGCGCTACCCGTACGCGTACGCCGCCGAGCTGGACGCGTTCGCCGACTGCGTGCGCTCCGGCACCCCACCCCGCGTCACCGGCCGGGACGCGCTCGCCGCGTTCGACCTGGCCGTGGCCGCCGACGAGTCATGGCGCACCGGGCGGCCGGTGACCGTTTCCCAGGAGGTTCCCGCATGACACCCGACCGGATCGCCGGCGCCCCGATCTCGTGGGGCGTGTGCGAGGTGCCCGGCTGGGGCCACCAGCTGGCACCCGCCCGCGTGCTCGCCGAGATGCACGACGTCGGGCTCGCCGCCACCGAGCTCGGCCCCGACGGGTTCCTCCCCTCCGACCCGGGCGCATGGCCGATGTGCTCGCCCGCCACGAGCTGCAGGCCATCGGCGGGTTCACCCCGCTGCTCCTGCACGTCCCGGGCCATAACCCGGTGCCGGACGTCGAGAAGCTGCTGCAGGCCTACGCCGCCACCGGGTCGGACGTCCTCGTGCTGTCGGCCGTGACCGGTCTCGACGGCTACGACGACCGCCCCGAACTGGACGCCCAGGCTGGCGCACGCTGCTCGGCAACCTCGACCGCCTCGACGCGCTCGCCGCCGAGCACGGCGTCAAGGCCGTGCTGCACCCGCACGTCGGCACGATGGTCGAGAACGGCGAGGAGGTGCAGCGCGTGCTCGACGGCTCGTCGGTGGCGCTCTGCCTCGACACCGGGCACCTGCTCATCGGCGGCACCGACCCCGCCGAGCTCACCCGCCAGGCGCCGCACCGGATCGCGCACACGCACGTCAAGGACGTCGACCTCGGCCTGGCCCGCCAGGTGCAGTCCGGGCGACGGACCTACACCGAGGCCGTGCGCGAGGGGATCTACCGCCCGGTGGGCCATGGCGACGTCGACTTCGCCGCGATCGTCGAGCACCTGCGCGCCGACGGCTACCCCGGCTGGTACGTGCTGGAGCAGGACACGATCCTCGCCGAGGAGCCCCGCGGCGAGGGCCCGCTCACCGACGTCCGCACCTCGGTCGCCGCGCTGCAGGCACTTCTCGGCGCCCCGACGGAGTGACGCAGGCCTCACCCCGAGGCGACACACTCGGGGCCGCTGGGACGATAGTCCGACAAGCGGTTGACACCGAGTCTCCGAGGGGGGCCAACACCATGATCAATATCTCTGTGTCCTCGCGATCCCTGGCGGCCGCCCGCCGGGTCGACCCGAACGTCTCCCCGGCCGCGGTGCACGCCGCCGTGGAGGCCGCGATCGCCGAGCACACCCGCGAACAGGGTCGGCGCCCGATCCAGCCCCCGGAGGAGCTCGAGGGCCGCGACGCGTAGTTACGGCCGCCCACGCGCTGCCGCAACCCGCGTGCCCTGGCACGGTCCGTCGACGGGCCGCGTGAGCGGACTCGGGGCGTGTGAGCGGGCTGAAGCCGCACGACCGCCGGTCGGCCGCACACATCGTCCCGGCTCGCGCGACCGGTCTGGGCTCGCGCGACCGGTCGATGGGTCGCGTCGGCGGACGCGGGGTGCGTAGGCAGACGCGGGGTGTGTCAACGCTGGGCAGGCTCGGTTCACGCACAGCTTCTCGGCTCACGCACCCCGTGTCGCCCACGCATGCCATCGACGGGTCGCGTCTGCGGATACAGCGTGCGCCGACAGAGACAGGGTGCGTCCGGACGCGGGACCTCCTACACAGGGGGCAGTGTCCATAGGCCGCGCGGCTTCCGGTGATGCGTCCCGCGGAACGGCCGGTTGACGGCCTCCTTCACGAACCACCACCCCTCGTCCTCGGTGTCCGCCCAGCCGTGCGAGGTCTTGCCCTCGTCCAGCACGACGGTCCACCGGTACCGGCCGGAACGCTCCTGGAACGTCACCGACGCCCGGCCCTGTTGACGGGCGATCTGCAACCGCGCCTCCGCCTCGTCCGGTGCCTCACCCATCGCGAACCCGCCCCCAGGTAGCTCGGTCATCCAGAACGCCACACCCCACAGCCTATGGCTGACATCTATGGACATTCAACCTATGTCAAGGACTTTCAGTCACACCTGAGGTCATCGAACTACCTCCGGTTCGATACCCCGACTTAGCGTGGACAACGTGCCACCCGGCTTGCTCACGACCACTCAGCTCGCGAAGGAGCTGAACGTGTCGACGAAGACGATCCATCGCTGGGGGCCGCCGGGAAGATCCAGCCGACCCTCACGACCCCCGGCAACCAGTTCCGGTTCAGGTTGGATGACGTCCTCGAACAGCTGGGCCAGCCGCGGAAGCGGCCGGAGTAGCGACGGCTCAGCGCGGCGGCGCTGTGGTGCCCCGGACCACCAGGTGCGGGGTCAGGATCTCCTCCACCGGCTCGGCGCGGTTCCCGTCCAGGCGGTCCACCGCCGCGGCCACGGCGCGGCGGGCCTGCTCGGCGGCCTCCTGGCTCACGGTCGTGAGGTCGATGTGGGCGAGCCGGGCCAGTTCGCCGTCGTCGTAGCCGATCACCGACACGTCCTGGGGCACCCGGACCCCCGCGCGCAGGAACACGTCGAGGACGCCGATCGCGCAGCGGTCGTTCGCCGCGATCACGGCGGTCGGCAGGTCGGGCTCGGCCAGCAGCGCCCGCGCCGCTGCCGCACCGGCGGCCTCGACCGGGCCGCCGGGCAGGACACGGCCGTCCAGGTCGTGGCGGCGCAGTGCGGCGACGAACCCGGCCCTCCGGTCGGCGGCCATGGCCGCCTCGCCGCCGTCGACGTGCACGATCCGCCGGTGCCCGAGTGCGACGACGTGGTCGACCGACTCGCCGACGCCGGCCTCGTCGGCCACGCGCACCACGTCGAACCCGTCGGGCGCGACGTGCCGGGCAACCACGACGACGGGCACCCGGGACGCGAGCGCCGCGAGGTCGGCCACCGGTAGCTCGGGGGCCGGCATCAGCACTGCCTCGCAGCGCATGTCCAGCAGCGTGTCCACCACCCTGGCCTCGTCGGAGACCGGGGTGACCGCGCTCAGCGCCACGGCGTACCCGCGCTCGTCGGCGGCGACCTGCACCTCCTCGGCCATCTCCGTGCGGAACGCGTCGCGCAGGAGCACGGGGACGCCGAGCAGCCGGGTGCGGCGGCGGGCGAGCAGGCTGGCCGTGCGGTCGGCCCGGTAGCCGAGCCGCTCGGCGGCCGCGAGCACGCGCTCACGGGTGCGGGCGCTCGGCCCCGGCACGTCGCGCAGCACGAGCGACACCGACGCGGTCGAGACGCCCGCTTCGGCGGCGACGTCCTCCAGCCTCGGCCTGCGGTGCACGCGCACCCCCTTGACACTCGTCGACGATCCGAGGATCGTAACCCGTGTCTAAAGCGCTTTAAAACGGGAGCCGCCATGACACCGACGCATGCAGCCGACACCCGCTGGACCGAGGCGACCTGCCGGCTCGACGACCTCATCGAGGTGCTCGCCGACCGCACCGACCAGCACACCTTCCCGCTGGCCACCGAGCTCGTCGCCGAGGTGCTGGTCTACGACGCCGCCCGCCTGCTGGCCGCACCGCCCGACGAGGCGCGGGCCGAGCTGGTCCGCGCCTTCTCCGACGGCCCCGGCGTCGTCGTGGTACGCGGCGCCTACCCGGACCCGGCCGTCGTCGACCGCGCCACCGCGGCGTTCGAGGAGCTGATCGCCGAACAGCGCGCGAGCGGGGCCGTGGCGGGCGACCACTTCGCGAAGCCGGGCGCGAACGACCGGATCTGGAACGCACTGGAGAAGCTCGCCGTCCGCGCGCCCGAGGTCTTCGTCGACTACTACGCCAACCCGGTGCTCGCCCTCGTCTCGACGGCATGGCTGGGCCCGGGCTACCAGGTCACGTCGCAGGTCAACGTCGTCAACCCGGGCGGAGCCGCCAGGTGGGCCACCGCGACTACCACCTCGGGTTTCTGCCACCCGCCCGCATCGAGCAGTTCCCGCCGCACGTGCACGTCCTCTCCCCCGTGCTCACGCTGCAGGCGCCGTGGCCCACACGGAGATGCCCGTGGAGAGCGGGCCCACGATGTACCTGCCGCACTCGCAGAAGTACGGGCCCGGCTACCTCGCCACCGGCCGTCCCGAGTTCGTCGATCACTTCGAGCGCCACCAGGTCCAGCTCCCGCTCGCCAAGGGCGACGCCGCGTTCTTCAACCCGGCCGTGATCCACGGAGCGGGTACGAACCGTTCGGCCGACATGCGCCGGATGGCGAACCTCCTGCAGGTCTCCTCGGCGTTCGGGCGTGCGATGGAGAGCGTCGACCGCGACCGGATCTGCCGCGCCGTCTACCCGGCGCTGCGCGCCCACCCGGATCCCGGGCACGCCGTCGCCGCGGCCGCCGAGGGCTACCCGTTCCCGACGAACCTCGACCGCGACCCGCCGGTGGACGGGCTCGCCCCGCCGACCCAGGCCGACCTCGTGCGGAAGGCGCTCGCCGAAGGCTGGTCGCCCGAGACGTTCGAGACCGCGCTCACCGAGCACTCCGACCGCCGCCGGACCGCGTGATGGCGCTCCTGGAGGACCGGGTCGTCCTGGTCAGCGGTGGTACGCAGGGCGTGGGCGCCGGGGTGGCGCGGGCCGCGGCCCGCGAAGGCGCCACCGTCGCCGTCACCGGGCGGCGGCGCGAGCCGGGCGAGAAGCTCGTCGCCGTCCTGCGCGAAACCGGGGCCGAAGCGCTGTACGTGCCGACCGACGTCGCGGACGTGGCGCAGGTGCAGGCAGGCGTCGCCACGGTCGTCGAGGCGTTCGGGCGGGTCGACTCGCTGGTCAACGCGGCCGGGCTGACCTCGAGGGGCACGCTCGTCAACACCTCACCGGAGCTGTTCGACGAGCACATCGCGATCAACCTGCGCGCACCGTTCTTCCTCATGCAGGCCGCGGTGCGCGACATGCTCCGCCGCGGCGCCACCGGCACGATCGTCAACGTCATCTCGTCCTCGGAGCTGGGCGGGCAGCCCTACCTGGCCCCGTACGTCGCGGCGAAGGCCGGCCTCGCCGGCCTCACCCGGAACGCCGCGCACGCCCACCGCTTCGACCGGATCCGGATCAACGGGCTCGACATCGGCTGGACCGACACCGAGGGCGAGGACGCCACGCAGCGCCGGTTCCACGACGCCGACGACGGATGGCGCGCGGAGGCGGGCGAGCGCTGCCGATGGGCAGGCTCGGGCAGGTCGACGAGATCGCCGACTTCGTCGTGTTCCTGCTGTCGGACCGCAGCGGCGTCGTCACCGGCTCGGTGATCGACTGGGATCAGAACGTGTTCGGAGGGTTGGACTGATGCGCCTGGGTCTCATCGGGCTCGGCCGGATCGGCGCGTTCCACGCGCAGACGCTCGCCGACCTGACAGCCGTCGATTCGCTGGTCGTCACCGACGCCGTCCCGGCGGTCACGAAAGAGGTGGCCGGGCGCGTCGGCGCGGCGCCGGTCGACTCGGTGGCGGAGCTGCTCGCCGCCGGCGTCGACGGGGTGCTCGTCGCCGCCGCCACCGACACCCACCCGGAGCTGGTGCTCGCCGCCGCCTCGGCCGGGTTGCCGGTGTTCTGCGAGAAGCCGCTCGCCCGGGCGGTGGACGATGCGGTGCGGGTGGCCCGGCGGGTGCAGGAGTCCGGTGTCCCCGTGCAGGTCGGCTATCCCCGCCGGTTCGACCCCGCGTTCCTCGCCGGCCGCGCGGCTTGGAGAGCGGGAGCTCGGTGCGCTGCACACCGTCCGTTCCACCACGCTCGACCCGGCGCCGCCGCCCGCCGCGTACCTCGCCGGGTCGGGTGGGATCTTCCGCGACTGCGCGGTGCACGACTTCGACGCCGTGCGCTGGGTGACCGGCCGCGAGGTCGTCGAGGTGTACGCCACCGGCTCCGACCGCGGCGACCCGGTGTTCAGCGAGATCGGGGACGTGCACACCGCCGCCGTGATCCTGACGTTCGACGACGGCACGCTCGGCGTGGTGTCGGTCAGCCGCGGCAACCCGCGCGGCTACGACGTGCGGCTGGAGCTGCACGGCACGGCCGACAGCGCCGCGGCGGGCCTGGACGACGGGCTGCCGCTGCGCTCCCTGGAACCCGGGGTGACGTTCCCGGCGGGCCCGCCCCACGGGTTCTTCATGGACCGGCTCGCCGTGGCGTTCCGGGCGGAGCTGGCCGCGTTCACCGAGGTGGTGGCGGGCACCCGGCCGAGCCCGTGCACGGTGCAGGACGCCCTGGAGGTGGCGTTCATCGCGGAGGCCGCCGCGCTCTCCCTGCGGGAGCACCGCCCGGTGCGCGTGGCGGAGATCCGTCCCTGATCAGCTGAATCCGAGCCCCACCGCGTTGCCTGATGATCGACATCCGGTAGCGTCAGCCCGACGAGAAGTCGGGGAGGACGATGCGCGGCAACCTGTTCGCCGTTGCGGTGGACCTGGTCGTGCTCACGGTGCGGGAGGGCACGCTGTGCGTGCTGCTGCGCGAACGAGCCGCACCCCCGTTCGCCGGCGAGCGCGCCCTCCCCGGCGGTTTCGTGCAGGGCGTGAGGACCTGCTCGACGCCGCGGGCCGGGAGCTCGCGGAGATCGGGCTCGCGATCGAGGGCCACCACCTGGAGCAGCTCGCGAGCTACGCCGCCCCCGACCGGGACCCGCGCGGGCGGGTGCTGACGGTGGGGCACCTCGCCCTCGTGCCCGACCTGCCCGAGCCGCCCGGCGAAGGCGCGTGGATCTCGGTGAAGGAGGCCGGGCTACTCGCGTTCGACCACGTGCAGATCCTCGCCGACGGTGTCGAGCGCGCCCGGGCGAAGCTCGAGTACACGACGCTCGCCGCCGCGTCTGCCCGGCGGAGTTCACGATCTCGCAGCTCCGCCGGGTGTACGAGGCGGTGTGGGACACCGAGCCCGACCCGCGCAACTTCTCCCGCAAGGTCACCTCGACGCCCGGCTTCCTCGTGCCCACCGGCGCGAAGGTCAGCTCCGGCCGGGGGCGGCCGGGCCAGCTGTTCCGCCGCGGCCCGGCCACGGCCCTGCACCCGCCGATGCTGCGGGACCAGGCGCCGGGCTCCCCGGGGTAGGCCGTCACGCGAGCGCCCCGCCGAGCGAGCTTCCCGGCATGACCGTTCCGACCCTCGCCGGCATCCACCACCTGAAGCTCCCGGTGCGCGACCTGCGGCGTTCCGCGCAGTGGTACGAGGAGGTGCTCGGCTACCGCGTGTTCGCCGAGTTCGTGGAGCAGGGCGTGCTCATGGGCCTGGCGATGGAGCACCTCGACGGCGGTCCGCCACTCGCCCTGCGCCTCGACCCCGCACGCGCCGAGACCGCCGCCGGGTTCGACTACTTCTCCTTCGGCGTACCGGATCGGCCGGGGATCGAGGCGATGGCCGCCCGGCTGGACGCGCTGGACCTCCCGCACGGTGGTGTGCACCGGGCGAGCGAGGGGTGGATCCTGCCGATGCTCCACGACCCGGACGGGCACGAGGTGCGCTTCTACACCCACGCCCGTCACGAGGACGCTCCGGCGGGGCCACACCGCGTGTACGACCCCGGCCCGGACATGCGCGTCGAGCCGCTGGCCTGAGCGGTCAGATCGTGGGGACGTAGGCCGACAGCCCGTCGAGCAGCATCCCGCTCCCCTGCTCGGACATGTCGCGCTGCTCCGCGGTGGCGCAGGTCTGGGACAGCACGATCCGGGTCCGCCCGTCGATGTCGGTGAGGTCCACGACCATCGGGGTGGACCGCCGCCGGGAAGATCCATGATCACCTCGAGGCGCTCGTTCTCGACGACGTCGCCGTAGGTGCCGGTCAGCGGGAACTCCGAGCCGTCCGGGCTGGCCATCGTGGCGCTCCAGGCGCCGCCGGGCCGCACGTCGAGGGAGATCGTCGGCAGCACCGCGCCGGACCACTGCGCGTAGTGCTCCGGCTGGGTCCAGGCCGCCCAGACGTTCTCGACCGGCGCGTCGAGCTCGCGGGTCAGGGTGTAGGAGTGCGAGTCGCTCATGGTGGTCTCCTCAGCTGTGAGCCCCGGGATGGAGCCGTTGGAGTGTGGACCGGGGTACGGCGCGGATCTGATCGAGCCCGACTACGTGACGGCGATCACATCGATCGGACATGCGCACCGCGGTGATGGCCCGCCGAGGTGGCGGTCAGCGCTGTTCGATCTTCGAACAACCACGCTCGGTGCCATCTCGGCCGCGCCATCTCCGGCGCGGGCAGCAGCTCCTGGCGTCAGCGTGGAGGCGCCGGGCGTGCACCGGCTCATGGAGGCGCTCGCAGTGCCGTGACCTCCGCCGAGGACGCGGTGTCAGGGCACCCGGACCGTGCTCGTGACGATGTCCCGGACCTGCTCCAGCTTCGCGGAGTCGGCGCGGTCCGGTTGGGGGAAGGTCCAGGCCCTCGTCGCGTCAGAACGTGGGGTGGTCGCCCTTCAGCGTGACCTTGTGCTGCTTGCCCCGCCGCACCTCGCCCAGCACCCAGGCCGGGACGTGCCGCGCCGTGAGCACGGCCATGGCTCGATCGACCTCGTCGGCCGGCAGCACCGCCACCATGCCGACGCCCATGTTGAACGTCTTCTCCATCTCGGCGCGCGCCACGCGGCCGCGGGTGGCGATCATCTTGAACACCGGTGCGGGCGTCCAGCTGCCCCGCTCGACCACCGCCTCGACGCCGTCGGGCAGGATCCGTGCCAGGTTGCGGGCCAGGCCGCCGCCGGTGACGTGCGCGAACATCCGCACGCTCGTCTCCGCGATGAGCGCGAGGCAGTCACGCGCGTAGATGCGGGTGGGGGCGAGCAGTTCCTCGCCGAGGGTGTGGCCGAACTCCTCGACGTGGCCCTCGAGCGGCAGCCGCGCGATGTCGAGCAGCACGTGGCGGGCCAGCGAGTAGCCGTTGGAGTGCAGCCCGGAGGAGCCGAGAGCCACGAGCACGTCGCCGGGGCGGATCCGGTCGGGCCGCAGCATGCTGCCGGCCTCCACGATGCCGACCCCGGTGCCGGAGATGTCGTAGCTACCGGCCTCCATCAGGCCGGGGTGCTCCGCCGTCTCGCCGCCCAGCAGCGCGCACCCGGCCTGCTGGCAGCCGTCGGCGATGCCCTTGACGATCGTGGCGACCTGCTCGGGGACGACCTTCCCGACCGCGATGTAGTCCTGCATGAACAACGGCTCGGCACCGCAGACGACCAGGTCGTCGACGACCATCGCCACCAGGTCGAGCCCGATCGTGTCGTGCTTGTCGAGGGCGTGCGCGATCGCGACCTTGGTGCCGACACCGTCGGTGGACGAGGCCAGCACCGGCTCGGTGTAGCGGCCCAGCTTCAGCGCGAAGAGCCCCGCGAACCCGCCGATCCCGCCCATGACCTCGGGTCGGCTCGCCTTCTCCGCATGCGGGCGCAGCGCGTCCACGGCCGCCTCGCCGGCGTCGATGTCCACGCCGGCGGCGGCGTAGCTGGCGCCCGGCCCGGCGGGCCGGGCGGTGATCGGCGGCATGGTCGTCGCACTCCTGACGGTCGGCTCGGCGGCAGGTGCCGCCGGGGTCGGATGGTCCTGGCCCGGGACCCTATGGTCGGCCGAGCGCGTCGCCGCTCCGTAGCCGACCGCCAGCGACGCGGGGCCCGTGGCCGCCGGGACGTTCTCCGGCACGGCCAGGTCCTCGAGCAGGTGCTTGCCGAGCCGCGCCTCCTCGGGAAGCGGGATCGGGTACTCGCCGGTGAAGCAGGCCGTGCACAGCCTGCTGCGGGGCTGCTCGCTGGCCGCGACCATCCCCTCGACGGACACGTAGCCGAGTGTGTCGGAGCCGATCGAGCGCCGCACCCCCTCGGTGTCGAGACCGCTCGCCACGAGCTCGGCGCGGGTGGCGAAGTCGATGCCGTAGAAGCACGGCCACTGCACCGGAGGGGACGCGATCCGCACGTGCACCTCGACGGCGCCGGCCTCGCGGAGCATGCGCACCAGCGCGCGCTGGGTGTTGCCGCGCACGATCGAGTCGTCGACGACGACGAGCCGCTTGCCGCGGATGACGTCGCGCAACGGGTTGAGCTTGAGCCGGATGCCCAGCTGCCGGATGGTCTGGCTGGGCTGGATGAACGTGCGGCCCACGTACTGGTTCTTCACCAGGCCCTGGCCGTAGGGGATGCCGGAGCCCTGGGCGTATCCGATGGCGGCCGGGGTGCCGGACTCGGGCACCGGGATCACGAGGTCGGCCTCGACGGGGTGCTCCTCCGCCAGCCTGCGGCCGATCTCCACGCGGCAGCGTGGACCGACCGCCCGGAGATGGTGGTGTCGGGCCGGGCGAGGTAGACGTACTCGAAGACGCAGCCCTTCGGCTCCGGTGCGGCGAAGCGCGAGCTGCGCAACCCGCCGGCGTCGATGGCGAGCAGCTCGCCGGGCTCGACCTCGCGCACCATCGACGCGCCGACGATGTCCAGGGCCGCGGTCTCGCTCGCCACCACCCACCCGCGCTCGAGCCTGCCGAGCACGAGCGGCCGGACACCGTGCGGGTCACGGGCCGCGTAGAGCGTCTGCTCGTCGGCGAACACCAGGGAGAACGCCCCGCGCACCCGCGGGAGCAGGCGCAGCGCCGCCTCCTCGACACCGGTGTCGGCCGCCGTGACGGCCAGGAGCTCGGTGACCAGGTCGGAGTCGGTGCTGGCCTGGATCGTGCCGCGGTCGGCGGGCGTGTCGGCACGGGCGGCGGCGACCTCCTCGCGCAGCTCCGCGCTGTTGACGAGGTTGCCGTTGTGGCCGAGTGCGATCCCGCTACCGGTGGCCGTGGTGCGGAACGTGGGCTGCGCGTTCTCCCACGTGGTGGAGCCGGTGGTGGAGTACCGGCAGTGGCCGACGGCGAGATGCCCCTTCAGCGAGGAGAGCACCTGCCCGTCGAAGACCTGGCTGACCAGCCCGAGATCCTTGAACACGACCATCCGGCGCCCGTCGGACACAGCGATGCCCGCGGCCTCCTGGCCACGGTGCTGGAGGGCGTAGAGGCCGTAGTAGGTGAGGTTGGCGACGTCCTCGCCGGGCGCCCACACCCCGAAAACCCCGCACTCCTCGCGCGGTTCCGGGTCGGCGGCCAGCGGGTCGGTCGCTCGTGGGTTGCGGTCGGTCGGCTCGTTCCGGGCGGAACTGGGGCCCACAACACGCTCCTCGCGCAGACGGCACGGCACGGCGGCACACCTGGTACGGAACTGGCCGCTCAGCGGCCGATGCTACGCCGGGAAAGCTCCGGGACCCACTCTCCGGGACCCGCATCACCGAACCACCGGCCCTGCCCGAGGTCGCAGCCCAGCTCCGCGAGGCGCTGCGCCTGGACGGCGGTCTCCACCCACTCGGCCGTGACCTCCAGGCCGAGCGCGTGGCCGAGCTCGACGAGCGCGGCCACGATCGAGGTGTCGGTGGGGTCGGCGGCAGGGTTGCGCAGGCCGTCGATGAACGATCCGTCGATCTTCAGGCCGTGCACCGGCAGCCTGCGCAGCCAGGCGAGGCTGGAGTACCCGGTGCCGAAGTCGTCCAGCGCGATCCGGACGCCGGCCCGCCGCAGCGCCCCCAGCGCGTCGAGCACCACCAGCTCGTCGCCGAGGACGGCCTGCTCGGTGATCTCGAGCTGGAGCAGGTGGGCGGGCAGCCCGGTGGCCGTGAGGACGCTCGTGACCTCGTGCACCCACGACGGCTCGGTGAGCTGCAACGGCGACACGTTCACGCTGACGAACGGCGCGTCGTCGCCCAGCTCGCGCCACCAGCTCGCGGCCTGCTCGCACGCCGCCTCCAGCACCCAGCGGCCGAGCGGGACGATCGCGCCGCTGTGCTCGGCGAGCTCGATGAACCGGCCGGGCCCCACCACGCCCTGTTCGGGGTGCTGCCAGCGCACCAGCGCCTCCGCACCGCTCACCCGGCCGTCCGCCAGCCGCACGAGCGGCTGGAAAACGAGGCGGAACTCACCCCGGTCGATCGCCCCGCGCAGCCCGGAGACCAGGGAGAACCGTGCTGCCTCCGCGTTGTCGCGCTCCGGGTCGAAGATCACCCGCCGCCCGCCGCCGAGCGCCCGCGCCCACCCGCGGGCGACGTCGGCGGCCCGCAGCAGCTCGGCGGCGCTCCCGCAGGTCGTGGCCGTCTCGGCCACCCCGACGCTCGCGGAGACGACCAGGGTGTGCCCGTCGATCTGGAACGGCGTGGCCAGCGCGGCCTGCAGCCGGTCGGCGAGCCTGCTGACGTCCGAGCTGCCCGCGGGGTCGGCGACGAGCACGGCGAACTCGTCGTCGCCCGTGCGGCACACGACGTGGTGCCCGGCCGCGAGGTGCAACCGGCCGGCCACCCCGAGCAGCAACCGGTCGCCGACCTGCGGGCCGAGCTCGTCGCTGATGGCGTGGAAGCCGTCGAGGTCGAGCGCGCACACGCCGACGCGGGACGGACCGCCGTCGGCGAACGCCCGTTGCAGCCACTGGTCGGCCACGGCCTGGTTCGGCAGCCGCGTGAGCTGGTCGGCGAAGGAGGCCTCCTGCAACCGCGACCACAGCCGGTGGCGGTCCGACACGTCCTCGACCAGGCCGGTGATGTGCGAGGGGCTGCCGTCCTCGCCCAGCACGCGCGACGCGGTGACGTGCACCCACAGCACCCGCGAGTCGACGCGCACCAGCCGCATCTCCATGCGTACCGCGTCGGGCTCGCCGCCGTTCACGAGCCGCTTCAGCCGCTCGACGACGTCCACCATGTCGTCGGGGTGCACGAAGTCGGACATGGGCCGCGGCTGGTCGAGCGTGCCCTCCAGGCCGAACATCCGGCAGAGCGCCGGGTTCAGGTCGAGCACCTGTCCGTCGAGCCCCACGATGGCGATCCCCACCGCGGCCTGCTCGTAGACCGCGCGGATGTGCCGCCCGTCGACGGCGGACGCCGGGTGGGGCGGAGGCGTTCCAGCTCGGCGCGGTCGAGCCGGACCCGGTCCCGCAGCGCCCCCACCATGCCTGCGACCAGCTCGTCGAGTGCGGCGGAGAGGCGACGTTCGGCGTCGGGTCCGTGCAGTCCGAACGCATCCGGGATGTCGGACCGCAGCAGCCGCAGGCTGGACACCACGAGCCTTCGACGTCGGGCACCGCCGTGGGGTCGGTGACCCGACGGCCCGCCGTGACCAGCTCCGCGCCGACCGACCGCGCCGACAGCGGCCAGAACGGCTCGGCGCGCAGCACGGCGGCGAGCTTGCGCAGCAGAGTGGCCAGGTGGGCGGCAACGGCGGGATCGTCGTGGTAGGCCGCCGCTGCCCAGCGCACGGCGAGCAGGTCGATCGGGTCGCCCTCCAGGGTGCGGAGCGGGCGGCACCCCGACGGCTCACGCGGCGCCTCGACGGGCTCCGGCAGGCTGCGCGGTGCAACCACGCGGCCACCTCCTGTCGCCCGTTCGATGCGGCTCGACCCTGATCGGATCAATCTTCCGTCCCTCGCCCGACTTCGCGCCACCGCGACGTGGCCGCATTCACCGCGGCGAGCGGCACATTAGTGCCGGCTCACGGCAACGGCAGCAGTCGGGAGACCTCACCCGCCCGGGTGCCCGAGGCCTGCAACGCACCACCGGCGAGCGCCTCGTCCCAGGTGACGCGGCCGGTGACGAGTGCGAGCCAGGTGCGGGCATCGGCCTCGACGACGTTCGGCGGGGTTCCCTGCCGTGCCGTGGACCGCTGACGCACTGGACCGCTCCGAAGGGCGGTATCCGCACCTCCACACTGTGGCCGGGCGCGGCGGCGGCGACGGCGGCGAGGCTCTCCTTGACAGCGGCGCGCAGCACCGCGCGCTCCGGGGCCGGACCGCCGTCCAGCCACCCGAGCACCGCGGAACCCAGCCGGGTTCCGCTGACACCTCGCTGCACTCGCGAACGGTAACCGATCCGGGGTGGACCTGACCTTTCGGCCAGGCGCGACCGCACGATCGGCCCAGGAACGGCCCCCGGTCAGCCGAACAGACCCGGAAGGGTGCCCTCCCATGCGGTGCGCAGCGCCTCGAGCGGCAGCTCGGGAACGCCGTCGACGACCAGCGCGGGCCCGCCCACCGTGCCGATCTCCCGTGCCGGCACCACGCGTCCGCCGCCCGGGACAACACCTCCGACAGGTGCCCCGGAGCCACGGTGGCGAGCACCCGCCCCGCCGACTCGGAGAAGAGCGCCACGAACGGGTCGAGCGGCGGGAGCTGCACGGTGGCGCCGCGGCCGCCCACGAGGCACGCCTCGACCAGCGCCTGTGCGAGGCCACCGTCGGAGAGGTCGTGCGATCCCGCCAGCAGCCCGGCCGCAGCGGCCCCGGCGAGCAGCCCGGCGAGCCGGGCCTCCGCGGCCAGGTCGACGGCGGGCGGGCGCCGCCCAGGTGCCGGTGCACGACGTGCGCCCACTCGCTGCCGCCCAGCTCGTCGAGCGTGTCGCCGAGCAGCACGATCGCGTCGCCGTCGCGCCGGAACCCGGACGGCACCCGGCGGGCGACGTCGTCGAGCACCCCGAGCACACCCACCACCGGCGTCGGCAGGATCGCGCGCTCGCCGGTCTGGTTGTAGAAGCTCACGTTGCCGCCCGTGACCGGGACGCCCAGCTGTGCGCAGCCGTCCGCCAGCCCGCGCACGGCCTGCTGGAACTGCCACATCACGTGCGGGTCCTCCGGCGAGCCGAAGTTGAGGCAGTTGGTGACGGCGAGGGGCACCGCGCCGCTCGCGGCGACGTTGCGGACGGCCTCGGCCAGCGCGAGCTGCGCACCGGCGTAGGGGTCGAGCGCCACGAAGCGGGCGTTGCAGTCGGTGGCCACGGCGATCCCGCGCCCCGTGCTCTCGTCGATCCGCAGCACGCCTGCGTCGGCGGGCTGCGCGGCGACGGTGTTGCCCCGCACGTAGCGGTCGTACTGGTCGGTGACCCAGGCGCGGCTGCACAGGTTCGGGCTGGCCGCCATCCGCAGGATCTCGGCGCGCAGCTCGCTCGGCGCCGCGGGCCGGGGCAACCGGTCGGGCGCGTCGGCGACCAGCTCGTCCTGCCGGTCCGAGCGGGCGACCGGGCGCCGGTAGACGGGGCCCTCGTGGGCGACCGTGCGCGGCGGCACGTCGACGACGGTTTCGCCGTGCCAGTCGATCACGAGCCGGGTGCCCGCGGTGACCTCGCCGATCACCGAGGCCAGAACGTCCCACTTGCGGCACACCGCGAGGAACGCGTCGACGTCCTGCGGGCGCACCACGGCGCACATGCGCTCCTGCGACTCGCTGGAGAGGATCTCCGCGGGCGTCATCCCGGAGGCGCGCAGCGGCACGGCGTCCAGGTCGATGTGCATGCCGCCGTCACCGGCGCTCGCCAGCTCGGAGGTGGCGCACGACAGTCCGGCGCCGCCCAGGTCCTGGATGCCCACGACGAGGCCCGCGTGGAACAGCTCGAGGCAGCACTCGATGAGCACCTTCTCGGTGAACGGGTCACCCACCTGCACCGACGGGAGCTTCTTGCGCCCGGTCTCCTCACCGAACGTCTCCGACGCCAGCACCGACACCCCGCCGATGCCGTCGAGACCCGTGCGCGCGCCGAACAGGATGATCTTGTTGCCGGTGCCGGACGCGAAGGCCAGGTGCAGGTCCTCGGTGCGCATCGCACCCACGCACAGCGCGTTGACGAGCGGGTTGCCCAAGTAGCTCTCGTCGAAGACGACCTCACCGCCGATGTTGGGCAGGCCGAGCGAGTTGCCGTACCCGCCGACGCCCGCGACGACGCCGGGCAGCACCCGCGCGGTGTCGGGCGCATCGGCCGGGCCGAACCGCAGCGGGTCGCCACCGCGACCGGCCGGGCCCCCATCGCCATGATGTCGCGGACGATCCCGCCCACGCCGGTGGCCGCACCCTGGTACGGCTCGACGTAGGACGGGTGGTTGTGCGATTCCACCTTGAACGTCACGGCCCAGCCGTCGCCGATGTCGACGACGCCGGCGTTCTCGCCGATGCCGGCGAGCATCCGCTCCCGCATGGCGTCGGTGGTGGTCTCGCCGAAGTAGGCCAGGTGCACCTTGGACGACTTGTAGGAGCAGTGCTCGCTCCACATCACCGAGTACATCGCCAGCTCGGCGTCGGTCGGCCTGCGCCCGAGGATCTCCCGGATCCGCGCGTACTCGTCGTCCTTCAGCCCCAGTTCGCGGTAGGGCTGGGGGTGGTCGGGCGTGGTGGCGGCGTTGTCGACCGTGTCAGCGGCCTGGACAGCTGGTGTCACGGCTGGTCAGCCTACGTGTCGACCGGCGGCGCTCAGCGCTCGGCGGTGCACTGCGGATCGATGCCCGCCGTGGCGGCGTCGGGTGCGGCGAGGGTCCACACGTACTCGTTCTTGAGCTTCGCCCCGTCGCCCGCGAAGACACCGGAGCGGAACGGGTAGAGGCCGAGGGTCGGTTCCGTGCCGGCGGCGCACGTCCTGATCGCGTTGTGGAAGTCGCCGTTGGCGGCCCGCATCGCCGCGAAGACCCGGCGTGCGGCCGCGGCCGGATCCGGGACCGACCGCCCGGCCGCGAGCTGCAGGGCGAGGTGCAGCTGCCGGTCGCCCGACGCGTCCTCGAACGAGATCAGCCGGTGGTTCTCGATCGCGTCCATCAGCTCGGGATCGGAGTTGATCACGTCCCGCAGCCCGTCCGGGGCCACCACGGCGCCGTTGTAGTCGACGGAGAGGTCGCTCCGCCCGTAGTGCATCAGGATCGGCAGGTCGAGGACCTTCTCCTCGATCACCTCGCGCAGCCCGAAGTGGCGCAGCACCGGCAGCACGTCACGCATCCGCAGCACGTGGCCGCGGTCGTGGATGTTGTAGCGGATCCGCGGGTTGATGTTCTGCATCCGGTTGATCGTGATGACCAGCTCACCGGAATCGGCGGTCTCGATGAGGTGGTCGTACGGGTTGAACTGGAACACGCTGGGCAGCACGCCGAACTCGCGCTGCCTGGTGAGCGCTGCGGACAGCTGCGGGTCGGCGGCGATGGCCCGGCGCAGCGCGATCGTGAAGTCGGTCTCGATCGCGATGTTGATCTCTAGGTCGCTGGCGCCGTAGGAGCCGTACACCCTTCTCGCCCTCTTCAGGATGTGGTCGCGCATGCTCTCGCTGATGCCCTCACCGCCGAAGACGCAGACCACGTCGTAGCGCGACCAGTCCAGCCGCGGATCCTCCAGCAGCCCCTTCAGGAACGGGGGGTAGCTGGTGATCACGTACGTGTGGTGCGGGCCGAACTCCCGCATCGTGTTGATGATCTTGTCGCGGTCCGGGCCACAGGACTTGATCACGGCCAGGTCGGTGAGGCTCGAGGTGACGTTCATCCCGGTGGCCCAGGCGCCCAGCGAGAATGCGTTGATCACGAACGGCGGCTTGTCGAGGTCCTCTGCCGTGCGGGCGAAACCGACCTGCAGCAGCTCCCGGGTGGCCCGGCGTTCGGACGGGCCACGCACCCAGCTGGTCGGCGTGCCGGACGAGCCGGACGACTCGTCCACCACGACGCCCCGGCGCGGCAGCCGCCCGCGCGTGCACCGCTCGGTGATCGAGTACCGCCGGATGTAGTTGTCCTTGTCCATGATCGGCACCGAGGCGAAGGACGCGCGCAGGTTCCCACCCTTCGGCAGGCTGCCCGCCACCCCGTGCTCCGCCAGGAACGACCGGTAGGCGGGCACCAGCCGGGCGCTGCGCTCGAACGTCCGGTACGCCCGCAGGCGACCGAGGGTCCACCGGAGCGGCTCGATGCCGGGCACCAGCAGCAGCCGGTGGGTGGACGGGCGGCGCGCGAGCATCCGGACGAGCCACTCCTGCAGCCCGAGGAACAGGTTCCGCGGAATCATCAGGACCTCTCCGGGGCGTCGGCGATGACCATGGCGTCCAGCTCGCGCCGGAACGCCTCCGGTGGCCGCCTGCTGTGCCCGAACCGGAACAGCATCCACGCCATCGAACCCGCGTCCTCGCGGAGACCGGCCGACTCGACGAACGCGGCGTGCGAACGCGGATTGGTGATCACCGTGCCGAACGGGTGCAGGTACACGTCCTGCCCGGTGAGGGCGATCCAGATCCGCATGAAGCAGCGGCCGGCCTCGATGTGGTCGAGCGGGGTGGCGAACGGGCCGGTCAACCAGCCGAGCTGACGGACCCCGCGCATGGTGTTGAGGTACGCCCACCGGAACCCGGCTCCGATCACCGGCAGCTGCCACAGCCCGCGGTGCCGCATGGCGAAGCCCAGCAACGGGCCCGGCAGCAGCAACGTCTCGGCGCTGAGGCCGTCCCGCGTGGCCGCCGCCTGCCGCCTCGACGTCCGGATCCACGCGAGGATCTCGGCGTGCACGGCGTCGTTGCGCAGATCGTCGAACAGCGTCTCCTGGTTGATCCTGATCAGCCGCTCGACCATGGCACGGTCCCCGGTGTGGCCGAACCGGTGGCCACTCAGCTCGGCGATCGCGGCCGCCTCGTCGAGCGCCCCGGGCTCCACCGGGGTGCGGTCGTAGGGCCGCCGCGACGTCCGGCGGCGACGGAACGCGGCCAACCTCTCCCTGGCGACGGGCGTGGCCGTCGCAGGGGTGAGGGTCACCGCGGCGAGCAGGTGACGCCGGTCGACGGCGGCGAAGTCGAGATCGTCTCCCCGCGGCGACTCGGAGACGGCCCAGCCGTACCCGGCGGCCACGGTGGCCAGTGACTCCAGGAAGACACCGGCGCAGACGTGCCCGAACGGGATGCCGAAGCTCTCGGCGGGCAACCCGCGGTCCAGGTCGTAGTAGATCTCGGCCGTCGCGTCCCGGTGACGCGCACCACGATCGGCTGCGAGTTGTGGGGCGACGGGTAGTGCCGGGCCTCGTCCAGAACGGACCGCCACGGCCCCGGGAGCTCGGGCATGCGCGAACCGTATGGGCTGCGACGGCACCGGGAAATCGGTGCAACTACGTAGCGCGCTGCACGTCCTCCTCGGCCGGCACGGGCAGCGTGATGCGGATGGTGGTGCCCGGACCATCGCCGGGCACCAACCCGATGTCACCCCGGTGGAACTCGACGATCTTCTTGGCCAGCGCCAGCCCGATCCCCGTGCCCGGGTACTCGTCACGCCCGTGCAGCCGCTGGAAGATCACGAAGATCTTCTCGGCGTCCTCGGGCCCGATCCCGATGCCGTTGTCGGTCACCGTGATCACCCAGGACGCGCCGTCGCGCCGCGCCTCCACCCGCACGACGGGGGCGACGCCCTTCCGGTGGAACTTCAGACCGTTGCCGACCAGGTTCACGAACAGCGACTGCAGCAGACCCGCGTCCCCCGCGACGGCCGGGAGCGCACCGAGCACGACGATCTCCCCGCGGGTCGCCTTCCTCGCCTGCTCCAGCTGCGCCGCGGCCGCCGCCACCACCGCACCGAGGTCGACCGTGACGAACCCCTCGGTCGTGCGGCCGACGCGGGAGAAGGCGAGCAGACCGTCGATCAGCCGCTGCATCCGCTGCGCACCGTCGACCGCCACCGCGATGTAGTGGTCCGCCCGCTGGTCGAGCCGCCCCGCGTAGCGGCGCTGCAGCAGCTGGCAGAAGCTCGCCACCTTGCGCAGCGGCTCCTGCAGGTCGTGGCTCGCCACGTAGGCGAACTGCTCCAGGTCGCGGTTCGAGCGCTCCAGCTCGCGCGCCTGGTCGTCGAGCCGCCGGTTCACCGCCTGCGCCTCGTCGAGCTCGCGCAGGATGTGCCTGCGCATCGCGTCGACGTCGGCCCCCAGCTCCCGGATCTCACCGGGCCCGTCGACGTCCACCCGCCGGTCGGTGTCGCCCGCGACCACCTCGCGCACCTGCGCCGCCAGGTCCGACACCGGGCGCAGCACCATCCGGCGCAGACCGAACCCCACCAGCGCGAGCAGCACCAGCAGCGTCACCCCGATCGCGACACCCGCCGCCGCGATGAACGACAGCGCCGAGGCCATCTCCGCACGGGCGCCCTGCCGCAACGCCTCCAGCCGGACCTCGAGCTCGCCGGTCGCCGAGCGCATCCGGTCGGAGAACGCGCGGCCCGCGTCCAGGCCGGGAGCCGTCGGATCCGCCGCGACGACCAGGTCGGCGTACGCCGTCCGCCAGTCCTGCTCGGCGAGCAGCGCCGCATCGACGGCCGGTCCGATCTCAGGGAGCACCTCCGCGGACGCGCGCAGCCGGTTCGCCGCGTCGGCACTGCGCTCGACGCCCGCGCGGTACGGCTCGAGGAACTGCGGTTGCCCCGTCAGGAGGAACCCGCGCACGCCCGTCTCCTGGTCGATCTGCGCGTTCGAGAGGTCCTTCACGGCCAGCAGCGCGGGCCCCGCCTCGTCGAGCAGCGCCGCGCGGGCTCCCCCAGCCGCCACAGCGCCACCGCACCGAGCGCCACGGTGCAGACCGCCACCAACGCCGCGATCCCCGCACCCGCGACGAACACACCCGCGAGCGGCCAGTGCTTGCGACCGGCGGTCGGACGCAGGCGCAGCGGACGGCGCCGCGACCGCCGGGCGGCCCCGGCGGTCGCCATCACGGCCGCGCGTCCCCGGACAGGATGAGGATCGCGACGTCGTCGGCCAGCGGCCCGCCGTTGAGCTCCTGCACCCGCTCGACCAGGCGGGCCGGCAGCCGCTCCAGGTCGGTCCCGCGCTCCTGCCCCAGCACCGTGTGCAACCCTTCCTCCCACAGGGGATCGCCGGAATCGAACCCGCGGCCCTCGATCAGGCCGTCGGTGTAGGACATCAGGGCCCACCCGGCGTCGAGCGACACCGCGAGGTGGTCCCACGTGGCGTCGGGGAGCACACCCAACGGCACCCCGACCGGCGGCTCCAGCAGCTGCAGCTCCGGGCGCAGCAGCATCGGCGGCGGGTGCCCGGCCAGCCGCAGCTCCACCTCCGCCGTGCCCCCGGCACCCGGCCGGACCGCGGCCGCGCAGACCGTGGTGAACAGCGACGGGTCGTGCCGCTCGCTCACCAGCACCTCCTGCAACTTGGGCAGCAGATGCGCCTCGTCCACCCCGGCCAGGACCAGCGCGCGCCACGAGACCCGCAACAACGCGCCCAACGCGGCCTCGTCCGGCCCGTGGCCGCAGACGTCACCCGTGATCGCGTGCACGGTGCCGGTCGGGCCGAGCACCGCGTCGAAGAAGTCCCCACCGATCAACGAGCGCGTCCGCCCCGCCCGGTAGTAGGACCGGGCGCGCACCGTGCTCCCCGCGAGCAGCGGCGACGGCAGCAGCCCACGTTCCAGCCGCGCCGACTCGGCGGCAGCCAGCTGCTCCTCCCGCAGCCGCAGCAGGCTCGTCTCCGCCCGGCGCCGCTCAACCGCGTACCGCACGGCCCGGATCAGGACCTGCCCGTCGACCTTGCCCTTGACCAGGTAGTCCTGGGCCCCCGCGGCCACGGCCGCCACCCCGAGGTACTCGTCGTCGACACCGGTGAGCACGCACACCGCGGCGCCGCTGTGGGCCTTCAGGAGACTCCGCAGCCCGTCGAGACCCTGCGAACCGGGGTGGTTCAGGTCGAGCAGCACGCAGTCGGCGCGGCGCAGCAGCCGCCCGCCACCGCGGAGGCCACCGAACCGGCGACCACGACCTGCAGCCCCGGATCTGCCTCCGACAGCAGCTCCTGCACCAGGAACACGTCGCCCGGGTCGTCCTCGACCAGCAGCACACACCGCGGGGAGGTAGGGGCGGATCCGATCATCTCTGAGCCCGGGAGGTGGCCGCCGCTCAGGCGGCCGTCACCGCGGCCTGCAGCACCGAGGTGAACAGCCCGAGCCCGTCGGCCGACGGCCCGGTCAGCGGATCGATGGCGTGCTCGGGATGGGGCATCAGCCCCACCACCCGGCCGTCGGCCGAACCGATGCCCGCGATGCCCGCCAGCGCCCCGTTCGGGATCTCCCCCGCGTACCGGAACACGACCCGGCCCTCGCCCTCCAGCATGCGCAGCGTGTCGTCGTCGGCCACGAAACGCCCCTCGCCCGACTTGAGCGGCACCAGCAGCTCCTGCCCGGCCGTGAGCCCGCCCGTCCACGCCGTGGCGGTGGACTCCACGCGCAGCCGCTCGTCACGGCAGACGAAGTGCAGCCCCGCGTTGCGCACCAGCGCGCCCGGCAGCAGGCCGGCCTCGCACAGGATCTGGAACCCGTTGCAGATGCCGAGCACCGGAGTGCCCCGCCCGGCGGCCGCCACGACCTCGGTCATGATCGGAGCGAGACTCGCGATCGCCCCCGCACGCAGGTAGTCGCCGTAGGAGAAGCCACCGGGCACGACGATCGCGTCCACGCCCTTCAGGTCGTGGTCGGCATGCCACAACGCCACGGGCTCGGCACCCGCGTACCGCACCGCGCGGGCGGCGTCGACGTCGTCGAGCGTGCCCGGGAACGTGATGACACCGATCCTCATGGCGCTGGTCATGCCCTCGTCACCACCCAGTCCTCGATCACCGGGTTGGCCAGCAGGGTGGCCGCGACCCGATCGAGGGTCTCGTCGTCCACCGAGTCGTCGACCTCGAGCACGAAGTGCTTGCCCTGCCGCACGTCGCCGACACCGGCCACGCCCAGCCGAACAAGCGCCCCCGCCACGGCCTGGCCCTGCGGGTCCAGGATCTCCGGCTTCGGCATCACGTCCACCACGACCTTCGCCACGCCCCAAGCCTACGGCGGTCCCGTGGCAGAGTGAGAGGCCGTGCAGATCACCCACTTCGGCCACGCCTGCGTGCTGCTCGACACGGGCAGCGCCCGCCTGCTCATCGACCCCGGCACGTTCTCCGCGGGCTTCGAACCGGTCCGCGGGCTCGACGCGGTGCTCGTCACCCACCAGCACTTCGACCACCTCGACGCCGACCGCATCCGGCCGCTGCTCGACGCCAACCCCGCGCCCGCCTCATCGTCGACTCCGGCACCGCGGAGCAGCTCGAAGGCATCCCCCACGAGGTCGTCGCACCGGGCGCTGCGGTGGACGTCGCGGCGCCCGCGTCGACGTGCTCGGCGGGCAGCACGCCGTGATCCACCCCGACATCCCGGTGGTCCCGAACAACGCCTACCTGGTCGACGGCACGCACCTGCACCCCGGCGACGCCTACACGCCCCCTCCGGCTCCCGTCGACGTGCTGTTCCTCCCCACCGGCGCCCCGTGGCTCAAGCTCTCCGAGGCCGTCGACTACCTGCGTGCGGTCGCGCCCCGTACCGCGGTGCCGATCCACGAAGCCGTGCTGGCCCGCCCGGCGATGCACTACGGCATGTTCGAACGACTCGCCCCGGAGCAGACGACGATCCAGGTCCTCGACCGCGAGCAGACGACAACCCTCTGACCCGGCACGACCCGCGCGCACACCCCGACTCACCCGCACGCAGACCCCGACTCGCGTGCACGCAGACCCCGACTCGCGGAACGGGGTGCACCCCATCCCCCCGCGAGTCGCGGTGTGGATGCGTGCGAGTCGCGGTGTGAGCGCGTGCGAGTCGCGGTCAGGCGGCGGAGGCGGCAGCGGTGAGGTGGTAGGTCGTCGGGGTCGCCCCGAGGCCGAGCGCGGCGTCCACCGCGGCGAGCACGGCGTCCCGCCGCTGCGGGCGCCGGAGGTCCTTCGCCCGCACGTTGATCCGCACCAGCCGCCGCGGCGCACCGTGCGGGTCACCTCGGCGGCGAGGACGCGGCAGCGCCACGCCTCGGCCGCGCGCCTGTCCTCCGCGACGGGGAGCCGCTCGCCCGACGCCCGGAACCCGAGCACCCGGGAACGCAGCGACGCATCCCCCGCCTGCTGCAGGAACCGCACGCCGTGCTCGTCGGCGATCAGCCCGAAACCCTGCTCCCGCAACGCTTCGACCGTGCCGGGCGAGGCCAGCCAGCGCGGCGGCACGAACAGGTCGGTGCGCATCCCCAGCGCGGTGAGCGCCCGCCGGGCCGCCACCAGCCGCAGCCCCGCCTCGTGACGCGGGAGGGCGGCGAACTCGGCGCGCCTGCCCACCCGCGGCAGGGCACCCGCCTGCCAGCTCCCGATCGGGTCGGCGGTGTGGTCGAAGCCGTGGAGCACGAGCGCGTCGCCCGCGGCCTGCCGCTCGTGCATCCAGCGGGCGAGCGTGGATGCCTCCGCCACCCCCGCCGGGCGGAAGAGCTGCGAGAGCGCGACGCCGCGCGCGTCCAGCTCACCGGTGAACTCGACCGCGCGGTCGAGCGACTCGGCGGCGTCGGGAGTCAGACCCGAGAGGGAGACGACCAGGTGTGAAGCGGTCACCCGCTCATGGACTCATGCGGGTGTGAACACCGGTTGACCAGGCCGTGAGGCGTGGGTGGTGCTGGTGTCAATTCACCGCCCGACCACCGCCGCCGGTGATCCGCTCGTACGCCTCGAGGTAGCGCGCCCGGGTGGCGTCCACGACGTCGGCGGGGATCTCCGGTCCCGGCGGCGTGCGGTCCCAGTCGAGGCCCTGCGACCACTCGCGCAGGAACTGCTTGTCGAACGCGTACTGCGGGCGGCCCGGCTCCCACGAGTCGGCGGGCCAGAACCGGGACGAGTCGGGGGTGAGCACCTCGTCGGCCAGCACGAGCCCGCCGTCCGCACCGACCCCGAACTCGAGCTTGGTGTCGGCGACGATGATCCCGCTGGCCGCCGCGGTCTCGGCACCACGGGTGTAGACGGCCAGCGTCAGCTCCCGCAGCCGCTTCGCGGTGTCCGCCCCGACGACGGCGGCGACGTCGTCGAACGTCATGAACTCGTCGTGCTCACCCACGGCGGCCTTCGTGGTGGGGGTGAAGATCGGCTCGGGCAGCTTCGAGCCCTCGACGAGCCCGTCCGGGAGCGGCACGCCCGACACCGTGCCCTGCTTGCGGTACTCCTCCAGGCCGAGCCCGGCGAGGTAGCCGCGGGCGATGCACTCGACGGGCAGCATCTCGAGGCGCCGGCACCGCACCGCCCGCCCCGCGAACTCGGCGGGCACGTCGGTCCCGGAGATCACGTGGTGCGGCACGATGTCGGTCAGGCGGTCGAACCACCACAGCGACAGCTGGGTGAGCACCCGGCCCTTGTCCGGGATGGGGGTCGGCAGCACCACGTCGTAGATCGACACCCGGTCCGACGCGACCATGACGAGGTCCCCACCGTCTTCGGGGCCGTCGAGGTAGAGGTCGCGGACCTTGCCGGAGTGCAGCAGCTTCACAGGATCGCTCCCGGGGTGTAGGCGGCGGCGTCGGGGTGGGCGTCGACGACCTCCCGCACGCGCTCGACGACGGCCGCCACCTGGGCGGTGGCGGCACCGGTGAACCGCAGCGGGTCGGAGAGGAGGCCGTCGAGGGCGCCCGCGGGCAGGCCGAGCCGCTCGTCGCCGGCGAGGCGCGCGACGAGGTCGTTCTCGGCCTGGCCCTTCTCGCGCATCGCGAGCGCCACGCCCACGGCGTGCTCCTTGATCACCTCGTGGGCGGTCTCCCGCCCGACGCCTGCGCGGACCGCGGCCATCAACACGGCCGTGGTGGCGAGGAAGGGCAGGTACCGGTCCAGCTCGCGGGCGATGACGGCCGGGTAGGCGCCGAACTCGTCGAGCACCGTCAGCGTGGTCTCGAAGAGGCCGTCGAGCGCGAAGAACGCGTCGGGCAGCATCACGCGGCGCACGACGGAGTCGGAGACGTCGCCCTCGTTCCACTGCGAGCCCGCGAGCTCGGCGGCCATCCCGGCGTAGCCGCGCAGCAGCACCAGCATCCCGTTGATCCGCTCCGCGGAGCGGGAGTTCATCTTGTGCGGCATCGCCGACGACCCGACCTGCCCGGGCTGGAACCCCTCCGTGGCGAGCTCTGCGCCCGCCATCAACCGGATCGTGGTGGCCAGCGAGGACGGTGCGGCGGCCAGCTGGACGAGCGCGCTCACGACGTCGAAGTCCAGCGAGCGCGGGTAGACCTGCCCGACGCTGGTGAGCACCCCGGAGAACCCGAGGTGCTGCGCCACCCGCCGCTCCAGCTCGGCGAGCGTGCCGGCGTCGCCGAGGAGGTCGAGCATGTCCTGCGCGGTGCCCACCGGCCCCTTGATCCCGCGCAGCGGGTAGCGCCCCTGCAGGTCCTCGAGCCGCGCGTAGGCGACGAGCAGCTCGTCGGCCGCGGACGCGAACCGCTTCCCCAGCGTGGTGGCCTGCGCCGCGACGTTGTGCGAGCGCCCGGCCATCACCAGCTCGGCGTGCTCCCCGGCGCGGCGGGCCAGCCGGGCGAGCACCGCGACGGTGCGGTCGCGCACGTGCTCCAGCGAGAGCCGGACCTGCAGCTGCTCGACGTTCTCCGTGAGGTCCCGGCTGGTGAGGCCCTTGTGCACGTGCTCGTGGCCTGCGAGGGCGTTGAACTCCTCGATCCGCGCCTTGACGTCGTGGCGGGTGACCCGCTCCCGCGCGGCGATCGAGGCCAGGTCGACCTGCTCGACGACCCGCTCGTAGTCCTCCAGCACTCCGTCCGGGACGTCGACGCCCAGCGCACGCTGGGCCCCCAGCACCGCGATCCAGAGCCGCCGCTCCAGAACGATCTTGTTCGAGGGCTGCCAGATGCGAACGAGCTCCGGACTCGCGTAGCGGGCGGCCAGCACGTTGGGAATCACGTTCGGGCAGCTTACGGCCCCCGACTCGGCCGCACTCAGGCCCCGACTCGCGCGCACCGAGGGCGCGACTCGCGGGCGGGGAGCCTTCGGCCCCCGCGAGTCGGGGTGTGAATGCACGCGAGTCGCGGTCTCCGTGCACGCGAGTCGCGGTCTCCGTGCACGCGTGTCGCGGTCAGAGGGTGCGGAGGAGGAGTTCGCGGCCCACGGCGCGGGGGTCGGGGTCGGCCTCGATGAGGGCGCTGACCACGGCCCCGTCGATGAGCGAGACGAGGTCGCGGACCGCAACGGGGCGAGGGAGCGGCCGGACCGGGCGAGGATCTCACCGAGCAGGCGTCGAACTCGTCGCGCATCTTCCGCATGAGCGGCGCCAGGTAGGGCCGCCGGCCGGCGCCGACCAGCCGCTCGAAGCGCAGCAGGCCGCCTCCAGGCCGCGCTCCCGCGACTCCCGCCCGATGAGCTGGTCGAGGATCAGCTCCACCAGCTCGTCGGTGCCGAGCACCCCGTCGGGGAGGGCGTCGAGGTGCTCGCGGACCTCGGCGAGCTCGTCGCGCCCCGTGCGCTCGACGGCCGCCGTGACCAGCTCCTCCAGCGAGGAGAAGTAGTACGTGGTGGACGCCAGCGGCAACCCGGCCCGCTCGGCGACGGCGCGGTGGCGCACGGCCTCGAACCCACCGGATCGCAGCAGGGCGGCGGCGGCCGTGACCAGTTCCTGGCGCCGCCGCTCCCCCTTGGTCGTGCCCACGCCCCCATCCTCCACCCGGGCCTGCTGCGGGGGTTCAGAGGCGGGGCGCGAGCTGGGCGACCAGGGTCTGGATGCGGTCCGCGAACGGGGCCGCGGCACCCGGGCCGTCACCGCGGGAGCTGACGACGACGGTGCCGCCGCTCGCCGTCCCGGCCGACACCGCACCCTCGCGAGGCTGGGGGCCGTGCCGGGCGGCAGGTACTGCACGGTGAGCAGGCCGGCCGTCGTGCCGTCCGCGATCTCGATGCTGACGCCCCGCTCGCCACCCGGCCTGCATTCCTCCGTGACCGCCGCCTCGGGCGCCGACGGCCTCGGGGAGGAACTCCTCCACCACAGCGCGCAGGGCGGGGTCCTGCCGGTCGGCACATTCTGCGGTGCCCGGCCCGAGCGGCGACCGCACGCCTTCCGCCGCTCGCGGGGCCGCGAGCACCTCCGGCGCCGCACCAGGCGCGTCCTCCGCCGCGGCGGGCGGTCGGGCCCCCCGCTGGGCTTGCGCGTCCTCGGCCGGGCCTCCGGGGCGAGCATCGGCGCGGCGGCCGAGGTCGCGTCGCCGCCCCCGTCGGGCCCGCCGGGCAGCACGATCGCCCCGCCGACGCCCACGGCGGCGAACAGCGCGAGCCCGCCGACCACGACCGCGGTGCGGCGCCGGGCCGTGATCTGCCGCGACCGCCGCACGACCGTCTCGTGGTCGAAACCGGGCTCCGGTGCGGCGGAATCGGATGCGGCGGCGTGGAACAACGCCCCGAGCCTCTCGTCGTCTGTCATGCCCCCACCTCCCTGTCCGAGCTCATCCGGCCGGTCGCAGGTCATCGAGCGTGTCGCCGAGCACGGCGCGCAGCGCCGTCAGTCCGTGTGCGGTCTGGCTCTTGACGGTGCCCTCGCTACAGCCCAGCGCCGCGGCGGTGCCGGCGACGTCGAGCCCGTCGAGGTAGCGCAGGACGAGCACGGCACGCTGGCGCGGTGGTACGGCCCGCAGCCCGTCGACGAGCACGTGCCGCGTGGTCACCGCCTCCGACGCCGACGGGACGACGGCCTTGTCGGCCGGGGGCTCCGCGGTGAACCGTTCCCGGCGCCACGGCCGCCGCGACTCGTCGACGACGGACCGCACCAGCGTGCGGCGCACCCATGCGTCGAGCGCGTCGCGGTCGCGGATGCGCCGCCAGTGGCGGTGGAGCTTCACGAACGCCGACTGCGTGTGGTCGTCGGCGCGGTGCCAGTCACCGCACAGCAGGAAGGCCGTGCGGCGCACGGTGTCGCGGCGCGCGCGGAAGTACTCGGCGAACTCCCGCTCGCTGGCGTCGTCCACCGGCCTTCCCCCCTTCCTGCCGGTCCCTTCGCGCAAAGGACGCGAGCATGCTGGTCAGTGGTTGCCCGAGCGGCGACGAATCGCCCGAACAGCCTAACGATGTGACCGTTCCGTGACCCTCCCGCCGCCGGACCGTCTCCTCCTGGTTGAATCGAGGGCCGTGCGACCCACCTCTCGAGCCCGGCGATCATCGGCCCACGACGGCCCGATCGACCTCCGCTCGGACACCGTCACCCAACCCACCAAGCAGATGCGCGCCGCCATGGCCGCCGCCGAGGTGGGCGACGACGTCCTCGACCGCGACCCGACGATGCGCGAGCTGGAACTCCGGGTGGCTGGGCTGCTCGGCGCCACCGATGCGCTCTGGACGCCCAGCGGCTCCATGGGCAACCTCATCGCGTTGATGCACCACCTCGGCCGGGGCGACGCCTTCCTCGCCCCGGCGGGCGCGCACGTCCTGGACAACGAGCTCGGCACCGCGGCGTGGCTCGCGGGCGGGATGCCGCGTCCGCTCGAGCACGACGCGGGCGCGGGCAAGGTCTCCCCGTCGGCGGTGCGCCGGGCCGCAGGTGGCGAGTCCCCTTACCACGCGCTGCGCACCACGCTGCTCTGCCTGGAGAACACCCACAACGCGGCCGGTGGCGCGGTCACCGCCCCGGACGAGCACGCGGCCGTCGTCGCGGCGGCCCGGGGCGCGAAGCTCAAGGTGCACCTCGACGGCGCCCGGCTCTGGCACGCCTCCGTGGCGCTGGGTGTGCCGCCCGCGGCGCTGACCGTCGGCGTCGACACCGTGCAGGTCTGTCTCAGCAAGGGGCTCGGCGCGCCGGTGGGGTCGGTGGTCGCCGGGTCTGCCGAGTTCGTGGCGGACGCCCGGCGGCTGCGGAAGATGCTCGGCGGCGGCGTGCGGCAGGGCGGGGTCCTCGCTGCCGCCGGCCTGGTGGCGCTGGACCGCATCGACCGCCTCGCCGAGGACCACGACCGTGCGCACACGCTCGCGGAGGGCCTGCGCGACCGCGGCTGGCAGGCCGGCGTCCCGCAGACCAACATCGTGCTCGTCGAGGTCGCCGACCTCACCGGCACCGTGGCGCGGTTCGAGGCGGCGGGCGTGCGGGCCGTGCCGATGGCGGGCAAGGTCCGGCTGATGACCCACGCCGACATCTCCGACGCCGACATCGCCACCGCCCTGCGCCGGATCGGCCCGATCGACGGTGCCACGGCCGGCAACGGCGGTCGCCGGTCCCCGGTCCGCCCCGGCAGGCGCTGACTCGAAATGTGTTCGAGAAGCCCGCATGTGGGCCGCGGGCGCCGGTGATCCAGCAGGTGCCGGATGCCCTGGGCGGCCCGCTCCGCGCTTCTCGAACACATTCTCAGGACGGCGGGCCGGCCCGTTCCAGGGCCTCCAGCCGGGCGTTGATCGCCCGCAGCTCGACCAGCACGGCCGCGAGCTGCACCTCGGCCCGGTCCACGTCGGCCGAGACCTCGTCCAGCTCCCGCTCCACGGCCGCCTCGGTGCGCCGCAGGTTCTCCACGAACCAGGACGCGATCGACGCCGTCACCACACCGAGCAGCGCGATGCCCGCCACCATCAGCGACGCCGCGACGAGCCTCCCCTCGACGGTGACCGGGTACCGGTCGCCGTAGCCGACGGTGGAGATCGTCGTGATCGTCCACCACACGGCGTCCCCGAACGTGGTGATCGACGCGTCGGGCGCGTTCCGCTCGGCGTCGAGCACCGCCAGGGACGCGACGAACCCGATCAGCACGACCGTGCCCGCGACGTAGACCACGACCCGGCCGCGGACGTCGTCGCGCAGCTGCCGGTTGAGCACGCTCACCACCGTGATCAGGCGTAGCGCCCGCAGCTGCCGGAACATCGGCAGCACCAGGATCACGAGGTCCGGCAGGTGGGTGTACACGAACCGCCACCGGTTGCGGGCCAGCGCGATCCGCACCAGGTAGTCGATGCCGAACAGCGCCCACGTGGCGGTCAGCACGAATTCGATCGCCGCCCGGCCACCCGGCGGGAGCGAGGTGCCGAGCACCTGCCACGCGTAAGCGACGAGGAAGACCAGCGCGAACCCGGTGAGCCACCAGTCGACCCGGCGGTCCCACGCTGCGATCCGGGGTTCGGCGACGAGATCGGGTCGGGCCATGTCACGGAGCGTAGGCGTCGGCCGGACGCGCCCTCACCCCCGCAACAACCACGCCCCCAGTCGCTGCAGGGCCTCCTTGACGTCCTCCGTGGCTCCCGCGAACGACATGCGGATGAACCGCCCGCCGTCGACCGGGTCGAAGTCGATGCCGGGTGCGGTGGCCACACCGGTCTCGGCGAGCCACCGGTGGGTGAAGTCCATCGAGTCGGCGGTGAGGTGGGAGACGTCGGCGTACACGTAGAACGCGCCGTCGGCGGGCGCGAGCCGCGTGATGCCGAGCGCGGCGAGGCCGTCGAGCAGCAGCCCGCGGTTCACGGCGTACCTGTCGACGTGCCCGTCGGCCTCCGCGTAGCTCGACTCCTCGAACGCGCCGAGGGCAGCCTGCTGCGCGAGCGTGGGCGGGCAGATCGTGAAGTTGCCGGTGAGGCGGTCGGCGGCGCGCAGCAGCCGCGGCGGGAGCAGCAGCCAGCCCAGCCGCCACCCGGTCATGCAGAAGTACTTCGAGAAGGAGTTGACGACGATCGCCTCCCGCGACGTCGCCCAGGCGGAGGACGTGGCCGGGGCGCTGGGTAGGAGATGCCGTGGTAGATCTCGTCGCTGACCAGCTGCACGCCCGTCCGCTCGCAGTACTCCGCGAGCGCGGCGAGCTCGGCCGGGTCGAGGACCGTGCCCGTCGGGTTGGCCGGGCTCGCGACGACGAGACCCTGCACCGGCTCGTCGAGGGCCTCCAGCATCGCGACGGTGGGCTGGTAACGCGTCTGCGGCCCGGAGGGGAGGTCGACGACCTCGCAGCCCAGTGCGGTGAGGATGTTGCGGTAGCAGGGGTAGCCGGGCCGGGCGAGCGCCACCCGGTCGCCGACGTCGAACGCCGCGAGGAACGCGAGCAGGAACCCGCCCGACGAGCCGGTGGTGACCACGACCTGCTCGGCCGGCACGTCGAGCGCGTAGGTGCGCGCGTAGTGCCCCGCGATCGCCTCGCGCAGCTCCGGGATCCCGAGCGCCACCGTGTAGCCGAGGACGTCGCCGTCGAGCGCCGCCGTCGCGGCGCTCCGGACGGCGGCCGGAGCAGGGGTGGACGGCTGGCCCGCGGAAAGGTTGACGAGGTCACCGTGAGTGCGCTGACGCTCGGCGGCAGCAGCCCAGATGTCCATGACGTGGAAGGGCGGCACCGCGGCCCGCGCGGCGACCGTGAGCTGGGCAGGGGGAACGGGCTGGGTCGGCACGGTCGGAGCTTAGAAGGTGTTCGACACGCGCGGAGCGGATCGGCGGTCGCCCCACGTCGATGGAGGGCGACCGCCGAATCCGTACCGGGATGGCTCCCGGCTGTCAGAGCAGGCTGGAGACCAGCGTCTTGGCCGAGAAGCTGTCGCTGTCCCCGGAGTCGCCGTCGTCCGAGCCGCTGTCGTCCGAGTCGCCGGAGTCGTCGCCCTCGTCGGAGTCGGACTCGTCGGAGTCGCTCTCGTCGGAGTCGCTCTCGTCGGAGTCGGACTCGGACTCGTCGGAGGAGGAACCGCTGTCCTCGTCGGAGTCGGACTCGTCGGAGGCCTTCTCGTCGGAGGAGGACTCGTCGGAGCCGGACTCGCCGCCACCGCCCAGCAGGCCGCCCAGCAGCCCGCCGCGTGCGGTCGTCGTCGTCGGAAGCCGAGGACTCCTCGTCGGAGTCGGACTCGTCGGACGAGGACTCGTCGGCGTCCTCGTCCGAGTCGTCGGCGTTCCGGTCGGAACCGCCACCGAGCAGACCGCCCAGGAGGCCACCGCCGCGGCGGTCCTCGTCCTGGTCGGTGTCCTCGTCGGCATCCTCGTCGGAGTCGTCGGAGACGTTCTGGGTCGCACCGCCGCCCAGCAGGCCACCGAGCAGCCCACTGCGGCCCTCGTCGGCAGCCTCGTCGTCGTCGGAGTCGGCGTTCCGGTCCGCGCCACCGAGCAGGCCGGTCAGCAGCCCACCGCGGCGGTCGTCGTCGTCATCGTCACGCTGGCCGCCGAGCAGGCCGGTGACGAGCCCGTCGCGCACCTCGCCGTCGGCGTCGGAGCCGAGCACGCCGGCGAGCAGGCCGCGGGCCTCGTCGTCGTCGAGGTCGGCGAGGTCGAGCGGCAGGCCGGCACGCAGGTTGTTGCCGTTGAGCACCGTGGCGAGGGTCGCCGAGACGTCGCTGGTGAGGCCGTCGACGTCGACGTCGTCCAGGACGGTGCGCAGCTCGCCGAGGTCGAGCCCCTCCACATCGAGGTCCGAGAGGACCGAGCGCAGCTCGGAGACGTCCAGGTCGTCGAGGTCGACCGGGAGGTCGAGGTCGTTCAGGACGGTGCGCAGCTGGTCGGCGTCGAGCTCGCGCAGGTCGGTCGGCAGGTCGAGGTCCGAGAGGACCGCGGTGACCTGGCCCAGCTCGAGCCCCTCCGCGACCGAGGACAGCTGACCGAGCTCGACGTTCTGCAGAACGGCCGGCAGCTTGTCCAGGTCGAGGTCCTGCAGGGCGGAGGGCAGGTCGTCGACGTCGATGTCGAGGTCGTCCAGCGCCCCCGCCAGGTCACCGAGCTGGATGTTGCGCAGGTCGACCGGGAGGTCGTCCCGGTCGAGGTCCTTCAGCGCGTCGATGTCCAGGTCGGCGAGCGTGCCGGTGAGGTCACCGAGCGTGTTCTCGGCCGCGGAGGTGTCGGCGAGCGTGCCGAGCGCGGGCAGCCCCTCGAGGTCACCGACCAGCGGCAGCACGTCGCGCCCGGCAGCGCGGACAGGTCGCTGACGGCCGGCAGCGTGTCTGCGACCGGCAGGTCCTGGAGCACCGGCAGCAGGTCGGCGCTCAGCCCGGTCAACGACGACGCCAGTCCGTCGGTGGCGGGCAGTGCCCCGGCCACGTCGAACACGTCGATGTCCTGCGCGAGCCCCTGCGATGTCAGATCGGGAGCCGGAAGCCTTCCACGCCGAGCGCCTCGAGCCCGGGCAGGACCGACCCCACCATCCCCAGCTGGAGATCGGTGCCGGTGTCGTCGCTGCTCACCTGCGCGTCCGTCGTTGCAGCGGCGGCAGGTCCGGCAGCAGCCATCATCGCCATCGGTGCACCCAGGACGCCGATCGCGGCGCGCCCGGCGATCTTCGACGCGCGGCTCGGTGCCACGTGACGAGGCCGTGCGTTGTTCGTCATTCGAGTCCTCGTGTCTATCGGGGGAGCGAACAGGGACCCGATGTGATCAGCAGGGAGCCATCGTGGGGAGCGACGACGACGTGATCACGCCGGGTGCGCAGACCCTGGCGCGCCACCCGTCCGGGGCGCAAATCGCGGAGAGCGACCCCTGACCAGCACGCCTCGCCCCGATCGGGGCAATGAGCTTGCGCTTCACGGGCCGGAGCGTACGCCAAGCGACCGCAAATGTCACCTGTTCGGACGACTCGATTTCACGATCGAGCGGGTACAGAGACCTCGCCCTGCGCCGCCCGGAGGGCGATGTCGGTCCGATGGTGGGAACCGGGCAGGTGCACTTGCCCCAATCGGTCGTAGGCCTCTTGGCGGGCAGCGACCAGATCGGGGCCTGTGCCGACCACTGACAGCACCCGTCCGCCCGTCGACACCACGGCTCCGTCGTCGCGACGGCGGGTGCCGGCGTGCAGCACGCCCGTGGCCTCGGCTCCGATGATCACATCGCCCACGCGCGGCGGACCGGGGTAACCCTCCGCGGCCACGACCACCGTGACGGCGGCACCGTCGGCCCACTGCGGGGCCGGCTCTTTGGCCAGCGTGCCGGTGGCCGTGGCGTGCAGCAGGCCGGCGAGCGGGCTGCGCAGCAACGCGAGCACGACCTGTGTCTCCGGGTCGCCGAAGCGGCAGTTGAACTCGATGACGGCCGGCCCGGCCGCGGTCAGCACCAGCCCGGCGTAGAGCAGCCCGCTGAACGGCGTGCCGCGCCGGAGCAGCTCGGCCGCGACCGGCGCGACGACCGCCTCCACGAGCTCGTCCGCGAGCCCGGGGCCCGCCCACGGCAGCGGCGCGTACGCCCCCATGCCGCCGGTGTTGGGGCCGGAGTCGTCGTCACCGACGCGCTTGAAGTCCTGTGCGGGGAGGAGCGGTGTGACCGTGTCGCCGTCGACGAGGCAGAACAGCGACACCTCGGGCCCGTCGAGGTAGGACTCGAGCAGCACCGGGTGGCCACCGTCGAGCAACGTGCTGGCGTGGGCCCTGGCCACGTCCAGGTCCGAGCTCACGACCACACCCTTGCCCGCGGCCAGCCCGTCGTCCTTGACGACGTAGGGCGGGGTGAAGCCGGCGAGCGCCGCGTCGAGGTGCGCCGGGTTGTCCACCACGACGGAGGTCGCCGTGCTGACACCGGCGGCCGCCATCACGTCCTTGGCGAAGCTCTTCGAGCCCTCGATCCGGGCGGCGGCCGCGCTCGGGCCGAAGCACGCGATGCCTGCGGCGCGCACGGCGTCGGCGGCGCCCGCAACGAGCGGCACCTCCGGCCCGATCACCACGAGGTCGGCGCGCCAGTCGAGGGCGAGCGCGGCCACCTCGGCCGCGTTCGCGGCGTCGACACCGCGCTGTTCCGCCACCGCCGCGGTGCCCGCGTTGCCGGGCGCACACGCCAGCGCCGTGACGCCAGGGTCCTGCGCGAGGGCGAGAACGATGGCGTGCTCCCGAGCACCGGACCCCACGACCAGGACGCGCACGTTGCAGGATCGTAGAGGCCGCCGGCACCGACGTCGTCAGCGGATACGCCCGGTGGAGCACCCACCACGGTTCAGACGGCGGACAGGAACCCGGCGAGGAGACCGGTCACGGCGGCCGGGCGTTCCTCGTGCGGGAAGTGGCCCGCGCCGTCCACGACGTGGAGGCGGTGCTGCGCACCGGCCCAGCGCCGCGACGCCGCGGCCGTCGACACCAGCGCACAGGGGTCGACGGCGCCGTGCACCTGCAGCGCAGGCACGGTCGGGGTCCGCGACA
The DNA here is from genome assembly GCA_001942185.1 of Pseudonocardia sp. CNS-004. Taxonomy (GTDB): domain Bacteria; phylum Actinomycetota; class Actinomycetes; order Mycobacteriales; family Pseudonocardiaceae; genus Pseudonocardia. The sequence continues at coordinate 69,187 of MKJV01000094.1, forward strand.
CGGCGGCCGCGAACCGCCGCCCCTCCACGCGCAGCTGCGACCGGGCGGCCCACCGGTAGTACTCGAGTGCGCTGTGCACGACCCCGGTGACCTGGATGGCACGCCGGTAGTGCCCGACGCGTCGGCGAAATCGTCGGTCAGCACCCACTCCGGGCCGGCCCACGCGCGCAGGATCCGCGCCACCCGCGCGCCGTCGTCGCGGCGCAACGAGCGCTCCGGCCAGCGCGGGAGCTGGAACGCCGCGGCGTAGCGCGCCGTCGCCACCGCCTGCCCGCGCAGGTCACGCACCGCGGCGGAGCGGACGGCGAGCGGGTGCGGCGCCCCGAGCGCGGCGACCGACAGCACGAGCCGCGGATGCAGCGCCGTCACCGTCCAGGCGACCATGCCGCCCCAGCCGTGTCCGACGACGTGGGCCCTCGGTTCCCCGAGCGCCTGATCAAGCCGGCGACGTCGCCCGCGAGCGTCCACAGGTCGTAGCCGCGCGGCGGTTTGTCGGACTCCCCGTAGCCGCGCAGGTCGGCGGCCACGACGCGGTGGCCGCGCTCGGCGAGCGCGGGCAGCTGGTGGCGCCACGACCACCAGAACTCGGGGAATCCGTGCAGCAGCACGACGAGCGGGCCACCGCCGTCGCACTCCGCGACGTGCAGCCGGATCCCGTTGGCCGATACCGCGCGGTGCGTCCACGGACCGGGCAGTCGGAGCGAGGACGCGTCCGGCGAGCCCCGGCGCACCCGCTATCGAACGCCCTGGCGAGCAGTGAGCTCGGCGTGGCCGTCCGCGTCGTCGTGGCCGCGGTGGGTGAGGACCTGCGCGGACTCCTTGAGCGACGAGATCGTGCGCTCCGGCTTGCGGATCCGGCGGACGCGCAGGTAGCCGAGGAGGCCGAAGAGCGCCGCTGCGAGCAGCATGATCCCGAAGACGATGCCGAAGGCCGCCGAGCGCGGCAGCCAGATGTCGAGCACCTCGCCCAGCGCGAAGAACATGAAGAACAGGCTGAACAGCAGGATCGTCAGCGCGACGACGAAGAAGATGCTGCCCTGCAGGCCCTTCTTCACCTCGGCCGTGACCTCGGCCTTCGCCAGCTCCACCTCGGCGCGCACCAACGTGGAGACATGGGTGGTGGCTTCCCGGACGAGCTCGCCGACCGACTGCTCTCCGGCAGGTCGGACGGGCTCCGGCGCGAGCGGGATGGACGGCAGGACGGGCGGAACGCCCGTACCGCCTGAGCTGGTCGGGCCGGCCACGGCGGTCCTCCTGAGGCGATCCGGGTACGGGTGATCGCGAGCCATCCTTCCACGACAGCCGGCCTCGTGCCGGTCAGGATCACCGGCGTGCCGCGCCCGATCAGGCGGTCGCGGTGTCCTCTCCGTCGCCGTTCTCCCGTGCCCGCGCCCGCCCGCGGCGGATCAGCAGCGCCGCCCCGATCAGCGCCGCGGCCGCGGAGGCCAGCAGGATCGCGGCCTTCGCGGTGTCGAGCAGACCCTCGTGGTCCGCCAGCGACAGCTCGGCGATGAGCAGGCTCACGGTGAACCCGACCCCACCGAGCATCGACACCGCCGCCAGGTCGAGCCAGCTCAGCCCGCGTGGCCGGGACGCGGGGGTGAATCGGATGACGAGCCAGGACGAACCGAAGATCCCGATGAGCTTGCCGACCAGCAGCCCGACCATGATGCCGACGGCGACGGGCTCGGTGAACACCGCTCGCAGCGCCTCCCCACCGATCGGGACGCCCGCCGCGAAGAGCGCGAACACCGGCACGCAGAAGCCCGCCGACCACGGCTGGAGGCGGTGCTCGAGACGCAGCGCAGGCGCGTACTCCTCGTCCGGGTCGGCCTTCACCCTCGTGAGCAGGCCGAGCATGACACCGGCGATCGTGGCGTGCACCCCGGCCTCGTGCATCGCGACCCAGGTGAACAGTCCGAGCGGCACGTACAGCCACGAGGAGCGCACCCGCTTGCGCTGCAGCCACCAGTACAGGGCGCCCGCGAGCACGACGGCGCCGATCCAGAGCACGTCGAGGCCGCTGCTGAACAGCACGGCGATCACGATGATCCCGCCGAGGTCGTCGGCGACCGCGAGCCCGAGCAGGAACACCCGCGCGGTCACCGGCAGGGTCGACCCGGCGACCGCCAGCACCCCGAGGGCGAACGCGATGTCGGTGGCGACCGGGATCGCCCACGCCTGGTCCATCCCGGGCGAACCCCAGCCCACGAAGAGGGCGAGCAGGGCCGGCACGATCATCCCGCCGAGCGCGGCCGCCACCGGGAGCATGGCCTGGCTCTTCGTCGACAGCTCGCCGATCACCAGCTCGCGTTTCAGCTCGAGACCGACCACGAAGAAGAACACGGCCAGCAGCCCGTCGGTCGCCCAGTGCGCGAGCGTCAGGTCGAGGTGCAGGGCGGCGGGCCCCACCACGAGATCCCGCATCGCCTGGTATGCGGGCGACCACGGCGAGTTGGCCCACAGCAGTGCGACGGCCGTGGCCCCGAGCAGCACCATCCCACCGACGGTCTCGGTGCGCAGGAAGCGAGCGAACTCGCTGAGGGCGGCGGCGGGGCGACGGTTCGACACGGGCGGCTCCGGATCCAGGCATGACAACGACGTCGCCGACCAGACTTCCCGGCACACCCCGCGCAGACCCTAACCCGAACGGTTGCGGCGTGGGCCGGGTGTGATCGTCACAACCCTTCGCGCGCGCCGTCAGTCGTCGGGCCGGCCGCGCAGCCGTTTCAGCGCCGAGCGCCGCGACTTCGCGTCCAGGCGCCTGCGCACGGAGCCACGGGTGGGGCGCGTGGGTCTGCGCGCCGCGGGGTCGGGGCGCATCGCGTCGCGCAGCGTGGCGGCGAGCCGCTCGCGGGCGGCTTCGCGGTTGCGGAGCTGGCTGCGGTGCTCGGCGGCGACGATGGTGAGCACGCCGTCGACGAGGCGCCCTTCGAGCCTGCGCACGGCGCGCTCCCGCAGCGGCTCGGGCACCGACGGGGAGCGCGCGAGGTCGAAGAAGAGCTCGACGCGCGAGTCGGTGGTGTTCACTCCCTGCCCGCCGGGCCCGGACGCGCGGGAGAACCGCCAGTGCAGCTCGCGGCCGGGCAGCACGACGGCGCGCCGCACCGGCAGATCTGCTTCGGCCACCGCAACAGGATGCCCTCCCCCTTACGGTGGTGAACTGCCCGTTCTCCCCGAGTGAGCATGTTCACGGGCTCGGAACCTCTCAGACATGCTCAGCACTTTGTATGCTGTAAGCAGTCGACCGGAGGTCCAGGAGTACGCGATGGCTTTGTCAGAGACGCCCAGCGAGGCCGGCAGCCGGCGGATCGCCCGACCGGTGCCGCTTCGCGAAAGTGTCTACACCGCGATCCTGGACATGATCGTCAGCCGGAGCCTCGAGCCGGGCCAGCACCTCGTGGAGAGCGAGCTGGCCATGATGCTGGGCGTATCCCGGCAGCCGGTGCGCGAAGCGCTGCAGTGGCTGAAGAACGACGGGTGGGTGGACCTGCGGCCGGGGCTCGGCGCGTTCGTCCACACGCCCACCGTCGAGGAGGCCGACCAGCTGCTCGCCGTCCGCAGCCTGCTGGAGACGGAGTCGGCGCGGCTCGCCGCCACCCGGGCCACCGCGGAAGGCATCGCCCAGCTGCGCGAGCTGTGCGACCGCGGCCACCAGGCCCTCGCCGCCGAGGACGTGGCCACGATGGTGGAGCTCAACGCGGAGCTGCACAAGGCCGTGATGACGATGTCCGGCAACGACGTGCTCGTGGAGCTGGCGGCGCAGGTCGACCGCCGGGTCCGCTGGTACTACACCCCGGTGGCCCGCCACCGCGGCGAGCAGTCCTGGATCGAGCACGCGGCGCTGATCGACGCGATCGCGGCGGGCGACGACGCCCGTGCCGCCGAGGTCATGGCCGCCCACACCGAGCACACCCGTCGCTCGTACCTGGAACACCGCGACGACGCGGACGACGCCACCCCCGCACTGCGGGGCCGCGTCCACTGACCGGCCCGGGCCACCGCAGGCCCGGCGCACGTCGGTGTCGACGTCGACACCCACACCCCGCCTGACCGGCGGGTCACGCACGACCATCCCGGCGCGCAATGCCGAGCGCCGACCGTCCCCATGCGTCGAACATCACGACGCCACCGCGGCCGATCCCGCATGCCGGCTCGCGGACGGGGAACCCAGATCACGGAGGTGACAAGCATGCGTACGCTGCGCAACTTCATCCGGTCCCTGGCGGACCTCCCGCGCGGCGCTTCCGCCGACGGCCGCAGCATCGGCCTCGGACTGGACGCCGCGATGCGGGCCCAGCGGGCCCGCGGCGCCGAGGCCACGCCGCTCAGGACGCGTTCGGCCACCGACGACCGTCCGTTCACCCGGGCCTGACCGCCCGGACGTGCCAGTGGCCGCCCTGCGAAGGGCGGCCACTGGCACGTTCAGACCGCATACCGCGACGACTGCTCCGGGACCCGGGGCATCGGCAGGGTGCGTGGCAGGCCGGGACGCTGCAACGCACCGGTGGCCCTGGCTGCCACGAGCGACACCACGGCGGCCCCCGTGAACGTCACGGCCCAGCCCCAGCTCGTGACCGCGAGCACCGCGAGCCCGATCCCGAGCACCCCACCGGCGGCCTTGGCGCTGTAGACCAGGCCGTGCACCTCGAGCGCGCTCTGCTCGCCGAAGTACTCCCGGGCCAGGCTGGCGAAGATCGGGTAGAAGCCGCCCCCGCCGAGGCCTGCCAGCGCGGCGGCCACGACGAGCGTGCCGGTCGAGCCGGTGACGGCCGACAGCGCGAACAGCAGCTGCGCCACCCCCTGCACCGAGAGCACGGCGCTCAGCGTGGGACAGCGGCCCAACCGGTCGGAGATGCCCACCGACAGCGCCCGGCCCGCCCCGTTGACGCCGGCGAAGAGACCGGCCGCGAGCGCCACGGCCCCCGCGGTCGTCGCGACGCCACCTGCGTAGACCACGAGGAACGCCGCGTTGAACAGCGAGACCGCCCCGGCGCCGAGCAGGATCAGGCACATCACCGGCAGCACCCGGGTCTGCATCGCCTGCGCGGGTGAGAACTCGCGGATGGCGGGCGGGTTCATCCGGCGCGCCGGGTTGCGCAGCGCCCACGCCCGCGGGTCGACATCGGCGGGCCACCACCGCTGCGGCGGGTCGCGGAAGAACAGGCCGGGTCCGGCCACGAGCAGGAACAGCACGACCGCGGCGATGTCGAGAACCGCCGTGAGGTTGCCCGCGTCGAGGCCGATCACAGCGGCCACGATGAACGGCACCGAACCGTAGGCGAAGGCGCCCGTCACGACGCTGACCCGCCGGCCCATCCGCTCCGGGTACCACTTCGCGACGGTGGACGTGCACGCCGCGTAGACGAGACCGGCGCCGGTGCCCCCGAGCAGCGCGTATCCGAGCAGCGCGCCCGTCAGATCGGTGCTGTGCCCGAGCGCCACGAGCCCGAGCGCGGAGAGTGCCGCGCCGGCCGCCATCACGGGCCGGGGTCCGATGCGGTGGCGCTCGCGCAGGTACGCCGTCGGCAGCCCGACGCCCGCCTGCATCACGGTGAACCCGGCCAGCAGCCAGATCGCGCCGACGAGGCCCCATCCGTTGCGCTCCATGAGCGCGGGTACCGCCGCCCCGTAGCCGTACTGGAGCACCCCGACCGCCGCCATCGGCACCCAGGCCTTCCACAGCACGCTGGATCGCGGGCGTCCGATGAGGTCCCTCGGGGACTCGCCCACGCGGTAGCGGCGCCCGTGGTTGTCGCGGATCTCCCGGACGCGTCCGAGTCCGGCATCTCCATGTCGACTCCCTCCATACTGTATGCCGAGTTTGCGACAGGAGTGACCCAGCGCACAAGAGTTCTGGACAACTTTCTCCATACTGCATACAGTCGACCGTCATTGCTCGAGCAGACGGGAGACCCGCACTGTGGACCTCTACGAGCACCAGGCCAGGGACGTCTTCGCCGCGCACGGCGTACCCGTCCCCCGCGGCGCGGTGGCCGACACCGCAGCCGAGGCCGCCGACCGAGCGCGTGAGCTCGACGCGGCGGTCGTGGTGAAGGCCCAGGTGAAGACCGGTGGACGAGGCAAGGCCGGCGGCGTGCAGCTGGCCCGCACACCCGAGGAGGCGCAGGAGAAGGCCGCCGCGATCCTCGGCATGGACATCAAGGGCCACACGGTGCACCGCGTGCTGGTCACCGAGGCCAGCGACATCGCCGAGGAGTACTACCTCTCGTTCCTGCTGGACCGTTCGAACCGCACGTTCCTCGCGATGTGCTCGGCAGAGGGCGGGGTCGAGATCGAACAGCTCGCCGCCGAGCGGCCCGAGGCGCTCCTCAAGGTGCCGATCGACCCGCTGCGCGGCGTCGACGCCGACACCGCGGCCCGGATCGCCGCCGTGCTGCCGACCGCGGTCGCGGGCGAGGCGGCCAAGGCGATCACCAGCCTGTGGGACGCGTTCGTGGCGGAGGACGCCACACTCGTCGAGGTCAACCCCCTGGTCCGGACGGGCCAGGGCGAGATCGTCGCACTCGACGGCAAGGTCACCCTCGACGACAATGCCGCCTTCCGGCACCCGGGCCACGCCGACCTGGTGGACCAGCGCACCGAGGACCCGCTCGAGGCCAAGGCGAAGGCGAAGGACCTCAACTACGTCAAGCTCGACGGTGAGGTCGGGATCATCGGCAACGGTGCGGGGCTCGTGATGTCCACGCTGGACGTGGTCGCGTACGCGGGTGAGGGGCACGGCGGCGTGAAGCCGGCGAACTTCCTGGACATCGGCGGTGGGGCGTCGGCCGAGGTGATGGCCGCCGGGCTGGACGTGATCCTGGGCGACCCGGACGTGAAGAGCGTGTTCGTGAACGTCTTCGGTGGGATCACCGCGTGTGACGCGGTCGCGAACGGGATCGTCGAAGCGCTGAAGATCCTGGGGGCCGCGGCCACGAAGCCGTTGGTGGTGCGGTTGGACGGCAACAACGTGCTGGAGGGCCGCCGGATCCTCGACGAGGCGAACCACCCCCTCGTCACCCAGGTCACGACCATGGACGAGGCGGCGGACCGCGCCGCCCTGCTGGCGGCGGGAGGCTGAGAGATGTCGATCTTCCTCAATGAGGGCAGCAAGGTCATCGTCCAGGGGATCACCGGGAGCGAGGCCACCAAGCACACGGCCAAGATGCTGGCGGCCGGCACGAACATCGTCGGCGGCGTCAACGCCCGCAAGGCAGGCACCACCGTCACCATCGGCGGCACGGACCTGACCGTGTTCGGCACGGTCGCGGAGGCGATGGCCGAGACCGGCGCCGACGTCAGCGTCCTGTTCGTGCCGCCGCGCTTCGCGGGCGACGCCGCCGTCGAAGCGATCGACGCGGGCATCGGGCTCGCCGTCGTGATCACCGAGGGCATCCCCGTGCACGACGCCGCCCGGGTGTGGGCGCACGCGAGCGCCAAGGGGAACACGACGCGGATCATCGGTCCGAACTGCCCCGGGATCATCTCCCCCGGCAAGTCCAACGCGGGGATCATCCCGGCCGACATCGCGGGTGCGGGCCCGATCGGGCTGGTGTCGAAGTCGGGCACGTTGACCTACC
>MKJV01000095.1 GCA_001942185.1 Pseudonocardia sp. CNS-004
AACCTGGAACGACAACCCCCGCCCCTACGTCTGGACCAAGACCGCCGACCAGATCCTCGACAGCATCGCCCGCTACTGCGCCCGGATTAACGACTCAGGACACTAGGCCATGAGTGCGGCGTAGCCGGGCTTGATCACCTCGTTGATCAGCGCGAGCCGCTCGTCGAAGCCGATGAAGGCCGACTTCATCGCGTTGACGGTGAACCACTGCAGATCGGACCAGCCGTAGCCGAAGGTGTCGGTGAGAGCGGTCAGCTCACTGGTCATCGACACGTCCGACATCAGCCGGTTGTCGGTGTTGACGGTGACCCGGAACCGCAGCTGCGTGAGCAACCCGATCGGGTGATCTGCGAGAGATTTCGCGGCGCCGGTGTGCACGTTCGACGTCGGGCACATCTCCAGCGGGATCCGCTTGTCCCGCACGTACGCGGCGAGCAGGCCCAGCCTGGGGCGGCCGTCGGCACCCAGCGTGATGTCGTCGACGATGCGCACCCCGTGCCCCAGCCGGTCGGCACCGCACCACTGCAGCGCCTCCCAGATCGACGGCAGGCCGAACGCCTCGCCCGCGTGGATCGTGAAGTGGGCGTTCTGCTGGCGGACGTACTCGAAGGCGTCCAGGTGCCGCGTGGGTGGGAACCCGGCCTCGGCGCCCGCGATGTCGAACCCGACCACGCCCAGGTCGCGGTAGCGCACCGCCAGCTCCGCGATCTCACGCGAGCGCGCCGCGTGCCGCATGGCGGTGAGCAGGCAGCCGACCCGGATCCGCCTGCCCCGCTCTGCCGCGCGCGCCGCACCCACCCGGAAGCCCTCCAGCACCGCCTCCACCACAGCGTCCAGCTCGAGACCGGCCTCGACGTGCAGCTCGGGGGCGAAACGCACCTCCGCGTACACGACACCGTCGGCCGCGAGGTCCTGCGCGCACTCGGCCGCCACGCGGATCAGCGCATCCTGGGTCTGCATCACGGCGACCGTGTGCCCGAAGGTCTCCAGGTAGCGCACCAGCGACCCGGAGTGCGCCGCGGCGAGGAACCACCCGCCGAGCTCGCCGGCGTCCGTGCTGGGCAGGTCGCGATACCCCATGGCGTCTGCCAGCTCGATCACGGTGGCGGGCCGCAGCCCGCCGTCGAGGTGATCGTGCAGGAGCACCTTGGGGGCGTCGCGAATGGTGTCGACGGTGAGCGGCGCGGGCACCCGGCCAACGCTAGAACACGGACCCACCTCAGGGCTCTCGGGCGCAATGAGCTGCTCCGATCGGGCTATGACACCTCCGAACGGGGAGCCGCGGACGGGTGACGCAGCGTGGTCGCTACCCTCAATGGGCACCACCCGATGTCCGGCTCAGAGGAAGCTCCCCCGCCGCCATGAGCAATGACTCCACCCTCTCGTTCGACCGCATGCGCGGCATGCTGATGCGCGCCGCGGAGATCCGCGACAGCGAGCAGCAGCAGATCTTCGACTCGCTCGACGAGATCCACGCTCGGCTCGCGGCCCTGGACGCTCTCGGCACCGTGCGCAAGCGCCTCACCGAGCTCCCCGACCGCACCGAGGTCAGCGTCCTCGCGGAGCGCCTCGACGAGACGGTCGCCAAGCTCGACGCGCAGGACGCGTCCATCGCGAGCGTGCTGCGGGCGGTGGAGGCGATGCCGGACAAGCTGGCGAAGCCCATCGCGCAGCTCGACGGGCGCCTCGACGGCATGGCGGGCCGTCTGGAGGGCGTCTCCGGGCGGATGGACGGGCTGGACGACCGGCTCGGCGGCCTGCACAAGCGGCTCGACGACCTCGACAACCGCCTCGACCGGCACGAGATGCGCCTCGACGCGATGCCGTCGTCGGTGGGCGCGCCGATCAAGGAGCGGGTCGACGGGATCGAGCGCACCGTCCGCGAGCAGCTCGACAACGCACTGCGCTCGGTCGACGAGTCCGGCGAGGGCCTGCGCAACCTCCTCGGCGACACCAGCATCGGCCTGCACCGCAGGCTGGAGGACCTGGCCGCCCGCCCCGCCGTCGACCCGACGGAGCCGCTCACCGGCCTCGAGAAGCGCCTCGAGAACCTCGCAGCGCGCCTCGACGCCATCGAGGAGGGCGTCTCCGGGCGGCTCGGCCACCTCGGCGGAACGCTCGACGAGCGGCTCGCCAAGCTCGATGCCGCGCTCGTCGACCGGCCCGACACCACGGCCCTGCGATCGCTCGTGGAGCGCGCCAACTCCGAGTCGGAGCGGCGCAACGCGGGCCAGCTGGACGAGGCCATGGCCACGTTCGCCGAGCTCATCCTCGGCCGCGGCCCGTCGGTGCACCAGATGCCGCCGCCCCCGCCCCGCCAGACCCCGCGCCGCAACCGCAGCAAGGTCACGGTGAAGAGCCCCAACGGCGCGTCCGCCCACGACACGGTCACCGACGACCCCGACGTCTGAGCCTCCGAGCCCGCGACTCGCGCGCACTCAGCCCGCGACTCGCGCGCACTCACAGCGCGACTCGCGGGTGAGTTGAGCCCAACCCCCGCGAGTCGCGGTCTCGATGCACGCGAGTCGCGGGCTCGATGCATCTGAGCGCGGGCTCGGTGCGTCGTCAGGCGCGGATCGTGCCCGTCAGCAGGGGCGGGCGGGTCGTCGGCTCGTCGGAGACCAGCACGTTGCCGTTCAGCGCCTCGCGGGCTCCGGGGACGGTGGCGGGGGTGTCGGTGCGCAGCTCCAGCAACGGTTGTCCGGCCTCGACCTCGTCGCCGACGTCCGCCAGTAGCCGGATCCCCGCGGCGGCCTGCACCGCGTCCTCCTTGCGGGCCCGGCCTGCCCCGAGCCGCCAGGCCGCCACCCCGACGGCGTAGGCGTCCAGCCGGGACAGCACCCCTGACCGGTCGGCCACCAGTTCCTCGACGTGGGAGGCGGTGGGCAGGGGCGCGCCCGGGTCGCCGCCCTGCGCGGCGATCATCCGCTCCCACACCTCGTACGCCTTGCCGGAGGCGAGCACCTGCGCCGGGTCGCGTCGGTGATGCCGGCGAGCGCGAGCATCTCCCGGGCCAGCGCCACCGTCAGCTCGACGACGTCGGACGGGCCGCCGCCGCGCAGCACCTCGACGGACTCGGCCACCTCCAGCGCGTTGCCCACCGCGCGGCCGAGCGGAACGGACATGTCGGTCAACAGGGCCGTGGTGGCGAGGCCGTGCGCCGTCCCGATCGCGACCATCGTCTCGGCGAGCTGACGCGCCCGCTCGGGCGTCTTCATGAACGCGCCGGACCCGAACTTCACGTCGAGCACGAGGCCGCCGGTGCCCTCGGCGATCTTCTTGCTCATGATCGAGCTGGCGATCAGCGGGATCGACTCGACCGTGCCCGTGACGTCGCGCAGCGCGTACAGCTTGCGGTCGGCCGGGGCCAGGGTCGGGGTCGTCGCGCAGATCACCGCGCCGACGTCCGCGAGCTGCGCCGCGATCTCCTCATCCGAGAGTGACGCCCGCCAGCCGGGGATCGACTCCAGCTTGTCCAGCGTGCCGCCGGTGTGGCCGAGCCCGCGCCCGGACAGCTGCGGCACCGCGGCACCGCAGGCGGCCACGAGCGGTGCGAGCGGCAGCGTGATCTTGTCGCCGACGCCGCCGGTGGAGTGCTTGTCGACCAGCGGACGTCCGACGTCACCGAAGGAGAGCACCTCACCGGAGTCGATCATGGCCTGGGTCCAGTGGGCGATCTCGCCCGCGTCCATCCCGTTGAGCAGGATCGCCATGGCCAGCGCCGCCATCTGCTCGTCGGCGACCTCGCCACGGGTGTAGGCCGCGACGACCCAGTCGATCTGCGAGTCGGTGAGTCGCGCTCCGTCCCGCTTGTTGTGGATCACCTCGACAGCGTGCATGGCCCCAACCTATGTGGACGAGCGGCACTTCCGTACCGCTCTGTCGGACCAGGGTGCCGTTAGTACGTCAGGCGGGAAGATCCTCGGGGCCGAACGCGTCCGGGAGGACATCGCTCAGCGGGAGGATGCCCGCGGGGTGTCCAGGAGGCAGTCGGGGCCGCCGAACTCGTAGAGCACCTGGCGGCAGCGGCCGCACGGCATCAGCAGCTCGCCGGTGCCGGAGCGGCAGGCGACGGCGAGGAAGCGGCCGCCGCCGGTGAGGCGCAGCTGCCCGGCCATCGTGCACTCGGCGCACATCCCGAGGCCGTAGGAGGCGTTCTCGACGTTGCACCCGGTGACGACGCGCCCGTCGTCGCACAGGGCGGCAGCGCCGACGTGCAGCCGGGAGTACGGCGCGTAGGCCGACCCGGCGGCCGTGACCGCCGCGTCGCGCAGGCCCGGCCAATCGGGTTCAGTCACCTTCACCTCGCCGGTACTCGAGGCCGATCGCGGCCGGGGGTCGCAGGTGCTGGGACGCCACCGCGAGCACGAGCAGCGTCACCAGCTGCGGCGCGTAGGAGGCGAACTCGCGCGGCACCTCGGGGATCGCCCAGTACACGGCGTAGACCACCACGCCCGCCCCCAGCGCGACGGCGGCCGAACGCCAGTTCCGCCGTGCCGCCCAGAACACCGCCAGGATCACCGCGAGGATCGTGGTGGCGTAGAGCAGCGCGTGCACCGCCTCGCCGCCCGCGCGCAGCTGCACGCCGTCGACGTACCCGAAGAGGGCCGAGCCCGCGAGCAGGCCGCCCGGCCGCCAGTTGCCGAAGATCATCGCGGCCAGGCCGATGTAGCCGCGGCCACCGGTCTGCCCTTCGAGGTATCCGAGCTGGCCCGGGTTGAGCGTCAGCGCCGCCCCGCCGAGGCCGGCGAGCGCACCCGAGATGATCACCGCGAGGTACTTGTAGGTGAACACCTGCACGCCGAGCGACTCGGCGGCCACCGGGTTCTCGCCGCAGGAGCGCAGCCGCAGCCCGAACCGGGTGCGCCACAGCACGAAGTAGCTCAGCGGCACGAGGAGGAACCCGATCACGACGAGCGGGGTGAGGCCGGAGACCAGGCCGCCGAGCAGCCCCGCCGCGTCGGACAGCAGCACGCGTTGCTGCCCCTCCAGGGCGGCGAGCCCGTCGGCCAGCGGCTGGATGGAGAACGTCTCGAAGCCCTCGATGCGCGGTGACTGCCGCGGGTTCTGCGAGAGCGGAACGAAGATCAGCGAGGAGAGGTACTGCGTGATCCCCATGCCGAGCAGCGTGATCGCGACGCCGGACACGATGTGGTTGACGCCGAACGTCACGGTGGCGACCGCGTGCAACAGGCCGCCGAGCGCACCGAACACGAGCCCGCCGATCACCGCCGCCCACGGACCCCAGTAGAAGCCTGCCCACGCGGCTCCCCAGGTGCCGAGGATCATCATGCCCTCGAGCCCGATGTTGATGATCCCCGAGCGCTCCGACCAGAGCCCACCGAGCGCGGCGAACAGGATCGGCAGCAGGAGCCGGACGGCGGCCTGGGTGGTGCCGCTGGAGGTCAACTGGTACTGGCCGGTGAGCGTGGTGGTGATCGCCAGGACGCCCACACCGATCGCGACGACGAGCGCGGCGCGCGCCCACCCGGGCATCCGCCGCCCGTTGCGCGAGGTGGGGGCGACAGGCGCGGTGTCGACGGCGGTCATGACGCCACCTCCGCCGGCGCGGACGCCGCGGCGCGCAGCTGCGCGGCGACGCGTCGCTGCTCCGCCGCGAGCTCGTAGCGGCGGACGATCTCGTAGGCGACGATCACGGAGAGCACCACCGATCCCTGCATGATCAGCACGATCTCGCGCGGTACTCCGACGTTGTCCAGTGCCAGCGCCGACTTGTCCAGGAACGCCCACAGCAGCGCGCCGAGCGCGACACCGACGGGGTGGTTGCGCCCGAGCAGAGCCACCGCGATCCCGGTGAACCCGTACCCCTGCGGCGAGGTGAGCGTGTAGGCGTAGTCGCGGCCGAGCAGCTCGGGCAGGCCGACGAGGCCGGCCATCGCACCGGAGAGCAGGAGCGCGACGATCACCATCCGGCGCGCGTCCACCCCGCCCGCCGCCGCCGCGGTGGGCGACTCGCCCGATGCCTTCAGCTCGAACCCGAAGCGCGTGCGGTTGAGCATGAACCCGTAGGCCAGCCCGAGTGCGGCAGCGACGAACACGAACCCGAAGATCGTGCCGCTCGCCCCGAAGGAGATGCCGGCGAAGTGCCCGGTGGGCTCGATCGGGTCGGTGGAGATGTTGTTGCCCTGCAGCACGCCGAACGAGTCGGTGCTGATCAGGTAGGCGATCAAGCCGGTCGCGATGAAGTTCATCATGATCGACGAGATGACCTCGTGCACGCCGCGGTACGCCTTGAGCAGCGCGGGGACCGACGCCCAGAGCGCACCCACCGCCGCGCCGACCAGGATGATCACCAGCGTGTGCACCACCGGCGGGAGCGCGAGCGCGCCGCCGACGATCGCGGCCACGCATGCCGCGAGCCGGAACTGGCCCTCGATGCCGATGTTGAACAGCTTCATCTGGAAGCCGATCGCCACGGCGAGGCCCGCGATGTAGTAGATCGCCGCGCTGTTGACGATGTCGACGGCGGTGGTGCCCTCACCGACCTGCGTGACCATCACCGTCAGGGCGGTGATCGGCGAGTCACCGCTGATCAGCAGCGCCACCGCGCACAACAGTGCGGCGAAGACGATCGCCAGCACGGGCGGCAGCAGGACCGTCCGGAGGTGCGTCACGCCGCGCCCTCCGCATCTGCGCCGGTCATCGCGGCCCCCAGCTCCTCGGGTGTGACGGTGGCCGGGTCGGCGTCGGCGACCAGTCGCCCCCGCAGCATCACCTTGATCGTGTCGGACAGCCCGATCAGCTCGTCCAGGTCGGCGCTCACCAGCAGCACCGCGAGGCCGTCGGCGCGGGCGCGCCGCAGCACGTCCCAGATCCCGGCCTGCGCGCCGACGTCCACCCCGCGGGTCGGGTGTGCGGCGATGAGCAGCACCGGGTCGCCGGAGAGCTCCCGGCCGACCACCAGCTTCTGCTGGTTGCCACCGGAGAGCGCCGCCGCCGGCACGTCGACGCCCGGTGTGCGCACGTCGAACTCCTCGACGATCCGCTCGGTGTCGCGGCGGGCCGCCGCCCGGTCGAGCACGCCGAGGAACCCACCGGCTGAGACCGGCTTGCGGGTCTGGTGGCCGAGGATCCGGTTGGCCCACAGCGGCTGGGTGGCCAGCAGCCCGTGGCGGGTGCGGTCCTCCGGCACGTAGCCGATGCCGGCCTCGCGGCGCCGCAGTGTGTGGGAGCGGGTGATGTCCGTACCGGAGAGCACCACGGTGCCCCCGCTCGCCCGTTGCATCCCCATGATCGTCTCGACGAGCTCGGTCTGCCCGTTGCCCTCCACACCGGCGATCCCGAGCACCTCGCCCGCGCGCACGACCAGGTCCACGCCGTCGAGGACCGGGCGGCCGCCGCCTTCCGCGTCGAGCCGGATCCCGGTCAGGCGCAGCACCTCGCGATCGGTGACGGTGGACTCGCGCGTCTCCGGGCTCGGCAGCTCGCTACCGACCATCATCTCCGCGAGCTGGCGGCTCGTCACCGTCTTCGGGTCGGCGCTGCCGACGCAGGCGCCGCGCCGGATGACGGTGACCGTGTCGGCGATGGCCCGCACCTCGTCGAGCTTGTGGGAGATGAAGACGAACGTGAACCCCTCCGCCCGCATCCTGCGCAGCGTGGCGAAGAGCTCGTCGACCTCCTGGGGCACCAGCACGGCCGTCGGCTCGTCCAGGATCACCGTGCGCGCACCGCGGTAGAGCACCTTGAGGATCTCCACCCGCTGCCGGTCGGCCACCCCGAGGCGCTCGACGAGCACATCCGGCCCGACCTGCAGGCCGACCGTGCCCTCGAGCTCCGCGATGCGCTGCCGGGCCGCGGTACCCATGCCGTGCAGCGCCTCCGCACCGAGCAGGATGTTCTCCGCGACGGTCAGGTTGTCGGCCAGCATGAAGTGCTGGTGCACCATCCCGATCCCGGCTCTGATCGCGTCGGCGGGCGACCTGAAGCTCACCAGCTCGCCGTCCACGGAGATGGTGCCCTCGTCGGGTTGCTGCATCCCGTAGAGGATCTTCATCAGCGTGGATTTGCCCGCGCGTTCTCCCCGCACAGGGCGTGCACCTCGCCGCGGCGCACCTGCAGTGAGATGTCGCTGTTGGCGACGACGCCGGGGAAGCGCTTGGTGATCCCCGCCAGCTCGACGGCAGGGGGCACGCGCTCCCCGTGCGGTGGCGCGGTGTCGGCTACAGCCATTCCCTCCAGCCTTCCGGGGATCGTCGCGGGGGAGACGGCACGGGGGCCGGGATCCGTGTGGACCCGGCCCCCGATGATGCCCCAGGCGCGATCTCTCGCGCGTTACTGCCGCTCGCTGGGCACCTGGATCGAGCCGCTGATGATGGCGGCCTTGTAGGCGTCCAGCTGCTCCGTGATGTCGTCGATCTTGCCGCCGGATGTGGAGTACCCCACGCCGTCGACGGAGAGGTCGAACGCCTCCGGCAGCACGCTCGTGTCGCCCGCCGCCACCGCGTTGATGTAGTTGAACACGGCGACGTCGACCCGCTTGAGCATCGAGGTCATGATCACCTCGTTGACCGGCGGTGCGACGGTGTTGTACTGGTCGGAGTCGACGCCGATCGCGAACTTCGGCGCATCCGGCGCGTTCGCCGCGTTGACGGCCTCGAACACGCCCTGCCCGGAGGCGCCCGCGGCCTGGTAGACGATGTCGGCGCCGCCGTCGAGCTGGCCGCGCGCCACCTCGGTGCCCCGGGCGGAGTCGTTGAAGCCCGAGAAGTCACCGGCTGGGCTGATGTAGTCGACGTCGACCTCGATGCTCGGCGCCACCGCCTTGGCGCCGGCCACGTAGCCCGCCTCGAACTTGTGGATCAGCGGCACGTCGACGCCACCCACGAAGCCGATCTGGCAGGACGTCGTCTTCAACGCCGCAGCGGCGCCCACGAGGAACGAGCCCTGCTCCTCGGCGAAGACGAGCGGGGTGACGTTCGGCAGCTCGACCGTGGCATCGTCGACGATCGCGAACTGCACGTTCGGGTTCTCGGCGGCGACGGTCTGCAGGGCCGTCGCGTACTTGAAGCCGACCGCGATGATCGGGTTGAAGCCGTCGGCGACGAGCTGGCGCAGGCGGGTGGCCGCCGCGTCCTCGCTCTCGTTCTCGGCCGCGGCGAGCTCGCGGGTGTTGGCCTGCTGCAGGCCCAGGTCGCTGATCGCCTTCTCGAGCCCGGCGGCGGCGGAGTCGTTGAACGACAGGTCGCCGCGACCGCCGATGTCGTAGGCCAGGCCGACCTTCAGCGCACTCGCATCGGCGTTGGGGGCGATCGGCGCCGGGGTGGCAGCCCCACCCGCCGCGGCCGGCGGGGAGTTGCGGGTGCACTCGGTGGCGGCCCCACCACCACCGCCCTGCTGCGTACCGGTGTCGCGCGCGCAGCCCGTCACCACCAGCGCGCTGGTCAGCACTGCTGCTGCCAGCACGAATCCTCGACTGATCCGCAAGGGAGACCTCTCCTGATCCGGCGGGACGACGGTGGGGAACCGTATCCGAGACCTCCGGCTGTTCACATGATCGCCCTCGGGGCGTGACCGAATCGTCGACTCCGGAGCGTGACCGGTCGGCATCGTCCCCGAATGGATGATCATCGCTGTCAGCTGTCGACACGCTCGGGCAGGACCGATCTACAGTCGATGGCGTGCGATGGGTCACGGTGGTGGCGCTGGTGCTCGCACTGGCGTGGCCGCCCGCGACAGTCGCGGCTGCGCCGGTGGCGAGTGTGACGGCGGGGTGCTCGGGTCAGCAGACCCCGCCCGGCCCGACCATCGAGGAGGAGGAAGCCGACCCGGCGCCCGCCCCGCTCGCCTGGCCCGCCGCACCTGTCGGCGGGCCGAAGATGGGGGCCTGCGGCCGGATCGGCCCGGACGGCGCCCCCGACCTCACCGCCGAGTCGTGGGTGCTCGCCGACCTCGACACCGGCGCCGTGCTCGCCGCACGCGCCCCACACGCCCGGCACCGCCCCGCGTCCACGCTCAAGGTGCTCACCGCGCTCACCGCCGTGCGATCGCTCGACCCGGACCAGGTGGTCGCCGGCACCGTCGAGGACCAGTCCATCGACGGCAGCAAGGCCGGCATCGGCCCCGGTGGGCAGTACACCGTGCGCCAGCTGCTCGCAGGCCTGCTGCTCAACTCCGGCAACGACACCGCCAATGCGCTGTCCCGCGCCATGGGCGGGGAGGACCGCACGCTCGCGGCGATGACCGACGTCGCCCACCGGCTCGGCGCCCTCGACACGCGACCCGCCACCCCGTCCGGCCTCGACGGACCGGGCATGGCCTCCTCCGCGTACGACCTCGCCCTGCTGTTCCGGGCGGCGATGCGCGAACCGCTGTTCGCCGAGACCACCCGCCTGGGCTCGATCCCGTTCCCCGGCTACGCCGAGCACCCCGGGTTCGTGCTCTACAACAGCAGCAAGCTGCTCGCCCGCTACGAAGGCACGATCGGCGGGAAGACCGGCTTCACCGAGGCCGCCCGGCACACGCTCGTCGGTGCCGCGGAACGCAACGGGCGCCGGCTGGTGGTGGCGCTGATGCGCGGCGAGCAGACCCCCGTCCCGATGTGGAGGCAGGGCGCCCAGCTGCTCAGCTGGGGGTTCGAGCTTCCGGCCACGACCCCCGCCGTCGGGCAGCTGGTGGAGGAGGCACCGCCGCCGCCCGCACCGGAGCCGCCCGTCGAGGCGGCCGACACCGCCACCACCACCTTCGCCCTCCCGGCGGCACCCCTGATCCTCCCGATCGGGCTCGGGGTCGTCGCCGTGACCGGGATGATCATCGGCGGACTCGCGCTACGCCGCCGCCACTGACGAACCCCGCGCAAGACTCGCCGTACCGAGACGTGCCTCAGGCGCGTTGCCGGGCGGGCGCGATGAACTCGAGCTCCGGGCTGCACCGCGCCGATCCGTCGTCGGCGTCGCCGAGGTAGAACCGGGTGGCCATCGTGCACCGCTGGAGGTCCATGACCGAGCGCCAGAGCGTCCGGACCGGGTAGCCGTGGTCCGTGCGACCGTCGAAGCCCACGGCATCGAGCGTGTCCCGCATGGCGTCGGCGGAGAGGTCTGCGCCCGCACCGCGCTCGGCGAGCGTGCGGTAGCGCCGGTAGCTCAGCATCGTCTCCGCGTTGTCGGCCGGGAGGTCGGCCGGGTCGGGGTGGCGGTGCAGGAGGTGGTTGGTCACGCAGAGCGCGCCGCTGTCGACCCGGACGGCGCGCTCGTCCCCACCCGGCCCGCGCTCCCACACGAATGCGTCCCCCGACCGGTCGGCGATGATGTAGTGCAGCGGGACGCCGAGGTCGTACTGCTTGGCGGCGAACAACGCCTCCAGCGCCTCGGCGGCGTTCGCGCACGTGTCCAGCAGGAAGCGGGGTAGCTGAGCGCTCGCCAGCCCCACCTGCGGGCCCGCGTCCACGGGCGCGGAGACCGATTCGGCATCGGCGATCAGCAGCGCGACCCCGAGCCCGTGCTCGTTGACCCCCTCCATCGCGCCGTCCAGCTCGTTCATCGTGAGCACGGTGGTCACGGGACCGTCGTCGGGGACGCTCGTGATCGCGTACGGGCGGGCCGACATCGGCAGCTCGGTGCCCTCGTCGGGGGCGGGCGCGCCGTCCAGCATGGCGAACATGGCCGAGGCGCTCACCGTGAAGAAGTCGTAGTTCCGGCCGAGCACCGCGCGGCGTCGACGGTGGCGGCGGGCGGGTAGAAGCTCGCCGAGCACGCCGACCCACGCGGGATCCCGCCCGTGCCGTCGAGGTGGACCTCGTCGGTGTCCGGGTCGAGGCCGAGCTGCTCCGCGGCCCCCCGCATGCGCTCCAGGTGCTGCGGCCAGTTCCGGGCGAACCAGGCCCGCCGGGCGCGCGCTTGACAGGATCTGCGGGCGTGGGCGTCCAGCCGTAGGTCCGTTGCGCCTCGGCGGCGAGCGCCCGGCCGATGTCGGCCTGGCTGCCGGCCGCGGTGACGTGCCGCACGGTCATGAAGTCCGCGGCGGTGCCGGCGACGATCTCGCTGATGACGGGCATGTCGTACTCCTCGTCGGTGGTGGTCAGGAACGGGCGGCGCGCCACATGGGCCAGATGTCCGGGCCCTCGGGCAGCCGGACCGGGTCGCCGACGGAGCGGAACCCGTGCCGCTCGTAGAGCGCCTTGCTGCCGGGTGAGGACGCTTCGAGGTAGGCGGGCAGGCCCTCGGTGTCGGCCGTGGCGAGGCGCTCGCGCAGCAGCGCGCCCCCGAGCCCGCGGCCCTGCATCCCGGGCACGACACCGAGGAACACCAGGTACAGGTGCGCTGCACCGGCCGGGCAGCGCGCGGCGGTCAGCTCCAGGAACGTGCCGAGCCGCTCGAACGGGGGCGGCTCCTCGGCCCGGACGGGCGCGCCTGCCGGCCTCGGGAGCCAGACGGCGGCCGCCGACCCGTCGGCGGCGACGGCGAGCTCGCCGTGCTCGGCCGAGGCCTCCGCGGCGCTGCCGAACACGGCACCCGCGTGCGTGGCGTACCGGTCGCCGGGCAGCAGCCAGCGCGCCAACGGATCGTCGGCGAACGCCGCCGTCAGCACCTGGATCGCCACCGGGACGTCGGCTGTGGTCGTGGTCGTGCGTACACCGTAAGAGTGATGGAGCAGCGAGGACGGCGTCGCGTAGTGCACTTCCTGAATCCGGAGGTTATCCCGGATGTTGAACGGTGGGGATATCCCGAGAACGCCTACCACCGCACTAGTACGGTTGTGCCGTGGAGGACAGCGTGCCGGCGTACGTGCGGATCGCGGCCGTCATCCGGCACCGCATCGCGACGGGCGACCTGCGCCCCGGCGATCGCGTGCCCTCCACCCGGCAGGTGGTGCGCGACTTCGGGGTGGCGATGGCCACCGCGACCCGGGCGCTGGCCGTCCTGCGGGACGAGGGGCTCGTCGTCACGCGGTCCGGGTCCGGCACGGTCGTGCGGGCGCCCGACGCGCCGGCCCGCCGCCGCGCGCCCGACCACGAGCTGAGCACGGCCCGGATCGTGGCCGCGGCGATGACGCTCGCCGACGCGAGGGGCTCGACGCCGTCTCGATGCGCCGGCTCGCCGCGGAGCTGGGCACCGCCCCGATGTCGCTGTACCGCCACGTGGCGGGCCGGGATGCGCTGGAGCTCATGCTGGTGCGTGCCGTGTTCCGGGCCCACCCGCTGCCCGAGCCGGGGCCGCCGGGCTGGCGGGCGAAGCTCGAAGCGGTGAGCCGCCAGCAGTGGCGGGTCTACCGCACCCACCCGTGGATGCCCGAGCTGATCTCCATCACCCGGCCGGTGCTCATCCCGGAGGCGATGGCGCACACCGAGTGGACGCTGAAGGCGCTCGACGGGCTCGGGCTCACGCCCGCCGAACGCGCCCGGGAGTCCATCACGCTCCCCGCGCTGGTCCGCGGGCTCGCGGCGAGCGCCGCGGCGGAGCTGCGGGCCGAGCGGGAGACCGGGCAGGGCAACGACCAGTGGTGGTCCACGCTGCAGGGCGAGGTGGACGCCGTGCTGCGGTCGGGCCGGTTCCCGATGCTCGCCGCGCTGCCGGAGCGCGCGGTCCGGGATCTCGACGGGCTGCTGGAGCACGCGCTGGGCCGGCACCTCGACGGCCTGCAGATGCGGCTCTCCCGCGGCCGCTGAGCCGTCCTACGAGCGGCCGGCGCGGCGGTGCCGCAGGAAGCGGCTGCCCAGCCAGCCCGTCAGCAGTCCCGCACCGAGCAGCCCCGCCGCCGCTCCGCCCGACGGGCCACCGCGCACCACCACCTCGGAGTGCAGCACGGGGGGGTGGGGCACCGGCACCTCTTCCTGCTCGTTCTCCCGCGCGGTGGCGGCCCACGCGGTGACGAAGAGGACGAAGCGGGACGCGAAGTACACGAAGACGAGCAGGCCGAGGAACGAGCCGAACACTGCGCCGCTCGGCGACGACGTCACGCTGGCCAGGTAGTAGGTCATCACGATCTTGAGCACTTCGAATCCAACGGCACCCAGGACCGCGCCTTGGCGGCGCTGCGGAGCGTGGCGTGCTCGCGTGGGAGTCGAGCGATCACCCAGAGGAAGATCAGCCAGTTCGCGAGGAGCCCGAGCAGGAACCCGAGGATCCCCAG
Source organism: Pseudonocardia sp. CNS-004 (assembly GCA_001942185.1). GTDB lineage: Bacteria > Actinomycetota > Actinomycetes > Mycobacteriales > Pseudonocardiaceae > Pseudonocardia. Next base: position 14,089 of record MKJV01000095.1, read on the forward strand.
CAGGAACCGTGCCCACCCCTCGTCGCCCAGCCCGACGAGGTGCAGCAGGGTCTCGGCGAACCCGGCCACCACGCCCGTGATCGCGAAGGAGCCCACCAGGGCCAGACCCAACCCGCCGAGCGTGAGCAGATCGAACAGCATGCGCTTCGGCAACGCAGGCGGCACCGAGACCTGCGCCCATTGCTCCGAGAGGGCCTCCCGCAGGTTCGACATCCAGCCGATGCCGGAGTACAGGGCGCCGAGCAAACCGATCACACCGACCGCCGTCCGGGAGGCGATCGCCTGATCGATGATGGGGTTGATGATCTCGCCGAGGCCCGGCGGGACGTTCTCGCTGATGCCCTGCTGTAGTTCGGCGAGCAGGTCGGGGTTGAAGAACAGCACGTACCCGGCGACGGCGAAACCGATCATCAACAGAGGCACGATCGACAGCACGCTGAAGAACGTGATCGCCGCGGCGTAGTGGTTCCCGTGCCGCTCGGTGTAGCGGGCGCCCGCGCGGACCAGGTGGTCGAGCCACTCGTGGCGCGCCCGCAGCCGCTCGACCATGGAAGGCTTCTCCGGTGCGGCCACGATGTCACCCCATCACGTCGGCGGCAGGAAACCGATCCTCTCGTGAACGGCGGCGAGTGTCGCCCCCGCGATCTCGCGCGCCCGGGTGGCGCCGCGGGCGAGCACCCGGTCCAGCTCCGCCGGGTCGTCGCGGTAGGTCTGCACGCGCGCCCGCAGCGGCTCGACGAACTGCGCGACGACCTCGGCGAGATCCTTCTTGAGGTCGCCGTAGCCCTTGCCCGCGTAGTCGGCCTCCAGCTCGGAGACCTTCCGGTCGGTGAGCGCCGAGTAGATCGTGAGCAGGTTGGAGATGCCCGGCTTCGCCTCCGGGTCGAAGCGGATCTCCCGCTCGGCGTCGGTGACCGCGGAACGGATCTTCTTGGCGCTCACCTTCGGCTCGTCGAGCAGCTCGACGATGCCGGCCGGGCTCGACGCCGACTTGCTCATCTTCGCCGACGGGTCCTGCAGGTCCTGGATCTTCGCGATCCCGGTGGGGATGAACGGTTCCGGCACCACGAACGCCTTGCCGAAGCGGGAGTTGAACCGCTGCGCGAGATCACGGGTGAGCTCGAGGTGCTGGCGCTGGTCCTCGCCCACCGGCACGCCGTCGGCTGGTAGAGCAGGATGTCCGCGGCCTGCAGGACCGGGTACGTGAACAGGCCCACCGTGGCCCGGTCGGCACCCTGGCGCGCCGACTTGTCCTTGAACTGGGTCATCCGGCTCGCCTCGCCGAAACCCGTGAGGCAGCCCAGCACCCATTCCAGCTGGGCGTGCTCGGGCACGTGCGACTGCACGAAGAGCGTGCACCGATCGGTGTCGAGGCCCAGCGCGAGCAGTTGCGCCACCGCGTTGCGGGTGCGGTCGGCGAGCGTCTTCGGGTCGTGCTCGACGGTGATCGCGTGCAGGTCCGGGATGAAGTAGAAGGCGTCGTAGGAGTCCTGCATCGCCACCCACTGCCGGACCGCGCCGAGGTAGTTGCCCAGGTGGAACGAGTCCGCGGTGGGCTGGATGCCGGAGAGCACCCGCTGGCGACGGTCGGTGGGGACGGTCATGCCCCGATTCTCCCAAGCCGCGCGGACGCGCTACGCGGGGGCGGTGTCGTCCTGCTCCGGTTCGTCGGGCGCCACGCGCTGCACCTGAACGGTGCGGTTGTCCAGGTCGATCGGCCCGAGCTGGAGGTGCTCCTGACCGTCGCCCGCCTCGGTGGACTCGTCCCGGATCTTCCGCCCGGGGAACATCTCTCCCAGAACGCCCATGCCGCCACGGTACGCGTCGCAGGATGAGACAACCGGACGTGACCCACCTCACTAGCGTCGCCCCCGCGACTTGCGACCAGCGGAGGCACCAGATGAAGGCACTCGTCTACCACGGCCCGGACGCCAAGGCTGGGAGGACGTCCCGGACGCGGCCGTGCAGGAGCCCACCGACGTGGTCGTCAGGGTTGACACCACCACGATCTGCGGCACCGACCTGCACATCCTGCAGGGCGACGTCCCCGCCGTCACCGACGGGCGGATCCTCGGCCATGAGGCCGTGGGGACCGTCACCGAGGTCGGCGACGCCGTCCGCGGGTTCTCGGTCGGCGACCGGGTGCTGGTGCCGGCGATCACCAAGTGCGGCCGCTGCGAGTACTGCCAGCGCGGGATGCCGTCGCACTGCCGGACGGTCGGTGGGATCGGCTGGATCTTCGGGCACCTGATCGACGGCACCCAGGCCGAGTACGTCCGCGTCCCGTACGCGGACACGTCCCTGTACGCGGTCCCCGACGGCGTCTCCGACGAGCAGGCGATCTTCCTGGCGGACTCGCTCCCCACCGGCTACGAGGTCGGTGTGCTCGCCGGCAACGTCCGCCCCGGGCACACGGTCGCCGTCGTCGGCGCGGGGGCGGTCGGGCTGGCCGCCGTGCTCACGACCGGCCTCTGGGGCGCCTCGAAGGTCATCGCCGTGGACACCAACAAGTTCCGCCTGGAGAAGGCGCTCGAGTTCGGGGCCACCGACACCGTCGAGGCGGGCCCCGGCACGGTCGAGGAGGTCACCGCGCTCACCGACGGCCTCGGCGTCGACGTCGCGATCGAGGCCGTCGGGTACCCGGAGACCCTGCTCACCGCCGCCGCGCTGGTGCGGCCGGGCGGGACGATCGCCAACGTCGGCGTGCACGGGGTGCCGGTGGAGCTCCCGATGCAGGAGATGTGGATCAGCAACGTCACCCTGACCATGGGCCTGGTCGACACCGTCTCCATCCCGACCCTGCTCACGATGGTCGCGAGCGGGCGCATCCCCGCCGAGAAGATGGGCACCCACTCGTTCACGTTCGACCGGATCGACGAGGCGTACGACGTCTTCAAGAACGCCGCCGCCCACCAGGCGCTCAAGGTCGTCATCACGCCGGGCTGAGGAGGCCGAACTCGGTCGACGCCGACGGCCCCACCTCCTAGCGTCCGCGAAGTGACGGATGTCCTCGTGGTGGGTGCGGGGATCGTCGGCGCGTCGATCGGCTACCACGCAGCCCGGCTCGGGGCGACCGTCACGATCGTGGACAGGACGCTGCCGGGCGCCGGTGCCACCGGCGAGTCGTTCGCGTGGATCGGCGCGACGGAGCGCGCGCCCGGACCGGGCGCCGCCCTGCACGCCGCCGCGACCAGGGAGTACCGGCGACTGGCCGCCGAGCTCCCTGCCGTGCACGTGCGGTGGGCGGGCTCGCTGCAGTTCGGCGGGCGCACGCCGCTGGGTGACCTCGAACCCGGGCGGCACCGGGTCGACGCCGGGCAGATCGCCGCCCTCGAGCCGAACCTGCGCACGCCCCCGGCAGCGGCGGTGCACGTTCCCGGCGACGGAGCGGTCGACCCGGTGGCCACCACCGACGCCATGGTCGCTGCCGCCCGCGAGCGGGGCGCCCGGCTCGTTCCGGGCACGGCGGTGACCGGGCTGCGGGTCGTGCGCGGCCGGGTCGCCGGTGTCGAGACGACGAGCGGTTTCCTCGAGGGCGGCGCAGTGGTGCTGGCGAACGGCGCGGACGTGGCCGTGCTCTGCCCGTCCCTCGGCGTCGCGCGGTCACCGGCGATCCTGGTGCGGCTCGCCGGCCCACCGGATCTCGTGCGGACGATCGTGGCGATCCCCGACCTGGACGTGCGAGCCACGGGCGACGGCGGGCTGGTGGCTGCCGTCGAGTACACCGGGGAGACGTCCGCCGCCGAACTCGCGCGTCCGCGGAACGCACCCGCGCCGGATCACCGGGCTGTTCCCCGGCGCGACGACGTCCGGGTGCTGGGCGCGCGGGTCGGGATGCGGCCGATGCCGGCCGACGGGAACCCGGTGATCGGCCCGCTGCCGGCGGTCCACGGCGGTTACGTGGCGGCGACGCACTCCGGCGTGACGCTCGCGCCCGCCGCCGGGCGGCTGGTCGCCGAGGAGCTGGTACACGGCGTCGAGGCACCGGAGCTGGTGAGCTGCCGGCCGCGGTGACCCACCCCGGATGCCCCTGCGCCCCGACTCCCGTGCACCCAGACCCCGACTCGCGGATCCCGGGGGCAACCGCGAGTCGGGGTCTCCGCGCGGGTGAGTCGCTGCGTCAGGGCTCGAGCGACACCACGGTCATGCCGGCGGGCGTCGGGCCGTCCATCGCCGCCAGGGCGGCGCCCGCCTCCTCCAGCGGCACGACCCGTCCGACCAGGGCCGCCGGGTCGACACCCGCGGCCGCGATGAGGTCGAGGAGGCCGCGGTACTCGTGCGCGGCGATGCCGTGGGAGCCGTGCAGCGACAGCTCCCACGCGAGCACGCGGTCCATCGGCAGCGGCGGTGTGGAGTCCGCGCCGAGCAGCAGGCCGACCTGCACGTGCCGGCCGCGGCGACGCAGCGACAGCACCGAGGCCACGGCGGTGGCGGGCGAACCGAGCGCGTCGACGGAGACGTGCGCGCCTCCTCCGGTGATTTCGTGGATCACGGCCGGGACGTCGCCCGCAGCGGAGGCGTCGACGACCGCCTCGGCCCCGCGTTCGCGGGCCAGCTCCGATGCCGCCGCCGACACATCGACGGCCACGACGCGGGCACCGAGTGCGTCCCGAGCAGCACCGCCGACAGGCCCACCCCGCCGCACCCGTGGACGGCGAGCCACTCCCCCGCGGCCAACCGGCCGTGGGCGGTCAACGCCCGGTAGGCCGTCGCCACCCGGCAGCCGAGGCCCGCGGCCGCGACGAACGACATCGACCCGGGCAGCCGCACCAGGTTGAAGTCGGCCGCTCGCACGAGCACCTGCTCGGCGAACGACCCGTGGTGGGTGAAGCCGGGCTGGGTCTGGCCGGGGCAGACCTGCGGATCCCCGGCACCGCAGTAGGCGCACACCCCGCACCCGCAGACGAACGGCGCCGTGACCCGGTCACCCGGCCGCCACGAAGTGACGTCCGCGCCGACGCGGGCGACGACGCCCGCGAACTCGTGCCCCGGCACGTGCGGCAGCGCCACCGGGTCGTGGCCCCGCCACGCGTGCCAGTCCGACCGGCAGACGCCGGTGGCGCGCACGTCGAGCACCACGCCGTCCGGTGGGCACCCCGGCTCGGGCACGTCCCGGACCTCCAGTGGCCCACCGACGCTGTCGAAGACGACGGCACGCATTCAGCGACCCGCACCGGCGAGCTGCATCGACCGCCGTCGTGTCCGCCTCGGATCGATCACGCGGTCGTCAGGGGCAGCAGCGGGGTGCGGGCCGCTGTGCCGGCGCCAGGCGCTCCACGGGCTCGCGGTAGGTCGTGCTGCGCTGGCGGACCGGGCGACCCGCAGCCTCCGCGATGGCCGTCAGCTCCGTGACGGTGCGCGCGGACCCGTTCTCCGACCCCGCCATCCGGCTGATCGTCTCCTCCATCAGCGTGCCGCCCATGTCGTCGGCGCCGCCCCGGAGGATGTCGGCGGCGAGGTCGTCGCCGAGCTTCACCCACGAGCACTGGACGTGGTCGATCCGCCCGTGCAGGGCCAGCCGGGCGAACGCGTGCACCGCGCGGTTGTCGCGCACGGTGGGGCCGGGGCGGGCGATGCCCGCGAGGTAGATCGGCGCGTTGTGGTGCACGAACGGGAGCGGCACGAACTCGGTGAAGCCGCCCGTCTCGTCCTGCAGGGCGGCGAGCGTGCGCAGGTGGCCGAGCCAGTGACGCGGCTCGTCGACGTGGCCGTACATCATCGTGGACGACGACGGGATGCCCAGCCGGTGCGCGGTGCCCACCACCTCCAGCCACTGGGCGGCGGGCAGCTTGCCCTTGGTGAGCACCCAGCGCACCTCGTCGTCGAGGATCTCGGCGGCCGTGCCCGGGATCGAGCCGAGCCCGGCGTCACGCAGCTCGGTGAGCCACTCCTCGATCGACACGCCCGCCTTCGCCGAGGCGGACACGATCTCCATCGGTGAGAACGCGTGGACGTGCATGCCCGGCACGGCGGCCTTCACCGCGCGCACGAGGTCGGCGTAGAAGGTGACCGGAAGCTGCGGGTCGATCCCGCCCTGCATGCACACCTCGGTGGCGCCCGCCTCTGCCGCCTCGACCGCGCGGGAGGCGACCTCGTCGAGGGAGAGCCGGAACGCGTCGGTGTCGCGCTCGCGCTGCGCGAAGGCGCAGAACCGGCAGCGACGTAGCAGACGTTCGAGAAGTTGATGTTGCGGTTGACGACGTAGGTGACCTCGTCGCCCACGACGTCCGCGCGCACGGCGTCGGCGAGGCGGGCGAGCTCCTCGAGGGCCGGGCCGTCGGCGGTGAGCACGGCCATCGCCGCGGCCTCGTTGGCCGGGTCGAGCAGCCCCGCCGGGTCGGACGCCGCCAGCGCCAGCCCGGCGCGGACGTCGGCGTCGAGGCGCTCCGGTGCGGTTCGGCGGGTGGCGGCCAACTCCTCGGCGACCGCGTCCCAGTCGCCGTAGACGGACGCGAAGTCGCCGCGCCGGTCGGCCGTGCGGCCCTCCGTGTCGATCGCCGTGTTCAGGTCGACCCGGCCGGTGGAGTCGAACCCGCCGTCCGGCTCCTGCCACGGCCGCCCCACGACCGCAGCGCTCTCGTCGGCGAGCCCGGTGTCCGGGTCGGCGAGCGCGGCGACGTGCGCGGAGACCCGCGAGTCGATCCACGGCGAACCGGCCAGCACGTACTTCGGGTAGACCGCGAGCCGCTCCTGGATCCGGAAGCCGGCCGCCGCCGAGCGCGTGGCGAGCTCGTCGATGGCGGGCCACGGCAGCTCCGGGCTGACGTGGTCGGCCGTGACCGGGGAGACGCCGCCCCAGTCGTCGATCCCGGCGCGCAGCATGAGCGCGAACTCGTCGCCGATCAGGTTCGGCGGCGCCTGGATCCGCATCTTCGGTCCGAGCACGATCCGGGCGACGGCGATCGTGGCGGCGAGGTCGTGCAGGTCGGCGTCCGGGTCGTTCCTCATCGCCGTGTCCGGCTTGGCACGGAAGTTCTGGATGATCACTTCCTGGATGTGCCCGTGGGCCCGCGCGGCCGTCCGGATCGCGAACAGCGACTCGGCACGCTCGGTGCGGTTCTCGCCGATCCCGATCAGGATCCCGGTGGTGTAGGGGACACCGACGCGGCCCGCGTCGGTGATCGCCCGGACCCGGACGGCGGGCTCCTTGTCGGGGCTGCCGTAGTGCGGCCCGCCGGGCTCGCTCCACAGCCGCTCGGCCGTGGTCTCCAGCATCATCCCCATGCTCGCGGCCACCGGCTTGAGCCGCGTGAGCTCGGCCCAGGACAGCACTCCGGGGTTGAGGTGCGGCAGCAGGCCGGTCTCCTCCAGCACGGCGATCGCCGACGCGCGCACGTAGTCCAGGGTGGAGTCGTACCCGCGCTCGTCCAGCCACTCCCGCGCGGCGGGCCAGCGGTCCTCCGGCCGGTCGCCGAGGGTGAACAGCGCCTCCTTGCACCCGGCCGCCGCCCCGGCCCGCGCGATCTCGAGCACCTCGTCCCGCTCCAGGAACGCCGCGGGCAGCCGGTGCGGCACCGTGGCGAACGTGCAGTAGTGGCAGCGGTCCCGGCACAGCCGGGTGAGCGGGATGAACACGTTCTTCGAGTACGTGACGACGCCCGGCCGCCCCTCGGCCACCAGGCCGGCGTCCCGCACCCGCGACGCCACCGCGAGCAGCGCGTCGAGCTGCTCACCGCGCGCGGCGAGCAGCACGGACGCCTCGGCGACGTCGATCGTGACGCCGTCGCGCGCCCGCCGCAGCGCACGACGGAGGGCGGCATCGGACGGCGCGGTCTCGCGGGGCACCTCGACCATGAGGTGAACAGTAGGTCGGCCGGGCCGACGAGGTCGACCTGCTGCGCGCCGCTACACATCACAGCGCAGCACGGGAATACGCCGTCTGGCTAGGCGATGACCCGCGCGAGCTGCGCGACCAGACCGTCGATCACCGACGGCAGGCTGAGCACCGTGCCCCACGTCCACGCGGCGGAGATCAGGGGGTCGTCGACGAACACCGAACGCCCCGCCTGCACGACCTCCAGCTGCGAGTACAGCGGGGCGCTCTCGATGTCCTGCCGCATCTCGGGGGTGAAGCCGATGTTCCACAGCAGGACGTCGCGGTCGAGGAGGGCCATCTCCTCGTCGCTGATCGTGGCGCCGTCCATGTCGCCCGCCAGCTCGCCGATCTCGGGCGGGATCGTGAACCCGAGCGCCGCGACCAGCTGCGAGCGCGGATCGTTGGGCGAGCGCACGAAGGACTGCCCGCCCTCGAACCGCTCCGCGACCACGGCGGTGCGCCCTTCGAACAGCGGGTTCGCCTCGCGGGCCGCCTCCAGCTGGGCGTCGACGCCTGCGATCAGCTGCTCCGCCCGCTCCGGGACGCCGAACGCACGGCCTGCGAGGCGCGTGTACTCGTCCCACGGCGCGCCCCACTCCGGGTAGCCGGCCGGCGGGGCGACGGTGGGGGCGATCCGCGACAACGTCTGGTACTGCGTGTCGTCCATCGAGGTGTACAGCCCGATGATCAGGTCCGGGGAGAGCGCGGCGATCTCCTCGTACCTGTAGTCGGGGGTGCCGGTGAACGCGCCCCGGTTCAGCACCGCGGGCTGCGCGGCGCCGAGCTCGTCCTGCGCCCACGGCCAGGTGGCGTACGGGTGATCGCCGTACCAGTCCGTGACCCCCACCGGCCGGACCCCCATCGCGAGCACCGGGTCCTGGTCGCTGAACCCGACCGTGACGACGCGTTGCGGGGCGCTCGCGATTTCGGTGACGCCCTTGCTGTGCTCGACGGTGAGCGGGAACCCGCCGGGCGCACCGGCGGCGCGGCCGCCGCAGGCGCCGCGGCGTCCGGGCCGCCGCCGCACGCCGTCAGCAGGCCGAGCGCACCCACGCCCGTGAGCAGCCCGCGGCGGGTGAGTGATCCGGCGGGACGCGGCACGGCAGTTGGCACGGAACCCTCCAGGTGATCGGCGGTGGTGAGGCTAGCCTGACCGGTGTCACCGGATCACACGGGCAACGGCGTCTTTGTTCAAGAGCGAGACCCGCCCGGGCGCTAGCGTCCGTCCCGACGGTCGACCGAGGAGCGGAGATGGCCAGAGTTGTCATGCAGGCGGTCGTGTCGGTGGACGGCTTCATCGCCTATCCCGACGACACGGTCGGACCGCTGTTCGACTGGTACGCAGGCGGTGACACCGAGCTGTCCGCCACGGCGAGCGGCTGGACGTTCCAGGTCTCGCGGACGTCAGCCGACCACGTCCAGCCGTTCTGGGACGCCATCAAGGTGACGGTGATCGGCCGACACCTGTTCGACACCACGAACGGCTGGGACGGCAAACCGGCAGCCGGGGACCAGCTGGTCGTCGTCACCCACCGCCCGCTGCCCGAGGAGTGGCTCGCCGCGCACCCGGACGCCCCGTTCCACACCGCCGACTCGGTCGAGTCGGGCATCGCGCTCGCCAAGGAGCTCGCGGGCGACGGTCTCGTCGACGTGACCGCGGGCGACCTCGGCGGGCAGGCGTTCTCCGCGGGCCTGGTCGACGAGGTCGCCATGGACGTCGTCCCGGTGGTGCTGGGCGAGGGGGTGCGCTTCTTCGGCAGCCACACCGGCACCGTCCTCCTCGACGACCCCGACGAGGTGGTGCAGGGCACGCGCGTGCTGCACCTGCGCTATCGGGTCAAGCGCTGACCGGACGGCTCCCCCCGGAAGTGTCGTCAGGACCCGCGCGCCGGATCCCCGGCGAGCGGGCGCCCGACCGGTGCCGACGGCGCGGTGACGGACCGGCTGCCGCGACGCTGGACCACAGCACCGGCGATGACCAGCACGGCCGCGAGGCCGATCGAGAGCCACAGTTCCCGCCGCCGGCCGGGCAGGATCGCCATCGCCAGCAGGATGCCGGCGATCCCCACGATGGTCACGACCGTCAGGTACGGGAAGGCCCACATCGGCGACTCGAGGCGGGACTCGGTGCCCTTCGCCCGTAGTGCTCGTCGGGTGGCGAGCTGTGTGATGGCGATGACCAGGTACATCATCAGCGCGATCGCTCCGCTGGAGGCGAGCAGGTAGGTGAAGATCTCCGGCACCACGTAGTTCACCAGGACGGCGGCCGCACCGATCACGGTCGACGCCAGCACCGCGGCCCGCGGCGTGCCGTTGGAGGCCGTCGAACCCAATGGTCGGGGCGCGTCACCGCGCCGGGCGAGCGAGAACATCATCCGCGAGGCGGTGTAGACGGCCGAGTTCAGGCAGCTGCAGACGGCCACCAGCACCACCATGTCCATGATCACGGCTGCGCCGGGGATGTTCATCCGTTCCAGCGCGGCTGGTAGGAACCGCCGGCGGCGAGGTCGGGGGCGTTCCAGGGCACCAGTGCCACGACGACGAACACCGACCCGATGTAGAACAGCGCCAGCCGCCAGACCACGGCCCGGATGGCCTTGCGGATGTTGCGCCGGGGGTCGTCGGACTCGGCGGCGGCGATGGTGACGATCTCGCTGCCCTGGAAGGCGAACATCGCGGTCAGCAGCCCGGTGAGGATCGCGATGCCGCCGCCCGGCAGGAATCCGCCGTTCACCCACAGGTTCGACACCCCGCTGACGTCGGAGCCCGGCAGCAGCCCGAGGATGGCGGCGACACCGATCACGATGAACGCGACGATCGTGACCACCTTGATCAGGGCGAACCAGTACTCGAACTCGCCGTAGTTGCGCACCGCCATCAGGTTCGTGCCCACGAGCAGGGCGATGACGACGAACGCGGGGACCCAGGTCGGGGGCCTACCTCAACGGCTACGCGAAGTACTACGCCGCCGCCGGCTGGGCGACCTACGAACGCCACGTCTTCCGCTGGGCCGAGGGCCGCGGCTACGACGTCGACCTCCTGGTGCAGGAGGACCTCCACGACGACGCCGGGGCGCTGTCGCCGTACCGGTGCGCGCTGTTCAGCGGCCACGACGAGTACTGGACCGCCGCGATGCGCACCCACGTCGACGACTACGTCGCCGCGGGCGGGCGCGTCGCCCGGTTCGCCGGGAACTTCATGTGGCAGATCCGGCTCGACCACGACAACACCCGCCAGATCGCCTACAAGTACGACGCCGCCCACCGCGACCCGGTCGCCGGCACCGACGCGCGGCACCTGCTCACCGGTGCCTGGGAGGACCCCGCCGTCGGCAACCCCGGCGCGACGACGTTCGGGGTCAACGCGCTGCGCGGGATGTACGCGGGGTTCGGCGCCTTCGCGCCGCGGTCCTCGCGCGGCTACACCGTCTTCCGCCCCGAGCACTGGGCGCTCGAGGGCACCGGGCTCGGCTACGCCGACACCGTCGGCGACGAGGCAGCCGTCTTCTCCTACGAGGTCGACGGCCTCGACTACGAGTTTCGCGACGGCCTCCCCCACCCCACGGGGACCGACGGGGCCCCCGACGGACTCCAGATCATCGCCATGAACTGGTCCACCGCCGCCGAGGACGGCCGTGATGTCGACCGGAGCTACTTCATGCTCGGCGACGGCGACGCCCGCTACCGCGCCGGCATCGCGGGCGAGGACTACACCGAGCAGAACCGGCGGCGGTTCGCGCGCGGTGCGGGGATGATCGTGTCGTTCGCGCGGGGCGCGGGCGAGGTGTTCACCGCCGGCACCTGCGAGTGGGCCAACGGTCTGCGCATCGGCGACCCGGGCATCACCGCGATCACCGACAACGTGCTGCGCACCTTCCTCGGGTCGTCGCGAGGCCGGATCAGCTGACTCCCGCCGGCGCGGCAGTCCTCTTCTTGCGCTGGTTGGCATGGAAACGTGCCTTCTTCTCACGATTCCCGCACGTGTTCATGTCACACCATCTGCGGCTGCGGCTCCGGCTGGTGTCGAAGAAGGCGGCCCGGCAGGTCGGCGATGCGCACAAGGCCAGCTTTCCGTCTCGTTCGCCCGCGATGATGCTGATCGCGTCGGCGGCGATCACACTGAGGGCATCTTCTACGCAGGAATCCGAGCCGAGCCGCCACTGACGATTTCCCTCGGGCGTCAGGACGGCCGAGGCCCGACCCCGAACGCTGAAGTCGTTGATGATTCGAACTGCAGCCGCCGGGAGAGCTTCGTGGATCGCGGACGCCGTGGCGGCGGCGTGAATTGCCTCCCTCAGTTCCCGAGCGAGTTCGAGCTGGGCGGTGGTGCAGGAGTCCACGGCCAGGCCGTTCACCACCAGCCAGTCGACGAGTCGCTGCGGGGTGGGAATGCGCTCCACGGCGTCGCCGTGACGCTCCGACAGAGTCCCGGTGAAGCTGGTGGCCAGCACGTTACCGAGGCGAAAGTCGGGAAACGCAGCACGCATGGCACCACCCTAGTCTCGAGCGTCCGTTCGAGGACCGCATCCGGCACGCGGCCCGTCGCGGGAGCTCGCGATCAACAGCACCTGGTCGTTGCACGCCGACGGGTGGCCATGCTAGAACCGGCTATGCCGGTTCCACGCAGGTCGTGCCCGGCTCCGCGACGGCCAGGAGGTCTCATGCCCCGCCCGACCAGCGACGTCCACGCATTCGAAGCCCACGCGCCCGAGGCCGACCTCGACGATCTGCGTGCGCGACTGGCCGCGGCGCGGCTACCGGAGGCAGAGACGGTCCCTCGCGCCGCACCCGATCCCCGCCGGTGGGAACAGGGCGTTCCGCTCGCCGATCTCGTCGATGTCGTGGACTACTGGCGCACGGGGTACGACTGGCGGTCGTTCGAAGAGCGCGTCAACCGCATCGGCCAGTTCCGCACGACCATCGATGATCTGGGGATCCACTTCCTGCACCGCCGATCCGCGCGCGCGGATGCCACTCCTCTGATCTTGACGCACGGCTGGCCGGGCAGCATTGCCGAGTTCGTCCACGTGGTGGACGAGCTGGCGGATCCGAAAGATGCGGACACGCCGGCGTTCCACATCGTCGTCCCGTCGCTACCGGGCTTCGGTTACAGCGACAAGCCGGTCACCACCGGGTGGGGAACCGAAAAGATCGCGGCCGCATGGGTGGAGCTGATGGGACGGCTCGGCTACAGCGAGTTCGCAGCCCACGGCGGCGACTGGGGAGGCAATATCACCACGGTTCTCGGCGGCAGGTTCCCGGCGCACGTCCTCGGCATCCACACGACGTTCGCGGAGGGGCCGCCCGGGTTGACAACGGCCGGGCTGACGGCGGTCGAGCGCAGGTGGGCCGAGGAGACCCGCGACTCTACGAAGGCCCCCGCGGGGCGTACGCGAAGCAGCAGGCGAGCCGGCCACAGACCATCGGCTACTCGCTCGTCGACTCACCGGTCGGGCTTCTCGCCTGGATCCTCGACAAGTTCGCCGAGTGGTCGGACACCGAGGACAGCCCGTTCGAGACGATTTCCAGGGACAGGATTCTCGACGACGTCACCCTGTACTGGCTGACGCGGACCGGCGCATCGGCGGCCCGCATCTACCACGAGAGCCACAACTCGCTGGACCCCGAGCTCCGGGTCGACGTCCCGGCGGCCATCAGCATGTATCCCCGCGACATCGAGAAGTGTCCGCGCCCCTGGGCGCAGGCGCGGTACCGCCAGATCGTCCGATGGAGGACGCCCGAAACCGGGGGGCACTTCCCGTCGCTGGAGGTTCCCGAGTTCTTCGTCGAGGACCTGCAGGAAGGCCTTGCGGCCGTCCTGGCCGCTCATCGGTGAACGTGGCCGGGTGCCGGCTCAGCCGCCGAGCTGGGGCATCCGGGGCAGCTCGGGTGCCGCGGCGAACAGGTCGAGGTACATGCCCGCAGCGACGAACAGCCCGACCCCCCCGAGCACGACGCCGCCGAACGCCACGGCTCGCACCCACTCGCGGGCGGTGGGCTGCCCCGAGCTCGCAGCCAGCAGCACGCCTCCGATGACGACGGCCACCAGCGCGACCGCACCGTTGACGAGCGCGGCCGTGTCCCACGGCGCGCCGTAGAAGGCTTCGACCTGGTCGATCCCGGCGCCGCCCGTACTCGCCTGGATCTGGCCGACGATCTCCGCGCGGGCGCGCAGCATGTCGCCGACCCCGGTGCCGGTGAGCGAGGACAGCCCCAGCCCGGCGCTCACGACGGCCGCGGCACCGGCCACGAAACCGTCGGCCGTGCCGGCGGGGTCGTCGTTCCCCTCCGAGCCGGAGTCGCCGGTCGGCGGTTCCTCGGCGACGGGGCCCTCCGTGACGGGGTGCCCGGTGACGGCATCGGTGGCGGTTCGCTCGGGTTCCGGAGAGTCGGAGCCCGCGGGCTCGGTCGATGGCTCCCGCGCTTCCTCGACGTTCAGTTCGTCGTCGGCCTGGTGCTCCGGCGCGCGGTCGGTGGTCGTGGTGTTGCTCGTGTTGTCCAAAGCCATTGCGCGGCACCATACGGACGGACCAGGGCTCCGTGCAGGCGGGGCACCGCACCGTCGAGCTGCGATCCGCGAACCGCCGCCGGGCCGGGCTCGGCGAACGTCACGGGGAACGCCGCGTGCGCGAACCCGTCGAGTCCTGCGAGCGATGAGTTCAGGTCCGACGACCGGTCTGACCTGCATCCCTTCCAGGAGGCTCCTATGGGCACCGACGACGTGCAGCGGGTCCTCGACGCTGCCTGCGACCTGTTCGCCCGGCAGGGTCGGCCGGAAGGGAGCACCAGGTGATGCTCGGGGTGGTCCTGGCGGTGGTCGCCAGCCTGGCGTATGGGCTCAGCGACGTCCTCAGCGGCTCGGCCGTGCGCCGCCATTCGACGGCGTCGGTGGCACTGTGGTCACAGCTCACCGGACTGGCACTGCTCGGGCTGGGCGCACTGGTCGTACGTCCGCCGATGAGCTGGCCGGTCCTCGGTTGGGGCCTCGCCGCAGGCGCGCTCGCCGCCGTCGCGCTGCTGCTGTTCTACACCGCGCTGCAGCGGGGCCGGACCGCGGTCGTCGGCCCGGTCGCCGGCTCCGGGGTGGTGGTCCCGGTGGTGGCCGGCCTGCTCGGCGGAGAGCCGCTGGCCTGGCCGGCCGCCATCGGGGTGGCGGTGGTCGTCGCCGGCGTGCTCGTCGTCGCCGCGACAGGCGACGGCGACGGCCCGGACGTCAGCGGCTCCCCCGGGCCGGTCGACCGGCCCGGCCGCCGACTGATCCGCTCCACGCCCCGCCCGGCCCACCCCGTCCCGGCCGACGACCGGTGCCCCGTCCCGGCCGACGACCGGTGCGTGCCGGAGCTCGGCACGAGCTCGACGCGCTCCTCGGTGGTGCTCGCGGCGCTCGCTGCTGCCGGGTTCGGGGGTTTCTTCGTCCTGCTCGACCTGGCGACGGCCTCGGCCGGAGGGGCCGTCGCGCCGGCTCGACCCTCGCCGCGGCTCTCGCGGTCCAGGCCGGAGCGGTTGCAGTGACCCTCCTCGCCGCGGTCGGGCACACCCGCGCCTGCCTCGCGCCGCGCCCGCCGCTCCTGCTGGCGGCCGGGGCGGTCGGACTCGTCGACGTGGTGGGCGACCTGGCGCTGGTCGTCGCGATCGGGATCGGACCGCTCGCCGTCGTCGGTCCGCTGGGCTCGCTCGACCCGGTCGTGACGGTGCTGATCGCCGTCGGGGTGCTCGGGGAGCGGCCGCGCGCACTGCAGGTGGTCGGTGTCGCGGCGGTACTGGTCGGCATCGTCCTGGTGGCCACGGGCTGACCCCGCCCGCACCAGTGCGAGCAGTGCTGCGCGACGTCCGCAGGCTCCCCGCCGGTGATCTTCACCAGCTCGGCGTAGGTCAAGGGCGCGACGCGCCGGTGATGGCCCACCGACATGCCCGAAGGACCACCCCGAGACCTCTGACAACCGTCCCCGCCAAGGCATTCCGCCGGGGGGAAGAGCACTGGCTCCGGGGGCGAGCACCCGTGCATCGCTCAGGTGGATGTAGGTGGTGCGGTCCTCCTGGGCGAGCAGGTGTCGGTAGCGTTCGGAGAGGCCCTCCATCACGTTCTGAGCTGCAAGGCGCTCCTCGCGGTGCCTCTCCAGCGACTCGCTGACGCCTCGGAACAGCCTCGCCCAACCACCGTGCTCGTCGTCGATGGAGCCGCCGGTGTGCACCGTGAACGCGGCACGGGCCGCGTGCTCGACCTCGTCGAACCACTGCCAGTCAGGAATGATCGTGCCACCCACGACCAAGCCACCCAGGGTGAGCACGACGGTGGGGCCGCCGTCCTGCCGCACCCGCAAAGCGTTGATCTCGCCGACCAGCACTTCCAGCGCTCGGTCGATCTCGGCGCCCCCGTTGCAGGCCATACCTCAATCCTCGTCAGCCCGTCAAGGCGAGTGACCTGGGATGCATCATCACCGATGAGGCGGCGACGGCGGCGGTCGGGCTGGGCGGGCAGAGGTCACGCTCACCGATCGCACGGTCGTCGTTGCGGGCCTGGAAGAACAGCGCCGCTACCTCAGGGCCCCCAAGGGCCCACTCCTGTCGGCAGCCCACGTTCGCAGGTGAGCGAAGCCCCGGCCGTCACCCCGAACCATCTAGTCGGCCGCCCGCAGTGGCTCGACCCGCTTGAGGAACGAGCGGACGGCCAGGTGGTCGGCGAGCGGCTGCTTGTGCTCATCGCAGGCCACCCAGACCTTCTCGCGGTCGGGGGCGTGCAGCTTGGGGTTGTTCCACACAACCGCCCAGATCGCGGCGGCCCGGCACCCCTTGGCCGCGCAGATCGCTGGGCTCTCCCGGTCGCTCACCGGGCGAGTCTGGCAGGCCGGCATAGACCTGCAAGCAGCAGAGATCCGCACGTCGTCGGCCCGCTCGCAGCGACCTTCCCGTGAGGATCCAACGACGCGAAACAACTCGGTCGTCCGCGAGAAAGGGATCGCGGGCGCCGCATCAACCCGCGCTGGACGTGCCGGTGCCGCCTACCACAGCAGCTCACCCTCCAGCCGGTTCGCCGGACTGCTCCCGGATCCCACATCTCGCCCGCGCCGCACCTGAATCCGCTGCCGTCCAGCCGACTCCTTCGGCAACCGCAACCGCAGCACACCATTCTCCAGCTGCGCGGTGCACGCCTCCGCGTTCACGTCACTGGGCAACGCCACCCGGTAGTCGAACCGCCCCCGCCGCGACTGCTGCTGCTCGCCCTCACCCTGCTTCGCGCCGTACTGGCCGGTGATCTGAAGCTCGTTGCGCTGCAGATCCACCGTCACGTCCTCCGGCCCCACCCCCGGCACGTCAGCCTCGACCCGGAACTCCTCCTCGGTCTCCTGCACATCGACCGGCGCGACCAGGACTGCACGCTGATCCTCGCCGCATCCGGGAGCGCCGTGGTCAACATCCTGCTCATCTGATCGAACAGGTCATCGAACCCGACCAAGCCCCCGAACGGTCCCACCGCCGGACACCAGAACGTCCACGCCGCGCCGGCATAGTCATGATCGACCTCCTCACCGAGACCTTGAGCCGAACGGGTTCCCGGCGGTCGCAGGGCCTACACGGCCCTCGCGCCGGCCCTCGCGGAAGGCAGTCCGCGGTTGTGTGTGGGTGCGTTCGCGGGCGGCTTGCTGCCGGGCACGTCGCTGCCGTTCGTGAAGCTGAGCGGCCCGCGGTGGACGCAGGTGTTCGAGCTCCGCCCGAGCAATCCCACCCCTGCGAGCGATGGGCGACCATCGGCAGTATCAAGGTCCTCGTCGTCACGCTGGTATGCCCTCGACGTCACTTGCGTGCCGACGAACACGACCGTCAGATCGATCCGTCCCGATCTCGGGTCCGCCGGATAGCTCTCGATGGCGGGCGCGCCGCACGCCGCGGCGTTCGACCGCGCCGTTGGTCAAGGGCGTCGGGTAGCCGTGCCTGCGATGGCCGCCGCGGATGACGACGCAGATGATGTTCCACACCGCCAGGTCGTCAAACGGTCGGATCGGCCGGGGGTTGTTCAACGTCCGCCGGCTCGCCACCCGTGACCGCGACCAGTTCGGCGAACGTACTCGGAAATACAGCGTGCGCGAACCGCTCGATCTGACATCGTTCTGCAACCTGCTGTCGTACCGGCATCCAGCGCCGACCCGCGGCTGCGGATCGGCCGAGGATGTCGTCGCCCCGGGCTATCGTTCTGGCATGACCGCCGCCGAGTCCGCTCCGGCACCCGATCGGCCGCCCTTCGCCGACGCCTCCCCGGCGCAGGTGCGGGCCGCTCTCCTCCCCGAGGACGCGACCGAGTTCGACCGCCAGTGGCAGGACGTCATGGCCCGCGCGACCCGTGAACTCGACCTCACCGAGGTCCACCGAACGCTGAACACCTGGCGGCGAGTGGCGTGGGTGACCACGGCAACCGGCCCGGAACGCTACCGCGCCGTGCTCGCCAGCGCCGAAGAACGACGCCACACCGGAGAACGCCACCCCCAGGCCACACCCTGGCACCAGCTGAAAGCGGAACTCGGACTACCGGAGTGACGTACTCACTCGACGTCGATCCGCTGGCCGAGCAACAGATCGCAGCGCTGCCACAGAACGCGCTGGCCGTACTGGCCGACGGACTCACCGTCCTCGAACTGGTTCCCTGGAACGGGCTACCGGTCAACCACTCCAATCCGGATGGCCCTGTGCGCCAGCTCCCGTTCGGCAGCCTCGGGATGATCACCTACCTCATCCTCGACGACCAACAGCGGGTGGACCTGTTGATCGTCACCTGGGCCGGCTGAACGTCCCTTCCACCTACGCCACGTCCGCCGGCTGCCGCCAGTGACCGCCACCAGCTCCGCGAACGTCGTGGGATACACCGCGTGCGCGAACCGCTCGATCTGACGTCGTTTCGTTACCCGCGAGCGGCGCGGTCCTGACGGTCGGGACTCAGCGGCGAGTTGCCTCGAAGAACATGCGCTCGCGCCCGAGGGCGGACTGCACCGAGCGCCGATAGCTCGCTGACCAGCCGAAACTGAATCTGAGCGACGGGCAGCGGCATTGCGTGGGTACGTCCTGGATACGGGGTGAGCTTGTTACCGCGGCGCTCACTCCGTCGCCTCCCGACGGTGACACGGATCAAGGCATGTGGGCGAGCACGTTGACCACGGTGCCGCTGGGATCCTCCACGAAGAAGCGACGCACGCCCCACGGCTCGACGGTGAGCGGATACACGACGCGCAGTCCGCGACGCACGGCCTCGGCATGCGCGGCATCAACAGCCTCCGGGTCACCGACGTCTATCCCGAAGCGCGGTGGCGGGTTCTCCATCCCTCGTGGAGGGATGAGGACCTGCGCCGTGGGGTTGGTCGGCGAGGCGAGGCCAAGGACTGGGTCTTCCATCGTGACTTTGAACCCGAGGACCTCGACGTAGAAGTCCCGGGAGGCGGCGAGGTCGTCCCCATCGGCGTACGCAACGATTCTTTTGATCACAGGCCCAGGATGGCAGCTACACGCCCGCCTGGCTTGGACAAATGGGAAGCCACCCCACCGAATGGTGCCAGGCGTTTGAGTGACGGCGAGGCTCCGTTGCCGCGCCGTAGAGCAGGAGATTCGAGTCGCCGCGCCTGAGCGAGCCCCACGGACCCGACGCCGACACATTTCTACGCCACATCAGCCGGCTCGCCGCCTGTGACGGCGACCAGTTCCGTGAACGTGGTTGGAAATACTGCGTGCGCGATCCCGCCTGCCGCCCACACCTCGTCGTAGGCCTCGAGCGCCCGGTCGACGAGCGTGCGCAGCGGCTGCGGGTGCCCGACCGGGGCGACGCCGCCGATGGTCTGCCCGGTGGTGGTGCGCACGAACTCCGGCGTCGCTCGCCGCACGCGCCTCGCACCGACGATCTGGGCGACCTTGGCGGTGTCCACGCGGTGCGCACCCGAGGTCAGCACGAGCAGCGGGTCGCCGTCGGCGTCGAAGACCAGGGAGTTCGCGATCTGGCCCACCTCGACGCCCAGTGCGTCCGCGGCGGCCGCGGCGGTGGTGACGGCGTCGGGGAGTACTCGCATCCGAGCCACTCGGGACGGGTCGGCGCCGCCGGCGGTGAGTGCGGCGACGACGAGTTCGACGTTGCGGTGGGTCGCGGTGCTCACCCCTGCATCACATCACGGGCGTCATCCGGATTGTCCGGCGACGCGGGTGCCGGTGAGCGCGCTCCCGTCGGAGGCCCGCACCACGCAGTGCACGGCCCGGTCGCCCGCGCCGAACGCGGCCTCGGTGGGCACCAGCGCCACCAGCCGCAGGCCCGATCGCCCGGCCGGCTCGACCACCGTCTCGAAGGCCGGCTCGCACGCGGCCGCGGCGAACCGGACGAGGGAGTCCCGCCCCGGGTAGCGCGTGGCGGCAGCGCCGAACGGGTCGAGAGAGGCGATGATCTCCGCACCGTGCGGGCCTGCACAGTCGGCAGCGGCCGGCACGCCGCCCGCCGCGGGCGCGGTGACCAGGCACCCGCCCGCCACGTCGGCGTCGGGGCCGTAGTCGACGACCGGGATCCCGCGGCCCCGCCAGCGCCAGCCCGCGACCAGCCCGGCGAGCAGGCCGAGTGCGGCGCCCACACCCGCCCACCACCAGCGGCGGCCGCGGCCCGGCACCGCGTCGGCGTGCCTGCGGGGCCGCCTCGAGGTCGGCGGCCACCTGGCGCGCCGTCGGCCGGTCTCGCGGCTCCGGGCGCAGCAGCCCGGCGAGCGCGCTCGCCAGCGCGCCACCGCCGAACACCGGGACGACGCCGTCGGCGGGCGGGCGGCCGAGCACCGCGACGTGCAACACGGCGCCGAGTGCCCAGAGGTCCGCCTCCGGTGTGGTCGGGCCACCGCCGCGCAGCTCCGGCGCGAGGAACGCGGGATCGCGGGTGGTGCGCAGCGGGTCGACGGCCTCGGTGACACCGGCCCCGGCCAGCCGGACCACCCCGTCCGGGGCGATCAGGACCGTGTGCGGGCCGACGTCACCGTGGACGATCCCGGCGGCGTGGGCCGCCTGCAGCGCCGACGCCAGCTGCCGGGCCATCGCGGACGCCGCCCGCTCGTCCAGCGGGCCGTCGGCCTTCACCCGCGCGGCCAGCGTGGGGGCGTCGACGAGCTCGGTGACGATGTGGTCGACGTCGCCGTCGGTGACCACGTCGTGGACGACGACGATCCCCGGATGGTCGAGCCTGCCCGCGGCCCGCGCCGACCGCAGCACCTGCTCCCGCACCCGCGGCCGCTCGTCCAGGTCGGTGGGCAGCCGCAGTTCCGCGACGCACACCTGGCGCCCCGTCACGCGGTCGGCGGCGCGCCACACCGGACCCGCTGCGGCGCCGCCGATCGCCCCCAGTACGACGTACCGACCGCCGATCACGCGGGTGGGACTGAATCCCGTCATGCGGTGGCACCAACCGGTGGACGGATCATGATCGGCGTTCAGGCGCAGTTCGTGTTCGGCAGCGGGGTCAGGAACTGGTCGGCCGCCCAGCGGCCCTCCTCCAGCTGCCGGAAGCCGTCGGTGACGACCCGGGTGCCGTCGATCTGCGCGCCCCGCGGCAGTGTCTCGACGAGCGCGGCGCCCGGGCTCGGCCCGTTGCGGACGTTCAGCTCGTCGGTCATCACCTCGAGCTGGCAGCCGGTGTTCCCGTCGGCGACCGTGATCGCGTTCAGGCTGCCGCGGTCGATGATGGCGAGCAGCGCGAGCACGGTGCCTGCGATCAGCACGAACGTCCACCCCTTGAAGCTGGAGGCCTCAAGCTTCGGAACGGTGATCCTGGCCACGGCCGCGCCTCCCCGAGATGGTGTGGAAACCCACGGTAGCGGGCATGTGGTCTGCCGCGCCTCGTGACGCGGGGCATTCCCGGTTCGGGATAGCGTGTCGCCCAGGTAACCAGAGTCCGACCCGAGGCAGGCCGAAGCAGAAGATGAAGGTCATCTACACCTACACCGACGAAGCGCCCGCGTTGGCCACGCATTCGTTCCTGCCGATCGTCGAGGCCTACGCCGGCAAGGCGGGCATCGAGGTCGAGACCCGCGACATCTCGCTGGCCGGACGCATCCTCGCCGCGTTCGACCTGGCGCCCGACGCGCTGGCCGAGCTCGGCGAGCTCGCCAAGACCCCGGCTGCCAACATCATCAAGCTGCCGAACATCAGCGCCTCGATCCCGCAGCTGAAGGCCGCGATCAAGGAGCTGCAGGGGGCCGGCTACGACGTGCCGGACTACCCGGACGACCCGGGCACCGACGAGGAGCGCGCCGCCCGCGCCGCGTACGACGCGGTGAAGGGCAGCGCGGTGAACCCGGTGCTGCGCGAGGGCAACTCCGACCGCAGGGCGCCCGCGTCGGTCAAGAACTACGCGAAGAAGCACCCGCACTCGATGGGCGCGTGGTCGGCCGATTCCACCTCGCACGTCGCCACGATGTCCGACGGCGACTTCCGGCACTCCGAGCGCTCGGTCACCGTCGCCGAGGCGGGCGAGCTGCGGATCGAGCACGTGGCGGCGGACGGCACCGTCACGGTGCTGAAGCAGTCGGTGCCGGTGCAGGCGGGCGAGTCGTCGACGCCGCCGTGATGCGCACGGAGGCGCTGCGCGCGTTCCTCGCCGAGCAGGTGGCCGACGCCAAGGCCAAGGGCGTGCTGTTCTCGGTGCACCTCAAGGCCACGATGATGAAGGTCTCCGACCCGATCCTGTTCGGGCACGCCGTGCAGACCTACTTCGCCGACGTCTTCGCGCAGTACGGCGACGACCTCGCGAGCGTGGGCGCCGACCCGGACGACGGCCTCGCGAGCATCCTCACCGCCCTGGAGGCGCTGCCTGCCGACAAGCGGGACGCGATCGAGAAGGCGATCACCGCCTCCTACGGGAGCGGGCCGGCCCTCGCCATGGTCGACTCCGACCGGGGCATCACCAACCTGCACGTCCCGAGCGACGTCATCGTCGACGCGTCGATGCCCGCGGCGATCCGCTCGTCCGGTCAGATGTGGAACGCGAAGGGCGAGCTGCAGGACACGAAGTTCGTGATCCCGGACTCCTCGTACGCGTCGCTGTACGCCGAGACCGTCGCGTTCTGCCGCGAGAACGGCGCGTTCGACCCCACGACGATGGGCACGGTCCCGAACGTCGGGCTGATGGCGCAGAAGGCCGAGGAGTACGGCAGCCACGACAAGACGTTCGAGATCACCGCACCCGGCGCAGTCCGCGTCGTGGACGGCTCCGGCGCCACCCTGCTCGAGCACGAGGTCGCCGCCGGTGACGTCTGGCGCGCCTGCCAGACGAAGGACGCCCCGATCCGCAACTGGGTGCAGCTGGCCGTCTCGCGGGCCCGCGCCACCGGCTGGCCCGCCGTGTTCTGGCTCGACGAGACCCGCGCGCACGACGCCCAGGTGATCGCGAAGGTCCGCGCCTACCTCGCCGAGGAGGACACCGACGGCCTCACCA
The DNA here is from genome assembly GCA_001942185.1 of Pseudonocardia sp. CNS-004. Taxonomy (GTDB): domain Bacteria; phylum Actinomycetota; class Actinomycetes; order Mycobacteriales; family Pseudonocardiaceae; genus Pseudonocardia. Next base: position 37,337 of record MKJV01000095.1, read on the forward strand.
TCGAGATCCTCCCGGTCGCCGAGGCCACCCGGTACACCCTGGACCGCGCCAAGCGCGGCGAGGACACGATCTCCGTCACCGGCAACGTGCTGCGCGACTACCTCACCGACCTCTTCCCGATCCTCGAGCTCGGCACCAGCGCCAAGATGCTCTCGATCGTCCCGCTGATGAACGGCGGCGGGCTGTTCGAGACCGGCGCGGGCGGTTCGGCCCCCAAGCACGTGCAGCAGCTCGTGCGCGAGAACCACCTGCGGTGGGACTCCCTCGGCGAGTTCCTCGCACTGGCGGTCTCGTTCGAGTTCCTCGCGGAGAAGAGCGGCAACGCACGCGCGCGGTGCTCGGCAAGGCCCTCGACGACGCCACCGGCACGCTGCTGGAGACCGGGAAGTCCCCGTCCCGGCGGGCCGGCGAGCTCGACAACCGGGGCAGCCACTTCTACCTCGCCCTGTACTGGGCACGGGCTCTCGCGGAGCAGACCGCGGACGTCGAGCTCGCGCAGGTGTTCGCCCCGTTTGCGGAGCGGCTCGGCGCCGACGAGGAGAAGATCGTCGGTGAGCTGAACGGCGTGCAGGGCAACCCGATCGAGCTCGGCGGCTACTACTTCGTCGACAAGGCCAAGGCCGACTCGGTCATGCGGCCCAGCCCGGCGTTCAACGACGCGCTCTCGTCCTTCTGACCCTCGCCGTGAGTGGATACGGGTGCTGGAGCACTCGTATCCACTCAGAGGTGGTTGAGGCCTCCGGGGTGAGCACGTCGAACACCGCCTCCGCCTCGTCGCGGGCGACGTACATCCGCCAGGCCGTGTCGGCGATGTCGTCGGGGTCCAGGGTGGGCAGCGTCGCGCCCTGGCCGGTGAACGCCCGGTGGATGTCGCCGCGCTCGATCAGCCCGCCGATCGTGAGCGTGGCCGCGTAGACGCCCCGGTCGCGCACGGCCGCGGCGAGCGTGAGGACGTACATGCGCAGTGCGGCGGAGGCCGGGGCGAGCGTGCCCAGCATCGGCATCGGCCGCAGGCCGCTGAGGCCACCACCGAAGATCAGGCGCCGTCGCCGCGCTCCAGCATGCGCGGCAGCGTCGCGGCGACGACGTCGGCGGCGGGCAGCACCGTGGACTCGAACGCCGCCCGGACGTCGGCGACACCGGCGTCGGGCAGCGCGACGATCCCTCCGCCGAGGTCCGCGGTGGCCGGTCCGTAGTAGACGGTGTCGATGTCGCCGAGGTCGGTGGCGATCCGGGCGAGCACGTCGCGCGCCTGCGCGGGGTCGGTGACGTCGGCCGCGTAGCTGCGTGACTCGATCCCGTCGGCCGCGAGGTCGTCCCGGTACCCGGCGTGCCGGGCGGCGGTGCGCGACACGAGCGCCACGGCGAAGCCCTCGCGCCCGAACCGCCGGGCCATCGACATCCCGAGCCCCGGCCCCACGCCGAGCACCGCGATCACCTTGGAAGAAGTTGAGGTCATGCTCAACTTCCTACCGCTAACCTGAGCAGGTCGTCAACTTCCGGGACGGGGCATGGCTCTGCGCAAGGACGCCCAACGCAACCGCGAGCGGCTCGTCGACGCGGCGCGCGCGGTCTTCGCCGAACGCGGTCTCGACGTGGCCCTCGACGAGGTCGCCCGGCGGGCCGGGGTGAGCATCGGAACCCTCTACAACCGCTTCCCCACCCGCGCCGACCTGGTGCGCGCGGTGTTCGCCGACCGGGCGGAGACCGTCGTCCGCATCGCCGAGCACGCACTGGGGACGGACGACGCCTGGGCCGGGTTCACCCACTTCGTGGAGCAGGTCTGCCGGATGCAGGCCGCCGACCGCGGATACAACGACCTGGCAGCGCGCAGCCTCCCCCAGGCCGCACCGACGCCGGAGCACGTCCGCGGGTACGAACTGATGACCGAGGTCGTCGAGCGGGCGAAACGCAGCGGGGCGCTGCGGCCGGACTTCGTGCTCTCCGACATGGCGTTCGTGACCTGGGCGATCACCCGCACCATCGAGGCCACCGCCGACGTCGACCCGCAGGCGTGGCGGCGCCACCTCGGCTTCGTCCTCGACGGCCTGCGCGCGCCCGCCGCGCACCCGCTCCCCGTGCCCGCCCTCACAGACGAGCAGGTCGGCCGGATCATGCGCGACTGCTGACGCCCGCGGACCTCAACGCATCGGGGATGCCCGCGAGCTCGGGGAGCTCGTCGACGTGGTGCACGCCGGGCGGCAGCCCGCCGTCGAGCAACCGGGCGGTGACGTGCGCGGCGACCAGACCGGTGACGCGGCTCTGCTCCCGCCCGCTCAGCACGCGGGTCGCCTGCCGGCCGCCACGACGGGCGTCGACGCGGACGGCGAACCGGTCGCCGCCCAGGTGCACGCCACCGAACCCGCCGGCGAACAGCCGAGCAGCGCGCGGGTGCCGGGCCACCGGCCGCAGCACGCGACGCAGCCCGAACAGGCCGGCCGTCAACAGCCGCAGGTCGAGCGCGAGACGGGTCGTCACGTCGGGGATCCCGAGGGTCCGGCGGAGCGAGTGCTGGTCGGAGAAGGGGAACGGGTGGACCGTCCGCGTGCCGAACCCCGGCAGCTCCACGCGTTGCGGGCGGGCTGCAGCGGGCACGGGGGCGGCGAGCCCGGCCACCGTCCAGCGCACCGCGTCGGCGCCGTGGTGCTCCCCCGCGCCAGGAGCACCGCGATGTCGACGCGCTCCGCGCCGCCCAGCTCGTCGACGGCCTGGCGGGCCAGCAGGTTCGTCAGGCCCGGCGCGAGTCCCACGCTCAGGACGGCCGTGGCCGCGTGGCCGACCGCCAGTTCGACGAGCCCCTCGACCTCCCGGAGCAGCGGCCAGGACGCCCCGACGTCCACCACGTGCACGCCGCTCGCGAGGCAGGCCCGCGCGATCCGCGCGTCCGGCGGTTCGACGCAGAGCACCACGGCCGAGATGCGCTCGTCGGCGAGCACGCGCTCGAACCCGGCCACGTCGCCGACGTCCACGCGACGCGCGCGCCCGCCCCCACCGACGCCGCGAGCGTGCGGGCCCGCTCGGCGTCCCGTCCGGCGACCACGACGCGACCGGGCAGCCGGGTGGCGAGCTCCCGGGTGGCGGCGGCGCCCACCGCGCCGTACCCACCGACGACGAGGACGTTCACCGTGCCACTTCTACCACGGCAGCGCGGGCCGAAATCCGGTTGCGGACGGCCGTAACGTGGTCAGACGTGCTCAGGCCCTACCTCCACCTGGTCAGGGCGGGATTCCGGCGCCACTCCATCTACCTCGCGGCGAGCCTCGCAGGCCTGTTCACGAACACCGTGTTCGGGCTCCTGCGGGTCGCCGTGCTGCTCGCCGTCGTCGGGCAGACGGGTAGCGCGGCGGGCTACGACGCCGCCGACACCGGCACGTTCGTGTGGCTGGGGCAGGGTCTGCTCGCGGTCGTCATGATCTGGCCGGACCGGGAGCTCGCCCAGCGGGTGCGCTCCGGTGACGTCGCGATCGACCTCGGCAGGCCGTGGAACCTCCAGCCCGCGCTGCTGGCGCAGGACCTCGGCAGGGCCGGCCACGCCATGCTGATCCGGTTCGGGCCCCCGGTGCTGTTCGGCGCGCTCGTCCTGCCGTTCCGGTGGCCGCACAGCCCGTGGACGGTGCTGGTCTTCGCGCTGTCCACCGTGCTGGCCGTGGTGATCAGCTTCGCCGCCCGCTTCCTGCTCGACCTGACCGCGTTCTGGCTGCTCGACAACCGCGGCGTCGCCACCGTCTACGCGGCGGCGACGGGCGTGCTGTGCGGGCTGACCGTCCCGGTCGCGTACTTCCCCGACCCGATCCGGATCGCCCTCTACGCCACCCCGTTCCCGGCGATGCTGCAGACACCGATCGACGTGTTCGGCGAACGCGGCGCCACCGCGGCCCTGCTCGGCCACCAGGTGCTCTGGGCGGCGCTGCTGCTGGCGGCGGGGCAGCTCGTGCTCGCCAGGGCCACCCGCAAGCTGGTGGTGCAGGGTGGATAGCGTCCGGATCCTGCTGCGGCTGCTCCGATCGCGGGTGCGCAGCCAGCTCGCCTACCCCACGTCGTTCGCCCTCGACGCGCTCGGGCAGGCGATCGCCCAGGCCAACGAGCTCGCCGTGATCCTCATCGTGTTCGCGCAGGTCGACTCGCTCGGCGGCTTCTCCCGCGAGGAGGTGCTGCTGCTCTACGGGCTCGCCGGGATCTCGTTCGGCCTCGCCGACCTCGCCGTCGGCCAGCTCGACGAGCTGCCCCGCTGGATCCGCACCGGCGAGCTGGACGTGTTGCTCGCCCGGCCGCTCGGCGTGCTCTCCCAGCTCGTGACGAGCGATCTGCAGCTGCGACGGCTCGGCCGAGCCGGGGTCGGCGTGCTCGTGCTCGCCGCGGTGCTGGCGTACGGGCAGGTGGAGCCCACACCCGTGAACGTGCTGCTCGTCCTCGTCACCCCGCTGGTCGGCGCGACGATCACCGCATCCGTCTGGGTGATGACCTGCTCGATCTCGTTCTGGGTCGTCGAGGGCCGCGAGCTGGCCAACGCGTTCACCTACGGCTCGACGCTGACCACGGCTTACCCGATCACCGTGTTCGGACCGTGGTTGCGCCGCCTGTTCTGCTACGCCGTGCCGTCCGCGTTCGTGGCGTACTTCCCCACCCTGGCGCTGCTGGACCGGCCCGACCCGCTCGGGCTGCCGCACGCCCTGCGCTACGCCGCACCACTCGTCGCCGTCGCCGCCGTGCTGGTCGCGGCGCTCGTCTGGCGCACCGCCGTCCGCCGCTACCAGGGAGCTGGATCATGACCGCCGTCGTCCGGACCGAGGGTCTGCGCCGGGAGTTCACCGTCGGCCGCCGCTGCGCGCGGCGCCGCATCGTGGCGGTGAGCGACGTCGACCTGCAAATCGAGCCGGGCGAGGCGGTGGGCTTCCTCGGCCCGAACGGCGCAGGCAAGTCGACGACGATCAAGATGCTGACCGGCATCCTCGTCCCGACCGCCGGCCGGCTGCGCGTCTGCGACCTGGACCCCACCCGGCAGCGCCGCGAGCTCGCCCGCAGGCTCGGCGTCGTGTTCGGGCAGCGCAGCCAGCTGTGGTGGGACCTCCCGCTGCGCGAGAGCTTCGACCTGCTCGGCGCGATCCACCGCGTACCGGGGGCGGAGCACCGCGCGCGGCTGGAACGGTGCGTGGACGTGCTGGAGCTCGGCCCGTTCCTCGACGTGGCGGTGCGCCAGCTGTCACTGGGCCAGCGGATGCGCGGCGAGGTGACCGCCGCCCTGCTGCACGGCCCCCAGCTGCTCGTACTGGACGAGCCGACCGTCGGGCTCGACCTGGTGAGCAAGGAGCGGCTGCGCACGTTCCTGCAGGAGGTCAACGTCGTCGACGGCATGACGATCCTGCTCACCACCCACGACCTGCCGGACGTCGAGCGGCTCTGCAGGCGCGTCGTGGTGATCGATCACGGCCGGGTGGTCGCCGACGACGCGATCGACGCGCTGCGCGCCCGCTCCGGGGGTGCGCGCGAGGTCGTGGTCGAGCTGGCGGAGCCCGCCGCCCCGCTGACCGGCATCGCCGGGGTGAGCGAGGTCCGCGTCGAGGCCGACGGCGTGCGCCAGCGGCTGGCGTTCGCCCCCTCCGACACCACCGCGGCCGCGTTGATCGCCGCGGTCGCGGAACGGGTGGAGCTGCGCGACGTCACCGTCGTCGAACCGTCGATCGAGGACCTGGTGCGCACGCTCTACGCGCAGAACTGACGCCTCGGGTCACGCTCCCGCGGATGCGGCCACCCCCGGGATCCGCCCGTGCCGGAACGCGTCCACGAACAGGGCGTGGTCCTCCCGCACCCGCGCGGCGTAGTCGTGGGCGAACGCCACCACCCAGGCCACGAACTCGTCGTCCCGCCCGGCGACGACCTGCGCGATCGCCTCCTCGGTCTGGAACGGCACCAGCGAGTGGTCGGCATCGGAGTCGGCCACGCAGTGCACCTTCGCGGTCGCCCGCCCGAGGTAGTCCACCACCGGGGCGATCTCGGCCGGTTCGGTGAGCTCCGACCAGTCCAGGTCCGCCTCGTACGGCGACACCTCGCTGACCACGAACCCGACGCCGTCGAGGTCGGTCCAGCCCAGCAGCGGGTCGGCGTGCGCCTGCAGGGCGCGCTGCGACACCGCGGTGCGGTGGCCGTGGTGGCGGAAGGCGCCGGCGATCGCCGGGTCGGTCACCACCCGCGACGGCGCGGCCACGTTGCCCTGCTTCATCGACAGCACCACGTCGTTGTCCAGCGCCTGGTTGTAGCCCTCGATCAACACCGTGTACGCGGGTAGCCCGGCGCTGCCGATCCCGAACCCGGATCGCCCCGCCACGTCCTTCACCGCGTAGGCGACCCCGCGGAACCGCTTCGCCTCGGGGATGGTGTCCAGGTAGCGGGCGAACGCCGCCGTCACCGCCGAGCGCTCGCGTCCTCGAGCCTGCGCAGGCCGGGCCCGTCCCGCAGCACCCGGTCGAAGCCCTCCGTCTCGGTGATCGTGTCGAGCAGCCCGACGCGGGTGCGCAGCTTCGCCAGCTCCAGGACCTGGTGGACCGCGCCTTCCGTGGTGTCGAGCCGCAGCGAGAAGCCGCGGTCGTCGGCCTGGTCGACGAACCAGCGCACCTGGTCGAGGTAGGCCCGCACGAACCGCTCCACGAGCCGGGAGATGTCGGCGTCCGAGATCGCCTTGCTCCAGCCCAGCAGCGCCATGCTGGCGGCGAACCGGGTGACGTCCCAGGTGAAGTGCCCGACGTACGCCTCGTCGAAGTCGTTCACATCGAAGATCAGCACCCCGTCACCGTCCATGTAGGTGCCGAAGTTCTCCGCGTGCATGTCGCCCTGGATCCAGACCCGGCTCGTCCGCTCGTCCGCCCACGGGTCGGCGCGCTCCGCGACGTCGGCGTAGAACAGGCACGCGCTGCCGCGGTAGAACGCGAACGGGTCGGCGGCCATCTTCCGGAACTTCGTCCGGAACGCGGCCGGGTCGGCGGTCATGAGGTCGGCGAACGCCTCGACCAGCGTGTCGACGATCCGTTCCGAGCGGTCGGTCATCCCCCGATCATGCCGGGAACTCGACGCCCCCGGCGCCGTCCGGTAACGGCACCCGCAGCACCCGCATCTGCATCGCGAGGAGCGAGTAGTAGCCCACGAGCGTGGTGAGCTCGACGGCACCCGCCTCACCGAGCGCGGTGACGGCGGCGACCCAGGCCTCGTCGTCGACGTCGCCGGTGGCGAGCAGCTGCGCGACGACCGCGGCGGCCGCCCGCTCCGCCGGGTCGTCCGGCTCCGCGGGCGCACCGGTGCGGATCGCCTCCACCAGATCGGCGGGCAGCCCGGCGGCGGCCGCGAGCGGGGCGTGGGCGTGCCACTCGAAGGCCGAACGGTGGTGTGCGGCCACCTGGAGCGTCGCGAGCTCCCGCACCCGCTCGGTGAGCACGCTGCGGTAGCGCAGCGCCGACCCCACCGACTGCAGCGCCGCACCGGACCGCGGCGCGCGCAGCATCGCGTCGAACGGGCCCTGCAGGCTCCCGTCGGCGGCGACGCCGACCCGGCCCGGCGGGTCGGCGAGCGCGTCGTAGACGGCCCGCTGGTCGGCGTCGAGCTCGTCGGGGCGAAGCGGGCGCAACCGGCGCGGGGGCATCCTCACCCGCCGTTCAGGAGGCTCGCGGTGATCGTCATGGCCAGCACGGCGATCACCGTACCCAGGCCGCCGTAACAGAGCACGTCGATCGGGCGGCTGCGGATCGCGAGCAGCCCCACCCGTTCGGTCGGCAGCAACAGCCGCAGCACCGCCGCGACGATCAGCGCACCCCCGAGCAGCACCGCCCCCTCCCGCCAGTGCTGGGTGAGCGTCCTGACCATGCCCGCCCCCGCGATGAGCAGGACGAACGTCATGGGCGCGTACACCGGCAGGCGGGAGCGGAGGTCGGTCATGACCGTTCGCCGACCGCCCGTTCGGCTGCCTCGACCACGTTGGTCAGCAGCATCGCCCGCGTCATCGGGCCGACCCCGCCCGGCATCGGCGCCAGCAGCCCGGCCACCTCGGCCACCTCGGGCGCGACGTCGCCGACCAGCCCGGCCTCGGTACGCGTGACGCCGACGTCGAGGACCGCGGCACCCGGACGCACCATGTCGGCGGTGATCAGCCCCTGCACACCTGCCGCGGCGACCACGACGTCGGCGCGGCGCACCTCCGCGGCGAGGTCCTTCGTGCCGGTGTGGCACAGCGTCACCGTGGCGTTCTCGGAGCGGCGGGTGAGCAGCAGCCCCAGCGGCCTGCCGACCGTGACGCCACGGCCGACCACCGTGACCCGCGCACCGTTCAGCTCCACGCCGTAGCGGCGGCACAGCTCGACGATCCCGCGCGGCGTGCACGGCAGCGACCCGGCTCGCCCAGCACGAGGCGCCCGAGGCTCACCGGTGCCAGGCCGTCGGCGTCCTTCAGCGGGTCGATCCGCTCCAGCGCCGCCCCCGAGTCGAGCCCCTTCGGCAGGGGCAGCTGCACGATGAAGCCCGTGCAGGCCGGGTCGGCGTTCAGCTCGTCGATCGTCCGCTCGACGTCCGCCTGCGAGGCATCGGCAGGCAGCTCCCGCTGGATCGAGGTGATCCCGACCTTCGCGCAGTCGCGGTGCTTGCCCCGCACGTAGGAGTGCGAGCCCGGGTCGTCGCCGACGAGGAGCGTGCCCAGCCCCGGCGTCACGCCGCTCGCCCGCAGCTTCTCGACCCGCCCGGCCAGCTCGCCGAGCAGCTCCTGCAACGTGGCCTTGCCGTCCATCACCGTCGCCGTCACGAGTCCCATCCTCCCAGCCGGACAGCCGATGTTCATCGGCCGGTGCACCGAGCCCTCTCCGACAACTGTCCCGGCCGGGTCACACCAATCGTTGCGGCTCTCACGCACCGGAGCGACTTCACACATCCCGGATGGGCTAGGTGTGTGAGGTCGCCTCATCGTCCGTCCCCGGGGGTGATCAGGCCCGTCTCGTAGGCGATCACCACCAGTTGGGATCTGTCGCGCGCCTCCAGCTTGGCCAGCAGGCGGCCGACGTGGGTGCGCGCCGTGGCCGGGCTCATGAACAGGCGCTGCGCGACCTCGGCGTTCGACCGGCCGGCACCGACCTCGGCCAGCACCTCCCGTTCGCGCTCGGTCAGCACGTCGAGCCGCTCGGCCGTGCGGGGGCGAGGGCCCAGCGCCGCGGCCCGCATCACCCTCCGGGTCACCGCGGGCGAGAGCAGGGCCTCGCCACGGGCGACGATCCGCACGGCCTCGCGCAGGTCCTCCGGGCCGGTGTCCTTGAGCAGGAAGCCCGCCGAGCCGGCACGCACCGCGTCCAGGATGTGCTCGTCGGTGTCGAAGGTGGTGAGCACGACGACCTGCACCTCCCGCAGCCGCGGGTCGCCGACGATCCGCCGGGTCGCGGCGATGCCGTCACCGCCCGGCATCCGGATGTCCATCAGCACGACCTCGGGCCGCTCCCGTGCGACGAGCGCGACGCCGGACTCGGCGTCGCCCGCCTCCCCGACCACCGTGATGTCCTCGGCGCGTTCCAGCAGGGCCCGCAGACCCGCCCGGACCAGGTGCTGGTCGTCGACGATCGCCACCCTGATCATGCGCGCACCGGGATACGTGCCTCGACCACGAACCCCTGCCCCGGCAGGGACCGGACGTCCAGGCCGCCGCCCAGCAGCGCCAGCCGCTCCCGCATGCCGACGATGCCCCAGCCCCGCGTTCCGGTGGCGCCGGTCTCGCCGCCGCGGCCGTCGTCGCTCACCCTGATCACCACGGCGTCCTCGCGGTGGTCCAGTTCGATGCGCACCGTGGTGGCGTCCGCGTGCCGCAGCACGTTGCTCAGCGCCTCCTGGATCACCCGGTAGGCGGTCGCGTCCGCGATCGCCGGCAACGCCGCCGGGCCGCCGTCGGTGCGCACCCGCACCTCGAGCCCGGCTGCGGTGACGGTGTCCACCAGCGCGCCCAGCCGGTCGAGGCCGGGCGCAGGGGCGTCCTCGGTCCCCGGATCGCGCAGGGCGTGCAGGGTGGCCCGCAGCTCCCGGCCGACCTCGCGGCAGGCCGCACGGGCCGCGGCGAGGGAGCGCTCGGCGGTGGCGGGGTCGTCGGTCAGCGCCTCCCTGGCCACATCGGTGTGCAGCGAGATCACCGACACCGTGTGCGCCATCAGGTCGTGCAGGTCCCGTGCGATCCGCACGCGCTCCTGCTCGACCCTGGCCGCCGCCTCCCGCTCGCGTTCCAGCTCGGCGGCGCGGGCCTGCTTGACCAACTCGGCACGCCAGGCCCGGCGGGAACGGACGCTGTCGCCGAGCGCGACGACCGCGGCCATCAGCGCCGCCGACGTCGGCACCTCCAGCCCCAGGACGAAACCGGCGTCGTCGCCCTGCCCGATCCGCACGGCGGTGGAGATCACGAGCAGCCCGGCGGCCGTGCCGACCGCCCAGTACAGCCGCCCGTACTCGGCGGCGGAGAACAGGGCGGCGGCCACCGGGACGGCGAGCCCGATCGGCGGGTAGGACAGCGCGTAGTAGCCGAGCAGCGCGACGACCGTGGCGAGCAGGGTCGCCACCGGCCAGTGGTGGCGCACCAGCATCAGCCCGCCGAAGAGCGCGCCGAACGCGTACGCACCGGCCCGGGCACGGAGGGACCGCCGACGTTCGCGGTGATGGCCGTGCCGACCGCGACCAGCACGAGCATGCCGAGCCCGAGGTCGGCCACGAGCTGCCGGCGGTCCCGGTCCGGGGTTCGATCGCGACGCTCCTTCCGTACGGGCCGGCTACCGCGGGCCGAGCCCGGGAACGATCCTGGCCAGCAACCAGGCGACAGCGCCGGTCGCCACGCCGGTGAAGGCCCCGGTGACCAGGCTGCTGCCGAACGCGACCACGCGCACCAGCACGGCTTCCCCCGCGGGCGGCAGCACGCCCGCCAGGTTGCCACCGAGGCCCGGCGGGTCGCCTGCAAAGGCCACCGCCCACAGCAGCTGGTGGGTCACCGCGAGCAGGACGCCGTAGCCGACGCCCACGACGAGCAACGTCAGGAACGGGTGGGGCACCCGCCTGACCAGCACGAACCCGATCCACACCGCGATCGGCACGAACACCAGCAACGCGTTGACCGCCGGCCCGACCAGGTCGAGGTCGTGCGCGACGACCCTGGGCACACCGAGCAGCGCGAGCCCGACGACCACCACGGGGGAGACACCGAGCGCGCGTCGGATCCGGTCGCTCACGCCGCGCCCACCTCGAGCACCTTGGCCCGGTAGCACCGCAGGAAACCGATGAAGGCCAACGTCGCGGTGACCCCGCTGAACGCGAGCCGGAACCAGTGGCCGGTCTCGAATTCGACGGCCGTCTGCCGCAGGAATTCCACGGAATGGACGGCTGCGCCCTCCTCGAACATGAGGTCGTTGCGCGGCCAGAAGTACAGCGCGGAGAACAGGAACTCGCCGATGAGCAAGGTGCCGAGGCTGCCCGCCACCCACCACCGCGCCTGCCGGACCCGCCACAGCAACAGCAGGCTGGCCACGGCCGCGACCACGGTGGCCGCACCCATCGGCGGGAAGAAGTCCGCCGGTCCGGTCACCGCGAAGAAGTCGACGGCGCCGGCCAACGAGGCGGGCGGGTCGTGGAAGACGTTGGGATAGATGACGATCGTCTCGACCGCGATGCCACCGAAGGCCACCATCGCGATCCAGACGTAGCCACCCGGAACAGCAAGGGTGATATTTCGCATGGGTTTCCGCTTCTCCAGAAAGAGGTTCGACCCCTGCGAACGTATGTCGGATGCCCCGTGCGCCACATCCGCACGTGAGCGCCACCCGTATACGCATCTCGGCGTACGCCGCCCGACGAGCCCGAGCAGTACTCCACGGTCGCCGCTACGGCGGCAGCGTGCTGATCGGGCGATCGATCACCGCTGTCTAGGCAACGCGGAGACCGTGGGCAGCCGCGAACGCGATGGCCTGCTCGACATCCACCGAAGCACCCGCGAGCCGGGCCTGGACCAAGCCGTTCGGGTCGATCCGGGCTCCGCGCAGGTCGGCACCCTCCAACCGGGCCCGCAGCAGGCGGGCTCCGGTGAGGTCGGCGCCCTGCAGGTCGGTATCCCGGAGGTCGGCCTCCACCAGGTTGGCCTCCCGCAACCGCAGCCCGGACAGGTCCGTCTCGCGCAGGTCGACACGGCCGAGGGCGGCGAGCGAAAGGTCGCAGTCGGTGAAGGTGATCGGGCGCAACCGGCTGTCGATCAGCGACGTGCCCAGCAGCGAGCAGCCGCGGAACGTCGCGCCCACGAGCGTGGCCCGCACGACCTGGCAGGTGCGGAACGCGCCGCCGCGGTGCACCGACTCCGCCAGGTCAACACCGGTGAAGTCGCACTCGTCGAACGTGCACGCCTCGGTGACCAGCCCGCGCAGGTCCGCCTCCTCGAACCGGCAGCGCACGAACCGGCGGCGCCGCCACGGAGCCTCCCCCGCCCGCACCTCGGACAGATCGAGCGCGATGTACTCCGCGTCGTCGGACAGGTCCACCCGGGCAGCCTGCCAGTCCTCTGCTCGTCATGGCCGGGCCGGGCTGCCGCCAGCGGCGACGTCCGGCGCAGGGGTGTCTACTGTGCCTGTGCTGCGCCTCGAGGACCTCCGCTCGCTGCCGCTGTTCGGCGACCTGTCCGACGACCAGATCACGCAGCTGATCGCGGCCGGCACGGTCGTCCGGATCGAACCCGGTGTCGAGCTGTTCCACGAGGGTGAACCGGCGGACTCGTGGTGGGCGCTGGTGGACGGGGCGATCGAGCTCAGCCGTCGCGCCGGCCGCGAGGAGACGGTGGTCGGCCGGATGGACGTGCCGGGCAGGTGGGCGGGTGGGTTCCGCGCCTGGGACGAGGGCGGCGTCTACCTCGCGACCGGCCGCGGACAGGTCGCCGGGCGGGTGCTCCGGGTGCCCGCCGCGGCGCTGGGTGAGCTGGCGAGGGCCTGGTTCCCCTTCGGCAGCCACCTGATCAGCGGTCTCTACCGCACGGCGCGCTCGATCGAGTCGACCGCGCGCCAGCACCAGTCGTTGGTGGCGCTGGGCACGCTCGCCGCGGGTATCGCCCATCAGATCAACAACCCGGCCGCGGCCGCCACCAGGGCGATCGACGAGCTCCATGCGACGTACCGGACTCTGGTGTCGTCGCAGGTCCTGCTCGCCGGCGACGAGCTCTCCGCCCGGCAGTTCGCCGCGCTGGACGCCCTTCGTGGCGAGCTCGGCTCCCACCCGGCCGCCTCGGACCCGCTCACCATGTCCGACCTGGAGGGTGACCTCGAGGACTGGCTCGCCGACCACGGTGTCGAGCGAGAGTGGCTACTCGCCCCGGCGCTGGCCGCGGCCGGGGCCGACACCGCCTGGTGCGAGCGGGCGGCGGCCGTGATCGACGGACCGGCCCTCGGGCCGGGCCTGGAGTGGGTGGCGAGCACGCTGTCGGCCACCGCGCTGCTCGCCGAGCTCAAGGAGTCGACCGCCCGGATCTCCGAGCTGGTCGCCACCGTGAAGTCCTACTCCCAGATGGACCGCGCGTCGAGGCAGCGCGTCGACGTGACGAGCGGACTCGACAGCACACTCGCGATGCTCGGCGACCGGATCACCGGTGGTGTCACGGTCGTCCGCGACTACGGGTCCGACGTGCCGCCGATCGACGCCTACGCGAGCGAGCTGAACCAGGTCTGGACCAACCTGATCGACAATGCGCTCGACGCGATGGACGGGGCGGGAACGCTCCGGCTGACGGTGCGCGCCGAGGGCGACACCGTGGCGGTGTCGATCGCCGACACCGGACCGGGGATGTCGCCCCAGGTCGCGGAGCGCGCGTTCGACGCGTTCTTCTCGACCAAGGACGTCGGCAAGGGCACGGGACTGGGCCTCGACATCGCGCGACGCATCGTCGTGGAGCGCCACGCGGGGACGGTCACGATCGACTCCCGCCCGGGCGCGACCACCCTGCACGTCCGGTTGCCTCGCTCGGGTGCCGCTGCCGGGTCGTGATCCCCCGTACCGGTTCCTCATCGCTGTCACGCGGTGGACCAGCTGATCGACGCGCTCCTACCGAGCTGGCCCTGCCGGCATCCACGCGTGGGTGCGCGCGCCGAGCCGGGGCGTCAGCGGAAGTCGCGCGACTTCACCGGCACCGTGAGGGCCAGCCGCTGCAGCCGGTCGGCCACCAGGTTGAGCACGCCCTCCGGGCTGCGCTCCAGCCGTCCGCGGACGAGCAGCGCGGAGCTGCTCAGCGCCACCGTGCGGTAGCGCGCCCACAGCCCCTCCGAGCAGGTGACGTTGAGCATGCCGCTCTCGTCCTCCAGGTTCAGGAACGTGACGCCGTGGGCGGTGGCGGGCCGCTGCCGGTGGGTGACGAGCCCGCCGACCAGCACCCGCGGCATGACGTGCTCGGAGTCGCCGGGCGGGACGGTGCGGCCGATGGCGTCCAGGCCGTCGATCCGGACGGCGCCGAGGGCGTCGAGCTTCTCGCGCAGGTGCTGCATGGGGTGGGTGCCGGGGGATACGCCGGTGGCCCAGACGTCGGCGGCGGTGAGCTCGACCTCGGTGAGCCCGGGCAGAGCGGGCGCCTCCAGCCCGACGGCGGTGCCGGGCAGCTGCTCGGGGCGCACGGCCGCCACCACCCCGGCCGCCCACAGCGCGGAGCGGCGATCGATGCCGAAGCTGCCGAACGCGCCCGCGGTGGCGAGCGCCTCGGCCTGCGGAACGGTGAGCCGGACGCGGCGGGCGAGGTCGGCGAGGTCGCGGTACGGGCCGCCCCGGTCCCGCTCGGCGTCGATCTCGTCGGCCAACTCCTGGCCGATGCCGCGGACCTCGGCGAGCCCCAACCGGATGGCCTGCCCGCCGGTGGAGAGCGGGTCGGGCGAAAGGATCGCCTCGGCCCGCCCGAGGTTGACGTCGGCGCCGCGGGTGAGCACGCCGTGCCGACGGGCGTCGGCCACCAGCGACTGCGGTGAGTAGAAGCCCATCGGCTGCGCATTGAGCAGCGCCGCGCAGAACGCCGCCGGATAGTAGAGCTTGAACCAGGCGCTGTAGTAGACGAGCGACGCGAAGCTGATGGCGTGGCTCTCCGGGAAGCCGAAGTTGGCGAACGCGATCATCTTGCGGAAGATCCCCTCGGCCACCTCGCCGGTGATCTCGTTGGCCGCCATGCCGGCGAAGAAGCGGTCGCGCAGCCGCTCCATCTTCTCCTCCGAGCGCTTCGCGCCCATTGCGCGGCGCAGCTCGTCGGCGTCGGCAGCGGAGAACCCGGCGACGTCCACCGCGATCTGCATGAGCTGTTCCTGGAACAGCGGCACGCCCTTCGTCTTCTCCAGCGCCCCCCTGAGCAGCGGGTGGTCGTAGTCCCACTCCTCCAGGCCGTTGCGCCTGCGGATGTAGGGGTGCACAGAGCCGCCCTGGATCGGGCCGGGCCGGATCAGCGCGACCTCCACGACGATGTCGTAGAACTCCCGCGGCTTGAGCCGGGGCAGCGTGGCCATCTGCGCGCGCGACTCCACCTGGAACACCCCGACCGAGTCGCGCGCGCCAGCATTTCGTAGACGGCCTCGTCGGTGGGCTGCAGCTCGTGCAGCTGGATCTTCTTCCCGTGGTGCTCCTCGACGAGGTCGAGCATCAGGTGCAGTGCGGTGAGCATGCCCAGGCCGAGCAGGTCGAACTTGACCAGACCCGCGTACGCGCAGTCGTCCTTGTCCCACTGCACGACGGTGCGGCCGGGCATGCGCGCCCACTCGACGGGCACCACCTCCGACACCGGCCGATCGCAGATGACCATGCCCCCGGAGTGGATGCCGAGGTGGCGCGGGAAACCGAGCAGCTCGTTGGCCAGCCCGACCACTTGGTCGGGGATCTCGACGGGCACGTCGGCGACCGGGCCGCCCCAGCGTTCGATCTGCTTGCTCCACGCGTCCTGCTGGCCCGGCGAGAACCCGAACGCCTTCGCCATGTCGCGCACCGCCGAGCGCGGCCGATAGGTGATCACGTTGGCCACCTGGGCGGCGCACCCGCGCCCGTACTTGGCGTAGACGTACTGGATGACCTCCTCGCGACGGCCGGACTCGATGTCGAGGTCGATGTCCGGGTAGCCCTCCCGGGCCGGGGACAGGAAGCGCTCGAACAGCAGCCCCATCGCCACCGCGTCGACGTTGGTGATGCCCAGCGCGTAGCAGACCGCCGAGTTGGCGGCCGAGCCGCGGCCCTGGCAGAGGATGTCGGCCTTGCGGCAGAACTCCACGATGTCGTGGACGATCAGGAAGTAGCCGGGGAAGTTCTTCTGCTTGATGATCTCGAACTCGCGCCGGACCGTCTCGACGGCCTCGGGGTGCTCGGCGTGGCTGCCGTAGCGGACGAGCATCCCGCGCCGGACCAGCTCCCACAGCCAGCTCGCCTCGTCGTGGCCCGGCGGGACGTCGAACGGGGGCAGGTCCGGCGCCACCAGCTTGATCGAGAACGCGCATGACGTGCCGAGCTGCGCGGCCCGCGCGACCGCGCCGGGGTAACGGGCGTCGAACCGGGCGGCCATCTCCGCGCCGGAGCGCAGGTGGGCGGTGCCTGCCGGCGGGAGCCAGCCGTCGGCCTCGTCGAGGCTGCGCCGGGATCGCACCGCGGCCAGCGCCGTGGCCAGCGGGAACCGGCGCGGAGTGGCGTAGTGGGCCGCGGTGGTGGCCACCGTGGGCAGCCCGGCGTCGACGGCGAGCTCGGCGAGCACGTCGTTCAGCTCGGTGTCGGTGGGCAGCCCGGCGTGGGTGAGCTCGACGGCCACGTGGTCGGCCCCGAACCGCTCGACGAGCCTGCGCAGCTCCTTGCCCGCGGCGTCGCGCCCGCCGGCGCGCAGTGCCTGCCGCACCGCGCCCTTGCGGCAGCCGGTGAGCACCTGGACCTGACCCGCGGTGTCGGCCACCACCTCGTCGAGGTCGTAGACCGGCCGCCCCTTCTCCTGCCCGCGCAGCTGGGCGGTGCTGATCGTGCGGCAGAGCGCCCGGTAGCCCTCGGGCCCGCGGGCGAGCAGCAGCAGGTGGCTGCCCTCCGGGTCGGCCACACCGTTCTGCGGGGCCGTGAGGCCCAGGGAGAGCTCGGTGCCGAAGGCGGTGCGCACGCCCAGCTCCGCGGCGGCCTCGGCGAAGCGGACCACCCCGTACATGCCGTCGTGGTCGGTGAGCGCGATCGCGTCCAGCCCCAGCCGGGCAGCCTGCTCCACCAGTTCCTCCGGGTGGCTCGCACCGTCGAGGAAGCTGAAGTTGGAGTGGCAGTGCAGCTCGGCGTACGGGACGCGCTGCGCGGGCTGGTGGAGCGGCGGGGGCTCGTAGGGCTCCCGCTTGCGCGACCACGCCGGGCTGTCGCCGCCGTCGGCCTCCGGCCCACCGGTGAGGCTCCCCCCGTTCCGGGCGCGCCCAGAGAGCGCGGCCTCCAGCTCGTGCCACGGGACGTCCGGGTTGTTCCAGCCCACCCCGGTAGTCGAACAGGTGTTCGAGATCATCTCAACCGTCCGACCAGGGGAATCGGTCACACCACGGGGCGTGGCGCCGGGGTCACGCGCGGGCGAGCGCGTCGGCCGCCGCCAGCATTTGCGAGCCCACCGGCTGCAAGCCGATCGCCGTCGCCAGCAGACCCGTCGAGACCCTTTCGACCACTCCCCACTCCCAGATCGCCACCGGGTCGCAGCCGGTGCGCGCGGCGAGCCGCCGGGCGCGCTCGCGCGGGTCGCCCGCCATCAGCTCGACCGGGTCCTCGCGCATCAGGACGCCCAGGTCGTACTCCGGTTCGGCGAGCAGGCCGTCCGGGTCGACCAGGGCGAACCCGCCGTCGCGGGTCTGCAGGGTGTTCCACTGGTGCACGTCGCCGTGCACCAGCACGGCCCGGTCGGGCGAGTGCGCGGCGATCCGCCGGTCCGCGCACGCGAGCGCGTGGTCGACGGCGGCGCCGGAGCACGGCCCGCCCAGCTCGGTCCACATGCCGACGATGTGGTCGGCGAGCCACCGCCCCTTCTCCGCACCCGTGCGCAGGCCCGAGTCCGGGGCGGGGCGCCAGAGCCGGGCGGCGAGCGCGCACATGATCGCGAGCCGCCGCTCGATCGGCACGCCCAGCTCGTACAGCGACGGGCCGAGCCGGTCGAGCAGCAGTGCGCCACGGTCGGCGTCGGAGGCGAGCAGCCGCACGCAGCCCGCGCCGTCCGCGAGCCGCAGCACGGTGATCTCGTCCGCGGCCTGCCCCGGGCGCGGGACGAGCAGCTTCAGCACGGCAGGTGTGCCGTCGGCGAGCTCGGCCTCGGCGACGTAGGCCTCGGTCGGGTCGGGGTACGCACGGCCGACCGTGATGCCCCAGTCCCGCTCCAGCCCGGCGACCAGCTCGGGCAGCCCGGCCACCCACGCGCCTGCGCCCGCCTGCTCGGCCTTGGCCCGCACGACGTCCGGCAGCTCCACCCCGCGGAGAGTAGGGCGCCCGCAGGGTCGTCGCGAGCGAGTAGCCGGGCACCCGCCAACCGGCAACGTGATCACCGGAAGTGGTTCGAGGGCGCCGGATATGACGCCCCGGCACCACTTCCGCCGATCATGCGCACGTCGATCGTCAACGGTGGTGCCACGACGACCGATCAGTCGCCCCGCCACCATTCCCGGCGATCACGAGCCCCGCCGGCTCAGCGCCCCGGCCCTGACCGCTACGACCACCGGCGGAGCCCGGCTCGACTCGTCCACGTAGAAGCACGGACGCGGCGCCGCCGCGGAGTCGCCATCATCCCCCGTGTGGAACGGCCCCGAAGAGTCGTGATCACCACGGTGGTCGGGCGGACGATCGGCGTCGGCGCCGCGGCGGGGGCGACGGCAGGAGCGCTCACCGTCGTCGTGATGCTCGTCGGAGGCATCATCCGCACCTCCCCGGGGATCCATGAAGCGGTCGAGTTCGTGTTCCAGCTCTCGCCGTGCTGGTGTACACCGCACCGGTGGGGGCGATCGCCGGGGCGCTCGCGGGCCTCCCCGCCGGCCTGCTGCTCGCCGTGTTGCGCCCAGCGGCGGCGGTCCACCGGACCGCGGCTCGGGTCACTGCCGCGGCAGCCTGTTTCGCGGTCGTGGCCGGGTTCACCGGCCTGCTCGCCGCGCTCGGCACCACGCCGATCTGGATCGTGCTGCTCACCGGTGCGGCACTGGTGGTGGCCCCGGTGGCGGGCGCCTGGAGCGGCCCGTACCTCCTCGCGACGTCACCGGACCATCACTGAACCGGCAACGGCAGGTGCTCGGCGATCGCCCGCAGGATCGCCGCCTTCGGCCGCGCCCCGACGACCTGGGTGGCGACCGTGCCGCCGACGTAGAGGTTGAGCGTGGGCATCCCGAGCACGCCGGCCGCCTGTGCCGTGCGCGGGTTCACGTCGACGTCGAGCTCGGCGACGACCAGCTGCCCCGCCAGCTCCTCGGCGATCTCGGCCAACACCGGCTTGATCATCTTGCAGGGCGGGCACCAGTCGGCGGTGAAGTCCAGCAGCACCGGCAGCTCCGCGCGCAGCACGAGCTCGTCGAACGTGTGGTCGGACACCGTGGTGATCATCAGTTCTCCTCCGAGAAGTGGCAGCGCGGCACGGGCGGGTCGGCGAGCTGGGCCACGAGCGCACGGCGCACGGCGTGCAGGCGGGCGATCCAGTCGTCCACCTCCGCCAGCTTGCGGAGCTGCACGGCGCGCGAGTCCTCGCAGCTCGCGCCCGTCGGGTGGCCGGCACGCAGGCACTCGACGAACGGCCTCGTCTCCTCGAGCGCGAACCCGAGGTCGACCAGCGACCGGATCTCGCTCACGAGCGCCACGTCGCGCTCGTCGTAGTCGCGGTAGCCGTTGGCCCGGCGCCGCGCCGCGAGCAGGCCGAGCTCCTCGTAGTGCCGCAGCGTCCGAGGGCTCACCCCGGCCCGCCGCCCCAGCTCTCCGATCCGCACGGAACCGACGCTAAACCCTGCCACCGACGTGAAGGCCACACCCGTTTCAGCGGGGTGGGAGCTCGCCCGAGCCCCTGCGGATCAGCGTCGTCGGCACCAGGCGCACCGCCGGCGGGCTCGTGTCGCCGCCGATCCGGGCGAACAGCAGGGCGGCCGCGGTCCTCCCGACCGCCGCCGGGTCCTGCGCCACGACCGTGACGCCCGGAGACAGGAGGTCGGCCAGCAGGAAGTCGTCGAACCCGACGAGCGCGACCGACCACTCCGCACCGAGCCTGCGCAGCGCCCGCACGGCGCCGACCGTGATCAGGTTCTGCGCGGTGAACAGCGCGGTGGGTGGGTCGGGCCGGGCCAGCAGCGCCGTGACGGCACCGTCGGCGTCCGCGGACTCCCGCAGGTCGTGCACCACCAGGCCGGGGTCGACGGGCAGGTCGAGCGCGTCGAGCGCATCGCGGTAGCCCTTGTAGCGCTGCTCCGCGGTGCGGATCGAGCGCCGGTCGCCCAGGAACGCGATGCGCCGGTGCCCCGCCGCGGCGAGGTGCCGCACACCCTCGGCGGCCCCGAGCGCGTTCGTCGTGATGACGGAGTCGGCGGCGAGGTTGCGCGCCTCCCGGTCGACGCAGACCACGGGGGTCCCGGCCGGCAGCTCCTCCGCGAGGTAGGACTGGTCGTCCCCGGCCGCGCGATCAGCAGCCCGTCGGCCCGCCGCGCGCCGAACTCGCGGGCGAGCGCCCGCTCCCGGACCGGGTCCTCGTCGATGCTCGCCGAGAACACCACGACGCCCCGCGCCCGCGCCTCGTCCTCGACGGCCCGTTGCACCGCCGCCGAGTACGGGTTGGCGACGTCCTCGAGCAGCAGGGCGATCGCCGCGGTCCGCCCGTCGCTGCGGCGCAGGAGCCGGGCGCCGAGGTGCGGGCGAAAACCCAGCTCGTCGATCGCGCGCTGGACGCGGACGGCGAGCGCGACGGAGACCCCCGGTTCCTCGTTGACCACGCGCGAGACCGTCTTGAGGCTGCGTCCGCGCGCTGCGCGACGTCTCGCATGGTCGGGCGGCGACCTCGTACCGGGGCGGTCTGCACGTGACCAGCTTCGTCCTTCCTCGCTGACATCGTTGTCAGCGTAACCACCTTGTTACGGCATATCCCCTTGTGCAGCAATGCTGGAGGGGACCAGAGTTCCGACAACGTTGTCCCCCACGTCAGTGCTGACGAGAGGTCGTGCGATGAACAAGGCAGGGAGTACCCGCACCCGGGTCACCGCGCTCGCCGTCGGGGCCGTGGCGGCCCTCACGCTCACCGCCTGCGGCGGCGGCTCCGGCGAGGGCGGAGGAGGCGGCGGCGATCGGCCGATCGTCGGCCTCATCACCAAGACCGACACGAACCCCTTCTTCGTCAAGATGAAGGAAGGCGCGCAGCAGGCGGCCGACGCGGCCGGTGTCGAACTGCAGACGTTCGCGGGCCGCCAGGACGGCGACAACGAGACGCAGGTGCAAGCCATCGAGACGCTGATCTCCGCGGGCGCGGCCGGCTTCCTCATCACGCCCAACGACTCGGCGGCGATCGTGCCCACGCTCGACCGGGCGCGGCAGCAGGGTCTCTACGTCATCGCGCTCGACACCCAGACCGAACCGCCGGACGCCGCGGACGCCACCTTCGCCACCGACAACTTCCAGGCCGGCCTGCTCATCGGGCAGTGGGCGAAGGCGAAGTTCGAGGCGGCGGGCACGCAGGCCCGGATCGCGATGCTCGACCTGTCGCCCAACCGCCCCACCGTCGACGTCCAGCGCGACCAGGGCTTCCTGCAGGGCTTCGGGATCGACGTCGGAGACCCCACGCAGATCGGTGACGAGTCCGACCCGCGCATCGTCGGCCACGACGTCACCGACGGCGCCGAGGAAGGCGGCCGCACGGCGATGGAGAACCTGCTGCAGCGCGACCCGTCGATCAACCTCGTCTACACGATCAACGAGCCGGCAGCCGCAGGCGCCTACGAGGCGATCAAGGCCGCCGGGCGGGAGAACGACATCGAGATCGTCTCCGTCGACGGTGGCTGCCCCGGCGTCGAGAACGTCAAGTCCGGGATCATCGGGGCCACCTCGCAGCAGTACCCGCTGAAGATGGCGTCGCTGGGGGTCGAGGCGCTCGCCGCGCACGCCACCAGCGGCACCGAGGCGCAGCCGAGCGCGGGCAAGGACTTCACCGACACCGGCGTCACGCTCATCACCGACGAGCCGCAGCCGGGCGTCGAGTCCCAGGACACCGCGTTCGGGCTCGAGAACTGCTGGGGCTGATCCGGGTGGCAGAGACCGACGACAGCCGGGGCCCGGTCGCCACCGCGGCCGGGCCGGCCCAGGGGTTCGAGGAGCGGCGGGCCGACACCCCGCTGCAGCGGTTGCAGCACGTGCTGCACGCCCGCCCGATCCTCGGCCCGCTGGCCGTGCTCCTGCTCGCGATCATCGCGTTCTCGCTGGTGAGCGACCGTTTTCTGACCGCGGCCAACCTCGGGCTGGTGATGCAGCAGGTCACCGTCATCGCCGTGCTCGCGCTCGGCCAGACGCTGGTGATCCTCACCGCCGGCATCGACCTGTCCGTCGGCGCGATCTCCGTGTTCTCCTCGATCATCATGGCCAACCTGGCCACCGACCTGGGGATGCCCGGCGTTCCCGCGCTCCTGCTCGGGATCGTGTGCGGCACCGCGATGGGCGCGTTCAACGGCTTCCTGGTGACCCGGATCGCGCTGCCTCCGTTCATCGTCACGCTCGGCACGCTCTCGATCTTCTTCTCGCTCAACTCGGTGGTGTCGCGCAGCGAGACCGTCCGGGGCACGGACATGCCGTCGCTCATGACGTGGACGGGCACGACGTTCCCGATCGGCGACTTCCGGATCACCTACGGGTCCGTCCTCATGCTGCTGCTCTTCGCGTTCTTCTACTACGCGCTGGGGTACACCGCGTGGGGCCGGCACGTCTACGCCACGGGCGACGACATCGAGGCCGCCCGGCTGGCCGGCATCCGGACCAACCGCGTGCGGTTCTCCGTCTACGTGGTGGCCGGGCTCATCTACGCCATCGGCGCGTGGATCCTGATCGGCCGGCTGGCGTCGGCGAGCCCGAACGTCGGCATCGAGTACAACCTCGACTCCATCACCGCCGTCGTCCTCGGCGGCACCAGCCTGTTCGGCGGTCGCGGCCTGGTGCTCGGCACGCTGGTCGGCGCCTCATCGTCGGCGTGTTCCGCAACGGGCTGCAGCTCGGCGGCGTCGAGTCGTGTGGCAGGGCTTCGCCATCGGCCTGCTGGTGCTCGTCGCGGTGTCCATCGACCAGTGGATCAGGAAGGTCCGCGCATGAACGGGAGCAAGCCCGTCCTCGAGGCGCGCGGGCTCGTCAAGCGGTACGGGCCCGTCACCGCGATCGCCAGCGGCGACCTCGAGCTCTACCCCGGTGAGATCCTCGCGATCATCGGCGACAACGGCGCCGGCAAGACCAGCCTGATCAAGGCGCTGTGCGGGGCACTCATCCCGGACGCGGGCGAGATCTACCTCGACGGCGAGCGGGTGCACTTCCGCAGCCCGATGGACGCCCGCCGCGCCGGCATCGAGACCGTCTACCAGACCCTCGCCGTGGCCCCGGGCCTCGACATCGCCGACAACCTGTTCCTCGGCCGCGAGGAGCGCAAGCCGGGCGTGCTGGGCTCGGTGTTCCGCATGCTCGACCGCAAGCACATGCGGTCGGAGGCGCAGCGGCACATGACCGAGCTCGGCATCACCACGCTGCAGAACATCGGCCAGGCCGTGGAGAGCCTGTCCGGCGGGCAGCGCCAAGGCGTGGCCGTGGCACGGTCGGCGGCGTTCGGCAGCAAGGTCGTGATCCTCGACGAGCCGACGGCCGCGCTGGGCGTCAAGGAGGGCAACCGGGTGCTGCAGCTGATCCGCGACGTCCGCGACCGCGGCCTCCCGGTGATCCTGATCAGCCACAACATGCCGCACGTCTTCGAACTGGCCGACCGGATCCACATCCAGCGGCTCGGCCGCCGCGCCACCGTGATCACGCCGCAGTCGCACTCGATGACCGAAGCAGTGGCGATCATGACCGGCGCCGCGGAGCCTCCCCCACCGGTGGCCTGAAGGAGGCACACTGCTCCGTATGCGGACCGTGTGCGTGCTGGCACTCGTGGCGATCACGACGGTGGCGTGCGGAGCACCGGCCGCCACCCCTCCCGCACCCCCTGCGCCGGATCCGGGGTTGCCGTCGCGGCTGGTCGAGCAGGTCACCGGCGACGGCGCGCTGACCCACCTCGAGGAACTGCAGCGCATCGCCGACGCACACGGCGGCAACCGGGCCCTCGGCACCCCGGGCTACGACGCCAGCGTCGACCACGTCGTGGAGACGCTGCGCGGAGCCGGGTACGACGTGCAGACCCCGACGTTCACGGCACGCCGGTTCGAGGCGCACCGACAAGAGCTCACGGTGGGCGGGGAGCCGGTGGAGGTCGCGGCGCTCGGGTTCTCCCCCACCACACCGGAGGGCGGCGTCACCGGTCCGCTCACGCTGATGGTGGGCGAGGGCTGCGACCCGGCCGACGCCGCCGCGGTCACGCCCGGGTCGATCGCGCTCGTCCGGCGGGGCACCTGCCCGTTCGCGCAGAAGGCCGCGCACGCCGCCACAGCGGGAGCGGCCGGCCTGATCGTGATCAACAACGAGGAGGGCCCGCTGGAGGACGGCACCCTCGGCGAGTCCGCCACCGGTGTGGTGCCCACGGGCGGGGTGTCGCGCGCGGCGGGCGACGCGCTGGCCGGCCGCGCCGGGGCACCCGTCACCCTCACGCTCGTGACCACGACCGAGGACACCCAGAGCCGCAACGTGCTCGCCCAGACCCGCACCGGGAACCCGGACGAGGTCGTCGTCGTGGGCGCCCACCTGGACTCGGTG
Organism: Pseudonocardia sp. CNS-004; assembly: GCA_001942185.1. Lineage (GTDB taxonomy): Bacteria > Actinomycetota > Actinomycetes > Mycobacteriales > Pseudonocardiaceae > Pseudonocardia. Next base: position 62,186 of record MKJV01000095.1, read on the forward strand.
CCCGAGGGTCCGGGCATCAACGACAACGCATCCGGCGTGGCCACGCTGCTGGAGACGGCCGTCCATCTCGGCGCGTCGCCGCCGGTCGCGAACGCCGTGCGGTTCGCCTTCTGGGCGCCGAGGAGGTCGGGCTGGTCGGCTCCACCACGTACGTGCGGGATCTCCCGGAGGAGGAACGCATGCGGATCGCGCTCTACCTCAACCTCGACATGGTCGGCTCCCCGAACGCCGGCTACCTCGTCTACGACGGCGACGACTCCGACCAGGTGGGGGCCGGGCCCGGCCCCGCGGGCTCGGCCGCCATCGAGCGCGCGCTCGTGGAGGGTCTGGCCGCCGCGGGCGTGCAGGCCGCGGGCACCGACTTCAGCGGCCGCTCCGACTACGGCCCCTTCATCGAGCACGGCATCCCGGCAGGCGGGCTGTTCACCGGGGCCGAGGAGCCCAAGTCGGCGGAGGAGGCGCAGCGCTGGGGCGGCACCGCGGGCGAGGCGTACGACCGCTGCTACCACCAGTCCTGCGACCGCCTCGACACCCTCGACCGCACCGCGCTGGACCGCAACACCGACGCCTTCGCCGCCACGCTGGCCCGGTTCGCCCTCTCGACGGAGGAGCTCGCCGCGGGCTGACCGGCCGGCGCCGCAGCCCGCCCACGCGACCCGCCTCCGCCCACGCAACCCGCCTCCGCCCACGCAACCCGTCGACGGGGCGCGCCGACCGACACGAGGTGCGGCGGCCGGAGCGAGGTGCGCCGCGCCCAGGTCACGCAACCCTCGCCACCCATGCACCCCCTCGCTGCCCACACACCCCCTCGCCGCCGACGCACCCGGTCGACGGCGCGCACCGGCCCGAACGGGGTGCGCCGTGGGCTGTGCGGCGTCCCGGTGTCAGTCGTACTCGCCGATCACCCACCACCTCCCTTCCCGGAAGAGGAGCAACAGCGCCTCACCGTCGTGCAGGCTGACCTGCAGGCGGCTGGCCTCCGCACTGCCTGCCACCCACCACCGCGCTCGCACCGGCCACGGCCCTGCCCATCCCCGCACCTGCCGTGGCCCGCCGCCGTCGACCGCGACGGACGCAGGCAGCCCGAGAAGCAGGTCGGGGGCGCTGAGCCGGACCGGGCTGCCGTCGGCGGCGGTCAGCTCGGCCGGGAGGGGTTGCGGCGGCACCGTGGCAGGCGAGGGCGCGGGGAGCCGACCCGGCCACGATGGCGGCGGCTCGCGGGGCGTGGCGCGGCCGGTGGGAGGCCGTGGGGCCGGGACCCGACGGCGCTGTTGGTGGTGCGCATGCGCTCCGCCTCGGGCAGGTCGGCCGCGGAGGTCCGCCCGGTGCGGCGCACGACGTCCTCCGGCCACCCGGCGGGGGCGACGAGCGGACCGGAGCTCGCCCACGTGTGCTCCCCACCCTTCGGGCGAGCGGCACTCTGGTCCGAGAGAGCGGGACGAGAGTGCCGCTCGTCCGAACCGGAAGCGGGCGCGGGGAGGCCCGTGTCGCGGGCGCACCCCCCGGCACGAGACGGGCCTGTTCCCCGGGGTCGCGGCCACCCACCAGCACCGCTGTGACCACTGATTCCGGCCCCAGCAGCGCCTGCACCCGCACCAGCGCCCGCCCCGCGCGCTCGTCGGCCTCCCCGACGTCACCCCACAGGCCCATCTGGAGCGCCCCCGCGGTGACGGTCTCCTCCGGGACGAGCCGGAGGCGGGCCACCGCACCGTCGGCCCCCTCCGGCAGGTCGCCGGACCGGCGACGGCGGGTGAGCCACGCGTCGAGCTGCCACCGGACGCGGTCGACGGTGCCGGCCGGGGTGAGCGGCTCGGCGCAGCGCCAGATCCGGTGCAGCTCCTCCCCGCCGACGGTGCGGGCGGCGACGCCGAGCCGGGTGCACGAGAGGCCGTGCGCGGCCAGCGTGTGGTGCAGCCGCTCGGCGAGCCCCTGGCCGCGAAGGCGGCGGCGTCGACGCGGTCGACGGGTGGGTCCAGCTCGACCTCGACGGCGAGCTCCTCCGGCGGGGCGCGACGCACCGGAGGGCGCGGGTCGAGGCCGCGGGCGAGCCGGTGGCAGTGCACGGCGTCGGCCCCGAACCGGGAGGCGACGTCCTCGGCGTCGAGCCCGGCGAACGCCCCCAGGCTGCGCAATCCCAGCCTGCGCAGCAACCCGACCAGCTCGGAGCGGTCGACGTCGGGCTCGCGGTCGAGCTCCTCGACGCCGAGCGGGGCCAGGAAGGCCGGGGTGTCCCCGGCCGCGACGGCCAGTGCCCGCCGGGCCGCGAGCACCGCGGCGAACAGCCCGTCGGCCACCCCCACCTGGCTCTCGACGCCGGTGCGGGCAGCCACCCTGTCGACCAGCGCCTCGGCGGCCTCCTGCTCACCGCCGAACCAGCTCACCGGCCCCTGAGCGGCCAGCGCCACCAGGCCGGGCCGGACCACCTCCACCCCGGGCGCCAGCTCCTCGACGGCGGCGACGACCGGTTCGAACGCACGGCGTCGCGGTCGGGGTCGCGGTCGAGCACCGCGAGGTCGGGGCACCGCGCCTGAGCCTCCCGCCTGCGCAACCCGCGCCGCACCCCCTGCGCCCTGGCCACCGCGGAGCACGCCAGCACCCGGTTGGCGACGATCACCGCCGCCGGCCGGTGGGGCGGGACGTGCGCCGCCATGGCCGCCGCGGTGACCGGCCAGTCGGGCGACCACAACGCGAGCACGCGCGTGGCTCCACCGGGCTCGCCGTCCGTGCGCGCGCCGGCCGACGTCCTCGCAGGGCCCGCGGACTCTGCGACGACCTCACCCGGCGCGCCGATCCTGCTGTCCGATGGCGCCTTCATCCCGCCACCCGCTCGACATCGCGGCTCCCGCGGATCCGCTCCGCGCCGGCCACCGGAGCAGCGGCCACCGCACCCCCGGCGCCGGCAGCAGCAGGCGGGCCGACCGACCGCCGGTGACGCCCCCACGCCCGCGCAGCCGCACCCGGACCTGCCGTTCCCCCAGCCGCCCCGCTCCCGTGCCCAGGCCTTGCCACCTGGCATCGGTGCAGCTCAGCTCGAGATCGGCGCCCGGCCACGCCCCGAGCGCCACCAGCACCGCTCCGCGCTGCCTCGCCCGTGCGGCCAGCCGCTGCCGCTCGGCCGCGCGTACGCCCGCCCGCTCCGCGCCCGCCACCGCCACGACGTCCATCCCGTCGAGCAGGGCGACGGTGACGGCCATCAGGTCCGGCCCTGGCTCGGGGACCAGCGCGAGCCGCTCCAGCCGCACCCCGGCCTCGGCCGCGGCCACCAACCCGAGCCCCGGCCTGCCGACCACCGCCGCCCACGCTCCCCCGGCCGACGCCTCCGCCAGCAGCGCGAACAGCAACGATGTGGCGGCGGGCGCAGGCGGGAGGGCGACCGTGGACCCACGACGGAGCCCGCCGGCGGGCAGCAGCCCGGCCAGTGGCCCGGCCACCGGGAGCACCCGCTCGTCGGACTCGGGCACCGGCGCCGGCCGCACCGCATCCGACCGCTGCTCCACGCGACGCAACAGCCCACGGGCGAGCTCGAGCCTGCTGGCCGCATCGCCCTGATGCTCGCCGACCACCGCAAGTGCACCCACACACGCCTCCCCAATGTTTCCACCGCGGGGAAGGCGGTATGCGAACGTATGTTCGAGACTAGCTGAAGACGGGCCCACTCTCAAGGCTCGACACCATGGCTCCACAACGCTGTGGGAGACCACCCGAAACAGCGCTACGGCTCCATGATGCTGTCGTACAGGGCTGCCCAACTCTCGGCGGTCAGTTCGCTCGGGCGAGTCCACTTCGTCAGGTTCTGGGTCGCCAGCCAGCTCTTCGGGGCCGGTAGCAGGGTCCGGATCGTCGGGAGCAGTCGATCGCCGCGGAACGCCACCCGGACCAGCCGCTGGTACGACCCGCGCTCCGCAAGTGGCACCAACGGCACCTCCCGCCTGCGGATCACGAGGATGCCGCCGTCGACACCCGGGCGCGGCCGGAACGCCGACGCGGGCACCCGGCCGGCGAGACCGAACTCGTACCAGGGCCACCAGCTCGCCGTGAGCAGCGTCGTGCCGCCGACCGCGGCGCGCTTGCGGGCGACCTCCCACTGCAGCAGGAGCACCGCGGTGGTCCACCCACGCTGCCCGAGCAGGTGACGCAGCACCGGCGTCGTGATCCCGAACGGGACGTTGGAGACGATGTTCGGGACGTCGGGCCCGAACCGCAGCATGTCGGCCTCCACCACGCGCACCCGCTTGCCGAGGGCGCGCCGCAGCGCGGCCGCGCGGCCGGGATCCAGCTCGACGGCAGTGACGTCGTCCGCGCGCACGGCGAGCTGCCGGGTGAGCGCGCCGTCGCCTGCGCCGAGCTCCAGCACCGGGCCGGGCGGCACCAGCGCGGCGATGCGCGCGACGACGCGGCGGTCGACGAGGAAGTTCTGACCGAGTTCGTGCCGGCCGCCGAGGGCACGGCGGGACGGTGAGGGCATGGGGGACCTGCGCTTCGCATCGATCGGGACGGGGGTCCGGATCGGACGCGCGCAGCGCCGGGGTGGCCCGAAGGCCGGGATCAGCTGCGCAGCGCCCGAGCGTCGCGCCACAGCCGTATCGAGGCGAACATGCCGATCACGGTACCCAGGCCCGCGACCGGTTTTTCCCGATTGCCGCCGCAACCCGGATCGATCACACTCGCCGGGTGCCTCACCCGCACTTCAGCCACTTCGCGAACACCCGGCACGAGAACTGGACGATCATCGGGCTCGCCGACCAGCCCGACACCGATGACGTGCACACGGTGGAGATCTACCAGGGCCCGGACCGCGACCACCCCAAGCTGGTGCTCGCCCCCGACGAGGTGCCCCGGTTCATCGCCGGGCTCGTGGCCACGATCGCGCCCGGTGACCTGACCGCCCGGGACGACCCGGACGACTGACGCCGGAGCCCGCCGCTCCTAGTGCGCGAAGTGCCGGGTGCCGGTGAAGTACATCGTGACGCCCGCCGCGGTGGCCGCGTCGATCGAGAGCTGGTCGCGCACCGACCCGCCCGGCTGCACGACGGCCCGCACACCCGCCTCGAGCAGCACCTCCAGCCCGTCGGCGAACGGGAAGTAGGCGTCGGAGGCGGCAACCGAACCCCGCGCGCGGTCGCCGGCGCGCTGCACCGCGAGCCTGCACGAGTCGACCCGGTTGACCTGCCCCATCCCGATCCCGACCGCGGCACCGCCGGACGCGAGCAGGATCGCGTTCGACTTGACCGACCGGCAGGCCCGCCAGGCGAACGCGAGGTCGGCGAGCACGTCGGAGGGCGCGGCCCCACCGGTGGCCAACGTCCACGTCGACGGGTCGTCGCCGGTGGCGTCCACGGCGTCGCGCTGCTGCAACAGCAGGCCACCCGAGATCGGCCGCAGCTCGGCGCCTGCGCGCTCGACGGCGCCGGGCAGCCGCAGCACGCGGACGTTCTTCTTCCGCGTGAGCACCTCGAGCGCGCCGTCGGCGTAGGAGGGGGCGACGACGACCTCGGTGAAGATCTCCGCAACTTGCTCGGCCATCGCCACGCTGACCTCGGTGTTCGTGGCGATCACGCCCCCGAACGCGCTGACCGGGTCGGTGGCGTGGGCGAGCCGGTGTGCCTCGGCGACGTCAGCGCCCACCGCGATGCCGCACGGGTTGGCGTGCTTGATGATCGCGACGCACGCCCCGTCGTGGTCGTGCGCGGCCCGCCAGGCGGCGTCGGCGTCGACGTAGTTGTTGTACGACATCTCCTTGCCGTGCAGCTGCTCGGCCGCCGCGAGGCCGGGCTGGCCCGAGACGTACAGCGCGGCCTGCTGGTGCGGGTTCTCGCCGTAGCGCAGGGTGGCGGCGCGGTCCCAGGTGGCTCCGGTCCACGCGGGGAACACCCCCTCCTCCTCGGGCGCGAGGACGTTGCCCATCCAGGACGCCACCGCGACGTCGTAGGTCGCGGTGTGCCGGAACGCCGCGGCCGCGAGCCGCCGCCGGTCCTCCAGCGCGAAGCCACCGTTCTTGACCTGCTCGAGAGCCCACTCGTACCGCCCGGGCTCCACGACGACGGCCACGCTGTCGTGGTTCTTCGCCGACGCGCGGACCATCGCGGGCCCACCGATGTCGATCTGCTCGACGCACTCGGTGGGTGTGCCCCCCGACGCCACGGTCTCGGTGAACGGGTAGAGGTTGGACACGAGCAGCTCGAACGGGGCGATCCCGAGGTCCTCGAGCTGGGCCACGTGCGCCGGGTTGTGCGAGTCGGCGAGCAGGCCTGCGTGCACCCGCGGGTGCAGCGTCTTGACGCGCCCGTCCAGGCACTCGGGGAACCCGGTGAGCTGCTCGACCGGCGTGACCGGCACCCCGGCATCGGCGATCCGCTGCGCGGTCGACCCGGTGGAGACGATCTCGACGCCGAGCGCGTGCAGGCCCGCGGCCAGCTCGGTCAGCCCCGCCTTGTCGTACACGCTGATCAGAGCACGCCGCACCGGCTTGCGATCACTCACGGAATGTCACCTCTCGTCCGGTCACGGTGGCCCCTTCGCGGGCCAGCGCGGCGACGGCCCCGACCAGCAGCCGCCGTTCCTCGATCTTGATGCGTTCGTGCAGCGTGTCGACGCTGTCGCCGGGCTCGACGGGCACCGCGCTCTGGGCGAGCACCGGGCCGGTGTCCACGCCGTCGTCGACGAGGTGCACCGTGGCGCCGGTGACCTTCACGCCGTAGGCCAGCGCGTCGGCCACCCCGCGCATGCCGGGGAACGCGGGCAGCAACGCGGGATGGGTGTTGATCATCGGGCGGCCGACGCCCGCGAGGAACCCGGGTCCGAGGATCTTCATGAAGCCCGCGCTCACCACGAGGTCGGGGCGGTGCTCGGCCACCGCCTCGGCGATCGCGGCGTCCCAGCCGGCGCGGTCGGCGTGGTCGGCGACCCGCACCGTGAACGTCGCGATCCCGGCCCGCCGGGCCCGCGCGAGGCCCTCGATGCCGTCACGGTCGGCCCCGACCGCCACCACCCGGGCCGGGTAACCCGGTTCGGCAGCGGCATCGAGCAGCGCCTGCAGGAGGGTGCCCGACCCGGACACGAGCACGACGACCCGGGCCGGCACGGGGATCTCGACCCGGTACGAACGGCTCGGGGACGCGGGCACGCAGGAGCTCCTCGAGGGGTCGGGGGAATCGCCGATGACCTGTCCAGGGTAGGCCGCGGTGCAGGTCACACCGCCTTCGGACCCGCTACTCGCCGGCCTTGCGCTCCGCGGCCTCCTCGGAGCGCTGCGCAACGAGCTCGGCCACGGTCTGGGGGCCGGACCGCTCCGGGACGTCCGGTGCCGGCTCCTCCTTCCGCCGTGCCCGCCACCACCGCGAGCGGGGGGCTCGGCAGCCTCCGGGTCACGGCGGGCAGCGGGGACGCGGCGCGGCGCGGCCCGCTTCTCGCTCCGGGCGGCGGCGTCCGCCCGGTCCCCGCGACGGGCCGGCCGCGCTGCGGCGTCCGCCTGCGCCTTCCTGGCCGGAACGTCCTTCACCCGGCCCGTGTCGCCCGTGGCCCGATCATCGACTCCGGGTGTTCCACCGTTCTCCGCGGCGGCGTCACCGTCCTCGGCCGCCGGCTCGGAGCCTTCACCCCTCGCGTCGCTGACCTCGACCGCCGGCTCGCCGTCCTCGTCCCTCGCGTCACCGTCCCCGGCCGCCGGCTCGCCGACCTCGGCGCCCCGCTCGGCCGCCGGCTCGGCGACCTCAGCATTCGCGTCGCCCTCCCCGGTTCTCGACGCGTCGGCTTCGGGGCCCGGCCCGCTGTCCTCGAGCCCCGTATCGGCGACCTCGGCCTCCTGCTCGGCGACCTCGGCGCCCCGCTCGGGGGCTTCGGGTCCCGGGCCGCCGCTGCGCACGGGTCCGGCTTCGGTGTTCTCCGTGCCACCGTCGTCCGTGGCCGCTGCCACCGCGGCGTCGCCGCGGCTCTCCTCCACACCGCTCCGGAAGACCGCGACCAGCATGATGGGCACCCCGACCCACAGCAGCACCGCGGGCACGAGCAGTTCGACGGGCAGCCGTACCGGGTCGAACGGCCCCGAGGCCAGCCGCCCGCCGGTCAGCAACGCGAGCAGGCCGGTGGCTGCGGCGGTGCCGCCCGCCGTGGCGAGTGCGGCCGAGAACCGGTACCGGGCGGGCGCGGCGCGGCGGCATGCGATGCCCGCGAGCACGCCGACTCCGAGCGGCAGCAGGAACACCGTGAGCGCCCACGCCGGCGGCACCCCGGTCGGCATGCCGGCCAGCAGCGGGAAGCTCGACGGCGCGGTGGCGTTCGTGACGAACGGCGACGCGGTGGCAGACCCCACCGCGATCCCCGGCCCGAGCGCCCAGCTGATGCCGCCGACCACGGCGTTGGGCAGGTACGCGATCGCGAGGAACGTGACGCCGACCCCGGCTCCGAAGCCGGGCGCCAGCCGGGCGTACGCCGCCGCCACCGCGCCGGCCTGCACGGCGAGGCCCATCAGCAGGACGGCGGATCCGGTGAACGCGAGCCCGGTGAGCGCCACCGCGGTGCCGCGCATCGCGGGCCGCAGCCACCCCGGGAGCCGGTCGGCCAGGTCGGCGGGCAACTCGCAGACCCGCAGCACGCCGACAGACGCCGCGAGCCCGGCGACCACGCCGCCGCCGAGCATCGCCGACCACGGGGCCACGGCAACCTCGGTGGCGCGCGGCAGCAACGCGCTGCCCAGCACCGCGACCGCCGCGTGGGCGCCTGCCACCGCGGCGATCACGGCGCCGGCATCCAGCCGGGGCCGGCACCCGAGGCGCCGCACCGTCCAGCCGGCCCCCCATGCGATGACCAGCGCCGCACCGGCGGTCGGCAGCAGCGGGAGCACGCTCAGCGGCTGGCCCTCGAGCACGAGCGGGATCTGGTGGGCGGCGAGCCAGAGCGGGATCGCGGCGGCGAACGCACCGTCCACCGAGACGGCACCGCCCCCGGTGAAGATCACTACGGCAGCGGCGGGGACCAGCAGCGCGTAGCTGAGCAGAACGGTGCCCATCGCCCCGGCCAGCAGCAACCTCAGCCGGTCGAGGCCCTCGGCGCCGCAGTCCGGGCCGCCCGGCCCGGGTTCCGGATCGGGCGTCGGCTCACGGTCGGTGCCGGCGAGGGTGCGCGTCACCCACCCAGGGTCGCAGCGCCACCGGCTCGGGTGGAGCAGGCACGCCGTGCGAATGTCCTGGGAAGGGCCGTCCTCCGCTCCCCGGCCCGCTGGCGCCGCCAACCGGGCCATGATCACCGGAAGTGGTTCGACCGCGCCGGAACCGACGCTCTGGCACCACTTCCGCCGATCATGCGCGCATCGATCGCCGACAGTTAGGACGTGCCGTTCTGGCCGGGCTGCTTGATGATCTGGGTCTGGTCGGCGCCGCTCTGCTCGCCGTCGCCGTTCTCCTGACGCGCAGGCGGCTGGGCCGCGGGCGTCTGCGGGATCGAGGTGGTCGGCTCACCCGAGGATGCAGGGTTGCCAGGAGCGGTGTCGCCGCCGCCCTCCGGGCCACTGCCGTACCAGCTCGGCGCCGCACTCGCGGGACGGCCACCGGGCTCGGCCTGCTGGCCCTGCCCCCACGGCGCCTGCGGCTGCTGGCCGTAGCCACCGGGAGCACCGTAGGCCTGCTGCCCGTAGCCCGGCTGCTGCTGGCCGAACTGTCCGGGCTGGCCGTAGCCCCCGTAACCCTGCTGCTGCGGGTAGCCCTGCTGCTGGGCGCCGTACTGGCCGTACCCGCCCGGCTGACCGTACCCCGGAGGGGGGTACTGCCCGTAACCCGGCTGGCCGTACCCCTGCGGCGCACGGGGCCGAGGGACGGGCGCCTTGACCAGGCCCGCGTCGAGCAGCACGGCGCCGATCGCCGCCACCGCCTCGAGGAGGGCCAGCACCAGCGCGATGATCGCGGTGGTGGACGCCCCACCCTGCGCCACCTGCTGCAGCAGGAACAGCGTGCCGGTGACGACGATCGCCGCGGCGGGCACGAGCACCCGGCCCACCTTGGGCAGCACGGCGGACGCCGCCAGCAGACCGCCACCGACCAGCAGGTAGCCGATCAGGCTGGACGACAGCCCGGAGTCGAAGAAGCCGAGCAGGTAGATCACGAGGCCGAGCCCGCCCGCGGCGAACACCAGCAGCCGGGCCGGCCCGGGCGCGAGCTGCGGGGCGGCCGACGACGTGGTCTCGGGCTCCGAACCGGACGGAGCGGCGGCCGCCGATCCCGAGCTCGATGGCATCGACGACGAAGGGGACGGCGTGGACTGTGCGGGCGACCCGGGTTCCTGGGCTCCCGGCTGCTGACTCATGCCAACTCCTCGCTGACGCTCGTCGTGGGCATTCGCCCGAGGCGCTGTGCCCATGATTCGCTCGCAAGCTCGCTCATGAGGAATCTCCCTCCGTGCGGACTCCCGCGGTCCAGCGCAGGCGGTGCCGTCGAACGTAGCCCATCGATCGTGGTTCGGCTCCGGCGGGCGATCAGCCCGATCCGGGCCGTGCGACCTCGTGCAGCCCGCCGTCGAGGCTCCACCACCGGGTGCATCCGATCCCCCGCAGGAACGGCAGGTCGTGGCTCGCGACGACGAGCGTTCCGCGGAATCCGGCCAGCGCCTCGGTGAGCCGATCGACGCTGTCGAGATCGAGGTTGTTCGTGGGTTCGTCGAGCAGCAGGAGCTGGGGCGGCGGTTCGGCGAGCAGCAGCCGGGCCAGTACGACGCGGAACCGCTCTCCGCCCGACAGGGCGCCGGCCCGCTGGTCGACGGTGTCGCCCTGCACGCGGAACCGGGCGAGTCCGGCCCGCACGCGCTGCGGAGCGGCGGAGGGCGCCGCGGCGCGCACGTTCTCGAGCACCGACATGGCGTCGTCGAGCACGTCCAACCGTTGGGGCAGGTGGGCGTGCTGCACGGCGGGCGCGAGGCGGCGCAGCAGCGTGGTCTTGCCGCTGCCGTTCGCGCCGAGCACGCCGATCCGCTCGGGACCGCGGACCGTGAGGCCGCCGACCTCGAGCACCGTCCGGCCGGGCGGGACCGCGGTGCCGGGCAGGTCGACGCGGATCCGGTCGTCGTCCCGGACGGACGCCTCGGCGGCACGCAGCTCGCGGCGCGCGCCGGCGAGCCGCTGCTCGTGCATGATCCGGTGCTTGCCCGCGGAGACCTGCGCCTCCCGCCTGCGCGCGTTCATGATGACCTTGGGGCGGCGCTTGTTCGCGTGGTCCGTGTTCGCGTAGCGCACCCGTCGGGCCAGCTTCGTCCGCGCCTCCATGAGCTGGCGTTGCTCGCGCCGCAGGTCCGCCTCGGCCACGCGGGCGAGCCGCCGTGCCGTCTCCTGCTCGGCGGCGAGGTGTGCCTCGTACTCGGAGAGCGTGCCGCCGAACAGCCGCACCGCGCCGTCGCGCAGCTCGGCGATCCCGTCCACGAGCTCGAGCAGCTCCCGGTCGTGGCTCACGACGACCAGCACGCCCGGCCACGCCGCCACCGCCGCGTGGAGCAGCTGCCGGGACCGGCGGTCCAGGTTGTTGGTCGGCTCGTCCAGCAGCGCGATCGTGGGCCGGTGCAGGAGCAGGCCCGCGAGCCCGGTGAGCACCGCCTCGCCGCCGGAGAGCGTGCCGACGACGCGGTCGAGATCGGTCGGCAGGCCGAGGCGGGAGAGCTCCGCGACCGCGCGCTCCTCGACGTCCCACCGGTCCCCGACGGCCGCGACGGCCGCCGCGTCCCCGCGCTCGACGGCGTGCAGCGCCGCGCGCTGGTCGGCGATCCCGAGCAGCTCGGCGACGGTGCGCCCGGTGGCGAGGGGGACGTCCTGGGGCAGGTGGCCCACGGTGCCCGTGGCCGTGACCGTCCCCGCGGTGGGGGTGAGCCGCCCCGCGAGGAGCCGCAGCAGGGTGGACTTGCCCGACCCGTTGGCCCCGACGAGGCCCGTGCGGCCGGCTGTGAACGCGACGTCGAGATCGCGCAGCACCGGGGTCCCGTCCGGCCAGGAGAACGACAGGTCGGAGCAGACGACAGCAGGAGTTGACATGTGCGAACACCTCGCGGACGAACCGGTACCCGCCGGGCAGGGCCTCGGACGCGGGCGGGGAGGTGTCAGCTGCGCACGGGGACGACGGTACCCCGGATCGCCTTCAAACGCAACACTTGTCGCATTTGAAGTGGGTCCTCTCGACAGCAGCAGGGCCACCTCCCGGCGGGAAGGTGGCCCTGCTGCGATCCAGCGCCGGAACTACTGGGCGGCGAGGATGTCCTTCATCAGCTGAGCGGTCTCGCTGGGGGTCTTGCCGACCTTCACCCCGGCTGCTTCCAGGGCGTCCTTCTTGGCCTGGGCGGTGCCCGCGGAGCCGGACACGATGGCGCCCGCGTGG
>MKJV01000096.1 GCA_001942185.1 Pseudonocardia sp. CNS-004
GGGTGCCGCTTCACCAGGCGGAACGGCACCCGGTGCGGGCTCGCCCGGCACCGGCTGCGTGAACGACGGGCCCGGGCGCGGCCAGAGCAGGGGGAACGGCCCCGGGTGCCGCTTCACCAGGCGGAACGGCACCCGGTGCGGGCTCGCCCGGCACCGGCTGCGTGAACGAGGGGACCGGCAGCCCGGCAGCGTCGGTGGGAACGGGCTCACCCGGCGGCGGTGGCGCCGCCTCGGGCTGAGCGGTGACGCTCGAGGCGTCGGCCGACGGGATCGCCGTGGGCTGTGGGTCGCCGTTCGTGGCCGTGCTCGCCAGTCCGATGACGGCGGCGACGACCGCAACGCCGATCAGCCCGAGTCCACCGAGCCGCATCGGCGACGGTCCGCCACCCCCGCCCGGCGTGGTCACGACCGGACCTCGACTGCGGTCACAGGCTCGATCACGCTGGCCTCCGGTTGAGTGGGGGGTTCCGGTCAGTGACGGGTCGCCGAGGCGACCGGATCGGCGATCATGCTGCCGTCACCACGGCTCGATTCCCAGGCGGCGCGCCGCACGAGTGCGTTGTCGGCTGCGCGCAGCCTGCGGAGCCGCTTCACGAGCAGCGGGTCGGCGGCGAGCGCCTCCGGCGAGTCGACGAGGGCGTTGAGCACCTGGTAGTAGCGGGTGGCCGACATGTCGAAGAGCTCACGGATCGCCTGTTCCTTGCGCCCGCGTACTTCCACCACTGGCCTTCGAAGGCGAGGATCTCGCGCTCCCGGCGGCCCAGTACGCCCGCCGGACCGCCGGCGGGAGGGCGCCCGCTGCGTTCGGTGGCCGACTCCATCACGCTCCTCGGGGCCTCACTCAGCGCGAATGACACACCTGTCATTCGCGGCGGTCATTGAACCACGGGAACCCGACAGGAACCGGGGAGGCACGCGCTGCCCGATCGTGAAATGCCAGGACCACGTAGGGTCGCGTCGTGTCCGTCCGTCCCATCCGCATCATCGGCGACCCCGTCCTGCACCGGCCCACCCGCCCAGTCGAAGCGTTCGACGAGGAGCTGAAGGCCCTGGTCGAGGACATGTTCGAGACCATGGCCGCTGCAGAAGGCGTCGGGCTCGCGGCGAACCAGATCGGCGTCGATCTGCGCCTCTTCGTCTACGACTGCCCGGACGAGGCCACCCGGACGCGTGTGCGGGGGGTCGTGGTGAACCCGGTGCTGGAGACGTCCGAGCGTCCCGAGAGCATGCCCGACCCGGAGGACGACGAGGAGGGCTGCCTCTCCGTTCCCGCCGAGCACTTCCCGACCGGCCGGGCCGAGTGGGCCCGCGTCACCGGGGTGGACGCCGACGGCAAGCCGGTGGAGGTGGAGGGCCGCGGATTCCTCGCCCGCTGCCTGCAGCACGAGACCGACCACCTCGACGGGCTCCTGTACGTCGACCGGCTCGTCGGCCGCAACCAGCGTGCCGCGAAGAAGGCGCTCAAGCGCAACGGCTGGGGGGTTCCCGGCCTGTCCTGGGACCCGGCCACCCAGGACGCCGAAGACGTCTGACGGCGAGTCCCCGTCGTCCGGGCCACCGAGCCTTCCGGGTGCCCGCGGGACGCCCCAGGTCCATCATCGGCGCAGCTGGTGTCAGGGCGACACGGGCGGGCCGGACCGTCGACCGGCCGTACGCTCCTGACACATGCGGTTCTACGCCGAACGCCCGGGCCGGGCGGGCCTCCAGCTGTTGGGCGACCTGGTGGCGGCCGGGTGGGTCTGGCTCACCGTGTTCGTCGCGCGCACGGTCCACGACTTCGTGCTCGGGCTGCAGGGCCCCGCGCGGACGCTCGCCGGGGCCGGCGAGTCGGTGCGCGGGGCGTTCGACAACGCGGCGCGGACCGCAGCGGGGGTGCCGTTCATCGGCGAGGACCTCGCGCGGGCGCTGAGCACGGGAACCGGCGCGGGCGACTCGCTGGTCGCCGCGGGTCAGGAGCAGATCGAGGCGATCGCCCGGGTCGCCTTCGGGACCACGGTCGCCACCGTGGTGCTCGGCGCGATGCCGGTGCTGTTCGTCTGGCTGCCGCTGCGGTTGCGCTACGCGCGGCTGGCACGCTCGGCCGTCACGGCCCGCGGCGTCGACTCCGACCTGCTCGCGCTGCGCGCCATCACCCGCCGTCCGGTCCGCGCGCTCCTGCGGATCTCGCCCGACCCCGCCTCGTCCTGGCGGCGCGACGACCGGGCGGTGGTGCACGAGCTGGCTGCTCTGGAGCTGCGCAGCCTGGGCCTGCGCGCCCCCAGCACCCCGCCCGACTAGATGTTTTCCGGCCGCGGACGTTGGTGGGATGGCCGGCGAGCTCGTGATCGCCAGAAGTGGTGGCAGGGCGACGGTTCTGTCGTCCCGCCACCACTGTTGGCGATCGACGTGCCCTGCTGGGGTGTCGACGGCGAGCATGATCAACTCGTGGCTATCTGACCGTGATCCGCTTGTCGTCGGAGAGGACGGGGCGGCCCTCGCCGTCGGACGGGTCCGACTCGAGGATGCGCACCGTGTAGTCGCCGGGTTCGAGCGTCACGGTGAAGGCGTACGGGGCGAAGCGCTGGCCTTCGGCCGTGCTCGTGAACCCCTGCTCGACGAGGTTGCCGTCGCGCAGCACCTCCCAGAGCACGGTCGCCTCGAACACGGCCGCCTCACCGCGCACCTCGACCTCGCGGCCGACCTGCGCGCCGTCGGCGGGCGAGTCGATCTGCACGAGCGAGCGGAGCGCGTAGGGGTCGCCGCGCTCGATGGGGGCGGAGGTGTCCACGGCGCCCCACAGGTCGGGTGTCGTCGCCCCGTCGACGAGGAGCCGGACCGGGTCCGTCGACTGCAGGGCCCCCTGCACCGTGTGCACCAGCTGCTGCACCGTGAGCTCGGCGAGGTCGGTGCCCACCTGCGCCGGACCGATGCGGTGAGGTCGACGACGATCACCCCGCCGTCCCGCCGGACGGGCTCCCGCAACGCGGTGCCGCCGGGCCAGCGGCTGCGGTAGTCGGGGTCGGTGCCGGTGGGCCGCGCGAGCATCTCGCGGACGGCGGCGCTCGCCGGGTCGCTCGTGACGACGGAGTGGAACTCGCGCTGCAGCCGCGGGCCCGCTGCGGTCTCGGCGACGTAGTACACGGGTACGGCCACGCGTTCTTCGCCGTCGGGCCGCCCCGGCGGCGGCGACGGCTGCGCGGCGGACGTCTCCGGCGCGGCTGCCGGGGGAGCAGGCTCCGGGCCCGCGCTGCCGCACCCCGCCAACAGGACGAGAAGGACGATCACCCACACCCGCCGCGCCATCCGACACCTCCGGCCCCAGGTTCCCGCGGGCCGCCCGGTGAGCCCGGACGCCGCGCCGGACCCGGTCGTGGATCAGGTCTCGACGTCGGGGGACGAGGCCTGCGCCCAGTAGCGGCGGGGGATGCGGCCCGCGAGGCGGGCGGCGCGGCCCGCCTCGACGGCGAGGCGCATCGCGTGGGCCATCCGCTCCGGGTCACGGCCCGGGTGACGGCCGTGGCGAGCAGGACCGCGTCGCAGCCCAGCTCCATCGCCTGCGCCGCCTCGGACGCCGTGCCGATCCCCGCGTCCAGCACGACCGGGACGCCCGCCTGCTCGACGATCATCTCGATGTTGTGCGGGTTGCGGATGCCGAGCCCGGTGCCGATGGGCGAGCCCAGCGGCATGACCGCTGCGCATCCGACGCCCTCGAGCTTGCGCGCGAGCACCGGGTCGTCGTTGGTGTAGGGCAGGACGGTGAACCCGTCGTCCACCAGCTGTTCCGCTGCGTCGAGCAGCTCGATCGGGTCGGCAGCAGCGTGCGCTCGTCGGCCACGACCTCCAGCTTGACGATGTCGGTCTCCAGGGCCTCGCGGGCCAGCCGGGCGGTGAGCACGGCCTCGGCGGCCGTGCGGCAGCCCGCGGTGTTGGGGAGGACCTCGATGCCGAGGCGGCGCAGCAGGTCGAGCACGCCGGTGCCCGTGACGGCGTCGATCCGGCGCATGGCCACGGTGGTGAGCGCGGTACCGGACGCCACCAGTGCCCGCTCGAGGATCTCGAGGTTCGAGGCACCACCCGTACCCATGATCAGCCGGGACGCGATCTTGCGGTCTCCCACCAGCAGCGATTCGTCCATGGTCATCCTCCCTGCACCGCCGTCAGCACCTCGATGCGCGCCCCGTCGGCGAGCGTGACGGCCGACCACTGCGCCCGGGGCACCACCTCGCCGTCCACGGCGACCGCGACCCCGCTCTCGGGAGCCCCGAGGATGTCCAGCGCGTCGCGGACGTGGGCGCCGTCCGCGAGCTCGCGCTGCTCTCCGTTGATCCACACCTGCACGTGCTACCTCCTCGCTGGCAGTCCGAGTCGGGCCGGGTCGGCGGCGCGCACCGGGTCGGGGACGGGGTCACCGCTCAGCAGGGCCACCACGCGTCGGCGGTGACGGGCGCGAGCAGCATCCCGTTGCGGTGGTGGCCGGTGGCCACGACCAGTCCCTCGGGTCCGAGCGCACCGATCAGCGGCAGGTTGTCCGGGCTGCCCGGCCGCAGCCCCGCAGCGCTCTCCACCAGCGCGTACTCGGCGATGCCCGGCAGGACCCGCTCGGCGTCGCGCAGCAGGTCCCGCACCCCGCCGACCGTGACCTCGGTGTCGAAACCCTGCTCGGCCTGCGTGGCCCCGATGACGAGGCCACCGTCGTCGCGGGGCACCACGTACACCGGGCGGCCGTCCACGAGCGCCCGCACCGTGCGCCGCGGAGGCGGGAACGCACCGGCGCGGTGGGCGATGCGCAGGATCTCCCCCTTGACCGGGCGCACCAGCCCGTCGAGGGCGGGGTGGAGGGTGGCCGAGTGGGCACCCGCCGCCACGAGCACGGTGTCGACGTCGACGTCCCCCGCGTCCGTGCGAACGCCGGTGACCCGCGCACCGTCGTCGAGGACGGCGCGGGCCGCGCGTTCCACGACCGTGACGCCCGCCCGTTCGGCGGCGACGCGCAGTGCGGCGAGCAGCAGCCGGTTGTCGACGGCCAGGTCACCGGGCACCGACAGCCCACCACGCACGTCCGGGCCCAGAGCGGGCTCGAGGCGTCGCAGCTCACGACCGGAGAGCCGCTCGACGGCACGGCCGAGGCGGCCGAGGAACCCGGCGAGCGTGTCCAGCTCGGCGCGGTCGCCGGAGCCGGTGGCGGCGACGACCGTGCCCTCGGTGCGCAGCCCGGCCGGTCGACCCGCGGCGCGCTCCAGTTCGGCGGCGAACCCCGGCCAGCGCGCCACGGCGGCCTCGCCGAGCTCCAGCAGCTCCTCCTCGCCCGGCCACGCCTCCGTGACCGGTGCGAGCATGCCGCCCGCCACCCACGACGCCCCGGACGCGGGCGCCGGGTCCAGAACCGTGACCGCCAGACCGGCCGAAGCGGCCCGCCACGCGCAGGACAGGCCGATCACGCCGGCCCCGATCACCGTCAACGAGTTCGACATCATCTCCGCTCCCTGCGCCGGCATGACCCGGATCAGGTTCGACGGTCGGGATCTGTGCGGATCCCCTCTCAGCCCGCTGTACGGGCTCCCGTGCGCCACCTGCCGTTCACCCTACGCTGTGCCGTTGGCCTCCGCTTCGCTCCGGCGGGCTCGCGGGCCTTCGAGGCCCGCTCGCTCTCCGACTGCCTCCACGAATCCGGGGGGCGCGCGTAGGGTCGCCGACCGTGCCTGGACTCGACGGCGCCACCGTGCGCAAGCGACTGGACGACGCCCGCCTCTACCTCTGCACCGGCGCCCGCCGCGGCACGGGTGACCTCGCCGAGTTCGCCGACGCCGCGCTCGCCGGGGGCGTCGACATCATCCAGCTGCGGGACAAGGGCCCCGACGGCCCGCTCGAGGCCCGGGAGGAGCTCGCCGCGCTGGAGGTGCTGGCCGAGGCGTGCGCCCGCCACGGCGCCCTGCTCGCGGTGAACGACCGGGCCGACGTCGCGCTCGCGGCCGGTGCGGACGTGCTGCACCTCGGCCAGGACGACCTGCCCGTTCGGTGGGCTCGCACGGTCGTCGGCGACGAGGTGGTGATCGGGCGTTCGTCGCACAGCCCGGACGAGACCGCGACGGCCGCCGACGAACCGGGCGTGGACTACTTCTGCGTCGGCCCGTGCTGGCCGACGCCCACCAAGCCCGGTCGCCCGGCACCGGGCCTCGATCTGGTGCGCACGGTGGCGGGCCGCGGGCCGTCCCGGCCGTGGTTCGCGATCGGCGGCATCGACCACTCCCGGCTCGACGAGGTGCTCGCCGCGGGCGCGGAACGCATCGTGGTGGTCCGCGCGATCACCGAGGCGGAGGACCCGCGCGCCGCGGCGGCGGCGTTCGCGACCGCGCTGCGGCGCTGACCGCGATCGGAGCCGGACGGGCCTTCAGCGCGAGCGCAGCGCGCGGCGGGCCGCCCACCGCGCGCGGTACCAGCGGACCGTCCAGCGCCAGCTCAGGCTGTCGGAGCGCCTGATCCGGCGGCCGTTCGCGGGTCGCATCCCGCTGCTGCGGTGGCTCGTCGTCCCGCTCACGCGGTCGATGGGTGGGCCGTGCAGGACCGAGTCCTCCTGCGGCTCGCCGACGAGCACCCAGGTGGAGCCCCCGCGCGACCCCGATCGCTGCCAGACCCGTTGGGCCGGCGCAGTACCCATCACCGCAGCAGAGTTCACGAGTACAAGGGTCGCGCTGCGCCGCGCGGAAGTCGTCACGCTCGCTGGCATCTTCACTACCGGCTGGCCGCAGTGCTCCGGGCAGGCCTGGCAGGGGTGTTCGCGAGCCGTAAGGATCATTTCGCCGCCGCCGCGGATAGCGTCCTGCCGTGACGACCAGCGCTCCGGCGCGGTCGCGGGTCTCCGGCACCGCGGCCGATCTCGCCGTCGTACTCGCGGCTGCGCTGCTCGTGGTCGCCTCGGCGGTGGTCGGGCGCGCGCTGTTGGCGGCCGGGGTCGACATCTTCCTGCCGTTCCCGCCACTGCTGGCCGAGTGGCTGCCGCACATCGGGCCGGGCACACCTGCGGCGGTCGTCGTCGCAGTGGCGGTCGCCGGCCAGGGCCCCGCGTTGGCGCACCGGCTGCCGTGGGAGCGGCTGCTGGCCACCGCGTACGCCGCCGCCGTGGCGTGGACGCTGGCACTCGCGCTGGTGGACGGCTGGCGGCGCGGCGTGGTCGAGCGGCTCACCAGCGGTGAGGAGTACCTGCACGACGTCCCGCGCGTGACCGACATCGGCGCGATGCTGAGCACGTTCGCCGACCACATCCTCACCGACCGGCCCGGCTTCTGGACCACCCACGTGGGCGCGCACCCACCCGGTGCGCTGCTGACGTTCGTCTGGCTGGACCGGGTCGGTCTCGGCGGTGGGGGACCGGCCGGGCTGTTCGTGATCATCGTCGGGGCGTCCGCCCCGATCGCCGTGGCCGTGGCGGCACGCGCGCTGGGAGCCGAGGACCTCGCGCGCCGCGCGCTGCCGTTCGGCGTGCTGTGGCCGGGCGCGGTGTGGGTGGGGGTGTCGGCGGACGGGATGTTCGCGGGCGTCCTCGCGTGGGGCGTCGCCCTGCTCGCGGTGGGGGCGGCCGGGCGCGGGTTCCGCGCAGGCGTCGCCGCGCTGACGGCCGGGGTGTTGCTCGGCTGGTGCCTGTACCTGTCCTACGGGCTGGTGCTCGGCGGGCCCATCGCGCTCGCGGTTCTCGTGGCCACCCGCAACCTGCGGGCGGGCGTGCTGGCCGCCGCCGGTTCACTCGCGGTGGTCGGGGCGTTCACCGCGGCCGGGTTCTGGTGGTTCACCGGTTTCGAACGCGTCCAGGTGATCTACGCGGCGAGCATCGCGGCCACGCGGCCGTACTCCTACTTCGTGTGGGCGAACCTCGCCGCGTTGCTGTTCGCGATCGGGCCCGCCGCGGTGGCCGCGCTCCGCCGCACCCGCGCCGTCCCGACCCCGGTCGCGCTGCTGGTGGGGGCCGCGCTGGCCGCGGTGCTGCTCGCCGACGTCTCCGGGATGAGCAAGGCCGAGGTGGAGCGGATCTGGCTCCCGTTCGCCGTCTGGCTCACGATCCCCTGCGCGCTGCTGCCGCACCCCCGCTACTGGCTCGCGGCACAGGCGGGGCTCGCGCTCGCGGTCAACCACGCCCTGCTGACGGTCTGGTAGGCGTGAGCGACTCGTAAGCCACGCAGGCCGCGTGGGTCCATAGGCTCTGCCCATGATGGCGCGCGTGCTCGTGGTGGACGACGACGCAACGGTCCGCGACGTGGTCGGCCGATACCTCGACGAGGCCGGCTACCAGGTCGACCTCGCCGCGGACGGCCCCACCGGGCTGCGCGCGGCGCGGGAACGCGCCCCGGACGCGTCGTGCTCGACCTGATGCTCCCCGGCATGTCCGGCCTCGACGTGTGCCGCTCGCTGCGGGCCGACGACGACCGCCTTCCGATCGTCATGCTCACGGCGCTCGGGGAGGAGGACGACCGGGTGCTGGGCCTCGAGCTCGGCGCGGACGACTACGTGACGAAACCGTTCAGCCCGCGCGAGCTCGTGCTGCGCGTCGGGTCGGTGCTGCGCCGCTCCCGCCCGCCCGACCCGGCGGCCGGGGTGGTCGAGGACGGCGAGCTGCGCGTCGACGCGGCCGCTCGCCGCGCCTGGCTGGGCGAACGGGAGCTCGCGTTGACCACCCGCGAGTTCGACCTGCTCGCGTTCCTGCTCGCCCACCCCGGCCGGGCGTACAACCGCGCGGAGCTGCTGGCCGAGGTGTGGGGGTGGGAGTTCGGCGACCAGTCCACGGTCACGGTGCACGTGCGGCGGCTGCGGGAGAAGATCGAGGCGGACCCCACCCGTCCGCTGCGGATCGCCACGATCTGGGGCACCGGCTACCGCTACGACCCGGGCACGTGAACGTCCTCGTCGAGCTGGCGAAGGCGGCCCCGATCGCGCTGATGTCCGCGCTGCCCGTCGCGCTCGTCGGCGGGCTGGTCGTGAACCGGATGCGCCGGTCGATGACCGCCACGATGACCGCGCTCGTGCTGGTGCCGCTGTTCGCCGCGCTGGTCGGGGTGGTCGCCACCAGCGGTTTCATGTACACGCCGCAGCTGGTGGGCACGGTCGCGGTGGTCGCCGTCGTGGCGGCGGTGACCGTGCCCGCCGGCATGCTGCTCGGCCGCAGCGTCGCCCGCGAGACGCTGTGGCAACGGGAGGCCCGCGAGGCCGAACGACACGCGGAGGCCGCGCGGCGCGAGCTCGTGGCGGGCATCGGCCACGACCTGCGCGCGCCGCTCGCCGGGATCCGCGGCATGACCGACGCGCTGATCGACGGTGTCGTGCACCGGCCGGCCGACGTGGACGAGTACCTGCAGCGGATCCGGCGCGAGACGGTGCGGATGGCAGGGATGGTCGAGGACCTGTTCCAGCTGTCCCGAGCCACCTCCGCCGCACTGCGGCTGCCGACGGAGCGGCTCGCGCTCGGGGAGATCGCCTCCGACGCGGTGGCCGCGGAGGCAGCGGCGACAGCGGCGGCCGGTGTCGTGGTCACGGCCGAGAGCCCTTCGTCCTGGCCGACCGTGCTCGGCAGCGACGCCGACCTCGTGCGCGTGCTGCGCAACCTCCTCTCCAACGCGATCCGGCACACCCCGGCCGGCGGGACGGTGACAATCGCAGCCGGCGCTCGCGGCACCGAGGCGTGGCTGGCCGTCCAGGACGCGTGTGGCGGCATCCCGCCTGCCGACCTCGACCGGATCTTCGACCCCGGCTACCGGGGCACCGATGCCCGCACCCCGGACGACACCTCGGGAGCCGGGCTCGGCCTTGCCATCGCGAAGGCGCTGGTGGAGGCCCAGCACGGGCGCATCACCGTGCGGAACGAGCGGCCCGGCTGCCGGTTCGAGATCACGTTGCCGGCGGCGGAGGTGCCGGCCAGAGTCCCTTAGGGCAGCCGGCCGAACCTTGACCACCGCAAGACCACCGCAAGTGGTGCGAGGGCGTCGGATCTGTCGCTCCGGGACCGCTTCTGGGGATCATGTACTGCTGGCGGCCACGCGGAGCTCGCTGAACCGGCGGGGGCCGCTGTGGGTGGCGACCACCTCGAGACCGATCGCCGCCGCGACCACCCGCAACGCGTCCGCCCCCACCACGGCCCACGGCAGCGACTGGCCGGCGCCCTGCGCTGTGTGCACCCGTGCCGTCCCCGCCCACCAGGCCGCCGGGTCCGGGTCGGTCTCGACGAGCACGGTGCCACCCGGCCTCAGGAGGGCCGCGGCGCGGCGCAGGAGCCGGGCGGGGTCGCCGCCGATGCCGATGTTGCCGTCGGCCAGCAGCACGTGGTCCCAGCGGCCGGGGATCGGGGCGAACAGGTCGCGACGCAGCACGGCGGCGCCACGCTCACGGCAGCGCGCGGCAGCGGCCGCGGACACGTCGACACCCAGCGCGGGGATGCCGCGCCGGGTGAGCGCGACCACCAACCGACCCGGACCACAGCCGAGATCGACGACCGGGCCCGTGCACCGGTCGAGCAACCAGCCGTCGTCGTCCGCGGCGTCGGCGTGCCACCGCCCGACCGCGAGCACCACCTCGGCACCGTCGCTGCGCACCATCCGCGCCGGCGCGCCCCGCAGCGCGGCATCGAACGCTGTGCTGGATCGCGGGCTCTTCGGGCGCCGCCCCGCCTTTCCCGTGCCCGGCCGCTCCTCCCCTCTGAGCAGCGTCGGCCCGCGCGCGCCGTCGGGTTGCCTCGGCTCCGCCCCTGCCGCCGTCACGGGACGAGCTCGAACGCCGGGCAGCTCGCGACCGCCGCGGCGAACCGCCCGCCGGGAGCAGCATCGGCCACAGTGCGGGCGTCGGCGGCGGTGTCGACGTCGGTGAGCTCGGGGAGCAGGCCCACGCGCAGGCCGGCGTCCCGCAGGGCCAGCAGCGTGCGCTCGCCGGTGTCGTCACGCGAGGTCGGCACCGCGGCGACGAGCCGGGCCGCTGCCGGGTCCCGCAGCCCCAGGGCCCACCAGCCGCCGTCGGCGGCGGGCCCGAGCACGCGTCCGTGCCGGGTACGCGCAACCGGTCCAGGCACGCCGCGAGCAGGGCGGGGCCGGCCTGCGGGGTGTCCATGCCCACGAGCAGCGTCGGGAGGCCGGGAAGCAGGGCCGCGGTGTCGAGGTGGGCGGCGGCGATCCGCTCGCCGAGCCCGTCGCCGCGCTGGGGCACGATCCGGCGGCCGTGCACCGCCGCGACGAGTTCCGGGCGCGCGCCGCCCGCGCGAGCCGGCCGGTGAGCGCCACCACGAGTTCGACGCCGGGTAGCCCGCCGACCGCGTCGAGGGTGTCGAGGAGGGCGGCCGCGGCCAGGTCGGCGGCCTCGGACGGGGTGGCGGGCGGGCAGAGCCGGGTCTTCACGCGGCCCGGTTCCGGTGCCTTGGCCAGCACGATCACCGCTGCGCCGGGTTCACGAGACCCCCGCGGCGAGCAGTCGTCCCATGTCACGGCCTGCGCGCAGCGTGCCCCGCACCGACCCGGACACCTTGGAGCGCCCGCCTGCCCGTGGCCGGTACGCGACGTCCACCTCGTGCAGCCGCCAGCCCGCGGCCCCGGCGCGCAGCAGGAGCTCCAGCGGGTAGCCGAAGCCGCGGTCGGCGACCCCGAGGTCGAGCAGCGCCTGCCTGCGGCCGACCCGGATCGGCGCGATGTCGTGCACCGGGACACCACGCGTGCGCAGCAGCGCCGCGATCAGTGCGTTCGCGGCGCGGGCGTGCCACGGCCACGCCCCGGCGCCCGGCACGCGTCGCCCGACGGCGAGGTCTGCCCCGCCCCGTACGGCGGCGGCCATCGGACCGAGCACGGACGGGTCGAGGGACCCGTCCCCGTCGAGCACGGCGACGATCTCGGCGCGCGCAGCCAGCAGACCGGCGTGCACGGCGGCTCCGTAGCCGCGCCGCGGCTCGACGACGACCCGCGCGCCGTGCGCCGCGGCGACGGCGGCCGTGTCGTCGGTGGACCCGTTGTCGACGACGATCACGGGCAGTCCGGCCGGCAGCTCGGCGAGCACGGCGGGTAGGGCGGCGGCCTCGTCGAGGCAGGGAAGCACGATCTCCACACCTGCGATCATCGTGCGGAATGCGCTTCCGCGACCCCGGATCAGGCTTACCGAACGGTGACGGCCGGTTCGCGCAACGGGTCGGTGGCGAACGCCGCCACGCCCTCGGCGAACCCGACGGCGGCGGTGAACCCCAGCCTCGCCCTGGCCCGGGCCGGGTCGGCGACCACGTGCCGCACGTCGCCGGGCCGGGCGCCGCCGACCACCACCGGCGCCGGCCCGCCCATCAGCTCGGCGAGCTCGCGTGCCAGGTCACCCACCGTGTGCGGCTCGCCGGAGCAGACGTTCAGCGCCTCGAACCCGTCGACGTCGGTGGCAACGCCAGCGCGTTGGCCGCGGCCACGTCGGTGACGTGCACGAAGTCGCGACGCTGGCGCCCGTCCTCCAGCACCTGCGGCGGGTCGCCCCGCTCCAGCGCGGAGCGGAAGATCGACGCGACGCCCGCGTACGGGGTGTCGCGGGGCATCCGCGGGCCGTAGACGTTGTGGTAGCGCAACGACCAGACCCGGCCGCCGCATTGGCGCGCCCACGCGCTCGCCAGGTGTTCCTGCGCGAGCTTCGTGGCCGCGTAGGTGCTCCGCGGGTCCAGCGGTGCGTCCTCCCCGACCAGACCGGACGCGAGCGCCTGCCCACAACGGGGGCAGCGCGGTTCGAAGAGCCCGGCCGCGAGGTCGGCGGTCGTGCGCGGCAACGGGCGGACGACCCCGTGCTCCGCGCACTCGTACCGCCCCTCGCCGTACACGACCATCGAGCCGGCCAGCACGAGCCGGAGCACGCCCGCGGCGTGCATCGCGGCGAGCAGCACCGCGGTTCCGAGATCGTTGTGGGCGGCGTACGCGGGTGCGTCCGACGGGTCCACCCCGTGCCCCACCATCGCGGCCTGGTGGCACACGGCGTCCACGCCGGGCAGCAGCCGGGCCAGCAGGTCCGCGTCGCGCACGTCGCCGACGACGTGCTCGTGGGCGGGTGCCCAGCCGTCGGTCCCGTGCGCCTGGGGCAGGAGCGCGTCGAGCAGCAGCACCTCGTGGCCGTCCGCGGTGAGCCGGTCGGCGACGTGCGATCCGACGAACCCGGCTCCCCTGTGATCAACACTCGCATCGACCGAGGTTAGGTACGCGCGCCGCGACGCGTACCCGCTCGTTCGCAACTCGTCACATCTGATGCTCGGCCGGGCCCGGCTCACCCTCGACGGCGGGATGCCGCAGCCCTCCGTGGCCCGGCGGCAGGGCCGAACGGAGCACCGGCCAGGAGAGCGCGACGCACAGGGCCACGAGCGGCCAGGTGAGCACGGTGCGGGCGATGCCGAGCGCGACGACCGCGTTCGCCGCGTACAGGGGGAGGAACACCGCGAGCCGCACGACGTACTGGCCGACCCACACCCAGCTGGCACGCTGGTAGCCGCGCAGCAGGTCGGGGTCGCGCCGCCAGCGCGTGCGCTGCCCGAGCACGGTGCCCACGACGAGCCCCAGCAGCGGCCAGCGCACCACGATCGACACGGCCCACGCGAGCGCGCTCGCCGCGTTGCTGACGATCTGCACGAGGAAGAAGTCGATGGCGCGGCCGGTGTAGAGGGCGATCAACGCCGCCACCGCCACCCCGAGCAGGCCGAACAGCACCGCGCGCGGGCGGTCGCCGCGCACGAGCCGCACCACGGCCACGACCGCCCCGACGAGCACGGCCGCCGCGCCCGCCCAGGCGATCGGCGACGCCCAGCTCGACGCGTCGGCGACCGTGAAGACGCCGACGAACGCGACCACGGGCACGGTGGCATCGACGGCGCCACCGCGTCCGCCGAGGACCTCCGCGAGTCCCTGCTCCGCGGGGCCCTTCCGACTACCCATGGTTCTCAGGGTGCCCTATCTCCCCGAACGGATCACGCCCACTGGCGCGCCTGCCGGTTCCTGGGTGATATTGGGTAGCAACTTCCCGTCAAGGAGGTGACGGGTCCATGAACGAAAGGGGGCGGTCGCGGATGAGACCCATCAGCAGCTTCCTCGCGCTGGGCGACAGTTTCACCGAGGGCCTGGACGACTGGCGTCCCGACGGCACGCCCCGGGGCTGGGCCGATCGGGTGGCCGAACAGCTGGGCGCGGCGCGTCCCGGTTTCCGCTACGCCAACCTCGCGGTGCGCGGCAAGCTCCTCGACCAGATCGTCGAGGACCAGCTCCCCGTGGCCGAGCGGCTGCGCCGGACCTGATCACGTTCTGCGCGGGCGGCAACGACATCATCCGGTTCTCCTGCGACACCGATGACCTCGCCCGCCGGTTCGACGCCGCGCTGGAGCGGGTCACGGCCACCGGCGCGCACGTGCTGGTGTTCACGGGCTTCGACCTCGGGCGGATGCACCCGATCATCCGCAGGCTGCGCGGACGCGTCGCCTGCTACAACGAGCTGATGCGCGCGAGCGCCGAGCGCCACGGCAGCACGGTGGTGGACCTCTGGGGCATGGCGCCGCTCGCCGACCCCCGCACCTGGGGGCGCGACCGCCTGCACCTCACCGCCGAGGGGCATCGCCTGGTCTCCCTGCGGGTGCTGGAGGCGCTCGGCGAACCCGTCACCGACGACTGGCGCACCCCGCTGCCGGAGATGGGCCCCACGCCGTGGCAGGCGTGTCCGCGAGGACCTGCGCTGGATGCGCGACTTCGTGATGCCCTACGTCCGCAGGCGGCTGCAGGGCCACGCCACGGGCGACGGCTACCTGCCCAAACGGCCCGAGCTGCTCCCGCTGCGCACCCTCGAACACCGGTAGGAGCTCCTGGCGTCAGGAGCTCGGCAGACCGAGCCCGTCGGCCACCCGCTCGGCGTGGAAGTCACCGTCGCCGAACGCGAGCGCGGCAGCCGTCGCGTGCGCGAGGTAGTGGTGCAGGTCGTGCTCGGCGGTGAAGCCGATCGCGCCGTGCACCTGGTGCCCGAGCGCGCACACCCGCTGGTAGGCATCGCTCACCCAGGACTTGGCCACCGCCACCGTCAGCGCCACCTCGTCGGCGTCCTGGCCGGGAGCGGTGAGCCGCCAGATCGCCTCGAAGGCGATGAACCGCGCGGTGAGGACGTCGATCGCCATGTCGGCGCAGTGGTGCTGCACGGCCTGGAAACTGCCGATCGGGCGCCCGAACTGCTCGCGCTGCCCCGCGTACTCCACGGTCATGTCGAGCACGCGCTGGGCGCCGCCCGCCATCTCGGCGCAGGTGGCGGCGGCCCGAACGCGGTGGCCGTGGCGGCCACCGCGGCACCGCCGCCGAGCACCCGGTCGCCAGGCACGGCCACGTTCGTGAACCGGACGTCGTTCTCGGCGTTGGGGCCCACCACGTCGAGCCGCTCGGTGCTGACGCCCGCCGCGGACCGGTCGACGATCACGGCAACAGAACCGGCCACCACCAGCAGGTCGTCCACGGCGTGTGCGAACGGCACGAACCGCGCGGTGCCGTCGAGGACGTACCCGTCGCCGGACGCGGCGGCCGTGACGGTCGCACCGTCGGCGTAGGCGATCGTCCGGCCTTCGGCGATCCCGCCGAGCCGGCGCGCCTGCTGCTCGGCCGAGCCGTGCCGCTCGATCGTCGCGCCGCAGGCAAGGGTGTGCAGGAACGGGCTCGGCACCCCGGCGGCGCCCATCTCCTCCAGGAGCAGGCAGGCCTCGAGGAAGCCCTCACCGACCCCGCCGTGGGCCTCCGGGACGGCCAGCCCGGTCCAGCCGAGCTCGACCATCTCCTTCCACAGGTCGGCCGAGAAGCCGGCCGGGTCCGCGGCCACCGCCGCGACACCGGCCGTCGCGACCCGCCCGGCGAGCACGTCGCGGGCGGTGCTGCGGATGAGCTCCTGGTCCTCGGTCAGGGTCAGATCCATGCGGGAGTCCTGTCAGTTCGCGGGCGGGATCTTGTCCGAGCGCACCCAGACACCGGGACGCTCCTCCCAGAAGAGCTGCACGAGCACACCGCCCGCGTGCTTGGGGTGGATGAACGTGTGCTTCCACGCGGCGCCGTCCTTGACGCCCTCCTCGTAGTCGAACGTCGGGATGTCGTGGACGCCGCAGGCGGCCAGCGCGGCGTCCCAGTCGGCCACTTCGAACGTCACGTGGTGGGCGGCGGCCCCGTTGCGGGCGAGGAACTTGTCGACGAACGAGTCCTCGCCGCGACCGGTGATCACCTCCCAGCAGATGCTGGAGCCGGGGACGTTCAGCACGAGGTCGGCCATGTCGGGGATCTCGTCGTCGGCGGTGCGCCAGACCTCGACGAACCCGGCGAGGTCGGAGTACCAGCGCGACAGCTCGTCGCGGTCGTGGAAGGCCTGGCAGATGTGGTCGATCCCGCGGATACCCAGCGTGGGGCCGTCGGCGTCGATCGGCTTGACGGGCTTCGCGTCGTCGTCGCCGAGCATGGCGAGGTTGCCCGGGCCGCGCAGCCGCCACAGCACCCCGGGACCATGCTCGGGCGGCGACAGCGACGCCTCCACCCAGCGGCCCGCGACCGAGTCACTGACCTTGAGCCCGCGGCGGTCCAGCTCGGCGACGGCGGCGTCCAGGTCCGGCACCTCGGCGCCGACGTGGTGCAGGCCGGGACGCCCGCCCTTCTCCTCGAGCCAGGTCGCGAGCGCCCCGCCGTCGCCGGAGGGTGCGAGCACCACCCAGGTCTGCCCGGCGGCACCGGGCACCGCGAGCCGGACGCCGCGGACGCCCGCGTCCGGGTTGTCCCACTCGTGCGTGCGCCGGAAGCCGAACAGGCCTTCCAGGAGCGCGAGCTGCTTGTCCAGGTCGGGAGCGGCCACGGCGACGTGGTCGATCCGGTAGATCTTCAGCATTTCCTGTCTCCTGGCCCTATGGACGTTCTTCAAGCGCGGAGCCGCTTGACCGTTGGCCGTCAGCCGGCACCGCCGCGGGTTCTCAGGCGCTTCCTCGCGAGGACAGCGCCGACGTGGTGAATTGGCATTCATGAGGAGGCGATCCCGGAGCGAGGGAGCGCCTGAGGTTCCGCTACCCGCACCGCTACGCAAGTCTCCACACCCTCTCTAGCTGGGGTGGGGCTCGATCCAGTCGTACCCGGCGGTGACGAGCTCCTTGACCAGGCGCAGGTTGTAGCGGTTCATCGCCGCGATCCGCTCGGCGAGAGCGGCCACCTTCTCGTCGACTCGTCCGCCGCGAACACGTCGTTGACCAGGCCGAGCTGCAGGGCCCGCTGCGCGTCGAGCCGGACGCCGGTGAAGAGCATCTCCTTGGCCCGCGCCATGCCGATGCGCGCCGGGAGGCGCTTGAGCCCACCCCAGCCGGGCGCGCTGCCACCCACCTCGGGCTGGTCGGGATCCTCCTTGCCGTCCATGAACTTCGGCTGGTGCGGCGGCCGGGCGGAGAGGGTGATCTCCACGAGCCCCATCTTCGCGTTGTCGGAGCAGACGATGAAGTCCGCGCCCAGCGCCAGCTCGAGGCCGCCGCCGACGGCGTAGCCGTGCACCGCGGCGAACACCGGGATCGAGAGCCGCTCCATCATCGCGAACGTCTTCTCGCCGAGGCGGCCCTGCTCGATCCGGTCGGCCTTGGTGAGCGACTCGGACCAGTCGAGGTCCATGCCGGCGCAGAACCCCTTCTCACCGGCCCCGCGCAGCACCGCGACGCAGACCTCGGGGTCGTCGTCGATGTCGGTGAAGACCTTGCGCAGGCCGTGCATCATCTCCGGCGTCAGGGCGTTGAGCTTGTTCGGCCGGTCGAGCGTGATCCAGCAGACGCGGTCCTTGACGACGACGTCCAGTCCTTCGGTCATGAACTTCCTCCTAGGAGCGCGGCAGGCCGAGGCCGCGGGTGGCGATGACGTTGCGCTGGATCTCGGAGGCGCCGCCGAGGAAGGTGGCGGCCACGGAGTCCATGCGCATGTGGGTGAAGGCGGCGCCCAGCGGGGCGCCCCGGCGCTGCCACAGCAGGCCGTGCTTGCCGAACACGTGGGCGCCGGTGCGCGCGAGCCGCTGGTGCAGCTCGGCGCTGAAGAGCTGGTTCACCGATGCCTCGTACCCCGGCACCGGATTGGTCACGCTGAAGCGCGCGATGTTGTAGAGCACCCGCATCTCGACGTAGCGCCGCGCGATCTCCTGGCGGGCGCCCCGCTCCCAGCCGTCCCGCAGCTGCTCGCGCCCTTCCGGCGTTCCGATGTGCTCGACGAGGCTGGCGATCGCCTGCTCGTGCTTGATCGTGGCCCCGATCCCGGCCCGTTCGAAGCTGAGCGCGTCCATGGCGACGTACCAGCCCCGGTTCTCCTCGCCCACCCGGTTGGCGACCGGCACTCGGGCTCCTTCGAAGAAGATCTCCGAGAACGGGGCGTCGCCGCGTATGTCGCGGATCGGGCGGACCGTGACGCCCGGCGTGTTCACGTCGACGAGCAGGAACGTGATCCCGCGGTGCTTCGGCGCTGCGTCCGGATCGGTGCGGACCAGCACGAAGAGCCAGTCGGCGTTGTGGCCGAGCGACGTCCAGACCTTCTGCCCGTCCACGACGTAGTGGTCGCCGTGCTCCTCGTCATTGGCGCGCACGGCCCGGGTGCGCAGGCCGGCCAGGTCGGAGCCGGCCTCCGGCTCGGAGAAGCCCTGCGCCCATGCGCGCTCGCCGCGGGCGATCGGCGGCAGGTGCTCGGCGCGCTGCTCGTCCGTGCCGTGGGCGAGGAGGGTGGGGCCGAGCAGGAACGCGCCGATGCCGTTCACGGTGGGCACCCGTGCCCGCATCATCTCCTCCTGGAGGATGAACTCCTCCATTGCGGACAGGCCTGCGCCGCCGTACTCGACGGGCCAGTGCGGCGTGATCCAGCCGCGTTCGGCGAGCACCGCCGCCCATTCGCGGGCGCTCCCGGCGAGCCGGGTCCGGGCTGTTGCGGTCGACCGGCCAGTTGTAGCCGCGGACGTCCTCCGGCTCGAGGCTCTGCTCGGCGTCCGGATCGGGCGTGTACGAGACCGGGAACCGGTCGCGGACGAACGCACGCACCTCCTCGCGGAACGCCGCCTGTTCCGGAGTGTCCTCCCAGTTCATGCCGTCCTTCCCGGGGTCGCCTCGGCCGCGGCGGAGGCCTGGTTGGCCCGCGTGCTCGGCGCCGCGTGCTCGCGGTCCCACGTGCCGGGTGTGAGCCCTGGTCACCCTGTGCCCGCAGCTCGTGCTTGGCAACCTTGTCGGTGGGGGTGCGCGGCAGCTCGCCGACGAACTCGATGTAGCGCGGCACCATGAACGAGGGCAGCTTCGCCGCGCAGTACGCGGCGAGCTCCGCCTCCGTCAGCTCGGCGCCGGGAGCACGCACGACCGCCAGCTTGACGTCCTCCTCGCCCAGGTCGGAGGGCACGCCGAACGCCGCCGACTCGACGACGTCCGGGTGCAGGTTGACCTCGCACTCGATGTCGAACGCGGAGATGTTCTCCCCGCGCCTGCGGATCGCGTCGGCGATGCGGTCGAGGAAGTAGAAGTAGCCGTCGTCGTCACGCCACGCCCGGTCGCCGGTGTGGAACCACATGTTGCGGAACGTCCGCGCGGTGGCCTCGGGCATCCCGTAGTAGCCGGTGGTGATCACGAACGGCTGCTTCGGCCGCACCACGAGCTCGCCCGGCTCGCCCGCGGGGACCTCGCGGTCGTCCTCGTCGACGACGGCCACGTCGAAGCGCTCGGAGTGGGCCTGCCCCATCGAGCCGAGCCGCCACTGCCCGTACGGGCTGCCGGTCGCGATCCCCACCTCTGTGCTGGTGTACGTCTCGGCCGACCGCACACCGAAGCGCTCCAGCAGGGGCCCGTCCAGCGCGGACTTGCCCATGTAGAACGTCTCCAGGGGGTGGTCGTGGTCGCGAGGGCCGGGCGGCGCGCTGAGCAGGATCGGGATCATCGCGAAGACGCTCATCGTGACCTGCGCGTCGAACTGCCGCACGTCGTCCCAGAACCGCGAGGCGCTGAACCGCTCGACGATGCCGATCGGGCTCCCGGACAGGAGCGAGGAGAACACCCCGTCCCACAGCCCGGCCGCGTGGAACAGCGGCAGCGGGCAGTAGGTCGTCTTGCCCCAGCGGTCCAGGAAGTCCAGGGAGTCCCACGCGCAGGTCAGCGCCAGCGCGTGCGGCACCATCGCGCCCTTGGAGCGGCCGGTGGTGCCGGACGTGTACATGATCGCCTGGAGATCGGAGAACCGCGCGCCCCCGTCGACCGGGTCGGCACCGTGCGCGAGCAGGCGCGACATCGGGATCGCACCATCGCCGATGCGGTCGAGCGACGGCTCCTGGCCGCGGACGATCACGCGGATCGGATCGGGCACGGTCGGCAGCACGGTCGGGAGCCGGTCGACGTACTCGGCGTCGATCAACAACGTCGAGACGTCGGCGCTGTCCAGCACGTGCCGCAACAGCTCGCCCCGGTACGCCGTGTTCACCGGCACCGCGACCGCGCCGAGCCGCGCGAGCGCCACGATCACGGGGACGAACTCGGGGCAGTTCGGCAGCATCACCGCCACGTGGTCGCCGCGGCGCACGCCGACCGCGGCGAACCCGTTGGCGTACCTGTCGGCGGCGGTGTCCACCTCGGAGAAGGACAGCTCGCGTCGCGGAACTTCAGGAACGCTGCGGCCCCGTGGGTCTCGGCACGCGATCTCAGCACGTCACCGAGCACGAGGCTCTCCAGCCACCCCTGGTCCATCACACCTCCCTCGACCGGGCCCGGGACGGCAACCCCACTCAGGAGGCCTCCGCCGCCGGAGCGGGCTCGACGATCAGCGGGTACACGCCGTTCTCGTCGTGCACCTCCCGACCGGTGACCGGCGGGTTGAACACGCACACCGTGCGCATCTCGGTGCGCGGGCGCAGCTGGTGGTGCTCGTGGCCGTTCAGGACGTAGACCGAGCCCGGGCCGAGCTTGTAGGTGACGTCGTTGTCCTTGTCGGTGAGCTCGCCCTCGCCCTCGACGACCCAGACGGCCTCGATGTGGTTGGCGTACCAGAAGTCGTTGACCGACCCGGCCTCGAGCACCGTCTCGTGCAACGAGAACCCGACGCCGTCGCCGGCCAGCACGACGCGCTTGCTGCGCCAGTGCGGGGTCTCGACGTCGCGCTCGGTGCCGGTGATCTCATCGATGGTGCGGACGATCACGCGGACATCCCTTCGGTGACGGCGCGGACGGAGTCGGCGACCACCGCGAGGCCTTCCTCCAACTCGGCGTCGGTGATCGTGAGCGGCGGCATGAGCTTCATGACCTCGTCGGTCGGGCCGGCGGTCTCGATGATCAACCCCCGCTCGAACGCCGCGGCGCAGGACTTCGCGGCAAGCTCGGGCTGGGAGAAGGACAGGCCGCGGGCGAGGCCGCGCCCCTTCGGCGTGAGCTCCACGCTGTCGGATGCGGCCGCCAGCTCTTCGAGCGCGGCGCCCACCCGCTCGCCCTTGGCGATGGTGGCGCGCTCGAGGGTGTCGTCGGCCCAGAATTCACGCAGCGCGGCGGTGGCGGTGACGAACGCGGGGTTGTGGCCGCGGAACGTGCCGTTGTGCTCGCCGGGGCCCCACTGGTCGAGCTCGGGTTTGATCAGCGTGAGGGCCATCGGCAGGCCGTAGCCGCTGATCGACTTCGACAGGCAGACGATGTCGGGCTTGATCCCCGCCGCCTCGAACGAGAAGAACGGCCCGGTGCGCCCGACGCCCATCTGCACGTCGTCCACGATCAAGAGCATGTTGTGGCGGCGGCACAGTTCTTCCAGGCCCTGCAGCCACTCGGCGCGGGCCGGGTTGATGCCGCCCTCGCCCTGGACCGTCTCCACGATGACGCCCGCCGGCTCGTTCAGGCCGCTCCCCGCGTCCTCGAGCAGTTTCTCGAACATCAGGAAGTCGGGGACCGTGCCGTCGAAGTAGTTGTCGAACGGCATCGGGGTGGCGTGCACCAGCGGGATGCCGGCCCCGCCGCGTTTCATCGAGTTGCCGGTGACGGACAGGGCCCCCAGCGTCATGCCGTGGAACCCGTTCGTGAAGTTGATCATCGACTCCCGGCCGGTGATCTTGCGGGCGAGCTTGAGCGCCGACTCGACGGTGTTGGCACCGGTCGGCCCCGGGAACTGAACCTTGTAGTCCAGCCCGCGCGGTTTCAGCACGAGGTCCTCGAACGTGTGCAGGAACTCGCCCTTGGCCACCGTGTACATGTCGAGGCCGTGGGTGATCCCGTCGCGCCCGAGGTACTCCATGAGCGGCGCTTTCAGCGCCGGCGGGTTATGTCCGTAGTTGAGCGCGCCGGCACCGGCGAAAAAATCGAGATAGCTTCGGCCGTCAACATCTGTGATCCGCGAGCCACTGGCCGTGTCGAATACCACCGGCCAACTCCGGCAGTAGCTGCGGACCTCGGACTCCAGATCGTCGAAAACTGTGGTTTCCACGAGCTTCTCCCAAGGTTGGGTCGAAAATGATCGTCTGGTCAGCGGTGAACCGGGCCGATCCGGAACAAGATCTCGGGCTCATGGCCACTTCCGAGCAACTCGGCACCGAACAGCTCACTACGGCTCAACTGTGCGCCTCGCCGCGCGGCGAAGCGACTGAAGAGCGCGATGGAGCCCGTGTTGTCCGGCGTGACCGTGGCCTCCAGGTGGTCGACGTCGGCCACCCGGTCGAACAGCGCGTCGAGCATCGCCGCCGCCACGCCTCGCCCGCGGGCCGCGGCATCCACCGCGACCTGCCAGACGACCAGCGTGGACGGCTCCTCCGGGCGACGGAACCCGGTCACGAACCCGACGACCTCCCCGTCGCGGCGTGCCACCACGGACGTGGCGGCGAAATCACGGCACCACAACAGGTACGCATATCGAGAGTTCACATCGAGAGTCCCGGTGGCCTCGGCCAGGCGCCAGCAGGCGACACCGTCGGTGACATCCGGGTGGCCGATCGTCACCTGTTCCCCGATGTTTGGGCGTGCGCGGTCGGGGGATCCAGCAGGGGCGGCCATGTCAGGGGAACTTAACAGGCCGGAAACCGCTGTGCCGATCCGTGCTGGGCCAGTCCGGGCACAAAATGTGAGCGCTATCACAATCGTGTTTGACGATCACGGCTGTCGGGAACGGCGTCATCCTGCCAGGTCACGCGGTGATTTCAGGTGCTCTGGACGTGGTCGACAGGTGCAGTTTCGATCGCGGATCACGAAATCGCAACGACCATCACACCCGGGTGGATCGTAAGGTTGTCGTTAGGCTGGCGCAGTGCCGACCGCTCCCGCACCCCGCTCCGTCGTCGTCACCGGAGGGGGCCGCGGTGTCGGCCGGGCCGTCGTCGAGCGGCTGCTGCGCGACGGTGCCCACGTGGTCGCGATCGACCTCGACCCCGGCGCGTTCGACGGCCTCGACGCGCACCCGTCCGCCACGGTTGTGACGGGCAGCGCCGCCGACGAGGCCATCGCCGAAAAGGCCGCCGACCGCGCCGAGCACGCCGCGCCGCTCACCGGCTGGGTGAACAACGCCGCCGTCTTCCGCGATGCGTCCGTCCACACCGCCCCGGCGTCCGAGATCCTCGACCTCGTCACCACCAACCTCGCCCCGGCCGTCGTCGGCGCCACCACGGCGGTGCGGCGGTTCCTCGCGGCGGGCACCGGTGGCGCGATCGTCAACGTCTCCTCCCACCAGGCCCAGCGCGCGGTGCCCGGCTGCACCCCCTACGTCACGGCGAAAGCGGCGATCGAGGGCCTCACCCGCGCGCTCGCCGTCGAGTACGGCGCGCAGGGCGTACGCGTGAACGCGGTGCGCTCGGCTCGATCGCCACCGAGCGCTACGCCGCCTACCTCGACGGACTCGGCCCGGAAGGCGCCGCGCACGTCGAGGAGGAGATGCGGCGGATCCACCCGCTCGGCCGCGTGGGCGCCGCGGCCGAGGTCGCCTCCGTGATCGCACACCTGCTGTCCGACGACGCCGCGTACGTCACCGGCGCCACGGTGCCGGTGGACGGCGGCCGCTCGGTGCTGGCCCGCGACCCCGAGGCCTACGAGACGTGAGGCCGTTCGGCCGCTGACAGGCGTCGGCGTCGGTGGTGCACTGGCCCACCCATCGGCACGGGAGGGTTCGCCATGGCCAAGTTCGCGATTTTCTTCAGCTACAAGCCGGAGACCTGGGACCGGATGATGATGAAGCCGGGCGAGCGGACCGCCGCGGTCCGGCAGCTCACCGAGAGCGTCGGGGGCTCCCTCGAGAGCGTCTACTACATGCTCGGTGACCGTGACGGATTCGTGGTCTTCGACGTCCCCGACACCTCCACCGCCGCCGCCGTTTCCGTGGCGGTGACCAGCACCGGCGCGTTCTCGCACCTGGAGACCCGCCAGCTCATCGCCGCGGAGGACCTGCCTTCCCTGCTGGAGAAGGCCGCCTCCGCCCGGGAGTCGTACCGCCGTCCCGGCGACTGACCCGCAGCGCGTCGGGCGTGACCATCTGGTGCGCCGCGGCGCACTGGTCGAGTAATTCCGAATTCGGCCGGTGGGCGGGCGATCAGGGCCGGGGTGACGAGCCGGCGGTGGCTCGTGATCGCCGGAAATGGTGCTGGGACGACTGATCTGTCGTCGAGCCACCACTGCCGACGATCGACGTGCACCTGATCGGCGGTGCCCACCACGACGTGCCGACCCGCCGATGGGCCGGGAGCATCACACCGGCCCACCGGCAGGACACCGTTCGATCCGTGACAGCGGCCTCCACGGGCCGACAGAATCTCCGAGCATGTCGACGACGACCGGTGAACGGAGCACGCAAATCCTCTCCGAAGCCGACCGGCTCTCTCGCACGTTCGCCGATCGCGCGGCCGAGCACGACCGGGAGGCCACGTTCCCGTACGACAACTACGCCGACCTCGCCGACGCGGGCATCCTGCGCGTGTCGGTGCCCGAGGAACTCGGCGGGTTCGACGGCGGGTTGCCGGAGGTCGTCGGGGTGCTGGAGCGGATCGCGTCCGGGGACGGGTCGACGGCGCTGTCGCTGGCGATGCACATCTCGCCGCTCGGCCAGTGGGCGGGCGTGTGGCGGCGCACCGGGGACGAGCGGCTCGCCGGCCTGCTCCGGCGCGCGGCGGACGGCGACCTCGTGTGGGCGGCGCTCACCGCGGAGCGCGGCATGGCCAACCGCATGACCGACGCCACCACGATCGCCAGGCGCACCGACGGCGGCTACCTGCTGACCGGCCGGAAGATCTTCGCGACGAACTCGGCGATCGCCACCGACTTCTCCACCACCGCGCGCGACGAGGACGCGGAGGGCGGACCGCGGCTGCTGCTGTGCGCGGTGTCCATGGACTCGCCGGGCATCCGTGTGTACCCGACGTGGGACACCCTCGGCATGCGCTCCACCCGCAGCGACGACCTGGAGTTCGACGACGTGTTCGTGCCGGACTCGGCGGTCGTCCACTCGCTGCCGATCGGCCACCTCGACCGGCGCGTCATGGAGACGGTGTGGGCGTGGGCGATGCCGGCGTTCGCCGCCGTCTACACGGGGGTCGCGAACGGTGCCCTGCGGTGGACCGTCCACCGGCTCACGGCTTCGGGAGGCGGCACCGACCCGGTCGTGCAGGACGCCGTCGGCCACTGCCGGATGCTGCTGGAGTCGTCGCGGGCGCTGATCCACCGCCACGTCGAGGAGGTCGTCTCCCGCGAGCTGCACGCCCTCGAGGTGCAGGACGCCGTGGCACGCTGCACCACCGTCAAGCACGTGGCGGCGCACAACGCCACCGAGATCGTGGCGCGGCTGGCCGAGGTGAACGGCGGCGCCGGGTTCGGGCGCGCCCTGCCCTTCGAGCGCATGTGGCGCGACGTCCAGGCCGGGCCGATCATGCCGATGGGCAGCATCGCCGCCCGCCGGTTCGTCGGTGCCACCGAGCTGGGGGTCGCGGTCGCGCCGGTGGTGCCGTAGCCCAGAGCACCGCGGGGATCCACCCGCTCATCGTCGTCCTCGCACGGTCCCGGGGCTCTGTGAGGACGGGACTCGGCGCGCGTCACCGACTCGGCGCGGCTGCGCGTTCCGCAGCCGGATCCCGCTGAACCGAGCGTGCTCCCCACGATCGCGTCCCAGAGCGGCCACAGCCGTGGGAGCACGCGCAGCTCGATGCCGGCCTCCTCGTGGAGAGCGAACAGGTCACCGACCCGCTCCGGGGGCCGCAACGGCCGCACCGGCACGTCCGCGACGTGTGCGCTCGGCTCCGGCTCACCTCGGCCGCGGGCCGGCTCCGGCTCCTCGAACGGGCGGAAGGGCGCGGCCGGGAGGCGGTACGCGTACAGCTGCACCGAGCGCATCCGGTCCAGCCACGCGTACTCGACGGCGTGCAGGCGCGGCGCCCCGGACGGCCCGATGATGCGCGCGGCGTCCGCGGCCACAGAGGTCGCGGTGGGCCAGGTGAGCACCCGCGGGCACTGCCGCGGGAACCAGTACGCCGGCGCGCGCTCGGCGTCGACCGCCCACACGTATGCACCCGGCACCCGTGCGGTGGCCGCGGTGTGCGGGACGAACTCGGTGATCGTCGGGTCCTCCGAGAAATGGAGGACCTCGCCGGCACCGGGCGCACGTTATTTTCGGCCGTACTCGGCCTGTACGTCGGCCTTCCACGCTCGTACTCGGCGCGGTCGTCCTGCAGCCCCATCTCCGCCGACCGCAGTCGGCGCACCGGCCGACCACCCACAGCAGCTGAGACCCGGGAACACCGCACGCACGGGCGCGGCTCCGCCATCACGTTGTCCTCGACAGCGACGGTCACGCCGGCGATCCTCCCACGGCCTGAGCCACGCGCCGGGACGCATCAGCCGCCGCGGGTCACCCGGTCCCGGGCCGCCCGTCGTCCGGGGTGTCCGCGCGGGGTTCCTCCGGGGAAGCAGCACGCCCGAGCTTGCGGTTCAGCGCGTCGGCCGCACGGACACCGAGCAGGCAGCCACCCGTACCTGCCAGGAACGCCGCGGCGAATCACGCGGACGTCCCGAGGTGCACGCACCCCGTGCGCCGTCCTACGTCCGGCTGTCCAGGAACCCCAGGATCCGCTTGTTGATCTCCGTCGGGCGCTCGACCATCATGAAGTGCCCGACTCCCTCGATCAGCTCGGATCGCGAGCCGGGCCCGCACATGCTCGGCACGCGGTCCACCTGCGCCTGGGACATACCGTGGCAGCCGTCCTGCGTACCGTGCAGGTAGAGGGTCGGCTGCGTGATCTCCGCACCCCACGCGTCCGCCTGCTCCGCGACCCATTCCGGCAACCCGAACCGCGTCGGGTCGAACTGGCAGCGGTAGTAGCCGAGCGCGGCCTGGAAGTGGGCCGGGTCGCGGATGCAGTCCTTGACGTGGGGCAGGTCCTCGCTCGCGTCGTAGCCGGGCGACCAGTCCCCCCAGATCCGGTCGATGAACGCGAAGTCGTCCGCCGCGATCACCTCGGCGGCCACGTGCTGCATCTGGAAGTACCAGAAGTAGAAGGAGCGCTTGATCTGGTCGTAGGTCGGGATGTTCTCCCCGAAGATCGCGAACGGCGGGATGTTGATGACGATGCAGCGCTGCCACCGCTCCGGAGCCTTCCCGGCCGCGCCCCACGCCCCGACCGCACCCCAGTCGTGCGCGACGAGGACCGCGTCGCCGTCACCCCCGAGCGCCTCGTGCAGTGCGTTCTGGTCAGCGACCATCGTGCTCGTGTGGACGTGGTGACGATCTGCCGGCAGCTCCGTGGGAGCGAACCCGCGGTTGAACGGTGCGACCGCCCGGTAGCCGGCCTCCGCGAGCGCGGCAGGAGGTGCCGGTAGCTGTAGGGCGAGTCGGGGAAACCGTGGACGCAGAGCGCGAGCGGCCCCTTCCCCATCGCGAGGTACTCGAAGCCCAGCCCGTTCGCCCGAACCGACCCCCGCTCGAACTCCGCCATCGCATGCCTCCTCACTCGACCCGAGGTCCACGACGATGGGGCCCTCCGGGTCGCGGCGGAAGGCCTGGTGGCGCGACCGGCGCCGAACTGCAGGAGCTGCGGCCGCCCGGACCATCCCCGTTCGCGCGGACGCGCGGCAGGCCCGGCGGGGAGCTGACCCGAACGCCGTCCTGCGTCACGCCTCCGCTGCGATGGGTGGGTGGTGGCGATGTGCCTCCCGGAACTCGCCCGGCGGCATGCCGTAGGTCTCCCGGAAGGCCCTGCTGAACTGCGTGGCGCCGGCGAAACCCCAGGCCCGGCCGACGGCGGAGACGGGCCGGTGCGACTGCGCGGGGTCGAGCAGGTCGCGGCAGCACCGCTCCAGCCTGCGGCGCCGGATGTGGGCCGCGACCGTCGTCTGCTCGTTGCGGAAGAGCTTGTGCAGGTAGCGCACCGAGATGTGGTGTGCATCGGCGACTGCGGCCGGTGTGAGGTCCGGGTCCGCGACATGGGCCTCGATGAAGGAGTGGACCCGCGCCAGCAGTGCCCCGTTGCGCACGTCGGGTGGGAGGGCCGCGCAGCGGTCCAGCCGGCCGGCGATGGCGACCGTCAGGAGGTCGAGCAGTGCGCCGCCCAGCCGCGGGCCGCCGGGCCGGTCGAGGTGGTGCGGGATCTGGCGGGCCAGGTCGGACACGACCGCGCCGAGGCCGTGGTCGCCCGGGATCCGCGCGCCCGCCACCGCGGCGACGTCGCGTTCGCGCAGCGGGAGCACTGCCCGCGGGAACCTCACCAGGATCGCGGTGCGCGCCGGGTGGACGCAGTGGAACGGCCGGGAGAGGTCGGTGAGGCTGATGTCGCCGGGCGCGAGCCGGTTCTCGTGGCCGTTCTGCCGGGCGTACGCGCTGCCGCGCCCCTGGACGAACAGCTGGTAGTGGCCGGGATCGGACCGGCGGATGTGCCGGGCAGTGCGGCGGGCCTCCCCCGGCCCGGACGAGGACCTGATCACCGTGAGCGCACCGGCAGAACCGACGACCATCTCGTCCCGGTCCCGGGTTCCTCGGCGAGCCGCAGGTCCATCGGGACGACGCTCTCGGCGACCACGTGGCGCCAGTAGTCGACACGCGTGGCGAGGGGCTGATCCACCGCCCTGAAGGTCACGCTCACGGGCCGATGGTCCTCCCGGCACCGCTCCCTCACAAACGCCGGGTCAGCCCTCCCCGGCGATGTGGATCGCGCCGACGTCGCCCCGGGCGCCGAGGGCGTCGGGTGTGGTTCCGGGCGGGCCGAGCACGACGTCGCCGAGCTCGGTGGTCACCCGCATGAACAGCTCGAGGTCGAGATCGGTGTCCGGGCCCGCCAGCTCCCCGGGGGTGGCGGTGCGCTCGATGAGCTCGGCGAAGGCGGCGGGGGAGCTGATGTTCAGCGTGTCCGCGCCCGCCGGCCCCGCCCGCAGCATGTGCGGGACGTTCATGCGGATGGTGTAGAAGTCACCCGGACCGAGCACGACGCGGTCCGGGCCCGCCCACACCGTCAGCTGCCCGCCGAGCACGACGAGCCGCTCCTCGTAGCGCGAATGCGCGTGGAGCGCGGTCGCCATGCCGGGGGCGGCGAACCCGCGGATCAGGTCGTGGCGGCCGTCCGTCTCCGCGCCCCTGGTGAGCACGGTGACACGCATGTGCTGGTCGACGACGTAGTCACGCCCCCCGCCGAGATCACTCATCGCTCGTCCTCCTCGTCCGGCGGCCGACGGTCGGCACGCCGAACCCGACCGTGGCCGCACTGGGGCCCGCTGTCATCGACGTCCGGCGCACGGCGCTTGTCGACCAGCGCACGGCGCCGGTCACCGAGGCTCGGGAGGACGGGTCCAGAGGCCACGCGGCTTCCGGTGGTGCGTTCCGCGGAACGGCCGGTTCACCGCCTCCTTCACGAACCACCACCCTCGTCCTCGGTATCCGCCCAGCCATGCGAGGTCTTCCCCTCGTCCAGCACGACGGTCCACCGGAACCGGCCGGAACGCCCGTGGAACGTCACCGACGCCCGCCCCTGCTGGCGAACGATCTGCAACCGCGCATCCGCCTCATCCGGCGCCTCACCCATCGCGAACCCGCCTCCCGGTAGCTCGGTCATCCAGAACGCCATGTGGCGACAGTATCGAACATTCGGGAGTGATTGGTAGTGATACGGAGTATTAAGTCCTGAGTGACCAGCACCAACTATGAACGGCCGGATGTTCGACCTAGCGTCGAGCCGTGGCAGGGGGTTCCGGCGAGCGCGGACGACGTCCGCTGATCACGACGCGAGAGCTCGCCCGGCACCTCCAGGTCCACCCGAAGACCGTTCAGGAGTGGGTGCGAACCGGTCGGATCGTTCCGGCGGCCACGACCCCCGGCGGCCAGTTCCGCTTCGACCTCGACGACGTGCTGGAGCAGCTCGGCCAGCCGCGGAAGCGGCCCGAGCCCGGGTGAGCGCGGGCGCGCGGCTGATCCTGCTGTGCGGGCTCCCCGGCTCGGGCAAGACGACGCCGGCCAAGCGCCTGGCGGCGCGCGCCTCGGAACGGGGCTGGTCCCCGGGTTCGGGGGCAACATCACCGGTTCGGCGCGAAACCCGACGCGTCCGGTCGGGAAACGCGCCCATTCGCCGATCACGCCCTCCGCCGCGGGGGCGGCCGAAGTCGATGTCGTGCTCCACGCCGGGCGGCTGCTCGACGGCGCCAGCTCAGATCGGCGCAAGGTGCTCACGTTTCGAACGTGCCGATGTGGGTACGGAGGCGGCAGCACGAGCAACCGGGTGCGTGCCAGCGGGGTGCGCAGCGGGGAGGCACGAGAATGGCCGATCGGAGAACGACTCGGAGTCCGGATCTCTACGAGGTGCTCGGTGTTCGCCCGGAGGCGAACGCAGCTGAGCTCAGCCGCGCATACCGGCGCCGGCTGCGCCAGCTGCATCCCGACATGCGTCAGGCGGGGTACGGCCGGGTGGCCGGGCCCGACGCGGAGGATCGGTACGGGCTCGACCTCGCCAGGGTCCTTCACGCGTACCAGGTGTTGCGGGATCCGCAGCGGCGCGCCTCCTACGACGTCGAGCGCGCCGCCAGGTCCGCCCACCGCAGCCATCCGCCACGCGGCGCCGGGTCGCGATCCCGTGCCGGTGGGGTAGCGCGCCCGGCCAGCAGGCGCCGGGCCGACTCCCGGGTCGTGATCGATCTTCTCGGGATCGTGCGCGTGGAGCTCGACATCGACGACCGGCGGTAGGGGCTCCGGACACCGCCGTTCCCCGGCGCGCGGTCCGGCCCGCCACGCGGCGTCCGGCGTCAGCGATCGAAATCGTCCGGCGATACGTCGTCGAGGAACCGCCGGAACTCATCGACAAGCTGCTCCAGGGAGACCCCGTCGGCCAACAGCTCCTCGCACAACCCGGCCCGGCTGGCAGGGCGTCGGCAGCCTGGTACTGATCCACGGAGAGAACTCGCTGGTCAGACGTGGAGCCGGAGGTCGGGATCGAACCGACGACCTACCGCTTACAAGGCTGCCGTGACGAGGCGAACCGGCTGCTTACCTGGGAGAACACTGCTCCAGTCCATGTACACGGTGCAGGAGTTGCACCTAGGAAGAGGAGTTTCGCGCCACGTTTGATGCCACGGCGCGTCTACGCGTCCCTGCCGG
Source organism: Pseudonocardia sp. CNS-004 (assembly GCA_001942185.1). Taxonomy (GTDB): domain Bacteria; phylum Actinomycetota; class Actinomycetes; order Mycobacteriales; family Pseudonocardiaceae; genus Pseudonocardia. The sequence goes on from MKJV01000096.1 coordinate 31,494, forward strand.
TCAGCCGAGACCATAGCCCGCGCCGCGCAGGTGTTGGCACGCTCGGCAGCGGCGGTGCCGCCGATGCTGATGGCGTGGACTGCGAAGGCGGGCGAGGCAGCGGCACCGCCGGCCGATCAGTCACGTGGGTCAGCGCACGCTCGGCGGCCGCGGGCCGATCGGCCGCTCGCTCAGGGCGGCGCAGCGTGATCCCGACATCGGTGAGAATGCTCAGGTCCAGTTCCCACACGCGCGCTGACCGCGCGAGCCACACGTCCTCGGCGGCGTGCACGTGCGCGATCGCCTCGGCGAGCGTGAGGCCGTTGACCGTGCGCAGGTGTGCGAGCGCCTCGTCGGTGCGGCCCTGCACGTTGGCGTATCCGAAGTGCGTCACGAGGTGGCACGACGAGCACAGGGCGATCAGCCGGCGCAGTGACTGCACGCCGGTCCGATCGTCGAACTGCCAGCGTTCGTGCGCTTCGAGCCACCGGCGAGCGTCGCGATCCTCGGTCGCGCCGCACGCCTCGCAGGCGTATCCGGCGCGGCGGAAGATCGGGCGCCGTAGACGCTCCCAGTCCTGCTGGGTCACACACGTACGAACGTTGGTGAACCAGCAGGTACGCGGGATCAGGTCGACGAACAGCCCGTTGCCGAACGTCCGGTCCTCGCCGGGCAGCACGTCAGGGACCGGAGAACGAGCGGCCCAGCGGTCGAGACCGGGCGTGGGCGGCCGGGGGTCGAACCAGCGCTTAACCGTCGGGTCCCAGCGAGCACCGAGCGCCTTCGCGGCATCCTTCTCGGCGTAGGGGACGTCGAGGTACAGGCGCGGTACGACGTTCCCCGGAGCGCGTCCTTCGACCATTGGTCGTCCCCGATCCCTTGCTTGGCACGTCGCTTTCCATCGTCCCACGCAGCACCGACAGGAGGGCCCGTTCAAACGCCTCCTACGTCGCTGCCGAGGGCGTGTTCAGCCTTCCCTTCAGGCTCAAGGCAGCGCCGCAGACGCCATGAGTGGCGACAGGCGCGGTACGTCTACTTGCCGTCGCGCGCCTGCCGAAAAAGCTCGATGACGACCTCGTCCAGCCAGTAGACGGCGTTCCCGTCGGGATACTCCCAGCACCAGAACCACGTCCGGTTGACTGCGAACGAGTGACGCCCCGGCCATCCAAGCGCGCCAGCGACGCCGGACTTCCCGTTCTTGATACCTGCCTGCTCGGCGAGCTCGTCCCCGCTGATGGGTGTGCCGTCAGCGTCGACGAGGGCCGAAACGAGGTTCTTGCCCGATCGGGTCAGCTTGCCCCACACGATGCGCGCCAACTCGCCATCGTCCGATGTCCACGCAGGGAGCCGCGAGCCGATGTAGCCCGAAGTAGCCTCAACTAGGGGCTCTGGAGGGGTTCCGGCTGGCGCGGCTAACCACGACGCGTACATCGCGTAGAACTCAGGAAGCCGCTCCTCAGGAACCTTCACCTGGACATCTGTCATCGCCATGCCGACTCCTACACGAGAAACCCCTGGATGTTGCCGAGAGCGTGACACATTGAGAGATACCTTTCAAGCCCCTCTGAGCCCCTTTGAGGGCTGCTAGCTCGGGTCGTTGACGATCGATCAAGACGATGTCCTCGCCGGACGGGCAGGTCTCCGAGATGGCACGGCCGGGCGAGACGGCTGCGGTTCGAGATGGAGAACGAGGGGGTGCCACCTCGACGACCTCCCGGAGGGCTATTACGTCGCGGGCAGGGAGCAAGCCTGGCATGGTGGTCCGGGCAGGGACGCCAAAGAGTCGGCGTCCACTGGGGACTGTTGGGTATGGATGGTCGTTGCTCCCTACCCACGACGCGACCGGGCTACGCCAGGTCGACGAGATGGCACGCCAACCCCGCGGGCGGGAACGGCCGTCGCGCCGCCAGTACCCCGGTGCAGCCATCACGCCTTGCGAGGTGGCCGGCCTCCCACCGGGCCTGGGCGGCGGCAACGAGACGACGATAATCGTGGGATCGGCACCGAGGCCGACGGCGTGCTCGGCTGTGTCAGGAACGCACCGCGCGGCCACGGAGGGGACCGGGGAGCGCCGCGCATCATGGTGCAGGCGCACGCAGGGCTAACGAAGCCTGTCATCCGGATCGGATGGGGTCTCCGCGAGCCGGCTGTTGATCTCCTCCACGTCCTCGAACATCGATCCCATGGCAGCAGAATCGAACCCGTTGGCGTGGACCCCGTCGAGCATTCCCATGAGGACACCGACGATCGCGGAGACGTCGAGGCCGTTCGCAACGCTCGGGATGACCGGCATGTCAGTGTCGCGGTCGCGCCCTGTGTAGGACTGATGCGCGCTCCCCGGCAGTTGGTTGACTCCCTGCCGCCGGCGCCAGATGACGATGCTCCTTGGACCAACCGAGCCGTCCGGCGTGTTCTCGTAGCACTCGTACGAGAGAGCTGCGAGTGCATCAGCTACGTGCAGATCGGACACCTTGCCCTTGTCGTTCGCCTTCAGCGTGCTTCGAAGCCTTCGCGCCCAGCTGGGCGGTTTGGCCGCGAGGTGCACCGCGCCAGACCCGGCGAGTGCCAGCTGGACCGCAGGGGCGTTCGCCTCGGTGGATCGTTGGTGCCGGGTGTACCGGAATCGATGCTCCCCAGTGGCGGGATCGAGGACATTGTCGATGCTGTAGAGGCGCGGACCAACGTCCTTGATGAACGCCGGAACCAAGATGAAGTGAGCGCCACCAGGAATTCTCCGCAGGTGTCGCGGCAACTCCTTGGTTGCAGCATCGGCCACGAACCCCAGTGTCTGCTCGAAGGGGAGGCCGCCCCGCCCGCGAAGGACGGCGCTCATCCATGCCGATGGATACGTCCCAGCTGCGGTGGCACCGAGCCCTGCGTAAGCGAGAACACCGACGCCGTCGAGTGTCTCCAACGTTGTCATCTTGATGGCGTCGTCGACCGGCGGACGCGCTGCCCCGTATGACAGCCGCCGGTCCGTGAGAACCCAGAGCGTGTTGCGGCTCAACGCGCAGAGGACGAGTGTCACAGGTCACTCTCCCACGGCCAGGACGAGTGTGTCCGCGAAGGTGGCCGTCGCACGGTCTTCCCAGCAGGCATCGGGAAGGCATCACGACCTCCGGCGCGAGCGCCCCGATACCGCGCAGGGGAGCACGATGACCAGCGTGAACGGCACCCGCAGGCACCTCGCGACACCTCGGACCGCATTCGGGACGAAGCGCACACGTAGGTTTTAACCCGCCGGGCGCGATCCTGCGCTGGCGTACTACCGCTGCCTGGCCGTCTTGATGACGTCGCGAGCCGGGCCGGTGGCGTGGTCGGGCAGCACCGTCGCTGCAGCCCACCATGCCTAGGCCCGGTGCGGCTGGTGCCTGCGCGGTGATCGCGCTGGTCGGTAGCGGGCGGCCTTGCAGCTCAGCGAGAATGGCGTCGACGTCAGCGGTCACCGCGGCAGTCTGGCCCACACAGCACCGACATTGACGAGACAATCAACCGCGGCGATCGAGCTCCGCTCCGCTCGTCCGGTCGTTCGCGGTGTGCGCGTCGTCCTCAGACCACCGAGCGAGTTCGGCTTGTCGGTCGTCGTCGACAACGTCGCGATCCGGTGCAGCGTCTTCGCGCTGCTCGATCGTCGAGAAGGCCAGCGATGCCCGGTCGACGGCCTCGGCGGTCGCGTCACTCGGGCGGGACCGCCTCCTCGTCCTCTCCGTGTCGTCGGCCGGTGGCTCCACGCCGGCCGCATCGGCGCACCCATCCTCGACGTCGTGCTCGGTGATGTCGCGGTGCATGTCCTCGACGAGCTGCGCGGCGCGGTGCTCGTCGAGCCATTCCGCGGCAGTGACCTGCTCGGCAGGGTTGTCGAGGTCGATGCCGCGGACAGCCGCGGCGTGGCGGGACCGCTCGGCCTTGTCCTTGGTAACGGAGGTTTCATAGCGCCACGCAGCTCGGGCGTCGTCGGCGAACTGCAGGTCGTCGATCTGCTGCTCCAGCTCGCCGACCCGGCCGCGAGACTGCTCAGCGGCGGCGCGGAGCTGGTCGGCTTCCAGCGGGTCGGGCTCGGCGGCGGCGCGGGCGGCCCATACCGTCGTGTTCTCCCGGGCCGCGCGCAGGGCAGCGTGGGTGGCTTCCAGCCGATCAGCAACGTAGTCCGGGGCCCACGACTTCTCCCGTTCCCACGCGGCGATCCGCGCGCGGAGTCGGCCCTCGGACATGGCCTCCTCCTCCGCGCCGGCGATGGACAGATCGAGGGCGGCGTGCGCGGTGTGGAAGAGCGCGTGCTTCTCTGCCATGCCGCGGGCCGGAGCAGCGCCGAGCGGGTCCTCGGCGTCGGTGTGCTCGACGAGCTCGCGGTAGCTCGCTGCCCATCCCGCCCGTGCGGCCCACTCCCCGCGCTCTGCGGCGTCGTCGGGAACCGGGCCGAGGGCTTCGGTCGCCCAGGTCGGCGGCGCGACCGCGAGGTCGGCGCCGAGTTCTACGCGACGGGTGTCGGCGGCGTCTGCAAGGGCGAGCAGCCCGAACCGCGTCTCTTCGGGTAGGTCGGCGGGTAGTAGGTCGCGATAGCTGGTCACGCGCGGAGTGAGCTTGCCCTCCAGGGCGGACCGGACGCGGAAGTGCAACACCTGTGCCACCGAGTCAGACCCGTCCAGCGAGGTCGTGGTAATGGCGTCGGCGAGGACCTGGTGGGCGTTGTGGCCGGCGAGCTCGGCGGAGCGCAGCAGCTGGTCGAGCGACACGCGGGCTTCGTCGGCGGCGAACGCGACCCGATGCTGTTCGGGCAGGACGCCGGTGGCGGCCAGTTCGTCGAGCCAGCGGCCGGTCCGGCCGGCGAGCGCCTCGTCGAGGACGGTGAGCAGCGGGTCGATCTGCGTCGCGGTCGAGCGGGCCCGGTCGGCGGCGGCTTCGGCCTCGGCGAGGGCGGTGCGATTGCGGTCCTCGTCCGGTGGGCGGATCACGTCCGCCAGCACCGCGGCCGCACCCCGCTCGGCGACGCCGAACGTCTCGCCGGTCGCGGCGGAGTCGCTGACGTTGCGGGTGACCGCGAACAACATGTTGGTGTCGGTGCCGCGGGTGGCCTGCACGTAGGCGGCCTCGGCGTCGGTGCCGGGTGCGAGCACGCCGATGCCGTCCTGGACGGTTCGGCCGTGCGCGGCGTGGACGGTGGAGGCGTAGGCGAGGGTCACGTGCTCGTTGACGTAGCGGGCGGGGAGGTGCAGGGGTTCAGCGAGCTGCTCGACGCTGTCGGCATCGCGGCCGGTCACCCGGGCGACCGTCAGTCCGCCACCGTCGGGCGCCAGCGCTGTGACGCGGTAGACGGTGCGGTTGATCGGGGCGGCGTTGTTGCCCTGCCAGCCGTCGAGGTGCCAGGCGTTCCGGCGTGCCTGCACCAGGTCCCCGACGCCGGCGTAGGTGCCCTGCATCCCGAGCGGCACCCCGCGCTCCTCGACGCGGCCCAGCCGCACCAGCTCGGACCGCAGCGCGTTCGATACCCGCGCCGCGGCGGCGTTGCTGCCGACGACGAGGAGGGCATCCCGGCCATCGATGGTGGCGGCCAGCCACGCGCGCGCCGCGGCGACCTCGGCCTGCTCCGGCGTACCGCCTTCGACAAGCCGGCCGTGCTTGGCGTACTCGGCGACGACGGTCTCGTCGCCGTCGCGCAGCCGCAGCGACGCCGGCCCCTCCCAGCCGTTGCGGAACCGGCGGACCTCGGCCAGCTCGTAGCGGATCCCGCGCTCGGCGATGTCGCCCAGCGCGCCGCCGGCCCCGACCGCGGCGAGCTGTTTCGGGTCGCCGACGAGCAGCAGCTTCGCCCCGGCCTGTGCGCACCGCCGGTGGATCGCGACCAGGGCCGGGGTGGACGCGGCGCCGGCCTCGTCGACGACGACCAGGTCGCCGGATCGCAGCCGGAACGCCTCGTCGTCCCCGCTCGCGGTGCCCGCATCGAGCCGGCCGTGGCCGTCGAGCCACCGGCGGATGTTCCGCGACGTGACGCCCTCGTCGGCGAGTACGTCGGCCTGCCGCTGACCGTAAGCGAGCCCGAACACCCGGCGCTCCCGCTCCTCACCCGGACCGGGAGGACCGCCCCACGACTCGGCGAGCGTCCCGACGAGGAACGACTTCCCCGTACCTGCCGGCGCCATCAGGACCTCGACCGCTGCGCCGGAGGTGAGGATGCCCCGTAGCGCCGCCTCCTGATCGGCTCCCAGCGTTCGCCCGGACCGGGAGAACCGGGCGAGCAGATCGTCGGCCTGCTCGGTCGTCCACGCCGGCGCGCCGCGGCGGACGGCAGCGGCGCGCAGCTCGCGCTCGCCGAGCAACTGCTCGTCGGTGGCGTAGCGCTCGGTGCCCGGCTTGACGAACACGCTGGATCCGTTGGCGCGGTAGTAGCGCTCGTCGAGGCCTGCGGCCCGTCGGTCGGGTTGAGGTGCCGAGCGAGCGTCAGGCCCTTGTCGGTGAGGCCTTCCAACAGCTCGCCGACGTGCCCGTGGCTGATCCCGAGGTTCCCGGGCAGCGCCTGGGAGACCTCCCACGTCAGATCGGCACGGGTCCACGACTGCTTGCGCTCCTCGAGTGCCGCCAGCGCGCGGGCGAGCACGTCCCGTTCCGACCACATGACGGGCTCCCCTGCCGATCGGTCGCCCACGCGGCGGGCGACCTCGCCCAGCTCGACACCCAACGCGGCCGCGTGCTCGCTCGCCCAGCGCGCGATCTGACCTTCGCGGGTCTCCCCGCCGAAGACCTTGCCGCGCCGGGTCGCCAACGTCGCCTGGTCGGCCATCCGGGTGTGCTCCCGCGCGGTCGGCTCCCGCCCGGTCTCCGCCCGGAACTGGTGCACCAGGCGTCCAGGGTCGGTGTGATCGCCTTGGTCCGCTTGGAGAACAGGCCCATCGAGTCGGGATCGACGCCGACGAGCTCGCGGGCCTTGCCGTCGGCGCGAGTGCGCCACTCGGCGTCGAGCCCCTCCCACATGTACGCCTCTGCCGTGCGCTCCCCCACCGCCGCCGCAGCCGGCTTCCACAGCGTGAACAGTGTGCCGTCCAACGCGCGGACGGTGCCGTCGGCGCACTCCTGCTTGTTCAGCACCGGTCCATGGACGTGCAGCTGCGGGTCCTTGTCCCGCGAGTCGTGCTGCAGGAACTGAGCCGCGACCAGCCCGGCCCCGTCGACCCACTGGCCGCCGCCGCCGCCGTGGTGCCCGGCCCGGGAGTAGCCGGCCTTCTCGGCGAGGAAGTCCAGCGCGGCGCGATGCCCCACCAGCAGCGCCTCCTCGACGACGGCTGCCTTGCGGGACCACTCCGCCGCGCCTCCTCGTTGCCGGCGGCACGGGCGTCGTTCGCTGCCCGCTCGAAAGCCACCCACGCGACCGTCATCGACTTCGGCGCCGACAGGGTCACGTCGTAGAAGGCGACGGACTGCCGCGCGGACTTCGCCGCCTGCGCGCGCAGCACCTCCAGCTCCTCGGCCGTGGCTTCGGGGTGCTGCTCGACGAGCTGCGCGTAGATCTCGTCAGCCTTCCGGTAATTCCGTGGCGCGTTGCCGAACCTCGCAGCCTGGCCCCATGTCTCCCGCGAGCCGATGTTCGGATCACGCGGGTCGAGCCCGTGCGTGTAGAGCGCCTTCATCACCTCGGCGTCGACCTCACCGGCCAGCCCGAGCGTCGCGGCACCCTTGCCGTACCAGAGTCCCGGCGGCTCGCCAGCCGCGACGGCGCCGGTGTAATAGCCCTCGCGACCCTTCGCAACGGCCTCGGTCAGGTAGTCGGTGTCGTGCCCGACACGCACGTTCAGCATGACGTCCACCGATCCGAGGTCCGAGCGGCGTGGAGCGTGTCGACGGCCTGGCTGTCCGCGTGGTGCCACGCCCGGAGTTGCTCGGCTCGGTCGTCGTCCTTCGTCCACGACGACCGCTGGCTCGGCATGTCGATCGGTGGATCGGGCTCGCGCTCCCATTGGAAGGCCCGCAGCCAGTCCTTGAACGTGACGACCTCGTAGTCCTCGTCCTGGCCGTAGAGGCCCTCGGCAAGCTCCAGTTGGGCCGCGCGTTCCAGCCGGTAGTCGTCGACCATTCCGCAGTGCCGGCACGGCCAGAGGTGCGGCCGCGGCCTGGGTTCGGTGCCTGTCGGTGGTCGCTTTCCATGATCATTTGCCTCCAAAGGGCAGCACTGATCACGGGCCGTCGACGGCCCGGACCGGGTCGGATTTCTGGGAGCTGATGCCTCAGCAGGCGGGGCCCGGATGCGGGCCGCTCGGCCTTACGCGGTGACCGGGTGCTGCGGGCCCATCAGGGCTCGCAGCACCCACCGTCGGATCAGGATGCAATGGTCTGGTCGTCGTTCTTGGGTCGTTGAGTAGTTGGTCTGTGGCTTGTGATCGTGTTGCTCAGGGTCGTGTCGCTGGTCGTCGTGTCGCTGGTCGTTGTCAGTCGGGATTGGTCGCGTGGTCGTGGTGACGGCCGGAGTGGTCTGGTCTCGGGTGCGGGCTCGTGAGTAGGCGTGATCGCGCGGGCTGTGCGGTGCGCTCGTCGACGTGACGGTCGGCCGCCTGGTCGGATGGCGACTCCGTGCGCGCGAAGCGCGCGCAGGACGGCGCCGGACCCCACCCCCAGCACTGCGGCGATGCCGCGCACGGTGACGCCAGCCCGATACAGCCGTGCCGCCCGCTCGATATCGACGACGGTGCTGCGGCCGGCCGAGCGCCGCAGGCACGACCGGCACGTCGGCGCGAACTGGGCCGGGTCACGAGCGGAGGCGTCCGCGGAGGACCAACACCATGCCGACGCGCCGCACGACGCGCACGGTCGGCCTGCAGCGGGCCCACGCGTGGCACGGACACGTCGCAAGACGGCTCTCCGGCTGATCGACCTGCCCCGCGCCGCGACCACGGTGTGCCCCCGAGGATCGCCGTGGCGGCGCCAACGCAGGTAGTGCGGCCGGCAGAACCCGCGAGCCAGGTGCGGCCGTGGGCACCCCGACACCGTGCATCCGCGCGCGCCGGTCATCGCCGACCCCGGACCTGAGCGGCGGAAGAGGTTCGGGCCTCGTCGAGCTGCTCAGTTGTTGGGACGGGCCGTGTACCGGATCGGCCCCACTCGACGGCGACGGTCGCGGCGTGCACGGCCAGCGGCGCAGGAGCGGGCTCGGCCGCAGGCCCGCGGTCGGCGCGGTCGCCGGTGTGCAGCGACAGGTCGCACTTGGTCAGGACATCGCGCACTCGGCGGGCGACACCGGGACGCTGCCGGTCGTGCCAGTCGCCCACCCGTAGCCACGACCCGGTGTCGGGGTCGTAGGCGTCGGCGTGCGCGCCGCGCAGCCACCACAGCTCCTCGATCACCGAGGGGTGCCACAGCCAGCACGCGGTCAGCAAGGCGTCCGGGAACCGGAGGTACACCAGGTCGAGCCACGCGATCAGATCGTCGAGAGCGGCCGGGAGAAGCTCGGAGTCGGTGCCGGCAGCCAGCAGCCAGGACGCCCGCGGCGGCCCGTCCGGGCGAGCGTCCGACGACGACGTCGCGGCGGGGCGCCCGGCGACCACCCCGGCCAGCCGCGATACGTCGGTAGCCAGCCGACGCACGCTCTCCTCCAGGTTGCCGACCCGCTTGCCGGTCCGGTCGAGGGCCCGGGCGACCGACAGCATCCGCGGATCCGGCGGCTGTGGGTTCATCGTCGGTCCTCCCCGTCCTGCGGGACGAGCCACAGCGGCTGGCCGGCCGACCCGCTCTCGGCACCGAGGTCCTGCTCACTGCTCGACGAACGCTGTGCGACCGGCGGCGGCGTGTACGGAGCCGGCGGGGCGCCGAAGACCCGACGACGCAGGTCCCGCCACTCGGCCGCGCACCACCGCCCGAACCCGATGAATGCCGCCGCAACCGCCGCATCGACCGCGCGGGTACCGGCGGCCCCCCACGTGACAGCCGGCTCGACGAGTTCCCACGCCTTGGCCCGTGCGATGGCCCAGCGGCGGGCGGTCGCGGCGCGGGCCCGAACGGTGAGCGCGTCAGGGTTGTGGTGGGCGTGTACGTCGCGGCGGCGCCACGCCTGCTCGGCCCAGCCGATGACGGGTGGGATGTCGCTGGTGTAGACGACCACGCGCGCCGGCGGCAGCGTCGCGAGCTGCGCAGGTGGCAGCACCGGCACCCGGCGGAACGTGCGCGCGGTGGTGTGGCCGTGGGCGTCGACGGTCACGACGCGCTCGTCGCGCTCACCGGCCAGCGCCGACCAGTACGTGAGGTCATCCCGGTCCGCCGTACCGCCGAAGAGCAGCCGGGAGCCGGAGTTGTTGACGATCGTCGCAGCCTTTGCCTCGCCCCACCGATCGACGAGCTGCGCGCGGCTCTGGAAGCACGCCACGATCGACACCCCGCGGCCACCCATGTCAGCGGTCCACTGGTGCAGGGGAACCGGGCAGATGAGCGCGCACTCGTCGAGCCGCAGCGACAGCGGCGGGTCCAGCCGCCCACCCGGGCAGAACGCGGCCAGCCGTCGGGCCTCGCGGGCGATGTACCCGGTGAGCGCGCACACCAGCGGCGACACCTGGGCCTCCTCGCCCCGACGATGAACACCAGCGCGTGGTCCTCCAGCAGCGCGGAGACATCGAACGACGGTCCGCCATCGTCCGCAGGCTTCGCCGCGGCGCGGGCCGGCCCGTGGGTGAGCCACCCCAACGCCGGCGCGATGGTCGCGGTGATGCTGGTGCGGGTGCGGTCGTTGGTCCCGATGAACTGGGTGATCGCCGCGACGAAACCCGGCTCGGTGGAGTGGTCGCGCAGCAGCCGTGTGATCTCCTGCTGGGAGGCGTCCAGCTCCGCGAGCCAGTCCTGAACGGTGTCCATCGACAACCCACCCAGCGCGGCGGCGTGCATCAGCGCGGCGAGGATGCGGCGGCCTTGCTCGTCCCAGAACTCGCGGTCCCCGCTCGACCCGGACAACCCGTGCCCGGTGCCGCCGATCATGTCCGCGGCGCGCTCCATCGCCGTCACGGGATCGGCGCAGCCGATCAACGGGTCGAACGTGATCGTGGACTTCCGCATGCCGAGACCGACCGGGTTGAACACGTACACCGGGCCCTTCGCGGCGCGCATTGCACCGACCTGCTGCAACAGATCCAGCCGCGTCGACGTCGCGATCACCGCGCCGGAGGCGTCGAGGATGCGGCCGGCAAGCCACTGCGTCTTGCCCTTGCGGGGCCCGCCGAACACCAGCACCACCTCCTCCATCGGCGACCACACCCGCGCCGGCCCGGTGCGGCACAGCTCGACGGCCACTTCACGGGCGGGCAGGCGCAGCAACTGCCGAGCCCGTCCGGTTCGGGTCGCGGCCCGCAGCGACGGCCGCAGCGTCGCCGCCCGGCGGCGCATCGACACCGCTCCGCGATGCCGGGCGATGTCGACACCGGACGCCACGCCGGACTTGCGACGGCTCCGGTCACCCCAGCGGGCCACGATCGACGAACTGCGGCCCCACCGCTGCCACGCCACTGCGGCGACGATGCCCACCAGTGCGGCCACGACGAGCGGGTGCGCCTCACGGATCACTGCCCACGCCAGCAGCGGCGCGAACCCGCCCGCACACACCGCCAGCGCGCGTGCCCCGCGGCGCCATGCGATGTGCGCAGTCAGGGTCGACGCGGCGAGCAGGACGAAGGTCGAGACGTTCATGACAGTCCTCCGATGCCGTTCAGCGACCCTGTGACGGGCTCGCCGGTGTCGTGGTGGTTGCGGGTACGTGCGATGAGCCGACGGGCTTCGTGCTCGGTGATCTCCAACTCGCGGGCGAGCCGGCGCCGGCCGATCCCGGCCTCGATCAGATCCATCGCGCGGTCCTGCTTCGGCGGCGCGGCCTCCCACAGTCGGGACCGGCCGTGCTCATCGAGCAGGCCGTGCTCGTAGGCGCTGGCGGTGAGCTGGTACGGGACCGGCTCGTCGTCCACCGTCTCGGCGGCAGTCGCGGGCTCGGGTCGCCCGACGAGGACGGCCAGGTGCACCACCGCGCCGAGCACTGCCGGGGCCACCGCGGACACGATCACCACCACCCACCACGCCGGCGCCAACGCGAACGCGGCCAGACCGTGGCCCAACGCGTTCGCCGCCACCGACAGCGTCAGCAATGAGAGGGCCAGTGCGCGGGCGAACATCCGCGCGGCTTCGGCGGCGTGTCCGCCCAGCCACACCAGTGACCCGGCCGCGGCGCCGGCGTCGACGACGACCGGCAACAGCCAGGCCAACTGCGGAGCGAACCCGCAGACGAGAGCCAGGTCCCGCAATGCCGAGAACGACAGGACCGCGGCCGCGGCCGCGACCACGCCGAGCAGCAGGTAGAGCACGGTGCGGGACTTCGGCGTGACGACCGGCCGGTTCATCGGTCGACCTCCACCGCGATGTGGCCCACCTCGGACCAGAACATGTTCGCCGTGCGCTCCGTACGGTCGAGTTCGTGGCTCAGTTGTGCAGCCCATGACGATGCGATCGCCAGCCGCTCGGCCGGGTCGTGGCCCGGCTCGTCGTCGCGCACGACCCGATCGCGGCCGTAGGCGGCGACCTGGCGATTGAAGATGCCGGCCAGCGTGGACAGGCAGCGCAAGGTGTCGACCACCTCGCCGGTGATCGCGTACCAGTCGCTGTGATCAGGCGCGGCCGCACCCTGCGCGTGGACGACGGAGCGCCAAGAATCCCCGCCGATCTCGGCGTGCACGACGGCCACCGGACGGCCGCTGCTGTCGTTGTCGGTACTCATCTACCCTCGGTGTCCTTCCATTGCGGTCCCTGCCTGGGCGTTGCTTTGGGAGATCAGGACGGGAGCCCGGTTGCCGCCGTGGCTCCCGTCCGCTGTGTGGTTCACCTGCGCGGCCCACCTCTGTGCAGTGCGCTCGCTGACTCCGAGCTGGCGCGCTACCTCGACGGGCACCTGTCCGCACCGCAGTGCTGCTCGGCCCGCGGCCGCCCGCTCACGCCTGGTGGCGTTGACCGGCGGCGAGGCCGTCTGGGAGCTGGTTCCGCCGGCGCGGAGAGCGCGACGCTCATCCTCGGTGAGCCCACCGGCGACGCCGTGCGGCAGCTGCGCCACCGCCCACCGGCGGCACTGCGCCAGCACCGGGCACCGCTGACACACCGCCTTGGCTGCTGCCTCTTGCGAAGCGAGCGCCGGCCCGGCCACCGCGGTCGGGAAGAACAGCTCCGGGTCTGCCTGCGTGCATGCGGCGATGTGCCGCCAGTCGGCGTCAGTGTCGATCACGAGTGACCTCCCTGATCCGGCGACCCGTCCCGCGCGGTCGGGCCCGCTCTCCGGGTGGCGGGTGCTGTCCCCGCCACCGCAAGAGCACCCGGCACCGCCGGAGAGGCTGGCCGTCAGGGGCTTGTCGGCGTAGCCGATCGCGCCTGCGCGACCTTGACGGGGAGACCGGTGGTGCGAAGCTCAGGCCCGACCGCAGCCCGCCGAAGGCGGCCCTCCGGGTGTTCTGCACTCATCCCACGGCCCCCGTCCCGTCGCTCCCGGTGAGCGGCTGCGAGCCTTCGACACCGAGTCCAGGACGTCGCTGACCACCCCTGGCAGGCCCGAACCGACTCGGCGTGCCGATGAACAGCACGAGCGCGATCAGCGAGAACACGACGGCGCCACCGGCGACGCGCGACTTGGCGCAGATGAACGCACCGAGGACTGCGAAGAAGATCAGAACGCCCGTGCTCATGCCGCACCACCAGATGTGCGCTCGCGCCACTGCGCGGTGAAGTCGGCCGACTCGACAGCGGTCCCGGCGTCCGCGGCCGCGTCGAGCAGCTGCTCGATGGCCCGTGCCGGGATCACGTACCGGCCCTGACCCGCGCCGGCTCGCATCCGGACGGCCGGGAAGCCATCGGACTGGATCAGCCGGTAGAGGTACTCCTGGGAGATGCTCAGCAGCACCGCAGCCTCCGGTACCGAGTAGCTCGGCACGCCCGCAGCCCGCTTGCCGATCGCGCTCTCAAGCGCGCGAAGCCGCAGCACCCCGCGCAGGTCTCCCGCCGTCGTTCCGTGGTGGCCGTCCGATCGCCCTGGGGCGGCGGACCTGTCCGTTCCCTGCATCTCGTACTCCCGTCTCAGGTTTGCTTGCCTAGCCAGCATAGCTAGTAGAGCTAGCAAGGCAGGTACCGCCGTCTGGGTGTACTAGCTGGGCTAGCAAAGATGACGTGGTGGCCGTATCGTGAGGCCGTGGAACCACTCGACCCGGACGATCCGCGACCGCCGTTTCAGCAGGTCGCGAACGCGCTACGGGCGGCGATCCGCACCCGGAAGTTCCAGCCGGGCGAGCAGCTGCCCTCGCTGAACGAGCTGTCCAAGAGCTACGCCGTATCGCTGATGACCGTGCAGAAGGCCATCGGTGTCCTGCGCGACGAGGGCCTGGTGATCTCGCGCCAGGGCAAGGGCTCGTTCGTCCGGCAGCGCACGGAGCGCGCCGTCGGGCTGCGTCCGCACATCGAGCAGGCGTTCGAGCAGGAGAAGGTGACGATCGACTTCGCCGGATTCTCCGGCGAGACCCTCGCCGGCGCGCTGCAGGAACCCCTCGACAAGATCCGTATCGGCCGGCTCACTCCGGAGTCGATCACCCTCCGCGTGTTGCTGCCGGACCTGTCGGTACCGGTCGGCCTCCCCGCGCTGGCTGCCACGGCGAGCGACGACGAGCGGGTGCGCGAGCGGATGACCCACATCAGCGAACGCGCGAGCGGCGGGCTCGCCGACGCTTGCACGAGCTGGCCGAACTCGACCTCGTGCAGGCTGCATCGCTGGAGGTGCGGTTGTACCGCACGAGTCCGCTGTTCAAGCTGTTCATCATCAACGGCGAGGAAGCCTTCTTCGGCTTCTACCCGGTGGTGGAGCACAAGGTGCTCATCGACCGCGAACCGACCGCCATCCTCGACCCGATGGGCAAGGACGCGACGCTGTTCCACTTCGCCACCACCGAGGACGACACCTCGACCGGCACCCAGTACGTGAGCGAGGCGCAACGATGGTTCGACTCGGTGTGGCAGACCGTCGCGCAGCCGATGCGACGTGATCGAGCAGCTACGCAAGGTACTCGGCAACGCGGAGGCGGTGCTGTTCGACTTCGACGGGCCGGTCTGCTCCGTGTTCGCCGGCTACCCGGCACCGAAGGTCGCCGAGCAACTGCGCCTCGACCTCACGGCCATCCACCCTGACGTCGAGTGGTCGGCCGCGGGTCGGTCCGACGACCCGATGCGTGTGCTCATCGACGCTCCCACGTGGGGACCGGACTTCGCGGTCGCCGCCGATGACCGGCTGACGGAACTGGAGACGCTCGCAGTCACGACCGCGGCTCCGAGCAACGGCGGCGAGGCCAGCATGCGGGCGTGTCGTGACTCCGGCCGCGGCCTGGCCGTGGTCAGCAACAACTCCGCGCGCGCGTGCAGACCTACCTCGAGCTGCACGGGCTCGTCGATCTGCTCGGCGGACACGTCGTCGGCCGCCGCCACGGCCGGCCGCAGCTGATGAAGCCCCACCCCGCTCCCATCGAGGACGCGGTGCGCGCGCTGGGAGTCACCCCGTCCGCGGCGGTGCTCGTCGGCGACTCGCTGACCGACGTCCTCGGGGCCCGAGCGGCCGGGATCATGTGCATCGGATTCGCCGACAAGCCCGGCAAGACGGAGCTGCTCGCCGACGCGACGTGGTGATCGAGGACATGCAGGTGCTCGCCGAACAGCTCCGGGACGTCCCCCCACCACGATGAGCGCGCCCGACGCCGAGCACGAGGCGATGACGGACGCAGCCCGGCTGCTCGACCTCGATTCCGTCGGCGCCCGGCTCGTCTCCGCCTCGTCCCGACTGATCTGGCACCTCCCCGGCCCGGGTGTCGCGCTGACAATCAGCCGGCCCGGCACAAAGACCGGCGAGGACGTCGCCGCCGAGACGGCCGCGATGCGCGCGGCCACGGCCGCAGGCGTGCGCACACCGGGGCTACGCAGTGGACCCATCGCGTTGCCCGTCGGGCGCTGGGCGTTCGCCGCCGACTGGATCACCGGTCACCGCCCCGGCCCTGCCGACTGGCCAGCAATCGCCGCAGCGGCCGCGAAACTGGCCGACGCTCCGACCGCCCACATCCACCCGCTCGCGTGGCCGGATGGCCTGGACGACCCACAGATCGGCAGCGTGCTCGGCGGCGAGCTTCACGACGACCTGATCGACCGCGCTGCGGCGGCCGCGCACACCTTCGACAAGCTCCTGACCGATCAGTCGCCCGTGCTCGCCCACACCGACCTGCAACCAGCGAACGTGCTCTGTAACGAGGCCGGTGCGTGGTTGCTCGATCTGGAGTACGCGTCCCTCGCACCGCGTGAATGGGACCCGGCGAAGCTCGTCATTCTGGCGCGCCGGTTCGGCGATCCAGCTGACGTCGAGATCCTGCTCGACGCGTGGGCGTGCCCGGACCGCAGCAGGCTGGCCGACTGCGTCGACGTGCAAGAAGTGCTACTCGTCGTCTGGCTCGCCCGAATGGCGACTCGAGGGACACAGGCCGCCGCCGGCGAGGCGCGGCACCGCGCAGGAAGTCTTGGCGAGCGATGCGTCCGTTGGCGCCACCTCGCCTGACTGGCTGGGAGCAGCCGCGCGGGCTTCGAGTGACCCCCATCCCAACGTCCGACGGCGCTTGCTCGGCGGCTCAACCGGATCGCACGACCGACGATCCCGAGCAGAGCTGCACGCTCGGCCGGTAAGCGCACCTCGTTCCTGCCAAGACTGGCATGGAGCCTGAGGCAGCCTCGCTTCTCGAGCGAGCCCGCAATGATGCTCGAGCTCCCACCGATGGCCAGGAGGGAGCTCGGGTTGATCGCGCCACACGACCGCTCGACTATGGATCGACAGTCCGCTCCTCAGGAAGATCCCGAAGCTGGTTAGGACACGCCATGACCAAGCTCGGGTTCTTCCCGAGATGAGAGCGAGCTTGCGACACGCCGTCGAGGGGGCCCGTGCACGTGTCGAGTGGCATCTGTGTCATGCTTGCATGGTCAGGATCGAAAAAGGGCCGCTCGAGTTGGCGCTCGAGCCGGCCCGGTTCGATCATCAACCGTCTGGCGGCGACGATCTGTGGGTTGGCACTCGCAGTGTAGCTCCGCCGGACACTTGCCGCGCTGTCGCGCGGGAGAGGAGTCCGTCGTGTTTCACGACGTCACTCAGTCGTGTCCGGGGTCTGGCTCGTTCTTGACCCTCATGCCCCACCCGACCGCAGGTGGTGCCCTGTGACGAGGGTCAGCGCCTACTTCGGGCTTGCTCAGCCCCTCCAGTTCGTGGACGTGCACGTCGACCGCGACAACCTTCTGTTCCTGGATCCGTCGATGATCCGCATGTGTCGGAAGTCCGATCCGCTCGCGGGCCGGGCACATGATCAGCTCGTCGGCTTCATGTCCGAGGTCACTCACCTCCGGGCGTGCGTCCGCGCTGACGCACAGGCCAGGGGCTTGGAGTTGCTGCAGCACCTGCACGAGCCGAACGAAACCCGGCTCGGCATGTCCCGGCATGGCGTCGGCGGCCACGGATTCGGCGCCGGGTTGGGCGAGCGGCTGTGGGAGGAGCTGCGCACCAACGTGGCCTGCCGCGCGGCCGCCCTCACCCGCCTGGAGGATCTCGCGCTGTTCATCGACGACGTCGGTGACGACCTCGTCTCCGACATGACGACCCGCGTGATCTTCAACGTACTCGTCGAGTTCACTCGGCAGATGATGCTGCAGTTCCCCGCGCTCACGGTCGGCGCGACGATCGAGCGGGTCGAGGTGTGGGACCCGACCCGCACGGCGTGGACGACATCCGACGTGCAGCTGCCGTACGCGGCAGGGCGGCAGCTCCTGCTCGTGCCGAAGAGGTGGGTGTTCTGGCGGACGGTGATGGACCCGGACGCCTTCTACAACCGGTTCGGCACCGCCACGGTGCAGGCGGAGCGCACCACGTACAAGGACGGCCAGCGCTACGCGCCCCCGAAGTGGTCACTGAGGGAGGAGTTCCCCAACATCAAGAAGCTGAACAGGACCCAGGCGGCCAAGTACAAGCAGGCCGGCGAGGACCTCGTCGTTCAGTACCGCAACCAGGTCGACCAGAGGTTCGCGCCGCTGGCTGACTCCGAGCTCGACAGGCGCACCGCCTGAGCAGAGCCCGCGGCGGCGGTCCCCGTGGCCGCCGCCGCGGGCTGGCACCGCACACCGATGACCCGAGCGTGGCGCTGTGACTCGCACCGACGGCCACCTCGCCGAGAAAGGGACCCGACGATGACTACCACCACGACGACCGCGACGGAGTTGGACTTGTCGGCAGGGTCCTACGTCAAGGGCATCAAGCTCAACGAAACGACCTTTCTCGCCGCGACCTCCTTCCAGCAGCTGCGGACCATCACGCGCGACCCAGACGTCCTCCAGCCCGGCAGCAAGCGGGGCAGCGACGAACCCGGTATCGAAGCGGAGCGCGCAATCCACGAGCTCATCCAGAGGGCTATGGCGGGTAACAAGAAGTCCAACGTTCCGCGTTACGCCCGCTACATCGAGGAGCTCGTGCGGGGCGAGTCCCCGGGAGTGCTACCACCCATTGACCTGTGGTCACCTCAAGGTCTCGACGTCGTCACCGTCGGCCCCACCACCTACATCCTCGTCCCGAACGGCGAGCACCTCCTCGCCATCGACGGTGAGACCCAGCTCGCCGCCCACCACCAGCTGGGCCGAGCTGCCACCGTGGACCCCACCACCCGCAGCCTCCACCAGAAGTTCCCGTTGGCGGCCGTCATACATCACAATGTCCCCACGAAGGTCGCCCGCCAGTACTTCCACGATCTCAACATCCTCGCCGTACGTCCCAACACCAGCCTCGGCCTGGCGATGGACACCCAGGACCCCGTCATGCAGGTCGTCGGAGACGTCGAGAGCAGTATCGATCTCCTCGAAGGACGGGTGGAGAAGATGCTGCGGCAGCTCCCGAAGAAGAGCACCAAGATCGTTACGCTCCAGGGACTGCGGCAGATGGTCGTCAACATCGCCAAGGGCATCAGCGGAGTCCAGTACGGCGCACGGCCCGCGCCGGTGAACGACATCGACCTCCGTGAGCTGACCAGAGTCGCGATCGACTGGATCGGGCTCTACTTCCAGACCTTCGAGACCGAGATCGCCGACCGTGAATCGCACCTCGCCGGCAACGGTCCAGTCCTCGCCGCTGTCGGCGCCATGGGCCACGACTTGCTGAGGATGGGCGAGGCCGAGCGCGCCACCGCCAGCGCCCGGATGATCCGGGAACTCCGACGAGTCGACTGGTCCAAGGGCGAACAGTGGCTCGGGATCGCCGGCAACTACACCTCGACCGGCGTCTTCTCCGTGAAGGGGACCAAAGAGGTGGCCTACGCCGTGTTCAACGCGCTCAGCGACGTCCAGAACAGCGGCTACGCCCAGATCCACACGCTGCCAACCGAACCATCGCTAGGCAGCTAAGCTCACGGATACGTCCGGCCTTGCCTTTCCCGCACGACCTGATGGACACGAAGCGCAGCGGCCCGCGGTTCCTCGTGTTCCCAGATTCTGATCGGCACCCAGTCGAGCAGGCGCAGCTTGTGGTCGGTATCCCGATCGCGGGCGACGTTGGCGGCCAGCTTGGTGGCCCACCAGCCGGAGTTCGAGCGAGGTCGAGTTCCATGTTCTGGGCATGCATGCCAGTAACAGCCGTCGACGAACACGGCGACGCGCTGCTTGGGGAACGCCACATCGGCGGTACGACGCACGGCAGGGATGGGAAGGCGAAGCCCGACGCGGTAGCGCAGTCCGCGAGCCCACAGCTCCCGCCGCAGCGCCAGCTCGGGCCTCGTCCCGGCCTGCTTCTGGCGACGCATCCGCTGCAACGCTGCGGCATCCGATGCAGCCGGCCGCTCGACAGCACGCGCCATCCGCGACCGACCTCCTGATCAGCTAGAGAGTTTGCTCGGCAGTTCTGACGCGCACGTGCTCCTTCAGGGCGACGAGGAAGTCGGCATCGAAGCGCAGTTTGCTGCGCTCGGTCCTGGACAAGATCCCGCGGTGGCACGCAGGCTGAGAGGCACTGCGGTCTCGGCGTCGACGACGTCGAGCAGGTGGGTGTAGGGCTGGGCAACCGGCCACATCGACATCGGCGAGACCCATGCCTTTCCATTGCCTCCCCACGCTGCGGTCGGCCACTTCTTCTTGTCGAAGGGGCGACCGTCATGGTTCGCCTCGCCGGGCTCCGCCAGGCGCGTGCCCAGCCACTGCGACACACCCACTGATACGGCGTTGCCCACGAGTCTCCATCGGGGACCGTTGCGTTTTCCGTCAGGTTGAGCGTGCTCGGTCCAGCCGCGCTGAATCCCTGAAGGGCTTCGGCATCCTCGATCAGCGGCGTGACCAACTGCCGACCGATGGGTGCGCCTGGAATCCAGATCGCGGGTGGGCTGGGGATGCCCACCGTGCTGCCACCCTTGAGAGTCGGGATCGCGTCACGGGCCCACCCGAGTCCGGTCAATCCTTCGGTCCAGTAGAAGCCGAACGCGTCTTCGGCCAGAGTGTCGAGGTCAGGTTCACCGGCTTCGTCGGCGAACAGGACGGTGGTGGGGTCCTCGGTGCGCGAGGCGACCAGCAGGACACGCTGGCGACGCTGGGGGACTCCGCTACTGCGCGAGTCGACCAGACGGTAGGCCCACCGGTACCCCAGGGCCTCCAACGAGTCGATCAAGAACCGCATCGCGCGGCCCTGGTCGAGAACCAGCATGTTGCGGACGTTCTCGAGTACCAGCCACCGGGGGTGTGACTCCTCGACGAGTCGGAAGATCTCGCCGACGAGCCCAGAGCTCTCGCCCGTGATACCGGCCATGCGCCCAGCCTGGGAGAGGTCCTGACACGGAAACCCTGCCGTCACCACGTCGACCCGTGGGATGGACTTGAGCGACTGGACGTCGCCATGAAGGGGCACCTCTGGCCAGTGGGCCTGCAGTACCGAACGTGCGGGATCCCACCACTCACACAGCAGCTCGGTGCGGCCACCGGCGCGTGCGAGCCCGCTCTCCAGCCCGCCGACGCCGGCGAACAGCCCCACGACCGAGAACTCTGTCCCCACGCGGCTCACAGTAGCGCCGGGCACCGACGAGATCCTCTCGACGCACCCACCACGGGTCGATCGGCGCCGGTCTGCACCCGTGCGCGGCGGCTGCGACCGAAGCGGCCGGCGTTCTCAGTCATCGCCCGCCTCCTCACACCACGCCCAACCGTCGAAGGAGTACAACCCGAGCTCGTCGGGCTCGACTCGTTGGACCTCGTCAGCGTCTGAGGGACACAGGCACAGACAAACTCCCTCCCACCAGGCAGTGTCTGGTTGACAATCGTTCACCCAGTCCACGATCAGCCCGGCCACTTCACGGCGGAAGCGCGGCGTCGACCATCCGTTCCAACGGCGATCATCGTCGTGGTAGCCCCAGAAGAAGGGCGCGGAACCATCGACACCAAACCGAGCAGGGGACAACCCGACGCGTCGGAACTCAGAGCCAGGGATATCCGGATCGAGTGGCTCGACCAAGCGCAGTGTCGTCATTGGACAATACTACGTCGAAACGAGCAGATATACAACCATCCAGCGTCCTGCCGAGCAAATATTCCAAGAGCTCTCACGGATCCAGCGACGACACATGACCGAGGTGCGCTAGATACCACCGAAAGCTACTTCGTATCGCTGCACAACCCGACCGATCATCCGCTGATACGAGTCCTCGTCATTCGGCTTCGGCGCTGGTGGACCCATCACCAACTTGACTGGAGAACCATCATTCACCATTGAGATCATCATTGCACCGAAAGCGTCGAAGCCTTCCGATCCGGCGCGATTCCGACGCTCGATCTCTCGTACCTTTGCAAGAGTTCTTTCGGCAGCGTGAGATGGGTGTTCATTGACAGTGGGCGCACGCTCAGTGAGATCATACTTGTTCATGTCCGTACTCCAGAAGGTCGAAGCAGTGTTGATCATTGCGAATCCCACGGCGAGCGCCTCTTCTGCGTGACCATGGATCGCTGAGTAACTCGAGGTCAGCTCATCGAAGAGTCTAGGCAATGCCTTGATATGCGCCGTCATAGTCGCTTGGCTTCCAACGCAACCATCACACTCCCAGCAGATCCCTCGACCAGCGGTGCCGAGTTCGCGAGTTTATCCTGCTGCTCGGCCGTGAGGCGCACTCCCCATCTGATGGCGAGGTCGTGCATAGTGGCGGGATGATGCGGTAACGGAGAGGGACCCGGCCGACTGATGACAAGATCCAAGTCCTTCGTCCTGTTGCTGCGAAAGTGCTTCATCGAACGATTGATGCCAAATACTATCTTGCCTGCCGCAGCGTGATTTGCGAGCATTGTGGAGTGCTGTAAGAGATCAAACAAGATCGACCAACACGCAACCTTTGAGTGGCGATCAGAACGCGAGTGATATTGCCACAGGTTACCAAACTTGTCCGGGATCGCCGGATACGACAACGTTCGGACAATAATGTCAGGCCCGTCCACGAGTCTCCTCAAGTTATCCCGATCTCGTGGATAACTCTAGGTCATTTGCCGCTCCCCGTCGCCATCCCGGCCCTCGACTCGCCATCAGTAGGTCTCGCGGCCGAATGCGCCGCACACCAGCAGGCCATCGAGCCCGCGACGTTCAACCGGCGGGCGTGGTGGCCCGCCCCCTTGGGGTGGCGGGGCGCTGTTCCCCCGCCGCCGCAAGGCGTCCCACCACGGCCGTGGAGGCTCGCGGTCAAGGGCAGCCCGAAGGGCTGTCGCGCAGCGACGCGCAGCGCCCTTGACCGTGAGGTCGGCCGTGGTAAGCCAAGGGCCGCCAGGCCCCGCCGAAGGCGGTCCGCCAGGGCAGTTCCTCGGCCCGCGCGGCCTTGAGCGCAGACTGGCGCTTCGGCCGACGGCGCGGACGGGTCGGGGGTGACCAGTGGCGAAGAGGTCGGTCAGCCCAGCCGGAAGATCGCCGTGACCTCGACGCTGCCCGGGCGACTCAGGTGCAGCTCGTAGTCCCCGATCCAGGCACTTTCGGGTCGGTCACTGGCATCAGGCTTCTCCGCCCGGACGATCCCGACCAGGTGCGGACGGAAGGAGTCCGGGTCCTCGATATCCGCCTTCACCGTCCTCGGCGAGCACCGCATGCCGCCGGGACCGGTGACGACGACAGACCAGTACTGACCTGCACGGTGTGTCTCGGTCGACTCTGTGGCCAGCTCGCTTGGAACGGCGCCGGTCAGCCGCGCGACGCGGGGCCGGCCGGCGCCGTCAGAGACGAGCACACCCCACTCCTTGGCGAGGGCAACAGCCCGACGCGCCGTCGCCAACGACACCTCGTGCTCGGCGGCGAGCTCCACTGCAGTTGGCGCGGGATCACCGGCCGGCAGTGCGCCTGCCTCGACGCTGCGGGCCAGCTGCGCAGCGATGCGTTCGTACGGATGCTGCGGGCTGATGCCGGCCCAGCTACGCGGCTGCTCGAGCAGCGCCCGATCAGGCATGCGAGCCGACCAGCCAGCCGCCGCGCGCTGGTCGGCCTCCGACACCCATGCCGTGTACGTGCGAAGGGTGGTGGTGCCGCCTCCGGCGTGGCCGAGCCGGCCGGCCACTGTCCGGACGTCGACGCCGGCGAGGATCAGCTCGGTCGCGGAGTAGTGACGGAGCTTGTGAAGCGTCGTGACGATGCCCAGACGACGCACGAGGCGCTCGTACCGCTGCGTCACCGTGTCCGGGACGGTGAAGGTCGAGCCGCTGGGCGAGTCCGAGAACACGAACGCGTCGGGCGGCAGCTCGACGCCGACCGCTGCGGCACGCTGCTCGCAGCGCTGGCGGTGCTCGACGAGCGCGGCGACGGTCTCGACGTCGAGGGCGATACGCCGCTGCTGGTGGGTCTTGAGCGCCGCTTCCTCCCACCCACCGCGGCCGTCCTTACGGATACCGTGCCGCAGCCAGATCGTCTCGCGGCCCTCGTCGAGGTTCACCGCCGACCAGCGGATGCCGCACACCTCGCCCCGACGGGCTCCGGTCGTCATCGAGACCCACAGCAACGTCCCCCAGTCGGGATCGCGGTACGCCGCGGTCAGGATCCGCGCCGCCTCGGCCGGAGTAGGCGGGCTCGGGTTCTCCTTCGGCGACGCCGGCGGCTCACCCTGTGGCACCGGCGAGACAGCGACCCAGCGCCACCGCACGGCCTTCTTGAACGCGCCGGACAGGATGAAGTGCATGTGCCGGACGGTCGTCGGTCCGAGCGGGCGGCACTGGTGCGGGCGACAGCGGTCGTCGCACTCGTGCACGGACGCCGTCCGATGGTCGACCGTGCCGCGGCGCTTCGTGCAGTGCAGCCGGCACCTGCGCAGCTCGGCGTAGAACGAGTCGAGCATCTCCGCGTCGAGCGCTCCGACCCTCGTCGAGCCGAGCAAGGGCGAGATGTGGTTCTTCACGTAGCCGCGATAGAGCGTGAGCGTGTTGGGCGAGCCGTCGAACTGGTCGAGGTAGCGCTGCAACAGCTGATCGATGGTGACGTTCGTCCGCGGGTTGCGGCGCTCCGCCACCTCGGCGACCATCCGCGCGCGGACGGCCTCGGCCCGCTCGTCGAGCTTCGGGCCGGGCTGCACCACCTCGCGGAGATAGTGCCGGCGCTTGGTCACCGGATCGATGCCGGCATAGACGACGACGCGCAGCGCACCACTCGGCAGCCTCTCGATGCTGCCCTTCGCACGCCGCTGACCAGCGGCGGAGGCGCGTGGCATGGCGCGAACTTACCGCATTCGCACCACGTTTGATCCCATGTCGCGTAGATCGAGCTGTCGACGAGCGGAGAAACCACTGGTCAGACCTGGAGCCGGAGGTCGGGATCGAACCGACGACCTACCGCTTACAAGGCGGTTGCTCTACCACTGAGCTACACCGGCCGGTACCTGGCGACATCCTAGACGCGCGATCGTCGCGCGCACCTACCCTGGGTTCCATGCCGCAGTCGATCGCCACCGTCGTGGGCGAGATCCGTCCGGGACGGGCCGGATGACACCGGGCGAACGGTTCACCCGCCGGGTCCGCACGGCGTTGCGGCGCGAGGCGCACGGGTTGCTGCACGCCGGCCCGCCGACGGTGCAGCTCATGCGGCCGCTCGGCCCGCGGGTGCCGGACGATGCGCGGGTGCAGCAGGTGCTCGACCTGTGCATGCGGGTGGGGGAGGTGCTGCTCTCCAGCGGCGAGAGCGTCGACGAGACGTCGCAGACCATGACGCGGCTGGCGGCGACGGCCGGTCTCTCGGCCGTCGATGTCGACATCACGTTCAGCTCGATCACCATGTGCTGCCACCGGGGCATGGCGGCCGCGCCGGTCACGTCCATGCGGCTGGTCCACTACCGCGCGCTCGACCTGACGCGGCTGGAGGAGGTCGCCGAGATCGTCGCGCGGGTCGAGCGGGCCGAGCTCGACATCGAGGCGGCGTCCGCCGCGCTCTACGACGCGGTCAGCGCTCCGCACCCGTACCCGCGGTGGGTCGCCACGGCGGGGTGGGCGGGGCTCGCCGGTTCGGTCGCGCTCCTCCTCGGCGCCGCCCCGGTCACGGCGCTGGCGGCGTTCCTCGTCACGGGGCTCATCGACCGGCTCGGGCGGATGCTCAACCGGTGGGGGCTGCCCGCGTTCTTCCGGCAGGTGGTCGGCGGGCTGATCGCCACGGGTGCCACGCTGGCGCTCTTCGCGGCGGGGGTGATCCCGGAAGGAACCCGACCGTCGCTCGTGGTGGCGGCGAGCATCACGGTGCTGCTGTCGGGGCTGTCGGTCGTCAGCACGGTGCAGGACGCGATCTCGGGCTACTACGTGACCGCGGCGGGCCGGGCGGCGGAGATCGCGCTGCTCTCCGCGGGCCTGCTCACCGGCGTCGTCCTCGCGTTGAAGATCGGGATCGAGTTCGGGGTCCAGCTCGAGGTGGCGGGCGAGCTGCCCACCAGCGCCGGGCGGTTCGGCGTCTCCGTGCTGGCCGCGGCGCTGGCCGCGGCCTCCTTCTCCCTCGCAGGCTACGCCCGGTGGCGGCCGTTGCTCGCCGCCGGGCTCGCGGGAGCGGCGGGCTGGGGGACCTACGGCGTGCTCACCCAGGTCCTGGCGGTCGGGCCGGTGGCGGCCACCGGCGCCGCGGCCGTCGTGGTGGGGATCGCCACCGGCCTGCTCCGCCGGAGCGGCGGCGGCGTATCACCGCTCGTCGTCACGCTCGCCGGGATCACTCCCCTGCTGCCGGGCTTCACGGCGTACCGGGGCTTCTACCAGCTCTCCGTCGAGGGCCTCGCCGACGGCCTGGTCACCGTCACCGTCGCGCTCGGCATCGGGCTCGCGCTCGCCGCCGGAGTCGCGTTCGGTGACCACGTGGCCCGCCCGCGCCGACCGGAAGACGTGACGACCGCCCCGGAAGCGGCGCCATCGGAGCCCGACCGGCAGTAGGCTCGTTTCCGCCCCGTCCCACGAGGAGGAACATGCCGTCCACTACCGCGCAGTCCGCAGATTTCGTGGTGGTGGCCAACCGGCTGCCGGTCGACCTGGAGAAGCTGCCCGACGGCTCTCAGCGGTGGAAGCGCAGCCTGGTGGCCTGGTCACCGCGCTCGAACCGATGCTCCGCAGCCGCGAGGCGCGTGGGTCGGCTGGCCGGGGCTCGCCGACGCCGACGTCGAACCGCTCGTCGAGGACGGCCTGCACCTGCACCCCGTGCGGCTCTCCGCGCAGGAGGTCGAGGAGTACTACGAGGGCTTCTCCAACGCCACGCTCTGGCCGCTGTACCACGACGTCGTCGCCCCGCCCGCGTTCCACCGCCGCTGGTGGCAGGCCTACGTGCGGGTCAACCAGCGCTTCGCCGAGATCACGGCGCAGGTCGCGGCGCCGGACGCCACCGTGTGGGTGCAGGACTACCAGCTGCAGCTGCTGCCGGCGGCGCTGCGCGAGCTGCGCCCGGACCTGCGGATCGGGTTCTTCCTGCACATCCCCTTCCCACCCACCGAGCTGTTCATGCAGCTGCCGTGCGCCGGCGGATCGTCGAGGGTCTCCTCGGCGCCGACCTCGTCGGCTTCCACACCCCGGGCGGGCCCGCAACTTCCGGTGGCTCGCCACCCGGCTCGCAGGCGCCCGCCCCGGCCACGGGCGCACCGAGGTGGTGATCGACGGTCGCACCGTCAAGCTCGGGGCGTTCCCGATCTCGATCGACTCCGCCGCCCTCGACAAGCTGTCGCGCACCCCGGAGGTGCTGGAGCGGGCGAAGCAGATCCGCGCCGATCTGGGCGACCCGGAGCGGGTGGTGCTGGGCGTCGACCGGTTGGACTACACGAAGGGCATCGACGTCCGGCTGCGCGCCTTCGAGGAGCTGCTCGCCGAGGGCCGGGTGCACGCCGACAAGACCATCATGGTCCAGCTCGCCACCCCGAGCCGGGAACGCGTCGAGCACTACCAGAAGATGCGCGCCGACATCGAGCAGTCCGTCGGCCGGATCAACGGCGAGTACGCCCGCGTCGGGTTCCCCGCCGTGCACTACCTGCACCAGTCGCTGCCCCGGCACGAACTGGTCGCGTTCTTCGTGGCCGCCGACGCCATGCTCGTCACGCCGCTGCGCGACGGCATGAACCTCGTCGCCAAGGAGTACGTGGCGTGCCGGCACGACAACGGCGGTGCGCTGGTGCTGTCGGAGTTCGCCGGAGCGGCGCTCGAGCTCAAGGACGCGCTGCTGGTCAACCCGCACGACACCGACGGCGTCAAGAACGCGCTCTACGAGGCCATCACGATGGACCGCGACGAGGGCCGCAAGCGGATGCGAGCGCTGCGCAGGCAGGTGCTCGCCCACGACGTCGACCGCTGGGCCCGCACGTTCCTCGACACGCTCGGGCTCCCCCCGAGCGAGAAGGCAGGACGATGACCGACCTCGGCGCGGCCGTGCGGGCCCTCGCCCACGCCCGTCACCTGCTCGTCGCCCTCGACTTCGACGGTGTGCTCGCGCCGATCGTCGCGGTGCCGTCGGACGCGCGGCCGCTCCCGGACAGCGCCGCGGCGCTCGAGCGGCTGGCGACGCTGCCCGCCACCACGGTCGCGCTGCTGTCGGGGCGCGGCCGGGCCGACCTGGCCGCCGTGTCCGGCTTCGGCAGCCCGATCCGGCTGGTCGGCAGCCACGGCAGCGAGTTCGACGACGGCGTCTCCATCCTCGACGACGAGCAGCGCGCGCGTCTCGACCGGCTGGCGGCCGAGCTGCGCGAGCTCGTCGACGGCGAGCCGGGGGTCACGCTGGAAGCGAAGCCCGCCGGCATGGCCGTGCACGTCCGGAACGCGCCGCCCGAGGTGGGCACCCGCGTGCTCGACGCCGTGCGAGCCGGGCCTGCCACCAGGGACGGCGTCGAGGCGACCCCGGGCAAGGCCGTGCTCGACCTGTCCGTCGCCCGGATGGACAAGGCGCCGCGCTCGACCGGCTCCGCGAGAGCGTCGCGGCCGACGCGGTGCTGTTCGCGGGCGACGACGTCACCGACGAGAAGGCGTTCGCCCGCCTGCGCCCCGGCGACGTCGGGGTGAAGGTCGGCCCCGGAGACACGGCGGCGCAGCACCGGGTGGACGGGCCACCGGACGTCACCACGCTGCTGCGGCAGCTGGCGGAGGCCCGCCGCTCCGGAGCCTGATCACGGGAGGCTACGGCTGTTCGGCACGAAGCCGCCGGTCGTAGTCCTGCCGGCTCTTCTGGATCTCGTCGGCGTGCCCGACGGTCCAGTCGTACAGGTGGCCGAACGGGTCACGCAGGGACTCGCCGAGCGGGGTGAGCGAGTACTCGACGCCCACCGGTGAGGTGGGCAGTACGTGCCGCTCGATCATGCCGTTGCGTTCCAGGCGGCGCAGGGTCTGGGTCAGGACCCGCTGGGTGACGCCCTCGAGGCGGCGCTTGATGTCGTTGAACCGGCGGGGCCTGTCGAGGACGGCCATCACCATCATCGACCACTTGTCGGCGATCTGGTCGAGGATCGGGCGGCTGGGGCAGTCGGCACGGTAGACGATGCCGGTGTCCGGGCCCGGAACAGCCATGTCGGTATCCTCCGTGATCCTAGCGATGCCCAATGTGCGTTATTGACGTCGATCGTCCACCACCGGAGTCTAGGTATTCATCGGGAACCTAGATGCCTGCCTGGTACGGATCGGAGATCTTCATGCACGACGGCGCCCCGGCGACCCTGCGAGTGAGCCGCGAGGCCGGCATCGTCCGAGTCACGCTCGACAACCCGCCCGTGAACGTCCTTGATGTCCCCCTCATGTCCGAGCTCCTGCACCTGCTGAGGACGTTGCAAGACGACGAGGCGGCCCGGGTGATCGTGTTCGACAGCGCCGACCCGGACTTCTTCATCGCCCACGTCGACATGTCCCTCGTCGACGAACCGCACGCCTTCGACGAGCTCGCGGCGAGCGCGCCGGAAGGCGTCAACGTCTTCCAGGCACTCGGCGAGCAGCTGCGGCACCAGCCGCAGGTGACGATCGTCAAGCTCGCCGGGATCGCGCGGGGCGGAGGGGCGGAGTTCGTCGCGGCCGCCGACATGGCCTTCGCCGCGGTCGATCGTGCCGGGATCGGCCAGATCGAGGCCCTCATGGGCATCGTCCCCGGCGGCGGAGGCACCCAGTACCTCGCCCGTCGGATCGGCCGCAACCGTGCCCTGGAGGTGGTGCTGGGAGCCGACCTCCACGACGCGGAGACCGCCGAGCGCTACGGCTGGGTCAACCGGGCCGTGCCCGCCGACGAGCTCGACGACGTCGTCGACCGGCTCGCCCGCAACATCGCGGCACTGCCCGACGGGGTGGTCACCGCGGCGAAGCGCGCCATCCTCCCGGACGACCTGTCGGAGGGCCTGCCGCGGGAGCACGACGCCTGGGCGGGCCAGATCGTTCGGCCCGCGGCGGAACGGTTGATCCGGGGCGGGCTGGCTCGCGGCGCCCAGACCCGCGAAGGCGAGCGGGACCTGGAGGGCCTGCTGCGCGGCCTGGCCGGCTGAGACGATCAGGCGGGGTCGGCGGACGCCAGGCGCCGGTCGGCTTCTCCCAGGTCAGCGGGAGGGACTCGGCGGGCGTCACCCAGAACCGGAAGGTCGATGCGGCCATCGCCGCACGGTGGCGCCGCATCACCGTCAGGTGCGGTTCGCCGCGTACGGCCGCGTCCAGCGCCGCCCCGTCGCGCCACGCGCTGAGCGTGGCGAACTCGCGGCGCAGCGGGTGGGCGACGAGCGAGACCCCGATGGCGCCGTCGGCCTTGCGCATCTGCGCGAGCACGCGCATGGAGTCGACGAAGAACGGCAGGACGTGGCGGAGGCCGCGCACGCGGAAGCGGGAGGCCATCACGACCACCTCGCTCGCGGGCGCGGCCTGGCCTGCGGGGATCCAGGGCAGGGTGGGCACGGCACGCTCCTTCGGTCTTGTCATCGACAAGATGCCGTCGGTCGCACATCTTGTCAATGGCAAGACCTCGGGTAGGGTGGTGACGTGCCCTACCACCACGGTGACCTGCGCCGCGCCCTGCTCGACACCGCGCTCGAGGCCATCGAGGAGCAGGGCCCGGCCGCGGTGAGCCTGCGGGACGTCGCACGCCGAGCAGGCGTCTCGCACGCCGCACCCACCCACCACTTCCGCGACAAGACCGCCCTCCTCACGGCGCTCGCCGCCGAGGGGTGGTCGCTGCTCGCCGACGCGCTGCGGGAGGCAGCCGCGGGCGGGGGCGAGTTCGCCGAGCTCGGCGTCGCCTACGTCGTGTTCGCCACCTCGCACCCGGCCCACTTCGCCGTGATGCGGGCGCCCGGCCTGGCCCGCACCGACGACCCCGACCTGGAGGCCGCCATGGGGCGGGCGAGCGCAGAGATGCGATCCGGCGTGCGGCGGTTCGAGGCGGGGAGCACGCGCGACGCCGACACCACCTCGCTCGCCGCGTGGTCGCTGGTGCACGGCCTGGCCGCCCTGATCCTGGAAGGCGCGGTACCGCTGAAGGCGGATGCGGACGTGGCCGAGGTGGCCCGCGCGGTGACGGCTCGCCTCCGCCCCCCACCCTGAACCGGCAGGGGCGTCACCAGCCCGAGAAGAAGCGCTCCTCCACGCGGGGACGGCCGCTGGTGGTGCCGACGACCAGCTCGGTGGGCAGGGTCACCCTGCGCGGGCGGTTGCGGTCGCCGCGCTCCAGCAGCAGCTCACCGGCCACCCGCCCCTTCTCCAGCACGGGCTGGCGCACCGTGGTGAGCCCGGCACGCTCGGCCTCGGGCACCCCGTCGAAGCCGGTGATCGTGAGCTGGTCGGGCACGTTCAGGTCGCGGTCGGAGGCGTGGCGCAGCGCGCCGAGAGCGAGGATGTCGGACGTGCAGACCAGCGCGGTGATGTCGGGCTGGGCCGCGAGCAGCGCGCCGGCCGCGTCCTGGCCGGCGTCGACGCTGTGCTCGAAGCGTTCGTGGACGGGCACGTCCGCCCAGTCGATGCCCACCTCGGCGAGCCCGTCGCGGATGCCGGCGAGCCGGTCGCGCTGAACCGGGTACGTGGCGCTCGCCTGCCGATCGAGGCCGGCCGGGCCGTTGTTGTGCCCGGCGGCCAGCCGCATGCACAGCACACCGAGCCGGCGGTGGCCGAGTCCGGTGAGGTGCCGGGTGAGCGCGAGCATGCCGGCGCGGTCGTCCACGCCGACCCGGTCGACGCCCTCGACCCCCATCGGCTGGTCGCACACGACGGTGGGCACCGGGCGCTCGAGCACGGCGAGGAAGTGCGGGTCGTCCTCCCGCACCGAGTAGACGACGAAGCCGTCGACGCCCGCCTGGTGCACCGCCGTGACGTCCGCCTGGTCGGGGCTCACCGGCACCAGCAGGAGGCCCTGCCCCGCCTGCTCGCACGCGAGCGCGAGCCCCTCCAGGAACCCGGTGGCCGCCGGGTCGCGGAAGGCGTACGACAGCGCCTCGGTGAGCAGCAGGCCGACGGCGCCGCCTTGCGGGTGCGCAGCGACCGCGCGACGGGGTCCGGCCCGGGATAGCCGAGTCGTCGTGCCGCCTCCAGCACGCGGGCGCGCAGGGGTGCGGACAGCTGGTCCGGTCGGTTGTACGCGTTCGAGACCGTCGTCCGTGAGACACCGAGTTCGGCGGCGAGCGAGGCGAGAGTCGCGGGACGGCGGACGTTGGGAGGCCCTGCCATCGTCGAACCGTAACGGTTCAGACACTCAAGCGGAAAGTCGTGTGACACGGCCCTCCGAACCGGCGACGCCCGAACGGTTACAGTGAATCGACAACGGTTATCAGTACGATCGACTCCGGGGAGTGCACTCGCCATGCCGTTCCGTCGCGCAGCCGTCGCCGCGCTCGCCGTCCTGACCGTCGCGGGCTGCTCCTCCGGCACTTCCGGCGCCGAATCGCCCGCCGCCCCGCCCGCCGAGGACACCGCGATCACCGTCGTCGCCTCCACCAACGTCTACGGCAGCATCGTCGAGGCCGTCGGCGGCAGCCGGGTCACCGTCGACTCCCTCATCGACGACCCCGCCGCCGACCCCCACTCGTACGAGAGCACCCCCGCCGACGCCGCAGCCGTCGCCAAGGCGCGGCTCGTCGTCGTCAACGGCGGCGGCTACGACGAGTTCCTCACCCAGCTGGTGGAGTCCTCGGGGGCCACCCCGACCGTCGTCGACGTCGCCGGGATCTCCGGGCTCGTCCCCGCGGAGGAGGCCGAGCACGCCGAAGAGGGGCACGCCGAAGAAGAGCACGCCGGCGAGGCCGGGCACGAGCACGAGCACGGCGAGTTCAACGAGCACTTCTGGTACAGCCTGCCCACGATGAAGACGCTCGCGACGCAGCTGGCCACCGACCTGGGAGCGGCCGACCCGGCGGGCGCCGCCGAGTTCACGGCCAACGCGGAGACGTTCAACGGCCGGGTCGACGAGCTGATCAGCCGCGCCGAGACCATCGGCAAGGCCCAGCCGGGCGCCCGGGTCGCCGTCACCGAGCCGGTGCCGGGCTACCTCGTGCAGACTGCGGGACTCACCGACGCCACGCCGCCGGAGTTCACCGAGGCCATCGAGGAGGACACCGACCCGCCCGCCGCGGTGCTGCAGGAGACCCTCGCGCTGTTCTCCGGCGACCCGGTCCGCGCCCTCGTCGTCAACGCGCAGACCGAGACCCCCAGCACCGACCAGGTCAGGAACGCGGCGCAGACTGCAGGGGTGCCCGTCGTCGAGATGACCGAGACCCTCCCCGAGGGAGCCACCGGCTACGCCGACTGGATGGGCGGCCAGATCGACGCCCTCGCAGGCGCCCTCGGCGCGAACCCGGCAGGGAGCTAGCCCGTGGCCGCCTCTCCCACCACACCCGCGGACGTCCCGACACTGCCCGTCACGACGCCCGCCGTGTCGCTGCGCGGTGCGCGGGTGAGCTTCGGCGACCGCACCTTGTGGGAGGGGCTCGACCTCGACGTCACACCGGGCGAGTTCGTGACGGTCCTCGGCCCCAACGGATCCGGCAAGACCACGCTCGTGCGCGTGCTGCTCGGCCTGCTCCCGCTCAGCGCGGGCGAGGTGCGGATCGCCGGACACCCGCCACGGCGCGGGAGCCCGAGCATCGGCTACGTCCCCCAGCAGAAGGCCCTCGACCCCGACCTGCCGCTGCGCGGCGCGACCTCGTCGGCCTCGGGCTCGACGGCCACCGCTCGGCATCGGTTCCGCGGCGCCGGGAACGCCGGGAGCGGGTGGCCGCAGCCCTCGCCGCCGTCGGCGGCACGGCGTACGCCGACGCGCCCGTCGGCAGGCTCTCCGGCGGTGAGCAGCAACGGCTGCGCGTCGCGCAGGCGCTCGTCGCGGCCCCGACGTGCTGCTGTGCGACGAGCCGCTGCTGTCGCTCGACCTGTCCCACCAGCGCACGGTCACCCGGCTCATCGACGAGCGGCGCCGGGCCGCCGACACCGCCGTCCTGTTCGTCACCCACGAGATCAACCCCGTGCTCCCGCTCGTCGACCGCGTGCTCTACCTCGTGGACGGCCGGTTCCGGATCGGCCCGCCCGAGGAGGTCATGACCTCCGAGGTGCTGTCCGAGCTCTACCGCACCCGGGTCGACGTGCTGCGGGTGCGCGGACGGCTCGTCGTCGTGGGGGCGGAGGACCACGGCGAGCACTGCCACGAGGAGTCGGCATGACCGAGACCTTCGGCAGGCTGTTCTCGTTCGAGGGCATCGGCGAGCTGCTCGCGGTGCACTTCGTGCAGTCCGCGTTGATCGCGTGCGCGGTGCTCGGGCTGGTCGCCGGCGTGCTGGCGCCGCTGATCGTCTCCCGCGGCATGTCGTTCGCGGTGCACGGAACCGCCGAGCTGTCGTTCACCGGCGGTGCGGCCGCGCTGCTCGCCGGCGTCGGCGTCGAGTTCGGCGCCGTCGCGGGAGCTGTCGTCGCGGCGCTGGTGTTCGGCCTGCTCGGCCTGCGCCAGCGCGAGCGCGACTCCGTGATCGGGGTGGTGCTCGCGTTCGGCCTCGGCCTCGGCGTGCTGATGCTCGCGCTCTACCCCGGCCGGGCGTCGAACAAGTTCGGGCTGCTCACCGGCTCGATCGTCGCCGTCGACACCACGAACCTCACGGTGCTCGCCGTCGTCGCGGCGATCGTGATCGGCGCGCTCGCCGTGCTCTACCGGCCGCTGCTGTTCGCCAGCACCGACCCGGACGTCGCCATCGCCCGTGGCGTACCGGTCCGGATGCTGTCACTGGTGTTCGCCGTGATGATCGGGCTCACCACGGCGCTCGTCGTGCCGATCGTCGGCGCGATCCTCGTGCTCACCGTCATGATCGTGCCCGGGGCCGCCGCCGCGCGCCTCACCGCCAACCCGGTGGTGGCCACGGTCCTCGCCGTGGCGTTCGCCGAGACCGCCCTGCTCGGCGGGATCCTGCTCTCCCTCGCGCCGGGACTGCCGATCTCCGGCTACGTGGCCACGATCGCGTTCCTGATCTACGTGAGCTGCCGGCTGGTGGCTCGCGTGCGGGGCCGAACCCCGGTGGCCGCCTGACCGGAGGGTCGTGAGTGGTAACGAGTGCTATAGCCCTCGTTACCACTCACGGGCGCCGGAGGCGCCGCTGACGGGCCACCTCGGCGAGGACGACACCCGCCGCGACCGAGGCGTTCAGGGACTCCACCTGGCCCGCGAGCGGGATCGACACGGTGACGTCGCAGGTCTGCTTGACCAACCGCGACAGGCCCTTGCCCTCCGAACCGACCACCAGCACGAGCGGATCGGCCGCCAGCTCGAAGTCGTCGAGCGTGACCGAGCCCTCCGCGTCGAGCCCTGCGATCATGAAGCCGGCCGTGGCGTACTCGCGCAGCGTGCGGGTGAGGTTGGTGGCGCGGGCCACCGGGACGCGGGCGGCGGTGCCGGCCGAGGTGCGCCACGCGACGGCCGTCATGCCGGCGGCGCGCCGCTGCGGCACGACCACCCCGTGGCCGCCGAACGCGCCGACCGAGCGCACGACGGCGCCCAGGTTGCGCGGGTCGGTGACACCGTCGAGCGCCACGATCAGGCCCGGCTCCTCCGACTCGCTCGCGGCCTCCAGCAGCTCGTCGGGGTGCGCGTACTCGTACGGCGGCACCTGGAGCGCGAGGCCCTGGTGCAGAGCGCCGCCGGTGATCCGGTCGAGGTCGCCCCGCGGCACCTCGAGGATCGAGATACCGCGGTCGGCCGCCAGCTGCACGGCCTCGGCCACGCGGTCGTCGGCGTGGGTGCCGAGCGCGACGTGCAATGCGGTGGCCGGCACCCCGGCGCGCAGACACTCGACGACGGGGTTGCGCCCGAGGACGGTCTCCGGGGTCTCACCGTCGCCGGGGCGGCGCCGGTCGGAACCGCGACCGCCCTGCTTGCCCTTGCCGTCGGCGGCGCGGGCCCGCCGAGCGGCCGGGTGTCCCGGCCGCATCTCGGCGGGTGGCGTGGGCCCCTTGCCCTGCAGCCCGCGGCGGCGCTGGCCGCCGGAGCCGACGACCATCCCCTTCTTGGTGCCTTCCTTGCGCATCGCTCCGCGGCGTTTGGAGTTGCCGGCCATGTTCTACGAATCCTTCAGGGACCAGGTGGGGCCGTCGGGGGAGTCCTCGACGGCGATCCCGGCGGCGGTGAGGCGGTTGCGCACCTCGTCGGCGGCGGCGAAGTCGCGCCGGGCACGCGCCTCCTGGCGCTGGACGAGGAGTTCCTCGACGAGCGCTGTGAGCGCGCCGGTGGCGCTGTCGGCCGAGCGGTCGCCCTCGGCCCAGTGCTCGTGGAGCGGGTCGAGCCCGAGCAGACCCGTCATCGCCCGCACGGAACCGGCCCCGGCGAGCGCGGCGGCCCGGTCGCCGCCGTCGAGCGCGGCGTTGCCCTCCCGCACGGCGCCGTGGATGGCGGCGAGCGCCGCGGGGGTGCCGAGGTCGTCGTCCAGCGCCGCCGTGAACTCCGGCGACACCTCGCCCGGCTCCGGGGTGCCCACCCGCTCCCGCACGCGGTGCACGAACGACTCGATGCGCCGGTACGCGGCCACCGCCTCCTGCAACGCGGCGTCCGAGTACTCGATGGCCGAGCGGTAGTGCGGTCCGACCAGGTAGTAGCGCAGCTCCACGCCCCGCACGCGCTGCAGCAGGGCGTCGATCGACAGCGTGTTGCCCAGCGACTTGGACATCTTCTCGCCACCCATGGTGACCCACGCGTTGTGCAGCCAGTACCGGGCGAACGGGTCGCCCGCCGCGTTGGACTGCGCGCGCTCGTTCTCGTGGTGCGGGAACACCAGGTCGAGCCCGCCGCCGTGGATGTCGAACTCCGGGCCGAGGTAGAAGGTGGCCATCGCCGAGCACTCCAGGTGCCAGCCCGGCCGCCCCCGGCCCCACGGCGTGGGCCACGACGGCTCACCCGGCTTGGCCGCCTTCCACAGCGTGAAGTCCTGCGGGTCGCGCTTCCCGCCGACGTCCCCCTCGCCCTGCGCCACGTCGTCGACCTTCTGGTGCGACAGCGCGCCGTAGGAGGGGAACGAGCGCACCGCGAAGTAGACGTCGCCACCCGCCGCGTAGGCGTTGCCCTGCTCGACCAGGCGGCCGATCAGCTCGACCATCTGCGTGACGTGGCCGGTGGCACGCGGCTCCGCGGACGCCGGGAGGCAGCCCAGCGCGTCGTAGGCGGCCGCGAACGCCCGCTCGTGGGTGGCGGCCCACTCCCACCACGGCCGGCCCGCATCGGCGGACTTGCGCAGGATCTTGTCGTCGATGTCGGTGACGTTGCGTACCAGCGCGACGTCCAGCCCGCCGTGGGCGAGCCAGCGGCGCAGCACGTCGTAGTTCAGGCTGGAGCGCACGTGCCCGATGTGCGGCAGACCCTGCACGGTGGCCCCACACACGTACATCGACGCAGCCCCGGCCCGCAGCGGGACGAAGTCCCTCTGCATCCTCGTGGCGGTGTCGTGCAGGCGCAGGCTCACAACACCAGGGTACGGAGCCGGTGTGGCGTGCATCGCGCCCGGTGTTCCGTTTCGTCCACGACCGGGACCCGCAGCCCCGTCACGATGGTCGGCATGAGTCACATCACGGCCCTCTACCCGCGGCTCGTCGTCGACGGCGCCGACGCCGCGCTCGACTTCTACGCCCGCGCGCTCGGCGGCACCGTCACCGAGCGCTACACCGGCCCGGACGGCCGCGTCGTGCACGCGATGGTCGAGGCGGGCCCGGCCCGCTTCGCCGTCAAGGCGCGGGCGACGGCGACCCGGCACCGTCCGGTGACGGCATCCCGGTGATCATGTCGCTGGACGTCTCCGATGCGACGCCGTGGCCGAGCGCATGCTCGCGCGGGTGCCACGGTGATCTTCCCGATCGCCGACCGCGGCTACAGCTACGGCGGCCGCCTGCGCGACCCCTTCGGCCACCAGTGGCTGATCGCCCAGCACAGCGAGGACCTCACGCCGGAGCAGATCCAGGAACGCGTCGGCTGACCCGCACGCCCCCCGAACTCGCTCACGCAGCCCGAGTGGGGCCGCGCGACGCGTCGACGGGTCGCACGAGCCCACCTCGGGTGCGCGAGCCGGGACGGGGCGCGTCAGCCGGGACGGGGCGCGTCAGCCGGGACGGGGCGCGTCAGCCGGGACGGGGCGCGTCAGCAGGAGGGCCGTGGCGATCGCGGCGATGCCCTCGCCGCGGCCCGTGAGCCCCAGCCCGTCGGTGGTGGTGCCGGAGACCGACACCGGGCCGCCCACCGCGTCGGAGAGCACCCGCTGGGCCTCGTCGCGGCGGGTGCCGATCTTCGGCCGGTTGCCGATGACCTGCACCGCGGCGTTGCCGACCTGCCAGCCCTCGGCCGTGACGAGCCTGCGCACCTCGGCGAGCAGGGTGAGCCCGCTCGCGCCCGCCCATTCCGGGCGCCCGGTGCCGAACACCGCCCCCACGTCACCGAGGCCCGCCGCGGAGAGCAGGGCGTCGCAGAGGGCGTGGGCGGCGACGTCACCGTCGGAGTGGCCTGCGCACCCGTCCACGCCTTCCCAGAGCAACCCGGCCACCCAGCACTCGCGGCCCGGCGCGACGGGGTGCACGTCCGTGCCGATCCCGACCCTCACAGGCGGACCCTCCCGTCGACGATCAGCTCGGCGAGCTCGCGGTCCCACTCGCTCAGCACGGCGAACGCCGCCGGGTGCCCGTCGACGGTGTGCACGTGACCGCCGGCCGCGAGGTGCCGGCGGACCACCGCGAGCGGATCGCCCCACGCGTCGGCGGGCAGGAGTTCGGCCCGCACCGCGATCGGGGTCTGCATCACGCGCAGGGTGGACCGGTCGGCGGTGCCGGTGACGGTGCCGCCTGCGTCCACCGTCTTCACGGTGTCGGTGAGGGGCAGCGTGGGTACGGCCACGTCGTGGCCGTCGCGAACCGCCTCGACCACGGCGGTGCCGAGCTCGGCCGGCGCGAGCGGCCGGCAGGCATCGTGCAGCAGCACGACATCATCGACACCCGCCGTGACGGGAGCGTCACTTCTCGTGGCATCGCGTCGTTGCAGGGTGTGTGCCCACGTACCGTGCCAGGACAGCACGTCGACGGCGCGCCGCACAGGCTGCCTCCAGCTCGATGACCGGCACACCGGCCGCGAGCACGGTGACCCGCTCGACCGGCGCGCCCACCAGCAGCGCGCGCACCGCGAGCAGCGCCGACGGGGTGCCCGCGACCGGGGTGAGCGCGTGCGCCGACCCGGCCACGACCACCGCGACGACGCGCACCCGCGGGCCTTCGGGGAGAGGCAGATCTTGCGTGCTCAGGCGGTGGCGGTGGCCAGCACCTCGTCGAGCAGGACCTCGGCCCGCTCCTCGTCGGTGCCCTCGGCGAGCGCCAGCTCGCTCACGAGGATCTGCCGCGCCTTCGCCAGCATGCGCTTCTCGCCCGCGGACAACCCGCGGTCCTTCTCCCGGCGCCACAGGTCGCGGACGACCTCGGCGACCTTGTTCACATCACCCGATGCAAGCTTCTCGAGGTTGGCCTTGTACCGGCGCGACCAGTTCGTGGGCTCCTCGGTGTGCGGGGCGCGGAGCACCTCGAACACCCGATCCAGGCCCTCCTGGCCCACCACGTCACGGACGCCGACAACCTCGGCGTTCTCTGCGGGAACACGCACCGTGAGATCACCCTGCGCGACCTTCAGGACGAGATACTTGCGCTCCTCGCCCTTGATCGTCCGAGTCTCGATGGCCTCGATGAGAGCGGCACCGTGGTGCGGGTAGACGACGGTCTCTCCGACCTTGAAAACCATGTGTCCTCTGCCCCTTTCGCTGCCTCCAGGTTAACACGCCCGAACCTGCCTTCGCTCCCCGGTGTGCACCGTCGTCGCAGGTCAGGGGATTGACAACCGCGACGAAACGTGCAGGTGCGCGTGCAGCGGGCGGGCTGAGGGGACCGCGACCAGCACCGCTACCGGTGGCGTTAGGCTTCGAGGAGGTCGCACCCGCGACCACCCGAGCGATCACCGCGGGCACGCGCTGCCCGCACCCGTCGCGGCGCCGGCCCCCGCTCGGTGTGGCGCCCGGCAACGAGGAAGGACGTCACGCCCGTGAGCGACCCCCGCCGGAACCGAGCACAACTCCTCGTCGGCGCCGTGATCGTGGCCGTCGCGGTCGCGGGCTGCGGTGCCGGGCAGATCACGCAGACGAGCCGCCAGGTCGCCGCCGTCGAAGGCGCCAACGTCACCGCGGGCCAGATCGCCGTCCGCAACGCGGTGATCGAGTTCGACGGGCCGGCCGAAGGTGCCGCGGTCTACCCCGTCGGCGGCAACGCGCCGCTGCAGATGTCCATCGTCAACTCGGCGCCGAGGTGGACCGCCTCGTGGCGGCCAGCAGCCCGGTGGCCGACT
>MKJV01000097.1 GCA_001942185.1 Pseudonocardia sp. CNS-004
CGTACCCCAGCACGTCGGCGGCATCTCCACGACCCACCCCGGCCTCGCGTACACGGGTCTCGAACTGCAACGCTCGTTCTCCTCGAACACCCTGCGCGGAGTCTGCCGCGACGCCGCATACGTCATGGGCCCGCTCGCCGCACACATCCGAGGCGCGTACGCAAGCGTCGCCTGACCCCTCCGCAGCTCGCAGGCGCGCGAGCATCGGGTGGAAGCCGCGAACCATGCGAGAACGACACCGAACGGGGGCGCCGATCTCGTCGCGGATGGGCGGATCTCCTCGACGTTGTCATCAAACAGACCTGACGGCACTGTCGAAGTAGCGCGGGAAGATCAGGATCGAGATCCTGGATGCGGCGAGCGCCGAGGTCGGGAGGTAGACCGCTGCCAGCGCGTTGCCCCATCATCCTGGTATCCGGACCCCGGAAGGCGTTCCTCATGGAACCAGGCGAGATCAGCGACGAGATGCGGCGGACACAGGCAGAGTTTCACCAACTCGTCCAGGCCGCGTCGGCTGATGACCTGCGGCGCCGCTCGGACGGCACCAGGTGGACGAACCGCCAACTGCTGTTTCACATGGTGCTCGGGTACGCCGTCGTCCGCACGCTGCTCCCTCTGGTCCGTGCGCTCGGCAGACTCGGGCACAGCCGAGGATTCGCCGCCACGCTGAACGCCGCCCGCCGGCCCTTCCATCTGATCAACTACTTGGGTTCGTGCGCCGGCGGACAGATCCTCTCCCCACGCGCGATGATCTCCTTGCTCGACTGGAGCATCCGCGGCCTTCAACGCACCCTCGTCGCCGAGACCGAACGGACCCTGGCGCTGACGATGCACCTCCCAACGGCGTGGGACCCCTACTTCAAGCCCACCATGAACGTGCTCGACGTCTACCACTTCGGCACCCAGCACTTCGACCACCACCGACGCCAGCTCACCTTTTAGGGGGTCCGACCTGCACTTGAGGACAGCCGGCCAGCGCGTTCTGACCTCACCCGAGTGCGCGGAACGATGGCAGGATCGAATGGGCTCAGGTCACCGGCTCGGTGCTTTGCGCGGACCGGAATGCCCATCCGAGCACCCCCAGTGCGATCCCCATCCACATGGCCAGGTAGCCGAAGGCGGCTGCCGGGGAGGCGAAGGTGTAGAGCAGACACCATCGGACATGTGCCCGGACGCAGGCACGTGATCGAACATTGGGCACTCGGCTCCACTCGAGCCGACCGCCTCCGCGCGATCGTCATCAAAGAGGCCGCGGGCAAAGGTCGCCACCCCGGTCGGCTGACCGCGGTGCGACCGGGCCGACAGCCGTAACGTGATCAACGAGGATGGACCAGCGGACTCCCAGCCCGCCGTGCCCGCACCTGACCCGCCAGGCCTTCTCAGCTCGGCCAGGCCAACGCCCACGCCCGAAGACCCCGGCCGGCCACGGAATCCGGCACGAGGCGAACCGAGATGGCCACGGATCTGCGACCGGTCTACACCGCCCCGACCGAGGCCGCGGCCGCGGCTCGGTTCACCGAGCCGCTGATACCTGGGGCGGGATGTATCCGACGACCGTCGCGCTGTGGATGGCGGCCTGGTCGGAGTTCGTGCCGTTCCTGGACTACGACGTGGAGATCCGCAAGGTCATCTACTCCACCGACGCCATCGAGAGCCTCAACGCCCGCTATCGCGGCCAGCAAACGCGCGCGGGCACTTCCCGACCGAGCCGGCAGCGCTCAAGTGCCTCTACCCGGTCACCGCTCGCTCGGCCCCATCGACAAGGGCCGAGCGAGGTGCGCGGTGCAGTGGAAGCCGGCCCTGAACGCCCTCGCGATCACCTTCGCCGGCCGTGTCGTCCCCAGCAATGGAAACTTGCCCCCACCGAAGCCAGTCGTTGATCGGACACTCCCGCTCTCGACCGGCGCTACTCCACAACTTGGGAGTCGCTCCCGCTGCTCGAACGGAGGTCGTGTGCAACCGCCGACAACGGCGGGCCGCCGCCACTGCCGCTCACGCGCGGCACCCTCGGCGTCGGCACCTCGCTGACCGGGTGTGCTCCGGTGAGGAGGGCACGTACCTGCGCTGCGATGACGAGCTCCTCGCGGCTGTGGACCACCAGGGTGCGTGCGGCGGCACCGTCGGCGCTGATGTCGGTCTCGCCGTCCGGGTCGGCGCCTGCGTTGACGTGCTCGTCGACGGCCAGGCCGAGGAAGGCGAGCCCGGCGACGGCGCGCCGCCGCAGATCGTGGGCGCGCTCACCGACGCCACCGCTGAACACGAGCACGTCGAGTCCGTCGAGGGCGGCGGCCATCGCGGCGACGCCGCGCGGAGCCGGTGCAGCCAGACCTCGACCGCGAGCACCGCATCCGGTTGCCCGGCGCGCTCCCCTGCGAGCACGTCGCGCATGTCGGCGCTGCCCGCGAGCCCCGCCAGCCCGGACTCGCGGTCGAGCACACCCGCGACGTCGGTGGCTGCGAGACCAGCGGACTCCACCAACCACAGCGGGACCGCCGGATCCAGGTCGCCGCTGCGGCTGCCCATGACCAGGCCGGCGGTCGGGGTGAAACCCATCGTCGTATCCACCGAGCGGGGCTGGTCCCCGTCCCATGCCACGGCGCACGCCGAGGCGCCGGAGCCGAGGTGCGCGACGACCGTCCGCAGCCGCGGACCCGCGAGGACAGCGGCCCGGCGCGCGGCCCACTCGTGCGCCAACCCGTGGAACCCGTAGCGGCGCACCCCGAGCTCGTTGCGCCACCGGGCCGGGATCGCGTACGTGGAAGCGGCGGCCGGCATTCCGGCGTGGAAGGCGGTGTCGAAGCAGGCGATGGCCGGCACCCCCGGAAGAGCCGACCGGGTTGCGCGCAGCGCGGCCAGCGCGGGTGGCTGGTGCAGCGGGGCGAGTGCGGCCAGCTCGTCCAGCTCCGCCAGGACCGCGTCGTCGACGAGCACCGGCCCGTGACGGCGCGGGCCACCGTGCACCACCCGGTGGCCGACGGCGTCGATCCGGCCCAGCCCGTCGAGGGCCTGCTCCAGTGCACCCGGTTCCGGCCGCCCTCGGTCGGCCGAGAGGTCCGTCCGGTGGAGGAGCTCGTCGTCGTCGAGCAGGCGGACCTTGATGCTGCTCGACCCGGCGTTGACGACCAGGACGTGCATCAGGCGGTCCACTCCCAGTTCCGGACGTCGGGGGCGTCCTCCCCGGTGCGGCGGGTGTGGTCACGGCAGCGCAGCCGTTCGTCGAGCATGTGCTGGCGCAGGGCCGCGTACCGCACCCCGAGCCCCGGTACCCGGTCGATCACATCGGCGGCCAGGTGGAACCGGTCGAGATCGTTGAGCATCAGCATGTCGAACGGCGTGGTGGTGGTGCCCTCCTCCTTGTAGCCGCGCACGTGCAGGCGGTCGTGGTTGTGCCGGCGGTAGGTCAGGCGGTGGATCAGCCACGGATACCCGTGGAACGCGAAGATCACCGGGGTGTCCGGCGGGAACAGCAGGTCGTACTCGCGATCCGACAGCCCGTGCGGGTGCTCGGTCGGCTCCTGCAGCCGCATCAAATCCACCACGTTCACCACCCGCACCCGCAGCCGGGGCAGGTGCTCGCGCAGCAGGGTCACCGCGGCGAGCGTCTCCAGCGTGGGCACGTCCCCGCAGCAGGCCAGCACCACGTCGGGTTGCT
Source organism: Pseudonocardia sp. CNS-004 (assembly GCA_001942185.1). Classification (GTDB taxonomy): domain Bacteria; phylum Actinomycetota; class Actinomycetes; order Mycobacteriales; family Pseudonocardiaceae; genus Pseudonocardia. The sequence goes on from MKJV01000097.1 coordinate 3,653, forward strand.
CACCTGCGTCGCTGCTCGCCCAGTCCCAGATCCCGATCCCGCGGCGGGCGTGCACGACCGCGGCGTCCGGGTCGAGCCACTGCGGCGCCTCCTGCTTGCCCGCGACGACCACGTTGATCAGGTCCCGGCCGCGCAGACACTCGTCCATCACGGCCAGCAGCGTGTTCGCGTCCGGCGGCAGGTACACCCGCACGATCTCGGACTTCTTGTTCACGACGTGGTCGATGAAACCGGGGTCCTGGTGGGAGAACCCGTTGTGGTCCTGGCGCCACACGTGGCTGGTCAGCAGGAAGTTGAGCGCGGCGATGGGGCGCCGCCACGGGATCCGCCTGCTCACCTTGATCCACTTTGCGTGCTGGTTGACCATCGAGTCGACGATGTGGATGAACGCCTCGTAACAGGTGAACAGGCCGTGCCGACCGGTGAGCAGGTAGCCCTCCAGCCAGCCCTCGGACAGGTGCTCCGAGAGCACCTCCAGCACCCGGCCGTGCGGGCTCTGGTGCTCGTCGGTGGGCAGGATCTCGCCGGCGAAGAGCCGATCGGTCACCTCGAACACGGCCTGCAGCCGGTTGGACGCCACCTCGTCCGGCCCGACCAGCCGGAAGTTCGACGGGTTCGCGCGCACGACCTCCCGCACCCACTCCCCGAGCACCCGGGTCGCCTCCGCGGCCACCGCGCCGGGCCGCGGGACGGCCACCGTCTGCTCGCGGAAGTCGGGCAGCCGCAGGGGCTGCAGCAGCTCCCCGCCGTTCCCGTGCGGGCTCGCGCTCATCCGGCGGGCTCCGGTGGGAGCCACCACGTCGAGCTCGGTGGCCGGGCGCCCTTCCGGGTCGAAGAGCTCATCGGGCCGGTACGAGCGCAACCACTGCTCCAGCTGGGCCAGGTGCTCGGGGTTCTCCCGCACCGCCGCGAGCGGTACCTGGTGTGCCCTCCACGTGCCCTCGGTCGGTAGCCCGTCGACCGTGCGGGGACCGGTCCAGCCCTTCGGGCTGCGCAGCACCAGCACGGGCCACCGCGGCCGCTCGGACAGCTCGCCGCGGGCCGCGCGGACACGGATATCCGAGATCCGGTCGACCGCCCGATCCATGACATCGGCCATCCGCGCATGTGCGGCCATGTGGTCCTCGTCCGCGTCGACGTCCACGACGAACGGCTCGTGGCCGTAGCCCTCCAGCAACGCGAGCAGCTCGCGCTCCGGGATCCGCGACAGCACCGTCGGGTTCGCGATCTTGTAGCCGTTGAGGTGCAGGATCGGCAGCACCGTGCCGTCCGAGACCGGGTCGAGGAACTTGTTCGCGTGCCACGACGCGGCCAGCGGACCGGTCTCCGCCTCCCCGTCGCCGATGACGCACGCAACCAGCAGGTCGGGGTTGTCGAATGCCGCCCCGTAGGCGTGGGCGAGCGAGTAGCCCAGCTCGCCACCCTCGTGGATCGAGCCCGGTGTCTCGGGCGCGGCGTGGCTCGGGATCCCGCCCGGGAACGAGAACTGGCGGAAGAGCCTTCGCATCCCGGCGCCGTCCCGCGACACGTCCGGGAAGCGCTCCGAGTAGGTGCCCTCCAACCACGCCGTCGCCACCACGGCGGGCCCGCCGTGCCCGGGCCCGGTGACGAACATCGCCTCGAGCCCGCGGCGGACGATCACCCGGTTGAGGTGCGCCCAGAGGAACGTCAGACCCGGGGTCGTCCCCCAGTGCCCGAGCAGACGCGGTTTGACGTGCTCCGGACCCAGCGGCTGCGCCAGCAGCGGGTTGTCGAGCAGGTAGATCTGCCCGACGGACAAGTAGTTCGCCGCGCGCCACCACGCGTCGAGGCGGTCCAGCTCCGCCTCGGAAGCCTGCTCGGACGTCGCGGCGGTGCCGCCGCCTGCTGTGATCGTCATGCGAGGAACTCCCGGGTAGGCGGATGTCGCTCTGGCTGCCGGCCGAACAGAAGCTTCCGCTTCTCCGCAGCGGGCGAGACGACCCGTCGAGCTCGGTCGAACGTCAGGCCCCATCGTCGGTGGCGGAGCGGACGACGGCAACGGCACAGTGCGAACGGTGCAGCACGGCATGGCTGACCGAACCGAGCAGCAGCCCGGTGAAACCGCCGCGTCCCCGCGAACCGACGACGACGAGCTGGGCACGCCGGGACTGCTCGACCAGCGCATGGGCCGGCCGATCCTTCGCGAGGATCCGCTGCACGGGCACGTCGGGGTACTTCTCGCCCCATCCCGCAAGCCGTTCAGCCAGTACTTCGCGTTCCTCGGCCTCGATGGCCTCCCAGTCCAGCAGCGGGGCCACATCGAGGTCGCCGACCAGCTCGCGCCAGGTGTGCACCGCCACCAGGGGCACCCCGCGCACTGCCGCGGCCTCGTAGGCGAACGCCAGAGCAGCCTCGCTGAGCGGGGACCCGTCCACGCCCACGACGACCGGCGCCGCGGGATCGGGGTCTGCGTCGTCGCCGCGGACGACGATCAGCGGAGCTTTCGCGTGCGCGCCCAGCCCGGCGGCGACCGAGCCCAGCAGGAGCCCGGTCACGCCGCCGAGGCCGCGATCACCGATCACCACCAGTTGGGCCAGGTCGGACTCGGCGGTGAGCACGGCCATCGGGAACCGACGACGAGCTGCTGCTCCACCTCGATCCCCTCGGCCGCGCGGGCGGCGAAGGCGGCCGCGTCGGCGAGGTTGCGCCGCGCCTGGGCCAGCATGATGTCCCGGTAACTCGCCCCGAGCTGGATCTCGCCGATCGGGTTGTTCCGGATCCAGTCGAAGGCCGTCACCACGCGCAGGGGGACCTTGCGCCGGGCGGCTTCCGCCGCTGCCCAGCGCACCGCGCGTAGGGCCGGCTCCGACCCATCGATCCCGACGACCACCGTTCGGCCCCTGTGTGCATCCATGCCGACGACGCTCCCTCTTCTCGGGGCGCCCGAGCAGGTGCACCCGGCCCTGGATCACGGGTCGTTCGACCCCCGATCAGGCCTTCGTCGTTCCGCTCGTTCAGGCGGTGCTGGTGGCGGCGGTGGCGGCGCGGGCGATGCCGGCGCCCAGGCCCGTGCCCGGCCGAGCTCACCCTCGCACAGTGGCCCCTGTGTGCCGCTCACGCGGAACGTCTCGGGGCGGGCGACGAGGTCGTAGCCGAGGCGCCGCAGCCTGCGGGCCGCCCCGGCCGCTGCCGAGCCGGGCAGCCGCGGGCGGTCCACCCGCGTGTCGAACGCCGCCGCCCGTACGTCCATCGGCGCCTCCGCGAGGGTGGCGAGCCACTCCCGCAGCCCGGTCTCCGCCGGCTGCGCGCCGCCACCGGCCTGCTCGGCCGCGTTCCGCCGCGTCGACATCCGCGTCATCGCGAACGCGTGGGTCGGGCCACCCACGACGAGGAGGTCGACGCCGCCCAGGGGATCACCGGCGTCACCGACGTCCGCGACGCGGACCTGCCCGGACTCCCCCAGCCCGTGCGCCAGTCCGCGGGCCACCTCCTCGGCGATCCGCCGCGTGTTGCCGAACACCGACTCCACCACCACGAGCGCGCGCATCCGCCACCTCCTGTCCTCGTCTCCTGCCCCGAGCCTGGTCGGGGGCCGGAAACGACGGCAGGGCTGGAGCTCCTGGCCCGGTGGGGCGTACGCCGGGGCCGGTCAGGCCGAAGGTCCTGCCCGGCGCCGCGACCACCACTTCTCGACCGCGACCACCGGCACGACGACCGCTCCCGCGGCGGCGGCGAGCAGCCACTGCCCCGCCGTAAGGTCCACGGTGCGGAACAGCGTCTGCATGAACGGCAGGTGCACCACCCCTGCCTGCAGGACCAGCAGGACCGCGATCCCGGCGAAGACCCACCGGTTCGAGGCCCACCCGATCGTGCGCAACGGCGCGGTGCGGGTACGGCACATCAGCAGGTAGAAGATCTGGAAGAAGGCGAGCGACGTGACCGCGAGCGTCTGGGCCTGCGCCACGTCCCCGCTCCTGGTGAGCAGGAACAGCGCGATCGCGACGGCGGCCATGAGCGCGCCGACGTAGACGGTGCGCGCGAGGACGAACCGCGACAGCAGCGGCTCGTCTGGGCGCCGCGGCGGCCGGTCCATCGCGCCCGGCTCGAGCGCCTCGAAGGCGATCGGCAGGGCGAGCGACACGGTCGCCACGAGGTTGATCCAGAGGATCTGCACGGGCTCGACCGGCAGCACCGGGACACCGCCGACCACCGGGAACGCCAGCACTGCCACGAGCACGACGAGCGCCTCGCCCACGTTCGTGGGCAACGCGAAGGCCAATGCCTTGACGAGGTTGTCGTAGACGCGCCTGCCCTCCTCGACGGCGGAGCGGATGGTGCCGAAGTCGTCGTCGCCGAGTACGACGTCGGCCGCTTCCTTGGCGGCCGCCGTACCGGCGCGCCCCATCGCGATCCCGATGTCGGCCTGCCGCAACGCGGGAGCGTCGTTGACGCCGTCGCCGGTCATCGCCGTCACCGCCCCGCCGGACTGCAGCGCCCGCACGAGCCGCAGTTTGTGCTCCGGCGCCACCCGCGCGAACACGTCCGTCGTCCGCACCCGGTCCCGCAGCTCCTCCTCCGAGCTGAGGGCGATCTCGCTGCCGGTCATCGGTGGCGACTCCCCCACGATTCCCAGGTCCCTGCCGATCGCGGTTGCGGTGGCGACGTGGTCACCAGTGATCATCTTGACGGCGATGCCCGCTCGGTGGCACTCGGCCACGGCCTCGACAACACCCGGTCGCGGCGGGTCGATCAACGCGACGAGACCGAGCAGCTCCCACTCCGCCCCGAGCTCCGTCGCGTCGGCGGAGACGCCCGCGGCCCGCGCAACCGCCAGTACCCGGAGCCCGTCTGCCGCGTATCGGGTGAGGACGTCGTGCGCCGCGGTGGCGACACCCGCGTCGACGTGCGCGAGCACGACCTCCGGCGCGCCCTTGACGTAGGTCACGACGGGCCCCGCGGGATCCGTCACGGGGGTGCTCGCCATGAACCGGCGCTGCGAGTCGAACGGGAGAACGGCGGCCGGAGGCCGATCGCGGAACAGCGCGCCGAGGTCGATCCCGCCACGCTCGGCGGCCACCAGCAGCGCACCGTCGGTCGGGTCGCCGAGCACCGTTCGCCCGGCTTCGTCACAGGCCAGGTACGCCTCGTTCGCGAGCGCGCCGGCCTCCAGCAACTCTCGGACGGCGCCGCCGAGGTCCGCGGTCGCTGCGCCGCGCATCCGCATCCGTCCCCCGGATGCGTAGCCGACGCCATCGAACTCCACCTCCCCGCCGCCCAGGACCCAGGCGCGGCGGACCACCATCTCGTTCCGGGTCAGGGTTCCCGTCTTGTCCGTGCAGATCACCGAGGTCGAGCCGAGGGTCTCGACGGCGGGCAGCTCGCGGACCACGGCGCGCCTGCGTGCCATGCGCTGGACGCCGACGGCGAGGGCGATCGTCACGATCGCGGGCAGGCCCTCCGGGATCGCCGCGACGGCCAACGTGATCGCGGCCAGTGCGGCGTCGGCGACCGGGTAGCCCCGCAGCAGGCCACCGCGAGCAGCACCACGGCGACCACGCCGATCACCTTCGTGACCGCGGCACCGAGCCGGGCGATGCCGCGCGTGAGCGGGGTCTGGGTGTTCTCGACCTCGCCGAGCAGCCCCGAGATGCGCCCGAGCTCCGTGCGGTCCCCTGTCCCGACGACGACGGCCTCGGCAGCGCCCGCCGTCACGATGCTGCCGCCGTGCAGCATGGAACGCCGCTCGCCCAGCTCCGCTCCGGTCTCGACCGCGCCCGGATCCTTGTCCACGGGCACCGACTCGCCGGTGAGCGCGGACTCGTCGACCCGCAACCCACTCGCCCGCAACACCCGCAGGTCGGCGGCCACTCGCACGCCTGCCTCGACCGCGACGACGTCCCCCGGGACGAGGTGCTCGGCGGCCGCCTGCGTCCACTGCCCGTCCCGGCGCACCCTGGCCGGTTCCGACACCAGCCGGGCCAACGCCTGGATCGCACACCCGGCCCGGTACTCCTGCACGAACCCGATCAGTGCGTTGAGCACCACGACGCCGAGCACGACAGCACCATCGGGAACGTCGCCGAGCGCGAACGCGACGCCCGCCGAGAGCAGCAGGGCGTAGATCAGGGGGCTCGCGAGCTGCCGGACGAGCACGACCCGCGGGGACGGGCCCTCCTGCCGGGTGAGCCGGTTGGGCCCGTAGTGCTGCAGCCGCCGCCCGGCCTCGTCGACGGTCAGACCGTGCGGGCGGCTCCCCAGCTGCGCGAGGACGTCCTCCGCGCTCGCCGCGTGCCAGGCGAGCTCACCATCGCGATCCCGGACGGCCGGTTCACCGGTCCCCTGCACCATCACCATCCCCGACGTTCGATCGGCCACGATCAACGCTCCTCGACAGCGGGCCGGCTCCCCCGGAGGTCCGGCCGACACCGTCATCGATCAGCGGACGATCGTGACGGGGCACGTCGCGTGCCGCACGCACGCCAGACCGACTGAACCGAGCACGGCGCTGGCGAGTCCACCTCGGCCCCGGTGACCGAGCACGAGCAGGTCGGCATCGCGCGTCTGGTGCACGAGCACCTTCGCCGGGAATCCGGGGATGGCGACGACGTCGACCGGCACGGTGCCGGTACCCGGGTCCGCGGAGACGCTCTCGACCATCGCGTGCGCGCCTGCCTCGAGACGGGCGGTGAGTTCCTCGAGCGTCGGGGGCCGCGGCGACCCGACCTGGCCCGGCCGGTTGTCCGGCGGTTCGAATGCCCGGACCGCGCGAACACGCGAGCTCCGGCGCGCCGCATCCTGCAGCGCGTACCGCAGCGCGGCGCGCGATTCCTCCGTGCCGTCCACCCCCACGATGACCGTTCCGTGCTCACCCACGTCGTTTCCCTCTCGCTGTGCTACCGGCCGTCCACCGTCGCGCACCGTGGTGCGGCGCGGAACGGCCGGACGACCCGGCGCGCAGGGCCGATCGGCATCCGCGCCCCCTCGAGCCGCTCGCCCTCTCGCGGCAGGGCCTTCCGGCGGCAGGTACGGGGACCTGCGTCCGCGGTGGAACTCGTTCCGCAGCTGCACGCTCGAGCCCGAGATGTCATCCGAGGAGGTCGAGGAAATGCAGATCGAGCGAGGACGAGTCGTCGTCGGTGTCGACGGGTCGGCCGGGAGCCGGGCCGCGCTGGTGCACGCCCTCCGGGATGCGGCCCGCCGCGGCGCGGCCGTCGACGTGGTCGCGGCCTTCGAGTCGCCGCAGTACTACTGGGTCCCGGCCTACACCGCGCCGGTGCTCCCGTTCGAAGAGGTGCGCGAGGAGGTCCGCGACCACACGGGGTCGATGGTGCAGGAGGTTATCGGGGAGCTGGCGAGCGAGCTCTCGCCCATGCCGCCGGTGACGGTGCACGTGGTCCCCGGCAGCGCGCAGGCCGCCCTGCTGGAGGCTGCAGAGGACGCCGACCTCCTGGTGGTGGGCAGCCGTGGACACGGCGCGGTCGGGAGCCTGCTGCTCGGCTCGGTGAGCCTCGCCTGCACGCTGCACGCCCCCTGCCCGATCACCGTCGTGCACGCGGCCCGGCCGAAGAAGTCCGAGGAACCGGCGGTGCTGCACGCCGCGCCAGCGATCTCCTGACCGGCCGTGAAGGTCGTCGTCCTCGCGTAGGCCTCGACGATGAACGGGCTCCGCGCCCGCGGCGCGCCACCCGATCCTGGTCGGCGGCGGCGATCCGGGATCGGAGTCGGTGCTCGTCGGGACGCCCGACGCGCTGGCGCTCTGCGGCGCCGCGTCCCACGTGCGAGGTGGAGCGCATGGCTCGCGGCGGTCTGCGGGTCCTCGGCCCCGCGGCCGTCCTCGCCCGCCGACGCCGGGACCGCATGCCCTCGGGGAACGGGACCGACGACCCTGCCGGGCGCACCTCGGACGGGCGAGATTGAGCAGATGAACTCATCCACGGTCGCGGACGTGATGACCCCGCGTGTACTGACGGCTCGCCCCGCGATGCCACTCAAGGAACTCGCCCGGGTGCTCGCCGACAACGGCCTGAGCGCACTCCCGGTGCTGGACCCGTACGACCGGCTCATCGGGATGGTCTCGGAGCGGGACCTGCTGTCCAAGCAGGCCCGGCCCTTGCCCGGCCGCCGGCGCTGGTGGCAGCCCCGCCGCGTCCAGGAGGAGATCCGGCGCGCCGAGGGCGACACGGTCGGTCACGTGATGACCGGGTTCCCGGTCACCATCGCCCCCGGCGCGAACCTCGCCGAGGCCGCCCGCCGGATGATCGAGCACGACGTCAAGCACCTCCCTGTGATCAACGACGCCGGGGAGCTCGTCGGCATCGTCAGCCGCGCCGATCTCGTCCGCGCCTTCGTCCGCTCCGACGACGAGATCCGCCGGACCGTCGTGAACGAGGTGTTCCGGCACGTGCTGTGGGTCGACCCGACGGAGGTCGAGGTGGCCGTCACCGACGGCATCGTCACCCTGACGGGCACCGTCGAGCAGCGCAGCACCGCGGAGATCGCCGAACGGCTCGTCCACCGACTCGACGGCGTCGTCGACGTCGTCTCCGGCCTCGAGTACCGGCTCGACGACGGCGGCATCGGCGGCCGCCCGTCCCACCACACCCGGCCCGGACTGCGGGCCACGACGACCACGAGGAGCACGCCATGATCACTGCCAAGCGCTGGAACGTCGTCATCAACATCGACGAGCACGACGGGCACACCCGTGCCGTCGCCCGCCTGCACACCCGCGACGGCGAACGGATCGGGGTCGGGCTCGCGCACCGGGACCCGGCCGACCGCGAGGTGCCGGAGATCGGCGACGAGCTCGCCGCGGCGCGTGCTCTCGCCGAGCTGAGCAACCACCTCCTCGCCTGCGCAGCCGCCGACGTCGGTGAGAACACCGGCGAGCGTGACCTGACGGTGTAGGCCGTGTCCCACCGCGTGCTCGCCGTCGGGCTCGCCCTCGGCACGCTGCTCATGCTGGCCGGGTGCGCCGCCGGGCCGCCTCCGGTCTCGAGCGCGGCCGACGCACCCGGCTTCTTCACCGGGGTGTGGCACGGCCTGATCCTGCCGATCACCTTCGTGGTGTCGCTGTTCGACAGCGGAATCGGCGTCTACGCCGTCGGCAACAGCGGGCACCTCTACGACCTCGGCTTCGTGCTCGGCGCCGGCGGTCTCGCCCTGCCGGGCGTGTTCGCCAGGGGACGCAGGTGACCCGCGCCTGCCCCGGCGCGGGTCACCGCCGATCTCTCACCGGACCGCTCCCGTCGGGCGAACCGGCGGCGTCATCGGTGCCGGCACCGGCGGGGTGACGATGACCGGGCACGGGGCGAACTCGACCAGCGCGCGGCTGGTCGAGCCGAGCCCCATGCCCTGGGCAGGGCGGTGTCCGCGATGCCCGACGACCAGCAGCCGGGCGTCCCGGGCCTGGTGCAGGAGGGCCCGCAGCGCGGTGTCGTGCACCAGTTCGGACCGGACGGCGATGCCGGGGCGGAGCTCGGCGACGGCCCCGACCTCCTCGGAGAGCACGTCACCGCCCTGTTCGGCGAGCTCCGCCCAGTCGTCGTGCCTGCGGTGCAGACCGCGCTCACCCTCGACGACATCGGACCACGCATGCACGGCGACGAGCGGGGCGCCCACGGAACCTGCGATGTCCGCGGCGAGCAGGAGAGCGGCGTGCCCGGTCGCCGAGCCGTCGACACCGACCACCACCGGGCCGCCGCGCGGCGGCGGCACCTGCGGTGCGGCGCCCCCGCACGACCGCGACCGGACACGCCACGGTCCCGGCCAGCGCGACCGCGACGGCACCGGCGAGCATGCCGGACCACGCCCCGTCGCCGTAGCTGCCCAGCACCAGCAGCCGGGCGCCCTCGGCCCGGTCGGCGAGCACTTCGACGGTGCCACCGGGCACGACCTCGACGCAGCTCGCAGCGGCCCCCGAGCTCTCGGCCGTGGTGGCCAGCTCGCGCAGCCAGGCCGGTGGCGCGACCGGCACCTCCGCGTCTCGGGGCACGGTGTGCAGCACGTGCAGCGGGGCACCCCAGACCGCGGCCAGGTCGGCAGCCCATTCGGCGGCGGTGCGCGCCGAGTCCGAGGCGTCCACCCCCACCACCACCGGCGGCTGGGCGTGTTCCTCCACGAGGCCCTCCCTCCGCTCACCGGGGGCACGAGCGCCACCGGTTGCCTCCCACCCTGCGGCGGCGCACCCACCGCCCCCAGGGTCGGCGGAACCGCGGCGCTGGGGACCAAGGTCCTGCGACGGCAACCGGTTCAGCACACGAGCACGGCCGCGCCGACGATCCGGTCGGCGGCGAGGTCGGCGAGCACCCGGTCGGCATCGGCGAGCAGCTGCGGTGACACCGTGGGCCGGATGTCGAGCGCCGCGGCGAGGCGGAGGAACTCCTCGCCGTCGGCTCGGGTGTTCGCGGTGACGCTGCGCAGCTGCTTCTCCCGGAACAGCTCGTCGGCATAGACCAGGCGCGGCACGTCGCTGAGGTGGATCCCGGCCACCGCGAGCGTGCCGCCCTGGTCGAGGGCCCGCATCGCCACCGGGACGAGCTCACCCGCCGGGGCGAACAGCACCGCAGCGTCGAGCGGCTCGGGCGGTGCCCCATCGGCGGGGCCCGCAGACGCGGCCCCCAGCTCGAGGGCGAGGGTGCGCGCCGCCGCCGACCGGGTCAGCACGTGCACGACCGCACCCTGCGCGATCGCGACCTGCATCACGACGTGGGCAGAAGCTCCGAACCCGTAGATGCCGAGCCGTCCGCCCGGCGGGAGCTCGGCGCGTTTGAGCGCCCGGTAGCCGACGATGCCGGCGCACAGCAGCGGAGCGGCATCCGCGTCGCCGAGCCCGGGTGGCAGCCGGTAGGCGTACGCCTCCGGAACCACGGCCACCTCGGCGTAGCCGCCGTCGGCGTCCCATCCGGTGAAGGCGGCGTCGCGGCACAGGTTCTCCCGGCCGGTCCGGCACCAGCGGCAGCGCCCGCAGGTCCCACGCAGCCACGGGATCCCGATGCGGTCACCGACGGCGAAGCGCTCGGCCCCCGGTCCGCGGGCGTCGACGACGCCGACGACCTCGTGACCCGAACCGGCAGCGGCCGCCGGGGGGCGAGGTCACCCTCGGCCAGGTGCAGGTCCGTGCGGCAGACCCCGCAGGACAACACGCGGACCCGGACCTCACCCGGCGCGGGCTCCGACGGGAAGCTGCGGGCGCAGGAAGACCGCGGGAGACGTCATCACATCCCAGGTCCGCACGGTTCCCTCCTCCCGTCTCCCCGGAACCCGGTCTGCGCCGCTCGGGCTGCCTCCAGCAACACGCGCCGTTCCGCGGACGCGATGGCGGCGCGGGCGGCATCGACGGCATCGGGGTTGACGGAGATCGACGTGATCCCGGCGCGCACGAGGTGGTCGGCGAACTCCGGGTGCGTCGACGGGGCCTGCCCGCACAACGATGAGGTGATGCCGCAGCGGTCGGCCAGTGCGATGATCTGCTCGATGGCAGCGAGCACAGCCGGGTCGGTCTCGTCGTAGAGCTCGGCGCACTCCGCCGAGTCACGGTCCACGCCGAGCACGAGCTGTGTGAGGTCGTTGCTGCCGATCGACACCCCGTCGATGCCGAGGCCCACGTAGGCCGGCAGCCAGTGCAGTACGGAGGGGACCTCGGCCATCACCCATCGGTGCATGCCGCGGTGCGACCCGAGCGGGCCGGCGTCGACCAGCTCCAGGCACGCCTCGAGCTCCCAGCGGGTGCGGACGAACGGGATCATCAGATGCAGGTTGGGTGTACGGTCGCGAACCTCCGCGAGAGCGCGCAGCTCGAGCGAGAACAGATCCGGTTCCCGCAGGTACCGGTAAGCGCCCCGATAGCCGATCATCGGGTTGTGCTCGTCCGGCTCGTGGGCGGCTCCACCCTCCAGACCGCGGAACTCGTTGCTGCGCAGATCCGTCGCCCGGTAGACGACGGGCCGCGGGGCGAACGGCTCGGTGATGCGCAGCAACGCCGCCGACAACGCCGCGACGAACTGCTCCTGCTCCCCCCGCGCGAGCACCTCCCGCGGGTGCCGCCCCCCGAGCGCCTCGGTGAGCATGAACTCCGCCCGCACCAGCCCCACCCCGTCGACCGGCCGCGCGCAACCGCCTCGGCCTGCTCCGGCATCGCCAGATTGACGTAGAGCCGGGTGCCGATCGGTTCCGGCGCGCTGGGCGCCGTCGCCCGGACCGGCTCCGCCCGGGCAGGCGCTGGTGTCGCGGGCGCACCCTGCCTCACCTCACCTGCGCTGCCGTCCACCGTGACCACCTGCCCGTCGCGGAGCACGGTGGTGGCCTCGCGGGCCCCGACGACGCACGGCACACCCAGCTCGCGGGCGACGATCGCGGCATGGCAGGTGGTGCCCCCACCGTCGGTGACGAGCGCGGCCGCCCGCCGGATCGTGGGCAGCCAGTCGGGGTTGGTCATGGGGGCGACGAGCACCTCGCCTGCCTGCAGCGCGGCGCCCTCAGCCGGTGACGTGAGGATCCGTACGCGCCCGGATGCGGTACCCGGAGAGGCGGCGAGCCCGCGCACCAACGGTTCACCATCGGCGGTCGTCGTCCTCGCCGGCGCCGCGGTGAGGGTCGTGATGGGCCGCGCCTGCACCAGCCATGTTCGCCGCCCGACCATCGCCCACTCCACGTCCTGGGGGACGCCGAAGTGCTGCTGCACCCGCAGGGCGAGACGTGCGACGTCGCACGCCTCGTCATCGGACAGCACACGGGCGTCCGCCCGTTGCGGGTCGAGCGGCAGCGTGCGATCGCCGCCGTCCTCACCGCGGACGATCTCGTGGGTCTGGTGCCCGACCCGCGCGGCGAGCAGACGCGTACCGGCCGCACCCACCCGGTAGGTATCAGGCTCGACGGCGCCGCTGACGACGACCTCGCCCTGCCCGAACGCGGCCTCGACGACCACCACGTCGCGGCGGCCGGTGGCCGGGTCCGCGGTGAACACCACTCCGGCCCGATCCGCCCGCACCATCAGCTGGACGACGACGGCGATGGCCGGCTCGCCGGCGTAACCGCGGGCGGCCCGGTAGGCGACCACCCGGGCGCCGAAGACCGACGCCCAGCACTCGCTGATCCGCTCGAGGAGCGCATCCATGCCCCGCACGTTCGTGAACGTGGCGTTCATGCCCGCGAACGAGGCGTCCGCGCCGTCCTCGCCGACGGCCGACGAGCGGACCGCCACGGTCGCCCCAGCATCGCCGTCCGGCAGAGCCGAGTAGGCGACACGGACCTGTTCGACCAGGCCGGCGGGCAGACCCGCCCGGCGCACCGTGGCCGCCGCCCGCTGGCAGAGCGCATCCAACTCGGACGGGTCGTCCGCTGCCGCGATGGCGCGCGCGTGCAGCGATGCGAGCTCCTCCCGCACACCCGCCCGGTCCATCGCGTCCAGGTAGAACGCAGCCGGCAGCACGAACCCCGGCGGCACCGGGAGTCCGGCGGCGACCAGCTCCCCCAGGTTGGCGGCCTTGCCGCGACCTCGGGGCGACCGTCGCCGCAACCTCGGCAAGCCTCGCACGGTCGGAGCGAGGATGGTCGTCATCCCGCCGCCTCGGTCTCGGGCCGGACGACGGCGACCGGGCAGTGCGCGCGGTGCAGGACGGCGTGGCTGACCGACCCGAGCAGGAGACCCGCGAAGCCGCCACGGCCACGGGAGCCGACCACGACCAGCTGCGCCCGCCGGGACTGCTCGACGAGTGCGCGGGAGGGGTGGCTCCGCGTCACGAGCCGCTCGACCGGTACGTCCGGGTACTTCTCCCCCCAGCCGGCCAGCCGCTCGGCGAGCACCTGGCGCTCGTCGTCCTCGATCGCGTCCCAGTCCAGCAGCGGCGCGAGTGCCGGATCCACGAGCAGGTCCCACCAGGTGTGCACCGCAACCAGCGGCACCTTCCGCGCCGCGGCGGCCACGAAGGCGAACGCCAGCGCCGCCTCGCTCGTCGGCGATCCGTCCACCCCGACCACGACCGGCGCGGCGGGGTCGGGCGTGTCGGCCTCACCCCGTACGACCACCGTCGGGCAGTCCGCGTGCGCGCCGAGCGCGACGGCGACCGACCCGAGCAGCAGCCCGGACACCCCACCGAGGCCGCGATCGCCGATCACGACCAACTGCGCGCGTCGCGCCTCCTCGCTGAGTACCTCGATCGGGAAGCCCACGACCAGCTGAGAGTGCACCTCGAGCGCGGCTGCTCCTGCTCGGCGATCCGAACCGACTCGGCCAACTGCCGACGCTCACGCCGAGCATGATCTCCCGGTAGCTCTCGCCCAGCCCGATCGCACCGATCGGCCGGCCGCGCAACCACTCGAACGCCGTCACGACCCGCAGCGGCACCCGCCGCCGCGCGGCCTCCTGCGCCGCCCACCGCACGGCGCGCCGGGCCGGCTCCGATCCGTCCACACCGACGACGACCGGTCGCCCCTGCTGTGCTGCGCTCATGGTTGTCCTTCCTCGAGTTCCTCCTACCGAGGGTCGCCCGACCGGCGGGGCAGCCGGCAGTGGCTCCGGTCCCGATCTGGTGGGTCTTCCGGCCCGGTGAGCCGGCCCGGAGCGCCGACGTGCACGAGTACCTGCGGAACCACGCCGAACGCGCCCCTCTGCCGGATCGAGTTCCTGGCTCCTGCCAGCTCGACCGGCCCGGCCAGCACCGTGCCGGCGAGTCCCAGCGCGGTCGCGGTCCACAGCACCCGCTGCAGGGCCTGGCCCGCCTGCAGGCCGCCCACCGGCGCGTCGTGATCGGTGCCGAGCAGGGCCACGATTCCCTCCTCCGGGATCGCACCCACGCGCGGCGGAATCGTGATGTGCAGCCGAGCGCGTTCCTCGGGGGTCACGGCGGTGCACAGGCGAACGCCCTCGGCGTCGGCGGCACTGCGCAACAACCCGCGAACGGCCGCCACCGGGGCCGGGGGCCGGGTTCCACGACCCGCGAGCACTGCGGTGAACAGGGCGCGCTCGACGCGGGTCGGGGTGGCGACCGGTCCTCTCCGCACGACGGCTACGACGCTGCGCGGGAGCCCTTTCGGTAGCAGCGTGGTGACCGGCCGGAACCCGGCCGCCGCCATCGCGAGCCGGACCGCGAGCACAGCGGCGCCCGCTGCCACCCGCGTCGCCGCCGCCATCGGGAGTGCCAGGTGTGGTGCGCCGGCCGCGTGTACCTCGACGGCCGAGCGATCGGCGGTGACCCACCAGCGCCTAGCCACGGGTACCGGCTGCGGTGCCACGACAGCGAGCACCGCCTCGAGCACCGGGTCGAGCGCTCCCGAGCCAGCAGGGCCCGACGCGGCGCCGACACCCGCGAGCCGGGCAGACACCGTTGCGGCTGCACGGGCGATGAGCGCTCCGGCGGGAGGAGCGATCGGGAATGCTGCATGTTCCGCTGTCACCGGGGCAGCGTGCGGCCGATGCCCCGGCCGTCGCGACGGCCACAGGTCCCGCATTGCCACGTCATCCGTCGGTCGGGTGCGGGCCGGCGGCGTGACCTCCGACCGCGCGCGCCGGGCCGTCCGCCCCTGCCTCCCGCGGCGCGGGAGCGGCACGCTGGCGCCGATCCGACCCGAGGAGACCCGCTGCGATGACGACGACCGATCAGTGGCGCCTGGCCGCACCACCGGAAACCCGCGACGACGACCCGGCCGTCACGGCCGTGATGACCCACCGCATCGTTGGGATCACCGCGGACGTGAGCCTGTCGACCGCGCTGAGCCTGATGGCAAAGGAGCGAGTCCGCCACCTGCCCGTGTTCGAGGACGCCCGGTGTCGAGGGCTCCTCTTCGAGACCGACGTCGTGGGCCACCTGCTGGCCGGAGTCCCGGCCGAGCTCTCGGCGGGGTCGATCGCCCACCTCGTCCGCTCTGCACCCACGGTGACCACCGCGGCCCGGCGCTCCGAAGCGCGCGATGCATGCGGGAAGAGGGCCTCGACGCGGTGCTCGTCACCGAGCGCGGCCGGCTGGTCGGGATCGTGACGGCCGCGGACCTCATCCGCTCACTCGCCGGGCCCCCGGGCGGCATCCACGGCGGAACGCTGTCATGACCCTTCCCGTCGTCGTCTGTCCCGACCGCTCTGCCGCCGGCCGGCGGGCTATTCGCTGGGCGGCCGCCACGGCGCGGCGCCGGGAGACCGCCCTCCAAATCGTGATCCCGGACGGGTCCGATCGGCAGGGGCCGCAGCCGTCGGCCGGCCGCCGCGCCGGGTTCGCCGCTGCGCTCGCCGCAGTCCGCTCCGCGACGCCCGGCCTTCCGGTTCTGGGTTGCGCCCCCCGGGCGGCGCTGCGGGACGTGCTGCGCGAGCGGTCCGCCGATGCGGGTGCTCTGGTGGTGCCCGCGACGCTGCCCGATGTCGCAGTGGTGGTCGCCGACTCGTACTGCCCCGTGGTGGTCGTGCCAGGCGACGGCCCCTCACCGGAGGACGCGCGAGATCCCGTCGTGCTCGCGGTAGCACCCTGGACGGCGGAAGACGTCATAGCGCTCGCGTTCGCCGAAGCGTCCGGGCAACACGCACCGCTGATCGCGTTGCGCGCCTGGTCGGAGCCCGGCATCGATCTCGGTCGGCCGCGAGCGGACCGGATCGCCGAATGGGACCGCTACGAGGAACGGGTCCGGCGGGAGCTGGAGCTCACGCTCTGCCCGTGGCGGGTCGTGCACCCCGACGTCGACGTCCAGGTCCTCGCCGTGGAGGACCGGGCCGCCGAGCTCCTCGTGGCGTTCTCCCACCGCGCCCGGCTGGTGGTGGTCGGCCGCTCGGAGCGCGGTGCGCTGCTCGGTGGTCTCTCCGAGTCCCCGGTGGCTGCGCTCCTGCGTGCGACCCGCTGCCCGGTCCTGGTGGTGCCGGCCGAGGGGCCGCCTCGCACCACGTTGTTGCCCAGCCGCGCGCGGGGCTGGGCACTCACCACGCGCTGAGCTCGGCCGCCCGTAGGGCCGCGAGCGGGTACTCGTCCTCGGCCGCCCGTTATGGAGAGGCGTGTGCGGGCCGCGACCCGGCCACCCCGACCACGACGGGCCCGCCGCGCCTTCCGGGGGCACTCACGGCGCCGCCGCCCCGGACACGGGGTCCGTCTCCGGCAGAATCCGACCGTCCGGCCTGGCCGCCGGCACGACCGTGACGGGGCACGAGGCGCCACGCACGCAGTACAACCCGACCGAGCCCAGTACGGCACCGGCGAGCGCACCGCGCTTGCGGTGACCGACGACCAGCAGCGCTGCGCCCTCGCTCTCGCGTACCAGGCGACGCCGGGTGGGCCGGGCACCGCGATGATCGAGACAGGCACCGAGCGGGCGGCGACGGCGTGCCCGGCGAGCACCTCGTTGACGATCTCCCGGGTGCGACGCACCACCTCGCCCTCCAGCTCGGCCTCGGCGATGTCCGGGTACAGCGCGGGTTCGAAGGCGGTCACCACCCGCAGCCAGCACCGGCGGTGCACCGCCTCGTCCAACGCGTGGGCGAGCGCGGCACGAGATTCCGCCGAGCCGTCGACCCCCACCACCACCACCATCGTCGAGCGCTCCACTGCTCGCCCCTCTCCTGTCGACCGTGCGGTGACGACCGCACGATGCCGCGAGGGCAGTGCCGGAACGACGGTCGGAGGTCCCCCGGAGGCGAGCCGGACGGCCCTGCCCGCAGAGCGCTCCGCCCCGCAGCCTGGAGCGGACAACCGAGGCGAGGAGATCCACGTGGACGAGGCTGTGGACGAAGTGAAGGCCGCGGCGGTCCACGAGACCCACATCGGGGTCGTGCTGCTGCTCGGCGACCGGGCGTACAAGCTGAAGAAGCCGGTGCGTACGACGTTCCTAGACTTCAGCACGCCGGAGCTCCGGCTCGCCACGCTCCGGCGCGAGCTGGAACTCAACCGCAGATTCGCCCCGGACGTCTATCTCGGGCTCTCCCGGGTCTCGGCGCCGTCCCCCACGGGGGAGGACGGCGCTGCGGAGGACCGCGGCGTCGAGCCGGCCGAGCACCTGCTCGTCATGCGCCGGATGCGGCCGAGCGGCGGCTCGCGACGCTCGTGCGCCGGGGCGCCGACGTGGATGCGGCGCTGCGCGCGCTCGCCCGGCTGATGGCCGCATTCCACGCCCGCGCCGGCCGTGGGCCCCGGATCGCGGCCGAGGGCGGCCGGGAGGCGCTGCGCGCCCGCTGGCTGGCCAACACCGCCGAGCTGCGTCTCCACGAGGGCACGGTGCTCCCGGCGCCGACCGCAGGCGCGATCGACCGGCTCGTCACCCGCTTCCTGGACGGACGCGGCCCGCTGTTCGCGGAGCGGATCGACGACGAGCGGATCGTCGACGGGCACGGCGACCTCATCGCCGCGGACGTGTTCTGCCTCGACGACGGGCCGCGCGTGCTGGACTGCCTGGAGTTCGACGACCGGCTGCGGTTCGTCGACGCCCTGGACGACGTCGCGTTCCTGGCGATGGACCTGGAGCGCCTCGGGCGACCCGACCTCGGCGAGCGCTTCCTGGACTCCTACGTCGAGTTCTCCGGCGATCCGGCGCCCGCGTCGCTGCGCCACCACTACATCGCCTACCGGGCAGGCGTGCGCGCCAAGGTCGGGTGCATCCGCCACGCCCAGGGCGACCCGGCCGCGGGCGCCGACGCCGCCCACTACGCCGCGATCGCCGTGCGCCACCTGCGTGCGGGCGCCCCCCGCCTCGTCCTGGTCGGTGGTCTGCCCGGCACCGGGAAGTCCACGCTGTCCGGCGCGCTCGCCGATCGGTTCGGCGCCGTGGTGCTGTCCAGCGACCGCATCCGCAAGGAACTCGCCGGGATCGACCCGACCCGGCCCGCAGGCGCCGCGTTCGGCCAGGGCATCTACGCCCCCGAGCGCACCGAGGAGCTCTACGCCGAGCTGCTGCACCGCGCGGAACAGCTGCTCGGCCGGGGCGAGTCGGTCGTGCTGGACGCCTCCTGGACCGCGGCGCCGCGCCGCGCGACCGCGGCGGAGCTCGCCCGGCGCACCAGCAGCGAGCTGCTGCAGCTGGAGTGTCGTGCGGACGCCGGGACGACGGCCCGCCGCATCGCCGCCCGGCACGGCGACCCGTCCGACGCGACCGTGCCCGTCGCCACGCTCATGGCGACCGTCGCCGACCCGTGGCCGGACGCCGTCCCGATCGACACGGCGGGCCCGGTCGGGGACGCGCTAGAGCGCACCACCGCGCTCTGGCGGGACGCGCCCGGTCGACCGGCCGGAGCGGTACTCCGGTAGGGGCAACACGAACAGGGCCTTTCGGCCCGCTCTCCCGGGCCGACTGCGGCTCGCCGGAGCGGGTACCCGCGGCTACCGTCGTCCCTGTCCACCTGATCGAAAGGCCAGACCCGTGACCCTCTCCGTCTTCCTGCTCGACGATCACGAGATCGTCCGACGCGGGATCGCCCAGCTGCTCGAGGGCGAGGACGACATCACCGTCGTCGGCGAGGCGGGCAGCGCCGCGCAAGCGCTGGCCCGGATCCCCGCACTGCGCCCCGACGTCGCGGTCCTCGACGTCCGCCTGCCGGACGGGGACGGCGTCACCGTCTGCCGGGACATCCGCTCGGCCGTCAACCCGCCGCCGGCCTGCCTGATGCTCACCTCCTACGCCGACGACGAGGCGCTGTTCGGCGCGATCATGGCCGGCGCCTCGGGCTACCTGCTCAAGCAGGTCACCGGCATCGACCTGGTCGGTGCCGTCCGGACGATCGCGGCGGGCGGATCGCTGCTGGACCCCAAGGCCACCGCCGCGGTGCTGGAGCGGCTGCGCAAGGGCGACGAACCGGCCGACCCCCGCTACGCATCGCTGAGCCCCCAGGAGCGACGCATCCTGCACCTCATCGCCGACGGTCTCACCAACCGGCAGATCGGCGCCGAGATGTTCCTGGCCGAGAAGACCGTCAAGAACTACGTGTCGTCGCTGCTGCACAAGCTCGGCTTCGCCCGCCGCACCGAGGCCGCCGTCTACGCCGCCGAGCTGCGCAAGGACGGCACCACGCGCTGAGCTCCGGGGTCAGTTCAGCGGTACCCGCCAGCTCAGCCGGGTGCCACCCCCGGTGCCCGGTGCGACTCGCAGCGTTCCACCGCACTCCCGCGCCCGCTCCTTGAGGTTGCGCAAGCCGCTGCGCGCCACACCCGGTTCGATCCCGCGGCCGTCGTCGACGATTTCGACCAGGAGCTCGTCGCCCGCCTCCACCGTCAGCGTCACCGCCTTCGCTCCGGAGTGCCGGGCGGCGTTGCTCACGGCCTCGCGCACCACCGCCACGGCGTGCGCGCCCACCCCCGCCGGGACGAGCGTGTCGACCGCCCCGGAGATCCGCACCGACGGGGACAGCCCGTGACCCTCGGCCGCCTCTGCGGCCGCGTCCAGGAGCCGGCGCCGCAGCCCACCGTCCGTCCCCTCCCCGGTGGTGTGCAGGTCGAAGATCGACGTCCGGATCTCCCGCACCGTCTCGTCCAGGTCCTCGACGGCCTGCTGGATCCGCCGCTGAACGGCCGGGTCCGAGATGCGCCGCTGGGTGCTCTGCAGCTGCAGCCCGGTGGCGAACAGCCGCTGGATGACCCGATCGTGCAGGTCGCGCGCGATGCGGTCGCGGTCGCCGAACACGTCCAGCTGCCGTTGTGCCCTGTTCTTCTCCCCCAGCTCGAGCGCCAGCGTGGCCTGTTCGGCGAACGACGTCAGGAGCGGCACCTCGCTCGGCTGGAACGGCTGGGACTCCCGCTTCCGCAGCGCGACCAGCACCCCCATCACCCGGTCCTGGGACTGCAGCGGCACCGCCACGGTCGGGCCGAAACCGAACAGCTCCTCGCCTGCTTCTCGCAACCCACCGACCGTGGCGTTGAGGACCGCGGTGCGGCCGTCGACGACCTCGCGCAGCAGCGGGTCCTGTGGATCGAGCGTGCGCCCCACCAGGTCCACCCCGGCCATACCGCGCTGGGCTCGCACCGTGAAGTGCCCGTCCGCCGATTCCGGCCCGAGCACGATGAGCGTCGAGTCCGACCCGGTCAGCTCCAGGGCGCGCAGCGCCACCAGGGCAAGGGCGTCCTGCTCGGTGGCACCCGACAACAGCTCCGCGCGGATCTCCGCGGTGGCCTCCAGCCAGGCCTGCCGCAGCCGGGTCTGCTCGAACAGGTCGGCGTTCTGCACCGCGATCCCCGCCGCCGCGGCGAGCGCCTCGAGCACCACCTCGTCGTCCGCGGTGAACTCCCCACCACCCCGCTTCTCGGTGAGGTACAGGTTGCCGAACACCGACTCCCGCACCCGCACCGGCACCCCGAGGAAGCTGTGCATCGGCGGGTGGTGGGCCGGGAAGCCGACCGAGGACTCGTGCGTGCTCAGATCCGCGATCCGCAGCGGCCGCGGATCGCGGATCAGCTGGCCCAGCAAACCCTTGCCCTCGGGGAGCCTACCCATCCGCAAGCGCGTCTCCGGGTCGAGGCCGACCGTGATGAACCGGGAGATGCCGCCGTTGGGCGCCACCACACCCAATGCCCCGTACCGGGCGTCGACCAGGTCCACCGCCGACTGCACGATCCGCTGCAGGG
The DNA here is from genome assembly GCA_001942185.1 of Pseudonocardia sp. CNS-004. GTDB lineage: Bacteria > Actinomycetota > Actinomycetes > Mycobacteriales > Pseudonocardiaceae > Pseudonocardia. The sequence goes on from MKJV01000097.1 coordinate 25,129, forward strand.
TCGCGTCCAGCTCCAGGCCCGACGCGACCGCGAGCACGGAATCGAGCAGGCCCTGCATCTGGTCCCGGATCTGCACGATCTCCGCGAGCCGCTCCTGCACCCCGTGCAGCAGCTCGTCGAGCCGAAGCCCGGCCAGGACGTTCGGACGCGACCGGGGCACGGCTGGGTCGTCGTTCGACATCGGATCCCCGACCATCGGCTCTTACCTCATGGAGTGCACCCCAACGTGGCACGAGGCCGAGCGCCGGGCAACCGGTCCCTTGTCCGTGGCCTGACAGGCCGTTCGCCCGTACCGCACTCCCCGCCGCGGCAGGAGAGTGGTCCAGCGAGCGCGGACAGCCGGTCCGGGCTCCGAGCGCCGGCTGGACGTGACTGACGATGACCGCATTCCCCGAGGCACTGGGCCTCACCCCCGAACAGGTCGAGGCACTCCTCATCACCGTCGGGCAGGCTCCGTCGCTGCACAACGCGCAGCCCTGGCAGCTGCGGCTCGGCACGAACGCCATCGAGCTGTACGCCGATCCGGACCGCAGGCTCCCCGCGGCCGACCCGGACGACCGCGAGCTGCGCATCGGCTGCGGCGCCGCCCTCTACAACCTGCGGCTCGCGCTGCTCGGCAACGGCATCCGGCCGCTCGTCACCACCCTCCCCGACCCGGGCCGGCCGGAGTTGCTCGCGGTGGTCCGCCACGGCGGCCGCAAACCGGCGACCCCCGAGCAGCTGCGGCTGCTGCACGCCGTGCCACGGCGGCGGACCAACCGCCACCCCTACGCCGACGACCCGGTCTCCCGGCCCGAGCAGGCCGCCCTGCGTCGCGCGGCGCTCGACGAAGGTGGCTGGCTGGAGATCATCGACGATCCGGGCCGGCGCACGGCGCTGCGCGACATCGCGGCCCGCGCCCACCGCGTCCAGATGGCCGATCCCACCTTCCGCGACGAATTCGCCCGATGGACGGGCCGGGCCGACGATCAGGCCGACGGCGTGCCCGCCACAGCGGGCACGCCCGCCGAGCCGCAGGACCGGTGGGTGCTGCGCGACTACACCGGCGGGAACCGGCCCGCACGCCAGCAGGGCAAGGACTTCGAGACGGAGCCGCTCATCGCGGTGCTGACCACCCACCTCAGCGGGCCCCCGGCAGACGTTCAAGCGGGGCAGGCGCTGCAGCGGGTCCTGCTCACCGCCACCGCCGACGGCCTCGCCACGTCGTTCCTCTCCCACGTCGTCGAGGTGCCCCAGGCCCGCGAGGAGCTGCGGCGCCTCATCGCCGGCACCCGGCCCCCGCAGGCCGTGCTGCGCATCGGCCGCGGCTGGCCGGTCCCCCCGACCCGCCGGCGCGCCCCGGCAGACCTCATCGGGAAGCGGATGCGGACGGCATGACGCGGTGGTGACGCGGTGGACGGTCGTGGTCGATCTCGACGAGGTCGACGGCGCGGTTCGCGCCGTGGCGCGGCTGTACGACCGGACCTCCGACCGTCTCGTCGGCGAAGGCGTCGCTCATGTCGGTCCGGTCGAGCGCGTCGCGCCGATCGTGGGGCCGAAGGTGCGACCGCGCGGGCGCTGCGGCGGCTCAGCGAGCGGCTCGCAGCGGCAGCGAAGCACGACTACGACACAGCGCGCGACGACACAGCGCGCGACCGAGCCACGCACCCGGCGTAGCGGGACTGGCGCCGATCAGCGGGCGGTGCGCCGCCACTGCGGCTCCACGCGCGCCCACTCCCGTTCCCACCGCCGAGAGTTGGACCGCCACGTCAGGCCGCGGACCGCGAACCAGGTCGCGAGAAGCAGCGTCGCGCCTGCGCACAACACCCCGATCGCCGACACGACCCCTCCGAACACGGCATTCGCCGGGTGCGTGGGGCGCGAGGTGATCTCGCCCGCCGAGTCGATCCACACCTCGACCTCAGTCCCGGCGGCTGCGAGCGCATCGCCGGGATGACGCCGACGTGCTGCCGCCCATCCCGGTCGGCCCAGCGCGCCCGGACCTGGTCGGGGGCGCGCCCGAACTCCGCGGGAACCACGTGCGCGTCCTCGAGCAGCACCGCAAGCGTCTGTGACGTCGACCGGCTGTCCAGCTCCGCGCGTTCTGCTTCCCGGCCGTGCACGGCGAGCCCCGTCACCACGGCGATCACGATCACCAGCAGGGCCGCCCCCGTCAGGAGCCAGGCGACGAAGTCCTCGACCCGATCGGTCGTGCGGCGCGGTGGCCGCCCCGAAACAAGTGCGCGATCAGGGTCAGGACGCACCGCGATCCCCTCCCTCCTCCAGGTTGCGATGCCCCGCTCCCTGAGGACCCAACCAGGCGAAGGCGCCCATCATCCGCGGCGGCACTCGATGGCGGGCGGCCTCCGCCGCACCCCACCGCACCGCGCGCAGCGCCTGCTCGGAGCCGTCGACGCCCACCACCACCGGCCGGAGGCCGTCCCGTCGGTCCATCACCCGTTCCTCCTCCGTCTCGACGGGACGGTCCTCCACGTCGCGGGCTGCCGGAAGCGCCCGGAGACCCTCTTCGGAGAGGCGAGAGTCCCTCCCGGTCCGGGACCACCGCCGCTGGTCGCGACGGTGCCGCCCGGGGAATCGTCGGCGGTGAGCAGGAACGGACGCTTCCGCTCCACCGCCTCCGAGGAGCAGGAATGATCAACGACCACGTCGACCACCGCACCGTGCGCAGCGCGCTCGAGCTGGCCGTCCACGCCCCCTCGGTGCACAACAGCCAGCCGTGGCGCTTCGTCCTCGGACCGAGGAGCGTGCACCTCTACGCAGACCTCGCCCGATGGTTGCCGGCGACCGACGCCGATGGCCGCGACCTCGTACTCAGCTGCGGGATCCTGCTGCACCACCTGCGGATCGCACTCGCCGCCGCCGGCATCAGGGCATCCGTGCACCGCATACCGAACCCCGACGCACCCGACCACCTGGCCGCCGTCGACCTCCTTCCCGGCCCACCGGCGGACGCCGACCTCGGGCTCGCGAGTGCCATCCTGCGCAGACGCACCGACCGCCGCCGCTACACCGACTGGGAGGTCCCGGAGGGCTTCGCCCGGGAACTCGCGGCCAGAGCCGCCGAACAGGGCGCGCTGCTGCGTTCCGTCAGCGGGGCGCGCGAGCGTTCCCTCGTGCTCACGGCGATCCGCGACGCGGCCGCGGAGCAAGAGGCCGACACCGCCTACCGGACCGAGACGGCGGTGTGGAGCGGTCGCGTCGCCGATGACACCGGGGTGCCCGCCGGCAACCTGCTGCGCGATGCCGCCGGCACCGGCGCCGGAACAGCCCGCCGGTTCGCCCAGGGCCTCCTCGAACAGCCCGACAGCCGGACGGACGACGGCGCGGTCCTCCTGGTTCTCGGGACCGCATCCGACGATCCGCTCTCCCAGCTGCGGGCAGGTGAAGCGGCCAGCGCCGCACTGCTGCACGCCACCGAGCTGGGCCTCGCGACCTGCCCGCTCAGCCAGCCGCTCGAGGTCACCACCACGCGGATCACGATCCGCGACGCGGTGCTGGGCGGCACCCTCTGCCCGCAGCTGCTGCTGCGCGTCGGCTGGGCGCCGCTCGGCCCGCAGCTGAAGCCCACTCCCCGGCGACCGATCGCGCAGACGATCGAGCGCTCCCGGGACCGATGACGCGAGCGAGATGACCCCAGCGATGACCCCGACGACGACCACGGCAACGAGCGGTCTCGCGAGTCCAGGCATCACCACGGCCGGCGCGCAGTCGCCACGACCCGGTGGAGCACTCGTCGTCGTCGGCGACGAGATCCCGGGTTGGGCCATGCGCTGGTGCGACAGTTCCGCCCGGGAGATCCGCCACCGACCCGTCCCCGGTCAACCGGCCGATCCGGCGTCCGCCGAGCGGGTCGGCGCGATCATGGACATCACGGCCCGCGCGGCCCGGTGCGGGGACCCGGTACTGGTCCTGCCCGTGCAGCGCCGGACGTGCGAGAGCCCGCCTCTGGTCGTCGCCGCGGTACGCGGCTTCCCGGACGACGCGCAGTCCCTGACCGACGCGGTCGCGTGCGCCGGGCACATGGGGGCGGACCTCGTGGTGGCGCACGGGCTTCCCACCTCGTTCGGCGAACGGAGCATCGGCCTCGAGGCCGCGGTCCAGGATGCCGGCCGGCTCCTCGACGCGGCCGTCCGAGCCGCATCGAGCGGCGTCCCCGGTCTTCACGTGCGTGCGTGGCTCGCCCGGGTCCGACCGGACGAGCTCGTGGGCGAGCTGCTGGACGCGGATCTGCTCGTTCTGGGCGGCCCGCGCCCGGATCGGTGGGGACAGCTCGGGCTCGTCGCCCGCAGCGCGCTCTTCCACGCTCCGTGCGCAGTCCTGCTGACTCCCCGGCCGGCGCTGTCGACGGCCGAGCCGTGGTCGCCGGCGTTCGGCGGGAAGACGAGCCCCATCTCAGCCGCTGGAGGCCGACGATGACGACCGCGACGCAACTCGCCGACGCGTCGAGGACGCCCTCCACGCGCCGTCGGTGCACAACAGCCAGCCGTGGCGCTGGCGGATCGGCCCACGAGAAATCCAGCTGTACGCCGACTCGCAACGCCACCTCGCTGCCACCGACCCGGACCGGCGCGACCTCCTCCTCAGCTGCGGCGCGGCCCTGCACCACCTGCGCGTCGCCCTCGCCGCGCGCGGTCTCTCCGCCGACATCCGACGCCTTCCCGACCCCGAGGACGGCACTCACCTCGCCACCGTCACGGTGCGGCCGGGGGGCGAGCCTGCCGACCTCGCGTTGTTCCCGGCCATCGCGGAGCGCAGGACGGACCGCCGCCGGATGAGCCGCCGTCCCGTCCCGGATGAGCACCTGAACGCCCTCGTCGAGCGGGCCGCCGGCAACGGGGCGACCCTCGTCCCGGTCTCCCGGCCCGCGATGCGGCGGCAGCTCCTCGCGGCGATCGTCACCGCGGAGCGGCTCCAGCGTGAGGAAGCCGGCTACGCGAGCGAGCTGCGGATGTGGACCAACCGGCTCCCGGGCGGACGTGACGGGGTGCCGGCCGCCAACGTCGCCGCACCGCCGATCGGCACCCTCGACCCGTCGCCGCTGCGCCGCTTCGGCCGTGCAGGGCTCGCCCAGGCGGTGCAGGTCGCCGGGCACGGCCGCGGCGACGACGCCGCCGAGCTGCTCGTCGTCACGACCGCCGGAGACGAGATCGTGGACCGCTTGCGCGCCGGGGAGGCGACGAGCGCCGTCCTGCTCGCGGCGACGCGGATCGGGCTCGCCACGACCCCGCTCAGCCAGGCCATGGAGATCGGCAGCTCCCGCCTGCAGGTTCAGCGGGACGTGCTGGGGTCCCGGAGTTCCCCCAGCTCGTCATCCGCGTCGGCTGGCCGGCCTCTGGTGCGCCGGCGCTGCCCGCGACACCTCGCCGCGAGCTCCGCTCCGTCCTCCTCCGGTGACCGGCTTCGGGCCGCACCCGGGCGACACCACACCGGCCCCTAGCACCTGTCCGGTCCGGGGACGCTCCTCGCAGGACGAGCCCCCGTGACCGAACGTGTTGCGCGACGCGCTCCGGCTACGGCCGGACGACGGCGACCGGGCAGGGCGCGTGGTGCACGAGTACGTTGCCGACCGATCCGAGGACCAGCCCCGCGAGCTCCCCCCGCCCGTGCGAACCCACGACCACGAGCTGGGCCTGCTGCGCCTGTTCCAGCAGGCATGGCGCCGGCCGACCGTGCACCAGCAACCGCCGTACGAGCACCTGCGGGTGCTTCTGCGCCCACCCGGCCAGGTACTCGGCGAGCCGGTCGTCCAGCGAGCGCAGCTCCTCGTCGCGGATCGCGGGCCGGTCCGCCAGCGGGTCGCGGTCGAACGGGCCGGTGACGGGCCGCCACACGTGGACGGCGGTCAGCTCCACGTGCCGGCTCGCGGCGGCATCGAAGGCGAACGCGATGGCGTCGTCGCCGTCGGCCGTTCCTTCGACCCCCACCACTATCGGGAATCGCGCCATCTCGTCCGGGTCCCGTTCCTCGCCGCGGACGACGACCACCGGACACGGCGCGCTCGCCGTGAGCGCCACGCCGACCGAGCCGGCGATGAGCCCTTCGAGGCGGCCACGTCCCCGGCTGCCCACGACGAGCAGCTGTGCCTTCCGTGCCTCGGTGGTGAGAACCGCGTACGGCGCCCCCAGGACCACCTCGGACTCGACCTCGGTACTCGGCGCCACCTGCCGCGCCGCCGCCCGCGCCGCAGCCAGCTGCGACTCGGCGCGGCCACGCAGCATCTCGCGGTAGTCCAGGCGGAAGCCCGGACCGTCCGTGCGCTCGGGCAGCGACCCGCACGCGGTCACGAGCCGCAGCGGGGCGCCCCGGCGCGCCGCCTCCGCCGCACCCCACCGCACCGCCCGCAGGGCGCAGTCCGAACCGTCCACCCCGACGGTGACCGCCCGCCGACCGATTTCGATGCTCATCTCGACTCCTCCACTCGTCCGGCCCGACGGTGCCGGGGAAGGTGGAAGGGCGGTAGCGGCCGCCGTCCCCGGGGCAAGGGGTCGTTCGCACGTCCTGCAGGGGGACTTCCGGCCGTCGTCCGGCGGCCGGAAGCCGCCATGACAGCGCGGTGGCCGGGCGGGAAGGTGGAGGCGTCCGTCCGGGGAAAGACGAGAAGGGGCCCGATGACCGACCACGAGCGCGAGGCCGAGATGCAGGCCCTCACCACCGACGAGTGCTACCGGCTGCTCGCCACCCAGCAGATCGGGCGGCTCGGAGTCAACGCCGAGCACTACCCGCTGATCTTCCCGGTGAACTACGCGCTGGAGCGGGACGTGATCGTGATTCGAACGGCGCCGGGCACCAAGCTCGCGGCCGCCGACCACGCGAACGTCGCCTTCGAGGTCGACGAGATCGACCAGCGCACGCGCTCCGGCTGGAGCGTGCTGGTGCGCGGGCTCGCCGAGGAGGTCACACCCGCCCACCGCGCGGAGCTGGTCGCCCGCACCCGGGGCACCGGCCTGACGACCTGGGCCCCCGGCGAACACGGGCACTGGGTGCGCCTCATCCCGCAGGCGATCAGCGGCCGCCGCATCGTCCCCGGCCAGCTTCCGCCCCCGTTCGAGGCGGCCGCCTACCTCTGACCCGACCGGTCTCGCCGCGGCGGTCGGCCGGGACTTCCGGCTCGATGCCCGGGCCTTCCGGCGCTGCCACGACCGGCCCGGCTGCCGAAATCCTCGACGCAGGGCCGCAAGACGGCGGTCCCGGGGACGAGGAGGACGACCGTGGCAGCACCCGGATCTCGGATCGTGGTCGGTGTCGACCACTCCCTCGCGGCACGATCGGCACTCGCCTACGCGGTGCGGGAGGCGGTCCGCCGCGACGCCCCGGTGCAGGTCGTGACGGCCGCCGAGGCGCGGTCGACTGGGGGGCCGTCCACGGCGCCCGACCGGATCCCGCTGTCTGGCCGTCCGCCGAGCAGGTCCGCGCCGCAGCGGCCGTGCACGCCGCGCGCGTCGTCGACGAGGTGCGTGCCGAGCTGGCCGAGGACATCGACGCCCCACCGGTCGTGACGGTCACCGCGGTCCTCGGGGCGGCGGCGCCCGCGCTGCTCCGCGCCGCGCGCGGGGCAGCGCTCCTCGTGGTCGGCAGCCGGGGCCGGGGCAACGTCGCGAGCACGGTGCTGGGCTCGGTGAGCCGGGACTGCGTGCTGCACGCGACCTGCCCGGTCACCGTCGTGCGGGCGGTCGGCGATCGCGGCCCGCCCCCGCCGTGCCATGAGCACCGAGCACCCTCCTCGAGCGGACATCCCGGTCGACGTCGATCGCCTGCTCCAGGCGCGCTACCTGGCCGCTGTGTTGGGCGAGCTCGAGGCGATGCGGGTGCCCGTGGACGCGGTCATCCTGAACGGGCCGGGACGGCCGGGCAGAACGGTCGTCCTGCAGGAGCAGGGGGCCACCCGGGACCCGCTGCTGCACTCGTGCGCCAGGTGGAACGGCGGCCGGTGCTGGACGCTCGTCTCCCCGGCGCTCGGCGGCGGTGTGCGGCGGCACCGATTGCGGAAGCACCGGCTGCCCGCGCCGCAGGAGGTCGCGCAGTTCGTCGCGCGGTCGTCGGGCGCCGGTCGGCCTGCGCTCCGGTGGGGCCCGGTGCCGGGCCCGCGCCCTGCGCGCGGGCACTGACCGAGGGCACCAGCGGGGTGCGCCCGGAAGCCCCGATCCGGACGCACCCCGCTGCAGCCGATGCCGCATCCCCGGGGCGGCCCCTCGCCCCGGGGTGCGCCCCCTCCGCTCGGCTCGAGGACGTCGTCGTGCCCTCTCCGACAATGCTCGCCCATCGAACCGCCGTTCTTCAGGGCCGAAGGTCCCGGCGACGAGGGACCGGCGAGGGTGGTCGGGACCCGGCGGCGTTCTGCTCGAGGGCGGCGAGCGTCAGCTCGCCGTACCGGAACGGTTCGCAGAGCAGATCCCACGTAGTGCTCGCCCCGGTCATCCGAGAGCGGCCGTCTACCTCGACCCAGCCGTCGACCTGCATGTGCCAGCGCACCCGCTCCACCCCGCCCGGCAGGTCGGCGTGACGGTCGTCGGTCCAGACCTCCTGGGCCGCGCCGCGCGCGTCGAGGAGCACCTGCGCCGACACCGTCCTCCCGCGGTCGGTGACCGCGACCTCGAACGACGCGGGGTCCGGGCCGGTCGCCCATGTCGTCGCGGGCCCGAGCAGCATCGACGGCGCCAACAGGACCGCATCGCAGAGCCACCTGACCAGCTGGTTCGTGTCGGCCTTCGGCCCCGCGTCACGGACCACGGGAAGCACGCCGAGAACGTCGCCGTACGTCCGACCCCGGCTACGCACGTAGACGTCCCGGCGAGTCGTCCACGCCCCTGCGCCCCTGCGGCGCATCCCGAACACGCGGGCGGGCTCGGCGGCGGTCGCGAACAGCCAGGCGTCGCACGGCATCCACGGCCGGTCCGCCCGGCGGCGGAACCGGCCTACCATGTGCGCACGCAGCGACCGGTCCCGTGGCCTGCCGGGAACCCCCATGAACCGCAGGTAGCGCTGCACCGGTGGCGGCAGCGGTGCGAGGTCCGCGCCGGTCACCGGACCCGCGGCGAACGGACCGCCGGGCATGCCCGCGGCCCGCACCGCACGGACGAAGCAGCGCGGGGGACGCCCGGCACCGCGGCCCCACGGATCGGCACCGTCCCCGGTGCCCACCGGCTCCGGCGACGCGCCGTGCTCCTCGAACTCCAGGTAAACCGCCATCCGATCCGTCCTCCACTCGTCGCTCCCGACGGTGCCGGGAGCTCGCCGCAGGCGGTAGCGGCGCCCGCCTCCGCCCCGGGAGGCCGTTCGCGCGATCGTGCAGGACCTCCGACCGGGCCACGCTCTCGCACTGCCGTCGGCGAACCCGTCCAAGGACGTCCGTACCTCCGCCAGACGACCTTGGTCCCGCGAAGACCGGGCGTTCCGGCAGGCGCGGCCGCACGCTGCCGGCGCGACGGTGATCCCTCCGTGAACGACCACCGGAAGGACACGTCATGGCTCAGCAGATCCCGACCCGACCAGGTTCCGGACGTCCGCTGCCCGTCACCCCCGCCGACGACAGGACCGGCGCACGCTCGCTGGCGGCACTGCGCACCTGCACGGGGTTCGTGTTCCTGTGGGCCTTCCTCGACAAGACCTTCGGGCTCGGATACGCCACCCCCGCGGCGCGGGCGTGGGTCAACGGCGGATCTCCGACCGGAGGATTCCTGTCCTCGGTGCAGGTCGGGCCGTTCCGGCCGGCGTTCCACGCCATCGCCGGTGCGTGGTGGGCCGACACGCTGTCCATGCTCGGGCTGCTCGGCATCGGTGTCGCGGTAATCGCCGGTGTCGCGCTGAGGATCTCCGCGGTCGCCGGGGTGCTACTCCTCGCGATGATGTGGTTCGCCGAATTCCCACCGGCGCAGCACGCCGCGGACGGCGCGGCGACGGCATCGACCAACCCGCTGGTGAACCACCACGTCATCTACGCGCTCGCGCTCCTCGTGGTGGCCGCCACCGGAGCGGGCGGGACCTGGGGCATCGGCCGGCAGTGGGCGCGGCTCGCCTTCGTCCGGCGCCACCGCTGGGCCCGCTAGCACCTCGCAACCGGCTTCGTCACGGGCGGGGGCGACGTCCCGCGGCCACCGGGGGTGGAACGCCTCCGTGCAACGCCACGATCGTCCACGCCGCACCCGACCGGTCCGGCACGCACATCCCGGCGGCGGCGTCCTGACGAGTTCGAGGCCCCGGCCATCCGGCCGGGGCCTCGATGCACGCCTGGTCGGATCGCACCTCCTGACGCTCAGGACTCGACGAACAGGCCGATGACGTTCCCGTCGGGGTCGGCGAACATCGCGAAAGCCATGCCGGCGTCGATCTCGGTCGGTCCCATCACGGTCCGGCCCCCGAGCTCGTTCGCACGGGCGAGGGCCGCGTCGAGATCGCGGACCGCGACGTAGAAGGTGACCCAGGGCGGGGCATCCGGCGGCGCGGCGACGATCCCGCCGCCTATTCCCGACGCTGATCCGGTCCGCACCACCCCGTAACCCGTCCTGTCGTCGACGTCGATCGCCCATCCGAACAGTTGTGAGAAGAACCGCCTGCTCCGGTCACCGTCGAGAGCGCCGATCTCGAAGTGCACCACCGGTGACCCGCGGTCCGTGCCTTCGGCATCGGCCCGGGACCGCTCGCTGGTCAGTAGCACGTCGAGCACGTCGCGGGCCGACACGATGCCGATCGCCTCCTCCCCGTCCCCGACCGGGACGTGCCGGATGCCGGCATCGAGCATGAGCGATGCGGTGTCCGCGATGCTGTCGTCGGGATCGGCCCACACGAGCTCGGACGTCATCATGTCCGCTGCCTGGGCGTCGTCGAGCGACCGGCCCGCCGCGACGGCCCCGACCACGTCACGCTCGGAGATCAGGCCGAGGGCGCGGCTGCCGTCTGCGACCAGGACGGCACTGACCTCGTCCGCTGCCAGCTCCCTCGCCACGTCCTGCAGCGACTGCCAGCTCGGCACCGTCGCCACGACGCGGGTCATGACGAGGCGGACGGGATCGGACGGGTTGGCTTCCCGGGTCGTGGTGGTCATCGCTTCTCCGTTCGTCGCTGTGGGACACCGAGCAGGGTTCCGGCCGACGCCGTCCTCCGGCAGCGGCCGGAGGCCCTGTCCCGGCGGGACCTCCGACTCCTGATCACCGGGTCCGCGCGGCGCCGGTCCGGAGGGCCTGGAGCTCGACGGCACGGCGCACGTCGTCGATCCCGATCACCCCGACCGCGCGCCCGTCGGGCTGCGTGACGACGAGGCCGGCCGGATCGACCGACCGGCGCAGGACCTCCACGGCCGGTGTGTCCACGCCGACGACGCCGTCCGGACGCAACGGCCGGACCACGTCCCGCACCGCGGTCGCCGGTCGCGCGTCCAGGGGTACGGCGACGAGGTCGGCGAGGGTGAGCCAGCCGATCGGCCGGCCGTGGAAGTCGACCACCGGGAACACGGCGACCGGTGGCGCCGCGGGCTCGAGCAGCTGGTCGACCAGCGCCCCGACGGTCCACCAGCCCGCCGCGAAGTACGGCTCCGGCCGCATCACGTCCGCGGCGACGAGACCGGTGAGACGCTCGGTCATGATCCCCTGCACCCGCTCGCCCGCCGCCGCGCCGGTGAGGAACCACCCGACGAGCACCAGCCACAACCCGTCCAACCGACCGTTGACCAGCAGCAGGACCCCCACCGCGGCCACCACCGCACCCAGGAACTGGCCGGCACCGGCCGCGCGGCGGGTCGCCCGCTCCCGGCTGCCGGTGCGCCGCCACACCAGCCCGTGCAGCACCCGGCCTCCGTCCAGCGGGGTGCCGGGCAGCAGGTTGAAGATCCCCAGCATCAGGTTCACCGTGGCCAGCCACGACAGCACGGCCGTGAGGAGGGCCTCGGCACCCACCGCCGCGGTGGCCCAGCCGCCGGCGGCGAAGGCGGCGGCGAGACCGAGGCTCACAAGTGGCCCCACCAGCGCGACCCGGATCTCGGTTCCCGGGCGGTCCGGCTGGTCCTCCAGCTCCGACACGCCGCCGAGCAGCCAGAGGGTGATGGAGCGGACCCCGAGTCCTGCGCGGCGCGCGACGATCGCGTGCGCCACCTCGTGCGCCAGGAGCGACAGCACGAACACCGCCGCGCCGGCGGCACCGGCGAGCAGGTAGGTCGCCGCGGTGTGGCCCGGCGCCATGGCGGGGAGGACGTTCAGCGCGAGCAGCTCGCCCAGCAGCACCACGACGACGAGCGCGGACCAGTGGGCGCCGACCGGGATGCCGTCGATCCGGCCGAACGAGATCGTCGCCCTCACTCGGCCACCCCCGTCGGTTCCGGCCCGGGCCCGGGGCTGCTCGGGTAGCCGTGCCGCCACTCGTGCGGCTCGCCGTGGAACACCCGTCCCCTGCGGGCCTCCCAGTGCAGCGCGGCGCGGCGCACCCGCTCGTCGAGCCGGTCGACGAGCCGGTCGACCGCTTCCCGGGGCGTCGACCCCGTGCACCGCACACGCAGCAGGGTCCCCTCGAGGTCGATGTTCGCCGCCGCGGTCACCGGCCGCCCACGGTCCGGAGCGGAGGGACCGGACACGCGCACGCGGGCGTGCAGCACCCTCCTGTCCGCCCGTCCCAGTACAGCGGCGACCTTGCGCACGGCGTAGCCGCGCAGGTCGTCGGCGATGGGCCCGTCCAGCTCGACGACGAGGCCGGCCGGAGTGTGTCGTTCTCGACGCATGCGCCGACGGTGGCACCGCCGGGGCGGCAGGAGCAGAGGCGTGCGACCCGTGATGAGGGGGTCCACCGGCAGCCCCGGCGCGCCGTCGTGACCACGGGACCGAGAGCCGGTACCGCCCGAGGCGCCGACACCGATCGACGAACTGCGGAACGTTCAGGGGTGCCCTCTGCGACCCGCCGCGTCGGCCCCGGGGAAGAGAGGACCTTGGCCTCTGTGGGCCCGCAACGGCACGGCACGATGCTCCGCTGCGTGCCGGACATCGAAGAGCGGACCCGAGGCGCCCGGTTCCCGCATCTGGACAACCTCAGGACCGTGCTCGTCGCGTGGGTCATCGGCGGTCACGCGCTGCTCGGGTACTCGGCGGTCGGCGGGTGGGCCTACGACGAGATCAACGAGGTCACCTTCGCCCCGGCGTCCGAGCTCGCGCTCGCCGCGATCCTCGGACCGTCGGGGTTGTTCGTCATCGGCGTGTTCTTCTTCGTGGCCGGCCTGCTCACCGAGCGGGCGGTCGACCGGCACGGGTGGCGGCGGTACGCGTCCGACCGGGTCGTGCGGCTCGGCCTGCCCTGGCTGGTGTCGGCGCTGCTCGTGTGGCCGGCCTCGGTCTGGCTGGCCGCCCTCGCGGCCGGACGGGACGTCTCCTTCTGGTACGAGTTCACCCACCGGGACCCGCTGCTCGACTCCGGTTCGCTGTGGTTCGCGCTCGTGCTGATGCTGTTCTCGGTGGCCTTCGCGCTGTCTCGCCCGCTCGTGGCGGACCGGCGCCACCGCGAGCGGCAGTTGGCCGTGGCCGGTCTCGCCGCGGCCGTCATCGGGATCGCCTTGTTCTCGTTCGTGGTCCGCCTCTGGTTCCCGGCCCGCAGCGGCCAGGTCGGCGACCTGCACCTGTGGCAGTGGCCGCAGTGCGTGGGCATGTTCGTGCTCGGCCTCGCCGCGGCCCGATCCCGCTGGCTCGGCCACGTCCCGGACCGCATCCGCCGCACCTGCGGCGCCGTCACGCTGACCGCGCTCGGCCTCCTGCCGGTGCTCGCCCTCGCCACCGGCATCCGTGACCTGAGCCGCGACGCCACGCCGTACCTGGGCGGCTGGCACTGGCAATCCCTCACCCTCGCGGTCATGGAGGCGGTCCTCGTCGTCGCAGGCTCCGTGTGGCTCGTGTGCCTCGCCGAACGCCGGCTCCACCGCGGCGGCCCGCATGCCGCCCGCTGGGCGCGCGGCGCCTTCGCCGCGTTCGTGATCCAGGGCCCCATGCTCATGGCCGTCGCCAGTGCCGGACGGCTGCTCGATGCGCCGGCGGAGGTCAAGGCTCCGCTCGTGGCCGCCCTCTCGATCACGCTGTGCTTCTGGATCGGCGGCTACCTCAGATCCCTCATGGGCGTCACCCGCGCAGCGTGCCGCGTCGCGGGCCCGGGCCGTTGCCCGAGCGTTCGCCCGCACGATGACCGGGCCCGGAACCGGTGAGAGCCGGACCGCGGACCTGGGCGTGCCCGTCCACCACGTCGATTTCGGCGGCATCCCCGACGGCCCGACCGTCGTCCTCGTCCACGGCCTCGGCGGGTCGCACCTCAACTGGGACCTGCTGGCCCCGGAGCTCACGTCCCACGGCCGCGTCCTCGCGCTCGACCTCCCCGGCTTCGGGATGAGCCCTCCGAGGCGGCGCCCCTCGACCGTGCGGAGGAACGTGACGGTCCTCGCCCGGTTCCTCCGGGAGGTGGCCGGGCCTCCCGTGGTGCTCGTCGGCAACTCGATGGGCGGGCTCGTCTCCGTCCTGCTCACGGCTCGCGAGCCGCACCTCGTGCGCGGCCTCGTCCTGCTCGACCCCGCTCTCCCGGCCCCGTCCCGCGTCCTGCACTCGCCGCGAGCCGCGGCGGTACTCCTCATGCATGCGCTACCGGGTGTCGGGGAAGGCCTGCGCCGCAAGCGACGCCAACGCATCGGCGCCCGCGCGACCGTTGGCGAGACGCTGCGCCTGTGCGGGGTCGACGAGGCGGCGCTCCCGCGAGCGCTGGTCGAACGGTACGTCGCGCTCGTCGAGCACCAGAGCGATGTGGCGGGCATCGACCGCGCCTTCCTGTCCGCGTCCCGGTCACTGGCCTGGACGCTGGTCCGCGCCCGGCGCTACCGCGCGGCGATGTCGTCGATCGCGGTCCCCGTGCTGCTCGTGCACGGCGACGAGGACCGGCTGGTCCCGGTCACTGCGGCCCGCGCCACTACCCGGGACCACCCGACCTGGCGCTACGTCGAGCTGCCCGGGGTGGGCCACCTCCCACAGCTCCAGGTCCCCCACCAGCTCGCGCCACTGGTCCTGCGGTGGATGGGGGGCCTACCGGACGCGGCGGCCCGGTGGGCATCCGGCGACCAGCCGGATCACTGACACGACCGCGACGAGCAGGACGATCGACGTTCGAGGACCTCACCCCCGCGCCATACGCCGCGGGACTGGCCGACCTGATGGGACCAGGAGCCGTCCAGGGGTCCTCGTGGTCGAGCGGGCTGTGCTCGACGCCAGGCTTTCCGGGCGCGGTTGCGCAGCCGCAGAGGTGCCAGTGCGCGCAGAAGACCGCACTCCCGAGAGGAGGTCACTCCTGCGCGGTCGGCCGGACGACCGCGATCGAGCAGTGGGAGCGGTGCAGCACCTTGTGGCTGACCGAGCCGAGCAGCAGGCCCGTGGCGCCGCCCCTGCCTCGCGATCCGACCACCACCAGCTGGGCGCGGTGCGACTCCTCCACCAGCGCGTGCGCCGGGCGCTCGCGCGTCACCCTCCGGTGGACGCGGACATCGGGGTACTTCCCCGCCCAACCGGCCAGCCGCTCGGCGAGCACCTCCTTCGCGTCGGTCTCCAGGGCACCCCAGTCCAGCACCGGCGCGGTCTTCGGATCGGCGATCCAGTCCCACCACGCGTGCACGGCGATCAACGGGACACCGCGAACGCTCGCCTGCTCGAAGGCGAAAGCCAGCGCGGCTTCGCTGAGCGGGGAACCGTCGACTCCGACGACGATCGGCCGTTCCCGGTCCTCCACGGGCGTGCCTTCCTCGGTGCGCACGAGCACGACCGGGCACCCGCCGTGCGCGGCCATGGCAGCCGCGACCGATCCGAGCAGCAGCCCGCTAATCGCGCCGTACCCGCGATCGCCGAGGACGAGCAGCTGCGCGCCCTGCGACTGGTCCTGCAGCACCGGGGTAGGGAAGCCGCCGACGAGATGCGGTTCGACCCGGTCCTGCGGCAGCACCTCGGCGGCGAGCGCAGCAGCATCGGCGAGCTGGCTGCGGGCCGCGCCGAGCATGACCTCGTGGGGGTCCTCCCCGACCCCGAACCGGTCGATCACCCGGCCCCCCTGCCAGGCGAACGCCGTCACCACACGCAGCGGTACGTTGCGTCGGGCCGCCTCCCCGGCCGCCCACCGCACCGCGTTCAGCGCGCTCGTCGAGCCGTCGATCCCGACGACCACCGGGCGGGCCCGATCATGTACGTCCATGGTTTCCTCCCTGACTCCTTCGTGGGCCAGGCTGACCGGAGAACGTGGTCGACGGCAGTGGCTCCCGACCCTGGACGACGGGCCGTCGGTCCCGCCCGTGGCGAGCGCCCGGACGGCGCGCGACCATGTCAGGAGGTGAGCGCGACAGGTCCGACGCGTCGGCGTCCACCGCCGCCCGTCACAGGAGTGCCCGCTCCCACAGCTCCCGTTCGACGGCCCGGGGATCGTCGACCACGTCGCCGGCGGTGTCGAACCGCATCGTCGCCCGGCGGGCGAGGTCGTAGCGCGGCCAGCGGGGATCCCCGCTCGTCGCGAACGCGACCCAGGCCCCGTGCATGGCGTCGGCGAGCTGCTGGGGCGGGTCCTCGCCCAGCGCCGGCCCCAGGACCGGCCGGAACGACGGGTCGAGGGTGTCGAAGACGAACGGGATCTCCAACCCGTGACAGGCGCCCAGCAGCCCGCCGAACGCCGGTGACGGCCAGGCGAACTCGCACATGTACGTGCCGGCGGGTGCACCGGCGTGCGCATCGGCCAGCCGCAGGGCCGGGACGCGCCAGAAGCCGTCGGTCTGGAGGGCGGCGAGCAGCTCACCGTTGCCGCCACCGGGGTGAGCCGTGCGGTATGCGGCGACCGCAGCGTCGGCCGGGAGCCCGAAGGTCGTGGCGACCGCGGCGACGGCCTCGGTCGGGGTCCGGTCCACCGCGCCGGGGACCACCAGTGCGACTCGGCCCTCGTCGACGTTGGTTCCGACGATCAGGTCGATTCCGGCGCCGGCGCCGGCCGTGATGCGGTCGATCGGCCGGTCCGGAACGACGACGCCGTCCACCGACGGCTGCCACGGCAACCCGCCAGCCGCCACCTCCGGACCCCAGCGCCCCCGATCCGCCTCCAGGTCGGCCTTCAGCTCCTCCTGAGCCTGCAGCAACCGCTCGACCGGCGCCGCGGCGATCGCCTCCCGGGTGGCGGGTACGCCGAGCCGCCCGGCGAGGTCGTGGGCGATCCGCCGGGCAGCCGCGGTCGGGGTGACCGCGTGCGCCGCCCCGCTCTGGAGGATCGCCCGGCGGAACAGGCCCTCCGCGCGGGGCATCGCCAGCAGCGTGCCGATGCTCATCGCCCCAGCAGACTCGCCGAACACCGTGACGTTGCCGGGATCGCCACCGAATGCGGCGATGTTGTCGCGGACCCATTCGAGCGCCGCGACCTGGTCGAGGAGCCCGAGATTGGCCGACTCGTCGCCGAGGTCGAGGAAGCCTTCCGCCCCGGCGCGGTAGTTGAAGGTCACGCAGACGACACCGTCCCTGGCGAACCGCCGCCCGTCGTACGAAGCGCCGAACCCGAACTCGAAGAAGCCCCCGGTGATCCACACCATGACCGGGAGACCCGCGGCCCCCACCTCGGGTGTCCAGATGTTGAGGTTCAGGCAGTCCTCACCGGGGAGGACGCCGGCATCCGGGATCAGTGCCGCGACCTCAGGCGGGAGCGGCAGAGTCGGGGGCGCCGCGCCGAACGCGGTCGCGTCCCGCACACCGCGCCACGGCTCGACCGGCCGCGGCGGTCGGAGCCGGCCTGCACCGAACGGCGGCGCGGCGAACGGGATCCCCTTGAACGCCATCACCCCGTCGACGGCGGCCCCGCACACTTCGCCGAATCGGGTTTTCACGGTCCGGTCCATGACTCGATCCGTCCTCTCGGCGGCTCAATGCCAGTGGGGGCCCACCCGCGCCCACTCACGCTCCCAGCGGCGGGCATTGCACGATGCGGTCAGGAGGCGCACCCCGTACCACGCGGCGCCGAGGACGGCAGCGCCGACGAGCAGCAGCCCTGTGCCCGTGACGATGCCGGCGGTCACCGCGTTCTCCCGCTGCAGCGATGCATCGGCGGCCTCGCCATCAGGGCCGATCCACACCTCGACCTCGGTTCCGGCCGGAGCCGAGTCCTTGATCTGAAGCTCGCCGGTGCGCTCGAAACCGACCCGGTCCACCCACCTGGCTTCGACGCGCACCGGCACGCGCACGCCCGTCTCTCGAGAGGTGACGACCTTCGCGTCCTCGAGCAGCATGGCCCGCGTCTGGGTCAGCGTGCTCATGGACTCGACGTTCGCGCTGTATACCGCCGTGCCGGTCGACCACGCGACGATGACGAGCACGAGCCCCGCCACCATCAGGAGCCAGGCGACGACATCCTCGAGGCGGTCGGTCGCTCGTCGCGGCAACCGGCGCGCGTCGGGTGGCGGATCGGGATGACGGGACATCGGAACCACCCCTCCCCCGAAGACCGGCAATACCCGTCATGACCGGTCGAGCGTCGCGCGGAGGGCAGATCAGGAGCAGCGGCTCCCGTCCCTGATCTCCAGGACCTTGGTCCCCCGGCCGCAGAGCGCGCCGGATAGCGGGAGCCTTCGGCACCCGACGTCGGGTCTTTCGCCCCTGCGCTCCCGGCCCGGTCCGGCGTTATGCATCGCCACGACGTGGTCGAGCACAGACGTCCCGCTGACCGCGTGTCCATCGAGAGGAAGGCCCGGACATGGATCAGCAGCCACACCCCGGCATCGTCGTCGGCGTCGACGGCTCGCCCGGTAGCCGTGCCGCCCTCGACCACGCCCTGCGCGAGGCAGCCCGCCGAGACGCATCCGTCGAGGTGGTCGCGGCGGCGACCCCCGGAGTTCTGGCTGCCGCTCGCCGGCCCGCCCGCGATCTCCCTCGACGACGTCCGGGATGGGATACGGCGAAGCACCGCCGAGACCGTGCGGGAGGTGACCGGGCAGCTCGAGGGGGCGCTTCCCCAGATGCCGCCGGTGACGATCTCAGCGGTGGTCGGCAGCGCGGCCGCGGCACTCGTCGACGCGGCGACGGGGGCCGAGCTCCTCGTGGTCGGTAGCCGCGGCCACGGCGGCTTCTCCAGCATGCTGCTGGGCTCGGTGAGCTTGCAGTGCGTGCTCCACGCCCCGTGCCCGGTCACGGTCGTCCGGCCCGCGCCGAAGGAGAAGGGGGAGGCCGCGTCCGCCGACGCCGCTCCCGCTGCACGGTGAACGTTCGGTGACGTTCCCGACGCAGGTCCCTGCTCGAGTGGGTCGTCCGGCCCACCGTGGCGGGCCCGCTGCACTCCTGATCGAGGGTCGGGGGCCGACCCGGCTGGTGCCTTCGTCCTCTACGAACACGGGGCGCGCGACCGCGATCCTTCTCACACGAAGAAGAAGGAGGAGTCATGACGGACACCATGTCGCGCATTCCGATCGCCGTGACACCCGGCCCGACGCCGGACGGGTCGGGGGAAGACGCATCGGCGCTCAGAACGCTGGCGGACCTGCTGTCACTCGCGGACCTCGCGAGCGAGCTGAGCGAGCAGGCGCACCGCAATCTGGCCGCACGCCCGACGGTCAACGCCCATCTCGGGCGGGCTCGAGAGCATCTCACCGAGCTTCGCAGCACCCTCGGCAAGGCCGAGGCGATGCTCGCGTTCAACAGCGGGCGCCAGGGCACGTGGTGAGCGGTACGAGCGGGCGGTTGCGCCGCTGGATGTACCGGGGTGGCCGTCCCAACCGCCTGGCCCGCACGATGAACCGCGTAGACGGCTGGTTCTACTCGACCGGGCTGCTGCCGGACCGGGTCGCCACGCTCGAGGTCCCGGGGCGGCGAACCGGGCGTGCCGTCTCGGTCCCGCTGGTCGTCGCGCACCACGACGGAGAGCGCTACCTCGTGTCGATGCTCGGTGAGGACGCCGGTTGGGTGCGCAACGTGCGCGGCCGGAGGGCGGGCGGTGTTGCGCCACGGGCGCCGCGAGGCCGTCCGGCTTCTCGAGGTCGACGCGGGTGCCCGCGCCCCGATCCTGCGCCGCTACCTCGCGGTCGCGCCGGGGGCCCGCGCCCACCTCCCGGTGGCCGCGATGCACCGCCTGCGGCGTTCGAGCGAATCGCAGCCGATGTGCCCGTTTTCCGCATCGCGCCAGTGATCACACCCCGACAGCGGTTCGACATCCGCTACGACCCGGTCCTGCGGCCGTTGTTCATCACCTTCGGGATGGGACCCCGCACCTCCCACGTCACCGTCGCCGCGGACGAGCTCCACGTCGTGATGGGTTGGGCGTTCCGCGGACGGATCGCGCGAAGCGCCGTCGTCGACGCCCGCCCGGCCCGCACACCCCTGATCCTGGGGATCGGTGTGCACGGCTGGGCCGGCCGGTGGGCGGTGAACGGTTCGCGAGCCGGCGTCGTCCGCCTCGAGGTGGACCCACCCGCGCGCGCCACGTCTGCGGCGTACCCGTCCGGCTACGCGCGCTGTGGCTGAGCCTCGCCGATCCCGACGGCTTCCTCGCCGCCCTGGCCGCCCCCGGCGCCGCGGCGCAGGTGACGACCGGCACGCGACAGCCATCCTGATCGAGCCGCGGTCACGGGGCGGCTCCGACCGCTGCCCGAGCGAAGGCCGCGACGTTCTCGGCGGGCGTCGCGCCGACCTGGCGGCCGACCTCGCGGCCGTCGCGCAGCAGGAGCAGCGTGGGGATGCTCATCGCGCGGTACCGCGCCGCCACCCGGGGCGCCTCGTCGACGTTCACCTTCACGACCTTGAGCCGCCCGGGCCAGCTCGCCCGCCACCCGCTCCACCGCCGGGGCGAGGATCCGGCACGGGGCGCACCACGGCGCCCACAGATCCACCAGGACGGGGATGCGCGCCGCTTCGGCGATTTCGGCGGAATCCGCGTCCCCGGCGACGACCAGCCACGGCAGCGGGGCACGGCATTGGCCGCAACGTGGGACACCGGCCGCCGTACGCGGCACGCGGTTGCGCCGCCCGCAGCGCGGGCAGCCGATGACATCACTGTCGAGTTCCGGGGTCGGCCCGTTGCGGCTCATGGCGCTCCTCTCGCTCCACCCCGGCCGGAGGACCTGGTCCGGGGACCTCACGGTCACACCCGCAGCGCCCGCAGCGCGGGATCGTCGCTCGGTGGTGGGGCCACGCGGATCCGGGCGTCCACGGCGATGCACTCGCCGGACCGGACGATCAGGGGGTTGAGGTCGAGCTCGACGACCTCGGGAATGCGCTCCGCGAGCCGGGCGACGCGGACAATCACGTCGCGTACCGCGCCGCGGTCCGGTCCGGTGCCGCGGGTCGAACAGGCGCTCCCCGGCGCGGAAGCCGTCGAGGACCTCCTCGGCGTCCGCCTCGGTGAGCGGGACGAGCCGGTGGGCGCGGTCGGCCGCGAGGTCGGTGACGGTGCCGCCCAGCCCGACCGCGAGGAGCGGCCCGAACACCGGGTCGGAGACGACACCGACGAGCAGCTCGGGTCCCGCGGGAGCCATCGGTTGCACGAGCAGCCCGCGCAGCCGCTCCCCGAACCGGAGAGCCAGCTGCTCGGCGGCGCGCGCGACCGCATCCCGTGATTCCAGGTTCAGCCGCACCCCACCCGCCTCCGCTTTGTGCAGCACGCCTTCGGCGATCGCCTTGAGCGCCACCGGCCGGTCGGCATCAGCGAACGCGGCGACGGCCCGTTCCGGCCCGTCGACGACCACGCCACGCTGGACCGGCAGCCCGAACGCGTCCAGAACGTCCTGCACCTCGCCAGGGCCGAGCCAGCCTCCGTCCGGGTGCGCGGCGAGGAACCTCTCGATGACACCAGCGGCCACCGCGACGTCGACGCCCTCGACGGTGGCGGTTCCCCGCGGCCTCGCCAACCACGCCGACCGCTCGGCGGCGCCCGCGAGCGCGAACGCCGCCGCGGCCGGGTCGGCGAAACAGGGCACGCGGGTGCGGCCCTCCTCGTCGAGCAGCGACACCACGTGCTCGGCCTGCCCCAATCGGACCGCCAGCAAGGGTGTGCGCTGCTGGACGGTAGCGGCGCGGGCGATGCCGGGGAACGGGTCGGCCAGCGCCGTCGGCACCGTCAGCGCGATCACGGCGTCGACCTCCGGGGCCTCGCGCAGCACCCTGACGGCATCGCCGAAGACCTCGGGTGCGACG
Organism: Pseudonocardia sp. CNS-004; assembly: GCA_001942185.1. Taxonomy (GTDB): domain Bacteria; phylum Actinomycetota; class Actinomycetes; order Mycobacteriales; family Pseudonocardiaceae; genus Pseudonocardia. The sequence goes on from MKJV01000097.1 coordinate 47,256, forward strand.
ACCGCCCCGGTGTCCGCCGGGTTCGCGACGCTCGCGCCCTCCGGGAGGCGCCGGGCCAACCGACGTCGAGTGCGCTCCGACAGCGGGGGCAGCTCCAGCCGCGCGGCGATGCACGCGTCCGCCGCGAGGACACCGGCCCCGCCCGCGTTGCTGATCACCGCCACCCGCCTGCCGGCCGGCAGTGGCTGCCACGACAGTGTTGCGATCAGCGCGGCGAGCTCGTCGAGCCGGTCGACCGCGAGCACCCCGGCCTGGCGGAACAACGCATCCCGCGTGACTCGCGGCGTCGCGCTCGACGCGGTGTGCGACGCCGCCGCCAGCTGCCCGGCCTCGGAGCTGCCCGACCGGAGCGTCAGCACCGGCACCCGCGCCGCCAGCCCGCGGGCGAACCGGGAGAACTTGCGCGGGTTGCCGAACGACTCCAGGTACAGCACCGCCATCCGGGTGTTCCGGTCGCCCTGCCACCACAGCAACATGTCGTTGCCGCTCACGTCGTACTTGTCGCCCGTCGACACCATCGTGGACGTGCCGAGGCCCAGCCTGCGCAGCTCGGCCAGCACGGCGATCGCCACTCCCCCGGACTGCGTGACCAGACCGACGTCCCCGGACGGGCTCGTCCCCGCGAACCCGGCGTCGAGCCGCACCGCGGGGTCGGTGTTGGCCACCCCGAGGCAGTTCGGGCCGACCATCCGCAGGTCGTAGCGGCGCACGGCCTCGATCAGGCGCACCGCGAGGGCCGGGTCCGCCGACACCCCGGACGAGATCACCAGCAGTGCGCGCACGCCACGCCGTCCGCAGTCCTCCGCCACATGGGGCACCGCCTGCGCCGGAACGCACACCACCGCGAGGTCCACCGGGTCCGGCAGGTCCGCGACCGAGGCGTAGCAGTCGACCCCGCACACCCGCGCGGCGTGCGGATTCACCGCGACCAGCCGCCCCGTGTAGCCGGCGGCGACGAGGTTCGCGAGCACGGCGTGACCGACCGAGTCCGGCTTGCGACCCGCGCCCACCACAGCCACCGAACGAGGTGCCAGCACCGCGGAGAGGCTCGCCACGTCGGCGCGTTCTTCCCGCTCGGCCAGCGCGGCGAGGTACCGCTCGTCCGGCTCCAGGTCCACCTCTACGTGCAGCTCGCCATCTACGACACGCATCCGCGACGGCAGCCCGAGCCCGTCGAACACCCGGCGCATCGCGACGTTCTCCCCGAGCACCTCCGCGACGAGCCGCCGAACTCCCTTCCTGCGCGCGTGCGAGCCCAGGTGCTCCAGCAGCAAGGTGCCCATCCCGTGCGCCTGCTCGTGGTGAGCCACGACGAGCGCCACCTCAGCGGTGGCAGGCTCGTCGACGGTCACGCACTCCGCGACGCCGACCAGCCGCTCACCACGGAACGCACCGACCGCCAGGTACCCGGGGTCGCTCCGCCGCATCAGCTCCGCCGCACGCGGGAGGACGCCGGCGCTGAAGAAGCGCAGGTACCGGTCGTACGCAGGCAGGGTTCGGTACATCTCGTCGACGAGCGGGGCGTCGGCGCCGTCCAGCTCGCGCATCCGCACGATCGATCCGTCGGCGAGGAGCGCACGCACGACCAGGGCAGCGGTTCTCTCGGCTACACGCGACATGACCAGCGATCGTCCACCGAGGTCCGGTTCACCGGCAGGGCCCTTCCGCGCCCCGCACCGGGACGAACGACCCTGCCAGGGGCGAGGGCGACGACCCAGCCTGGACCACGTACACCTTCCGCCTCCGAGCCAGGGGAGAAGACAGTGGTGGTAACCCCCGACAGCCGGGCAGCGCGGCGATGACCAGCACAGCCGTCGACGAGAAGACCGTGCTGGCCGCGCTGCGGCTGGCCGTCCGCGCCCCGTCGGTGCACAACAGCCAACCCTGGGCGTGGCGCGTGTACGGGAACACCGTCGATCTCTACTCCGACCTGTCCCGCCACATCCCCGCGACCGATCCGCAGGGCCGGGACCTGGTGATGAGCTGCGGCGCCGCGCTGCACCACCTGCTCGTCGCACTGGCCGCCTCCGGCTGGGCCGGTCAAGTGCACCGGCTCCCCGATCCGCAGCGCCCCGACCACCTCGCCTCCGTCGAGCTCGCCCCGGGCACCCCCACCGGCGCCGACGCCGACCTCGCCTCCGTGATTCCGCACCGCCGCACCGACCGGCGCAGGTTCAGCTCGTGGCCGGTGCCGGGCGAGGTGATCGGCGGGATGACCGAGCTCGTCGAGCGCAACGGCCTCACGCTGCAGGCGGTCACCGAACCGCGGCTGCGCTGGCGGCTGTACAAGGCGATCGCCGCGGCCTCGGAGACCCAGGAGGCCGATCCGCTCTACGCCGCCGAGCTCGCCCGCTGGAGCGGCGCCCGGCCGGAGCGACGGACGGCGTGCCGTCCGCGAACGTGCCCTGGCCGGGACCGGCCCGCGGCCGGATGCCGATGCGCAGCTACGCCCACCCGACGATGGTCGATTCGCTGCGGCAGGGCGAACCGGAGAACGCCGCCCTCCTCTTGCTGTCGACCTTCGCCGACACCCGCGCGGCTGGCTGCGTGCCGGCGAGGTCACGAGTGCCGTCCTCCTCACCGCCACCTTGGCGGGGCTCGCGAGCAGCCCCCTCACCCAGCCGTTGGAGGTCCACGAGACCCGCGGGTTCGTCCGCGACCACGTCGGGGCCGTGAAGACCGCCCACCCGCAGATCCTGCTGCGGCTCGGCTGGGCACTCCCCGCGCCCGCGAGCTGCCTGCCACTCCACGCCGTCCACTCGAGGATGTGGTGGCTATCGGCCGCTGAACCGACCATGTCGGGGAATGGCCGGGCCAGCCTGAACGTCATACCCCCGGGGGTAGGCGAGAGGCAGGAGCGGGACATGGACGTGGACAGTGGACAGCTGGTGGATGTGCTCGGGCGGCTGCGGCGGGTGCAGGGCCAGATCGGCGGGATCGTGCGCATGATCGAGGAGGGCCGCGATTGCTCGGATGTGGTGACGCAGCTCGCGGCCGCTTCCCGGGCGTTGGACCGTGCCGGATTCAAGATCATTGCCACAGGCATGCGGCAGTGCATGGCGCAGGACGACGCGGGAACCCGCCGGCTGGACGAGGAGGAGCTGGAGCGGCTGTTCCTGTCCCTCGCCTGACTGTGAGGCTGGTTTAGCCGGTTCGGTAATGGTGGGCTGGTGATGACAGCAGCGGGTGTGACCCTTCGCCTGACTGGCGTGATGCCTTCGAGCCGACTTGTCCGCCTGCTGCTGTCGGCACCGGCCCGGCCGGAGTAGCTGGCCTGATCAGGAGCATGACCGCCAGTAGCCGCTGGCGTGTCTCGTCACAGTCCTGCCGACTCCGATCCGGACCGGACCTCACGTCCCTCCAGGTCAGGAGAACGCCTTGCCCATGCTGGCAGAACTGGTCGAACTCGTCATCGGGGTCGACACCCACACCGACACCCACACCGCCGCCGTGCTCGCGGCCGACACCCACGCCGTGCTGGCCACCGTCACGGTGAGCGCCGATGAGGACGGCTACGCCGACCTGGTCGCGCTGGCCGATGCTCACGGCGGGCTACGCGGCTGGGCGATCGAGGGCACCGGCGGCTACGGCGCCGGCCCGGCCCGACACCTCGACCAGCTCGGTGAGCTGATCGTCGAGCTCGACCGCCCGGTCCGCCCGCACGCCGGGCCGGCGCGAAATCCGACCCGATCGACGCCGAACGTGCCGCCCGCGACGCGCTCGCCCGCACCCAGCTGGCGCAGCCCAAGACCGGGCCGGAACGGGCCAGCCTGCAGATCCTGCTCACCGCACGCCGGGCCGCAGTCGCCGCGGCCAGCAACGCCCAACGCCAGCTGCGCGCGCTGGTGATCATCATCGACGCCCTCGCCGACGGTCGGCCGCTGCGCTCCTACCCGGTCACCGACTTCACCGGGCTGGCCAAGGCCCGCGAGCAGGGACCGGTGCAGGTCCTCGACACCCGACGCAACGACGAACGGGCCCTCGGCTTCGTGGCCGGGTCCCACCACATCCCGCTGCACGAACTGGCCGACCGCATCAGCGAGGTCCCCCAGGGCGAGGTGTGGGTCTACTGCGGCTCCGGCTACCGCGCGTCCATCGCCGCCTCGGTGCTGGACCGCCCCGGCCGCCAGGTCGTGCTGATCAACGACTCCTAGGCCGCTGCGGCTGCAGCGGGCCTGGAGGACGAGTACCCCACCGAGGGGGCCGGCGCGAGCGACGGGAGGTTTCCCCGATGACCCGGCCCCACCAGCACACCCATCCGGAGCGGGTCGATGCGGTCACTGTCCGCGCGTGGTTGGCCCAGCCTGACACGGTGATGGTGCTGGACGTCCGCACCCCGGCGGAGTTCGAGGCCGCGCACATCCGCGGCTCCTGCAACGTGCCGCTGAACCTGCTCGAAGAGCACGCCGAGCAGCTGGCCGCCCGGCTCGACCGCCACGTCGTGCTCGTCTGCCGGTCCGGGCCGCGGGCCGCACAGGCCCGACAGCGCCTGGCCGCCGTCGGTGCGGACCGGGTTCACGTCCTCGACGGCGGCATCAACGCGTACGCCCGCAGCCATGGCAATGGCGACGGCGACACCGACGGCAGCCTCGTGCAGGGCAGGGCCCGCTGGTCCCTGGAGCGCCAGGTCCGCCTCGTCGCGGGCGCGCTGGTGCTGGCCGGACTGGTCGCCGGGCTGCGCGCCCCCGGAGCACGGCTGCTCTCCGCCGGGATCGGGGTCGGACTGGCCCTGTCCGCGCTGACCGACACCTGCACCATGGCTCGGATCCTGTCCGCGCTGCCCTACAACCGGGGCCCCCGCGACCGGACACCCGCTGAGGTCCTCGCCCAGCTCCCGACCGGGGCGGCGGCCCGACCCGAGCCGTCGTCCGCCGAGTAGCCCGTGCTCGCGGGGACCGCACTCGGGCTGGTCATCGGGCTGCTGCTCGGGCTGCTCGGCGGCGGCGGGTCGATCCTGACCGTGCCCGCCCTGGTATACGGCGCCGGGGTGCCACTGGCCGCGGCCGTGCCGATGTCGCTGCTCGTCGTGGGGATCTCCGCCGCGGCTGCCCTGCTGCCCCGGCTGCGGCACGGCCAGATCGCGTGGCGCATCGCCGGGGTGTTCGGGGCCGCCGGGGGTGGGGCGGCGTTCGCGGGTGCAACGGTCAACCGGCTGCTCGCCCCCCGGGTCGTGCTGGTCGGGTTCGCCGTGCTCATGGTCCTCGCCGCGGTGCGGATGCTGCGCGAACAGACCACCGAGGGCGGGGATTGCGCGCTGCCCGGGGGCGGGGTGAACTGGCGCGGCTGTCTGCCCAAGGCCATCGGCTCGGGGCTGGTGGTCGGGTTCCTCACCGGCCTGTTCGGCGTCGGCGGCGGCTTCCTGATCATTCCCGCCCTCGTGCTGCTCCTGGGCCTGCCCATGGCCGTGGCCGTGGGCACCTCCCTTCTGGTCATCATCGTCAACTCCGCGGCCGGATTCGCCGCCCACGCCGGCGACACCGCCCTGGACTACAGGTTGACCGCCGCGTTCACCCTCGCCGCGATCGTCGGCTCCATGATCGCCGGCCGGTCGCCACTCGGCTGCCTGCCGACCGGCTCCGCCGCTGGTCCGCCTACCTCGTCCTCGCCGTCGCGGCGTTCGTCACTGTCCAGACCCTGATCCACCCTGCGGCCGTGACCGGCTGAACGGTGGCGACGATCGGAGGTAATACGGTGCCGGGACGATGCGGCCTCACATCCGATTCACGGCCGGACGCAGCGTGGCGCTGATCTCTCAGCGGCCGCTTACGCGGAGAGGCTGCCTCATGGTCGCGTCGGCCGCACGACGGCAACCGGGCAGGCCGCCCCGTGCACCATGGCGTTGCTGACCGAGCCGAGGATCAGCCCGACCAGCTCTCCGTGTCCGCGAGACCCGACGACGACGAGTTGCGCTTCCTCCGACAGCTCCCGTAGCCGGCGGGCGGGAGAGCTGTGACTCACGATCCGCCGGACGGGGAGGTCCGGATACTTCTCGCCCCACCCGGCAAGGCTCTCCGCGACGTCCCGCTCCGCATCGGCGACGAGCTCGCTCCACATCGGCGCGGTCCGCGCGTCACCGGGCGGGTCACCCCAGGTGTGCACGGCGACCAGCGGCACGCCCCGCTCGGCGGCAGCCTCGAACGCGAAGGCGAGCACAGCCTCGCCCCTGGGGGAGGCGTCCACACCGACGACGACCGGGGCCGTGCTGCCGTGGTCCTCGCCCCGGACCACCACCACCGGGCACGCCGCGTGCGTCGCCACCCCGACGGCGGTCGAGCCGGCCAGTGCGGAGGCGATCCGCCCGCCCTGACCCGCGCCGACCACCAGCAGGCCCGCGCCGCGCGACTCCGATGCGAGCACGGCGACCGGGAAGCCGACGACGGTCTCGCGACCGATCGCCACATCGGGAACGACCTCCTTCGCCGCCGTCTCCGCTTCCTCGAGGCCTGTTGCGGCCAGCTCGAACAGCCTGTCCGCGACGCTGTACCCGGGAACGGGAGCGCCGACGGTGGGGCGGTCCAACCACTCCACGGCGGTGACCAGGCGCAGGCCTGCGCCGCGCCGCGCCGCCTCGGCCGCCGCCCAACGGACGGCTTCCACCGCTTCCGACGAGCCGTCGACGCCGACGACGATGCGCCGCTGATCCTGAAGTGTGCTCATCGGGATGGTCCTCTCTGTCGGGCCCGCGTTCACGGTGCGGCAGCGCCCGGATCGGCGGCAGCACCGATCGGCCCGGGGCGACCGGGTCGTTCAGCTCGAATGGCAGCGGGGAACCAGCGGCCGAAACGGGAACGGCTCACCCGCCGAGATGCCCTTCTGATAGCCGATCCGAAGTTGTGTGAGCCTGTGCTCACCCTCCACTTCGGACAGAAACCCATTCGTCCGGATTCAGCCCGTTTGTGGAGGCAGGTCGCGGTTCCTCAGCGCAGCCACAGGGTTCGTCGTGATTCTGGGATCACCTCGAGATGTGAAATTCCAGAACAGGAGACCGCAATGATCGCTGGCACGGCACGACTGGCCGTTGCATGCGCTGCCGGAGTCCTCGCCTTCGGCCTGGCCGCGTGCGGCGGCTCGGCGAGCACCGCCGGTGCGCCGGCGCCCGCCACGACCGGAAGCGGCACCGGCCCGACCGCACCCGCGGGCAAGGTGTCGGCGAACACCGCCTCAGAGGACGAGATCGCAGCCGCTCTGGAGCGCGCGGGCGTGAGCAATCCCGAACGGTGGGCGGAAGAGGTCGTCGAGTACCGCCCGTACCCCGCCGACGACCCGAACCTCACCACGCTCCGGGAGAACCTCGCCAAGTACAACCCGGGGCAGGAGACGACCGACCGGATCGTCTCTGCGCTCGCCCCGTGAGCGAGTCGCTCACGGCCACCGGCACACCGGTCATGCTGCTCGTTCGACGCGGTCTCATCGCGCTGACCGTGGTGAGTATGCTCTCCACCGCATTCGAGCTGGCGGCCGAAAGGCACTGGAACGGCGTCGAACAGCTCGTCCCGTGGCTGGCCCTCGCCGTGCTCGTCGCGGCGACGACGCTGCACCTGTTCTTCGGCGAACGGAGCACGACGATCACCCGGTGCTCGCTCTGATCGTGCTCGGGGCGTCGCTGTACGGCGTCGTCGACCACGTCCTGGTCAACTTCCACGCCGGGGAGCTCGACCAGCGCTTCGCCGACACCTGGGACTCGCTGCCCCTGCCCGTGCGGGGCTGGTACGCGGTCACCAAGACGGTCGGGCCTGCTCCGACGCTCGCGCCGGGTGTCCTCGGCCAGGCAGCCCTGTTGCTCCTGCTCGCCACCCTGTGCAACGCACCTCCCGGCAGGAGGCGCGCCGCCTGACGCAGGGCTGCCCGTCATCCCGCGTGCGTCGGGTGGTGTGCGGCCTGGACGCGGTGGACGACCACCGGGGCCAGCGCGGTCCAGATCGGGACGAGGAGCCAGATCCGACTCGCGGTGACGTCGTAGTCGGCGAGCATCGTCGCCCAGGACAGGCCCTCGACGAGCCGGCCCCAAGCGAACTCGAAGGTCAGCGTCATCGCCACCCAGGCAAGGCCGATCCCCCACGCTTGCCGTTCGGTCGGGATCGGGCGGCGCCGGTGCAGCCACCAGACGTAGCCGGTCAGGGTCGCGAGGAGGATCACCGTGGCCAGCGCCCTCGCCGCGGTCTCCCCCAGGAGGGGCTGGGTGACCACGGCCCGGAAGGTGCCGTTGACCAACGCGAGCACGAGCATCCCGAACCAACCTGGAATCCATGTCCGCCACACCGTTCGGGCCTCGTTCGTCTCCATGACCGCAGGCTCCACGGCGCTGGCCGAGCCGGACAGGGGCCGGACGGCCGCTCGCCGCAGGACCTCCGACCGGGGCCGCACCCCGCCACCCCCGGAACGCTGGATGGCGCCGACCGGAGGAGTGCCATGTCGAACGACGCTCCCGAGCTGCACCGACTGCGGCTCGGCGACCTCGCGAACCTGTGGGCGGAGGACCGGAACACCCCCTCCCAGATCGCGCTGATCGGTGAGCTCGCCGCGGAGCCGCTGCGGGACGCGGCCGGCCACCTCGACGTGCAGCGGGTGCGGGCGGAGCTGGCCCGGCGGGTCCGGCGGATTCCGGAGCTCGGCCGGCGCATCCGCTGGACCCGCCCCGGCGAGGGGCGGCCGGTCTGGGTGCACGACGCCGCGTTCGACCCGCTCGACCACATCACCGCCGCGACGCTGCCCGCGGGCACCGACCTCGCGGCCTGGTGCGCCGATCGGGTCGTGCGCCGGCTGGACCCGGCGCGGCCCCTCTGGCGCATCGAGATCGTCGACGGGCTCCCGGGCAGGCGCTTCGGCCTGCTGATCGTGCTCCACCACGTGCTCGCCGACGGGCTGACGGGCATCGCGATCGCCGGCCGCCTGCTCGACACGTGCCCCGACGACAGGGCCGAGGCCGCACGCCCTTCGACGGAGAGCCCGGTCCCCACGCACCGGGCGCTCGTCGCGGACGCCCGCCACGCCCGGCGCCGGGCCGTCACGGCGGCGCTGCGTGCGATCCCCCGCATCCCCGCGACGCTGCTCCGGACGGTGCGCCAGGTCCGTGACGCGGCGGGCGACCTCCGCGAGACGGCACCGAAGACGTCACTTCGCCGGCGGGTCGGGCCCGGCCGGCGCCTGGTCCTCGTCCGGTTCCCTCTCGAGGAAGTCCGCGCGGCAGGGCGCACGGCCGGTGCGACCGTCAACGACGTGCTGCTCGCCGCCGTCACCAGCGGGCTGCGAGAGCTGCTCCTCGCCCGCGGCGAGCGCGTCGACGGGCTCACGCTGCGCGCCTCGATGCCCGTCGGGGTCACGGGCGCCGGCCAGACCTCGGCGATGCTCCTGCTCGGCCTGCCCGTCGGTGACCCGACCCGCACCGGCGCCTGGCGACGATCACGGCGACGACGGGGGCGCTGAAGGCCCGGATCCGCGCCGGCGGCGGTGACGTGTTCGACGTGCTGCACCTTCCTGCCCCCCTCGCGCGTCTTGCCGTGCAGTGGATGCGTCGGCACGCCGCCCGGCACATCAACCTGTTCGTGACGAACGTTCCCGGGCCACCGCGACCGCTCTGGCTCGCCGGCGCCCGGCTGCTGGACGCGGCACCGGTCGCGCCGCTGGCCGCCGACGTCCCGGTCGGGATCGCCGCGCTGTCCTACGCCGGCACGCTCACGGTCACCGTGAACGCCGACACGGCGGTCTCCGACGTCGCGGTCCTCGCCGAGGGGATCGGGCACGCGATCGGTGCGGGCCGGCGGGCAGCGTCATCGGGTGCTCACCCCGCGTCGCGGCACTCTCGGAGCTGATCAGCACGACCCACTGGACGAGGACCTTCGGCCCTGTCGACCGGCCTCGGCGCGGGGGATCGTCGGTGATCGGACACCGAAGGAGAACAGCAGTGACAGCCGCAGATCGAGCGGCGATCGTCGAACTGGTGGAGCTCGACGGGGCCGAGTGCCTCCGCCTGCTCACCAAGAGCGAGATCGGCCGCGTCGTCTACACAGACGCCGCCCTCCCGGCGGCTCAGCCGGTCACGTACCTCCTCGACGGCGAGGAGGTCGTCTTCCGCACCGGAGGCGGGGGCAAGCTGGCCGCCGCCACCCGGGGCGCGGTCGTGGCCTTCCAGGTCGACGAGATCGACCCGAGCACCCGAACCGGTTGGGCCGTGCTGGGCGTCGGCGAAGCCTACGAGGTGCTGGTCCCCGACCGGCTGGCCGATCTGGCCACCCGGATGCCGCGCCCATGGGCGCCGGGCCGCACGGCACACACCATCGCCGTGCCACTGCAGCGGCTCACCGGCCGCCGGCTGGTCGCGGTGCCCGCGGACACCGAGGAGGAACGAGCATGAGGCACGCGAGCTGATGACGAGCCCCGTGGTGACCGTGCGCCCCGACGCTTCGGTCAAGGAGGCGGCGCGGCTGATCGTCACCCACGGGTTCGCCGTGCTCCCGGTCGTCGATGCCGACGACCGGCTGCTCGGCGTGGTCACCGAGGCCGACCTGCTGCGCAACCGGCTCCTGCCGGACCCGCGCGAGCTCATCCACGACCGACCACCGGCCCCGACGCCGCCGGCGCCGTCAGGCGTCGCCGGTGTGATGACCACGGAGGTCGTCACCGCCATGCCCGACACGCATGCCGCGGAGCTCGGCAGGCTGATGGTGGAGCGACACCTGCGGGCGGTTCCCGTGGTGGACCGCGACCGCCTGGTCGGCATCGTGAGCCGGGTCGACGTGCTGCGCACCATCGTTCGGGACGACGACGCCATCGCGCGTGACGTGGCCGGGCACCTGTCGGCGGCCGGCCGGCGACGCTGGGACGTGGCGGTGGCCGACGGCGTGGTCTCGCTCGCGAGCGAGGGGGCGGACGAGACCGACCGGCACATCGCCACCGTCGTGGCGGGTTGTACCGCGGGCGTCGTCGGCGTCCGCATCCGCGACGAGGTGGCTGAACCCGCCCGTCGGTGAAGCGCGGGGGGATCATGCAGGTCCGACCGGGCATCGACCGGATCGTCGGCAGCATCCGTGCCGGATCGGGGCTCCGCCCGGGGCTCACGGCATTGCGGCGCGGTGATCATCGGGCCGTGCGCGGCGACGCCGTCGCCGGTCTCACCGTTGCCGCGTACCTGGTTCCGCAGGTGATGGCGTATGCGCAGGTCGCCGGCCTCACTCCGGTGGTGGGTCTGTGGGCGGCCACTGCCGCACTGGGCGTGTACGCCGTCCTCGGATCGTCGCGCCAGCTCTCGGTGGGCCCCGAGTCCACGACGGCGCTGATGACGGCGATCGCCGTGGCGCCGCTCGCCGCCGGCGACGCGTCCCGTTACGCGGTTCTCGCCTCCGCGCTCGCGCTGCTCGTCGGCGGCGTGTGCCTGCTCGGCCGCACGGCCCGGCTGGGGTTCCTCGCCGACCTGCTGTCGCGACCCGTGCTCGTCGGGTACCTCGCCGGCATCGCGCTGATCATGATCTCGGGTCAGCTCGAGAACGTGACAGGCGTGCCCACCAGCGGCGACACGTTCGTCGCCGAAGTGGCCTCGTTCGTGCGCGGCGTGGGCAGCGCGCACCTGCCGACGCTGCTGCTGTCGGCCGCCGTCCTCGCGTTCCTGGCCGTGGTCTCGTTGCTGCTCCCGCGTGCGCCGGGGCCGCTGCTCGCGGTCCTACTGGCCGCGGCCGCCACGGCGCTGTTCGCCCTCGACCGGCTCGGGGTGCAGCTGGTCGGGGCCGTCCCCGCCGGGGTGCCGTCGCCCGCGCTGCGACCGTCACGGCGGCGGACCTGGCCGACCTGCTCCTCCCCGCGATCGGCGTGACCATCGTGGCCTACTCCGACAACGTCCTCACCGGCCGCGCCTTCGCCGCCCGGAAGGGCGACACCCTGGATGCCGACCAGGAGATGCTCGCGCTCGGGGTCGCGAACGTCGCGTCCGGCTTCCTGCACGGCTTCCCGGTGAGCAGCAGCGGCAGCCGCACCGTGATCGGCGACGCCGTCGGTGGCAGCAGCCAGCTGAGCTCCCTGGTGACGCTGCTCGCGGTGGTGGCCGTGCTCGCGGTCGGCGGGCCGGTGCTGTCGTCGTTCCCGATGGCCGCGCTCGGCGCGCTCGTCGTGTACGCCGCGTTGCGCCTCGTCGACGTCGCCGAATTCCGCCGGTTCGCCCGCTTCCGCCGCTCGGAGCTCGCGATCGCGCTCGCCACCACGCTGGCGGTGCTGGCCGTCGGCGTGCTCTACGGGGTCCTCGTCGCGGTGGGTCTTTCGATCCTCGACCTGCTCCGCAAGGTCTCCCGCCCGCACGACGGCATCCTCGGCTTCGTCCCGGACCTCGCCGGGATGCACGACGTGGACGACTACCCCGACGCCTCGACCGAACCCGGGCTCGTCGTCTACCGCTACGACGCCCCGCTGTGCTTCGCCAACGCCGAGAACTTCCGCCGACGTGCCCTCGCCGCTCTCGATTCGGCGGACCCGCCGGCCCGCTGGTTACTCCTCAACACCGAGGCGATCGTCGAGCTCGACGTCACCGCGGCCGACACGCTGCACACCCTGTGCGACGAGCTCGATCGCCGCGGCGTCGTACCAGCACTCGCGCGCGTCAAGCAGGACCTGCTCGTGTACCTGGACGGGAGCGGGTTGCGCGAGCGGATCGGCGACGACCGGATCTTCCCGACCCTGCCGACCGCGGTGGCCGCGTTCCGGGCGACGGCCCCGACCTCCGCGGACCCGCCATGACCTCCTCGGCGGCGGCCGGGCCGGCCCTCCGGTGCGCTGCCGACGTCCGTCAGCGGTGGATGCCGACCGTGGTGCTCCGAGGTTCACTCGCCGGGAGCATGGCGATGCTGGTGATGAGGAACATCGTCGTGAACGGGAAGATGCCCAGCAGCGAGAGCACGCGTCGGATGCCGCCCTGGGCGAGGTAGCCGAGCCGGTGGCGCAGCTCGGCACTACCCGCCGGTCACCGCAGGACCGTGAGCACGCCGGCATCGATCCGCTGCACGCCGACCAGGCACCGCATCAGCGTCGTCTTGCCGGAACCGCTGGGCCTCATTCAGAGCACCCGGGCGGGCCCGGCCCCGGGACCCTCGGCCCGCCGACGCGGGACCAGCGGTCCTGCCACCGACCCCTCCGGTGAGCGCACGCTGGCGGCGGAGACGACAGGAGGCGAGCCAGATGGACTCACCGCAGACCCAGCACGACCGGAACGAGCCGCTCGGTGTGGTCGTCGGCGTCGACGGCAGCCGGATCGGGCTCGACGCGGTCCGCTGGGCGGTCGCCGAGGCGCGCCTGCGCGGGTTGCCGCTGCAGATCCTGCACGCCGCCCCCTACGCCGCCGGCTCGACCGCGGGGACGCATCGGGCCCGCGACATCCTCGCCCGCGCCTTCACCGTTGCCCACCGGGCCGACCCCGCCCTGCCCGTCACCACCCACCACACCGAACGGACCGCGAGCCCCTCGCTGCTGGACGCCGCGCAGCGCGCGCAGCTCCTGGTGATCGGCATGGGCGGCGGCGAACGGCCGGAGGAGGTGCTGATCGGCTCCGTGGCGCTGGACGTCAGCGGGCGCTCCCCGTGTCCCGTCGCCGTCGTGCGCGGCGGGCACCGTCCGGCCCCGGCCGCCCCGGTGCTGGTCGGGGTGGACGACCCGGCGATCGACGCAGCGGCCCTGACCGTCGCGTTCGACGACGCGCACCGGCACCGCGGCCGGGTCGTGGTGCTGCACGCCGGGCACGCTGTGCCGTTCGGCCTCGCTGCGCTCGCACCGTGGACCGCGCGCTTCCCGGACGTACCCGTCGAACTCACCGTCGAACCCGGGTCACCGGTCCCCGCCCTGCTGGCGGCTGCGGTCGACGCACGGCTCGTCGTCCTCGGCACCCGGCGCGCCGGGCACCAGCACGGGCGCTCTTCGGCTCGACCAGCCGTGCCGTCCTGCGCCGCTCCCCGGTGCCGGTCGTCGTGGTGAACCCTGGCGCGGCCCGGCCGGGCGAGCCGCCCGGCACCGCGCCCGCCGCGCCCCCCGGACGCCGAGCGCCCGGGTACCGGACCCTTGCGACCTCAGCCAGCTCTGAGTGACCCCGAAAGCACACGAGAGGGCCCGATGAACACCATGAAGGCCGCGGTGGTTCCGGCGCTGGGCGCCCCGCTGGAGACCCGCGACGTCCCGATCCCCACCCCCGGACCGGGCCAGGTCCTGGTGCGGATGCAGACCAGCGGCGTCTGCCACACCGACGTCCACGCAGCCCGCGGCGACTGGCCGGTGAAACCCACAGCCCCGTTCATCCCGGGCCACGAGGGTGTCGGCGTCGTCGAGCAGGTCGGGCCCGGCGACGGAGCCCTGCGCCAGGTCGGCGACCGGCTCGCCATCGCGTGGCTCGGCTCGGCCTGCGGCCGCTGCGGCTACTGCATCTCCGGCCGCGAGACGCTGTGCGAGTCACAACGCAACAGCGGCTACTCCGTCGACGGCGCGTACGCCGAGTTCGCCGTCGCCGACGAGCGGTTCGTCGTGCCGGTGCCCGACGCCGAGTCCTCCCGGGACGCGGCACCCCTGACCTGCGCGGGTGTGACCACATTCAAGGCGATCAAGGTGGCCGGCGTCGCTCCGGGCGAGCGGGTCGGCGTCTTCGGCATCGGGGGCCTCGGTCACCTCGCCGTCCAGTACGCGCGCGTCCTCGGCAGCATCGTGACCGCCGTCGACGTGGCGGACGCAAGCTACGCCTGGCCACCGAGCTGGGCGCCGACCACACGGTCAACGCGCGGACGACCGATCCCGTAGCTGCGATCCGCGACCTCGGCGGTGTCGACGTCGCCGTCGCGCTCGCCGCGTCCCCGCACTCGTTCGAGCAGGCCTTCCGCTCGCTGCGCTGCGGCGGCCGGCTCGTGTGCGTGGCCCTCCCCGCCGACGGCACGATTCAGATCCCGATCTTCGACACCGTGCTCGGCGGCATCTCGGCCATCGGCTCCATCGTCGGCACCCGCCAGGACCTCGCCGACGTCTTCGCACTGCACGCCGCGGGCCGCACCCGCGTGGTGGCCGAGACCCGCAAGCTCGACGAGATCAACACGATCTTCGCGGACGTCCTGGCCGGCCGGGTGCCGGCCCGCGTCGTCCTCGAGCTCTGACGAGCGGGCGACGCCGTGACCGATGCGGTGGCGAGGAAGGAGCGGAGCACCACCGCCGCGACCGCGCGTCGGATCTCCGCCCTGGTGACGCTCGTCGCCGCCGCCACCCTTCTCCTGGGGGGCTCGGCCCTGTGGCTGATCGAACGCGACGAGCCGAGCCGAACCGTCGACTCATGGGGCGACGCGCTCTGGTGGGCGGTGACGACCTTGACGACCGTCGGATACGGGGACCACATCCCGGTCACGACAGCGGGCCGCCTGATCGCCGTCGCGCTGATGGCGGTCGGCGTGGCCGTGCTCGGCGGCGTCGCCGCCGTCGTCGCCCTCGTCGTCGCGCAGGCCGTCGCCGCCGCGGAGGAACGCACGCTGGAAGCCGAGACCGAAGCCGTGGAACACCGCATCGAGGCCCGGCTGGACGCGCTCGACGCGCGGCTCGACCGGATCGAGCAGGGCCTCCGGCTCGTGGCGGAGCGCCGCGCCGACACCCGCGGGATCGACGATCGCCCGATCAGTCGGCTCTCGTGATCAGGGCGATCGCGTACAGAGCGAGGTCCTCCTTGCCTCGGCACTCCGGCATCGGAGGCGGACGCCCGCTCGGTGCAGGGCAGGACGGCACCGGACGACGAACCGCAAGTCACCTCCGTCGCAGGTACAGCGCCCCTGTCCCGGCCGGGCGTCCGGGCGCAGGGTCGGCAGGTCCGCGCTGTGGCGACGGGCGGAGGGAGTTCGGAGATGAGCACGAACGACATCACGGTGCTCGTGGTCGCGGCCGCGGTCGTCGTCGGGTTGGGCTGGTACTTCTTCGGCCCTCGCCGCTCCCGCGCCGCCCGGCTGACCGACGGCGTTCAGCGCGTAGAGGTGACCGTCCGTGGCGGGTACCGGCCGGACCGCATCCGAGTCCGTCAGGGCGTACCCCTCGAACTCGTCTTCGACCGCCGGGAGAGCGGTGACTGTACCTCGCGGGTGGTGTTCGCCGACCTCGGCGTGAACGCGGCACTGCCGGCGTTCACCCGGACCACCGTGCGGCTCGACCCGGCACGAGCGGGGACGTTCGGCTTCGCCTGCGGGATGAACATGATCCACGGCACGCTCGTCGTAGAACCCGCCGACGGGCCGGCGGACGGCACGCCGGCCGGTCCCGCGGCCCGACCGGCTCCGTCCGCCGCCGGGAGTGCCGCCGACGAGGAAGCCGCGCAGGCCCGGGAGCGGCGCGCGGAGATCGCCGACCTGACCCGCCGCGTGCTCGTGGGCGCGATCCTGACGCTGCCGGTGCTGGTCGCCGTGATGGCCCACGAGGTGTTCGGCGCCGACTGGGTACCGGGTGTGCTGCTCGAGCACTGGGTCCAGTTCGCGCTGATCACGCCCGTGATGCTCTACACGGGCTGGCCCGTACACCGGACCGGGTGGTTGACGTTGGTCCACCGGGGCGCCGACATGAACAGCCTCATCACCCTCGGCACGGTCGCCGCCTACAGCTACAGCCTGGTGGTCACGCTCGCCCCTTGGCTGCTCCCCGACGACGTCCGCGAGGTCTACTACGAGGCCGTCGGCGTCATCCTCACCCTGATCCTGCTCGGGAGGTTGCTCGAGGCCCGGGCCAAGGCGGGCACCGGCGAGGCGATCCGCGCGCTGCTCGGCCTGCAGGCGCGCACCGCGCGCGTGGTCCGCGGCGGCGTCGAGAGCGAGATCGGCATCGACGAGGTCGTCGTCGGCGACGAGCTGGTCATCCGCCCCGGCGAGAAGATCCCTGTCGACGCGACCGTCCTCTCCGGCAGCTCGCCCGTGGACGAGTCCATGGTCACCGGCGAACCCATCCCCGTCACCAAGCACGAAGGCGACGTCGTCATCGGCGCCACCATCAACGGCACCGGGTCCCTGCGCGTCCGCGCAGCCAAGGTCGGCGCGGACACGCTGCTCGCCCAGATCATCGGCATGGTGCGGCAGGCACAGGCCTCCAAGGCCCCCATCCAGCGGCTGGCCGACGCCGCCTCCGCCTACTTCGTGCCCGCGGTCATCGCCATCGCGGTCGCCGCCTTCGCCGCCTGGTACGTCGCAGGGCCGCCGCCGGCACTCACCCTCGCCCTCGTCTCCGCCGTGGCCGTGCTGATCATCGCCTGCCCGTGCGCGCTCGGCCTCGCCACGCCGCTCTCGATCATGGTGGGGACGGGCAAGGGCGCCCGGGCCGCATCCTCATCCGCTCCGCAGAAGCCCTGGAGACCGCCCACCGGCTCGACACCGTCGTGCTCGACAAGACCGGCACGATCACGGCGGGCCGGCCCGCCCTCACCGGCGTCCGGACCACGGGTGTGCTGGAGGATGACGAGCTCCTCGCGCTGGCCGCCGCCGTGGAGGCGGACAGCGAGCATCCCCTCGCCGCCGCGATCGTCGCCGAGTCGCGCGCCCGCGGTCTCGCCACGGTCGCTGCAGCGAGCTTCGACTCGGTCACCGGCAAGGGCGTCCGTGCCCACGTCGGCGGCCGCTCCGTGCTCGTCGGCACCCGCATGCTGCTCACGGACGCCGGGATCGACACCATCCCGCTCGATCCGCACACGGCCGAGCTCGCAGCAGCGGGCAAGACACCCGTGCTCGTGTCCGTCGACGGGCGAGCTGCCGGCATCCTCGCCATCGCCGACACCGTCAAGGACGACTCCGCCGCCGCGATCGCCGCGCTGCAACGGCTCGGCATCGACGTCGTCATGATCACCGGCGACAACGCCCGCACCGCGGCCGCCATCGCCCACCAGGTCGGGATCCGACGCGTCTTGGCCGAGGTGCTTCCCGAACACAAGGCCGACGAGATCCGCAGGCTGCACGCCGAAGGGCGCCGGGTCGGCATGGTCGGCGACGGCATCAACGACGCCCCGGCGCTCGCGCAGGCGGACGTGGGGCTGGCGATCGGTACCGGCACCGACGTAGCCATCGAGGCCGCCGACATCACCCTGATCTCGGGCTCGCTGGCCGGGGTCGTCACCGCGGTCCGGCTGTCGCGGGCAACCATGCGCAACATCCGACAGAACCTGTTCTTCGCCCTGGTTTACAACGCCGTAGGCGTCCCCGTCGCCGCGGGCGTCCTCTACCCGCTCCTCGGCCTGCGCCTCAGCCCTGTCCTCGCCGCCGCCGCGATGGCGCTGAGCTCGCTCTCGGTCGTCGGCAACGCCAACCGGCTCCGCCGCCACCGGCCCGCACCGCTGCCCCCTGCGGTGCCCGCCGAGGTCGAGCCAGAAGGGCGGCGGGAGGAACGCGCGCCGATCCGGTCGGGCTGAAGCCGCGTGGACGGGGCCTCGGTCCCACCGCTCCGGGCCCTGCAACCGTGTCCCGGATCGCGCTGCCTCGACGAGCATCGGGTGTGGGAACGAGGGACTACGGTGACAACAACCGCCGGGGAGAGCATCGAGTGCGGTCCTACCAGGCGGTCGCCTGCGACCTGGACGGCACGCTCGCCTCGGGGAGACCGCCCGCGCGGAGGTGCTGACCGCGATCCGGTCAGCCCGCGCCGGCGGGGTGCGCGTCCTGCTGGTCACCGGACGGATCCTCACGGAGCTGGCCGCGGACATGCCGGGCCTCAGGCGGGTTCGACGCCGTGGTGGCCGAGAACGGAGCCGTGCTGGTGGTCGCCGACCACGAGCCGATCTCCCTCGGCGAGCCGGCACCTGCACGCACATCGGGAACGCACCGGGCTGCCGCACTGGTTCGTGATCGACGAGGCGCACCTGCCGCAGGGCCTGGAGACCGCCCGGCACGAGTGGGGCTACTGCCTGACCACCTACCGTCCGGACGGCGTCGATCAGGACACGATCGAGGGGATGGACTGGCATCTCCAGCTGCGGCACGAGCAGCTGGGTGAGGCGGTGCTGACCTACCTGCGACCCGGCGGCGAGCCCCCGACCACCCTGCGCATCGCCGGGCGCTCCACCGCACACGTGCGACACCATCACAAGTACACCGACGCCGACGTTCGCCGCGACCGCGGATTCCATTCCCGCACCGCGACCGGGCGGACCGGTGCAGTCGCCACCAACCTGCGGCGATTCGTCGACGAGCTCGAGCGGTGCGACCCGGGCCTCGCCGACCGGGTCCGGGCGGTCGAGGCCTCCCTCCCGGACGACGTGGAAGCCGCTCGCGCCAGGCTCGTCGCGGCGATCATCGACCGGTACGGGATGCGGGTGGACCGGAGCTGACGGTCGCGAGCCGCTCCGGCGCTCAAGCGTTCGCGTCGGTCCGCTCGGCGGTGGCCTCGATCGCCTGCGCCTCCCCGGCGTCCGTCGGCTCCGTGCCGGTTGGCGTGACCGGGGTGGCGACGACGCGGAGGAAATGCTCGAACCCGTAGAGCCGCGTGAACCTGCGCCACAGCGGAGGCAGCTCCTCGAGCACGGCGGGAGTGTCGAGAACGCGCGGTTCACGCACGGCGTAGCGCACTCCCTTGATCTTCATACCGCCCGTCCCGGCCGCCAGGAGATTGCGGAGCCAGTCCACCTCCGTGCCGTACGGCAGCGGAACGGCGAAACCGTCCCGCACCGGCAGGGCGACGACCGGAGTGCGGTAGGTGCGGCCGGAACGGCGTCCGACGTGCTCCAGGTACCCCGCGTACCAGTGCGAGCGCCCGGCGAGCCGCAACATTAGCGGGTTCAGCGCCCGCTTGTTGAACCGGCGGATCCGGTCGAGCGCACCCGGAGAGCCGAAGCGAAAGGTGATGACGACGAGCGCGCGCAGCGCGACGGCGACCAGCGCGACCGCCAGGAACCGGCGTTTCCACGCCTGGCGAGTGGGTTCGATCTCCATGGGGTTCCTCCTCATGGCCCGGACGCGGGATCAGCCGAACCGGCCCCGGATGTAGTCCTCGGTCGATGCGTTCATCGGATGGGTGAACACCGACTCGGTGTCCCCGACCTCGATCAGGCGGCCCGGTCCGCCCGCCCTCGTCACGTTGAAGAACGCCGTCCGGTCGCTCACCCGAGCCGCCTGGGCCATGTTGTGGGTGACGATGACGAGCGTGTAATCGCATCTGAGCATCGCGATGAGGTCCTCGATCGCCTGCGTGGAGACCGGGTCGAGAGCCGAGCACGGCTCGTCCATGAGCAGGACCTCCGGCCGGGTCGCGAGGGCCCGCGCGATGCACAGCCGCTGCTGCTGTCCGCCGGAGAGGCTGGCCCCAGGGGCGTCGAGCCGATCGGCGACCTCGTCCCACAGGTGCGTCTCCCGCAGCGTCTCCTCGACCACGCGGTCGAGGTACGAGCGGTCGTGGCGCCCGTCCCGCAGCACCAGCCCGGCGACGACGTTCCCGCGGACCGACATCGTCGGGAACGGATTGGGACGCTGGAACACCATCCCCACCGTTCGCCGCACCCCGATCGGATCGACGCCGGGCGCGTAGATGTCCTCCCCGTCGAGCAGGACCTGGCCCTCGACCCGCGCACCCGGCAGGACCTCGTGCAACCGGTTGATCGTGCGCAGGACGGTCGACTTCCCGCAGCCGGACGGCCCGATGAAGGCCGTCACGCGCGGGGCGGGATCGTCAGTGTGACGTCCTCGACCGCGAGGAAGTCACCGTAGTAGACGTCGACGTCCTTCAGGTCGACCTGCTTGGCCATTTCCCGTCGACGCCGGGTTCAGCGCTTGATCGCCGGGCCGGACCTGCCGTGCAGCGCGTCCAGGCGCAGGCGGTACTCCTGCTCGTCGATCTCGCCGCGGGCGAACCGCTCGGCCAGCAACTCCTCGGGGGTGGCTCGCACCTCCGGCGGGCGACCGCCCGCGGTCTGCAGGTACCGGACGAGTGCGATCAGCCCGAGGACGATCAGCGCCCAGAACAGGACCATGCCGATGCCCATGAGGGCCATCGCCCATCCGCCCGTCCCCGGGCCGTACCACCACATCATCTCGATCTCCTCACATCAGTGGGCCGGGTGCCCGGCCCTACTCCCGATCAGCCGCGTGCGGACCAGTTCCGCCAGTGCCCACGCCACGACGATCGCGACCATGAACACGGCGAGCAGCCCCTCGCTGAGTGCGCCTTCCTCGGCGCGGATGAACGCCACGGCACCGACCCCGGCCGACGCCACGGCGAAGAAGGCGGCCGCCACTCCCCACGTTCCGCGGAACGCCTCCCGGCCCACGACCACGGCCGCAGCCAGTCCCAGGATCAGTCCGGTGGCGGCCATGCCGCGGGGGTCCTGGATGAACGGCATGCTGCCGCGCACCAGGTAGCCGATGTACGGTACGACGATCGCGGCGACCAACAGCGTCGCGACGCCGTCCCTCCAACCGATCTTCACGGTTCCACCTCCGACACCGAGCGTGCTCGCCGTCGGGTGTTCCGGGCACGGCCATCGGTCCCGTGCTGTCGGCCCGTTGGTCACCGGCTCGTGGGCTGCTGAGACGCTCCGCTCAGGCGGCCGCACCCCGGGTTCCCGGGCGGAACGGCCGCCCCGGAGAACACCAGCGCCCATCCCCGGGTGGGTGCTTGGCCATGCGCACGTCCGGGTAGCCGTTTCGGTACTCGGCGTGGATGGGGCACGCTGTTCGGTCCAGTAGGAGAACTGACGTCTCGAGGTCGAGAAGCGGTGTCAGCAGAGGATCACGCGACGAATGTCGGCGGGGAGCAGGTTCAGCAGGACGGTGAGGGCCGGTACGCGCACGGCCCGGTGCGGCGGGAGACCCCCGTCGCGGCTGCCTCCGGTGAGCTGACGTACCCGGATCTGCAGCGGTTGGAGCTGGACCAGCTGCTCCGCCAGCTGGTGGAACGCGCCCAGGAAGTGATGGCGACCCAGGGTCGGCTGCGGGGGTTGCTGCGGGCCAATCAGCTCGTCATCGGTGATCTGGACCTGCCGGCGGTGCTGCGTCGGATCGCCGAGGCGGCCCGCGAGCTCGTCGGTGCCCGCTACGCCGCGCTCGGGGTGATCGCAGCGGCTGGTGGGCTGGCCGAGTTCGTGTACACCGGCATGCCGGAGGACGCCGTCGAACGGATCGGGCACCTGCCCCAGGGCAAGGGGCTGCTCGGTGCTCTGATCGACGATCCCCGCCCGATCCGGCTGCGCCGGATCACCGACGACGACCGTTCCTCGGGGTTCCCGCCCGGGCATCCGCCGATGACCAGCTTCCTGGGCGTGCCGATCCGGATCAGGGACGAGGTGTTCGGCAACCTCTACCTCACCGAGAGCACCAAGGGCGAGTTCAGCGCGGAGGACGAGGAGCTGTGCACCGCGATCGCCGCCACCGCGGCCGTCGCGATCGACAACGCCCGCCTCTACGAAGCCGCACGTTCCCGCGGGGAGTGGCTGCAGGCGTCCGCGGCGATCACCCGCCAGCTGCTGTCCCCGGACGACGCCGGTGCGCAGCGTCCGCTGCGGCTGATCGCGGAGCGGTCGCGACAGATCGCAGACGGGGACCTGGTCACGGTCGCGCTCCCGACCGCGGACGGGCGCGAGCTGCGGATCGAGGAAGCGGCCGGCATCGGCGAGCCCCAGGTGCGTGGCTCCCGCGTGCCGGTGGAGGGATCGTTGCTGGGTCGGGTGTCCACCACGGGCGAGCCGGTTCGGCTCTCGCAGGTCGACGACGAGGCCGAGTGGAGGTCGCTGACCGCAGGCGAGCTGGACGTCGGCCCGGTGATCGTGGTGCCCCTACTGGGCTCACGCGGATCGCGAGGTGTGCTGAGCGCGGTGCGCAAGCGTGGGCGAACCGGGTTCACCGAGACCGACCTGGAGATGGCCGGCAGCTTCGCCAACCACGCCGCCCTCGCCACCGAACTGGCGGACGCTCGCGCCGAACAGCAGCGAGCGGCGATGCTCGACGAGCGCGACCGCATCGCTGCCGACCTGCACGACCAGGTCATCCAGCGGCTGTTCGCGGCCGGGCTGTCACTGCAGAGCGTGGCCATGGGGCTCGGGAAGGGCAGGGCCACCGACCGGATCCTCACCACGGTTGGCGACCTTGACGACACGATCCGCCAACTCCGCACCACGATCTACGAACTGCGCGACCTCCCCAAGGCGAACCCCAGCGGGTTGCGCGCCCGGCTGCTCGACGTCGCCGCCGACGCGGTGAAGGCGCTGGGTTTCGACCCGGCCGTGCGTTTCGACGGACCGATCGACACCCTGCCCCCCGAGGTCGGCGAGGACCTCGTTTCGGTCCTGCGCGAGGCGCTGGCCAACGTCGCCCGACACGCCCGGGCCAGCAGCGTGGTCGTCGAGCTCGCCTCCCGGCCCGAGCAGGTGAAGCTCACCGTCCAGGACGACGGGGTCGGGTTCTCCCCTGCCGCACGCAGCAGCGGCCTGGCCAACATGCGCCGGCGCGCCGAACGCCACCACGGGACCTTCGACGTCGCACCCCGCGAGCCCACCGGAGCTTCCGTCCGCTGGACCGTCCCCCTGAACCAGTGCGCTCAATGAGCCCCTGTCCGTGCCGTCGTCTCGACGGATCCGCGCCCGGACATCAACTGCTGCGGTACCGCACACCACGACCTCCCTCTGCCGCCGCACACACGGCTCGGGCCACCGGTCCGCGAGCTGGGCCTGCCGTGCCGGGCTGCAGGCCTCGTACGCCTCGCCCACGCCCAACACGCTCCACCCGGTATTGGTCGACACGTCGGTGTCGTCGACCTCGAACGCCACAACAATCCCGGGACGGTGGTGGTGACTCACCCTGGGTCCTGTGGAGGCTCCCGACCTTGGAAACGAGGATGGAGTCATGCCGAGAGAGCAGTCGCCGGGCAAGCCGACCACGCGTCGGTACTCCGAGGAGGAGAAGACCGCCGCGGTGAGGATGGTCCGCACCCTGCGCGCGGAGTTGGGCAGCGACCACGGCACCGTGAAGCGGGTGGCCGAGCAGCTCGGCTACGGGGTCGAGTCGGTGCGGTTGTGGGTGCGCCAGGCCGACATCGACGACGGGCACGAACCCGGCGTGACCACCGACGAGGCCGCCCGGGTCCGCGAGCTCGAGCAGGAGGTCCGCGAGCTTCGCCGGGCCAATGAGATCTTGAAGAGGGCCGCGAGTTTCTTCGGGTCAGTGCCACGATGATCACGCCTGGCAGGGTTCGCTCCTTTCTTCGGTGCCCGCCGCGGGGGCTGACCGTGGGTGGCTTCTCGGCGATGTGCGGCCCTGCCAGGCATCCGGATCGCCCGGGACGCGTGGCCTGATAGGAGCGTGCGCTCGGCCCGACTGAGGCGTGCCCGCTCCTGGGCGATGCGGAGGAC